>NZ_CP013387.1:1376057-2752114 GCF_001523745.2 Burkholderia mayonis
GTTCGATCTCAGTAGTTGCCATGTCAAGACTCATCCAGAAAAAGCTATTTGCACCAATATATAGTGTCAGTTCGCACAATAAAATTATCAGATTTGTCGCGAAATGCCTATGGTTGACATCCTCTGCCTATTGACTATTCTCCGGGAAAAGCTAAAAGTACGCACTGCGACATCAGAACAGAATATAAGCGCACTGGCAAAAAGCTGGGCGTATGAGAGAACGCAACAGAACAGCAACTGGCCAAACTTATGACATTGCATCTAGCCGGAGCTTTGGGTCTCCGCCGCAATACTATCGGAACAGCCATTGTGCACCCGAGCGGGGCTAGCTTCGAGACGTCGCGCCGTTGGAACATCATTCCTGTCGTGCTCGTGGTCTTGGCCGGTGTCGTTCTTCCCATGAGCGTGATCGCCCTTGGTTCGCTGTCGAGCCCACAAGAATGGGGAGGCATACGTTGGGGTAGGTTTAGTACCGAAGCATACGTGCGGCTTCTTTATGACCAAGATCTCGATGGGACGTGGGCGCTGAATGTTGGTTATGCAGCCATCGTGCTGCGTACTTTGACGCTCTCCGGAATCGCAACCGTGGGCTGTTTGGCGCTAGGCTTTCCCGCAGCACTGTATGTCGCAATGCAGCCTGCGCGGCGCCGCACCAGACTCCTTCTGATCATCACGGTACCGTTCTGGACAAGTCTAGTTGTCCGCCTGTACGCGTGGATCCTGCTGTTGCGGAACGGTGGTGTCCTCACGAGTGTGAGCGACGGACTATTCGGAATCAGTATGCCGTCGATTTTGTACACGGATGCCGCAACCGTAATTGGCCTAGTGTACGCCTTCATCCCTTTCATGGTTCTACCTATATTTACGAGCCTAGAGCAAATGAATTGGGACACCGTTGATGCTGCCGCAGATCTCGGTGCAACCCCATGGACGATCGTGACGGACGTCATCGTTCCTACTGCGAAGCGTGGCATTGTCTCCGGATGCGCTTTGGTATTCGTCCCGTCGCTAGGTGCTTACCTCATTCCGGACATGCTCGGCGGCGCGAAATCTATGATGCTCGGCAACCTGATCAATCTGCAGTTCGGTGATGCGCATAACTGGCCTCTTGGAGCCGCCCTGTCGATTGCAATGTGCGCATTCGTACTGATCGGCGTGTTGATCAAGTATTTCATCGTCAAAGGTTGCGCAGGAGAGGCCCATGCGTGATGTGCGCATCTTTCCAGGCCTGCGACTGGGTGCGGCAGTGTTCTTTATCTTCTTGTACGCGCCGATAGCAGTGCTCGTGGCCCTCAGTTTCAATAGTGGGGGGTCGGCAACTGTATGGCAGGGCTTCGGATTGAACGGCTACGAGATCGTGCTTCGCGACACCGCCGCATTACGTGCCGCTCGAACCTCGTTCTTGATTGCTACGCTCGCTGCCGGAATGTCTTGTCTAGTCGCGCTGCCAGCCGCGCTATTTCTCTCACGGCAGAGGCAACCAGGAGCGGGAATCACTGCTGGACTGATCGCAGCACCGTTGCTTATCCCGGAAATAGTGCTGGCGATCGGTACACTGATTGTTTTCTCGATCGCGTCAGTAAAACTAAATTTCTGGACAATCGTGTTCGGGCACACCGTTTTCTGTCTGCCGTTTGCATATCTGCCGATTCGTACATCACTGTCGAGGATCGATCGTGCGTATCTCGAAGCAGCCGCTGACCTCGGCGCTTCCCCGCGGCAAGTATTTCATCACATTGTCTGGCCATTCATCAGAACTGGCGTTGCTGCTGGATTTGCACTCGCATTTCTCGTTTCGATCGACGACTTCGTGACAACGTACTTTCTGTCGGGTACTGCAACGACAACCCTGCCAATGTATATCTACGGTCTCATCACCCGAGGCGTTAAGCCGAACGTGAATGCGCTCGCGACAATTGTATTTGTCGTTTCGTTCGCGGTCACGTTACTGTCGGTGTGGTTGTCGAGGGCTACCGGCCGTGAAAGACAACTCTCAATTTTGGAGAATGCGGTATGAAGTTTGCAGCGCCCCTCGCATTGGCTGTCGTCTTTACACTTCAACCCGCCCACGCGCAGGAGGAGCTGCGCTTTGGGAATTGGCCCGGCTATTACCCGCTTGAGCTGTTGAAGAAGTTCAAGAAGGAGACAGGGATCAACGTCACGCT
This sequence comes from Burkholderia mayonis, assembly GCF_001523745.2. Taxonomy (NCBI): domain Bacteria; kingdom Pseudomonadati; phylum Pseudomonadota; class Betaproteobacteria; order Burkholderiales; family Burkholderiaceae; genus Burkholderia; species Burkholderia mayonis. The sequence continues at coordinate 1,378,223 of NZ_CP013387.1, forward strand.
GACCGCGTATGACAGCGACGCGGCCGTTACGACGAAAATGAAGGCGGGCGGAAGCGACTATGACGTCGTGATCGTGTCTGATTTGTACGTCGCAATGCTAAGCAAGCAACAACTGCTCGAGAAGCTCGACAAAGCGAAGTTGCCCAATAGCAAGAACATCCGGCCGGATTACGCTCATCCGGTCGGCGATACGAATCGCGACTATGGGATGCCCTATCAAGTCATCACTACCGGTCTGGTCTACGACACGTCACGCGTGCCAGGCGGGGTATTGCCAGACTCATGGAAAACGTTCTTTGAGCCGCCGGAATACTTGAAGGGCAAGATTGTCGCGCTGAACGTGCAGGAAGAGTTGTATATGGCGGCATCTTGGTATCTCGGCCAAGACGAGTGTTCGGAAAATCCCCAAGATGCAAAACGTGTGCTCAGCGTCCTGTTGAAGCAGAAGCCTTATCTTCTCGCGTATGCGAATGATGGAGTCGTCGAGCGATTCCAATCAAAACAAGTGGTTCTTAATCACGATTGGTCCGCCGACGCCGCGAAGTACCACAAGGTCCTTCCGATGATCGTGTTCATGTACCCGAAAGAAGGCGTGCACGAGTACGTTGATAATTTCGTCATACCAGCGGCGGCAAAGAATCGTACCAACGCATACAAATTCATCGACTGGATGATGGAGCCAAGAAATATCGCTGAGGCGTCAAATTTTAATCGATACCACGATGCGATCATTGGATCGACTCAATTCCTGACTGCTGAACTGCAGAAGGATCCGACCATCAACCCACCGGCGGAATTTAGGAAGCGATTGAAGCCGATGAAGATCTGCTCGCCAGCAGCAATGTCGCTGCGTGACAAAGTGTGGGTGAAACTGAAGGGATGACGTGGCTGCACTGGCGCGATTCTGATGCGTTGACGGAGTAGACTTCGCGCCAAGTGCGACATGGACGCCACAGTGACATGCCGTCTGAGCGGTGGAAGAGCAATTTGAGATCTGCTGCGCACCTATGCGCTCATGCATCGGAGTCGACGTACCGATGGGGGGAGGGCGCACTTATGCGGTTCGAGGTGTGTTTGCTGGCCGTAGCGGTCATGCATTAGGTTTGAACCAGGCTCGAGGAAGAAAGGAGGGGCTAGCCAAAAAATGACCGCATTGGGTGCGCCAACACCACATGCCGTCAACAAAGTTGCAGAAACAGAACGGCCGTGTTGAGTGCGCCAACACTCGACGCGGCCTGACCTAGGCGTACACATTGAGAGAACCACCATGGCTGACGTTATTCTACGGCAACATTGGAGTTGCTGCACCTTCAGATCAGCGGCGATTGCCAGTGCATCCGAGCGACTCGCCTTGAGCGCTCGAGGCTTAGTCGGTGCCCCTCGCAGCACTCGCGCTTCATCCTCATCGAAAAGCGCCCGTGTTACCCACCGCTGCGGCCGACCGCATCGAACGTGGTCGTCTCCTGATGGGTGCCTCAGAGTGATTCCACGATTCCTGTCCCGCTCGTTTCTATGCAGGCGGGCGGCCCAGATACGCGAATCGTAGTTGATCGGCTCGAATTGACCACCGCCTGCTGCCCTCCGATCTGCCTCGGTGCAGGCGGTTTTGCGATCGTTGGTATCGACGATCGCCTTTTTATTCACACCGTGTTGTCGCATGCCTGGCACACAACACCCGCCCCTGACGTCGCACGGCGCTCGGATGCGTGCGTCTAAACGTAATTCTATTGGAGAGAAATTGTGGCAACTTACGAAGAACTGAAAGCTCAACTCGATGCACTCAATAAGGAGGCCGAAGTAGCTAGAGAGCGTGAAATCTCTGCGGTACTTTCGGAGATTCGAGGGGCTGTCTTGAAGTACGAAATTCGGCCAGACCAGATCTTTCCGCAATGGACTCGCCTTCGCTCGCCAGACAAGCGGCGTGGCCCACTTCCGCCGAAATATCGGAACCCGATGACGGGCGAAACGTGGAGCGGTCGAGGCCGATGCCCAAAGTGGATGGCTGGCCTGCCGCGCGACGAATTTCTTGTCGATCGATTTGCTTGATCAGCAATCGAGCACTCCGCACGCGCGCTCATTGAAAGACACATGAAAATTCGAACCAGTAGGCGGAGATTTCTCCGCTCTCGAGGTCCATTTCGACGCAAGGGGCGCTACGGCCAATGCTCAGCGGACCAATTTCCCGAATCGACCTGTTAACTCTGACAGGTCAACTCCATGTTGTAGAACCATCCGCTGTCAGCGCGATGGTAAATCTTCGTTAATTTGGCCGCCATTTGTCTCAGCCTTGATAAAATAAACGCTCCGTGAGGAGCGCCTCAATCACATCACGAATCAATGCTCCTCCAATTCGAATCCAAGCAGAAACCTGAGAGTCTTCCGTGACCAATTTGAACGATACGCTACGGGGTTTCGCGTCGGGGGCGGTCGACTGGAATAAACGTCCGGTCGCGTTGCACTTCGGCGCCGCGCAGGCCGCGATCGGCCATCTGCTGGCGCTGCAGCACGCGAGCGTTCAGGAAGGCTTGATGTCCGGGATTCGCGGGAGTCTGACCTGCGTGTCGACCCGCCACGACCTGCCGCCCGGCGTGTTGCTCGGCATTCCGGTATCGATCCGGCTCGTGACCGACCGCGGACAACCGCATATGGTGAACGCGATCATCAGCGACGTCCAGATCGGACAAAGCGACGGCGAACTCTGCGTGTACCAGTTGACCGTGTGCGATGCGTTGTCGCTGATGGACAAGCGCACCAATTCGCGCGTGTTTCGGAAGCGGAACGTCGTCGACATTCTCATCGCGCTGTTCAACGAGTGGCAGCAGCGCAGTCCGGCTCTCGCGCGCGCGTTCGAATTCGATCTTTCCCACCTGCGCGCCGACCGCTATCCGCCCCGCGAATTGACGCGGCAGGTCAACGAGTCGGACGCGTACTTCGTGCGTCGCCTGCTGCGTCGCGAAGGGATCACCGTGTTTGCGAAGGCCGGCCCGGCGAAGCGCATGCAGAACGTTCACGACGAAACGCCGGTGCATACGCTCGTATGCTGCGACGATCCGATGTCGCTGCCTCAAGCGCCCGCCGGCACGGTTCGATTGCATCCGCGTGACGGCGGCACCGAGCAACGCGACACGGTCACGCTGTTCGCGCTGCACCGGCAACTGGTTCCGGGCAAGGCCGGCCGTCGTGGGACTACAAGAAGGCGAGGATAGACGAATCGACCGTCGGCTCGAGTCTCGATCAGGGCGAGTCAGGCAACGACCTGGCCAAGTTGCTGACCGACGTCGCGATCGACATCCCGCACGCGGGCGATTCTTGGAGCGATCACGAGCGGCTCACCCGCGCGCGCATGCTCGCGCACGAGTTCGAAGCCGAACGCTATGACGGCGTCAGCAGTGTGCGCGATCTTGCCGTGGGTGCGTGGATCACGCTGACGGGCGCACCGGAATGGGACAAGCAACTCGACGACAAGCGCCAGTTCGTGATCACGTCGATCGACCACGCCGTCTGGAACAACCTGCCGAAAGGACTCAACGAACGCGTGCAGGCGCTATTCGCGGCGAGCCGCAATCTCGCGCAGGCAGCTCCTGCGTTACCGGCCGCGCTCGCGGAGGATGCCGATACGCGTTACGAGAACACGTTCAGTTGCGTGCGCCGCGGCGTGCCGCTTGCGCCCGCGTACGATCCGCGAACGGACTTGCCGCCCGTGCATCTGCTGACGGGCACGATCGTCGGCGCTGAGGGCGAAGAAGTGTTCTGCGACGAGGACGGCCGCGTGGGCGTGCGGATTCACGGCCTCGATCCGGCGGACCACGCGCACGCGCAGGGTGTGGGCACCAACGACAATGCGGGCGATAGCGCGCCGATTCGCGTCGCGACGAGTCTCGCGGGAACGAATTTTGGGGCATCGTTTCTGCCGCGCGTCGGCATGGAAGTCCTTCTCGGTTGTGTCGGCGGCGATCCGGACCGGTTGGTGATCATCGGGGTGCTGAGCAACGGCGCGCATCCGCCGGCGACGTTCAGCCACACGGGCCGGCTGCCGGGCAACCGTTACCTGTCCGGCATCAAGACGAAGGAAATCAAGGGGCAGCGGTACAACCAGCTGCGCCTCGACGACACGCCGAATCAGATCAGCGCGCAGCTGGCGAGCGAACATGCGCATTCGCAGCTCAATCTCGGGTACCTGACCCAACCGCGCGAGAACGGCCACGGGAACGACCGTGGCGAGGGCGCGGAGCTGCGTACTGGCGCGGCGGCGGCGCTGCGGGCGGCGCAAGGCATTCTGTTGACGACCTACGCGCGCACGCAGGCGAGCGGCGGGCAACTGGACCGCGACGAGCTGATTCGGTTGCTCGGCGAATGCTTGGCCTGCGGATCAAAACGCCGGCGCCGCCCGTCGCGTTCGAAGCCCGTCACCAGGCGTGACCTCAGATCGTCGCTGTGCTCTGTCATTGCGTCCACCTCCTCGTTCAAGTGGACACAATCGTCGCCCGTCTAGCCTCGCAGGAACAGGGCGTTGATCAATGATCGCTTACGGCGAAGGCGAGCAGCGTCGGGTGGAAACGAATGGCGTCGCCCTGGCGTTCAAGGACGGCGCTCTTCAGGTTATCGTAGAGGACGACCCTACCGAGGCCGCCCCAGCGCGTGAAGGCGCCGATATGGCCGCGCAGGAAGTTCTCCATACGCGCATCGAGGAAAAAGCGCAGATACAGTTCGCGCGAGTACGAGAGCACCATCACGAAGGCCATCAAGGGCCGGCGCGCACGGCCGATATGCAAGTGACCGAAGTGCCCCCAGTCGCATTGCATCTGTTCGCCGGGCAACGTGCGCAGCCGCAGGTACGCTTCGGCAGGCGGGCGTGGCCGGTGCAGAGAGATCAGATGTCGGAAGTGCGTGGGCCGGCCCTGATAGCCGCGCTCGCGCACCATGCCGTAAAGGCGGCTGGCGGTGAGCGTGGGATACTTCTCCAGCGTTTGGCGAATGAATGGCAGGTATGGCTCGATCATCGAAGGCCGCGGCGCCGGTCCATGACGCGGCAGACCAGCTTGTGCGAGCACCCGTTTGACGGTGCCGCGATGCACGTGCAATTGCTGCGCGATCGTGCCGCAGCGCCACTTCTCGACGTGGTAGAGCCGCAGGATATGGGCTTCGAGTTCAGCGTCAATCGTCACCTTTAGAGCCTCCTCGGAATCGGTAGATGCAGTGAGGAACTCGACGGCGCAACGGGCCAAGGCGCACGAATGGCGAACAGGCGCAGCCGCATCGATGGCAATGCGTTGTCGCCGGCGCCGATGCCGCGACACGACTGTGAGTGACAGCGGCGCGCATCGAGTCCGCTGGCAGTAGAGCACTGGGCCCCGTCGCAGGTGAACCGTGATGCGTCACTTTATTGTGTCGCGCTCGATAACGACGGGCGCGCTGCGCATGGGCAAGACGCCCGCGGGGAGAACTCTGGTAACGCTGAGCCGCTTCGCGCAAGCTCGCGCGCCGGGCCGCTTGCGCACAGCCGCCGGCGCAATAGATCTGGCCTCGATCGCAGCGGCGGCAAATGAACACCTGCGCCCGGCAGCGGGCGCACAGGAAGAAGCGGCCCGTGGGCAGCATCGGCGGTCCCCGTGGAACGCCGATGGCAGGTCGATATCGACAGGGTCCGCCCAGCCGTGGAATACTGCGGCTGCACGTGTCCCTGTGCTTGGCCCCGTGGCCCCGCACCTGTGTCCAGTGTGGCGCGACCCCGGGGTGAACTTGGCGGTTTGACCGGTGTCGCGCCGGTTGTTTCTTCGGCGGTGTGCCTTTCTACCGCAACCGATCCGCGCCGTCATCCCTCAACGCGCTTTGCGCGTCTGCACTCGCCCTACGGGCTCCCTCCGACGCGCAAAGCGTCAGGCATCCGCAGCGTCGCTACCCCGCAAACATCATCTTCCAAGCACGGCCACTTCAAACGCTCAATTCCAGAACGCCGTCGTTTAGTGTCGGATTTGGACCGGCGTTCACAATTGACACACAGTGCCGGCAATACCCGCTTGCGGCGCTGTGCGAGGTCCTTTGCGTGAGCGTCAACGGCTATCGTGCGTGGAAGCGCGGCGGCACGCCCGAGCGTCAGCGGCTGACGGCCAGGTACAACCAGCCTTCAGCCGTCGCCAAGTAGGTGATGTCGCTCGTCCAGACCTGATTCGGCGCCAGCGCCGTGAAGTTGCGCTCGAGCAGATTCGGCGCGACCGGCAGACCATGATTCGAGTTCGTCGTCGCGATGTACTTGCGCTTGTGCCGGGCACGCACGCCGTGCTGCGCCATCAGCTTGCGAACGCGCTCCTTGCTCACGCGTACGCCGCGCGCAACCAGTTCTTTCCACATGCGCGGCCAGCCGTATTCGCCTTTCACTTCCGCGTGAATCGCCTTGATGTGCGCCAGCAGTGCATCGTCGCCCACGCGACTGCGCTGCGGCTTGTCCTGAGCGGCGCGTTGCCGTCGCTGGTGAAAGCCGCTGGGGCTGACTTTCAGCACTTCGCATAACACCGAAATCGGCCAGTGACAGCGATTGCGTTCGATGAAGGCGTACTTCACGTTGAGTCCTTCGCGAAGTACGCACAGGCCTTTTTTAGGATGTCGCGCTCCATCTTCAGCCGCGCCACTTCGGCACGAAGTCTCGACAACTCCATCTGCTCCGGACTTACCGGCTTCGTGCCAGCTCCGCCGAGCTTGCCTTCCTGTTCAGCTTTGAACCAGTTGGAAATCGATTGTGTCGGCACGTCCAGCGTCGCGGCCACCGCGGCAACGCTCTGGCCTGCCTTGACCAGCCGAACGGCTTCTATCTTGAATTCGAGCGTGTAGCGCGCCCGCTTCGTCTTGTTCATCTTCTTGACTCTCATTGCTTGAGTTTAAACGCTCAGCAAGGGATTCGTTTTTCGGGGGCAAGCTCATCCTACGCGTCGCGCGAGGTGGCAAAGTGAATGCCGCCGCTAAATATCACGCCAATCAACATCATCACAATCCAACCCCACGACGACCACGCTATTGGGTCAGCCTTCATCCACTGGACGTTCGCAGCCGTGATTACTCCAATTGCGACTGCTAGAGTGAGCGATAGTGCCCAAAAGGCGATTTTCTTTCCCATGCGGATTTCCCAATTTAACGCGCTGTTCCTGTTTTGCTATTGGAAGGGGTTCAAGACGCGAGCGCCTGTTCCTGCAAAGTCGTCGACGTTGCGCGTAACGACCGTCAGGTCATGGATCAACGCGGTTGCCGCAATCAACTTGTCCAGTGCGTGCTCCGGCTGCGGTACTCGCAGACGCCCCCACACCTGACCAATCTCTTCATCAACCGGCAGGATGTTTTGTCCGAACTCTTGCAACACCGTGTTCAGCCACTTTTCGAGGCGCGTTGCCTGCGGTTCATCCCCTCGATGTCGAATCAGTTCGACGCCTCGCCGCAACTCACCGACCGTCACAACGGACAGGTACAGGTCGATATCGTCACGCGTCGCTGCATGGAAGAAACCCAACACGCCCTTGTTTGCCCGACCTTGTTTGCGAATCTCGCTGATGACGTTGGTGTCAACCAAATACATGCCCTGCCTCGCCGTCTTCCACTCGCACGAAATCGGCGTCATCACCCACATTCGGCATCGCCATCAGCACTTCCGCGAAGGTCTTGCGTTGCGGCCGGCGCAGGGCCTTCGCAAGAATCTCGCGATGCTCGGCTTCCGCGCTCCGGCCGTGCGCCGCCGCGCGCTCTTTCAGGCTCTGGACAAGCGCGTCATCCAAATTCCTCACCACAAGATTTGCCATGCTTACCTCTCCATCAACGATTGCTATCAATGATAGCATCATCCGGAGGAGATGCAAGCATTGCAATCACCTTGTTATCGGCCTCGGGGGCATTTTCTGAGTGGCTAGAGTGGCTGCACACGAACAACGTCGAGGCCGCGCGCTCGTTGCTCCAACTCCATGCAGCAAATGAGTTGCTGGCTGAGTCAGCATCGACCGGATTAACCCTCCGAGAATGCCCCCGTCAAGCTCGACCATCGTCTCGCGCTGACCCGCCCCTCACGGGGCGGGTCAGCGTCACAGCCAATGCTCGAGCACGAACTCGAGCACCTGCAGCACCGCGAGCAGCAAGCTCAGCCAGCGATCCAGGCGCTTCATGGCGGGTCTCCATTTTCGTTTCGGGAGACCGGCAGGGTGCTCGACGCTGCGCTTCAGGCGGACTTGACGACACGCTCAAAACCCGGCCGCAGCCGGGCGCGCAACCTGCCTATCCGGCTTCGAGCTCGCTGAAACTGACGCGAGCGGGCGCCCCCGGTCCGACGAACTCCGCTCGCTTGATCGCCAGATCGAACAGCTCGAATTGCGCCTGGAAGATTTGCAGGCCGACGAAGGCACCGCCGATATGGCCGCCGCCCCTGCGGTGACGCGGCCGGGTCGCGAAGGTGTAGGCCGCAAGCCGTTGCCCGATCACCTTGAGTGCGAAGTGCGCACTCATCTGCCCGCGGACGATGACTGCCCCGATTGCGGCGGCAGCTCAAGCCGCTGGGCGAGGACGTCGTGGAACAACTCGAATACGTGAGGGCGCACTTCCCCGTGATTCGTCACCGCCGCCCGAAGTTGGCCTGCGCGCGCTGCGATCGCATCGTGCAGGCCGCAGCGCCAAGCCGCCCGATCGATCGGGGCAGTCCAAGTCCGGCGCTGCTCGCACACATCGCCGTGTCGAAGTTCGCGTACCACATCCCGTTGCACCGCCAGGCAGTCATGTACGCGCGCGACGGCGTCGAGGTCGATCCGGGTGCGATGGGGTATTGGATGGGCAGCATCACGGTGCTGCTCGCACCGGTGGTCGACGCCGTGTCACGGATCGGCGTAATGGAGCCTGGGAAGATCGGCGTAAAGGCGCCACTTGGAAGGGTTGGGAAACGCAGTTTCGAACGCCGTCAAGAATGCTAGTTTTTGCCGCGTTTTTCAATGCCTGAAACAGGCGATTCCGGCATCGATTTGGGCACTCGATAACTGTCTGGGCACTCGATAACTGTCGCCGTCGAGGATGATCCGGTAGGCGCCGTGGCGCAGCCGGTCGAGGGTGGCGGCGCCGAGCATGCGGTTGGCCGGGAACGCGTCGCCCCATTCGCTGAAGTCCAGATTGCTCGTCAAGACCAGTGAACCGCGGCGCTCATAACGCTCGGCGACGAGGTCGTGGAACGCTTCGTCATGCGGCGCCGTGATGGGTTTGAGGGCGAAGTCGTCGACGATGATCAGCGGCACGCGCACCAGTTGCTGCAGCCGGCGCTCGTAGTTGCCGACGGCGCGCGCGGCATGCAGCGTGTTGAGCAGCTTGGTTTGCGTGAGGAACAGCACGTCGTGCCCCTGACGCGCGGCGCAGTGGCCCAGCGCCTGCGCCAGATGCGACTTGCCGACGCCGGTGGGGCCGGCGATCAGCACGTTGGCGTTCTCCTGTAGGTAACGGCCGGTGGCCAGGTCCTGGATGACGGCGCGGTTCAGTTTGGGCAGCCGATCGAAGTCGAACGACTCGAGCGTCTTGCCGGGCCGGAAGCTCGCGCGCGCCAGCCGCGTGCTCAGCTTCTTGTGCTCACGCCGGGCGATCTCGTCCTGGATTAGCAGCGCGAGAAACTCGGTGTAGGCGAGCTTGCCGTCGATGGCTTGGCGGTTACGTTGCTCGAGCGAGTCGAGGATGCCGGACAGGCGCAGTTGTTTGAGCATCGGGCTCAGTTCGGGAATCGGATTCATGTCGGGATCTCAGTGGCTCATCATGGAAGGCAGGTCACGGCAGAAGCGGCCGCCGCGGGCATAGGTGTCGGCGACGTCGATCAGATCGGGCTGGACGGGCTCGGCCAGTTGATCCAGGCCCTTGTCGAGGATCGTCTTGATGGTGCGGTAGCGCGGGCTGCTGAAGGACATCGCGCGCTGACAGGCGGCTTCCAGACGAGCGGCGCCGACCTTCGCTTCGAGCCGCAAGATGCCCTGCGCGCCCCGCAAGTTGACCAGCACTTGATCGTTGAACAACGCGAGGATCACGGCATGGCAAGCCGGGCCGATGCGTTTGGCTTCGGCCAAACACCATTGCGGGTCATGCATCTGCCAAGCCTGGGCTTCGGGCGGCAGATGATCACGCACGGTGGAGCGAGCGCCAGGGCGATGTAGCCGCGGGTGCGCGGCGACCAGCTCATGCTCACGAAACAGTTGCACCGTGGTGTCCGTCGCCTTGAGCCACAACGTCTGGCCCACGAGCTTGCACGGCGCCGAGTACAGCCCTTTATGGAACTGCACGTGGCAGTCGCGGTGCACGCTGACCTTGGTCCATTCAGCGAGCACCGGCGGCACATCGGGCAACGCCGCCAGTAACGATCGCTCGAGCGCAAAGCGCGCCAGCGGCTGTTCGCGCGTCGTGCCGTGTAGGCGATTGCCGGCTTCGCTCATGATCCATTCGCGCAATTGACGGTTGGCATCGGCGAGATCACGAAACTCGCGCAAAGGAGCAAAGGACTTCTTAATGTATTTGACTCCTGATTCGACGATCCCCTTCTTCTGTGGGTCACGCGGCGGGCATGCATCGATCTTGAAGCCATACCCTTCGGCCAGTTCGGCGTAGGAGCGTTGAACTTCCGGGTCATACATGCAGGCCCGTGTGATGGCGCACTTGGCGTTGTCGATCACGGTTCGCGCCGGGACGCCACCCCACCAGTCGAATGCTCGGCGGTGACAAGCAAGCCACGTCGCTACCGTTTGATCGAGCACGAGCTCTGCGTATTGGTGGCGTGACCAGCACAACGTAGCGACGAAAAACCAGGTCTTGACTGGCTTGCCGGCGGCGTCGAGCAGTTGCGGGCCGGCGCCGAAGTCGATCTGCACGGCGTCGGCCGGTGCGAAGTCGAGCACCGTGGTGGCCGGAACTCCGCGCTCGACGACCAGCGCTTGCAGGAAGCGCCGCACGGCCGAGTAGCTGCCGCTGTAGCCGTGATTGCGCTGCAGCGCGCTGTGGATCGTGGTGCCTTGGATGTCGGCGTGGAACCATTGCGTGATCAACTCGCGAAACGGCTCCAGCGTCGACACGCAGGTGCGCGGCAGTTGCGGATTGCGGCCGAACATGCCGGCCAGCACGGCGTCATCGGGCAGTGGCCGGGTGGGGGTGAGCCAATCGTGCTGGAGGGCAGCCTGGCGGATGGTCGCTAACTTCTTGCGGCCCATCAGCCCGGCGCGGGCGATGTCGCGATCGGAATCGCCCTGGCGCATGCGCGCGAGGACTTGGCGGTACTCAAACACTTCGAACCTCCGGTTACTCACGGCCCCTCCGAGCAAAAAGCTCGAAGGGTAACCAGTTGATGGAAGTTCGAAACGCGTTCCCGATTACGGCGGGGGTGGCGCCATTACGCCGATCATCGGCTGGCGCCTTTACGGCGATCCTGGGGTGGCGCCAATACGGCGATCATCCGCTGGCTCCATTACGCCGATCCTGAGGTGGCGCCAATACGCCGATCCCGGTTTGGCTCCATAGCGGCGATCATTGACATCGGCGGCTCGCAATTTCGCCAGCAGCACTGCGTGCAGTCGATCCCACACGCCGGCTTGCTGCCAATCGCGCAGCCTGCGCCAACAACTTACGCCTGAGCCGCATCCCATTTCGGACGGCAAGTCGCGCCAACGAATGCCCGTCTTCAGCACAAATAGGATGCCCGTCAAAGCCGCGCGGTCCGTTACTGGCTTGCGACCGGGATACTTGAAGCGGCGCGGCTTTGGCGGAGGTAGCAGTGGTTCGATCAGTGCCCACAGTTCGTCATCAATGATTGGCTTACCCATCTCCTTGGCCCGTCTATCACGACGACCAGGGTTAACAGAATGCTGAAAAAGTTAACAGCCACTTGGGCTCTTTTTGAAACCATCTCTTAGATGAGCCGTGGGAGTGGACTGACGGCCGCAATGCAGCGAATGGGAAAGTCGATCACCGGTTGCTGAAATGCCTGGGCTGCGAAACTGTTTTCTATTGGCGCAGTAGTTGGGATTCTGAGGACTGGGACATACGAATAGGTGTGGATGGGACACAAGAGATGTATAACCCCGTCACTGTAACGACTTACCCGATGCCCGACAAAAGCAACGACCGGCCAGACTGGATTTGGGATTTATCAAGCATAGACCCACAGCTCGCCACGATTTTGACGCAAACTTACGACGCGAAATCAACAGGGGCGCTGATTCTGGCTGCGGTAGGGCTAAGGACCGCGCTTGATCGAGCGACAGAGTTTCTAAAGATCGACCCGGGCTTGTCGCTGGAAAAGAAGGTCGACGTTCTGAAGAGCAACGGTTTCATTGGCGAGACTGAGGCGATTGTGCTGGCCACCGTAGCGAACGCTGGAAATGCGGCAGCTCATCGCGGCTGGTCGCCGAATGAACCCGAGTTCCGCGAATTGCTCACCGCGCTGGAGCAATTTGTCGCCCGGACGGTGGTGAGCGGAAAATCAGTCTATGAGATCGCGAAGCGCATTCCGCCGCGGCATCCGCGCCCCGGGAAGGCTCTGCCGGAATAGGTCGTGAGCATGACGCCACGAAAGTACGCCCATGTGGACAGGAACAAATTTACGCAAATTTTTAGAACAAATTCATGCAAACCAACGCAAAAGGAATGCCAGTTCCAGTTAGCTTCAGTGATTTGACATAACGTGAATTATCGACATAACTGGGATGTAGCCGCTAATTTGTACCGTCCACTTCTGGCTAAGTTCAAATGTTCGGCTAGTCGAACGACTGCGCGAACGCGGACCGGAAGGTCTCGTACGCTCGAAGCAAGGAAATGATGCGCCGGCTGATGACCGACGCGGGCCTGGTGGGTACTGCGCCGGCAGAGCCAAGTCCCCGGACCGCCTCCATCACTGGATTACGGGTTCTCCCCCGGCCACCAAGGCTCCGGCGCGGCCCGGATCAGATAGTCATCCAGATTCTTGCCCTCCAGCCATTTCGGGCAGGCGCCGCGGCCCGTCCACGATTTGCCCGATGACGGATCGTAGTATTTGGCCGGCAGCTTCTTCGGCTTGTCCTTCACGAAGCCCGCGGCCCTCAGCAACTCCAACTCCGTGATGCCGTACTGCTTCACCTGTTCCCGAATGGCGGCCAGTACATCCGCCTTCTCTTTCTTCCGGGCTTCCTCGAGAAGCAAGTTGACGTGGCCGAGCTGCTTCTGCAGCGAATGAATTTTGCTGGTTGTCACGTGATATGTGTCTTTATCGATACGCCGCCCGCGCTCCGACGGGCGTGCGGATTTCTATCGCTATTGTGGAGTCTGCTCGGACTTTGCCGGTTGTGACGGCGCCTTTGCCGGGCGACGCGCCTTCAACATTCGCGCGCGCTTCGCATCGGCCGGCGACACCCGCCCCGCTTCGCCGCCCGTCAAATCAACGCGCACAGCGCCGTCGACGAGGCACGTCCAGTAACGATTCCCGCGGCACCAGGTCTTCATCGCGTCCCGCAACTCCGCCTCGTTCGAGCCGAGCTCTTGCGCCCGATTGATCAAGTCTTCGAGTATGCCAACCTTGAGCGGAACCTTGGGCGCCGGATTTCTCGGGAAAGCCACGGGAAACCGCTTCTGGAGTTTCGCGATCGTCAACAGCACCGGATCCGTCGAGCTCGGCGAAGTCGCCTGCTTGGCATCCCGCTTCCGCGGTTTCTTCGCCGCGCGTTCCCGTTCGGCGTCTCTCGCAAGTTGATCGCGCAACGACGCAAGTTGCTCAAAGCCCATAACTTCCAGCCCACTAGAAAATAAGCCGAGATTGTAGCAGTCGACGGCGCGGCGTTCTCGCAATCCCATCGGCGAGCGTCCATATCGACATTGACAACCGCCTTCGATGAGGCGCATCCGAGACAGAGCTGGCGACGCCGCCGCCGGAACTCGTAAAGCTCACACCACGTATCGCAGCCATCATCCGACTTCCGGCACCCAAACCAGAAACAGCATAGTGAAGAACCGCAGCAAGCGCAGCCGAGCCTCGCAGCCATCGCCCGCGCATCGCGCGGCCTACCGACTGCGGACCGCATGCCCGAGGCGCGCGTGGCCACAGATAAGCACGCACGCGCAATGCTCGGCGCGCCGCGCGTGCCGCATCGCCTGCCACGCCGCCCGACGCACCGATCGTCGATGCCGCACGGTCGCCGCGTGATGAAATCACGATCAAAACGCTATTATCGCGTCCGTTGCCTCCATTCGGGCGCGCGCCCGCAGGCCGTCCGTTCATTCCGCAAAACGACACGACAACGACATGACAAACACTCTCGAACGCGTGGATGGCGCCGCGCGACATCTGGTTGCGGCCCGTCGCACCGGCGTCGCCGGCGCGCTTCTGCCGGACGCCTGCCGGCCCGACGACATCGAAACGGCCCTCGCGATCCAGAGCCGCGTCGCTGAATGGCTGGGCGAGCCGGTGGGTGGATGGAAATGCGCGCTGCCGCCACCGGGGCGCGTCGTGGTCGCGCCGATCTTGTCGTCGACGATCCACATGTTTCCCACGTCGGCCGGCCCGTTCCGGGTCGTCGCCGATACGCCGACCGTCCGGATCGAACCGGAAATCGCCTTCGTGCTCGACCGCGATTTGCCGCCCCGCGGCAGGCCGTACGACGAGGACGAGGTGCGCGGCGCGATTCGCGAGGTACGTCTCGCAATCGAAGTGCTCGGCTGCCGCTATGCGGATCCGTCGCACGCGACCGTGTTTGAATTGCTCGCGGACGGCCAGTTCAACCAGGGTTTGTGTGTCGGGCCAGCCGTATCCGACGGTCTGCACGCCGCGCTCGACGTCATTGCGCTCGAATTTCGAGGCGGGCTGAACTGGTCGATCGATGGCCGCCATCCGGACGGACATCCGTTCAAGCCGCTGCTGTGGCTCGTCAATTTTCTCGCCGCGCGCGGCGAATCCGTTCGGGCGGACCAGGTCGTGACGACCGGATCGTATGCCGGGGCGATTGACGTGCCGCTTGGCCAGGAGCTGACGGTGCGATTCGGCCAACTCGGCAACCTGTCGGTGGCGCTGGTCGCCTGAGCCGCAAGCCGGGCGCGAATGCGGCACGCCGGCGCACCGTTTGGCCGCCGCAACGACTTCAGGCGATTGCGGGCGCGTCATGCCGAGCAATGGCGCGCGACGCGTGCGTCGGCGTGCGCGTCCGCGGCGCGTGTGCCGCCCTTCGCCCGCATAGTACGCTACTCCAGTCGATATTCCGCCTGCGCACGCATCGTGCCCGACCATTGCGCCGCATGGCCTCCGACGCGCGATCGGTCGACAAAATTCGCAAAAAATGAACGCTCGCACGCGCGCGTTGGCCGGCTCCGGATCAGATCAAGGCAAAATACGGGTTTTGAGCCCGTCGGGCTCAGATACGTAATGCCGGAACAGGACCTTCGACGCCCGCCTGTGGCTCGTCCCGCGTCCGGGAGGATAGCTCGCCGTCCAGGCGGGCCCATTGGAGCTTTTCCCCATGACCGAACCGAACATTTCATTCGCCGGCAGACTCTCGCTTGCCTTCGGCCTGTTCTTTTCCGTGCTCGGCGACCGCGAACTCGCGATCCGCGCGCATCGGCTGCGTGAAGCCGATGCCCCACCGGCGCCGGCCGCGGCCCCCGTCGCGCCGCCCCAACCCGCCGCGGCGCCCGCGCCCGAAATCATCCGGGAAGCGAGCCCGGACGCCGCGCTCCAGCTGCTCGGGCTGCTCCAGCGCGACGCGCGCTTGATCGATTTCGTCGAAGAAGACATCGCCGGCTATGCCGATGCGGACATCGGCGCCGCCGCGCGCCTCGTGCACGACGGCTGTCGGGCGACGCTGCGCGAGCATTTCACGATCCGTCCCGTGCGCGACGAAGCCGAAGGCACCCGCGTGACGATCGGCGAAGGCTTCGACGCCACCGCTATCCGTCTCACGGGCAACGTCGTCGGCAAGCCGCCGTTCAACGGCAGCATCAGCCATCGGGGCTGGCGCGTCGACGCGGTGCGTCTGCCGAAGCTGAACAAGGGGCACGACGCGACGATCGTCGCGCCGGCCGAGGTGGAGCTATGAGCGAGCCGCGCTATTCGATCGGCATCGATCTGGGCACCACGCATTGCGCATTGTCGTACGTGGATCTCGCGGCCAGCGACGGCGAGAAAACGAGCCTCCGCGTGCTGCCGGTCGCGCAGCTCACCGCGCCAGGCGCGATCGAATCGTCCGATCTGCTGCCGTCCTTTCTCTACCTGCCGCACCCGAACGAACTCGCGCTGGGCGATCTCGCGTTGCCGTGGGCGGCCGAGCGCGATTTCGCGGTCGGCGAACTGGCGCGCAGCCGCGGCGCGGGCACGCCGATTCGTCTGGTGTCGAGCGCGAAGAGCTGGCTGTGCCATCCGGGCGTGGACCGTCGCGCCGGCATCCTGCCGAGCGACGCGCCGCCGGAAGTCGCGCGCGTGTCGCCGCTCGAAAGCTCGGTGCGCTATCTGACCCACCTGCGCGAAGCATGGAACCACGCGCATCCTGACGCGCCGTTCGATCAGCAGGACATCACCGTCACGATTCCCGCTTCGTTCGATCCGGCCGCGCGCGAATTGACGGCCGAGGCCGCGCAGGCGGCTGGCTACGCGCGCATGACGCTGCTCGAGGAGCCGCAGGCGGCGCTCTATAGCTGGATCGAGAAAAGCAGCGGCGCGTGGCGCAAGGAGGTGAAGGTCGGCGACATTATCCTGGTCGTCGACGTCGGCGGCGGGACGACCGACCTGTCGCTGATCGCGGTCGTCGAACGCGACGGCAACCTCGAGCTGCATCGCGTCGCGGTCGGCGAGCACATCCTGCTCGGCGGCGACAACATGGACCTGGCGCTCGCCCACGTCGTCGCGCGCAAGCTCGCCGGGCAAGGCACGCAGGCGGATCCGTGGCAGTTGCGCGCCCTCACCTACGCGTGCCGCAGCGCGAAGGAAACGCTGCTGAGCGATCCGGCGACGGATGCGGTGCCGCTCGTCGTGCCGAGCCGCGGCTCGAAGCTGATCGGCGGCTCGATCCGCACCGAGCTGACTCGCGCCGAACTGACGCAAACGATCCTCGAAGGCTTCTTTCCGCAAGTCGACGCGTCGACGCGGCCCGTGAGCCGCACGCGCGCCGGCCTGACGCAGCTCGGCCTGCCCTATGCGCAGGACGCCGGCATCACGCGGCATCTCGCGGCCTTCCTCGGCCGGCAGGTCGCCGCGCTCGCGGAGCTCGACGGACTGCAGCACGCGCAAGACGGCGCGGCGAGCTTCCTGCATCCGACCGCGGTGCTGTTCAACGGCGGCGTATTCAAGTCGCCGCTGCTCGTCGAGCGCATTCTCGACACGCTGAATGGCTGGCTCGCCGCCGACGGCGCGGCGGCGGCCCGTCTGTTGGGCGGCGCGGATCTCGACCTCGCGGTGGCCCGCGGCGCCGCGTATTACGGCTACGTGAAGCGCGGCAAGGGCGTGCGCATTCGCGGCGGCACGGCCCGCGCGTATTACATCGCGATCGAATCGGCGATGCCGGCCGTGCCGGGCCTCGAGCCGCCGATCCAGGCGCTGTGCGTCGCGCCGTTCGGCATGGAGGAAGGCACGGACGCCGCCTTGCCGCACCAGGAATTCGGCCTCGTGGTCGGCGAGCCGGTGCACTTCCGCTTCTTCGGTTCGTCGGTGCGCCGCCAGGATCAGGTCGGCACGCTGCTCGACTTCTGGTCGCCGGACGAATTGCAGGAGCTCGAGGAGATCGAGGCCACGCTGCCGCCCGAGGGGCGCACGCCCGGTGAAATCGTGCCGGTGAAGCTGCACGCGCGCGTCACGGAGGCCGGCACGCTGGAACTCGAGGCGTTGCAAAGCGGCACGAACGAGCGCTGGAAGGTGGAGTTCGACGTGCGCGGCAGCGCGAATGCCTGACCGATGAAACCGTTCATTGTCGGCATCGATCTCGGGACGAGCAATACCGTCGTCGCGTACGTCGAGACGGGCGGCGATGCGATCCGCGTGTTCGACGTCGACCAGCTCGTCGCGCCCGGCGAGGTCGGCGCGCGGCCGCTGCTGCCGTCCGCGCGCTATCACCCGGCAGCGGGCGAATTCGCGCCCGGCGATCTGCGGCTGCCGTGGCGCGACGCCGAAGGCAGCGAAGCCGTCGGCGCGCCGCCGCCCGCCGTGATCGGCACGCTCGCGCGCTCGCTGGGCGCGCAGGTGCCGGGCCGGCTCGTGGCCAGCGCGAAAAGCTGGCTGTCGCATGCATCGGTCGATCGACTCGCGCCGATCCTGCCGTGGGGCGCGACCGACGCCAACGGCAAGGTGTCGCCGGTGGCCGCGAGCGCCAGCTATCTGGCGCACGTGCGCGCCGCGTGGAACAGCCGTTTCCCGGATGCGCGGCTCGAAGATCAGGACGTGGTGCTCACCGTGCCTGCGTCGTTCGACGACGGCGCGAGCGCGCTCACGCTCGAAGCCGCGCGGATCGCGCAACTGCCCGCGCTGCGCCTGCTCGAAGAGCCGCAGGCCGCGTTCTACGACTGGTTGTTCCATCATCGGACGACGTTGCGCGAATCGCTTGAGCAAACGCGGCTCGTGCTGGTGTGCGACGTCGGCGGCGGGACGACCGACCTCACGCTGATCAAGGTGCACGTCGAGGACGGCGAGCCGCAATTGACGCGCATCGGCGTCGGCGATCACCTGATGCTCGGCGGCGACAACATGGATCTCGCGCTCGCGCGCCTCGCCGAGACGCGTCTCACGCAGGACGACGCGCGTCTGTCGGCCGCGAGTCTGTCCCAGCTCGTCGAGCGATGCCGAACGGCGAAGGAACGCCTGCTCGATGCGGCCCCGCCCGACACGGTCGGCGTCACGCTGCTCGGCTCGGGCGCCCGGCTCGTCGGCGGCGCGCGCAAGACGGAACTGAGCCGGGAAGAGGTCGAGCGGATCGTCGTCGACGGGTTCTTTCCCGCCAGCGGTCCGGACGACCTGCCGCGCAAGCCGCGGGCCGCGCTCGTCGAGTTCGGCCTGCCCTACGCCGCCGACCCGGCCGTTACGCGGCACATCGCGGCGTTCCTGCATCGGCTCGCCGCGCAGTCGCGCGATGCGCTCGGCGCGCCGGACGCGGCGAATCCGACGCTGCCGATACCCGATACGCTGCTGCTCAACGGTGGCGTGTTCCGCTCGAAGGCGCTCGCCGACCGCCTTGCGGACGTGCTCGGCGACTGGCGCCGACAGCCATTGCACGTCTTGCAAAACGATCATCCGGACGTGGCCGTCGCGCGGGGCGCGGTCGCATACGGACTCGCGCGCGCCGGGCAGGCGCCGCGAATCGGCGGCGGCTCGCCGCGCAGCTACTTTCTCGTCGTCGACGACGATGCTCAGGCGTCGCGAGGCGTGTGCGTGTTGCCGCGCGGCACTGCGGAGGGTCATGAGGTGCATCTCGACGATCGCGTGTTCGTGTTGCGGCTCGGGCATCCGGTGCGTTTCCATCTCGCGTCGACTGTCGCCGACAACGCGTGGCGCCCGGGCGAGCTCGTGGATCTCGCAGCGGGCGACTTCGTCCGCCTGCCGCCCGTGGCGACCGTCGTTCAGCAGCAGGACGCGGGCGGATCGCGCGAGCGGCGGGTCAAGCTGACGACGTCGCTCACGGAGGTCGGCACGCTGGACATGCACTGCATCGCGACGGACGACCCGTC
The DNA here is from genome assembly GCF_001523745.2 of Burkholderia mayonis. Lineage (NCBI taxonomy): Bacteria > Pseudomonadati > Pseudomonadota > Betaproteobacteria > Burkholderiales > Burkholderiaceae > Burkholderia > Burkholderia mayonis. The sequence continues at coordinate 1,397,864 of NZ_CP013387.1, forward strand.
GCAACGGTGGCTGCTCGAATTCCAGCTGCGGCGCGAGCGTGCCGAAGACGGGGCGGCCGACGCGCCGTCTCATCCGTCGCTCGACAAGGCGGTCGAACTGATCGACCGCTCGTTCGGCGCGCGCCTCGCGAACGTCGATCCGAAGGAGGTCCGGCGTCTGCGCGCGCAGCTCGAGCAACTGCTCGGCCCGCGCGAGAACTGGGACATCGCCCTCCTCCGCGAACTGTTCGGCGCGCTGTGGGCGCGCGTCGGCCGGCGACGGCGCTCGGCGGATCATGAGCGCGTCTGGCTGAATCTCGCCGGCTATTGCGTGCGGCCGGGGTTCGGCTACCCGCTCGACGATTGGCGCGTCGCGCAGCTCTGGACGCTGTTCGACGACGGCATCCAGTACGTGAACGAAGGGCGAGTCTGGTCGGAATGGTGGACGCTGTGGCGCCGCGCGGCGGGCGGACTCGTCGAGGAGGCGCAGCGCCAGGCGCTCGACGCGATGGCCTGGCTGCAGGAGGCCGCGGGCGCGAAGCGGCCGAAGCTGCCGTTCGATCCCGCGAAGATCGGCGATATGGACATGGTCCGCCTCGCGGCGTCGCTGGAGCGCGTCGCCATCGATCGCAAGATCGATCTCGGGGAACGGTTGCTCGCGCGGTTGCAGCGGCCGACGGAGAATCACCAGTGCTGGTGGGCGATCGGACGCATCGGCGCGCGGCGGCCGCTGTACGGCAGCGCGCACGGCGTCGTGCCGCCCGACGTGGCGAGCCGCTGGCTGGACGCGATCCTCGCGGTCGACTGGAAGAAGGTCGAGCCGGCCGCATTCGCCGCGGTACAGATCGCGCGCATGACAGGCGACCGTTCGAACGACTTGACGCTCGACGTGCGCGACAAGGTCGTGCGCCGGCTCGCGTCCGTGAATGCGCCGGCTGCGTGGAGCCAAATGGTGCGCGAGGTCGTGACGCTCGACAACGCGGATACCGGGCGCGCGTTTGGGGAATCTCTGCCGGCCGGGCTGAAGCTGGTCAAGCTGGTCGCCGGCTGATCGTCCGGGCGCGGGCCGGCCGACGTGCTATGCGGTTTGCGAGTTGAATTTCCCGGCGGCGGTCGGGGGAGCGGAACTGTTCGACTGCCATCGCCGTTTCATGCAGGCGTCGGGTTGGCCTGCCGGCGAGCACAACCGCTCCTCTAGGGCGTGTTCACACTATCGAAGGGCTTCGACAATCAGGGCGAAGTTGATAAAGGCAATGAACATCAGATCGAGTTTGTCGAAGCGCGAGAAGATGCGACGAAAGCCCTTCAATCGACGGAACAGCCGCTCGACTTCGTTGCGACGTTTGTACATTTCCCGGTCGTACTCCCAAGGCTCGACGCGCGTGCTCAACGGAGGAACGACCGGGATGAAACCGAGATCGAGCGCGAGCTGTCGGGTTTCGTTACCTTCGTACGCCTTGTCCATCAGCAGGTGCAGCGGCCGATTCGGCGGTCCCAGGCGCTCGAGCAGTGCACGTCCGTGCGGCGCATCGCCGGCTTGACCGGGCGACAGTGCGAACGTTATGGCTGTTCGAGCATCCGCGGCAACCATATGAATCTTGGTTGTCCATCCTCCACGGGACTTGCCGATAGCTTGGGGTCCATTTTTTTTAACGCACCGGTGCCGTCAGGATGAACCTTCACGATCGTGCTATCCAGCGATACCGCTTCAATTCGGACGCGAATAATCTGTGCGCGCTGCAACTCCGTGAACACTCGGTCCAGTACGCCGTTGCGAGACCAACGATTCATGCGCGTGTAGATCGTATGCCAGCGACCGAAACGTGGCGGCAGGCCGCGCCATTTACATCCGTGCTCAGCAACATAGAGGATCGCGTTGAGCACTTGCAGGTTCGGCAGGCTCACATTGCCTCGCTGTCGCGGCAGGCAATGTTCGATCTGTTTGTATTGGGCTTCGGAGATTTCCATCCCCGAAGCATAACCTTAAATCAATGTAGTGTGAACACGCCATAGGCGGCATCGCGGATGCCAATAGTGGTGGGCGCAATGATCGTATGCCGAATTGAACTGACTACCACTTCGCTAATTATTGTGTCACCCAGGCGGAGTTGACGCAGATATTTCAATCCACTTCGAGCACGGTACAGGTGGGTCGCGCGAGCAGTTTCAGGATGGGCCATCGTGCGGAGCTTGCACGACTTCTGCAATCCGAACTTCGAGCGCGTCCGGATGCGCAGGATTCAGCAAGTAGTGGTACGCGAAGGGCACCGTCCGTCTCCACGTGAATAACTTGGCTTCCGCCACGATGCTCGACATCTCTGACCTTGACGCGACACCCGTACAGCGGATGCCAGCGATAATGGACTTCGACTTCCTGCCCGATATGGGCAGAATGAGCGCGAAATATAGAGCTCGCGTAAAGGCAGGCGCGCTCGATCTCGAATTCGTGTTCAAATCCCAGCGGATCACGCACAACGACCTTCAGCCGGATGTCGAGCCGGTACCCGTCGAACCCGCCCCCTGGTACGGGCGGGTCGCGGCCGGACTTGCCACGTCATCGTCGCGACGGGGCAGCCCTTTCAGGTGCGAAGCTCCAGCCGAGCAGGCTGCGCTGAGTAAGGTTGCGTGGTGCATCGGGGAGCGATACGTGCGACTGCGGCGCGCCGCACGACGCGGGCCGTGGTCGCGGCCGCGCCGCACGGAAACCACCTCGCCGCCCGCTGCCGGAATCGCGCCGAAGCGTCGCCCACCCGTCCGCTACGGCGCGAATCGCAACGTATGCCGCGCGTCGCCCGGCAGGAACGGCGTCGGCTCCGCGCGCACCCAGGCATCATGGCCCGCCAGGAAGAACGGACTGAGCGGATGCCCGCTCTGTCCGCCCGGCATGTTGAAGATCCCGAATTCCTCGTGCCCCGGCGATACGACCATCCGCTCGGACTGTCCGAAATCCGGCGCGGCGACGCGCGGCATGTGCGAATCGCCCGGCATTTGCGCGGCCGGCGCCGTCAGCCGGCTGCCGAGCAGCGGCAGGCTGCCGGCGAACGGATGCGCGATCCGCAGTGTGTTGCGCGCGCCCCAGCTCGCCTGCGCGAGCGGCGCGCCGTCGGCGGTAAGCGCGGCGATGGTCCGGTCGATCGCCATCAATTGGACGTCGCGCCAGCTCGACGCGCCGGCCGGCAGCCAGCCCGGCGGCTGCGTGTCGAGCAGCCGCGCCACGACGGCCGGCCAGCGCGGATTCGCCAGTTCGTAGTCCGCGCCCGGATCGACTTGCTTCAGGCGTGCGTTGAGCCCGTCGAACGTGACGTCGTACAGCCGATACAGAAAGCCGCGCGCGAGCGTATACCCGACCGAATCGACGCTCGCCCTGCCCGTCCAGCCGTTCGCGAGCAGCCGGCGGAATTCCGCGCGCGACGGATGGCCGGCGAGCGCCGCGTCGTCGAGCACGCGCAGCGCACGGTCGCGCCACTGCGCGATGAACAGCGCGCGATCGTCGAGGTCGATGCGATACGCCGCTCGTTCGTCGGTGCGGCCGAGCGCCGTCAGCCCGTCGCGCAGTTGGGTCGCGCGCGCGCCGAGGTCCGTGCCGCCGTCGCCGATCAGCCGGTACGCGTCGCCCGCCAACTGCCGGTTGTTCGCGGTCCACAGCTGGCCGCCCGACGGATCGACGACGCGCGGATACGCGTCGGGCGGCAGCAGCGACCGCCACGCCGGGCCGTCGTTGCCGCCGCGCGGCGCGCGCCGATCCGGCAGCGCGCCGGCAATGGTCCAGCCGATCTGTCCGGCGCGGTCGCCGACCACGATGTTCTCGGCGGGGATGCCGAGCGTATTCGCCGCGCGGATCGCGCCGTCGACGTCGACGGCGTCCGCGAGCCGCGCGAGTCCCAGGTTCACCGCGCCGGGCGACTGCGCGACCCAGTGCACCGCATAGAGCCGGCCGTCGATTTCCCGCACCGGCCCGGCCGTCGTTTCCAGCACCGTCAGCGCGACGGGCGCGCCGCCCCGCACCCGGATCGATTCGACGTACCGGCGCGCGATCTGACGCGCGCCGCCCATCCGGAACGCGCGCGGATCGTCGCCGTCCCGCTCGAGCGGTACGAGGTCGAGACAATCCGCGTAACCGACCGTGAAGCCCCATGCGACATGCCCGTTGCTGCCGGCGACGATCGCCGGCAGCCCGGCGAGCGTCACGCCGACGGCTCGCCGGACGGGCGCCGCGCCGGCCGGATACGTGAAGGCCGCGCGATACCAGGTGTTCGGCAGGCCGAGCACGAGATGCATGTCGTCGCCGACGATGGCCGCGCCGCGCGCGCTGCGGCTGCCGGCGATCGCCCAGTTGTTGCTGCCGACCGACGACCGGAAGTCGAGCGACGCCCGCTTGGCCGCGCCGTCGCCTGCGGCGCGGAACCAGTCGGGCGCGGCATCGGGCAGCGGCGCGGGTTTTTCGTCGACGCTCGACGCATCGAGCGGTGCGTCGAATCCGCTCGACGATGGCAGCAGGAAGGCGGCCTGCTGCGACGTCGCGTGTTCCGCCAGCCAGTTGCGCGCGATGTCGCGCGATGCGAGCGTGCCCTGCACCTGGAAGTACATCGCCCAGATCACGAGCAGCGAATCTTCGGGCCGCCACCGCGTCGGCCGCTCGCCGAGCAGCGCGTATTCGAACGGGCGCGCGCGGAGCGCGGCGAGGCCGTCGTTGACGCCTTGCGCGTAGCGTCGCAGCAGGCGCTGCTCGTCGGGCGACAACTGCGCGAACGCGGCGGCCGCACGCGCGCGAAACCGGAACAGCCGGTGCTCGCGATCGAAATCCAGCGCGGCGGGCCCGAGCAGCGCCGCCAGCTCCCCTGCTCCGGTCCGGCGCAGATAGTCCATCTGGAAGAAGCGGTCCTGCGCGTGCAGGTAGCCGATGCCGTAGGCGGCGTCGAAGCGGTCGCGCGCGGCGACGGTCGGCACGCCGGCGGCGTCGCGCTCGATCGTCATCGGGCCGCCGAGCGCCGGCGCGCGCACGTCGCCGTCGAGCTGCGGCAGGCTCGCGCGCAAGAACAGCGTCGCGCCGGCCGCGACGAGCAGCACGCCGAGAATGATGAGGCCCGGCAGTATCTTGAGCCACCGCCGCAGGCGGTTCGTGCGAGAAGTCATGGGTACGCGAGTTCGTGAAATGGGACGGTGGGACGAGACGGCGCCGCGCCGCCCGTCTGCGCTGCGGAACAGGCAGGCGGCGCGACGTGCGGCGCCGGTCGGTGTTTCGGGGCGGCTCAGCGCTTCGAGATCAGATAGCTGCCGAGCGCCAGATAGTCGATGTCGGTTTTCATGAACGTGTTGATCGCGTCCTGCGGCGTGCACACGATCGGCTCCGAATCGTTGAACGACGTGTTCAGCAACAGCGGCACGCCCGTCAGCGCGTCGAATTCGGAGATCAGCCGGTGGTAGCGCGGATTGTCTTCGGCGTATACCGTCTGCGCCCGCACCGTGCCGTCGAAGTGCACGACGGCCGGAATCTGCTCGGCCTTCTCCGCGCGCACGCGCGACGTCGTCAGCATGTACTTGCCGGCCGCGACGCTCGCGCTGCCCTCGAACCATTCTTCCGCGCGCTCGCCGAGGATGCTCGGGCAGAACGGCCGATACAGCTCGCGGTGCTTGACCTTCACGTTCATCAGCTCGCGCACCGCCTTGTTGCGCGGGTCCGCGAGCAGGCTGCGGCCGCCGAGCGCGCGCGGGCCCCACTCCATCCGCCCGTTGAACCAGCCGACGATGCCGCCGTCCGCGATCAGCTTCGCGACTTCCTTCTCGATGTCGACTTTCCGGTACGCGAGGTTCGTGCGCTGCAGGACCGTCTCGATCTCGCCGTCCGAATACTCGGGGCCGAGATACGCGTGGTTGAACACGTATTCGCGCGGATTGCCGAGCACCTGATTCCAGATCAGGAACGCCGCGCCCATCGCGGTGCCCGCGTCATTCGACGCCGGCTGGATGAATACGTCGTCGAACAGCTTCTCGCGCACGATCACGCCGTTCGCCGCGCAGTTCAGCGCGACGCCGCCCGCCATGCACAGGTGCCGGTAGGTCGTGCGATCGAACTTGCGCAGGATGTGCAGCAGCACCTGCTCGGTGAGCAATTGCAGCCCCGCGGCGACGTCGACATACGCCTGCCAGTTGTCGGTATTGAAGTCGACGGGCTCGTGGCGGCGCGGCAGCCCGAACAGCGCTTCGAGCGTCGTGAAATCGGGCGATTCGTGGCGCAGCACAGCGAGATCGACCGTCATGTCCGCCTTGTCGGTGACGATCCGCGAGAACAGGTCGATGGTCTTCGCGCCATCGCCGTAAGCGGCGAGCCCCATCACTTTCGACGCGTCGTACTGGCTGAAGCCGAGATACTTCGACAGCTTCTCCCACACGAAGCCGAGCGAGTTCGGGAACAGGAAGTCGTGCACCTTCGTGAGCGTCGCGCCGTCGCCGTGATAGAGCGACGTGCTCGCCCACTCGCCGATGCCGTCGATCACGAGCACGGCCGCCTTGTCGAACGGCGACACGTGGAACGCGCTCGCCGCATGGCAGTCGTGGTGCGGCAGGAAATGGAATTCGCCCTTGAAGCCGGCGTCCTCGATCAGTTGCCGGCGCGACGACAGCACGCCTTCGGCGAAATTCAGCCCGCCTTCGAGCGTCTGATAGCTTTCCTTGTCGAGCGGCCATGCGTGCGCGCCGCCGTTCGCCGAGCGCCACGACGCGACGCCCTTCTGCAGGATGTCCGGGCTGAACGAGTAGCCGATGTGCGCGCACGCGTCGAGGCCGATGCCCGCCGCGTCGAGACACTTGCGGATCGCTTTCCACGGCAATTGCCCCGTCGTCTCCGGCGTCGACAGCTTGCCGTGCTTGATCCGGTTCAGGCGCTCTTCCTCGATCGCCATCACCACCTGGCCATCCTTGACGAGGCAGGCGGCGGACTCATGATATGCAGCGTTGATGCCTAGTATGTACACGTTGACGTCCTTTCTGGTTGTCTCGATGGTCCGCTTCTCGATGTGTGCGCGTTCCGGCCGGCGGCAAGCCGGAACGCGCCGTCATTCGCGTCAGGCACGCTCGGTCAGCAGCGCTTCCAGATAGCGAATGGTCGGGTTCTCGTAAAACTGGCGCAGCTGGATCTTCACGCCGTAACGGCGGCCGACCTCGGCGACCATCTCGATCGCTTTCAGCGACTGCCCGCCCAGCACGAAGAAATCGTCGGTCACGCCGATCTGCTCGACTTGCAGCAGGCGCGCCCACACGTCGATCAGCTCGCGCTGCAGCGCGGTGCTGGCCGCCTGCCTGCCCGGCCGCTCGTCGACCTCGATCACCGGCAGATTCCGCGCGTCGACCTTGCCGCTGTCGGTCAGCGGAATGGCGGGGATGAAGTGGACCTGATCGGGGATCATGTAGTCCGGCAGCGACTCGCGCAGCCAGGCGCGCACGGCGTCGCGCGTCAGGTACGCAAGGGGCGCGACGTCTCGTCCGGACGCGTCGGCTTGCTCGGCGGCGGCATCGCCGCCGGCGCTCGCGAGCCACACGCGCGCCAGCCCGAGCGCCGCCGCGAGCCGCCGCCACTGCGCGAGCCGCGCCGCGCGCGCGGCGGGCGACTTCGCCGGCGTGCCCGCCGCCGCATCGTCGAGCACGTACAGCGCGTTCGGCTCGACGCCGTCGTCCTGCTGCGCGAACGCGAGCCGCAGCGCCGCGTCGCGGCCGAGCACAGGCGCGGCGGACCGCGCATCGCCGCCCGCCGTCGCCTCGACTCGAAGCGGCACGGCCTGGCAGAACGCCGTCACCGCGCTCGCACGGTCCGTCACGACGAGCTGGCACGCCGGGAAACGGCGCGCGAGCTCGTGCGCCGAATCGTCCGGATTGCCCGAACCGTCCGGCGCCAACGCGAGCGCCGCCACGGCGAGTTCCGGCCGCTGCTCGAGCGTGAAGCCGTACTGCGGCGCGCCGCCCGGCCCGGCCGTCACCTGATGGTTGCTCGCCGTCTGCTCGACGTACGCGACGAGCCGGCCGCCATGCGCCGCATCCTCGCGATACTGGAGCGCGGCGGCCGCGATCGCCGGATGGCCGCGCAGCGCGCTGCCGATTTCGTCGAGCTCCACGCGATTGCCGCGGATCTTCAACTGCTTGTCCGCCCGGCCGTGGAAGTAGATGACACCCGCTCGATCGCCATGCCCGAGGTCGCCCGTCCGGTACAGCCTGAGCGGCGCGCCGTCGACGACGACCTCGACGAACGCGCGCGCCGTGCCTTCGTCGTCGTTCAGATAGCGCCGCGCGAGGCCCGGCGACGCGACGCAGATCTCGCCGATCACGCCGCGCGGCACCGGCTGCAGATGCGCGTCGAGCACGTGGAGGCTCGCGTTGCCGACGGGCCGGCCGATCGGCACGGTGTCGCCGGCGAACGGCTCGGCGCAGTCGAAGCGGCTTGCGTCGACGGTCACTTCAGTCGGACCGTAATGGTTCGCGAGGCGGCAGTCGAACGCGCGCGCGAAGCGCTCGGCCAGGCCGCGATACAACGCCGCCGCACCGCAGATGACCTGCCGCAGCGACGCGAGGCCCGAGATTTCGCCACGCTCGCGCGCGTCGACAAGCGTCTCGAGCATCGCCGGCACGAACTGGGCGAGCGTCACCTGCTCGCGCTCGATCACGTCGGCGAAGCCGTGCGCGCTCTTGAGCGCGTCGTCGCCCATCACGACGACGCGCGCGCCGGACGCGAGCGGCCAGAACACGTCCTGGATGAAGACATCGAACGTGAACGGCGTATGGAACAGCACGCGGTCGCGCGCGTCGAGGCGATAGGTCCGCTGCAGGTCCGCGAGCATGCTGACGACGCCGCGATGCTCGATCTCGATGCCCTTCGGCGCGCCGGTCGAGCCGGACGTGTGCAGGATGTACGCGAGCTGGCGCGGATCGACGGGCGGCGGATTGCGGTCCGAATAGCCGCCGAGCGCGCCCATCACGTCGTCGACGCACACGACGTCGTACGGGAACGCGGCGAACGCGCGCCGCTGGCCGCTGTGCGTGAGCGCCCAGCGCGCGCCCGCGCTGCGCAGGATCGCGTCGACGCGCTTTTGTGGATACTGCGGGCCGATCGGCACGAACGCGCCGCCCGCCTTCAGGATCGCGTACAGCGCGACGATCATCTCGACCGACGGCCGCAGCATCACGGCGACGTTGTCGCCGCTCGCCACGCCGAGCGACAGCAGATAATGCGCGAGCCGGTTGGCCTGCCGGTTCAGCGTCTCGTAGTCGTACTCGACGCCCTCCGCGACGAGCGCCGTGCCCGCCGGCGTGCGGGCCGCCTGCTCGGCCATCAGCGCATGCATCGTCGCCGTCGCATCGTAGTCGACGCGCGGGCCGTGCAGCGCCGCCGGCGGATTGCCGTTCGCGCCGACCATCGTGTAGCGATGCAGCGGCCGGTCCGGGTCGTCGAGCACCTGATCCATCAGCGCCGTCATGTTGTCGAGCATCTGCTCGATCGTCGACGCGTCGAACAGATCGGCGTTGTAGATGCAGCTGAACATGATGTCGCTGCCGAACTGGTCGACGACGAAGTTCAGATCGAACCGCGACGACTTGTTCTCGGTGTCGACGACGTTCTCGAGGCTGAGCGCGAGGCCGTCGAACTTCAGCCGGCCCATCAGGTCGCTCTTGTTGTTCTGCACGCCGTACATGATCGAGAACAGCTTCGGCCGCGACAGATCCTTCTCGTGCTGCAACTGCTCGATCACCTGGTTCGACGGATAGTGATAATGCTCGAACGCCTCGAGCGTGCGCTGCGACACCTGCGCGAGCAGCTCGCCGAACGTCATGTTCTCGCCGATCGTGCAGCGGATCGGCATCGGCGTCGCGAACAGGCCGAGCAGCGGCTTCAGCCGTTCGTCGGCACGCCCCGCGATCGGGCAGCCGATCACGAAATCGCGCTGACCGCTGATGCGGCTCAGATAGCAGTCGAGGATCGCGAGCTGCAGCATGAAGAGCGTCACGTCGTGCTGCTTCAGGTATGCCTCGATCTTGCGCACGACGCCGCGCGGCAGCCAGGTTCGCAGCGCGTCGCCGCGGTACGACATCAGGTTCGGCCGCGGACGGTCGGTCGGCAGGTCGAGCGGCGGCGGCAGCGTGCGGTACATGTCGAGCCAGTAGCGCTTGTGCTCGTCGAACGCGCCCGAGCGCAGTTGCTGGTGCATCCATTGCACGTAGTCGAAATAGCCGACTTCGAGCGCCGGCACGTCCGGCGCGCGCCCCGCCGCGTGCGCGTTGTACAGCTCGCTCAGCTCCAGCATCAGGTTGATCAGCGACGTTTCGTCCCAGATGATGTGGTGCACGACAAAGATCAGCTGATGGAAGTCGCCCGCGTAGCGCGCGACGTGCAGCCGGAACAGCGGGCCGTTCGCGAAATCGAACGGCGCGGTGCCGAACCGCGCGCCGAGCCGGTTCGCCTCGTCGATCGCGTCGGCGCCGGTGAGCGTCGTGCGATCGAGGAACACATCGTCCGCGCGGACGTCGATCGCCGGATCGACGATCTGGATCGGCATGCCGTCGCGATAGTCGAACTTCACGCGCAGCACGTCGTGCCGGTCGAGGATCGTCCGCCACGCGGCGACGAACGCGTCGCGATTCAGCTTGCCGGTGAAAAACAGGTCGGCGACGCTGATGTTGTAGACGGGGCTCGTCGGGTCCATCTGGTACGCGTACCACTCCGGCACCTGGCACGGCGCGAGCTCGTAGTGCGCGCGCGCGGGCAGGCGCTCGACGCGCGCGGGCCCGGCCGTGTCCGCCGACGCGCGCAGCGCGTCCAGCGCCGCCGCGACATCGCGAAGCTGAGGCGACTGGAACAACGCGCGCAGCGGCAGCGCGACGCCGAACAGCGTGCGGACCCGCAGCGTCAGTTCGGCCGCGAGCAGCGAATGGCCGCCGAGCTCGAAGAAGCTGTCGAGCGCGCCGATCTCGTCGACGTCGAGCAACTCGCGCCACAACTCGGCGAGCCGCGCCTCGGTCTGCGTCGCGGGCGCGACGTGCTCGTGGCGGCGGAAGACATCCTGATCCGCCGGCTTCGGCAGGCGCTTGCGGTCGACCTTGCCGTTCGCGTTCAGCGGGAATTCGTCCATCAGCACGAACGACGCGGGCACCATGTAGCTCGCGATGCGGCCCGCGACGAACGCGCGCAGCTCGGGCACGGTCGGCGCCGGATGGCGATGCGGGATCACGTAGCCGAGCAGATACAGGCGATCCTTGCCGTCGCGCGCGGCGACCACCACCGCCTGACGCACGTTGTCGTGATCGCCGATCGCTTTTTCGACTTCGCCGATCTCGACCCGCTGACCGCGGATCTTCACCTGGAAGTCCTCACGGCCGAGGAACTCGAGGGTGCCGCCCGGCCGGTAGCGCGCGAGGTCGCCTGTTTTGTACAGGCGGCGGCCCGGCTCCGGCGAGAACGGGTCCGGCACGAACGCGCGCGCGGTGCGCACCGGATCGCCGAGATAGCCGCGCCCGACGCCGACGCCGCCGATGTAGACCTCGCCCGTCACGCCGACCGGCACCGGCTCGAGACGCTCGTCGAGCAGATAGGTCGTCAGGTTCGGCAGCGTGCCCTGGATCGGCACGTACGGGAACGCGGTCGACATCGGCTCGCGGATCCACAGGTGGCTCGTGTCGTCCGAGCACTCGGTCGCGCCGTATGTGTTGACGACGGGAATGTGCGGCGCGCACGCGAACCAGCGCGCGCACAGCGCGGGCGTCAACGCTTCGGCGTTGCTGACGTACACGCGCACCCGGTCGAGCCGGTGATGGCCCGGCCGCGCTTCGAGCTCGTCGATCAGGATCTTCATGTGCGACGGCACCGATTCGAACACGGTGACGCCGTCGGCGTCGAGTTGCGCGAGCAGCTGCTGCGGGTCCCACGCCGCGTCGCCCGGCATCACCGCCGTGCGGCCGCCGGCCAGCAGCGCGACGAGGTATTGCCAGATCGACACGTCGAAGGTGGTCACCGCCATCTCGGCGACGACGTCGTCCGCGCCGATCGCCAGGTCGTCGATCTTCGCGAGCAGGTGATTCAGCATCCCGCGCTGCTCGATCATCGCGCCCTTCGGCTGCCCGGTCGAACCCGACGTATAGATCACGTACGCGAGCGACGACGGCGCGAGCGGCAGGAAGTCGATCGCCGCCGCCGGCTCGCGCAGCAGCGCGTCGAGCGCGATGCGCGCCGCCTGCGTCGCCAGCGCGTGCGCGCGCTCGGCGCTCGCCGCGTCGTGCACGACGTAGCGCACGTTGCCCAGCTCGGCGATCCGGTCGAGCTTGTGCGCGGGATCGTCGGGATTCATCGGCGTGAACGCGACGCCCGCCTTCAGCACGCCGAGCATCGCGACCAGATAGTCGAGATTGCGGCCGACCAGCAGCCCGACCAGATCCTCGCCGCGCGCGCCGGCCGCGAGCAGATTGCGCGCGACGCGATCGGTCGCGCGGTCGAGCTCGCCGTAGGTCAGCGACGCATCGCCGCAGGTCGCCGCCACGCGCGCCGGATGCAGCGCGGCCTGACGCGCGAACAGATCGCGCACGTAGACGCCGTCGGGCAGCGGCAGCGACGCCTGGTTCAGCGTGCGCACCTGGTACGCGCGCTCTTCGTCGCCGAGGAGCGGCAGCGCGTGGAGCGCGCCGTCCGGATGCGCGGCGACGCCGCCGAGCAGGTTCCGGTAGTGATCGGCCATGCGCCGGACCGTCGCGGCCTCGAACAGGTCGGTGCTGAACTCGAAGCCGCCGTGGAGCCGCCCGTCCTGCGCCCAGGTCGCGAGATACAGGTCGAACTTCGCGGTCCGGTGCTCGGGCTCGACGCTCGTCGCGGCAAGGCCGTCGAACGCGGCCGGTTCGAGCGCGTCCGCCTCCTGGTACGAGAACATCGTCTGGAACAGCCCGCTGCCGTCGCGTTCGCGCCGCGCGTTCACGCCGGCCGCGATCTCTTCGAGCGCGACGTCCTGATGATCGAACGCGTCGAGGCAGGTCGCGCGCACGTGCTCGAGCAGGCTCGCGAAGGTCGTCGACGGATTCGCCCGCACCCGGATCACCAGCGTGTTGACGAAGAAGCCGACGACCGACTCGAACTCGGGCCGCGTGCGGCCGAGCGCGGGCACGCCGATCAGCAGATCGTCCTGCCGCGCGTAGCGCGCGAGGAGCGCCGCGTACGCCGCGAGCAGCAGCATGAACATCGATACGTGATGCCGTTGCGCGACCGCCTGCAGCCGCGCGGCGAGCGCCGCGTCGAGCTCGAACGAGAACGCTTCGCCGCGGCCGCTCGCTTGCGGCGGGCGGTTGAAATCGGTCGGCAGTTGCAGCACGGGCAGCGTGCCGTCGAGCTGCGCGAGCCAGTAGTCGAGCTGGCGCTCACGTTCGCCGCCGTCGAGCACGCGGCGGTGCCACGCGGCGAAGTCGCGGTATTGCAGCGCGCGTGGGGACGCATCGGCAGCGGCGCGCGCCGATGCATCGCCGCCGCGCGCCGCGTTGTAATGGCGTGCGAGGCTGCGCTGGAACAGGCCCGCCGACCAGCCGTCGACGACGATGTGATGAAACACTGACAGCAGCACGTGCTCGTCGTGCGCGCGCTTCACGAGCGCGAACGTCGCGAGCGGGCCGCGTTCGAAATCGAACGGCGTGTCGAGCGCGCGGCGCACGAGCGCTTCGAGCGCGGCGTCGCGCGCATTAGGCGCGAGCGCCGACAAGTCGTGCGCGTCGAGCCGCGGCTCCGCTTGCGCGGCGACGACCTGCATCGGCGTCTCGCCTTCGACGACGAAGGTCGTGCGCAGCGATTCGTGCTCGTCGAGCGTGCGCGCGAGCGCCGTGCGCAGCGCGGCGGCGTCGAGCGGCCCGGCGAGCTTCAGAAGGTCCGGCAGATGGTACGCGGTGCTGTCCGGATCGCGCTGATGCAGATACCAGAGCCGGTATTGCGCGCCGGACAGCGGCGTCGCGCGCGCGTCGATCCGCTCGATCGGCTCGATCGGTTGCGCGGCTTCGTCGGGCGCGGCGTCGCGGCTCGTGCGCAGCCGCTCGACGAGTACCGCGAGCGCGCGCACCGTCGGGCAGTCGAACAACGCGGCGACAGGCAGCCGCACCGCATACATCGCCTCGACGCGGCTATTGATGCGGATCGCGAGCAGCGAGCTGCCGCCGAGGCTGAAGAAATTGTCGTCGACGCCGAACGTGCCGTCGCCGAGCAGCTCGTGCCAGAGCGCGAGCAGCGCCGCTTCGGTCGCCGACAGCGCGGGCGCGGCCACGACCGAATCGTTCGCCGCGAGCAGCAGCGCGCGGCGGTCGACCTTCTGGTTCGCCGTCAGCGGGAACGCGTCCATCACGACGACCTGGGCCGGCACCATGTGCGCGGGCAGCCGCGCGCGCAGGAAGTCGACGAACGCCGCGCCGTCGGTGCCGGTGGCCGCGCGCGCGCCGGCCGGCGCTTTGTCGAGGGTCACGTAGCCGATCAGCGGATTGCGCGCATGCCGCGCTTCGCCCGCGAGCACGACCGCCTGCGCGACTTGCGGATGCGATTCGAGCACCGCCTGGATCTCTTCCGGCTCGACGCGGATGCCGTCCACCTTCACCTGGAAGTCGGTGCGGCCGAGGTAATGGAGGCGTCCTTCGAGGTCGTAGCGGACCAGATCGCCGGACCGATACAGCCGCGCGCCGGGCACGACGGCGAACGGATCGGCGACGAAGCGCTGCGCGGTCAGCGCGGGCCGCCCGTGGTAGCCGTGCGCGACGCCGACGCCGCCGATCCAGAGCTCGCCCGGCATGTCGGCGGGCACCGGATTCAGGCATGCGTCGAGCACGTGCAGATGCGCGTTCGCGACCGGCCGGTGCAGATAGACTTCGCCGTCTTCGAGCGCGCGCTCGACGTCGATCCGGTCGACGATGCTGCCGATCGAGCATTCGCTCGGCCCGTAGATGTTATAGAGCGCGATGCGTCCCGCCGTCGCGCGATGCCATTGGCGGATCGCCTCGAGCGTGACCTTTTCGCCGCCGATGCTGACGAGCCGCACCGCGCCGAGCCCGGCCGCGCCGCCGCTTGCCGCGAGATGCTCGCTCAGCACGCGCCAGTACGCGGTCGGCAGCGTGAGCACGCTGATCCGCTGCGCGCGGCACGTATCGACGAGCGCCGGCACCGAACGCTTGACGCTTTCGTCGCCGACGTACAGCGACGCGCCCGCGCACAGCGGCGTGAAGATCTCTTCGAGCGACGCGTCGAACGTGAGCGGCGCGAACAGCATCGCGCGATCGCCATGCGTATAGCCGAAGCGCTCGACGACCGTGCCGATGTAATTGACGATGCCGCGATGATGGAGCACCGACGCCTTCGGCGCGCCCGTCGTGCCCGACGTGTAGGTCAGGAACACGCCGTGGTCGGGCGTCGCATCGACGGCCGGCGCGGCCGCGGCGCGCGCGCGCCACGCCGCGCCGTCGAGCGCGAGCCGCTTGCCGTCGAAGCGCCCGAGCGACACGCCCGCCGACGCGAGCACGTGGCGGCAGCCGCTGTCCGCGATCACCGCGTCGAGCCGGTCGGGCGGCAGCCGGACGTCGACCGGGAAGCAGATCGCGCCCGCCTTGATCGTCGCGATGATGCCGAGCACGGCGTCGACGCTGTGCTCGGCCTCGACGCCCACCACCATCCCCGGCCGCACGCCCGCTTCCCACAGGATGCCGGCGAGCCGGTCGGTCCGGCGCGCGAGCTCCGCGAAGCTCAGCGTCTGCCCCGGCGACACGAGCGCCGGGTTCGCCGGCGCGACCGTCGCCCAGCGGTCGACGAGCCGGTGCAGCAGCGCCGGGCCGGTCGCGCCGCCCGCCTCGGCGAGCACGTCGCGGTGGTCGACGGGCGCCGCGTTGCGCAGCCGGTCGACGATCGCCTGCTCGTCCGCCGTCAGGAACGCGAGGCGCCCAACGGCCTCATCGGCGTCGGTCGCCACGCCGTCGAGCAGCGCGCGGAAATTGTCGAGCCAGCGCGCGACGGCCGGCGCATCGAAGCGGTCTGCCGCGTACACGCACGACAGCGTGAGCCCGTCCGCCGCTTCGCGGAACGTGACCGACAGGTCCGCGACCGGCGCTTCCGGCGCGCCGTCGAGCAGCTCGGCGCGCAGGCCGTCGCTGTCGTTGTCACCGTCCGCCGCGCGCGCGTCGTGCGCGAGCGGCTCCGACTGCAGGTCGAACATCGTCTGGAACAGGCTGCCCGTCGCGTCCGTGCACTGCTCGGCGATCCGGTCGAACGGCAGCGCGTGATGCCGGTACACGCGGCGCAGATCGTCGCGGACCTGCCGCAAGAGCGCCGCGTAGGACAGATGCGGCCGCACGCGCGCGCGCACCGGCAGCACGTTGACGAAGAACCCGACGAGATTCTCCAGCTCCGCGCGTCCGCGATCGTTGTACGGCATCCCGACGACGAGATCGCCCTGCCCGCTCAACCGGTGCAGCCATGCGAAACAGGCGGTGATCAGCACTTCGTACAGCGACGCCTGCTCGCGGCGCGCGAGCGCCTTCAGCCGCGCGAGCGTGTCGGCCGGCCACGCGATCGACAGCCGGCGGCCCGCGCGCGCCCCGGCGTCGGCGCCGTGACGCGCGACGGGCAGCGGCGCGCGCGCGGGCAGCCCGCGCAGGTAGTCGCGCCAGAACGCGCGCAGCGCATCTTCCGAGCGGGCCAGCTCGCGCTGCGCCCAGACGCTGTAGTCCTGGTACTGGATCGGCAGCGGCGCGAGCCGCGGCGCACGCTGCGCGCGCTGCGCCGCGTAGCATTCGAGCAGATCGCGCAGGAACACGTTCGCGGACCACGCGTCGACGACGATGTGATGAAAGCTCACGGCGAGCACCGCGCTGTCGGCCGCCGTCTGGATCAGCACGAGCTTGAAGAGCGGCCCCGCGGCCAGATCGAACGGCTCGACGGCCATCCTCGCCAGGTAGTCGCGGACGAAACCGTCCTGCATCGACGGCGGGTTGCCCGTCAGGTTCATCTGCAGCAGGTCCGCTTCGCGCGCGTCGCTGTCCGGCGCGTGCTGACGCGGGCCGTCTTCCGTATCGACGAACCGCGTGCGCAGGATCGCGTGCCGCTCGACCACCGCCGACACGGCCGCGCGGAACCGCGCCGGATCGAGCGCGCCGGTCACGCGCAGCGCGCCGACGACGTTGTAATCGACGCTGCCGCGATCGAACGCCTGCACGAGCCAGAGACGCTGCTGATACGGCGACAGCGGAATCGGCGCGCCGGCCGGCGCGCCGGGAATGCCGACATGGACGCCGGCCGCGTCGAGCGCGCGCGCGAGCGCCGCGAGATCCTCGGCCGCGAAAAAGTCCTTCAGCGCAATCTCGCGCGCGAGGCGCGTCTCGATCAGCGCGACGGCCCGTGCGGCTAGCAGCGAATGCCCGCCGAGCGCGAAGAAGTTCGCGTGCGCGTCGTCGACGGGCTCGCCGAGCAGCTCGCCCCAGATGTCGGCGAGCGCGCGCTCGGTTGCGGTGCGCAGCGGTGTGCGCGGCGCGTCCGCGTCTGCGTTCGACGCGCGCGGCGCGGGCAGCGCCGCGTAGTCGACCTTGCCGTTGCTCGTCAGCGGCAGCGCGTCAAGCTCGACGACGTGCGCCGGCACCATGAACGCCGGCAACTGCGCGGCGACCGCGCGCTTGACGCGCGCCGCGCGATCCGGCGCGCTGGCCGTGTTCGCGCCGGCGCGAACGGCCGGCGCGAACACGACGTACGCGACGAGTTGCGGGCCGGCTTGCGGATGATCGACCGTGGTGACCACCGCGTCGTACACGCCGGCGTCCGATTTGACGGCATGCAGGATTTCGCTCGGCTCGATCCGGTGGCCGCGAATCTTCACCTGATCGTCGGCGCGGCCGACGTAGTCGAGCTCGCCCGCGTCGTTCCAGCACACGAGATCGCCGGTGCGGTACATCCGCGCATCGGGCGCGCCCGCGAACGGATCGGCGACGAGGCGCGCGCGCGTCAGCGCGTCGTTCGACCGGTAGCCGCGCATCAGCGATGCGCCGCCGATGTACAGCTCGCCGGGCACGCCGCGCGGCGCGAGCTGGCCGTGCCGGTCGAGCACGTAGATGCGGACATTGTCGAGCGCGGCGCCGATCGACGGCGGCTCGCCGCTGGCGCCTTGCGCGACTTCGCCAGCCGTCGCGACGACGCTGTTCTCCGACGGCCCGTAGTGATTGAACAGCCGGTAGCGGGCGCCGGCGGGCGCGCGGCGCGTGAGCCGCTCGCCGCCCGTCAGCAGATACGCGAGGCTCGGCGAGCCGGGCCAGCCGTCCGCGAGCACCGCGTGCGCAAGCGGCGTCGCGACGAAGCAATGCGTGATGCGCTGCGCGGTCAGCCAGTCTTCGAGACGGCGGGACGACTGCCGCGCCGCGTCCGGCGCGAACCAGACGCTCGCGCCCGTGCACAGATACGGCCAGATTTCCCACACGGCGGCGTCGAAGCCGATGCCCGCCGTCTGGCTCGCGCGGATCGACCGCGGCGCGTCGTGCAGCCCGTACGCGCGCGCATGCCATTCGCACAGGTTCGCGAGGCCCCGGTGCGGGATCTCGACGCCCTTCGGCGCGCCGGTCGTGCCGGACGTGTAGACGATGTACGCGAGATCGTCCGGCGCGGTTTCGATATCGAGATCGCCGTCCGGCAGCATCGCGGCTTCCACCGCGAGCGCGTCCCACCAGACGGGCGCGGCGGCGTCCGGCGTCTGCGCGGGCGCGGCGTCCGGCTCCGTGACGACGAGCCGCGCGCCGCTGTCCGCGACGATGCGCAGCTTGCGCGGGTCCGGATAGCGCGGGTCGATCGGCACGTACGCGGCGCCCAGCTTCAGCACCGCGAGCGCGGCGAGCGCGAACGACGGGCCGGGATGCATGCACAGCGCCACCGCGTCGCGCGGCGCGACGCCGAGCGCTTGCAGCCGGCGCGCGAGCCGGTTCGCGACCGCGTTGAGCACCGAATAGCCGATGCGCGCGCCGTCTTCGCCCGCGATCGCGAGCGCGTTCGGATCGGCGTGCGCGATGCGTTCGATCTGCCGATGCACCGGCGCGCCGGACCACGGCGCGGCCGGCCCGGCGCCGAGCCGCAGCAGCGCGTCGGCTTGCGCGTCGCCGACGAGCCGCGTGCGGGCGGGCGTCAGGTCCGGCGTTTGCAGCACCTGTTCGAGGATCAGCCGGTATGCGTCGAGCAGGCTTCGCGCCCGCTCGACGCTCAGCGCGGCGCGCCGGAAATTCATCGCGATCCGCATGCGCGCGTTTGCGTCGGGGCTGCAGCGCAGCGTCAGGTCGAATTTCGCGCTGCGGTCGGGACGGCGCTCGACGCCGAGCTGCGCGTCGCCGAATGCGCGCGGCGGCAGCCCGCGCTCCTCGAAGTCGAACATCGTCTTCACGAGCTCGCCCGCGCCGTCGCGACGGTCGCCGCCCGCGAGCGCCACCATCCGCTCGTAGCTGACATGCGCATGCCGGAACGCGCCGACGCACGCGTCGCGCCATCCGCGCACCTGCTGCTCGAACGCGTCCGCGTCGCCCACCTCGACGCGAATCGGCAGCACGTTGACGAACATGCCGATCATGTCCGCCGTGTCCGGCAGATCCCGGCCCGCGTATGCGATGCCGATCAGCACGTCGGCGTCGCCGCCGAATTTCGCGACGAGCAGGCCGTAGGCGGCGAGATACACCGTCGATTCGGTCACGCCCCAGCGCGCCGCCGCATCGCGAATGTTCTCCGCGAGACCGGCCGGCAGCGTGTCGCTGACTTCGTCTCCGGACCGCGCGCCGGGCGCGTCTTGCGTGTTGTGCGTGTTGTGCGTGTTGTGCGTGTTGTGCGCCGCGCCCGCGCGGGTCGTGCGCAGCGCGGCGATGCCCGCCGGCAGTTCGCCCGCAAGCTGCGTCCGCCAGAACGGCAGCGACGCGGCCTCGCGTTCGCGCGCGGCCTCGGAGCGGCTCCACACGCAGTAGTCCGCATAGTGCGGGGCGTCCGGCGCGTCGAGCGCCGCCGCGCCGGCTGTCCCGGCGTGCAGGCCCGCATAGCGCGCGGCGATATCGTCGAGCAGGATCGCAATCGAGCGTCCGTCCGCGACGATGTGATGAAGATTCAGCAGCAGATAGCCGTCGTCATCGGCGAGCGGCAGGTATGCCGCCCTGATGAGCGGACCGGTCTCGAGATCGAAGCGCTGCGCTTCCCACGCATCGATCCGCGCCTGCACGGCCGCGTCGCGCGCCGCCGCCGATGCGCCGCCGACGTCGGCCGACAGCCGCTCCACGTCGACGGGGAACGGCGGCAAAACGACCTGACATGCTTGGCCGTCATGCTTCGGGAAGCACGTGCGCAGCGCTTCGTGGCGCGCGACGGTCTGCGTGAGCGCGGCCGCGAGCCGGTCGAGATCGAGCGCGCCGCGCACCCGGAGCGCGCCGCAGACGTGGTAATCGGCGCTGTCCGGTTCGAGCGTCTGCAGCAGCCACATCCGCTGCTGCGCGGGGCTGAGCGGCGCGCGCGCGGGCCGTCCGGCGCGCGTGAGCCGCTCGGGCGGACGGATGAGCGCGGCGGCCTCGCCGCGCAGGTGCGCGGCGAGCGCCGCCACCTTTGAATGCGCGAACAGGTCGGCAATCGACACCGTGATGCCGAGCCGCGCGCGAATGCCCGACGCGACGCGCGCGACCAGCAGCGAATGGCCGCCGAGCGCGAAGAAATCGTCGTCGGCGCGCACCGGGCCGCAGCCGAGCACATCCCGATAGACGCTCGCCACCGTCTGCTCGACCGGATCGGCAAAGACGGGCTCGTCTCCGGCTTCGAGCGTCGGAGACGGCAGCGCGCGCCGGCTGATCTTGCCGTTCGCATCGAGCGGCAGCGCGTCGACGATCACGAACGCGGCCGGCCGCATGTACGACGGCAGCCGGCTATCGACGAACGCGCGCAGCGCCGCTTCGGTCAAGCTCGGATCGCCCGCGACGTATGCGGCGAGCAGCTTGCCCGACGGTTCGCGCTCGAACGCGATCACCTTGCATTGCGCGACGCCCGGATGCGCGGCGAGCACCGCTTCGACCTCGCCCGGCTCGACCCGGAAGCCGCGGATCTGCACCTGGTCGTCCGCGCGGCCGACGAAATGCAGCCGCCCGCTTTCGTCGAGCCGCACGATGTCGCCTGTCGCATACATCCGTGCGCCGGGCGCGTCCACGCCGGACGCGTCCGCGTCGGGGGCCGGCACGAAGCGCTCGGCCGTCAACGCGGGCCGATTCAGATAACCGAGCGCGAGGCCCGCGCCGCTCACGTACAACTCGCCGCTCACGCCGAGCGGCGTCGGCCGCAGTTGCGCGTCAAGGATGTGCAGCGACTGGCCGCGAATCGGCGCGCCGATGTCCGGCAGCGGCGCGAGGCGGTCGTGCGCGTCATCGCCGTGAGCCGACGCGGGCGCCGGCTCGACCGCGCCGCTCGTCGTGACCACGGTGTTTTCGGTCGGGCCGTACGCGTTGATCAGCCGGAAGCCGTCGTCCGCGCGGCCGCGCGCCTTCAACTGGTCGCCGCCCGTCAGCAAGAAGCGCAGCGCGCGCGGCCGTGCGGCCGCCGCGATGAATGCCTCCGCGAGCGGCGTCGGCATGAAGCAATGGCTGATCGCGTGCGCGTCGAGCCAGCGTGCGAGCTCGGCCACGTCGTGCCGCGCGTCCGGCGCGGGCTCCGCGAGACTCGCGCCCGCACACAGCGCAGGCCAGATTTCCCACACGGCCGCGTCGAAGCCGGGGCCGGCGAGCATCGCGGCGCGCGCGCCGGCGTCGAGCGCGAATGCGTCGACGTGCCAGTCGACGAGATTCGCCAAGCCGCCGTGCGTGACGAGCACGCCTTTCGGCTGGCCGGTCGAGCCGCTCGTGTAGATGCAATACGCGGGCTGGCCCGCATTGAAAGCGATGCGCGGCAGCGGGCGGCTCGCCTGTCCTGCGAGCGTCGCGTCGTCGAGCTCATCGAGCTCGTCCGCGCAGACGATTTCCGCGCCGGCCGCGGGCAGGCTCGACCGGTCGCGGCGCGTGGTCAGCACGAGATTCGCGCCGCAATCGTTCAGCAGATAAGCGAGCCGCTCGGGCGGATTCGCGAGGTCGACGGGCACGTAGGCCGCGCCGACCTTGAGCGTCGCGAGCGCGAGGAGCGTCTGCGTCGCGCGCTCGCCGACGGCGACGACGACCCGGTCGCCGGGCGCGACGCCGTTGTCGAGCAGCACATGGCCGAGCGCGTCGGAGGCGCGCGCCAGTTCGCCGTACGTGAGCGTGCGTGCGGTGCCGGCAAGCGCGATCGCGTCCGGCTGCCGGGCGGCCGTGCGGCGGAATCGATCGACGACGCTGTCGCCGCCTGCGCCGGCCGCCGCCCCCTGCGCAAGCGCTCGATGGGTCAGGTTGCGGCGCAGCAGCTCGCGCTCCGCGGCCGACACGTGCGGCACGTCGCCGAGCCGCGCGGGCGCGGCGTGCGTGAGCGCCTCCAGCACGCAGCGGTAGTTCGCGGCGAGCCGCTCGATCATCTCGGCCGAGTGGCGATCGGCGCGGTAGCCGATCGACGCCGCGAGCTCGCCGTCGTCGTCGATCAAGGTGAAAGCGATGTCGAACGGCGCGCGGTCGTGCCGCGATTCGCACGACGTCAGCGTCGCGCCGCCCAGCGCGAGCCGGCCGCCCGCGTCGCCGAGCGCGAACGGCGACAGCCGGTCGCCGGCGTCCGCTGCGTGATCCGATGCGCGTGCATCGGCGCGCGCCGCGCTCGGCGCGAGCAGCGAGATCACGGTTTGCACGAGCGCGCCGTCCTGCGCGCCCCGCTCGACCGCGAGCGCTTCGGTCAGCACGGGCAGCGGCAGCGCCTGATGCCGGAGGCCGCCGACGATCGCGTCCTTGACATCGTGCAGCCAGTCGGCGAGCGGTTTGCGATCGTCGAGCGCAATCCGGATCGGCAGCACGTTCGCGAAATAGCCGATCGTGCGTGCGTCGGCCGCGCGCGGGCGGCCGTGCGCGGGCATCCCGACGACCACGTCGCGCTGGCCGGCGTAGCGGCCGAGCAGCAGCGCGCCGGCCGCAAACAGCACGTGATAGGTCGTGAGGCCGTGCCGCTGCGCGAGCGTGCGCACGGCATCCATCGTCCGCGCGTCGATCGCGAAGCGGTGGGCGCGCGCGCCGACGCCTGCGGCGGGCGCGGGCGTCGAAATCGACGTCGAGGTCGACGTCGACGGAAACGCGGAGCGCGCGGGCATCCCGCGCAGCCGATCGCGCCAATACGCGGCGTGCCCCGCCGCTTCCGGCGAGTTCAGCCAGCCGCGCTGCCATGCGGCGAATTCGCGGTAGCCGCCGGGCGCGGCGAGCGACACGTCGGCGTCGCGCGCGAGCGCGTCGTAGAGCTGCTTCAATTCGGCGACCAGGATATCGAACGACCACATGTCGACGACCGCATGATGCAGCGCCAGCGCGACATAGGTCGCGCTCGGCCCTTGCGCGAGCACCGCGCGCCACGTCGCGCGGCTCAAGTCGAACGGCGCGGCGAGCGCGTCGCGCGCCGCTTGCAGCGCGGCCGCGTCGTCCGCGCAGCGGACCGTCGATTGCTGCAATGCGTCCGCTTCGCGCGCGACCGGGCGGCCGTCGATTTCGGCGAACGTCACGCGCAGCGCGTCGTGGCGCGCGGCGAGGCGCGCCAGCGCGAGCATGAACCGCTCGGGATCGAACGCGCCGTCGACGGCGGCGACGAAGCCCTCGTTGTAATCGCGCGATTCGCGATCGGCCTGCTGGATCAGCCACAGCGCCGCTTGACCGGGCGTTGCGTCCCAGCCGGCCGCCACCGAGGTCGACTCGAATCCGGCCTCGGCAGTCCCCGAAGGCGCGGCTACTGCTTCCGATGGCACCTGCGCTGCCCGCGCCGCTTCATCCAACGTGGCCATCGCCCCTGCCGACCCCGCCGACTCTACCCACGCGCCCTGCGCGAGCGCGCCGATCTGCGCCGCCAGCTCGCCGAGCGTCGCGTCGCCGAACAGCAGCTCCGCGGGGGCATCGATCTTCAGCGCCGCGCCGAGTCGGTGCTGGACGTTGACGAGCGCGAGCGAATCGAGCCCGAGCGCGGCGATGGGCCGCGTCAGGTCGAGCGCGTAGAACGGCGTCTTCATGATTTCGGCGAACTGGCTCAGCACGAAGCCGTCGACGATCCGCGCGAAGCCGTCGCCGCGCGCGGCGGCAAGCATCGCGTGCAGCTCGGCGAACGGCTGCGCGGCGGCGCGCACGCCGGTCTCGCCGGGACGCACGTCGTGGAGCGTCTTCAACTGCCCGTCGTCGAGCTCCGCGCGCACGGCGCCCCGCTGCACCTTGCCGCTCGACGTCTTCGGAATCGAGCGCTCCTTGATCAGCACGAGCCGTTCGAGCGCGAGCCCATAGCCCGCCGAGATCCGTTCGACGATCGCCGCGGCGATCTCCGCGCACTGCGCGGCCGGCGTGTTGCGCCGCACCTCGGCGACGACGGCGAGCGCCTGCGTCGCGGCGTCGTCCGGCCCGGCGTCGTCGCCCGCGAGCGTAAACGCCGCCGCGCCATCCGGCACGAGCGCCGGATGGGCCGCGGTCGCGGTCGCTTCGAGATCCGACGGGTAATAGTTGTCGCCGCGCAGGATGATCACGTCCTTGCAGCGCCCGGTGACGACGAGCGCGCCGTCATGCAGGAACCCAAGGTCGCCTGTCGCGAGATACGGCCCCGCACCGTCCGCGGTGTGGTTGCCGAAGGTCTGCGCGGTCTGCTCCGGATGGTTCCAGTAGCCTTGCGCGACGTGCGGCCCCTTGACCCAGATCTCGCCGACTTCGCCGTCGCGGCGAACCGCGCGGGTGTCGCGGTCGACGATCGCCACTTCGCAGCCGGCGGCGGGCCGGCCGCAGCCGACCCGCTGAAACACCGTCCGGCGGCCGGCCGACGACATCATCGTTTCTTCGATCACGCCGCTCGGCGCGTGCCCGCTCGATCCGGCGACGAGGAGCGTCGCCTCGGCGAGACCGTAGCTCGGCCGGAACGCTTCGCGGCGAAAGCCGCACGCGCCGAAGCGCGCGACGAAGCTGTCGAGCGTGCGCACCGAGATCGGCTCCGACCCGTTGACCGCGGCCGTCACGCTCGACAGATCGAGCCCGTCGAGCTGCTCGGGCGAGATTTTCTCGACGCAGAGCTGCCACGCGAAGTTCGGCGCGACGGTCAGCGTCGCCCGGAAACGCGACACCGCCTGCAGCCAGCGCAGCGGATTCGCGAGGAAATCCATCGGCGCCATCAGGTACGTCGGATAGCCGACGTAGACGCCCTGCAACAGCGTCATCAGCCCCATGTCGTGGAACAGCGGCAGCCAGAACACCGCGCGGCTGTCGGGCGTGTTGCCGCAGGTCGTGCGGATCATCTCCTCGTTCGCGAGCAGATTGCCGTGCGACACCATGATGCCCTTCGCCTGCCCCGTCGAGCCGGACGTGTATTGCAGGAACGCGACGTCGTCGCGCGCGGCCGCGTGCGGCCGGCAGCCGGCCGGATCCACGTCGCCGAGCGCGTCGACGACGACGAGCTCGACCGCGCGAAGCGGCGGATTCCGCTCGATGAACGCGTGAACGGACGCGTACTGCTTGCGGCACAGCATCACGACGCGCGGCTGCGCGTCTTCGATGATCTTGCTGAGCCGCTCGAAGTGGTGGTTGTTGCGCGGCGCGTACGCGGGCACCGCGATGAAGCCGCCGTAGAGGCAGCCGAAGAACGCGGTTACGTAGTCGAGGCTCTGCGGGCAGACGATCAGCACGCGATCGCCCGGCGCGCCGCTCGCGGCGAGCCGGGCCGCGATGCGCCGCGCGGCGAGATCGAGCGCGCCGAAGCTGAGCGTGCGATCCTCGTCGTGCGGGCTCAGATAGCGGTAGGCGAGCGCGTCGCCGTTCGCGGCGGCGCGGTGCGCGCACAGGTCGACGAAATTCTCGAACGCCGTCATTGCGCACCTCCCGCCGCAGCTTGCCGAAGGGTCCGCCATTCGCGGTTCAGCAGCGCATAGCCGTACTCGTCGGACCACGCTCCCTTGAAGAAGATGTTCTCGCGATAATGCCCTTCGCGACGAAAGCCCTGCCGTTCGAGCAGCCTTTGCGCGCGCGCGTTGAGCGCGTCCACCGTCGCGACGATGCGGTGCTTGCCGAGATCGGCGAACAGCAGCTCGATCACCCGCGACACCGCTTCGAGCGCGAAGCCCTGCTGCTGCGCGGCGACGTCGAACGTCACGCCCAGCTCGGCCTGGCGGCCTTCGTCGAAGAAATGCACCGCGACGTCGCCGATCAGCGCGCCGTCGGCCTTGTGCTCGGCCGCGATCTGGAACCACGTGTCGTCGGTATCGAACGTGAGCGCCTGTTGCTCGGCGAAGAACGCGTCCGCTTCGTCGTGCGTGTACGACGACCAGCTCTGGTAGCGGGCCACGTCGGGGTGGTTCCGGTACACGGTGAACGCGGCCAGATCGCCGCGCCTGAACGGCCGCAGCACGAGGCGCGGCGTGGAAATGGGAAAAGTGGTCATGCGGGTTCCTTCATGGCCGAAATCGAGGTGCGCGTGGGTCAGCGAGAAGGCGCTCATCATTGCGCCTCCGGCGCGGCGGCCGGCTTGGACGCCGGTGCGAACGGACGGAGAATCGCCCGCGCCGCGTCGACGGTGCGGTTGATCGCGTCGTCGTCGATCATGTAGTGCACGACGGCCCGGATGACCCCGTCGCCGAGCACGCCCATCCGGATGCCTGCGCCGTGCAGCGCGGCGAGAAAAGCTTCGTTGCCCGGCTCGGCGACATCGAAGAACACCATGTTCGTCTCGACCGCCGCCGAGCGCAGCGCGACGCCCGGGATCCGCGACAACTCATCCGCGAGGCGCGCCGCGCGGCGGTGATCGTCGGACAGCCGCGCGACCATCGTGCGCAGCGCGACGAGCCCGGCGGCCGCCATGATGCCGGCCTGCCGCGTGCCGCCGCCGAGCAGCTTCCGATAGCGCTTCACGCGATCGATCAGGCCGGCGCTGCCGCACACCATCGAGCCGTACGGCGCGGCGAGGCTCTTCGACAGGCAGAACTGGACCGAATCGACGTGCGCGACGATGTCGGCCGCGCTCACGCCGAGGCTCGCTTGCGCGTTGAAGAGGCGCGCGCCGTCCATGTGCACGGCGAGCCCGTGCGCGTCGGCGAGCGTGCGCACCCGCCGCAGATAGTCGAGCGACAGCACGCGGCCGCCGGCGAGGCAATGCGGATTCTCGAGCGCGATCACCGCGGCGGGCGCGCACTGGTAGTCGGTCTTGTCGCGGATCGCCGCGCGCAGCCGCTCGACCGGCAAGCTGCCGTCGTCCGCCGTCGCCACGGGATGCAGCACCGCGCCGCCGACGAGCGACACGCCGCCCGCCTCGTAGTTGTAGAGATCGGAGCGGTCGCCGAGGATCACTTCGTGCCCGCGCGGGCACTGCGCGAGCAGCGCGGTCAGGTTGCCGAGCGTGCCGCTCGTGACGAACGCCGCCGCCTCCTTGCCGGTCATGCCGGCCGCAACCGACTCCAGCTCGTTGACCGTCGGGTCCTCGCCGTAACAGTCGTCGCCCACGTTCGCCGTGAACATCGCGTGCCGCATCTCGGCGGTCGGCAGCGTCACCGTGTCGCTCAGGAAATCAATCATCGCCTCGGTCCATGTGTTGGGTCGTCCGGCCTGGCTGCGCCGGTTCGTCGTCGAGACCGCCGCCTTCGCGGCCGTCGTCGCGCGTGTCATTGCATGTGCGTGTCGCATGGCGCATACGCGTGCCGTCCCACTGTCGCGCCGTCGCGTCAGGCCGGCGTCGCGTCGAGCAGGTCGGCGACGCGCGCGCGCCGCTGCGCATCCGCCGCGTGCCATGCGGCGCGGCGCCGCCACTGGTGGTCCGCCGACTGCCGCAGCAGCGTGCGCGATCGCGCGAGTCCCGCGCCCGCCGCGCCGGGCCCGCCGCCGTAGGCGAGCCGTTCGGCCGCTTCTTCGATCGACGCGCCCGGCTGCCGCACGAAGCTGCCGAGCGCCGCAGCCGGATCTTCGTGCGCGTCGAGCGCCTGCGTGATCAGCGCGCCGATCTGGCGATGCGCGGCGTGGAAGCTGATGTCCGTCTCCCGGACCAGCGCGTTGGCGACCTGCGTCGCGATCACGAGCCCCTCTTCGGCCGCCGCGCGCATCTTCGCCGGGTCGCCCGTCACGCCGGTCACCATCAGCCGCAGCAGATCGCAGCTTTCGCCGAATGCCAGCACGGCGTCCGCGCACGGCGCGAGCATCTCGGTGCCGATCTCGACCGAATTGCTGAACGGCGTGCGCTGCGACGCGAACACCGCTGCGTTCAGCGCGCCCGCGACGTGCGCGAGCTTGCCCTTGACGATTTCCAGCAGGTACGGATTCTTCTTCTGCGGCATCAGCGACGAGCCGCCGCTCAGCTCGTCCGGCAGCGCGAGGAAATCGGTCTCGCGCATCGTCCAGAGCTGCAGGTCGTGCGCGAGCCGGCTCAACGTCGTCGACGCGATCGCGATCGCGGACAGGACATGCAGCACGAGATCGCGGCTCGCGACCGCGTCGAGCGCACTGTCGAAGCTGCGCGCGAAGCCGAGCAGCGCCGCGCTCACGTCCGGACGGATCGGAAAATCGGTGCCGGCGCCCGCGCCCGCGCCGAGCGGGCAGACGGCGAGATCGTCGTCGAGCCGGTCGAGCGCCGCCTGGTCGCGCCGCAGCGCGGTTTCGACCGACCACAGGTAGTAGCCGAAGCTGCCGGGCTGCGCGGCCTGGTACTGGCTGTACGTGGGCAGCGGCCAGTCGAGCGTGTGCTGCGCCTTGTCGATGAGCGCCGCCCGGACGCGCCACAGCTTGCCGCCGCACGTATCGAGCCAGTCGCGCGCACGCAGCTTCGCGACGCACGCGTTGATGTCGTTGCGGGACCGCGCGGTATGCACCGCGCCGCCCGCGTCGATCCCGACCCGCTCGATGATCAACTGCTCGTACAGCGCATACGCGCCGCGCGGCGCGACGGCGTCGGCGATCGCGGCGAACTCCGCGTCGCGCTGCCGTGCGATTTCCGCGAGCACCGTCGCGGCCCGCGCACGGTCGCAGATGCCCGCATCGACGAGCATCAGCAGATGCGCCTCGTCGATCGCCGCGAACGCGTCGAGTTCGGCGAGCCGCTCCGCGCGCGGCGCCGGCTTGCGGACGATCGAGAGCGCCTCCGGTTGCAGCGTGCGGCGCAGCCGGCCGGTGCTCGCGCCTTCGCCGGCCGCGTCGGCGTCGTCGAGCACGACCGTCACACGCCGCTCGACGCCTTCGAGCGCGTGCGCGAGCGTGTCCGGATCGGCTGCGGACGCGATGACGAGCGCGAGACGGTCACGGAAATCGCCGGTCAGATCGACGCGCTGGCCGGGCTGTTTCAACGGCATGAAGCGCATGCGCACCGCAGGGAAGCGGTCGTCCGGCTCGAACGACAGCGCCTTCAGCTCGCCGCGCCGCGCGGGCAGCACGAAACGGATCGCTGCGTGGTCGCGGCGGCGCGGGCCCAGGTCCGGCGGCGTGCCCGCGTGCAGGTCGATCATCGCGCCGAGGACGTCGACGCCCGTCGCCCATTCGACCGCCTGCGGGATCATGCCGCCCGCGAGACGCGGATTGATTTCGATCACGACGACCTTGCCGCCGCTCACGCGGCATTCGACGTGGGCCGGGCCGAAGCGGTGGCCGGTCGCGTCGAGCGCGCGCAGCGTCTCGGCGACGATCGCATCGCGCTGCGCGGCGGATATCCGCGCGGGAAAATCGTGACCGCGCTCGACGAAGAACGGCAGCGGCCCGAGATGCTTGCCGGTCACGCCGAGCACCGCATAGCCGTGCGCCGCGCCGAGTCCGACGACTTCGACCGAAAATTCCGTGCCGTCGACGAACGATTGCACGAGCAGTTGCGGCGCGACCGCGATGCCGCGCTCGTTGCTGCGCGCGTCGAGGATCCGGTCGCCGTGCGCGAGCATGTCGGCTTCCGTCTGCACGAGCCGTACGCCGACGCTGCCGGAGCCGAACGCCGGCTTCAGCACGCGCGGATACGTGAGGCCGCGCGCCAGATCGCGCAGTTGCGTCCGATCGGACACGATCTCGGTGTCCGCCGTGCCGACGCCCGCGTCGCGCAGGCACCGGTAAAGCCGGCCCTTGTCGCGGCAGGCGCGGATCGCGTCCGGGTCCGCCGCGGGCAAGCCGAAGCGCGCGGCCACGGTCGCGGCGGTTTCGATGTAGTACTCGGACGTCGAGTAGATCCCGCCGATCGCCGGATACGGCGCGAGCGCGTCGACGATCCGCTGCGGATCGGACGTGTCGGCGACGAGCGGCGCGACCCTCTCTTCCTGCAGGAACGGATAGAGCTGCGGCCGGCTCGTGACGAACAGCACGTCGAAGCCGCGCAGCAGCGCCTTTTGCAGACAGAGCCGGCCGGTGCCGGTGGTGTTGCTTTCGATGAATACGAAGGTCTTCACGATGAATGTGGCCGCCAAAGGAAAATCGAAACGCGCCGCTCGCGGCGTCATGCGACAGGCGCGGGCCGGACGTCGCGGATCTGCTCAAGCACGCTGCCCGCCGGACGCGAGCGGCCGGTCGCCTGCTCGAACGTGCGGCGCCCCCATTCGACGTACGCCCACGGGCCGGACGCGGCGTTCGGACTCACCGCGCGCACGGGCTCGGCGTCCGGCGCGGCATCGGCATCGGCGTGCCCTTGCTCGCGCAGCCATGCGTCGTCATAGACGGTGTCGATGTAGCGGTGCCCTTCGTCGGGCGCGATGAACACGATCGTCCTGCCGTCGTCGCGCTGCGCGCGCAGCCATTCGGCGACCATGAATGCCGCGCCGGACGTCGGCCCGCAATACAGCCCGTGCCGCCGGTGCAGCCGGCGCGTGCTCGCGAAGGCCTCGGCGGCCGACACCCAGTGCACCTGGTCGAAGCACGTGTGGTCGAGGTTGTTCGGATAGATCGAGTTGCCGAGGCCGCGCAGCGCGCGCGGACCGACCGGCAGGCCGAACAGCACGCTGCCGAACGTATCGACGCCGACGAGCGGAATCGACGGATCGACCTCGCGCAGCGCCCGGATCGTGCCGCACGTCGACGCGCCCGAGCCGACCGTGCCGACGATCGCGAGATGCGTGCCGAACGTGCGGATCAGCTGCGCGGCGAATGCGCGATACGCGCGTTGGTTGTCCGGGTTGTCGTACTGCCGCGGCCAGAAGCCGCCGGGGTTGTCGCGCAGTTGCTCCTGCAACGCTTCGAGCCGCAGCACCTGAACGTTCGAGCCGGTCGCGTTCGCCCCGACGATCTGCACGCGCCCGCCGAGCTGCCGCAGGCGCGCCTGCAGCCGTTCGTCGATCGCCGCGTCGCTGACGATGTGAAACGGGATGCGCTTTTCCGCGCAGACGATCCCGATGCCCATCGCGAACGTGCCGCTCGACGTCTCGAGCACGGGCATCCCCGGATTCAGCTGCCCGCTCGCGATCGCGTGCTCGATGATGTACTTGGCGGGCACGAGCTTCATCAGGCGGAACGCGGCCGCGACGAGTCCCGGCCCGAGCCGGATCAGGTCGGGATGGTCGAGCGAGCCGGAGACGCTGTCGTACACCTGGAAGGCGGGTCTGTCGATGGTGTGGGTCATGATGTCGTTCGTGCGATCGATTGTTCGAGCATCCGCAAATAGGCATCCGTCTCGGGGCTCGCGCCGCGCACCGCGCGCGGCCAGCGGGCGTCCCGCCATTCGTCCGCGAGCGCGGCCTTCGTGCGATCGTCGGCGCTGCGGTAGCGCCGGTAGACCCACTCGACGCCGCCCGCGATCGCGGCTTTCATTTCGTCCGCGAACTTGCTCGGCTCGAGCGAATGGCGCGGCAGCTCGACGTGCGACGGCGACGCGCCGCTTGCCGGCGCAGGCGACACGCCGAGCAGTTCGAGCCGGCCGAGCGCGTTCTTGCGGATCTCGGTCAGGAAGGCCGCGCCGGCGGGCGACGTGATGCTCACGCGGTAATTGCCGGCGGCGACGCGCCCCGTGCCGCCGACCTTCGCGCCCGGCAGCCGGTAGTACGAGACCGTGCCGCGCTCGACGAGCACGAACTCGAGCCCGCGATAGCGCAACATCGACGGATGGAAGAAGTCCGTGATCAGCCAGCGCACGCCGTCGATCCGGTGAATCCAGTAATAGATGAGCGGATGGCCCTCGACCATCTCGCCGAACGCCGCCTCGAGGCGGCGCAGCTCGGCGTCGGTCAGCGGCTCGAACGGGGCTTCGCGGTACAGCAGGCGGCGCAGCAGCATCATGCTTCCTCCTTCGTGTCGAAGCAGCGCGCGACGACGAAGATCGCGCACGCGCACGCGGCGATCAGCGACGTCGCCGCCATCACCTTGTAGATCGCCAGGTACTGCGCGAGATAGCTGTAAAGGAAATACATCACGGCGATCGTGAGCGACATGCACAGCCCGATCAGCGACAGGAACGACGCGCGAATCCGGCTCGGCAGACGCTTGTTGAAGTACTCGTTGGCGACGACCGTGACGATCGGATTGATGATCATGACGAGGAAGAACCCGGTGAAGTCGACGGCCGCGACGTTGAAAAACATCGACGCGAGCACGACCGCGGTCAAGAGCGTGCTCGCGAGCACCACCGGATAGAAGCCGAGGAACGACATGGTCCGCTGCATGACGAGATAGACCATGCCGATCAGCATCTGCGCGGCGAAAAAGAACCACGTGATGTGCTCGACGCTGAATCCGTTCTCCTTGAAGAGCGCCTGGCTGAACGTGAAGAACGGCGTCGTGCAGG
This sequence comes from Burkholderia mayonis, assembly GCF_001523745.2. Classification (NCBI taxonomy): domain Bacteria; kingdom Pseudomonadati; phylum Pseudomonadota; class Betaproteobacteria; order Burkholderiales; family Burkholderiaceae; genus Burkholderia; species Burkholderia mayonis. Next base: position 1,430,631 of record NZ_CP013387.1, read on the forward strand.
CCGCGAACACGGTGAAGCCGAGGATCGGCAGCGCGACGCTTCTCCAATGTCCGCGGATGAACGCGAACAGCTCCTTCGTCACGTCCTTGCGCCCCGTGTGTTTTTCCGTCGGCGCTTCGGGCGGCTCCATCGCGAAGCACCACGCGGCGAGCGCCGCCGCGTAGATCGCGAAATACGCGGCATAGACCGCGTTCCAAGACACCTTCTGGAGCAAGCCGCCCGCGAGCACGGCGAACGCGCCGGAGATCAGGCCGAGCGCGTTCGCGCGCAGCTGCACCCGGTTGAAATGCGAGACGCGGCCGTCGACGACGAGGCTGTCGTAGAGGAGCGCGGTGTCCGAGCCGTACACGAGCGCGAGCGCGACGCCGAGGAGCGCGTACAGGCAGACGAACGGCGCGAAGCCGTCGCTGACGATGACGCCGAGCGCGTACACGCAGTACGCGACGAGCCCGAGCAGCACCGAGCGCTTGCGGCCGAACGCATCGCCGAACATGCCGGCGGGCACTTCGGTCACGATGTTCGCGAGAAAGAACACGCCCTGCAGGATGCCGATCTGATACGCGTCGAACCCCTTGTGCATCAGGAAGATCACGAAAATCGCGCGATCGATGATCGCGAGCGTCAGCACCCGGTACGCGAGATAGATGCGCTCGTTTCGCGCGCTGAGCGCGTACCCGGTCGCGACGGCGCTCGGCGCTTCAGCGACGGATTCAGAAAATGGCATGGTCGTCCTTGCCGAAGCGAAGCGGGAGCGGTTCGGCCGCGCGTGCGCAGCGGCTATTGGATCGTGTCATAGACCTTTACGGTTCCGTATCCCGAGAGCGCATCGATCGCCTGCGCGAGGTTGTCGCGGTGGCCCGGCCGGCCGGTGTCGTACAGGATGCCGATGCACGTGCCGCTGTGCGCCGTCACGAGTCCGATCCCCCGCGTCGCCTTGCACACGTCGTGAACCGCGGCCAGATGGCGCTTCGGATTGATCTTCTGGTTGATGTACGCGCTGCGGGTCGACACGCTGCCGATCTCGTCCAGATCGCGCGCGCCGAACGCCGCGACGATCCGATCGAGCAGCTCGTTGAACTCGCTGCGATGCTCGACGTTGTGCCGATGCGCGCGGTCGCGGCGGTGATACTCGAGCGTGTCGATCGTGCCGCCCTCGTCGAGCGACAGGATCTGGATGCCGGACAGACGCCCGAGTTTCGACCACAGCATCCCCTTGCGCTGCAGGTAGACGACCGACTCCGCGAACATCACGCCGTCGGTCGGCTCGATGCCGCTCATGTCGCGGCACAGCTCGCCAAGCGGCAGCTCGCGGCCCATGTAGACCTCGATCGCGCGCGCGGTCGCGAGCAAATCGGCGGACGAGCTGCTGAGCCCCTTGCCGATCGGGATGTCGCAATCGATGTAGAACGTCCCGCCGACGTTGTGCCCGTAGCGCCGGAGGATCACCTTCGCGAGCGCCGCGGCCTTCGTCTTGCCGCTCGGATGCGTGACGATCTCGGTGCTGCCGTGGTCCGGCACGAACGTGCTCACCGAATACTTCTGGATCGGCAGCGTGACGAGAAAATCGGCGTCGTCCTCGTGCAGCACGCCCTGCAGCAGTTCGCCGAACGAGCAGTACGAGATGCCCGACGCCGTTCGGGCGGCCGGGATGAATGAACGCATGGGCTCCGACATGGTCAGTGCTCGCTCGGTCATCGGCCGGGCTGATGCGCGTCCAGCATCGAGCGAAGCCGCGCGAGCAGTTCGCCGAGCGCCTGGACGCCGCACGAGCCGTACGAATTCTTGCGCGCCACCATGTCCTCGACGGTAATGCCGCCGATGTCGTCGCCGAACAGCGGGCTCGCCTCGGCGAACGTCGCATGAGGCAACGCCGACACGTCGACGCCGCGCGCATCCGCCGTCTTCACCAGCTCGCCGACGACCCGATGCGCTTCACGGAACGGCATTCCCTTTCGGACCAGATAGTTCGCGTACTCGGTCGCGATGATGTGCCCGCCGAGCGTCGCCTGCCGCATCCTGTCGGGCACGGGCGCCATCGTGCGGACCAGCTCGGTCAGGATCGCGAGCGACGTCATGCAGTTGTCGAGCGCGGCGAACCACGCGGTCTTGTCCTCCTGCAGATCCTTGTTGTAGCCGAGCGGCAGCGCCTTCAGGAGCGCCATCAGGCTCATCGCATTGCCGATCACGGACGCCGCCTTGCCGCGCACGAGCTCCGGCACGTCGGGGTTCTTCTTCTGCGGCATGATCGAGCTGCCGGTGCAGTAGCCGTCCGCGAGCGCGATGAAACCGAACTCCTGGCTCGTGAACGAAATGAGTTCCTCCGACAGCCGGGACAGATGGATCATCAGATTCGCCGCATGCGCGCCGAATTCGACCAGATAGTCGCGGTCGGACACCGAATCGATGCTGTGCAGCGTCGGCTCCTTGAAGCCCAGCAGCGACGCCGAGCGCCGGCGGTCGATCGGCAGGCTCGTGCCGGTCGACGCGCATGCGCCGAGCGGGCACTGATCAGCGCGCGCGAGCGCGTCGACGAAACGGCTGCGGTCGCGATCGAGCATCACCACGTAAGTCGCGAGCCAGTGCGCGTAATACGTGAATTCGGCGCGTTGCAGATGCGTGTACGACGGCATCACGAGCCCGCCATGATGCTCGCCGTGCTCGAAGAGCGCGCGCTGCAGCGTGTCGATCGCGTCGACCAGCTCGCGCGTCGAGCGCATGAAGTAGATGCGCTGCGCGCTCGCCTGCTGATCGTTGCGGCTGCGCGCGGTATGCGTCTTCTTGCCGAGCTCGCCGACCTTGTCGACCAGCAGCGTCTCGAGGTTCATGTGGATGTCCTCGAGCGCGGGCGACAACTGGATCTCGCCCGCGCGCCACGCGGCGCGGATCTCGTCGAGCGCGCGCGCGAGCGCCTCGTGCTCCGCCGTCTGAAGCAGGCCGACGGCATGCAGCATCTCGATGTGCGCGGCCGTGCCGTCGATGTCGGCTTCGAAGAGCCGCGCCTCGAGCGGCAGGCTCGTGTTGAACGCCACCAGGCTGTCGGTCATCGACTGGCTGAAGCGCCCGGCCCACGGATTCGCCATCGGATTGCTCATGCGCCGGCTCCCGATTTCGCGGCGCGCGCGGCTTCGATGCCGATGCGCAGGCCGAGCGTGTTCAGGAAACCCGTCGCGTCCTCGCCGCTGATCGCGCGGCCCGCGTGCAGCGTCACGAAATCGCGCGAATAGAGCGACTGCTCCGATTCGACGGCGGACGCCGTACATGAACCCTTGTAGAGCTGAACCTTCACGTCGCCGCTCACGTATTTCTGCGATGCGTCGATGAGCGCCTGCAGGCACAGCCGCTCGTCGCTGAACCACAGACCGCGGTAGACGATGTCGCCGTAGTCGTCGGACACGAGGTTGCGCAGGCGCTCGACGTCGCGGCCGAGCGTGATCTTCTCGAGCTTGCGATGCGCGGCATGCAGGATCGTCAGCGCGGGATTCTCGAACACGCCGCGCACCTTGAGGCCGTTGATGCGGTTCTCGATGATGTCCTGGAAGCCGACGCCGTTGCGGGCGCCCACCTCGTTCAGCCGCTCGATCAGCTCGACCGGCCCGAGCGCCGCGCCGTCGACGGAGACGGGCACGCCCTGGCGGAAACCGACCGTGATCGTCTCGACCGCATCCGGCGCATCGGTGGGCGGCGTGATCCAGTTCACGTCGAGCCAGTTGAACTCGTTCGCGACGCTTTCCAGATAGTCGCCTTCCGTCGTGATGTGCACGAGGTTCTCGTCGTGGCTCAACAGATTGTCCGGACGGCTTTCGACCGGAATGTCGTGCTGCTGGCAATACGCGAACAGATCCTCGCGCGATTGCAGCGACCAGATGCGCCACGGCGCGACGGTCGGCAGATCGGGCGCGAGGATCTTCGCGGCCATCTCGAAGCGCACCTGATCGTTGCCCTTCTGCGTGCAGCCGTGCGACAGGCAGTCGACGTCATGCTTGCGCGCGTACTCGATGAGCCCCTTCACGATCGCCGGCCGGGCGAGCGGCGTGCCGAGCAGATAGTCACGCTCGTACGAGGCGTTCGCCTTCAGCGCGGGGAACACGAAATCACCGATGAACGTCTCGCGCAGATCCTCGATGACCAGATCGTCCGCACCGGCGATCGCCGCGCGGCGCTTCATCCGCTCCCAATCCTCTTTCTGCCCGAGGTTCGCGCAATAGGCGGTGACGCGGCAATCGAAATGCTGCTTCAGGAAATGCAGCGCGGTGGACGTGTCGAGACCGCCGGAATAAGCGAGGAGAATGTGTTTGGGTTTCATGTCGGATCTTCCGTGATGGATGGGTTCGCCGCCTCGTCGACTAGCCGACGAGGTAGTTGTCGCGCTTGCCGCGAATCTGGTTGACGTTGTCGGCCAGTTCCGAGAATTCGATGCCGATGCTGTATTTCTTGCCGTCGATCTTCATCACGCAGCCGCCGCTGCCTCGGAAGCAGAACACGCGCAGGAGATCGATGAGCTCGCGCGCGACGTAGGTCGCGTTCGGATCGATCTCCATCGCCTCGTTGGTTTCGGTGATCTTCTTGCGCGTGCCTTTGTGCCGCTGCCGGAATAGCTGATAGGTGCCGCTTTCGATGCTCGGCCAGGTCGTCTGGAACAGCTCGACCGACGCGTCCATGTGCTTGTCGTAGATGACGTCGCCCGTGTCCGTTCCATCGATCAGCACGCGCTTCTGGCTGATGACCGGCCCCGCGTCGACCGCCGACACGATCCGGTGAATGCTGACGCCCGCCGGCGTGCCGTCGAGCACGGCCCACGCGTAGTAATAGAAGCCCTTGTTGTACGGCAGATAGCCCGGATGCAGATTGATCGAATCCTTCGTCGGCAGCTCGATGAAGCGATCGTCGAGGATGTAGTCGAAGTAGACCGAAACGATGAAGTCCGGCGCGAGCGGCGCGATCAGCTCGTCGAAGCGGGCGCGCGCATCGAGGATATCGATCGGCGGAATGCCGTGCCGCTCGCACACCTCGACGATTTCGTCGAGGTGCGTCGCGTTCGCTTCCGGATGGACGATTGCGCCGACGACCTCGACGCTCGCCCTCTTTGCCAGATATGTAAGCGTTTCCAGCCCTGCGACGTTGTCAATGCAGAGCAGGACTTTCTCGCGAGTCATGTCATTCATGTAGGAATCCTATTCGGATCGCGCACGAAAGCGCGTCGAGCCGTTGATCGGATCAGTCAGCGATCCGCGCCGCGATACTTGAGGACGTAGCAGATGCCGAAACCGGACGGATCCGCCTTCGGGCTCGTGACCTCGTCCCGGACGACGTCGTAGCCCGCTTCCGCGAAGATTACGTCCCACTCGCGCTTCGGCAGCAGCAGCTGATTGGTGAACGGATGCAGCAGGAAATACGGGTTGTAATACCCACGGCCCATCGGCGACTGCATGACGCCGCGATTGTCGATGTCATAGTCGACTTCCATCACCATCAAGTAGCTGTCGGCGAATTTCCGGCCCAGCTTGCGCAGATACTCGATGAACGCCGGCCGGCCGATCTGCGCGATGATTTCCTGCAGCACGAAGCCGAACAAGATGAAATCGGGCTGCTCGTCGATCTCGTAATCCAGCGCATCGACGTTGACGAGACGCACCTGCTCCTGCAACCCCATTTCCGCAACCTTCTTCAGGCCGGCTTCGTACGCGCTCGTATCCGGCTCGATGCCGATCGCCTTGATGTCGCCCAGTTCTTTCGCGAGCGTGCACAGGTAGAGCGCGTTGCCGCAGCCAAAGTCGACGATCTGCTTCGCATCCGGCTTCACCGACTCGATGAAAGCCTTGGTGATCGGAATCGTGTCGTACTTCGAAATCTGGCAACTGCCGATGCCAACCCACTTGCCGTCGCGCTTGTAGCCGCCGATGCCTTCCTTCAGCATCGCGCCGATATTCGAGAAGATGCTGTCGTAACCGCCGATCAGGATGTTGAACCACCCTTCGTAGTGTTTGATGCGGGAGCCGTAATCGGACAGCCGGAAAGATACCGCGTCCTCGCGCCCTTCCTTGACGAGCAGTCCTTCGACGGTCAGATACTCGAACACGGTGCGCAACAGGTACGGATCGAGCGAACGGCCGCTCGCGATTTCGTCGATGGACTTGCCCGCGAGCAGATCGTCGAACACGCCGAGCTTGAGCATCTGGAAGATCACCTTCGCACCGACGAAGCCTTTCACATAGTCGAGCGTCTTGAACATTTCGGGCTGGAACCAGCGCGAATCCAGAATTTCTTCGACAGACAGGTCTTCTTCGTGCGCTTGCGCACGAACGAGCGTTGCAGCGGTCATGGAGTCACCTTATGAGTGGTCGGAATATTCGGCCAGCGCCGCGAGCAACCGATCGTTGTCCTCTTCACGGCCGATGCTGATCCTGATGTGATGATGAAGTCCGAACTGGCCGGCGTCCTTCACCTGAATGCCCCGCTCGCGCAGGAACTGCAGCGTGCGCTCGCCGACGGCGTTTTTGACGAGAATGAAATTGGCTTCGGATGACGCGACGCGGTAGCCGAGCGCGCGCAGCGCATCAGCGACGCGGCGACGCTCCGCGAGCGTCATCGCGATGTGCGCTTCACGCGCATGATCGTTGTCGAGCGCGGCTTCGAGCGCATGCAGATCGAGCGTGCCGACGTTGCAGAACCACTGCTTGCGTTTCATCGACGCAATCAGCTCGCGTGGCCCGAACAGTGCACCGAGCCGCAAACCGGCGAGACCGTAGGATTTAGAAAACGAGCGAAACACCAGTTCGTTCTCACCGTAAGCCAGGCCGCGTGTGCGAAACGACGAATAATCGACGTAGGTTTCGTCGATCAACAGCTTGCCCGCGCGCCGCCTCAATTGATCGAGCTCGCCGGCCGTCAGCGCCTGGCCGGTCGGATTCGACGGATTGGCGAGTACGACGCAATCGTTGCTCGACACTCGCGCGAGATCGTCCGGTTTCAACAGCAGATCGTCGGTCAGACCGATTTCGAAGTGCCTGAGCCCGCTGACGGCAATCCGCCCGCGATAGCCGTCGAAGCCCGGCCACGCGGTGACGAATCGCATCGACGAAAACTCAGCGCTGACTCGATCGAAGCATTCGTCGATGCCGCGCACCAGCATCAGGTTGTCCTCGGGACAATCGAAATGCTCCGCGAGCTTTTGCATGATTCTCGGTTCGGCGTCGAACGGGTAGCGATTGATTCGTGCGGCCGCGACCGCGATCGCGGCCCGCACACGCGGCTCCACCGCTTCCGGGTTTTCATTGAACGCCAGACAGACAGCTTCCGCAGATGCCCGTTCTTCCATCAGTACTTCGGTATCCTTTGCTTCACCAACGCTCACGATTTCATCCTTGCCGATTCTAATGATTGTCGATTCTTGCCTGATGCATCGTGCGGATGGAATCAGCGGGGTGGGGGATTCAGACCGGCCCGCTCGTTTTCCATGCCCTTCCAGCGCCAGCCCTCGAACGCACGCTTCATGTACTCGGTGAAGAACTCGGGCACCAGTCGGAACAGTTGCGGATACGTGATGAAGAACGTGCTGATGGAAATCGAAATGTCCATCGAGATCACACAGTGCCCCCAGTTGCGCGGAATGTGCAGCGTCTCGCCCGGTTCGATGATCGCCCGGTACGGCGTGCAGTGCCGATAGTTCGGATAGCGCTCGAGATCCGGCTTCTCGAAATCGACCGGACTGAACGTCTCGCGCTCGAACTGGCCGATATAGAGATTCTTGCTGACCTGGTCCGGCGGAAACAGGTACACCATCTTCCGGCCCACGACCTGCGTCAGGAAATTCGGCATCGGATCGGTATGGGTCGGCGTGTGCGTGCCGGCCGGTCCGATCCACAGATACGAATCCATGTGCGCGCCGGGAATGTGCTCGATATGCCCCTGCACATACGGATGCGGCGCGAGATCGGCGCGCAGGTTCGGAAAGCTCTTGCGGAACGGATGCGACGCCATGTAGTACATGTGATCCGGCTTCGTCCGCAGGATGTGGATCAAATCCTTCAGCTTGAGCTCCTGGAAGCGCAGGTGCTTGACGTAACCTTGTGGGCTGTTGTTGCCGGGTCCGCGCTCGTCAGGCTGAAAGCTCTCGACGCCGATGGTCTCGTCGCCGAAATTGCGCTCGAAGTAGTTGAGCGACCATTTCTGCATCGCCGGCCACGCGTCGAGCGCCCTCGCGATCTTCACCGGACGCTCTTTTTCCAGGTAATGCTTGCGGAAATCCGACACTTTGGGTCGAACCAGCGTTTCGATAGGCAGAATTTCATCGTACGGCATAGTCGATTCCCGAGCCCGAATGTTGATTGAGATGCTCGCGGACGCTGGCAGGAACCATGTCCGTCCATAGTTGCTCGATGCGTTGCAGGCACTGCTGCTTCGTCGCAGGTTCGCCGACCGTTTCCCAGCCGGCGGGAAGGCTTCGCCCATCCATCCAGACCGAATACTGGCCCTCATTATTTCGCACCACGAAGTGCAATTCGTCGTCCATAGCTGATTCCCAGGGAAAGCAAGGTGATGTGCCGGTTTTTTGCCGTGGCGGCACGCAGGTGAAATCGCGCGAAGCCATTGGCTGGAAAGACGCACCGGATGTACTGCCTTGGCATCGCTCGGATGCAAGTCCGCGACCACGCCCAACGCATTAAGTACTTCAGCGAATTAAGTATTTCTGCTGCGTGAATTGTCCCCTGAACTAACCTGATATCTGGTTATTGGGCATGCATTTTTCAATGCACTTTCATCTTCAAGGCACGAATAGAATTGGGCATAACTTCTCACGTGTCAAGCAATTTTGCGGCAAGGTGTCCTGCTTTATTTCAAACAGCAACGCATACCTGACAAATATTACAGGCGCAAAATTTACACACGGATGGCGCAAAGATTTCATTAACGGATGACAACCAGGAGGCGCGGCGCTTGCGGAGACCGATGCTTATGTTGCTCGCCGTCTGCTTCGAGGATTCAGCCAGCGCTTACTTGCCATCCGTTATCCCAGATATCGAAGGGGCGATCTATATCCATGAATCAAAACGTTATTTCCACGTCGCACACGTGCCAAATCAATCTTGCCGACTGGACTTCAGATTCGCGTGCCCGCTTATTAATTAAGCACGCACGTTATGCAAAATGTTGAATTTCGTTATGCCGATGACGCCCAGAAATTTTTACCGAACAAGCGTTGGTTTAAAAAACATGCCAATTTCAAACGGATATACAAATCTCATCGACATCACCAGAGTCATCTGAAATTCACTTGTATGAAATAGTTTCCACAAAACAAATAGATTGACCGATTATTTTCCGGTCGTTTTATCATTGCAATGAAGGCAACTAATTGCGCATTCGAAATGGGGCGGCTCCACTCGGGGCCCCGCTGCCCGACTGCAAAATGGGACGCGCATTTCGCGACATCGAACCCTGGAGCTCTTACACGCATGCACGTTTCGATCGATACGTCCACCGAAGCCAACTCGCAGACACCGGATTGTCACGATGTCGATTCAGACGTAAGCACGCTCGATATGCCGAGAAGCGCCGATCTGAATCGGATTGCCGGAACTGTCGACGGCGGTGCGGCGAACGTCGAGCGAACCGCTCCGCTCACCCGCACGCTGGAGCGGATGCTGGCGCGCCATCTGCTCGATCGATGCGGCGACGGCCCGTTGGCGGCGGCGCACGTCACGCTCGACTCACGGGCCCATCTCGATGCGTTGCTGGAAGCACTGCAGCGCGCAACGGATCGGCACGCGAGTCTGCGAACGGGCATCTTTTGGGAACGCCTGCGGCGGCCGATGCAAGTCACGCTTCGCAAGGTTCGCCTGCCGGTGCACACGGCCCTGCTCGATCCCGACCTCGATCCCGCCGCGCAGTTGGCGGCGCTGGCCGCCCTGCCCGGCATGCGGATCGACGTGCAACGTCCGCCGTTGCTGCTCGCGTGCATCGCTCGCATCCCCGGCAGCGGGCAATGGCTGTTGCGGCTCGTGGCGGCCCCGATTGTGACCGGTTTCGACACGCTCGATGCGCTGCTCCGCGAAGCGGCGATCGACGTCGAACGAGCGCACGGATCGGCGCCGTTTCACTGGATTGCCGAGACGGGCATCGAAGCGCGCGGACGCGAACCTGCGTCGTCGCCGACCGCAAGCGCGGTTTCGCCGTCGAACGACGTATCGCGCGATTCCGATGCGGGTTGCGAGTCGCCCGTCGAAGCGCGCATCGCCGCGATCGCGGCCGATCTGACAGATGTCACGCATTGCGGATCGCAAGACGATTGCTTCACACTCGGACGAACGTCGTTGCAAGCGCTTCAACTGGCGCTCCGGATCCGCGATGCGTTGCACATAACCGTGCCGATCGAGCAGATCTTCGCATGTCCGACCATCGTCGGGTTTGCCGCGTGCGTCGAACGACTGCGGTCGCGGGACGCACGCGACGACGTCCCGCAGGTGCCGACCGGCGAAAAGCCGGCGGGCGCGCACGCCCAGGCGCGCGCAGATGCGGATCGAACGGATTGCCTGCTCGTCATTCAGGCAGGCTGCGCCGGGCAAACGCCGGTGTTCTGCATCCCGGGCGCTGGCGCCAGCGTCGCATCGTTCGTTCCGCTCGCGAGCATGCTGCGCGCCGACGTGCCGGTATATGGCCTGCAGCCTCGCGGCCTCGACGGCCAGCGCCAGCCGGACCGGTCGGTCGAAGCAGCCGCGCGCCGGTACGTGCGGGCGATTCTGAATGCAAATCCGCCAGGACCGCCGCGCATCGTCGGTCACTCGTTCGGCGGCTGGGTCGCGCTCGAAACGGCGCGGCAGCTGGACGGCATGGGAAGGCGCTGCGCCCCGCTCGTCCTGCTCGATTCGATTCCGCCGCCCGCCCTGCAGGCATGGCGCGCGCCTTCCGATGCGGACATGCTGCGCACGCTGATCGGACTGCTGGAGCAGGCGGCCGGCGCGCCATCCGGGATCACCGACGCAGAAATCACTCATTGCATCGCCGCGGGCGACGATGCACAGGATGCGTTCGTCCATGCCTACATGGTGAGGGCCGCGCTGCTGTCGCCGCGCGCGCCTGTCGCATCGGTGCGGCATCTGCGGCAGGTGTTCGATGCCAATTTGAGCACCTGCTACGCGCCACGCGGACGATACGCAGGCGACGCGACGGTGCTCGTCGCCAACGGCGATCGCGATGCAGGCGAGATGGTGCCGGCGTTCGGATGGACCGTGCTGATCGAGCGAGTCGACGCGGTCGTGACGCCGGGCAATCACATGAGCATGCTCGCGGCGCCATATGTTCGCCACGTCGCGCTGACGATGAAGGACGTGTGGCGAATGATCTGAATCTGCGCGGCAGTGCGCGCCGATCGATGCAATGTCGGTTCGTGGACGATATTCGTCGGTCGATATCGGCGCGCCGCGATTTGCGCCGGCCCGCTCGATCGGCACTCGAAATACGCGACCGACCGGCACCGGGAATGGATGTCGCCAGCATCGGGGCGAACGGCGGACGATCGCGACGCAACCGCCCAACGATCGCATCGAAGCTCGGCCGCGCGGCCCGCCCATGCGCAGCTCGACACGCCCGCGACGCACGTCCATCGAAACCGTCTCACCAATGCAGACGCAACACGTCGGCATCGCATGCCGACACATGCGTGCCGAATCTCCGGCTTTCGCGCTCGAGCACCGCGTGCAGCCAGGTCTTCGCCTCGGCGCTCGCGTGCTGCAGCCGCAGGTTGCGAATCTGCATCGGCACCACCGACAGTTCGACGAGCGCCCCGCTGTCCGCGTCGAGCACCGGAAAATACATCAGCGTGAGATCCGGCCGAAATTGCTGATGGCCGTGGATGCCTTCATAGTCGTTCAGAAAATCGCCGCAGCCGTAAAGAATCAGCCGCCCGCGGTATATCTCGATCCCTTTGACGTGGTGCGACGAATGGCCGTAGACGATGTCGGCCGCGCCCGTGTCGATCAGCCGGTGCGCGAATGCGTGCTCGTCGTCGCCGATCTCGAATCGCCAGTTGCCGCCCCAATGCAGCGAAACGACGACGAGATCCCCCGCGCGCCGCTGCGCCGCGATCCGTTCGCCGATCAGCGTCGCGCGCTCGGACGACAGATTCGCAAGATAGTTCAGGCCGCTGCGCCGTGCAGTCGCGGCCCACGACGGCGGAACGCCGCTCGTCTCGACCGCATACGCGTAGACGCGGATTCGGCGCCCGTTCGGCAGGTCGAGCGTGGCCGGCTCGGCGGCGCGCGCGTCGTCGTCGCCGGCGCCGGTGGTCCGGATGCCGGCCTGATGCAGCGTCTCCAGCGTGTCGGCGAGGCCGGCGCGCCCCCAGTCGAGCGAATGGTTGTTCGCAAGCACGCAGCAGTCGATGCGCGCGCTCGACACGCAGTCGATGTTGCGCGGATGCATCCGATATAGAACCGATTTGTCCGGCCAATGGTCGTCGCTCGTCGTGACCGCGGTTTCCAGATTGATGATCCGTGCGTGCGGCCGCATACGGTCGAGCTCCGCGAGCGCCTCGCCCCACGGGTATGCGTAGTCGACGCACGCGGGCAGCTTGCCGTTTGCGAGCTCGGCCAGGCGCACGTAGTCGCGCGCCGACCGGCAATAGCATTCGTATAGCTGAGGATCGCACGGGTGCGGCAGGATCTGGTCGATGCCGCGGCCCGTCATCACGTCGCCGCAGAGGAAAAGGCGCACGCGATCGTCGCGCGTGTCGTCGGCTTCATTCATCGCATCAACGCGCGAACCGATCCGGTTCGCGCTCCTCCCGTGAAACGGTCCTTTGCCGCTCGTCAGGCGATGCGAGCCGTCGCGCAGCGATCGGCTGCGCATCTCCCGCATCGGTCAACTTCAATCGGCCTGCTTCAATCGGCCCGCGATCAGCCGATCGATTCGATGATTTCCTTGAACGCACGCCACTCGGTCGCGGCCCATACTTCAGCGTGCGAGCGTCCGAGCGTGCGCAGGATCGCCGACACCTTGAACGCCGTCTCGATGTCCGGCGCGGAAAACACGTCGAGATAATCGTATGGCCCGAGGATCGCGTAGCTGTGCCGCCATTCGATGCCCGGGCACGCTTCCTCGATTTCCTTGACCGCGCGCTTCTCGAGCGTCTCCATGCTCGACGGCGATTTCAGTCCCTCCGGGGACAAACGCGTCAACAGTATGAAGTCCGGCATCGTCGTCTCCTTGCGCGCTGATCGATATATTCAAGCATTGCGCATCGGATCGCGCATCCATTGATTACGATCAAGGTCCGGACATGTCCGGGCATCGTGCGCCGTCCATCCGGGATCCCGTCCGCCCGTCACGTCTTGACTGACGATAGCAGGCCGAAATCGCGCAGCTCGCGATACGACAGTTCGCGCTTGCGTGCGCCGTATACCCCGCGCCGGCCGTAAATGTGCTCGAGGTCGAAGCGGTCCGACGCGTCGACGACGCGGCTCAGCACCGCGTCAAACACGGTTTCGTGCTCGTGCGCGTGGCGCGCGCCCGTCTCGGCGGTTTCACGGCGCGGGAACGGCAGATAGTCGAGTTCGACCAGATACCATGCGGGTCCGATCTTGTGCGCCTGCGTATGCGCGGACACCGGACGCATCCGCGCGTGCAATTCCTCCGCACGTCGCGCTTCGCGCTCCTTCTCGTGCTGCACGCGCGACGCGAGCGCGGCGTTGCGCATCAGCGTGCCGAGCTCCGGATGGACGTAGAACGCACAGTTCGCGTCCTCGAGCGCGACGACGCCGTGCGGCGAGTGAACGCGAACACGCCCGTGCTTCGACGACGTATGCGTCGCCACGAGATCGGCCGGAACGTCGGGCTGCTCGGGGAAGCGTCGCGCGAGTTCCGCGCGCACCGAAGTCCATTCGGCGCCGACGCGCGCGGACAGGAACGCCCGCAGCGCCCGCTGACGCGGCGGCTTGCCGGGCGCGCGCCCGCGGGCAACGGGAGGCGTTGCCGGCTGTGCGGCGGACGTGGTCCGAAAGTTGCGGTTCGCCTTGACCATGACGATTCGCCTGCCTGTTTCCGACGATGACTGACGTAGTCGCAATCGCAAACGCGTTCGTGCGGCGCGGGCGCGGTACGCTTGCGTCCATCGCACCCGCGCCGCTTTCGAATGTGCGAATTCACGGGCGCATGTCGTCGCCGTCCGGCTCCTCGCGCTCCAGCACCTCGAGCACGCGCGCGGTCCGGCCGTGCGGTTCGCGATCGAGGCGGAACTGCAGGCGTTCGTCGGATCTGAACCACGTGTATGCATCGAGCACCTCGGTACTCGTCGGTTCGATTTCGAGGATCTTCGCGATGACGTCGTCTTCGATCGGCCCGACGATGTCGCGAATTTCGGTCGCAGTGGCGGGGTGCGATGCGGAATTGAGCTTCATGGACATGGTTTTTCTCCCGTTCCGGTTGAGGCCGCTCGTTTCGCTCCGGCTCGACGCATCGCGTCAACCCTTGATGCAGACGATCGGCACGAGCCGCGCGACCTTGCGCGCGAGCCCGGCCTCGGCGGCCGCGTCGACGACCGCGCCGACATCCTTGTACGCGCCCGGCGCCTCTTCGGCGACGCCGCGGTCCGACGGGCTGCGGATCAGGATGCCGCGGCTCGCGAGCTCGTCGACGAGCGCCCGGCCGCGCCAGCGCCGTGCAGCCGCGAAGCGGCTCATGCTGCGGCCCGCGCCGTGGCACGCGGAGCCGAATGCACGTTCGCCGCCCGCCGCGTCCGCGCCGGCCAGGATGTACGACGCTGTTCCCATGCTACCGCCGATCAGCACCGGCTGGCCGGCGTCGCGCAGCGCGTCGGGCAGCGCCGGATGGCCGGGCCCGAACGCGCGCGTCGCACCCTTGCGATGGACGTAGAGCTGCCGGCGGCGGCCGTCGATCACGTGCTCTTCGACCTTGCAGGTGTTGTGCGAAACGTCGTAAAGCAGGGTCAGTTGCGCGGCCGGCAGCACCTTCGCGAACACTTCCCGGGTCAGATGCGTGAGGATCTGACGGTTCGCGAGCGCGCAGTTGATCGCCGCGCGCATCGCGCCCAGATAGCGCTCGCCGAGATCCGACAGAATCGGCGCGCACGCGAGCTCGCGGTCGGGCAGCGCGATGCCGTAGCTTGTCGCGGCGATCACCATCTCCTTCAGGAATTCGGTGCCGATTTGGTGACCGAGCCCGCGCGATCCGCAGTGAATCGTCACGACGACTTGCCCGCGCCGCAGTCCGTAGCGCTGCGCGCACGCCGGATCGTATATATCGTCGATTTCCTGCACTTCGAGATAGTGGTTGCCGGAACCGAGCGTGCCCATCTCGTCGCGCTGGCGCTTCTTCGCGAGCGCCGACACCGCGGACGGCTTCGCGTGCGGCACCATGCCGCCCTCCTCGATGCGTTCGAGATCGAGCGGCGTCCCGTAGCCCTGCTTGACGGCCCACGCGGCGCCGCCCGTCAGCATGTCGTCCGTTTTCGCGGCGGACAGCCTGAGCCGACCGGTGCTGCCGACGCCCGCCGGGATGTGCGTGAACAGCGCATCGGCGAGCTTTTTTTTCACTGCATCGACGTCCGCGCGCGCAAGCCCCGTATGCAACGTGCGCACGCCGCACGAGATGTCGAAACCGACCCCGCCCGCCGAGATCACGCCGCCCGCTTGCGCGTCGAACGCCGCGACGCCGCCGATCGGGAAGCCGTATCCCCAGTGCGCGTCCGGCATCGCGAACGACGCGGCGACGATGCCCGGCAGCGTCGCGACATTGCAGACCTGCTCGTATACCTTCTGATCCATGTCGCCGATCAGCTTGCGGTCTGCATAGAGAATGCCGGGCACGCGCATGCCGCCCGTCGGCGGAATGTGCCATTCGAACTCGCCGTGCTGCTTCAGCAGAGTCAGGTCCATCGGCATGCTCCGTTCAGACGTCGACGACGCATTCCGCGATCCACGCGCCGTCGTCGAGCCGATCCACGCGCAGCGCGGTGTAGGTCGCGCCCTTCGGCTCGACGGCCGGACGATGCCGCGCGACGTCAACCGGCTCGCCTGCGATGTGCGCGTGCAGGCCGTCGTCGGCGAGCGTCACGTCGAAACGGCTGAAGAGCATCTTGCGCACCGCCATTTCGTAGACGATTGCGTTGAGCCAGTCGACGAGCAGCAGCTCGCGGTCGGTCTCCGCGCAGGCGATCTCGAACGCGCGCAGCGGCCGGACCGACGCGGGGTTCGCGACGATCGCCGTCAGCGCGAGCGCGGCCTGCTCGTAGGCCTGCGCGAGCGTCTCGCCGACGCCGCGCACGCCGACATCCGCGTCATGCTGGAAATGCTCCCAAAGTGCGGTCATTTCGCTTCGCTCCTTGATCGACGCGCCACGCCCGATGTTCGCCGGATCGCCACATCGATCGCATGCGAAACAAGCCTAGGTGTTGCGCCCGGACGGGCCTTGACCTGCGTCAATCGCCGCACCGTGGCCGCGTTCGGAACCGAACCGTGACGACGGGCCGTCGGCCGGGAGGTCGTCTTGCAAACGCGCGAGCCGAATATCGAGATCCTGCTGCCGATCGCGTTCGCGAGCCGGCCTTCGCGTGTCGGCCGCGCGGTGATGCGGCGGGCCGGCACGTCGTCGATTGCGGTCCGATTCGTCGTCGCGCCGGGCGTGGTGACGCGACGAAGCGTCGGCACTCGCCGTTGGCCTGCGTTCGGCCGCAGTGCATGCGGTGCGGCGGGGCGTCGATCGACATGGACGTGATTCCTCGGATCGGTTCCGAAACGCCACGGGTCCGGACATGCGCCGTCAGTGCGCGAGCAGCGGCACGAGGCCGAACAGCGACGCCAACTGCGGAATCGCGAGCAGCGACAGCAGCCCGCACGCGGCGAACGCGAGCACTGCCCACAGATACCGGTTGCCCGCGAAAGGCATCTGCGCGCGCGTGCCGCCCGCGAGCGCCCGGACGACGAAGATCAGGCCTACGTTGACCGCGACGAGCGCGACGTACGCGCAGGTGCGCGCGAACGTCGGATCGCCGTTGCGCACGAGCAGCAGCGCGTACAGGCCGACGACGCCCGCCGCCGCGAGCGCGCCGGCCACCGCGCCCTGCATGACGAGCGGCGACGACCACAGCCGCACATGACGCGGCCGCGGCGGCGCGCGCATCGCGTCGGCGCGGGCGGGCTCGTTTTCGAACACGAGCGAGCATGCCGGATCGATCACGAGCTGCAGCGACACGATGTGCAGCGGCGCGAGCAACGCGGGCCAGCCGAGCAGCGCGGGCACCATCACCGCGGCGATCATCGGAAGATGGACAGCGACCGTGTAGCCGAGCGCCTGCATCAGATTCGCGTAGATGCGCCGGCCTTGACGGATCGCCGATACGATCGGCGTGAAATCGTCGCGCAGCAGCACGAGCGCGGCGACCTCGCGCGCGACCTCGGCGCCGTGCAGCCCCATCGCGATGCCGACGTGCGCGGCCTTCAGCGCGGGCGCGTCGTTGACGCCATCGCCCGTCATCGCGACAACCCGCCCGCCGCGCTCGAGCGCCGCGACGAGGCGCAGCTTCTGGTCCGGCCGCACGCGCGCGAACACGTCGGCATGCTCGACGACCTCGTCGAGCGCCGCGTCGTTCATCGCGGCGATCTCGTCGCCCGTGACGACCGCATGGACATCGATGCCGACTTCGCCCGCGACCGCACGCGCAGTCGACGGATAATCGCCTGTGATCATCACGACGCGGATGCCGGCAGAGCGGCAGGTGGCAATGGCGTCGGCCACTTCGGCGCGCACCGGGTCGATCAATCCGACGAGGCCGACGAAACGGAAGTCGAAGTCATGCTGCTGCGCGGGCCACTCGCCGCGCGCGTGCGCGGCCCGCGCGACGCCGAGCACGCGCAGCCCGCGCGCGGCCATCCGCTCGGCCTGCGCGAGCAGCGCGCGCGCCGGCGCATCGTCGAGATGGCACAGCGAAAAGATCGCCTCGGGCGCGCCCTTGCACGCGACCGGACAATGATCGAGCCGCGGCGCGCGCCACACGTGCGACATCGCCGGCAGCGCCGGCGTCAGCGCGTATTCCTGGACGAGCGACCAGTCCTCGTGCAGATGCTCGGTGCCCGCCAGGCATTGCCGGCCCGCGCGCTGAAACGCGCGCTCCATCGGATCGACGGGCTCGATCTCGCTCGCGAGCACCAGATATTCGAGCAGTTCGCGAAATGGCTCGCCGATGTCGACCGCATCGTCGCCGAGCGTCCATTGCTCGCCGTTCGCGAACAGCGCGCGCACCGTCATCCGGTTCTGCGTCAGCGTACCCGTCTTGTCGACGCACAGCACCGACGTCTGCCCAAGCGCTTCGATCGCGCTCATGCGCCGCGTCAGCATCCCTTCGTCGGCAATGCGGCGCGCACCGAGTGCCATGAACACGGTCATCACGACCGGAATTTCCTCGGGAAAGATGCCCATCGCAAGCGTGATCCCGGCGAGCACGCCGGGCAGCCATTCGCCCGAGCGCCAGCGGTAGACGGCGACGAGCACGATGCACAGCGCGAGCGCGACGAGCGCGATCCGGTTCGCCAGCGTTCTCGCGTCGCGCTGCAGCGGCGACGGCGCGCTCGCAATGCCGGTCAGCGCCTTGCCGATCCGGCCGAGCGCCGTGCGCGGCCCGGTGTCGGTCACGATCATCCGCCCCTGCCCGCGCACGACCATCGAGCCGAAGTACAGACGGCACGCGGTTCCGTCGGGCATCGGCGCGCCGGGCCGCGCGGCCGCCTTGTCGACTGGCGCCGATTCGCCCGTCAGCAGCGATTCGTCGACGCTCAGCTCGTGCACGTCGACGAGCCAGCCGTCGGCCGGTACGCGCGCGCCTTCGGCAATCCACAGCAGATCGCCCGGCACGAGCTCGGCCGCCGAGACGAGCCGGCGCTCGCCGTCGCGCATCACGTCGGCGCGCGGCGCGGACAGCGCGCGAAGCGCGGCGAGCACGCCCGCCGTGCGCTGGCTCTGCACGATCGTCAGCACGGCGATCGCGGCGACGAACGCGAGCAACGTCAGCGCGTCCTGCAGCTCGCCGAGCGCGAGATAGACGGCCCCCGCGCCGAGCAGCAGGAGCAGCATCGGCTCGCGCAGCACGTCGAGCGACGTGCGCCACCAGCCGTGCCGACCGCCCGTATCGATCGCGTTCGGGCCGAAGCGCTCGCGCAGCTCGGCCGCCTGCGCACTCGACAGGCCGTCTGGCGGCGCGCGCCGCCACGCGTCGCCGGTCGGCTCGGGCGCATCGGGCGCGCCGGCCCGTGCGCGATGCGCGGCCGGATCCGTGCTCATGCGGACGCGGCCCGGCGCGCGCTTGCAGGCCGGCCCGTCGGCGCCGACCGGGCGCCGCTCACGGCTGACGCTTGCCAGGGCACGGGTCGCATATCTGCATCGCGCCGCGGCGATCAGGTTCGGCCCAGCGGAAATCGACCTGGACGCCGCCGCGCGCGGGCACGCGCACGCTGCGGCGCTGGTCGGCGCCGCCGTAGTGTGCGTCGATCCGGTACTGCCCCGCCGGCAGCCGCGCATACAGGAACGGGCCTGTCGTGTGGACGATCAGCACGGGCTGAGCCGATGCCGCACGAATCGTGACGTCGACGTCGGACAGGTATTCGCCGTTGCGCGACACGAACCTGACGCGCAGGTTGTATTTCGGCGCGGCCGCGCGGAACGCGTCGACTTCGTCCTGCCCGACACCGCCCGTCAGATAGGCGATGCCGTTTTGCGTGGCGGGTTCGAGCGTTTCGTTCGCGACGGCTGCCGAGCCGAATGCGGCGACGGCGGCAACAGTTACGACCGTTGCGACCGTTGCGACGACGCGCATCGATCGATGAACAGCGTTTCGCATGGCGGTTCCTCCGTTTGGGCGGCGAAGACGCACACGTCCGCTCGGCGCGCACTGTTTCGCTGATGCAAAGAATGCGGTTCGCTGGTGATTGACGGGTTGATGCAGGTCAAGGGGGCCGGAAGCGCGGTTGCGGCGGCGCGACGTGCGGCGGCGCCGGGTTGGCGGGTCGTCCGCCTTCGTCTGCGAGGCTCGCGCGGAGCGGAGCGAGCCGGCAGCGGCGCGCTCGCATCGCATTCGTTTGGCGTTCGCCGCGTCGTTGAGCTCCCCTGGCCACGCGCGCGAGGTTCGTCTCATTCGCTACATTCGTCGATCGTGACGATAGGCGACTCGAATGTCCGCAATGGCATGCAAGCCGGCAGCGACGCCAGCCGTCAAGGTGCCGAAACAAATCCTGCGCATGTTGACCGCAGCGTCGATCGGCATTGCCCATTGCTCAACGCGTGCGTTCGCAGCCGCCGCGTCGATGGTTCGGATGACGCGCGGCCTCCGAAGCTTCGTGCTTTTCGCCAAGGAAACTGCGTGCTATCAAAGCAGGATTCGCTGTGAATCGCATGGGCTCCGATGCGCGTTTCGCGGCGAATACGCACAGTATCGGAAAAGAACGGTCGCATCGATTCGGAAGCTGTACCACGCACATTGGCGTGCCTGAAATGTGATCGGACATCGAACGATCCCGGTCGCCGTTTCGCGAAGTCCCGCCGATCAGCCGACCAGCAAATCGAGGCGTCCGTGTGCGTCGCGTTGCTGTCATG
Source organism: Burkholderia mayonis (assembly GCF_001523745.2). Classification (NCBI taxonomy): domain Bacteria; kingdom Pseudomonadati; phylum Pseudomonadota; class Betaproteobacteria; order Burkholderiales; family Burkholderiaceae; genus Burkholderia; species Burkholderia mayonis. Next base: position 1,451,223 of record NZ_CP013387.1, read on the forward strand.
CACGAGCGTCTTGCCGCGCTCCGCCCGCCAACAAGCATCACGAACGCGTGTCGAGCACGTGCGGTGCGCTCGCGTATCGCGTATCGCGTATCGCGTATCGCGTTCGACGCTGCCGCCGCATGGCCGATCGCTTGCGCAGTTGCGACGGCCTTCGTGACGCCGTGACGCCGGCCCGCCGATTACGCGAGCCGGCTTCGCGCAGCGGCATCGGCCACGCGGCACGGGCGCCATCCGCCCAATGCGCGCGTCGTCACTGGCCGTTCGCGGCGAGTGCGCGCGTCGCACAAGCGACATGCGACGCCCGACGCGCTTCCGCCACCGACTACGAATCGTCAAGAGGAGATCAAACGAACAATGTCCAAATATGTATTGGGCCATTCCCCGATAGAGCTTCGCCGACTGGACTTCCAGTCGGAGATGCTGAAGCCGATCACGCGGCGCCTGCTCGAATCCACGCACCTCCGGTCTTCGATGCGCGTGCTCGACATCGGCTGCGGGACGGGCGGCGTCAGCATGCTGGCGGCCGAGATGGTCGGCCCGGCCGGCGCCGTCGTCGCGATCGACCAGAGCGACATCGCGATCGACGCAGCGATCGCCAACGCGGAGCGCGCGCGTCTGCACAACGTTCGCTTCCGCGCATGCGGTCTCGATCAGGTCGAGGGCGCGCACAGCTTCGACGTCGTGGTCGCCCGGTGCGTGCTGATGCATCAGCTTCACGTCGCGGAGTTCATCCGCCACGCGGCGCGCTTCGTGAAGCCAGGCGGATTCGTCGCGTTCCACGAGCCCGACTTCTTCCGCAAGCCGATATCGATGCCGCCCATCAACCTGTGGGACTCGGTTGCGATGGAGATTCTCGATCGCTGCAAGCGGATGTTCCCGTCATTCGACGTCGCGCACCGGATGGTCAAACTGTTCGCGACCGCGGGGCTGCCGCTGCCGAAGATGTCGTATGAGATTCCGGTCGACGGCGGAACGGCCACGAAGCTCAGTTCATGGCATGCGGAAATCCTGCGGGCGCTGTCCACCGATCCCGAATGGACGCTGCTCGGCAACGGCAAGCGAATCGAGTTCGACCGGCTGAGCGGGGACCTGCAGTGCGAAATCTACGAATCCCGCGCTCAGGTCGAATCCTTCGGGCAGATGTGCGCGTGGGCGCAACTGTAGACGCGCGCGCCGGCAAAAGGCCGGCGCTGCGCGCGTCGGGCGTCCGGCCCGCCGTTTCGGCCTGGCCGGACGCCGCCCGTCACGGCTTCGCGCGGCCGGCGCGATCGGTGCGGGTCGCGAGCACACTCGGCTATTTCGCGGAGGCCGGCGTCGCGCACGCGTTGCAACCGCACGCGGACGCGCCGGCGGGCGCCGCGGGCGACTGATTGGTCCACTGGCCGTTCCAGCCGCCCTGCGTCGCGCAGACGGTCGGACACACGGCCTGCGCGCCGCGATAGTCGGCAATCGGCAGCGTGGTGTCGACGTCGCAGCCGCACGGATAGCCGGTGCGCGCGCGCTGCGCGATCGGTCCGCTCATCGACGCGAGCCAGTTGCGCGACTGCGCATCGATCTTGAACATCACCGGCTCGCGCGCATCGAGCAGCGCGACCATCTTCCGATAGAGCGGATAGCGCTGCGCGAGCGTCTGCAATACGCTGCGCCGCGCGGAGAACAGATACTGCGGCACGCCGCTCTGGTCCGGCCCGACGCTTTGCACCATCGTCGACGACGCGGCGATCACGTTCGCGAGCTGCACGGCGAGCGCCCGCGTACCGCGCGCGTGCGTCGTCGTGTTCACGCCGATCACGTCCGCATAGAAGAGCGGCGGCTGAGGCTCGTCCGACAGCGGCAGGAACTTGAAGTCGAGATTCTGCCGCGCCGCTTCGCTCATCGCGGACATCGATTCCGAATAGCCGATCACCGCGCGGCCTTCGCCGTCGCTGAACCACGTCGACCGGTCATATTGGCCGGGCAGCTCCGCCGTCGCGTTCAGCCAGCTCGACATCGCCATCAGCGAGCGCAGGCTCGCGACCGCCTCGCCGTTCAGGTCGTTCGCGCTCCACGGCAGCGGCAGCGGATACGCGCCCGTCCGGCTGTGCGCGGCGTCGAGATACAGCGCGGCGTTCGTCGTCCGCCCGGACATGTCGATCATCAGCCCGCGCTTGTCGGGCGGAATCTCGCTCGTGAACGTGCACTGCTTGAGCGCGCCGTGCACTTGCGTGAGCGTCGTCGCGGCCGCGAGCGCCGCGTCGTCCTTCCGATAGAACAGCACGTTCGCGCAGCCGAGCTGCGGGATGCTGTAGTACCGGTCGCCCGCCTTCACGCCGTCGATTGCGTACGGCAGGAAATCGCCGATGTTCAGGATCTCGTTCGCCGCGAGCGGCTCAAGCCAGTTCTGGCTGCGGAAGTAATCGAAGAAAATCGCGTCGTACACATAGACGTCGGCGTTCGCGGGCGGATTGTTCCGGTAGCCGCCGTCCCATTCTTCGGTGGACATGAATTGCAGTGCGACGGCCGGCTGCACCTTCTTCCATTCGGTCTCGATCGCGGATTTGAACTGGTCGACGCGCGGCACCCACGGATACAGCGCGACCGTCAGTTGCTGGACGGCGGCCACGCTGCCCGCGTGCGACGGCGCGGCGGCCAGGAAGCCCAGAACGATCGTGATACAGCACAAGAGGCGACGCATGATGAATCCTCGTCGAATGAGTCGTGGGCGTGGATGCGCTTCGGCGCTGCGAGCGGCGGAAGCGTCAATTCCATAGCGCGTGGAAATGATGGACGGGCCCGTGTCCGCGGCCGACATCGAGCTTGCCGGACGCGGCGAGCGCGTCGCCCAGATACGCCTTCGCGCGGCACACGCTGTCCTCGACCGAATGGCTCGGCAGCAGCGCGGCGATCGCGGCCGACAGCGTGCAGCCGGTGCCGTGGTCGTTTTTCGTCGCGACGCGCGGCGCGGACAGCTCGACCGTCGCCGCCGCCGGGCCGCGCAGTACGTCGACGCTGCGCTCGCCCGCCAGATGGCCGCCCTTCAGCAGCACCCAGCGCGGGCCGAGCGCGTGCAGCTCGGCCGCCGCCGTATGCATCTCGTCCAGCGTGCGCGGCTCGCTTCGATCGAGCAGCACGCCCGCTTCCGGCAGATTCGGCGTAATCAGCGTCGAGATCGGCACGAGCCTGTCGCGAATCGCGTCGACCGCGTCCGGATCGAGCAGCCGGTCGCCGCTTTTCGCGACCATGACCGGATCGAGCACGATCGGCGCGGCGCGATGCCTGACGAGCGCCGCGGCGACCGCCTCCGCGATCGCCGCCGTCGCGATCATGCCGATCTTGACCGCGTGCACGGCGACGTCGTCGAACACCGCGTCGATCTGGTCCGCGACGAACGCCGGATCGAGCGCGCGGAAACCGCGCACGCCGGTCGTGTTCTGCGCGACGACCGCGGTGATCGCCGACATCCCATACGCGCGCATCGCCGAAAATGCCTTGAGATCGGCCTGAATGCCCGCTCCGCCTGTCGGGTCGGTGCCGGCGATCGTCAGTACGTTCGCGATCATGTTCCCTCGTGATTCATCTTTTTTAATGGATATTCGAGCGATGCGGCGCCCGTCGGCGAACCGCATCGCCCGTTCGTGCGACCGGTCGCACGGGAAACGCCCGCGTGCTTTCCCGCTCCCGTGCGGCGATCGGCGGGCGCACGGGCACTGCGGCGGCGTTCGGTCGCCCGCGCGCATCGCGGGGCGAACGCCGCGCCGCGCACGACCGCCGCTTCAGCGCCGCGGCTTCGTCGCCTTGAACAACACGAATGGCTTGCTGCCTTCGGCGTCCGCATATGCGCGGGGAGCGCCGTCCGCTTCCGCCGCGCTGAAGCCGAGCTCCGTCGTCGCGGCAAGCGCGAAGCCTGCCTCTTCGAGCGTGCGGCGGTACGTCGGGATGTCCCAGTGAGTGTCGACGACGTCGAACACGCCCATGCCGGGCACGTCGAGATACACCGGACGCGTGTCGCCGTCGCGATAGACGACGCCCGGCTCGCCGTTGCGGAACGTCGGGAACTGCACGCCCGTCGTGCGCGGGTTCGTATCGAGGACGTAATACGTGCCGCCCGGCTTCAGCACGCGCAGCACCTCGGCGGCGACGCGCACGAGCTCCGCGCGATCCGGGATGTTGACGAACAGGAAGCAACTGATCGCAGCATCGAAGCTCGCGTCGGCGAACGGCAGCGACGGCCCGTCGATGTGCGCGAACTGCAAACCCGAGTCGGCGCCGGCCGCGTTCGCGTTGTCGATCATCGTCGTCGCGATGTCGACGCCCGTCACGTGCGCGACGCCCGCCGCCTTCAGCCGCCGCGACACCTTGCCGCCGCCGCAGCCGTAGTCGAGCACGCGGATCGCCGTGCCGTGCGCGCCCGTCAGCTCGGCGATGAGCGGCCGGTAGCCGAAGCGGTCCTCGATCCGGTCGTCGTATGCGTCGAAGCGTTGCGAAACCTGCTGTTCGGTCCAGTCGGTCTTCATCGAGATTGTTGGTCCTTGTGCGTTATTGAGGCGAGGCGGACGCCATGTCCCAGCGGTTCAGGAGATAGGCGCGATGGAACGGGCCGACGAACGCGAGCGCGTCGTCGGGCGGCGGATTGCCGGACTTGATCTCGCGATAGATCCAGAACAGGCCGAGCACGTCGCGCCAGTACGGGTGGAAATCGACGTCCTGCAGCGCGGCCAACGACATCTGCCCCGCGCGAATCCGGCCTTCGTGGTCGAGCACGCGCCGGATCGTCGCGGGGCCGGTGCCCGCCGGCATCCGCGGCGGCGCTTCGGCGGTGACGATCGCCGCTTCGACGTCGTCGAGGAGCGCCTGCACGCGCGGCAGGTTGTCGTCGTACACGTGGATCGAGCCGACGTGGTGCGAATACGCGCCGACCTCGCATCCTAGTCGCGACGCAACGTACTCCTGCAGGAACGTGAACGAAAAGACGTCGTTCAGGAGCCCGATGTACGCGTCGTTCGCGCGCATGAAGGCCACCGTGTGCAGCCGGCCGTCGCGCAGCAGCAATTGCAGGCCGAGCGTGCAAGACACGTCGATGTTGCGCCGGTACAGATCTTCGTCGGCGCTGAAGATCTGCAGCACGACGCGCTTGCTCTCGGCGTCGTCGCGCGACAGGATGTCGACCGCGCGCTCGATCTGGTCGAGCGCGCCCTCGCCGTAATGCAGCAGCCGCGCGCCGTAGCCGGTGCCGGGCAGATGCTTGCCGTCGGGGCTGTAGCGCGCCATCGAAGGCGCGTAGTGCTCGATGAACTCGAGATCGTTGCGGCCGGACAGATACCACAGCGCCTCGGCGTAGTTGAAGACGACGTTCTGCCTGCGAGCGGCGTGCCGGCAGAAGCGCGCGCGCGGATCGTCGATCCGTGCGCCGTAGCCGATGATTTCGCGCTCCGCGTGCCCGCGCGGCGCGCTCCGGTATTCGTACGCGCCGCAGACGTCCCTGAGCGTGGCGAGATAGAGCTCGCTGAGACCCGGATAGCGCCGCATGTCAGCCCCTCGCGTCGAAGCGGCCGATCGCGGCTTCGATCGCGGCCGGGTCGATCCGCCCGTCGCTGTATTCGACGCGTTCGATGTGCGTGATCTCATCGAGCCCGCGCACGAGGTACGCGTATTCCCTGCCGGTTTCGAGCAGCAGCACGATCCGCTTGCCGAGCGCGGACGCCCAGCCGAGCTCGATGTGCGTGCCGGGCGACGCGGGCGCGCCCGGGAACGCGACGAAGTAGTCGCACAGGCTGATCTGCTCGTAGTCCGTCTTCGTGCACACGGCGGGCGTCATGAATTCGCGCCCCCAATGCTCGCGCCGGTGCGCGCAGTGCACATTCCAGCCGCGATCCTCGAAATGATCGATCACGCGGCGAAACAGGTCGATGCTGTCTTCCGGCATGATGCCGGTGTGCTTGTCGACCAGGGATTTGAACGGTCCGCCCAAGAACATACGCTTCATCGGTTATTTTCCTTTTGGTTGGAATGACAGATGGCGTGCGCTCGCAGCGCCACGCGCGTGACGTGGTCTGCGAGGACGCCCGGGAATTCGAGCACGCCGTCCGGCACGCGGACCCAGCGGCAGTCCGCCGCGTCGTCGCCCGGCCGCAGCGCGCCCTCGACATAGCGGCACGGCATCGCGATCAGCACGTAGTGGTGGTGCTGGCCGCCCGGATCGAAGCCGATCACCTCGACGACGTCGATCGGATCGCCGACCTCCGCGCGCACGCCGGTCTCCTCGAACAGCTCGCGCGCGGCCGCGTCGTGCAGGCGCTCGCCAGGCTCGACCGAGCCGCCCGGGAAGCCCCACGTGCCCTTCTGCGGCTCCTTGCCGCGCTGGACGAGGATCACTTCGTCGCCGCGAAACGTGACGGCGATCACCGCGACGCGCGGTGTCGCGAGCGCCGCAGGTTCACGTGGCGCGGCGCCCGCGCTTTTCGGGTCAGTCATCGTTGATGCTCCGCATCTTCGTCTCTCTCCGCGCGCGCTTTCGTTCGGCCCCGACGCGCAAATCGACGGTAGTTGGCCGCCTCTATGATTAATGAAGAAACAATCCGGACGAATTCGCCAGGATTTTGCGAGCGCATATTTTCGCTTCGCGATTCAGCGGTCTCCCCGTTTTCGGAAATTTCGCAGAGCGCTTAGCCTAACACAATCCTATCGATTCGCTCGAATGCGATTTGCTTAACGAAATTGCCGATCCTCGTATATTCGTGAGTATTCAACAAATATTGCGCCGACCGATTGACAAATGAAACAGGGCGTTGCTATACCTATTAACCATCGCCGATTCAATACGTCTTTCGGCATAGCGCCGCCGCATGGGCCCAACCGGTCCGTCTGGCCGCCCGGCGGTATTTCCGCCGCACGCCCGGATGTAGTCGGCGTATCCGGTTGCGCATCAGCCTGAATTTGCCGTAATCCGTAACGTTGTTCCACTCCGTGCCGTCATCCGGCACGGAACATCTCATCGTCACGCGACTGCAAACTAAAAAAGGTGATCGATTATGCAAACGCATCCGATCGAGCTGTCCAGCGAATATGAAGCACAGCGCTATTCAAACGAGCACAATATTCTTCGTTCTGAAATTATCTACGGCGACGGTTTTCAAAGCCCGGGCGGCATCGAAGGATTCAAGACGATGCTCGCCGACAAAATGTCGATCGAGCCCGGCATGCACCTGCTCGACATCGGCTCGGGCCTCGGCGGCGCCGCGTTTCATCTCGCGAGCCGCTTCGACGTGACGGTCGTCGGGCTCGATACCGCGCCGCGGATGACGGAACTCGCGGCCGCCCGGCAGCCGGCGCTCGATCCGCGGCGGTGCGTGCGCTTCGTCAACGCCGACATCCATGACGACGCTCTCTCCGGCGAGCGCTTCGACATCGTCTATTCGCGCGACGTGCTGATGTACGAGCACGACAAGCCGTCGCTGTTCGCGCGCTGCCACGCGCTGCTCGCGCCGCAAGGCCGCCTGTACGTGACCGACTTCTGCCGCGGCCGCTCGTCGCTCGCGTTCGACGCTTACGCGTCGGTGTCCGGCTACGACCTGAAGACGATCGACGATTACGCGCGCATCGTCGCGAACGCCGGCTTCGATGTCGTGGCGGCGCGCGACGTCAGCGCCGACGCGCGCCGCCAGTTGATCGACGACCTGCATCGCTACGAGACGCGCGTCGCGACGCGCGATCCGTCGATCGACACGCCCGACGCCGAGCACATCGTCGAGCGCTGGCAGCGCAAGATCCGCTTCGTCGAGGAAGGATGCCTGCTGCAAGGGCTATTCATCGCGCAGCGCCGATAGTTCGTCCGTACGACGTGTATTCCGAAGGAGCTGACATGCTGACGTCGCATTCCGATCATCTGCAGATCGACTGGGAATCTGGCCGTTCGAGCCGCTATCACTGGGTGTGGCTGCGCCAGGCTTGCGAGTGCGCAGACTGCTTCAACGGCTACTGCCGGCAACGCCACTTCGATCCGGGCGCGATTTCGCCAGGCATCCAGCCCGAGCGCGTGTCGCTCGACGCGCACGGGCTGCGGATCGTCTGGCGGGACGCGCACGTCAGCACGTACGCGCTCGACTGGCTCGAGCGCAGCGACTACCGCGACGCCGCCCCCGTGACCGAGCGGCAGGCAGAGCGGCTGCGCTGGACGCCTTGGCCCGAGCGCGGCGCGCCGTCGGCGAGCCATTTCGGCATCGCCGACGTGCTGGAAAGCGACGCCACGCTGCGGCGCGCGCTGAATCAGCTGTTCGAATTCGGCATCGTCGTGCTGAAGGCAAGCGACGGCGTCGCGCCGCCGTTCGACGACGTCCGCAAGCGGCTCGCCGGCTTTCTCGACCCGTCGTACTTCGGCGACTTTTTCGATCTCGACGTGAAAGCGGACGACGTAACCGATAGCGTGTCGTTCAGCACGAAGGCATTGCCGCTGCACACCGACATCCCGTACTGCTCGCCGCCGCCCGATTATCAGTTCCTCTACGGTCTCGACGTCGATCCGCGCTGCGCGCGCGAGCAGGTCGGCTGCACGCGCTTCGTCGACGGCTGGGCGGTCCTGTCCGAGTTGCGCGACGCGTCGCCGGACATGTTCGAGCGGCTCGCGCACACCCGCGTCGTCTACCGCGCCGACTATCCGAATGCGCGCAAGCGCTACGAGCATCGGACGCCGATCGTCCGGCTGCGTCCGGACGGCTCCGTCGAGCGCCTCGTCAACAATCCGACGAAGATGTTCTTCGACGGCATCGGCTTCGACGATCTGATGCCGTTCTTCCGCGCATATCACGCGTTCAAGGCGCGCATCGTCGCGACGATGCGATCGTATCTGCATGTGTGGTCGCAAGGCGACATGGTCGCATGGGACAACCGGCGGATCTTTCACGGACGCGGCGATTTCGGCGCGCCCGGAATCGCACGGACGTTGCGCGGCGGGTATTTCAAGGAAGGCGAACTGCGGGCGCGGGAGGCGTTTCTCGCCGAAGCGGAGCGGCATGCGGCGGGTTGAGCGCGCGGCATTCGAAGCGCTCGACTGCTGGCCGGCCGAGCGCTCGACGACGGGCTCTCGCGCCTGCCCGGCCATTGCCGACAGCGCCGTCAGCGCGGGCGCGGTCGATCTCGACGACAGCGGGACATCGTACGGCCGCCATTCGGCGCAATGCCGCGGCCGCGGCGCACCGCTCCGGAGGATGCGCGAAGACCTGCCGTCAACGCAACGTCTCGATCGCCAAGAGAACGGCCATCGCGATCATCAAGCCCCCGCCCGCGATATTGATCAGCTTGAATCCTTTCTCATTGAAGAACGCGCGTGAACTGACGGCATGAGCGGTGGCGACCCACGCCGAATCGATCAACAAACCCAAGCCGATGGGCACCAGCGAAAAGAAGAGCAGCGACTCCACTGGACTTTCGACCCCTCTGCTCAGGAAACTCGGCACGATCGTACCGAACATGATCAGGGCTTTGGGATTGGTGATGCCCACGATGACGCCGGCGACCAACGTTTGCTTCCGCTTGGCAGGCGCCCGGACTTCCGCTACGGGCAGCGATCTGGTTAACAGATATTGAACACCGATGGCCAGCAGGACGACGGCGCCGAGCAATCGAATACCCGTCAGGACGCTGTCGGCGCGCATCAGCAAGGTGCCGATTCCCAGCGCAACGATCACTGCGACGCAATATGTTCCTATCGCGTTGCCGATGACGCCGCGCATCGCGCTGCGCCGCCCCGCCGTCATCGCCTGCCCGACAAGAAACATGATGCTTGGCCCGGGAACGGCGATCAACACTGCAGAGGTAAATACAAGCCCGAGCAGGCCATCGAGCGCCGTGAAGTTTCCAGACATTGAGCCGCCCTCATAATCGCCCCTGGACCGTCGCTAAACAGTCGGCATTCGTCATTTTCCAATGCCGTTCGCCGCCTGGCATGATCAATTGCCAAACCGTACGCCAGCATTCGGTTTTCCCCAATCGGTCGACAACAAACACCGGCTCATGCCGATTTGAATCGATCGGTGATGTACCGACGGCGGTTTACAGGGTGAGTTGGTGAATGAATATCAGTATTTATACAGTTACAGGTCTCGACACGCAATCAAGAACGGTTCGCGAGCAAAGCCAGCGTCGGCTGAATTCGAAGTGCCTCGGCCACCTCTTCTTCGCTCATCAACGGATAGCATGCGTCCACAAACTCCTCGAGCACGGGCAACATGCTGCGACGTTCATCCAGACCCAGCGCGCATGCACACGCATTGAATGCGACGTTCTTGTACTGGTCGAGATTGGTTTCCTCGTCGACATAATCGTCGAGATCCCAGCGGCTGATGAGGCTTTCCTGCATATGGAAAGAATCCACTTCGACGCCTTCCCGATAGACGTGAAACACCGGATGGATATATGCGCTCCGGGACGTATCGAAATGATCGGCGGGCAGCGCGAAATAGTGAGTCGGCAGTTCGCCGTTGCCGTATCGGCTGAATCCATACTCGAAAACGATTTCGAGCCTCGTCGGCTCCTTGCCCCAGCGTTCAAGGTTATATGCTCGCGGAAATGCGGGCCATACACGTGCTCGGATCAAGCCTTCGTCGCCGCTTGGCTCGAACGTCACCGTGCACCCGAAGTAGCCGAACAGTTCGAACAACGGCATGCTCGTGCTCACGAGTTCGACGAGAAATTCAGAAAGATAAATGAGCGGGTCGGAAGGGTGCGCTAGCGGAACATCGCATTCGAATACCGGTTCGAGCACCATGTCGTGATATTTTTCGGCGACGATGTATCCGAGTGCCTGAATGTTGCAGCGGAAGCCGTGAACAAATCCGGAAGCGGCATCCGGATCATTGACGCGCATCGGAGCGCCGAGAAAGTAGAGACCCGGCACGCTGACCGACTCCCAACTCGATGTCAGCAGGCAGTATTTTCCCTTTTCGTCAATGGCCGGCCGTACGGTTTCCATGTCGAAAACGCCGGGCAGCGTGTAATTGAAGCCACAACATACGATCACGTCGTCCACGATGCCGGTTCGCTTCATCCACCTTGGCGGAGACCAGTGGGGGCAAGGCGTTTCGTAGCGAACCAGCAAGCGGCCTTCGTATTTGCCGCTGGCGATTCGCCTGACTTCGACGATGCGATCGCTCACGATATTGTTGTTGGATTTGAGCTGCATCAGATCGAACACGTCGGAGACTTGTGCCCGCAAGTCATGCACGTTGTGTGTTTGCCGGGCGAACATGGGTAGAGACCGCGTGACGACGCGCGTCTCCGCCGTGATGTCGATGAGGTGGTGTGCAATCTCGAATGCGGAATTGCCGCGGCCCAGAATGATGACGACCTTGTTCCGGTAGCGTTCCACCGCGGTATCGGGCTCGAAGTCCCCGTAGAAAGTGCAGGTCTCGGCATTGAGCCCCTTGATATCCGGAACGATCGGCTCCGACTTGCCGGTAGCGCAGAAAATACGATCCGCGGTGATGCACGGCGCGTTCGATACGGCGAGAACGAAGTACCCGCCTTCGCGCGCTATGCGCTGCACGCGAGCACGCGTCCGAATGTGTTTCGACAGCCCCTTCTTTTCCGCGACGTACTTCAGATACTCGTTGTAAATTCTTGCCGACGGCCAATGCTCCGACGTCCACTCCGTGAATCGCAGCTTGGGATCGTTCGTCACATCATCGGCATCGATGGTGCTCAATGTGTGCCAGTCGTATCGCATCCGATAAGTATGGCTATCGCCGGGAACGTATCTTTTGTTTAGCGAAATAAGCTGTCCGCATACCGGAAATCGATCCCACTGCCCACCGACAGTCTCGTTCGCCTCGAGCAAAAGATATTCAATCCCCCTTCTCTCGAATTCGAGAGCCATGTTGATTCCCGCTGGGCCGCCGCCAATGATGACGTTAAAAAAATGTTCCATCGTTGCTGTCTCCTCATTCATGCCTTTGAGAATCGAGAGAGGCCTCGATCGACCTTTTTCATTCGGTTTTGCCAAATGCGTCGCGCGGATGCGGAGCGTCGGGCGGCTCCTACATCCTTCGAATGCGCTGAATCCCCAAGACGTTCTCGTCATCGATCGGATCGAGCCCGAGCGATACCGCGTTTATGAATCGCCAACCGATCTTCTCGTCAGTTTTCGGGGCCTCAAACGCGCGTCGAAATTCGATTCGCAAGGTCGGCGGCTGCCTGTAGCTGCACGCTCTCGCAGTTCGGCTTGCGCATCTCGTGGCCATGCCTCGATCGATGCCAGCCACCCCCGGTCGCCGATATGCTCCCGGGTGCCTGCGATTGCTCTCGAACGGTGGTGCGCAATCATCCCGTGGAAAAGACATCGGAAAGGCGCGAATCCGCGGTACGGTCGACGACGGTCAAGCAGCCGTCGACGGCACTCGGACCGGTTCGCGGCTGAAAGTAAATCGTCAGGATCAGCCGGAATATTTTGTCATACCAATATAGCTGAAAGTAACTGAAAGCGCGCTTCGATGGAAACCCGCATTTATGTTGTCGCGCCCTCGGCTTCCGCCATTCACGCACGCGTCGTCCGACCGCGCATCATGGGCCGCCGTCGCACGTCGCGCGAACACTTGCGTCTCAAGCGGGATACGTGAGGCAGGCGGCGCCGACCGCCACCGCCGCGCAGGCGGCGAAGCGCCGCCCGCTCGGCTTCTCGCCGAGCCACGCCCAGCCGATCAACGCCGAAAACACGATGCTCGTCTCCCGCAGCGCGGCGATCGGACCGACCGGACCGCGCGACAGCGCGTCGACGACCGCCGCGTAGCTGACGAGCGAGATCAGCCCGCCCGCCGCGGATTTCAGCATTTCGCCGCGCGTGAAGCCGTCGCTCAAACGGCGGCCGAACAGGAAGAACACAGCCGGCATCGCGATGCCGTAGACGATGAAGATCCACGCGGCGTACGCGAGCGGATCGCCCGCGATGCGCGAGCCGACGCCGTCGACCGTCACGTAGCCGCCGATGAAGAGCGCGGTGACGAGCGCGGCGGCGAACGAGCGCAGATGAATCCGCGACCGGCCGAGCGTGAGGCTCGCGATGCCGCCCGATACGAGCGCGACGCCCGCGAGCGACGCGCCGCCCAGGCGCTGGCCCGCCCATGCGTAGCCGCCCAGCGTGACGAGCAACGGCACCGTGCCGCGGACGACCGGATAGACCTGGCTGAGCGCCGCGCCCTGATACGCGTACGCGAGAAACACGCTGTAGCCGACCTGCAGCGCGGCGGACGCCGTCAGATACGGCCAGCTCGCACGCGCGGGCAGCGGCAGCAGCGCCGCGCAGACGGCGGCGGCGGCGGTCGTCGCGAAGCTCATCATGGTGATGCTCCACAGACGGTCCGCGCCGCTTCTCAGCAGCGCGTTCCACGTCGCGTGCAGGATCGCCGCGAACAGGACGAGCGCGATGACGGACGGCGTCATCGGCGCGCGCCGAGCGGAACGGGAAACACGGGAAACACGGAGAGCGCGGCCGCGGCGCGGCGACCGGCGAGCTTCGGACAAGCCATGGCGGACCTCATTCCTACGCCGGCATTACCCGGATCAGGTTTAGGGGTCGTTCCTTGCGCGGAACCTCTCAGCCGATCGCCCGGCTCCCCCTGATGGCCCGGCTATTATCGATAAGAACCCGGCGGCGGGCAAGCCGATGCGGGCGGTCCGGTCGCCCTATGCGGCACCCTCGGCCGGCGCGACGGAACGGCTGGCCGAAGCGGTTTGCAACGCCCGCTGTCGCGATGCCGGAACGATCCGATGCCGCGATGCGCGGCGCAAGCCGCTCACGATCCACGGTCGACGGGAAATGCGATCGCATCGATCGCGCCGCGCGCTGTCGCGCGTCGGCGGGGGCCGGGCGATGCCGGCATAATGACCGTCGACGCCCCACTTTTCCCGCCCGCGGCCGCCATGACGCTCGCCATCGTCGTCCTGAACCTGATCGGCTTCTTCATCGAGCTCGCCGATCCCGACCGCGTGCTCACGCTGTTCGCGCTGTGGCCGCCGCGGCTCAGCACGGGCGCCGCGGCCGGCGCGCCGGCGTTCCATGTCTGGCAAATCGTCACGTACAGCGCGCTGCATGCGGGGCTGTCGCACCTGATCTTCAACATGCTCGGGCTCGTCATGTTCGGCCGCGACGTCGAGCGCTCGCTCGGCCGCGCGCGGTTCGGCACGCTCTATCTCGCGAGCGTCGTCTGCGGCGCGCTCACGCAGCTCGTCGTCGCCCGTTATACGGCGACGGGCGCCGCGCCGACGATCGGCGCGTCGGCCGGCGTGTTCGGCGTGCTCGCCGCATATGCGCTGCTGTATCCGTCGCGCCGCGTCGTGCTGCTGTTTCCGCCGATTCCGATGCCCGCGTGGGTGTTCGCACTCGTCTACGCGGGCGTCGAGTTGCTGCTCGGCGTCGCCGGCGCGGCCAGCGGCATCGCGCATTTCGCGCATCTGGGCGGGATGTTCGGCGCGCTCGTGCTGATGCTGTTCTGGGCGCGGCCGCGAAGGGAATGGCCGATCGAGTAAGGGGTGGCGACGGGCGGCTTGCCGGCGCGCCGCCCGCGATCGATCGCGCGGCCGGCGGCGCGTGCGCGGCGTTGGCCGCACCGGCGCGGCGCACCCCGGGACGATTGCGGCGACGAGCGCTTCGTCATGCCGTCGACGCTCGCGCCGCGCCCTTTCCGTGTGACATCGCCGCCGCAGATATCCGCCGATCCGATCGGGCGCTCGCCTCGCTTCGCGAACCGTTGCCTCGCGAACCGTTTCGCGCCGCCCGACGCAAGCGATGAGCGCCCCGCCGCCGATACGGCTGCGTCACTGCGGCACCGAATGATCGGCCTTGTCGGCGCCTGTCGGCAGCGTCGGCGGATCGGGATCGTCTTCGCCCCGCTTCGCCGCGCTCCCGCCTTGCTCGCCCGATTTTCCCGTTTCGCCGGTTTCGCCTTCCAGCAGCGGCTCGTCGTTCATCAGTCTCACGAGCATCTCATGATCGACGACCTCGTGCTTCAGCAGATACTGCGCGATCCGTTCGAGCGCGTCGCGCCGCTCCTTCAGCGTTCGCGACACGCGATCGTGCGCTTCGGCGAGGAGCCGCTGAATCTCGTCGTCGATCCGCGTCGCGGTGCTCTCGCTGCAGCGCTCGCCTCCCGGCTGCCAGACGACGGGCAATAGCCCGCGGCTGTCGGCGTCGCCGAACGTCGCGAGGCCGATCCGCTCGCTCATCCCGTAGCGAGCGACCATGTGCCGCGCCATCTCGGTCGCGCGCTCGAGGTCGTTCTCCGCGCCCGTCGACACGTCGCCGAACACGATCTCCTCGGCGACGCGCCCGCCGAGCAGCACGTCGAGCCGGTCGAGCAGCTCGCTCTTCCTGAGCACGTAGCGGTCCTCGGTCGGCACCTGCTGCGTGTAGCCGAGCGCCGCGATTCCGCGCGGGATGATCGACACCTTCTTCACCGGATCGCTGTGCGCGCGGGTCTGCGCGATCAGCGCGTGCCCTGCCTCGTGATGCGCGATCGTGATCTTCTCCTGCTCGCTCATCACGCGGCTCTTGCGCTCCATGCCGGTCATCGCGCGGTCGATCGCCTCGTCGAAGTCCGACATGTCGATCGCCGGCTTGTCATGCTCGGCCGCGTGCAGCGCCGCCTCGTTGACGATGTTCGCGAGATCCGCGCCGACGAAGCCCGGCGTGCGCGACGCGAGCTCGCCGAGATCGACGTCCGGCGCGAGCTTCACCTGCTTCACGTGGACCGACAGGATCTGCCGCCGTCCGGTCACGTCCGGCCGGTCGATCGCGATGTGCCGGTCGAAGCGGCCCGGGCGCAGCAGCGCGGGATCGAGAATCTCCGGACGATTGGTGGCCGCCATGATGATGACGCCCGAATTCGCCTGGAAGCCGTCCATCTCGACGAGCAGCTGGTTGAGCGTCTGCTCGCGCTCGTCGTTGCCCGACGTGAGGCCCGCGCCGCGGACCTTGCCGATCGCGTCGAGCTCGTCGATGAAGATGATGCACGGCGCCTTCTGCTGCGCCTGCTCGAACAGGTCGCGCACGCGCGCCGCGCCGACGCCGACGAACATCTCGACGAACGACGAGCCGCTCGTCGAGAAGAACGGCACGCCCGCCTCGCCCGCCACCGCCTTCGCGAGCAGCGTCTTGCCGGTGCCGGGCGCGCCGACGACCAGCACGCCCTTCGGAATCTTGCCGCCGAGCCGCTGGTAGCGCGCGGGCGCGCGCAGGAACGAGACGATCTGCTGGAGTTCGGCCTTCGCTTCGTCGATGCCGGCGATGTCGTCGAAATCGATGCCGGTCTTCGCTTCCATGTAGACGCGCGGCTTGCTCTTGCCGACGCCCGACCAGTCCTGCAAGCCGCCGCGCGGGCGGCGCAGCATCAGGTTCCAGACGATCGCGAATATCGCGATCGGCACGACCCACGACGCGAGCGTGCCGATCCACGTGTCGTCCTCGGCGCCGCGGTAGCGGGCGCCCGTCGCGGCGAGCGTGTCGATCAGGTGGTCGTCGGTCACGCGCTTCGTCGTGAAGCGCCACGGCGCGCCCGCGCGCTTGACCGCCTCGGCGTCCGACGCCGGCAGCGCGGCCGCCGCCGCGCTGCTGCGCAGCACACCGGTGATCCGCGTCGGGCTGATTTCGAGATCGTCGACCTGCGCGGCCGCCACGAGCTTGCGGAAGTCGCTGTACGCGATCGGTGTCGCGGGCGCGGACAGCGTCGCGAGCTGCAGCGCGAGCAGCACCATGAACACCAGCACGACGACGAAGCCCAAGTATCCGGTTTCGCTCTTCATCGGGATTCCTCGGCGTGCGGTGGGCGATACGGGGGATCGGGAACGGCGGACGCGCTACGTGGCGTCGCGCATCCAATGCGCGCGCAGCACGTCCTCACCTTCACGATAGTCGATTGCGAGGTCGCCGCGATGCGCGTGCACGAGCGCCTCGCTCAGCCGGTGAACGAGATGCGAGCCCGCCGTGCGGACGACCGCGCGCGCCGGCAGCGCGTCGATCGACAGGATGCGTTCGAGCGGACGATCGTTGCGCTCGTCGCCCGCCCGATGGCGCAGCAGCGCGACGATGTCGTCGCGATGGCGTGCGAAATAGCCGCCTTCGAGCACGAGTTCGCCCGCCGGCGCGTGCTCGCGGATCCGCCGGCACGCGGGGCACGCGATCTGCGCGAGCGCGCCCGCCGCCGCATGCCAGGTCCAGCGGCCGTCGTCGTACAGCGCGCCGCATTCGCTGCAGCCCATCCCGCTCTTCAGGCGCGCCGGCGCGCCGTAGCTGTCCATCGCATGCGCGCGCGGCTCGTGATCGCGGTGCAGCTTCATCGCCGCATAGAGTTCGTTCGATCCGTAGATCATCGTCTTTCCTTGTCGATATGTCGGACGTTTCGCGCGCGGCGCCGGGCGGTCGGCGGCGGCATGCGCGGGCGTCGTCGAAATCGTCGGAATCGTCGGAATAGCGGCGCGCGGCATGCGCGCAGGCGCGCGATGTATCTCAGCGAGCATCGGCGATCGCCCGTGCCCGCGATTGACGCCGATCAACGGTCGGTGAAATCGTGCCGCTTCGCGCGCATCGATTGGTACGTATTCGTGGTCAATGCGTAAGGCACACGTGCGGTCCGCTCGGTTCCTGGCGTCGCGCGCGCAAATTGTCTTTCCACTTCCCATTACGCAGCCGGTTGGTCAGTCGTGCGGCGCCGCGCAAATCCCGGTCGTCGCGGCGCGCCAGGCGCTCACGGCTGCACCGGAATCGCCCGCCACGGCACGTCGCACGATGCGACGTACGGGAAATAGCCCTGCGGATCGTCGCAGTAGTACCACGCCGACGCGGGCGGCAGACCGCTCGGCACGGGCGGCGGCACCTGCACGATCACCGCGGGCGGAACGTACGTCGGATACGGATAGACGGGCTCCGGATAGATGTACCAGACGCCGTCGACGACCCACCACCACGCGTAGCGCCCGCTGTGCCAGCCGTGCGACCAGCGTCCGCCGCGCCATCGGACGCTCTCGCGCGGCGCGAAGCGGCCAAAGTCGCGGCCGTGGAAATCAGGATGGCCGCGGAACGACGGATGCCCGTGAAAACCCGAATGCCCCTGGAATCGAGGCTGCCCGTGGAAACCGCCCGCGCGGCCGCCGTGGTCTTGCGCGAGCGCCCCCGCCGCAGCCGCCACGCATGCGAGCGCGACGCCGGACGCAAGCATCGCGCGCCATATCGACGAGAGGTTCATCGCATCCACCGAAACGCAAAACGGGATACGGACAACGTAGCGCGCGGTCCGGCCGGCCGCTTGACGTGCGTCAACGGTCCGCGACACGCGCCGCCGCGCTAGTCGAGCGACTTCCGGAAACGCAGCACGCTCAGCGCCAGCATCGCGGCGCCGAGGAACGCCATCGCGGCGAGCTGCGGCCACAGCACCGCGAGTCCCGCGCCGCTCAGGAATGCGCCGCGCATCACGACGAGGAAGTAACGCAGCGGATTCAGATAGGTCAGCCACTGCAGCACGCGCGGCATCGCGGCGATCGGAAACGCGAAGCCGGACAGGATGAAGATCGGGTTCACGAGAAAGAAGTTGAGCGCGAACGCCTGCTGCTGCGTGCGCGAGAACGTCGACAGCAGCAGCCCGAGCCCGAGCGTCGCGAGCAGGAACAGCGTGACGCCCGCCAGCATCACGAGCCAGCTTCCGACGAACGGCACATGGAACCAGCCGATCCCGAGCGCCGCGACGAGCGCGACGTCGCCGAGCCCGATCAGGAAGAACGGCACCGTCTTGCCGAGAATGAACTCGACGGGCCGGATCGGACTCACCATGATCTGCTCGAGCGTGCCGACCTCGCGCTCGCGCACGACCGCGAACGCCGTGAGGCTCACGACCTGGATCAGCGTCAGCGTGCCGACGACGCCCGGAATGAAGAACCAGCGGTCGTCGAGGCCCGGATTGAACCACGGCCGCTCGCGCAGCGACACGCTGAGCGCGGGGGGCGCCGCGCCCGCGTTCGACGGCCACGCGCGCGCCGTCCAATCGGTCTGGAACTGCGCGACGATCTGGCTCGCGTAGCCGAGCGCGATCAGCGCGGTGTTCGAGTTCGTGCCGTCGACGATCAACTGCAGCGGCGCGGTCTGCCCGCTGCCGAGAGACTGCGCGAAGCCCGCATGGATCACGATCGCGAACTCCGCGCGGCCGCCGTCGATGTCGCGGCGGATCGCGTCGTCGCTCGCCGCGTCGTCGACGATGTCGAAGCGACCCGTCGCGACGAAATGCGACACGAGATCGCGGCTCGCCTGGCTGCGGTCGAGATCGAGCAGCGCGGTCGCGACGTGGTTGACGGTAAATGTCGCCGCATAGCCGTAGATGATCACCTGCAGCAGCAGCGGCACGACGAGGCGAAACAGCGCCCAGCGGTCGCGCTTCAACTGCAGGAACTCCTTGATCAGCATCGATTGCACGCGGTCGAACATGGCGGCTCCGTCGGACGCGGCGCGTCAATCGAGATGCTTGCGGAACGCCCGCACGCTGAGCCAGCCGATCACGAGCGCGTACAGCGCGAGCGCCGCGAACGGCGCCGCGACGTTCGAAAACGGCCCGCCCTTCAGGAACACCGAGCGCAGGATCGTCACGTAGTAGCGCGCGTAGACGACGAGCGTCACCGCCTGGATCGGCACCGGCATCTGCTCGATCGCGAACGCGTAGCCGGACAGCATCGTCGTCGGCAGCATCGTCAACAGCAGCGCGACCTGGCTCGCGCCGAGCTGGCTGCGGATGCGCACCGACATCAGGTAGCCGATCCCGAGCACGACGAGCGTGAAGAGCGCGGTCGTCGCGATCAGCGTCGGCACGCTGCCGCGAAACGGCACGCCGAACCAGTAGACGGTCGTCAGCAGGCAGAACGCCGCGTCGACGAAGCCGATCGCGAAATACGGGATCACCTTGCCGAGCATCAGCTCGATCGGCGCGATGGGCGTCGAGATCAGCTGCTCCATCGTGCCGCGCTCCCACTCGCGCGCGACGGTCAGCGACGTGAGCTGCGCGCCGACGAGCGCGAGGATCACCGCGACGACGCCTGGAATCACGAAATTGCGGCTGTCGAGCCCCTCGTTGAACCACACGCGCGGCTCCGGATCGACGGTCCCGACCGTCTGCGCGAGCTCGCCGTGCGCCGCCTGCCAGCGCGCGTTCAGGTCCGCGCCGAACTGCGCGACGATGCCGCGCGCGTAGCCGATCGCGATGTTCGTCGTGTTGGTGTCGGTCGCATCGAAGATCGTCTGCACCGATGCCGCGCCGCGCGTCGCGACGGTGCGCGAGAAGTCGACCGGCACGACGACGGCCGCGACGCACGTGCGCCGGTCGACGGCCGCGCGCAGCGCGGCCTCGCTGCCGAGCGTCCGCACGCCCGCGAACCAGCCGGACGACACGAAGCGGTCGATCAGCTCGCGGCTTTGCTGGCTGCGCTCTTCGTCGTGCACGCAAAGCGGCACGTGGCGAATGTCGAGGCTCACGCCATAGCCGAGCAGCGCCATCTGCATGAGCGGCATCAGGAGCGCGATCGCGAGGCTGCGCGGATCGCGCCAGATCTGCAGCGTCTCCTTGTACGCGATCGCGATCAGGCGCCTCACGCTCATGCCGCGCTCCGCTTGCGCCGCTCGACGCGCGCGACGAGCTGCACGAACACGTCCTCGAGACTCGGGCGGATCGGCTGCGGCTCGCCCGCTTCGATGCGCGCGGCGGCGAGCGCGTCGCGCAGCGCGCCCGCCTGCGCGCCGCCGGCGACGAGTACGTGCAGCCGGTCGCCGAAGATCGACGCGTCGAGCACGCCGCGCGTGCCGCGCAGCACGGCGACTGCCTCGCCGAGCGGCGCGCACGCGAGCTCGAACAGCGCGCCGCCCAGCTCGCGCTCGCGCAGTTCGCCCGGGCTGCCGATCGCGATCAGCCGGCCCGCGTCGATCAGCGCGATCCGGTTGCAGTACTCGGCCTCGTCCATGTAGTGCGTCGACACGAGCACTGTCACGCCGTCGGCCGCGAGCCGGTGGATCAGATCCCAGAAGCGCCGCCGCGCCTGCGGCTCGACGCCGGACGTCGGCTCGTCGAGAAACAGCACGGGCGGCCGATGCAGGATCGCGCAGCCGAGCGCGAGCCGCTGCCGCCAGCCGCCCGCGAGCGTGCGCACGAGCGCGTCCTCGCGCCCTTCGAGGCCCGCCATCTCGATCGCGAAACGGATCCGCTCGTCGAGCGCGTCGCGCGGCACCCGGTAGATGCCGGCGAAGAAACGCAGGTTTTCGCGGCACGTCAGATCGCCGTACAGCGAGAATTTCTGCGACATGTAGCCGATGTGCGCGCGCACCGATTCGGGCTCGGCGCGCACGTCGAAGCCCGCGACCGTCGCGCTGCCCGCGCTCGGCGCGAAGAGTCCGCACAGCAGCCGGATCGTCGTCGATTTGCCCGCGCCGTTCGGGCCGATGAAGCCGACCACTTCGCCGCGCGCGATCGACAGGTCGAGCGCGTCGACCGCCGTGAACGCGCCGAAGCGCTTCGTCAGGCCGCGCGCGACGACGACGCCGTCACGCACGGCCGCGTTCGCATGCACGCTTGCGTTCGCGTTCGCGGCGGCGTCGGCGCTCGGCGAGCCCGCTGCGGGCGGTTTCGTCGCGCGCGTCATCCCGCGTCTCCGACGAGCGCGACGAACGCGTCCTCGATGCCGGGCTCGATCGCGGCAATTGGCGCATGCGCGATCCCGCGCGCCGCGAGCCGCGCAGCGAGCTCGGGCGAACGTCGCTGCGCGTCGTCGACCCGCACGTGCACGCGATCGCCCATCAGCAGCGTGCCGAGCACGCCCGGCGCATCGGCGAGCGCGTCGCGGATCGCACGCGGATCGCCGCCGCCCACCGCGACGAGCGCGCCCCGCATCGACTGCTTCAGCCGCTCCGGCGTATCGCACTGCCGCACGACGCCCGCATGCAGCAGCGCGAGCCGCGAGCAGCGCTCCGCCTCGTCCATGTACGCAGTCGACATCACGATCGTCACGCCCTCCTCGCGCAGCCGGTACAGGATCGCCCAGAAGTCGCGCCGCGACACCGGATCGACGCCCGTCGTCGGCTCGTCGAGCAGCAGCACGTTCGGCCGGTGGATCAGCGCGCAGACAAGCCCGAGCTTCTGCTTCATCCCGCCCGACAGCTGGCCGGCGAGCCGCCGCCTGAACGGCTCGAGGCCCGCCGCGGCGAGCAGCTCGGCGAGATCGGCGCGATAGCGCACGCGCGGCACCTCGAACAGCTCGCCGTAGAAGAACACGTTCTCGTCGACGGTCAGGTCCTCGTACAGCCCGAAGCGCTGCGGCATGTAGCTGAGCGCGATCTTCGCGCGCTCGGGGTCGGCGATCACGTCGATGCCGTCGAGCTCGATGCGGCCCGCGTCCGGACGCAGCACGCCCGCGAGCATCCGCATCAGCGTCGTCTTGCCCGCGCCGTCCGGACCGACGAGCCCGAAGATCTCGCCGCGCGCGACCGCGAAGCTCACGTCGCGCACCGCGTCAACCGCGCCGAAGCGGCGCGCGACATGCTCGACGCGCACGGTCGGCGCGAACGAGGCTCCGGCGGCATCGGGCGCGCTCATCGGCCGCTCGCGATCGCAGCGATCGTCGCGTCGGCGGGCATGCCGGGCAACAGCTCGTGCGTCGGGTTGTCGATGTCGATGCGGATCCGGTAGACCTGCGTGATCCGCTCCTCGTGCGTCTCGACCGTTTTCGGCGTGAACTCGGCCTGCGGCGACACGAAGCTGATCCGGCCGCGGTAGACGGCGGACGGATACGCGTCGGTGCGCACGTCGACCGGCTCGCCGATCCGGATGCGCCCGACGTCGGGCTCGTTCACGTACGCGCGCAGCCACACGTGATCGAGCTCGGCGATGGTGAAGATCGCGACGCCCGGCCCCGCGAGCTGACCGAGCTCCGCGTGCCGCACCGAGATCACGCCGTCGAACGGCGCGGCGAGTTCCGTGTACGACAGCGTCGTCTCGTCGAGCTTGCGCTTCGCCTGTGCGGCCGTCACGTTCGCGGCGGCGAGCGTGACGTCGTTGCGCGCAGCGGCGAGGAGCGCCTGGTCGCGCGAGAGCGCCGCGGCGGACTGGCGCTCGGCTGTCTGCGCGAGATCGCGCGATTGCTGCGACACCGCTGATTGCCGAGCGAGCGTGTCGGCGCGCGCGAAATCGCGCTGCTTTTCGGCCAGATCGAAGCGGTCGCTGACGACGCCGTGCTCGAGCGCCGCGACGTTGCTGCGATTCGCTTCGACCTGCGCGGTCTGCACGTCGACGTTCGCGCGGTCGATATCGGTCTGGCGCCGGTACAGGCGATCGTCAACGCGCGCGAGCACGGTCCCGCGCGCGACGCGTGCGCCTTCGTCGAACGGCAGATAGACGATCGGCGCCTGGACCTGTGTGAAGCTCAGCACGCTTTCGTGCGCCTCGATGTTGCCCGACACGACGATCCGCGGCGGCGGCTCGCTCGGGCCGAACAGCGCGGGCCAACGCAGCGCCGCATAGCCGAGCGCCGCGACGGCGGCGGCAAGCGCGACGGCCAGCGTGAGGCGAAGGCGGCGGTTGTGCGACATCGTGAGAAGCGGCGGCGGAACGATGCGACTACTCTACGTTCGCGGTCGCGGCGTTCTTTGATGCGGGTCAACGGCCGCGCCGGCGTCAGTACGGGCGGCGAACGCACCGCCCGTCGTCCGGCGTCGCGGCAGAAGCGGCTCTGTGTGTTTGCGTCGATCGGGCGAATGGCGGAATGGCGGCGTGACCTGCCTCGCATCAGCGGCGGCATGCGCGTTGCGGCATGGGCGAACGTTCGCCGTGCATGCCGCGTCGCCACACGACATCACGCCCCGCAAAGCCATGCGAATGCCAACCGCGCCTTCACTGAACACGACGACGTGGACGGCAAAGGACGACAGGATGGCGCGCCGCAACATCCGAGCGCCGTGTCCGCCTTGCAGCCGCCCGCACCAGCACCTTTCGTCGCCGGCCGGTTTCGGCACCTGTGCTTCGGCCGCGCCGACTCGAAGCATCACTCGATTGCAATTCATCACGACATCAGTCAATGTAACGTTCTAGTGGCGCGCGACGGCCGCCGCAATTGATGCCGACCGTCCGGCGAACCGGCGGGCGGCCCACGTCGCCCGCGACACCGGTCCGGAACGCGCGCCGAGCCGCGACGCAGCGCAGCGCATGCGCCCGGCCCGCCAGAACACAAAACGGAGACACAGATGGCGCGTTACGACACGATCATCCAGAACGGCCTGTGGTTCGACGGCACGGGCGCCGAGCCCCGCGCGCGCGACCTCGGCATTCGCGACGGCCGCGTCGAAACGGTGTCGGACGCGCCGCTCGCGGCCGACGGCGCGAACGTGATCGACGCGGCCGGCAAATGGGTGATGCCCGGCTTCGTCGACATCCACACGCATTACGACGCCGAGATCCTCGTATCGCCGGGGCTGCCCGAATCGGTGCGGCACGGCGTGACGAGCGTCTTTCTCGGCTCGTGCTCGCTGTCGACGGTCCACGCGGACGCGCTCGACTGCACCGATCTCTTCAGCCGCGTCGAGGCGCTGCCGCGCGAGCAGATGCTCGCGGTGCTGTCGCGCGTGAAGACGTGGGACACGGCGGCCTCGTACGTCCGCCATCTCGAATCGCTGCCGCTCGGCCCGAACGTCGCCGCGTTCCTCGGCCATTCGGATCTGCGCACGTACGTGCTCGGACTCGGGCGCGCGGTCGACGACCGCGTGCGCCCGGACGAAGCGGATCTGCAACGGATGGAGCGGCTGCTCGACGACGCGCTCGACGCGGGCTTTGTCGGACTGTCGTCGATGACGACGCCGTGGGACAAGCTCGACGGCGAGCGATACCGGTCGAAGTCGCTGCCGTCGACGTTCGCGACGTGGCGCGAGTACCGTCGCCTGAACCGCTTGCTGCGCCGCCGCGGCCGCGTGCTGCAAAGCGCGCCGAACACGACGAATCCGCTGAACGGTCTGCTCTTCATGGCCGAGAGCTGCGGCTACTTCGTGCGCAAGCCGCTGCGCACGTCGCTCCTCGTCGCGGCCGACAGCAAGGCGGCGCCGCGCGGCACCATCGACGTGCTGCTCGGCGGCGTGCGGCTCGCGAACGCGCTCTTTCGCGGCGCGCTCGTCTGGCAGCATCTGCCGGTGCCGTTCGAGGTCTACGCGGACGGCATCGATTTCGTGATCTTCGAGGAATTCGGCGCGGGCCGCGCGGCGCTGCATCTGAACGACGCGCTCGAGCGCAACAAGCTGCTGCAAAACGAAGGCTACCGGCGCCAGTTCCGCAAGCAGGTCGCCAAGGGACTCGACTTGCGGCTCTGGACGCGCGATCTGTACGACACGCGGATCGTCGGCTGTCCGGACGAATCGGTCGTCGGCAAGTCGTTCGGCCGGGTCGCGGACGAGCGCGGGATCCACCCGGCCGATGCGCTCCTCGATCTCGTCGTCGCCTACGGCCAGAAAGTGCGCTGGTGCATGACGATCGCGAATCACCGCGCGGACGTGCTCGACCGGATCGCGACAAATCCCGCGTTGCAGATCGGCTTCGCCGATTCGGGCGCGCATCTGCGCAACATGGCGTTCTACAACGCGCCGGTGCGCTTCCTGCGCCGCGTGCGCGAGGCCGAGCGCGCCGGGCGGCCGTTCATGTCGATGCAGCAGGCGGTGCATCGCGTGACGGGCGAGCTCGCCGCGTACTTCGGAATCGACGCCGGCACGCTGCGCGCCGGCGATCGCGCGGATATCGCGATCGTCGCCCCCGAGCATCTCGACGCGTCGGTCGACGCGTATCACGAGGAAGACATGGCCGCGTTCGGCGGGCTGCGCCGGCTCGTGAACCGCAGCGGCGCGGCGATCGCGGCGACGCTCGTCAACGGACAGATCGTGTATCGCAACGGCGCGTTCGCCGACGGCTACGGCGAAACGCGGCGCTCGGGGCAGTTCCTGCGCGCGGCGACGCGCTAGGCGCGCACGAGCGCGTCGCCGGCCGGCGCGTTGCCGGTTCGCGAGAAGTCCTGCCGCTTCGTCTTTTTTCGTTCGGCGCGCCGGTCGCGCCCCTCGCTTAAACGCGACCGCTCAAGCCGGGCGGCGGGCGGGCGGCGCGCCCGGCGTTCCGGGCGCACCGCGTGCGCTATGCGGCTGCCCATCGAGCAGCGTCGTCCGCGTGCGCGCCGCTTGTTGCGGCGCAATGGCGTCAGGCATTCGCTTTCGGATCGAGTGAGCGGCGACCGCGGGCGCGCTCGACGAGCCGCGACGCGCTCGGTCATTCGTCGCGCGAAGGCGCGGCCGCCCCGTCCTGCCGCGCACCGCCGGCGCACGACCGAATCCGATACGCGCAGCGCCGCGCGCCGACCGGAATGTGCTCGATGCGCTCGATCGACAGCGCATCGCCGAGCATCTCGCGAAAGATCTCGAGCTCCGACCGGCAGAACCCCTGGCACGCGGTCGCGGCCGCGCAGATCGGACAGTGATTCTCGATGAAGAGCCAGCCGTCGCCGTCGGGCGCGCGCGACCATTCGGCGAAATAGCCTTCCCTGTCGCGAAGCTCCGCGAGCCGCGCGATCCGCGTCTCCGGGTCCGTCACGCCGGCGAGCGTCTGCGCGTACGTGCGGCGCATCTCCGTCTCGCGCGCGGAGATCAGGAGATCGAGCGTCGGCTGGCCGAGCGTCGTGCGGATGATCCGGATCAAGTCGACCGTCACGTCCGCGTGCGCGTCCGGGAAATGGCCGTGGCCGAGCGTCGTGAGCCGCCAGACCCGCGCGGGCCGCCCGACGCCCTGCGGCACGTTCTCCGCCTCGACGAGCCCGTCCGCCTCGAGCTTCTTCAACTGCTGCCGCGCGGCCTCGGCGGTCGTGCCGAGATACGTGCCGAGCTCGGCCGCCTGCAACGGGCCACGCCGCTTCAGCACGTTCAGCACGCGCTCGGAAACCGGAATTTCCTGCTTCGAAAAGATATCGTCCATCACCGCATTATCAAACGCGTAGCTTGCGCAATGCAACGGTCGCGCGGGCCGATCAGGCAAATCACCCAAATAAACCAAGGATATCCTTGACTTATTCTGTCATCAGACAAATCATGTCGCGATTCTTACAAAATGACTGAGAGATTTCCATGGGCCGTCGGCTATTGCTTGCATTGGCGCTGTTGGCGTTCATTTTCGGTGGGCTTGTTCTGTGGCGGGAAAGCCGCGTGCAGGCCGCCGATCATCCCCCCGCCCCCCCACCTCCGCTGACGGTCTCCGCCGTCTCCGTGCGCGCCGCGCCCGAGCGCGTGACGCTCGACGCGGTCGGCTCGCTCGACGCGGTCCGTCAAGTGACGCTCGCGCCCGAAGTAGCCGGCCGCGTCGTCACGCTGCATTTCGAGGCCGGCGCGACGGTCCGCAAGGGCCAGTTGATCGTCCAGCTCTTCGACGAGCCGGAGCGCGCAAAGCTTGCGTCGATCCGGGCGAAGGCCGCATTCGCGAAGCGCCAGCTCGACCGCTCTCAGGCGCTCGCGCAAACGGGCGCCGAGCCGCGCAACATCTTCGACCAGCACCGCTTCGACTCCGACGCGGCCGCAGCCGACATCCGCGAGACGCAGGCGGTGATCACGCAAAAGGCAGTGCGCGCGCCGTTCGACGGCGTGCTCGGCCTGCGCCGCGTGAACCTCGGCCAGTATCTGAACGCGGGCGATGCGATCGCGACGCTGACCGATCTCGATTCGCTGTACGCGAACTTCACGGTCCCGCAGAAGAACCTGAGCCAGTTGCGCCTCGGCCAGAACGTGTCGATCGCGACGGACGCGTATCCGGACCGGGCGCTCGCCGGCCGCGTGACCGCGATCGAGCCGCAGGTCGGCTCCGAGACGCGCAACGTCGCCGTGCAGGCGACGCTCGCGAACCCCGATCATCTGCTGCGCCCGGGCATGTATATCCAGGCGCGGCTCGAGCTGCCGCCGCGCGAGCGCGCGCTGACGGTGCCCGATACCGCGGTGCAGACGTCGCAGCGCGGCGAATCCGTGCTCGTCGTCGGCAAGCCGGGCCGCGACGGCCTCGGCGTCGTGCGGCTGCAGCCCGTTCGCACCGGCCGGCGCGCCGACGGCCGCATCGCGATCGCCGACGGCCTGCGGGCGGGCGACGTCGTCGTCACGTCCGGCCAGGTGCGCCTCGCGGCGGGCGACAAGGTGAAGGTCGCGCTCGAAGACGGCGCAGCGTCGGGAGCGGAGCAATGAACGCCGGCGCCCCGCACGAATCCGGCGCGACGCGCGCGCGCTTCACCGACATCTTCGTCCGTCGTCCGGTGCTGTCGCTCGTGCTCAGCCTGCTGATCCTGCTCGTCGGCCTGCGCGCGCTGATGTCGCTGCCGGTGCGGCAATATCCGGCGCTCGAGAGCGCGACGATCAGCGTCGAGACCGACTACCCCGGCGCGTCGCAGGACCTGATGCAGGGCTTCGTGACGACGCCGATCGCGCAATCTATCGCGACCGCTGACGGGATCGAGTACATCACGTCGACGACCACGCAGGGCAAGAGTGTCGTGAAGGCGCGGCTGCGCCTGAATGCGAACGCGGACCGCGCGATGACCGAAGTGATGGCGAAGGTCCAGCAGGTGAAGTACAAGCTGCCCGCCGACGCGTACGACTCGGTGATCACGAAGCTGACCGACGCGCCGACCGCGGTGATGTACCTCGGCTTTGCGAGCGACACGCTGTCGATCCCGCAGATCACCGACTACGTCGTACGCGTCGCGCAGCCGCTCGTGACGACGGTGCCGGGCGTCGCATCGGCCGAGATCCTCGGCGGCCAGAACCTCGCGATGCGGGTCTGGCTCGACGCGACGCGGCTCGCCGCGCACGGGCTGTCCGCGGGCGACGTGGCCGCGGCGATCCGCGCGAACAACGTGCAGGCGGCGCCGGGCCAGGTCAAGGGATCGCTCACGATCGCCGACATCTCGGCGAACACCGATCTGACCGACGTCGGCGCGTTCAACGAGATGGTCGTGAAGCACGATCCGAACGGCGGCGGGCTCGTGCGGCTGAAGGACGTCGCGACGGTCGAGATCGGCGGCGAGAACTACAATTCGAGTGCGCTGATGAACGGCCGCCGCGCGGTGTACATCGCGGTCAACGCGACGCCTGCCGGCAATCCGCTCGAGATCGTGCGCGGCGTCGACGCGGTGCTGCCCGCGATGGAGCGCAACAAGCCGGCGAGCATCCAGATCGCGAACATGTTCGACGGCGCGCGCTTCGTCAACGCGTCGATCGCCGAGGTTCGCTCGACGCTCACCGAGGCGATCGCGATCGTCGTCGTCGTGATCTTCCTGTTCCTCGGCTCGTTCCGCGCGGTGATCATCCCGGTGCTGACGATCCCGCTGTCGCTCGTCGGCTCCGCCGCGCTGATGCTCGCGGCGGGCTTCTCGCTGAACCTGCTGACGCTGCTCGCGATGGTACTCGCGATCGGGCTCGTCGTCGACGATGCGATCGTCGTCGTCGAGAACATCCATCGGCACATCGAGGAAGGCGAGCCGCCCGTGCGCGCCGCGCTGATCGGCGCACGCGAGATCGCGTCGCCCGTGCTCGTGATGATGGCGACGCTGATCTCCGTGTACGCGCCGATCGGGCTGATGGGCGGCCTGACCGGGTCGCTCTTCAAGGAGTTCGCGTTCACGCTCGCGGGCGCGGTGCTCGTGTCGGGGATCGTCGCGCTCACGCTGTCGCCGATGCTCGGCTCGCTGCTCTTGACGAGCAAGATGTCGGAAGGCCGCGTCGCGAAGGCGATCGAGCACACGCTCGAGCGCGCGACGCAAGTCTACCGACGCGGCCTGCAAGCGAGCCTCGCCGCGCGGCCGGCGATCCTGCTGATCGGCGTCGGCGTGCTGGCGGGCATCGTGCTGCTCTTCTCCGGCGTGAAGCGCGAGCTCGCGCCGCAGGAAGACCAGGGCTCGATCATGGTCGCGGTGAAGGCGCCGCAGTACGCGAACCTCGACTACATGGAGCGCTACGCGCCCGACATCGAGCACGTGTTCCGCACGCTGCCCGAAGCGGACACGAGCTTCATCCTGAACAGCTACGGCGGCAGCAATCTCGGCTTCGCCGGCGTGAACCTCGTCGACTGGGAAAAGCGCGAGCGCAGCGCGTCGACGCTGCAGGCGCTGATCCAGGCGCGCGGCGACCAGATCCAGGGCGACCGTGTGTTCGCGTTCCAGCTGCCGGCGCTGCCCGCGTCGAGCGGCGGCCTGCCGATCCAGATGGTGCTGCGCTCGCCGTCGGGCTTCGCGGACCTCTACGCGCAGATGGACCGGATCAAGGCGGCGGCGGCGAAGACCGGCCTTTTCGCCGTCGTCGACAGCGACCTGACGTTCGACAGCCGCGCGGTCGGCGTGACGATCGACCGCAATCAGGCGAACACGCTCGGCGTGACGATGAAGGACATCGCCGACACGCTTGCCGTCCTCGTCGGCGAGAACTACGTGAACCGCTTCAACTTCAAGGGACGCTCGTACGACGTGATTCCGCAGGTGTCGCGCGGCGAGCGGCTGTCGTCGGAGATGCTGAGCCGCTACTACGTGAAAACGGGCTCCGGCCAGATGATTCCGCTGTCGACGGTGATCCGCGTGACGAACGGCAGCCAGGCGAACGCGCTCAGTCAGTTCAACCAGATGAACTCGGCGACGTTCTCCGCCGTGCCCGCGCCCGGCGTGACGATGGGCGAGGCGGTCGCGTTCCTCGAGGCGCAGAAGCTGCCGGCCGGCTTCTCGATCGACTGGCTCGGCGAATCGCGGCAATACGTGCAGGAAGGCAACCGGCTCGCCGTCACGTTCGGCTTCGCGCTGATCGTGATCTTCCTCGTGCTCGCCGCGCAGTTCGAAAGCCTGCGCGATCCGCTCGTGATCCTCGTGTCGGTGCCGCTGTCGATCTGCGGTGCGCTCGCTCCGCTCTACCTCGGCTTCGCGACGCTGAACATCTATACGCAGATCGGGCTCGTCACGCTGATCGGCCTGATCTCGAAGCACGGGATCCTGATGGTCAGCTTCGCGAACGACCTGCAGCGCCACGAAGGGCTCGATCGCCGCGCGGCGATCGAGCGTGCGGCGGCCGTGCGGCTGCGGCCGATCCTGATGACGACGGCCGCGATGGTCGCGGGCCTCGTGCCGCTCGTGTTCGCGGCGGGCGCCGGCGCGGCGAGCCGCTTCGCGATCGGCATCACGGTGTCGACCGGCATGCTGGTCGGCACGCTCTTCACGCTGTTCGTGCTGCCGACCGTCTACACGTTCGTCGCGAAGGACCACGGCGCGGCCATGCGCAGCGAGCGCGCGCAACTCCTCGCGGCAACCCGATAACCATGAACGACACGATGCATCGCTTCTCTCACGAAACGGCGACGGCCTCGCGCCGCCGCCACCGCCGCACACGCGACGCAGCGGCTTCGGCCACACGCTCGGCGATCCGTTCGACCGCAATCGCGCTCGCCGTGTTCGCGACGGGCTGCACGCTCGCGCCGCGCTACGAGCGTCCGGCCGCGCCCGTGTCGGGCGCGTTCCCGACCGACGGCGTCTACGCCACGCAGCCGGGCGCCGCGTCCGGCGCGCGCAGCGCGAACGGCCAGGCGGCCGTCGACATCGGCTGGCGCGAGTTCTTCGTCGATCCGCGCCTGCAGCGCTTGATCGAGATCGCGCTGAAGAACAACCGCGACCTGCGCGTGTCGGTGCTGAACGTCGAGGCTTCGCGCGCGCAGTATCAGATCACGCGCGCGGGCCTCTTCCCGACGCTCGACGGCACGGGCACGGGTGCGATCCAGCGCTATCCGGCCGGCGTGTCCACCACCGGCGCGCCGCTCATCACGCGGGCGTACAACGTCGGCGTGTCCGCGTCATGGGAGCTCGACCTGTTCGGCCGCGTGCAGAGCCTGAAGGACCAGGCGCTCGCGCAGTACTTCGCGACCGCGCAGGCCCGCAAGGCGGCGGAGATCGCGCTCGTCGCGAGCGTCGCCGACCAGTACCTGACGCTGCTGTCGACCGACGACCTGCTGCAGGTCACGGAGAACACGCTGAAGTCGGCGCGCGCGTCGTACGACCTGACGAAGCTGCAGTTCGACAACGGCACTGGCTCGGAGCTCGATCTGCGGCAGGCGCAGACGGTCGTCGAGACGGCGCTCGCGAACCAGCAGGCGCAGGCGCGGGCGCGCGCGCAGGCGGTCAACGCGCTCGTGCTGCTGGTTGGCGAGCCGTTGCCCGACGATCTGCCGGCCGGCTTGCCGCTCAACGCGCAGAACCTGCTGACCGACATTCCGGCCGGGCTGCCGTCCGATCTGCTGACGCGCCGGCCGGACATCATGCAGGCGGAAGAGACGCTGCGCGCGGCGAACGCGAACATTGGCGCGGCGCGCGCGGCGTTCTTCCCGAAGATCTCGCTGACGGGCGCGTTCGGCACCGCGAGCCCGACGTTGGGCGGTCTCTTCAAGGCCGGCACGGCGGCGTGGTCGTTCGCGCCGAGCATCGCGCTGCCGATCTTCGAGGGCGGGCAGAACATCGCGAATCTCGATCTCGCGCACGTGCAGAAGCGCATCGAGATCGCGAACTACGAGAAGGCGATCCAGAGCGCGTTCCGCGAAGTGTCGGACGGGCTCGCCGCGCGCGGCACGTACGATCAGCAGATCGCGGCGCTCGAGCGCAACGAGCACGCGC
Organism: Burkholderia mayonis; assembly: GCF_001523745.2. Lineage (NCBI taxonomy): Bacteria > Pseudomonadati > Pseudomonadota > Betaproteobacteria > Burkholderiales > Burkholderiaceae > Burkholderia > Burkholderia mayonis. The sequence goes on from NZ_CP013387.1 coordinate 1,483,890, forward strand.
AGCAGCGCCGCTACGATCTGTCGGATCTGCGCTACAAGAACGGCGTCGACAGCTACCTGTCGGTGCTGACCGCGCAGACCGATCTGTACTCGGCGCAGCAGCAGCTGATCAGCGCGCGGCTCGCGCGCTGGTCGAATCTCGTCGACCTGTATCGTTCGCTCGGCGGCGGCTGGATCGAGCGCGCGGGCGAGACGCCGCGTCCGGCCGACGCGCCGGCCGACTACGGCAAGGCGGCGGCCGCGGGTGCGGGTGCGGGTGCGGGTGCGGGTGCGGGTGCGAGTGCGGGTGCGGGTGCGAGTGCGAGTGCGGGTGCAATTACGATTGGTTGAGCACGCAACCAATCGGATGACGAAGACACGGATCGATCAATGATCGGCGATACCGTAATCGGTACGGATGCACAATCGGCGATGCTTTTGCACAATCGAACGCAGCAGCCAATCAAGAGCTCGCCTAGAACCCGAGAGACAGCAACAAACCGGAAGTCGATTCACCCCTTCGACATAACAACAAGCAGCAACGCTTCCGTGTTCTTCGCGATGCGTATCTCAATGTTGAATAACCTTGAGGCACAGCATGAATGATGGTCGAATCCCCCCAACGCTGAGCGCGTCCGTCCGTACGCGCGTGAACGTGCCCATTCGCCCGCGCACCGCTCAGCAGAAGTTCGAGCCCGAGATGGTGACGTTCCAGGGCCTTTGCGACAACGCGGAGCATCTCGCGCTCGTCTTCGGGCCGCTCGCCGACGCACCGCTCGTGCGCGTGCATTCCGAGTGCCTGACGGGCGACGTGTTCGGCTCCGCGCGCTGCGATTGCGGCGAGCAGCTCGACGAGTCGGTCGCGATGTTCGGCCGCGAAGGCGGCATCCTGCTCTATCTGCGCCAGGAGGGCCGCGGCATCGGACTGTACAACAAACTCGACGCGTACCGCCTGCAGATCTCGCAGGGCCTCGACACGTTCGCCGCGAACCGCGCGCTGAACTTCCCCGACGACTTGCGCGATTTCCGCGTCGCCGCGCAGATGCTGCAGGCGCTCGGCGTCGTCGACATCTCGCTCGTCACCAATAACCCGGACAAGATTTCGCAGATCGAGAAGTACGGCATCCGGATCAAGCGCGTGCTGCAGACCGGCGTGTTCGTCAACAGCACGAATCACGGCTACCTGCGCGCGAAGATCGATCACCACCGTCACGCCATCAACCTCAGCCAGGAACTTCAATGATCACTCACCGCGCACCGATCAGCGGGATTGCCGCGCATCGCGACAAATACGTCCTGACGGCGGGTTACGACAACCAGGTCATCCTGTGGGACGCGAAAACCCAACGGCCGCTCGCCCGCGCGATGCACGACCACCTCGCGAACCAGGGGGCGTTTTCGCCCGACGGCGCGTACGTCGTCACGTCGTCGTCCGATTACAGCGCCCGCCTCTGGACCGTGCCCGACCTGCGGCTCGTCGCCGTGTTCGCCGACCAGGAAGACGACGTCGAAATGAGCGCGTTCCATCCGGACAAGCCGCTCGTCGCGACCGCGTCGCGCGATCACCGCGTGCGGGTCTACGACTTCAGCGGCAAGCTGCTGAACACGTTCAGCGGCCACACCGCCGACGTGATCTCGGTCGAATGGATGCGCGGCACCGACGAGATCGTGTCGTCGAGCGACGACGGCACGATCAAGCGCTGGTCGCTCGGCCACGACGGCCTCGTCGCCGACATCGATCTCGACGGCATCGAGACCGACACGATCGCGATCGCCGCCGACGGCCGCATTTTCGCGGGCAACGACGAAGGCGAGATCATCGTGATCGGCGACGGCGAGCGCGCGACGCTGCCGGCGCACGACGCGGGCGTGAAGCGCCTCGTGCTCGACGGCGATCGCGGCCTGCTCGTGTCGCTGTCGTACGACCGCACGATGCGGCTGTGGAAGATCGGCGCGTCCGGACAGCCGGAGGCGCTCGGCGGCGCGGCGCTGCCGCCCGAAGTGTGGCCGCGTTCGTGCTCGTTCGAAGGCGATGAGCACATCGTGTTCTCGACGTTCCATTCGAGCTATCGCCGCTACAACTGGAAGGCCGAGCGCTGGGATGCGGCCGAGCTGCCGCCGACGCACGGCGTGAACGCGGCGCTCGCCGTGGACGGCCATCTGTGGACGATCGGCGACGCGGGCATCGCGCGCGTCGACCAGCGCGAGCATGCGCGCACGGGCAGCCTGTGCAACTTCCTGACGCCCGCGGGCGACCTGATCCTGACGGGCGGCCAGCTCGGCAAGGTGTTCGACGCGCGCAGCGGCCGCGAGCTTCACCAGCACCGCTCGCCGCTCAACTGCGGCGTGTCGTTCGCGCGCGACGGCGTCGCGCATGCGGTGATCGGCGCGTACACGGGCGAAGGCATCGTGCTGCGGATCGACGGCGCGAAGGCGACCCACGTCGCCGACCTGCCGCTGCACGCGAACGCGGTCAAGGGCATCGCAATCTCGGGCGACCTGATCTTCTCGGTCGCGGCCGACGCGTCGGCCACATGGTATCGCGCGTCGACGCTCGAGCCGGTGTTCACGCTCAAGCGCGCGCACGACAAGATCGCGAACGGCTGCGCGGGCCTCGACAACGGTTTCTTCGCATCGGTGAGCCGCGATCTGAAGCTGCGGATCTGGTCGCCCGACCATCACGCGGACGTGATCGCGACGCCGCACACGCACTCGATCAAGTGCGTCGCGGCGAGCGCCGACGGCCGCTACGTCGCGACGGGCAGCTACAACGGCCGCGTCGCCGTCTACGACCGCACCGACGCGCGCTGGGCGCTCGACGTGCGCGTGACGACCGCAGGCGTGTCGTCGCTCTGCTACGACCCCGCCGCGCATGCGTTCCTCGCGAGCTCGTACGACGGCGACGTCTACCGCATTCCGCTGGAGCGCGTATGAGCGCCGCCGAACCGCACTACATCGACGCGCAGCGCACGATCGCCCCCGTCGACGGACCGCTCGCTGCGCCGCACGAGTACGCGGCGGTGCTGCGCTCGGATTTCGTGTCGAGCTACCACGACGGCCGCGACGTCTGGACCGACGAGGCGGCGATGCGCCCGGCGAGCGCGATCCTGCACGAGCATCTCGGCAGCCCGGCCGACGTCCTCGACGCGGGCGCGGGCCGCGGCCGCGACACTGCGTACTTTCTCGAGCACGGTCACCGGGTGACGGCGGTCGACCTCGTCGAGCCGCCGGAGTGGGCGCAGCTCTCGCAGCGCTGGGGCGAGCGCGTGCGCTTCGTGGCGTGTCCCGTGTCCGAGCTCCAGGGTGAAGCCCTGTTCGACGGCGCGCTCGACAACGGTTGCCTGCACCACCAGCATCCGGACGCGTACGCCGCGTATCTCGCGCGCATCCATGCGTTGCTGCGGCCCGAGGGTCTCTTCACGATCTCGGTGTTCGAGGCCGACGGCGCGGGGCGGCTGTACGCGAACCACGCACAGCGCCTCTATCGCGAGTTCACCGAGCCCGAGCTCGTCGAACTGCTGGGCGCCGCGCATTTCACGCCCGTCAGCAGCCACCGGGTGCCGCGGCCGAAGGCCGGGTTGCACTATCTGGTGCTGACGGTCCGAAAATCCCGTCCCGACTGACGCGAGTTCATGCCCATGACACTCAAGCTGGCCGACAACCCGAACTATCTCAGCGACCGCGCGGCGATGGCGCTGCCGGAAGATCTGTTCGTCGCGCGCACGCCCGCGACGGTCTTCTCGACGCATCTCGACCTGCTGCGCCTCGCGCCGGCGCAGTGGGTCGCGATCGCGCAGGATCCGGGCGCACCGTTCGAGCGGCGCTACGCGGCGGGCGCGCTGCTCGGTTTTGCCGGCGACCCACGCATCCGTCCGCTCGATCCGGAGATGTGCGACGTGCCCGCCGCGCAGGCGCGGCTCGGCACCGAGCCGGAGCAAGTGCCGCAGGTGATCGCCGAATGGGAGCGCGTCGGTGTGATCGAGGAGTGGATCGCGAAGGAATGCCCACGCTACACGACCGAGCTCGCCGCGTACCGGATGATGCGCTACCCGGTCACGAACCTCGAATACCGGCGCTTTCTCGAAGAGACGGGCGCGCCGTGGCTGCCGACGTCGTGGGCGTTCGGCGTCTATCCGGTCGAGCGCGCGAATCATCCGGTCTGGTCGGTGCCCGCCGAGGCGGCCGACGCCTACGCGGACTGGCTGAGCGAAGCGACCGGCCGGCGCTTCCGGCTGCCGAGCGAGGCCGAGTGGGAATACGCGGCGTCGGGCGGCACGGGCGTCGAGTATCCGTGGGGCGACGCGTTCGATCCGCGAGCGGCGAACACGGTCGAAGCCGGGCCGCTGTCGACGACGCCCGTCGGCATCTTCCCGCTCGGCCGCAGCGTGTTCGGGATCGACGACCTCGCCGGCAACGTCGAGGAATACGTCGCGGACGACTATCACCCGTATCCGGGCGGTGCGGCGATCGACGACGACCTCGCACTCACGCAAGGCAGCTACCGGATCGCGCGCGGCGGCAGCTTCACGCGCTTCGGCGATCTCGCACGCTGCGCGCGCCGTCACGGCCGCTATCAGCGCGACATCTACGCGATGGGCTTCCGGCTCGTGGAGGCGCGATGAACGCGAAACGGACCGCCATTCGGCGCGCGCGCCGCACATCGGCTTCTCCGGCGCGCGGCCGCCCCGGGCATTCGGCACGCGCCGCGCACCGGGCGGACGGCAGACGATGAATACGTTTTCCGATATCGACCGCCTGCACATGGCCCATGCGCTGCGGCTCGCCGAACAGGGCCTTTACACGACGCGCCCGAATCCGCGCGTCGGCTGCGTGATCGCACACGGCGAACAGGTGCTCGGCGCCGGCTGGCACCGGCGCGCGGGCGAACCGCACGCGGAAGTGCACGCGCTGCGCGAAGCCGGCGAACGCGCGCGCGGCGCGACCGCATACGTGACGCTCGAGCCGTGCGCGCATTACGGCAGGACGCCGCCGTGCGCGAACGCGCTCGCCGCGGCGGGCGTCGCGCGCGTCGTGATCGCGGCGCGCGATCCGTTCGAGCAGGTCGCGGGGCGCGGCGCCGCGCGACTCGCCGACGCGGGCGTCGTCGTCGAACAGGGGTTGATGGAAGCCGAGGCGCGCGAGCTGAACATCGGCTTCTTCAGCCGGATCGAGCGCGGCCGCCCGTGGACGCGCGCGAAGCTGATCCTGTCGATCGACGGGCCGCTCGATGCGATCGACCGGACGGTGCTCGGCGCGACGGAATCCGAGTCGCGCGACGATGTCCGGCACTGGCGGGCGCGCAGTTCCGTCGTGCTCGCGCCGCACGGCGCGCCCTTCCCAGCGGCGCGCAAGGGCGCCGCGTCGCGCTACGTCGTCCGCTCGCGCGACTTCGCAGCGCTCGACGCGTCGCCCGCGGCGACGGAAAGCGTGCCGACGCTCGCGCTGCATCGGGAAGACGCGGGCGTCGCCGCCGGTTACGCAGCCGCGCATGCCGATGCGGCGGCCGCATCCGCATCATCCTCCGATGCCGACGCCGACCTCCGCTTGCCCGACGCACTCGTACGCCTTGCGGCGCGAGGCGTCAACGAGCTGTTCATCGACGCCGATCTCGCGCTATGCGACGCGTTGTTCGAAGACGATCTCGCCGACGAGCTGCTGCTGTACGTGCATCCGTCGCGCTGCGGCGTGCCCGTGCCGGCGCCGCGGCTCGTCGCGTCGATCGACGACGTCGCGCACCGCTGGGGCCTGCGGCCGTTCCACCATCGCGCGATCGGCTGCGGCCAACGCATCCTGCTGCGCCGTCGCGAGGCAACCCGAGCAGACAGTACGTCAATAGCCGCGCGGCGCCCGTCGCCGCGCACCGGTTTTTCCCAGGACCACATCGAACGAGGACCTCAATGAGCGCATCTGCAGTCGAGACCATCTACGAGTCGACCGAAGACAAGGCGGCACTGACTTCGGTCGTCGACTTGGTGAAGCTGTCCGACCAATACCGGCAATCGGCGATCCTGCATTACGCCGTCGCCGAAAAGCTGTTCGATTTGACGCAAACGAGCCGCACGCCGGCCGAAGTCGCCGCGAGCTTCGGCATGGTCGAGAGCAAGGTCGCGATCCTGCTGCACGCGCTCGTCGCGCTCGGCCTCTTGAGCAAGGACGGCGACGCGTTCCGCAACACCGAGCTGACCGCGCGCTACCTGACGAGCACGAGCGCCGACTACATCGGCCCGATCGTCGAGCACCAGCATCTGCAATGGGACAACTGGCCCCGCCTTGGCGAAATCCTGCGCAGCGAAAAACCGCTCGGCTTCCAGCAGGAGAGCCGCTTCGCGCACGACACCCGCGCGCGCGACGCGTTCAACGACGCGATGGTGCGCCTGAGCCAGCCGATGGTCGACGTCGTGAGCGGTCTCGGCGTGTTCGCCCATGCGCGCACCGTGATCGACCTCGCGGGCGGCCACGGCACGTATCTCGCGCAAGTGCTGCGCCGCCACCCTGAGCTGACGGGCCAGATCTGGGATCTGCCGACGACCCGCGACGCCGCGCAGAAAACGATCAACGCGCACGGCCTCGCCGGCCGCGTCGAGTTCTTCGAGAAGAACCTGCTCGACGCACGCAACTTCGAGGGCGGCGCGGCGGACGTGGTGATGTTGAACGACTGCCTGCACTACTTCGACGATCCGGAAGCGCGCGCGGTAATCGGCCATGCGGCCGGCCTCGTGAAGCCGGGCGGCGCACTCCTGATCCTCACGATGACGATGGACGACAACCGTGTCGCGCCGGCGCTGTCCGCCGATTTCTCGCTGCACATGATGGTGAACACGAATCACGGCGAGCTGCATCCGACGCCGTGGATCGCCGGCGTCGCGCGCGACAGCGGCCTGTCGGTCAGCGAGCGGTCGATCGGCCGCTACACGCTTCTCATCGGTCAACGCCCCGCCAGCGAGGTCTAACCATGCTCGTCTTCGAACTGATCAATCTCGACGTCAATCCCGCCGACGCGGAACAGATCACACGCACGCTGTCCGCGCAATGCACGGCGGCCGGCTACCGGCTGCGCGCGCCGCAAGCGGACGGCGCCGCACCCGACGGCGTGTTCGTGCTGTCGCGCTCGGCTGCCGCCGCGGCGAACGCCGAGCGCACCGGCCCGGCCGGCTGGGCGGCCGCCGCGCAGATCCGCATCGATCCGGCCGGCGCGAACGGCGAAGCGCCCGCCGTCTGGCAGGAAGGCCATTCGAGCGCGTTCTGCTATCCGCTCGCGCTCGAACTGACGGCGGCCGACGCATCGTCCGACGTCGCGCGCGACTGGCTCGCGAGCTTCGCGACCTTCACCGCTTGCATCAAGATGTGGCGCCGGCTGCGCGACGAGCCCGAGCAAGGCCGGCCGCACGAATTGCGCGTGAACCACATCAACATCCTCGCCCGCGATCTCGACAAATCAGTCGATTTCTACCGCCGAATCTTCGGAGCCGCTTACTGCTACAACCTCGGTCCGAAGAAGGTTGTAATGGAGCTGAACGGCTTCGATTTCTTCATCGAGCAGGCGGACGTGGTCGCCTACCCGCCTGGCTATCACTTCGGCGTGCGCTCGGATCCGGACGGCGTCAAGGCGATCGCCGAACTCGTCGAGGCGGACGGCGGCATCGAGATCGTCAAGGGCAACGGCCCGGCACCCGGCTATCACGCAGGGCCGGACCGCGTGCGCACCGCCTTCTACTTCCAGGACCCCGACGGGCTCGAAATCGAAGTCTATTCCCCGGAGATCGAAATGCTCGAGAGCAATCCGCACCTGATCTCGCAGCATCTGTCGCCGTCCTGACGCACACCCGACCCAGCAACCGACGAGGTAGTCCATGAGTTCCATCACCGCCCCTTCGTGGGGAGAACTGCTGTCCGGCCGCAACGGCTTGCGCTCGATCGCGCTCGCAGGAGGCGTCGCGCTGCACGCGATCAACATCTATATCGCGACGACGATCCTGCCCTCGGTCGTGCGCGACATCGGCGGACTCGAGTACTACGCATGGAACACCACGCTGTTCATGGCCGCCTCGATCATCGGCGCGCCGCTGTCCGCGAACGTGCTCAGCCGTTTCGGACCGCGCGCCGCCTATCTCGTCGCGCTCGTCGTGTTCTGCGCGGGCACGCTCGCGTGCGCGGGCGCGAAGGACATGCCGTGGATGCTCGTCGGCCGCTTTGCGCAGGGCTTCGGCGGCGGCATCCTGTTCGCGCTCAGCTATGCGCTGATCCGCATCGTGTTCGACGAGCGCCTGTGGTCACGCGCGATGGCGATGGTGTCCGGCATGTGGGGGGTCGCGACGCTGTGCGGGCCCGCGATCGGCGGGATCTTCGCGCAATCGGGCACCTGGCGGCTCGCGTTCGTCGCGCTCGTGCCCGTCGCCGTCCTGCTTGCGCTGATCGTGATCGTCCAGTTGCCCGCGCGCGAAGCGTCGGGCGCACGGGCCGGGCGGCCCGCAATCGGCAAGATCCTGCTGCTCGCGGTGTCGGTGCTCGTCGTGTCGGTCGCGAGTCTGTCGAAGGAGATCGTCGCGAATGTCGCGGGCGTCGCCGCGGGCCTCACGATCGCCGTGCTGATCGCGCGCTTCGACCGCGGCGCGACGATCCGGCTGCTGCCGACGGGCGCGTATGACGTGCGCGCGCCGCTCGGCGCGATCTACGCGTGCATGAGCCTGCTCGTGATCGGGATGACGACCGAGATCTTCGTGCCGTACTTCCTGCAGATCATCCACGGCTACCCGCCGCTCCTCGCCGGCTATCTGACCGCATTGATGGCGGCGGGCTGGACCGCAGGCTCGCTGTTCAGCTCCGGGCGCAGCGCGCGCACCGCGCAGGCGCTCGTGCGCGGCGGGCCGCTCCTCGTCGTGCTCGCGCTCGTCGCGCTCGCGATCGTCGTGCCGCCGCGGCATCTGCTGAGCGCGGGCCCCGGCCTCGCGCTGCTGTGCGCAGCGCTCGCGGCGGTGGGTTTCGGCATCGGCATCGGCTGGCCGCATCTGCTCACGCAAGTACTGACGAGCGCGCCGGCCGGCCAGGAGGATCTCGCGTCGACGTCGATCACGACCGTCCAGCTCTATGCGACCGCGATCGGCTCCGCGCTCGCCGGCCTCGTCGCGAACCTCGCGGGCTTCTCGGAGCCGGGCGGCCTCGCCGGCGCGCAGCACGCGGCCGCGTGGCTCTTCGCCGTGTTCGCGGCGGCGCCCGTGCTCGCCGCGCTCGTCGCGCGCCGCGTGCGCACCCGATGACCGCGGCGCACACCGCACACGCGGTGCGCGCCGCCCGGACGCGCTCCGCAACGGGACAAGCACGATGAGCCCGCCGACCGACATCGATCTGTTCAAGAGCCTGCACGCGTTCGCGATCGCCGGATGGGCGACGATCGTCACGATCAACAACGTGCAGACGTTCGCCGCGACGACGGGCGCCGTCGGCCGCACGATGAGCATGGCGCTGCTGAAGCAGGATCCGCCCGTCGACACGCCGCTGTTGCGCCGCGCGGCGACGTCGCGCGGCCTGCACCGGGCCGCGCTCGTGATCATCGTGCTGCTGCAGGCGATCACCGCGATCGCGATGTGGGGCGGCGTCTGCCTGCTGCTGACGACGCCGTCTCCTCACGCGGCCGCACTGCCATGGCTCGACGCCGGCGCGACCAGCTTCGCCGCGTGCGCGCTCGTGCTGCTGCTCGGCGGGCTGTGGTACGGCTACTGGATACGTCAGGAAGGCCTGCAATTGACGCATATCGCGCTCGTCGTCTGGTCGATCGCCGCCTACCTGCTGTTCCACCTCGGTACGACACCTTGATTTGACAGGATCCCTGCGATGACGACTCTTCTTCCCCTTCACGACGGCGATCGCGTCGTGCAGTTCGACGACGACGTCGCCGCCCGGCTCGATGGCTTCGAGCTGCGGCTGCTCGCGGGCCGCGTCGTCGCGATCCGCGACAACCAGTTCATCGATCTGCAAAACCTGATCGCGGGCGGCGGCGCCGTCACGCGCGACGGCAATCCGTGCGACCTGCGTCGCCGCAATCTCGGTGCGCTCCATTACGACTTCGGCGGCCACGGCGAGCTCGAACTGCGCGATGCCGCCACCGACGGCGCCGGCCTTGCCGCCGCGCTCGCGCCGCAGACCGCAGCCGCGCCCCAGGCTCCGGTTGAGGCGGTCCGGCTCGCATCCGGCGACCGCCTCGCGTTCCTGCCGTTCGAGCGCGCGCGCGACGTGCCGAACATCTCGGCGGACGCGACCCACAACGCGGCGACGCGAATCACGCTGTCGCACTGGCCGGCGAACCGCACGCCCGCGCGCTACAAGGCGAACCTGTCGACCGAGAGCGTGCTGCGTTTCGCGCCCGAGTGGGTCGACGATCTCGACGTGCGGCACGTGACGACCGATCACTTCGATCTCGACGGGCTCGCGTCGGTGTACGGGCTGATCGCGCCCGACCATGCGTTGCGCCATCAGGCGCTGCTCGTCGACGTCGCGCGCTTCGGCGATTTCGCGCGCGGCCGCTCGGACGCCGCCCGCCGGCTTTCGTTCGCGCTGAATGCGGTCGCCGCGCAAGCGTCGCGTGACATCGGCACGCCGCGCGACGAGAGCACGCGCATCGCGCGGGTCTTCCACGCGCTGCTGCCGGCGCTGCGCGACCTGCTCGACGCGCCGTCGATCCCCGACGCGCTGTGGCGCGACGCCGACCTGCACCACGCGGCGACGGAAGCGCTGCTCGACCATCCGGACGCCACGCTCGAGCAGCATCCGGAACTCGATCTCGCGGTGTTTCGCCTGCCTGCCGCGGACGCGCTGCGAGGACGCGTGTCGCAGCGCTACTTCGGTCTGTCGCCGATCGGCTTTCACAACCGGACGCCGCTGTCGACAGTCGCGCTCGTCGCGCACGGCGACGTCGTCGTGCATCAGCGCTACGAGGGATGGGTCGAGCGCGTATCGGCGGCGCCGCGGCCGCGGCGCGATCTGTCGATCTTCGTGCGCGCGCTGCAAGCGGCCGACACGCACGCGCGCCGCTGGCAATACGACGGCGTGCAGCACATCATGCCGCGGCTCGGCCACGACGGCGCCCGGCCGAGCGGCATTCCGGCGGAAACGATCGTGCGCGAGCTGAAGCACCTGCTCGCGGTCGCGCCCGCCGCGTGGCAGCCGACGCCCGCGGCCGAGCGAAGCGCCGAAGCGCCGATCGCTCGCGTCGCGGGCGGCGCGCTCGGCTAGAGCATCGCGACGACGGCCGGCGGCTTGGCGGCCGCCAGCACGTCGGCAGGCACCGGCGGCGCCGCGCGCTCGAGCACGACCGAAAGCTGATTGCGCAGCAGCGACTGCGGAATGCGGTTGCAATAGCCGGCGCCCGCCGCGAGATCGATCAGTTCGTTCTTGCTCGACGCGGAGAACTTGCAGCGCAAGCTTTCCATATATTGCTCGATTGTCCGCACCGACAAGCCGAGGATGTTCGCGACGTCCTTCGCCGTCTTGTTGCGTGCGAGGAAGAACAGCACCTGCCGTTCGCGCTCGGTCAGCGCGAGCGCGTCCTTCGGCGAATCGATCCGGTACGAGCCTTGCTCGACAGGATCGCCGATCCGCTTGCCCGCATACGAATCGCCGATCACGCGACCGAGCGTGATCATGTCGATCTGCGACAGCTCCGCCGCATGAAAAATCGTACCGACGATTTCCTGGTTCCTGTCGACGAGCGGAATCTTCGTGAAGACGAACGCCATCCAGACATCCGACGCATACGGATGAACGTCGAGCACCTTGATCGCCCGGCCGGTTTCGCGGACTTCGCTATCCTGCGCCTGGAATTGGTCCGCGCAATTCGACGAGCCGCACGGCAAATCAAATGCGGATTTATTTTCGAGTTCGCGCGGATTGCGCACGCCGACCACTCGGGCGAATGCATCGTTGACGTGAATGAATCGCGACTGGCTGTCCTGGCAGCCCCAAAGACCGGGATAATGATCGAAAATCAACTTCAGTTGGTCAACGAAACACGTCATCTGGCCTCCAATTGGTATTTTTCGGTCACACCTGCGAGTTCGTTGCGCACGCAAAAGCGCGCGCGGACGAAACAGTCTCCTCCACTGCCTGATCGATCACTGCATATTGGCATGCGGAACGACGCCGCGCGATGCGCGTCGGCACACGCTCACTTGAATCCGATCGGGACATCGGTGTTCCGCCACGCCGTGAAACACGGCTGTTGCGCATTCGAAATAAAACGATTCGCGACAACGTTCGCGAATCGTTCATGACAAGGATCGGTCACGCGTGCGTGGCACAACGACCGCGTGACCTGTTTCGGAGTTTAAAGCAATGCAATCGTAAGATTTAGCCTGAAAACGCTATTAGTGTTTTAGAAAGCGAAAATCTCTATTTCTATTTTTATTCGCTTATTGTTCACACATTCGACTTGAACTCGGGCAGCCGCGCGCCGATGCGCGCCGCCATTTCCGCGCCGAGCGCCTGCAGGCCGCTTGCCGGTCGCACCATCACCTCGAACTCGACGATCTTGCCGTGTTCGTCGAAGCGGATCAGATCGACGCCCTTCAACTGCTTGTCGCCGACTCGCGCGCTGAACTCGAGCACGACGTTCAGGCCGTCTTCGGTCGCGAGCTGCCGGTGATAGACGAAATCGTCGAACACCTTCACGACCGTGCCGATCGCGAGCACGAGCGCCTGCGCGCCTGCATAGGCCGAATGCGCGATCGGCGAACGGAACACCGCGTTCGGATCGGCGATGTCGGCAAGACCGGTCATGTCGCACGCCGCGACCATCGCGTGCCAGCGCTCGAGCGACAGCCGCACGGCCGGCTGCACGCCGGCGGGAATCGAAGTCATGTTGCGTCTCCTTTTCGGTAAGTCGGGTGTGTCGTCATGTGATGCGATGCCGCGCCGCACGAGCCTCCGCTTGCAAGGGCGGCGAGCGACGCCCGTCATATCGACGCGGCGAGCGTCGTGCCCTGCAGGATCGCGCGCTTCGCGTCGAGCTCCGCGGCGACGTGCGCGCCGCCGATCAGATGCACCGAGCAGCCGGCCGCGCGCAGGCCGTCGTACAGTTCGCGCCGCGGCTCCTGGCCCGCGCAGACGACGACGCTATCGACGGCGAGCGTCTGCGGCTCTCCGTCGATCCGCACATGCAGCCCCGCGTCGTCGATCCGCTCGTACGACACGCCCGACGACATCGCGACGCGACGCGCCTTCAGCGACGTCCGATGGATCCAGCCCGTCGTCTTGCCGAGTCCGTCGCCGACCTTCGACGCCTTGCGCTGCAGCAGATGCACGTTGCGCGGCACGGCCTCGACGTGCGGCATGCGCACGCCGCCGCGCCCTTCGTAGCCGACGTCGATGCCCCATTCCGAATAGAACTTGGGCGGCGCGACGCTCGCGCTTTCGCCCGTCTGCGTCAGATACTCGCTGACGTCGAAGCCGATCCCGCCCGCGCCGATCACGGCGACGTTCGCGCCGACCGGCTTGCCGTCGCGCAGCACGTCGAGATAGCCGAGCACGTTCGCGCGATCGATGCCGTCGATGTCGGGCACGCGCGGCATGACGCCCGTCGCGAGCACGATTTCGTCGAAGCCGCCGCCCGCGAGGCCCGCGACGTCGACGCGCGTATTCAGATGCAGCTTCACGCCGCTCAATTCGATCTGCCGTTGGAAATAGCGCAGCGTCTCGTGGAATTCCTCCTTGCCGGGCACCTTCTTTGCGATGTTGAACTGTCCGCCGATCTCGGACGACGCTTCGAACAATTCGACGTGGTGCCCGCGCTCGGCCGCCGTGACGGCGAAGCTCAGCCCCGCCGGCCCCGCGCCGACGACCGCGATCCGCTTGCGCGTCGCGGCGGGCTCGATCACGAGTTCGGTCTCGTGGCACGCACGCGGATTGACGAGGCACGACGTGATCTTGCCGCTGAAGATGTGGTCGAGACACGCCTGGTTGCAGCCGATGCAGGTGTTGATCTCGTCCGCGCGCCCCTCGCGCGCCTTGCGCACGAACTGCGAATCGGCGAGGAACGGCCGCGCCATCGACACTATGTCGCAATAGCCGTCGGCGAGCAGCCGCTCGGCGACGTCGGGCGTGTTGATCCGGTTCGTCGCGATAAGCGGAATGCCGACCTTGCCGACGAGCCGCTTCGTCACCCATGCATACGCGGCGCGCGGCACCTTCGTCGCGATCGTCGGGATGCGCGCCTCGTGCCAGCCGATCCCGGTGTTCAGGATCGTCGCGCCGGCCGCCTCGATCGCCTGTGCGAGCCGGATCACTTCGTCTAGCGTCGAGCCGCCCTCGACGAGATCGAGCATCGACAGCCGGTAGACGATAATGAAGCGCGGCCCGACGCGCTCGCGCACGCGCCGCACGATCTCGACCGGAAAGCGAATGCGGTTCTCGTACGAGCCGCCCCATTCATCGTCGCGATGGTTCGTGCACGCGGCGATGAACTCGTTGATCAGATAGCCCTCGGAGCCCATGATCTCGACGCCGTCGTAGCCCGCGTACTGCGCGAGCGCCGCACAGCGCGCGAAGTCGTCGATGGTCGCTTCGACCTCGCTTGCCGACAGCGGATGCGGCGTGAACCTGTTGATCGGCGCCTTCAGCGCGCTCGGCGCGACGAGCGCCGGATGATACGCATAGCGGCCGAAATGCAAAATCTGCATCGCGATCTTGCCGTCGGCGTCGTGCACCGCGCGCGTGATGATCCGATGGTGCTCGGCCTCTTCTTCGGTCGTGAGCATCGAGCCGCCCGGCACCATCCGGCCCCGCTCGTTCGGCGCGATCCCGCCCGTGACGATGAGCCCGGCCTCGCCGCGTGCGCGCTCCGCGTAGAACGCGGCCATGCGCTCGAAGCCGTTTGGCGCCTCCTCGAGACCGACGTGCATCGAGCCCATCAACACGCGATTTTTCAACGACGTGAAACCGAGCTCCAGCGGAGCCGTCAAGTGGGGATAGTGGGTCATCGGTCGCTCTTTTTTGCAACGGGTTGCATAAATATATCGGCGTGCTCCTGCGAATGCAACGCGTTGCATAAAATGGGCGCTCTAAACGGGCAGGCATCCCTCGATATGGCAAGATGCAAGGGTTTCGACCATCCGCACCATCGTCAATGTCCCTGCCTCACGCGCTGCTCACCTCCCTCGCCGAACGCCCGGGTTCCGGCTCCGAGCTGACGCGTCGCTTCGACCGCTCGATCGGCTACTTCTGGCACGCGACTCATCAGCAGATCTACCGCGAGCTCGCGCGGCTCGAGGACGAAGGCTGGGTCGAGTCGGCGCCCGTCGAGCAGGCGCGCGGGCGCAAGCGCGCGTACCGGATCTTGCCGGCGGGCCGCAAGGAGCTGAAACGCTGGATCGCGCTGCACGACGATCCGAAGCCGTTGCGCGACGAGTTGATGATCCGGCTGCGCGCGGAGGCGGTCGTCGGACCGACCGGGCTCGCCGACGAAATCAGGCGGCGGCTCGAGCTGCATCGGCAAAAGCTCGCGGTCTATCGCGAGATCGAGGCGCGCGATTTCGCGCATGACATGAACACGAAGGACCGGCGCTTGCAGCATCTCGTGCTGCACGCGGGGATCATGCAGGAGAGCCTGGGCGTCGAGCTGATGCAGCATGCGCTGGACATTCTGTCGATGCCGGACGAGAAGTCGAAGCGGCGAAGCACGTGACGTCGTGCACGCATGCGAGGCGACGCATGCACACTCGATCATGCAAATCGCGAGCCCGTGCAGCAAAGAACCGATCGAAGACTCTTGACGGCGATCCACGCCTGCACGCGCCGCAACGGTTACAGTGCCGCGTCCGCACTTCGCGAAGATCGCCGAAAGACATCAGAGCGCGTTTCACGCATGCGCAAGCATTCGCGCATGCGTGCTCGAATGCTCGAATGCTCGAATGCGACGAGGAACCACCACATGAAATCGATCTCCTGGAATACGCCGTCCGTCCGCCACGAGTTGGCCGCGCTCAAGCAAGCCGCGCCGTTCGTCTACGGACTCACGAACTACGTCGCGGCGAATCTCAGCGCCAACGTATTGCTCGCCGTCGGCGCGGCGCCCGCAATCGGCGCGGCGGCCGACTGGCCCGCACGCTTCGGCGCCGGCGCCGACGCGCTGTGGATCAACACCGCCGCACTGATGAGCAGCGGCGCCGACACGCTGCGTGCGGCCGCGCGCGCCGCCGCCGAAGCGGATACGCGCTGGGTGCTCGATCCGGTCGCGGTCGGCGCGGGCGCGCCCGAATACGACGCGATCGTGCGCGACCTGCTCGCGTTCAAGCCGACCGTGATCCGAGGCAACGCGAGCGAGCTGATCGCGCTCGCGGGCGGCGCCGCGGCCGGCAAAGGCGTCGACACGACTGCGAGCTCGGAAAACGCGCTCGCGTTCATTGGCGATCTCGCGCGGCGCAGCGGCGCGATCGTCGCGGTGAGCGGGCCGACCGACTATGTGACGGATGGCGTCGACACGCTCGCGATCGCAGGCGGCGACGCACGCTTGACGCGCGTGACGGGGGCCGGATGCGCACTCGGCGCGTTGATCGCGGCGCTCCTTGCGCAACGCGGCGCGCCGCTGCTCGCGACGGGGGCGGCGCATGCGATCTACGCGATTGCTGCGGAGCGCGCGGCGGAGGCGCGCGGCACCGCTTCGTTCGCCGTCCGGTTCGTCGACGAATTGTCGTTGCTCGCGCCAGCCGAATAAATGTTTGAAACGTTTTGCTTGACGAGACGCGCGCCGTTCACGTATCTCGCGCACGGCCGTCTCGTCCGCCTTCTTCTCCGTCGCATCCGAAGCGCGCCGCGACATGCATGAGGCCGCAATCGAATTCGCGAATCGGTACCTGCGCCAAGCCCGCCCCTTCATTCCTCATGCTTTAAAACACTCGAAGTTTTTCTCGCCCAGTACCGAATATCGGATGCGATCGTCAATCAGGAAATATTCAATAATTTCGCCCATTTGCATATTCCGACATGACGCCGACGCTTGTATTGCGCGCCTGACGCTTGAACAGCCCCCAACATCCAGAATGCAATAGCGCTTGAATTCCGCCATTGCACGCGATGCAGAAATAAAATGAGTTCCATCAATAAAACACCGCATCGCGCCCCATTCCGACTTTCCAATCCGGAAACAGACCCATCAATCTATTTGCAAACTATCTTGCAGCGCATTTATGCTTTTGCAATATAGGCGACAGGCAATGGAAAGAGAGGCAGGCGGAGACGGCGTCCGTTAATTAGCATTAGCGAAACACTTGGGCGAAAACCGTGTGCAATCCATGTCCCGAGGGCCGATTATGTTGACTCTGACTTCCAGCATTTCTGCGCAATCGCTTCGTCAACCGTTCGACAGCACGTTGCCGCTGACCAAAGTGACGCTGCCCGCCCACTCTCCCCGCACGATGACCGACGACGAGCTATCCGACATGATCGGAACCTTCAATCGTTACGCCTTCGTGATTCTCGACTGCGAGGACACATCGACTCGTCGCACGAAGCGCATCGGCCGCATACGGACGGCGCGCGTGCTCGTCCACACGTTCGCCGCGGGAGCCGTCGCGCTCGTGTGCTTCGCGGCGCTCGGCGCACTCTTCCTGCGCGTGCTGAAGCTGCCGCTGCGGTAATACATGCCATCGCTGATGCTGCCCAATACGTCGAATCTCGGCTTGCCCGTCGCGCTTTTCGCGTTCGGCGAGCCAGGTCTGCTGTATGCGGTCGCATTCTCCGCGCTCGTGCAGATCGGCCATTTCACGATCGGCGTCTGGCTGCTGTCCGGTCATGCATCGTGGAAATCGATCGCTGCGAGCCCGGCGATCTGGGCGGTCGTCGTCGCGCTCTTCATGGCGTTGAACGGCCTGCACCTGCCCGCGCCGCTCGCGGCGGCCTCGACGCAACTCGGCAACATGGCGCCGCCGCTGATGCTGCTGATGCTCGGCGCGTCGCTCGCGAACATCCGGCTCGCCGGCTTGCACCGGGTCGCGGTGCTCGCGGTCGTGCGCGTCGCGGGCGGACTCGGCGTCGGGCTCGGGCTCGCGTACCTGCTCGGATTGCCGAGCGTCGCGGCGGGCGCGTTCGTCGTTCAATGCACGATGCCCATCGCGGTGCTGAGCCACCTGATCGCACAACAATACGACGGCCCGACGGAAGACATCGCAGGCATGATCCTCGTGTCGACCGGGCTCGCGCTCGCCGGGCTGCCGTTGATGCTGGCTTCGACGAAACTGGTTGTCGGTTAGACGGAGGGGTTCGATTTCCGATTTCCGCCTTTCGGCTGTTCGCGAGCACGGACAGGTCGCGCTGCGCTCAAACGCGAGCGCAGCGCTTGTTCCGCGACGCAGCGCGCATCCGTTCCGCTTGCGCCGCGCGGCGAGACTGCCGCGCATCAGCGATGCAGCATGATGACGTCGGCGTCGTCCGCATGTTCGAGCAGCAGCCGGCGAACGCGCGCCTGCAGAGCTCGCGGAACAACGCGGCATCGTCGGGCGACGCGGATGCCGCCACGGCCGAGGTGCAGCCCGCGCGGCGGGCGGCGTCGGTCATTGGACGATGAAATCGATCACGATCGCCCCGGGTTCGCGCTGCCGGTACTCGATGCCGACCCGCTCGCCATAGTGCAGGCGATTCTGGTTGAAGAGCGAAAGCTGATCGTGATCGTTGACGAAGTGCATGGTTTCGCCCGACTAAAGCGCATCGAGCGCACCGAAGATCGCCGCATGACGGAATCGCTTCGCGACGCCACGCGCGTCGAACGAATAGATCGCGGTCGGAGAAAGAGGGAGATGCGGCTGCAACATGATCGGAAGTCCTTATCGGATGTCACTCGGATGAAGAAACGATGGTGCACGTAATGTCCTGCCAGACGAGCCGGCGCGCGCCACTTGATGGACGCGGCGCGGCTGGGATCGATTCGGCATGAATAGATGCATATTGCGAGCAACCATTCTATGTGCGCGTTCCAGCTCGCACAACAGCGCTTCGATCCGATCCCATCGCGCAAAGCCGGCGCGATCGGCGTCGCGTTCACCGCGAATCGCCGCGCCGGTGAGGCGTTCCCGGCAATTCGCGGCGCGCCGACGCCGCGCATGTGCCATTCCGTCGTGCTCGAAAAGATTGATTTCGCTCAACGAATACCGGGGCCGCTGCCGCAAAATAAATAAATGATCTGTCCAGCACGTCGATGGAGCCGCCGATGTCCGCCGATACCTCGAACCACGCCCCGTTATCGCAGCCCAAACGCATTCTCGTCGCGATCGATGCGTCGAAGGCATCGCTGCGCGCAGTCGCCTATCTGAAGCTCGTGGTGCCCGCCGGCGCGACCGTGCGCTTCGTCAGCGTCGTCGACACGCCGCGCGCGTATACGCTGCCGCACACGTTCGCGCCGTCCGAATTCGCGGCGGCGCACGTCGAGCTCGTCAACGACGCATCGAATGCGCTCGGCGACGCAACGCATGCGTTCGGCCGCGCCGACGTCGCCGCCGAAACGGCGATCGTCGATCTCGCGAAGAAAGGCGGCGACGTCGTCGACGCCCTCCTCGACGAAACGCGTGACTGGGGCGCCGATCTTCTCGTCGTCGGCTCGCGCCAGTCTCAAGGGCTGCTGCGCTGGGTCGACCGCAGCGTGTCCGAACCGCTGTTCGCGAAGACGGATTGCGCGATCCTCGTCGTGCCGCCCGGCATCGAGATCGCCGAGCATGCGCCGAAGCGCATCATGCTCGCCACCGACGGCAGCCCGATCGCCACACACGCATTGCGGTACGGCGCGCAATTCGCGACGTCCGACACGCATTTGCGCGCGATCTACGTGATCGACCGCGCGGTGCGACTCACCGATTTCGTGCCGAT
This sequence comes from Burkholderia mayonis, assembly GCF_001523745.2. Lineage (NCBI taxonomy): Bacteria > Pseudomonadati > Pseudomonadota > Betaproteobacteria > Burkholderiales > Burkholderiaceae > Burkholderia > Burkholderia mayonis. The sequence goes on from NZ_CP013387.1 coordinate 1,503,707, forward strand.
CCACGTGCTCGAAGACGCGTTCGTCGAGGAAAGCGAAAAGGCGCTGGCGGTGGCGCGCCAGTTGCTCGACGACGCGCCGGGCCAGTCGAGCGCCGCAGTCGTCAGCACCGACCGCACGAGCGACGACGTCGCGCACACGATCGTCCGCGAAGCCGATCGCTGGCCCGCCGACCTGCTCGTGATGGGCACGCACGGCAGACGCGGCGTGTCGCGCTGGCTGCTCGGCAGCATCGCGTTGCGCGTCGCGCGGCTCACGCAGATTCCGCTGCTGCTCGTGCACCGGCCGGCGGCCTGAGGCGCGAAAGCGGCCGCTGCGACATGCAGCGGCCGATTGTTTTGCTTTGCGAACGTTTGGGCAAACGCGATGGCGCAAGCATTTGGACCTCGTTTCGGTGTCGGTTCCGACGCGAAGTCAGCTCGCGATTCGGAGTTGCTCAAACGGGATTCGCAAGTGTCGACCACGGCGAAGCAATTCGCCTCTCCCAAACACCGCGCCCATCGCCGCCGCGCTTTCGCCGCGTCACCATCATCCGGAAACGAAAGGTATCCGCACGCGGCACCCGGCCTCGTCTCCTTCCACGTATTTGATCGAGCACCGGCGCTGTCGCTTGCGGTTTTCACCTGCGGCTACCGGCATTGTCCAGAATCCCGAGTCGACGAAACAGCCACATCGACAAAACGCGGTAGCCGCTCGCCGCCCGCGACTCGCTTCGCTCATTCGCCGGCTCACGCGCTCCGCTATGCACCCGAGCGAGGTTTGTCCGCGCCGTCCGTCTTTTCATCGAGCAGCACGGCCAGTCCGCCCGGCCCGAGCTTGCTCACGCTGACCCAGAAGGGGCCGCCGCCCGGCGTCTCGCCCGTCGGCACGATCGGCACCTTGTAGTAACGGTTCAGCATCATCAGGAACGCGAGCGCGTAGCCGCGCCGACGCTCCGACGGCGCGATCTCGAGGCTATGCACGTACAGCCGGTCGGTCAGCTGCGAAAGACCGTATATCGCTTCGCCGACTCGCGCGCCTTCCGCATTGCGGATAACTACCGCCCATTTCGCATGCGCCGCGGGCTCGATCTTCGCTTCGGCCGCCTTCGTCTCGATTTTGATCGACGGCAGGCGGCGCAGCTTGCGCCAGGCTCGGAAACTTCGCAGTAATCCCATCGACTTCGTGCCTTTTTATTCCGTTGCTCGCTCGGCCGAAATTGGCTTTGACAGTGAGTTTTCGCGTCTTTCGGGAAACTGGCTGGCGTACGAACTAGGTACAGCTTCGAGCAGGCGCGGCAACTTTTTGTATTTTTCGATTCAACAAGAGTGCGATAAAAAGTGCCTGATTGGAAATCAGCAAAAGACGAGAGCGGCGTAGGATTCTGCGCAGCAGATGTAGGAATTCCCTTACGTCAAAAATGGATATGTTCGCGGGCCGCGTATGCGTTCGCGCCTGACTGCGGCAACGCGCCAATCGAACGGTTTGAGTGTGTCTCGATGTAGGGAGGAATCCGCAGGTCCGTGCTCGAGATTCGCGTTGTGACGCGGCGGCGCCGCCGCCGGCCCAAATCCCGCCGCCGCCTTTCCCGGCCAGGAACTGCGGAGCGTCGGCGTTACGTTGGGATCAACGCCCGCCCGTGCGCGTATGCGCGAGCGCGCCGCGAATCCCGCGCAGCAGGTCGATCGGCCGCGGCGGGCAGCCCGGAATCGTCAGATCGACCGGCACGAGTTTCTCGAGCGGCCCGCACACCGCATAGCTGTCCGCGAACACGCCGCCCGTGCATGCGCAATCGCCCGCCGCGACGACGAGCTTCGGCGCGGGCGTCGCGTCGTACGCGAGCCGCACGGCGTCCCGCATGTTGAGCGTCAACGGCCCGGTGATCAGCAGCATGTCCGCATGCCGTGGGCTCGCGACGAACTTGATCCCCAGCCCTTCGATGTTGTAGTACGGATTGCCGAGCGCATGCAGTTCGAGCTCGCAGCCGTTGCACGAGCCGGCGTCGATCGCGCGGATGCACAGCGCGCGCCCGAGGATGTCGAGGATGTCCTGCCGGATGGGCTGCGCATCGCGCTGCCACGCGTCCTCGCCGGGCGGCGCGGGCTCGTCCGGCCATCCGGTGCGTGCGATCTGTCTGATGAGCTGCCACATTACAGGTCGTGCCCCGCGTAGTTCAAGTTGAACGACTTGTTGATCAACGGAAAGTCGGGAACGATGTTGCCGATGATCGCATGTTCAAGCGCCGGCCAGTTGTGCCACGACGGATCGTGGCAATGGCAGCGCGCAACGTCGCCGCGCGCGCCGAGTTCGAGCGCGACGAGCACCGGGCCGCGCCAGCCTTCGATCCAGCCGACGCCGCGCCGCGCATCGTCCGTGCCGCGTCCTGCCGCTCGCGTATCACCCGAGCCGCTCGGCGCGTCCGCAACGGATGCAACCGGCGCGGCAATCCCGTCGCCAGGCGGATCAGCAAGCAGCGCGCGCATCGCCCGCATCGATTCGTACGTCTCTGCAAAACGCACCGCGACCCGCGCGGCGACGTCGCCGCGCTCATCGCTGACGACGTCGACGGGGACCGCATCGTACGGCGCGAGCCGATGGTCGACGCGCGCGTCGCGCGCCCGCCCGCTCGCGCGCGCGGCGAGCCCGCAGACGCCGAAATGCGCGGCCGTCTGCGCGGTGAGCCGCCCCGTACCCGCGAAGCGGTCCTGCAAGCCGGACTGATCGTCGTAGATCGTCTGCATGGCGCGCACCTCGGCCTCGATCCGGTCGCACTGCGCGGCGATCGCCGCGGCGTCGTCCGCCGCGATATCCCGCTCGACGCCGCCGGGCACGATTCGCTCCATCAGATAGCGATGCCCGAAGATCCGGTCGTTCAGACGCAGCCAGTCTTCCTTGAGCCGCGAGAACTGCGCGAGGCCGACCGCGAAGCCCGCGTCGTTGCCGAGCGCGCCGAGGTCGCCGAGATGATTCGCGACGCGCTCGCGCTCGAGCAGCAGCCCGCGCAGCCGCAGCGCGCGGTCCGGCACACGGATCTTCATCGCCTGTTCGAGCGCCATGCAATACGCCCACGTGAACGCGACCGTCGAATCGCCGGCGACGCGCGCGGCGAGCCGGCTGCCCGCCAGCGCATCCGCGCGCTCGAACAGCCGCTCGACGCCGCGATGCGCATAGCCGAGCCGTTCTTCGAGCCGCAGCACCTTCTCGCCGACGACCGAAAAGCGGAAATGGCCGGGCTCGATCACGCCCGCGTGAATCGGCCCGACCGCGATCTCATGCACGCCGTCGCCCGCGACCGGCACGAACGGATAGTCGACCGTCGCGCCGTCGAAGCGCGCCTGGCCCGCCGCGTTCTTGCGCAGTGGATGGTAATCGTGCGGCCATGCGCCGTGATCGAGCCATGGCCGCGTATCGCCCGCGCCGCGCGCGCGCAGCCCGACGAGGTCGAAGACCGCGCGCTGCATTCGCGTCGCGCTCGCGAAAAGCGTCGACAGATCCGGGTAGTCTCCCGCTTCGTCCGTCGCCGGCTCGACCGGCAGCCGCAGCCACAGCAGGCCGTCGTCCAGCTCGTACGCCGCGCACATCTCGAGGCGGCCCGCGACGGGCTCGCCGCCCCATAGCGTGACGAGCCGCCCGCCCGCTTCGCGGATCGTCGCAGCGGCGCGCGTCCACGCGTCGGCGTCGATCGATGCGAACACGACGCGCGGCTGCCCCGCCGCGCTCGCCAAGCGCGTTTGGCCGGGAATGTGGAACGATTCGATCCGCATCGCCTACCCCGCGATCATCGCCGCCGCCTGCCGATACCAGGTCGCGAGATACGGCGGCACGTAGAGCCCCAGCATCAAGCCGAGGCCGAGATGCACGAATACCGGCAACAGCGCCGGCGGATGTTCGAGCGTCGCGACGTTCGATTCGCCGAACACCATCCGCTGCACGCGCATGAAGATCGCCGCGAACGCCGCCGCGAGCGCGACGAGCAGGAACGGCGCGCTCCACGGCAGCTTCGCGATCGCCATCGTCAGGATCAGGAATTCGCTCGCGAACACGCCGAACGGCGGCATGCCAAGGATCGCGAGCGCGCCCAGCATCATTCCCCAGCCGACCGTCGGGCTCACCTGCAAGAGCCCCTGAATGCCGTCGATCGCCTGCGTGCGCGCCTTCTGCGCCGCGTGCCCGACCGTGAAGAAAATCGCCGACTTGACGAGCGAATGGACCGTCATGTGCAGCAGCCCGGCGAACGTCGCGACCGGGCCGCCCAAGCCGAACGCGAACGTCATCAGCCCCATGTGCTCGATCGACGAATACGAGAACAGCCGCTTCACGTCCTTCTGCCGGAACAGCGAAAACGATGCGATGAGCACCGACACGAGCCCGAAGCCGACGAGCAGACGGCCGGGCAGGCCGTTGCCGAGCGCGCCGTCGGCGAGCACCTTGCAGCGCAGCACCGCGTACAGCGCGACGTTCAGCAGCAGCCCGGACAGCACCGCCGAGATCGGCGTCGGGCCTTCGGCGTGCGCGTCGGGCAGCCAGCTGTGCATCGGCACGAGCCCGACCTTGGTTCCGTAGCCGACGAGCAGGAACACGAACGCGATCGACACGATCGTCGGATCGAGCTGCGTCTTGACGGCATTCAGGCTCGTCCACAACAGCGCGTCGCCGTCAGCGAGCCGCCGGCCCGCCGCGAGATACAGCAGGATCGTGCCGAACAGCGCCTGCGCGATGCCGACGCCGCACAGAATGAAGTACTTCCACGCGGCTTCGAGGCTCGCCGCGGTCCGGTAGACGCTGACGAGCAGCACCGTCGCGAGCGTCGCCGCCTCCATCGCGACCCACAGCACGCCGACGTTGTTCGTCAGCAGCGCGAGCAGCATCGCGAAGATGAACAGCTGGTACATGCAGTGATAGAGCCGCATCCGCCCGTCGCTCATCTTGCCGCGGTCCTGCTCGATGCGCATGTACGGATTCGAGAACAGCGACGTCGTCCAGCCGACGAACGCCGTCAGCGCGACGAGGAACACGTTGAACGCATCGACGAAGAACAGCCCGCCCAGCGCGAACATCGGCCCGTGCGCGACCGTGCGCGCGGCGAGCAGCAGCGCCGCCGCGCACGTGAGGAAACTGAAGCCCGCGTTCAGCGCGCGCGCGACGTGCTGCCGCCGCACGAACGCAAGGCACCCGCCCGCGACGAGCGGCATGCCGAGCGACGCCAGCAGCAGATAGACGTCAATCATCTTTCAGTTTCTCGAGATGGTGTATGTCGAGGCTATCGAACTGCTCGCGGATCTGGAACATGAACACGCCGAGGATCAGGATCCCGACGAGCACGTCGAGCCCGATCCCGAGCTCGACGATCATCGGCATTCCGTTCGTCGCCGCTGCGGCCGCGAAGAACAGACCGTTTTCCATCGACAGGAAGCCGATCACCTGCGGAATCGCCTTCGCGCGCGTGATCATCATCATGAACGACAGCAGCACGCACGCGAGCGCGATGCCGAGCGTGCCGCGCGCGGCCGATTCGGCGAGCCGGCTGATCGGCGCCGCGACGTTGAACGCGACGATCACGAGCGCGATGCCGGCGACGAGCGTGGTCGGGATGTTGAGGAGCGGCTCGACATCGGCCTTCACGTTCAGCCGCTGCACGAGCCGGTAGAGGATCCACGGGATCAGCCCGACCTTCAGCAGCAGCGTGAGCGCGGCGGACACGTACAGGTGCGTGTCCGCGGTCACAAAGCCCAGGATCAGGTTCGCCGACACGAGCGCGACGCCCTGCAGCGTATACAGATGGATCAGCGACAGGATTCGCCGCTGGCTCAGCATCGCGAACGACAGCAACAGCAGGATCGCCGCGAGGAAATTGATGAGCTGGGTCGCGTAGCCGTGCATCTACGCCCCCAGCAGGAAATGGACGAGCATGCCGATCACCGCGAGCAGGAACGCGGTCGCGAGGAATTCGGGCACGCGAAAGAGGCGCATCTTCGCGTTCGTCGTCTCGACGACCGCAAGCGCTGCGCCGCCGGCGAAAAGCTTCACGAAGAGCGCCGGCAGCGCGAACAGCAGCGCGAGCGGATTGCCCGCCTCGGCGATCCCCCACGGCATGAAGAGCGCGAGGCCAATGCACGAATACGCGAAAAGCTTGAGGCTCGCCGCCCATTCCATCAGCGCGAGATGGCGGCCCGAATATTCGAGGATCAGCGCCTCGTGGATCATCGTCAGCTCGAGATGCGTCGTCGGGTTGTCGACCGGCAGCCGCGCATTTTCCGCAAGCGACACGAGCGTGAACGCGATCCCCGCGAACGCGAGACTCGGATAGATCACGAGCTCGCGATGGCCGAGCGTCGCGACGATGCTCGTCAGGAGCGTCGACTGCGTGATCAGCGACGCCGAGAACAGCACCATCAGCAGCGCCGGCTCCGCGAGAAAGCCGATCAGCATCTCGCGGCGCGCGCCGAGCGTACCGAACGCGGTGCCGATATCCATCGCCGCGAGCGACAGCGCGACGCGCGCGAGCGCGAACAGGCCGACGAGCGCGATCGCGTCGGCGGCGGGCGAGAACGGCAGTTCGGTCGACAGCGTCGGCACGATCGCGCACGCGAGCGTCATCGCCGCCCACACGACGTAAGGCGCGCCGCGAAACAGCGGGCTCGCGTGCTCCGCGACGACCGATTCCTTGTTGAACAGCTTGTGCAGCATCCGGTACGGCTGCCAGATGCTCGGCGCGCGGCGGTTCTGCAGCCACGCGCGGCACTGGTTGACCCAGCCCGTCAACAGCGGCGCGGCCGCGAGCGCGACGAGAATCTCGAGTGTCTGCGACAGGATGCCTGAGGCGGTTACCATCGTCTCACCACCGTCAGGAGAACGATCAGCACGGCGAAGCTGTACGTCAGATAGATCGCGATGCGGCCCGTCTGCAGCAGCCCGACGAGCGCCGCGACACGGCTCACGAGCGCGGCGATCGGCTCGTAGAGCAGATGCCACGTGCGGTCCGCGACGCTCATCCGGTATTCCGGCTGCCGGTCGTACGGCGACGGCAACTGCCGCTCGATCCGGAAGAACGGCGTGAAGATCTCGCGGATCGGCTGGCCGAAGCCTTCGGCCGTGTCCTGCATCCGCGCGGTCACGGACGGATGGCCGCACGACCACGGCGCGGAGCGCCTGAGCCGCCCGTGGTAGAAGCGCCGCACGAGCAGCCACGCGAGCGCGCAGCACGCGAGGAAGAACAGCATGAAGAGCGCCGGCATGTAGCTCGCGCGCGCGGTGGACACGGGCGCGAACAGCAGCCAGCCGTGGTTGACGCCGCCGATACCCGCGCCGATCAGCGAGCGCGTCACCGCGTCGAGCACCTTTGCGTACTGGACAGGCGCGAGGCCGAGCAGCACGCCCGCCGCCGCGAACCAGCAAAACGCGACGCGCTCCCACGGACTCGCGTCGCGCGCGCGCGCGAGCTTCGCCTCGCGCGGCTGACCGAGGAACACGATGCCGAAGAACTTGACCATCGTGTAGCCGGCGAGCGCCGCGGTCAGCGCGACGAGCGCGGCGACGAGCGGCACCGTCATCCCGAGCACCGAATCGGGCAGACCCGGCGTGAAGAGGAAGCTCTGCACGAGCAGCCACTCCGACACGAAGCCGCTCGACGGCGGCAGCCCCGCGCTCGCGGCGACGGCGGCGAGCATCGCCCACGCGGTCCACGGCATGAAGCGGATCAGGCCGCCTAGCCGCCCGAGATTGCGTTCGCCTGTCGCGTGCAGCACCGCGCCCGTGCCGAGAAACAGCAAACTCTTGAAGCACGCGTGCGCGACGATCTGATACAGGAGCGCCGTCAGCGACAGCGCCGCGAGCGCGGGCAGACGGTAGCCGAGGAACAGGATCGTGAGACCGAGGCTCACACACATCAGGCCGATATTGTCGATCGACGAGTACGCGAGCAGCCGCTTCATGTCGGTCTGGATCGTGCTGAACACGACGCCGAGCAGCGCGCTGAAGAGGCCGAGCGCGAGCATCAGCACGCCCCACCATGCAACCTGCACGTGCAGCAGATCGAGAACCGTCCGCAGGATGCCGTACAGACCGACCTTCAGCACGAAGCCGCTCAGCAGCGCGGACACGGGCGACGGCGCGGCCGGATGCGCGGCCGGCAGCCACACGTGCAGCGGGTAGATGCCCGCCTTCGCGCCGAAGCCGACGAGCGCGAGCACGAACGCGGCCGACGCCGCGAGCCCGTCGAGATGCTGGGCGCGCATGTTCGCGAACGCATAGTCGCCCGTGCCCGCCTGCAGCAGCCCGAAGCACAGCAGGAGCGCGAGCGCGCCGACGTGCGAGATCAGGAAGTACAGGAACGCGGCGCGGCGGATCTCGGCGATCCGGTGGTTCGTCATCACGAGGAAGGTTGCCGACAGCGTCAGCGTCTCCCACGCGACCATGAAGCAATAGGCGTCGTCCGCGACGAGCAGCAGCACCATGCTCGCAACACAGACGTGGTATTCGAAGCAGATGAGGCCGGGCGCCGTGCCCTCGCCCTTGCGGAAATAGCCGGACGAGAATGCGCCGACGCCCGCCGTCACCACGCCGAGCACGAACAGGAAATAGGAGGACAGCGCGTCGATGCGCAGATGGAACGGCAGATCGGGCAGGCCAAGCGGCAGCACGACGGTGGACGGCGCGGCGAACACGCCGGCGAAGCCGGCGCCCGCCAGCGCGAGTCCGGCGAGCGCGCCGAGCGGAAAGAGCCCGTGTGCGACCACGCCGGTGCGGCGCAGGTTCGCGAGTCCGGCGCAGCCGAGCACGAGCCACGCGACAGCGACGAGCAGCACGCATCGGAGAAGCAGGCCCTGTTCCATGTTGTCTGACTCGTGGATCGCCTAGCGCCGCGCCAACGGACGTGCGAACGAGTATGGCGAAGCGCCGCACGCCGCGCAAGCGGCGAAAAGCCGCGCGCATGCGGCGCCGCAGCGTGCGCGACGCGCGCTCGGGCAGCGCGTCTCCTCTTTCTCCTCGTCGATTCGGTGCGTCGAGCCGGGCGTCATCGCAGGACCATCTCGTTACAAGAGTATGATAATGGCGTTATCATCCTAGCACCATTGTCGATCTGTCACCATACGCGCCGATACGCATCACCTCGTTCCCCGGTACGCGTCGCGACTGTTCGGCGCCCGAACACGCCCGTCCCCGGCTAGGTGAGCAGGACGCGCAGGACCATCCGCCGCCACGCCATGCCATGCCAGTCGCCTACTTTCGCAGTCTCGCCGGAAAGGATCGCAATCTCGACGCCAACCGGCACCTCGGCTTTTCCCTCGCGTTCGTCGCGGGCGCCGCGAACGCCGGCGGCTTTCTTGCCGTCAAGCAGTACACGTCGCACATGAGCGGGATCGTATCGGCGATCGCCGATCAGGCGGCGCTCGGCAACGTCGTACTCGCGTTCGCGGGAATCGCGTCGCTCGCGTCGTTCCTGCTCGGCGCCGCATCGTCGGCCGTGCTCGTCAATTGGGGGCGGCGCAAGCGGCTGCACAGCCGCTACGCGTTCCCGCTGCTGCTCGAGGCGTTCCTGCTGCTGTGCTTCGGCCTGCTCGGCAGCCATCTCGCGCTCTGGCGGACGTTCTTCGTGCCCGTCACCGTCGTCCTGCTGTGTTTCATCATGGGCCTGCAGAACGCGATCATCACGAAGCTCTCGAACGCCGAGATCCGCACGACGCACATGACGGGCATCGTCACTGATCTCGGCATCGAGCTCGGCAAGCTGTTCTACTGGAATTCGACGCAAGCCGGGCCCGGCGAGCCCGATGTGTACGCGAACCGGCAGAAGCTGCGCGTGCTCGGCGCGATGCTGGCGATGTTCTTCGCCGGCGGCCTCGCGGGCGCGCTCGGCTTCAAGCATGTCGGCTATTCGGTGACGATCCCGCTCGCCGGCCTCCTCGTCGTGCTGGCCGGCGTGCCGATGCTCGACGATCTGCGCGAATGGGCGAGCCGGCCGGGCGACGGGCGCGTGCATTGATGGCGCGCGGGAGCGCGGCGGCGCCCGCCCGCGTCGATTCGCGCGCGTAGATGGGCGGCGCTTGCCGGCGCGGACTCGGGCGGGGTCGCCTCGCTCGGCGCGGCCCGATCACGGAGCGCCGCCTTGCGCGCTCCGCCCCGCACGACAGGTTCGCGTTCCGGGTCCGGCGTCCCGGCCCCGAGGGCGAGAGCGAAAGCAATGTCAAGTTTCGAATACCGTCGCTCGCCGCCACCCGGCCGGCCGCGAGTTCACGTCCACGTCCACGTCCACGTCGGCAGCAGTGTCGTGCAGGCCGCGACGGCCGGTTACACTATTAAGCCGAAAGCATTTCGTCAGCAACCGGAGTACGCACCGCCTCCCCTCTCGCACCCAGGCCAGCCCCGTTCGACGCACTCGCCCACTTTCCTGACACGCACATATCATGTTAATGTTATGTGCATATACATTCCTTGGCACGAAAATGATCGATCGCGCGCCGGCCCCGTCCGGCGATTGGCTCAACTGCACGTGCCGTCCGATGCGCGGCCCGTCCCGGAGGCACGCATGTTCGACATGCATGTAGCGCTCCTGGCTCACGACTACGCGCGTCGCGAGGCGCGGGACGTGATGGGCGCGCAGGGGCTCGTGATCGTCGGCGTCGGCCGGAGCGGAGAGCGCGGCTTCCAGATGCTGTACCGTTTCGCGGACGCCTGCGGGCGCCTCGAAGCGCTCGGCACGAACGTCATCTTCGTTTACCCGAAGGAATCGGCGCGCCACGTGCTCGATCGAATCTCGGTCTCGAGCGCGCGGATCCGGCAGCGCCCCTGCCTCTTCCTCGACGACGACGGGCACTTCTTCCGCCGGCCGTGCCCGCCCCGGTCGCTCCTCCTCATGCATCTGAACCGCGACATGAAGCCGCTCGACACGGCGAAGATCGTCCTGCAGGATGACGCGTGGGATGGCGAACTGCTCGCATTCCTCGCCCGTGCGCAGGCCCGCGTCATGCACTGAGCAGGCACGCGCAGCAGGCACGCGCGAAAGCCGGACGGAACGGCCGGCGCGCGATGAATTACTTGAAGGAATCCTGGTGGCACAAGCATTGATCGAGATCGGCCTGAAATGGGGGCGCTACGACGCCGCGCTCGCCGGTCAGGCGCTCGCCGGCACGGCTGGCTGCTTTCAGAGCGACATCGTCGTCGTCGCGAACGGCCGCCGCGCGAACGCGAAGGACGTGATGTCCGTCGTCGCGCTGCGCGCGAAGTGCGGCACGCAGATGCAGATCCTGTCGAGCGGCCCCGACGAGGACGACGCGCTCGATTCGCTCGCTTCGTTGCTGACCGCGAGCCGATGAGCGGAAATCGGCCGATGCGACCGCGTTTTCCCGGCATGTCCGCGAACGCGTCCGAGCCGCTGTCCGCCCCGCACCGCTGCGGGCGCGCGAACTCGCCGGTCGTGATCGAAACGCCGCACCTCGTGTCACTGTGCTTCGACGACCGCGGCATGCAAAGCTGCATGTACGCCGACAGCCCGGACATGCTCGCGCTCGGCTACACGCGCACGGCGATGGGCTTTCTGCTGCTGCGTCCCGAGCCGCGCCGGATCGCAATGATCGGCCTGGGCGGCGGCTCGCTCGCGAAGTATTGCCACCGGCACCTGCCCGATGCACAAATCACGACAGTCGAAATCAATCCGGACGTGATCGCACTGCGCGACCGGTTCCGGATTCCGCCCGACGACGCGCGCTTCGCGGTCCTGTGCGCCGACGGCGCCCGTTACGTCGCGTCTCGCGATGCGTGCGCCGACGTGCTGATCGTCGACGGCTTCGACGCCGCCGGCCTGCCGTACGAGCTCGGCAACCGGCAATTCTATGCCGACTGCCATCGTCATCTCGCGGAAGGCGGCGTGCTCGTCGTCAACCTGCTGACCGACGATCCGCGCGTCGCCGACTGCCTCGCCGCGCTGCGCGATGTGTTCGGCGCGTCGGCGACGCTCGCGCCCGCCGAGGACAGCGCGCTCAATCTGATCGGCTTCGCGTGGAAAGGCGACGCGCCGCTGCCGTCGCTCGAGACGATGATCGAGCGCGCGAACGCGATTGCGGATCGGCACAGCGTCGATCTCGTCGAGGCGGCGGTGCGCATCGAACTGGGCGTGAGCTACGATTGGAGCCGGTTCGGCGAACCGGTCGAGGCTTGATCCGCGGCGCGCGAAGCCGCGCCGGAAATGAGGGGACGGACGAAAAATCGTCCGGGAATCGGCATGTATTATAATTTGATTAACATACTCGCCACTGTGTCCCGCCATGGAAACGAAAAGCGCTCGTCTGACCGTCCTGATCGACCCCTTCAAGAAGAAGGCGTTCGAGCAGTTGTGCGCCGCGCAGGATCTGACGCCATCGCAAGTCGTGCGTCAGATGATTCGCGACTATCTCGAGCAGCACGGCGTGAGCTACAAGACGCGCAGTCCAGTTGCCGTCCGCGGCGCCGCGAAGCCGCAGCCGCGCCGCAAGACCGTCGCCTGATTCATGGGTGCGTGCGCGCCCGCGTCGTACGAAAGCAGCAATGATACCTTGCGATGTCTGTCAGCTGCTCCTCGCCGAGCGGCATCCCGCGAGCGGCGTGCCGCTCGTCGCCGTCGGCAAGCCGACCAGGCTGCGGCCGCTGCTGCGCAAGCCGATCGAGATCGGCAAATACCGCTGCGGCGCCTGCGGCGCGAACTGGATTCGCGAAACCGACGCGTCCGCGCCCGACCAGGTCCACTGGCTCTTCCTCGGCAACGCCTCGAGCATTCTCGAGCCGGCCGCGCGCAAGCGGTCGTCGTCGCACGGCAAGCGGTCGTCGTCGCACGGCAAGCAGGCGCCGGCGGACGAACCGCAAGCGCAGCCGGCCGACGCCGAGCGCGTGGCCTGACCGTTCAGCGCCTGACGCCGCCCGGAACCGGCACGCGCCGGATCTCAGACAGATAGAGGATGATCAGCGACACCCAGACGATCCCGTACAGGAACATGAAGCACGTCGAGCGCACGCGGAACAGATCGACGAGCGCGCCGAAGATGATCGGCAGCAGAAAGCCGCCGAGTCCGCCCGCGAGCCCGACGATGCCGGTGACGACGCCCATGTTGTCCGGAAAATCGTCGGCGACATACTTGAACGTCGACGCCATCCCGAACGCGAACACGGCGCCGAGCGCGAACGTCAGCGCGACGAACCCGGCGAGCGGAAGGTGCAGTTGCAGCGTCGTGGTGCCGTCGACCGTATGGATCACGAGGTCGGTCGGCGGATAGGACAGCAGGAACAAGCAGATCCACGCGACCCACAGCCCCCACCAGGTCACCGCATGCGAGCCGTAGCGGTCGGACAGCCCGCCGCCGAGCGCGCGCAGCACCGAGCCCGGCAACGAGAATCCCGCCGCGAACGCCGACGCGGCGACGAGCGACATCCCGTAACCGTTCTTCAGATACTGCGGTATCCACAGCGACAGCGCGGTGAAGCCGCCGAACGTGATCGAATAGTACTGGCAGAGCTTCCACACGCGCGGATCGCGCAGCACCTTGAACGAGTCGAGCCACGCGCCCTTTTGCGCGCCCGCGCCGGGATCGGGCGCCGACGCGAGCCAGAAGATCGCCGCGGTGACGACGAGCGCGACGGCGTACACGCGCGGCACGAAGCGCCAGCCATACGCGGCGAGCAAGAGCGGCGTGACGAACAGATTGACCGCCGCACCGGCCGTGCCGGCGCCGAACACGCCCATCGCGAGCCCGCGCCGTTGCGGCGGAAAGAAGCGCGCGACATACGGCGTGCCGACCGCGAACGACGCGCCGACGCAGCCCAGAAAGAGTCCGATCAACAGGAATTGCCAGAGCTCGGTCGCATAGCTGACCGCATAGACCGGCACCGCGCAGGTGACGAGCAGCACGGTCATCACGATGCGGCCGCCGAAGCGGTCGGTCCACGCGCCGAGCGGCAGCCGCATCAGCGCGCCCGTCAGCACCGGCGTCGACGTGAGCAGCCCGAATTCGGTCGCGTTCAGATGCAGATCCTCGCGCAGCTGGATGCCGATCACGCCGAACATCATCCAGACGACGAAGCAGACGAGAAACGCGAGCGTGCTCGCAAAGAGCACCGACCATGCGCGCGCCGGGACGGCGAGGACATGGTCGAACGCGCCGGAACCGTGCTGTGAGGCCATGTCCGCCCTCCTTTGTCGATCAGTTCACTGAACCAGCGGGCCGTTCGCGTCGCCGAGCGCGACGCCCTCGATCCGTGCGCCGCTCGCAAGGAGCGTCACGTATTGCTGGATCGCCTTGTGCCGCACGTGCTCGGCGAGAAACGCGGCGATGTCGGACGCGACCGCGTCGAACGGCACCGGATCGCCCGGCACGCGACGGTCGATCCGCACGATGTGGAAACCGAAGCGCGTATTCACGAGGCGCGGCAGCACGCCCAGGTCCGGCGTATCGAACACGGCCGCCTCGAACTCCGGCACCGAATCGCCGCGCAGCAGCTGCCCGAGGCTGCCGCCGACGTTCGCCGACGGACAGTTCGACAGCTCGCGCGCGCGCGTCTCGAACGTCTGCGAATCGGCGAGCACGCGCGCGAGCGTCGCCTCGGCCTCGCGGCGCAGCGGCGGGAGCGGCGTCGCGTCCGTCACCGCGAACAGGATATGGCTCGCGTAGACGATGTCGCGCCGGCGAAAGCGCGCCGCATGGTTCCGGTAATAGCGCTCGCAATCGTCGCGCGTCGGCTCCGGCAGATGCGTGAGCTCGCTCGCGAGCAGCGCGTCGAGCACGCCGTCGTCGAGCGGCGCGCCGCCCGCCGCGAGCCCGAGCGCGACCGTGCGCTGCCGCAGCAACTCGCGCACGACGAGCGCGCGCCGCGCCGCATCGAGCGGATCGTCGGCATCGCTGTGATGCGCACGCTCGTCGTCGATGTCGGACGCGCCGATCTCGACGCCGTTGACGCTGACGCGCGCAGGCCGCTGCGCGCCGGGGGTTTCGTCGATCGCGTTCATCGGCGTCTCAGCGCTTGCGCACCACTTGATACGGCCGAATCAGATACGCGACCGACGCGAAGCCGCTCCAGACGTGCACCATTCGCGTGAACGGCGACACGAGGAAGATCGTGAAGCCGAGCAGGATGTGCGCGCGATAGGTCCACGGCACGCCGACGAGCAGCTCGGCGACGCCCGGCCGGAACGTGACCACGCCCTTCACGTAGTCGGTCAGCACTTCGAACATCGCGCCGTCCATGTGGCGCGCCGACAGCACGACGGTCCCGAGCCCGAGTGCGAGCTGCGCCCACAGCATCAGCACGATCAGAATGTCGGACTTGCGGCTGTTGCGGCGGATCCGCGCATCGCCGAGACGTCGCGCGATCAGGATCGTGAGCCCGACGATCGCGACCGCGCCCGCCGCGCCGCCCCCGACCATCGCGATCAACTGATGCGCGGACGCAGACAGGAACGGCGACACGAGCCAGTGCGGCGCGAGAAAGCCGGCGAAGTGGCCGATCACGACGACGAGCACGCCCCAGTGGAACAGGTTGCTGCCGAGCCGCAGCGCGCCGTGCCGCAGCAACTGCGACGAATCGCTCTTCCACGTGTATTGCTCGCGATCGAAGCGGATCAGGCTGCCGATCAAAAGCACCGCAAGACACAGATACGGATAGATGCCGAACAGAAACGTATTCAGGTAATCGCTCATGGGCTTCTCCTGATCCTTCGTCGGGTCCTTCGCCGAAACCTTCGGCGAGTTTTTCGTTGGGCCTTCGTCCGCGCTTCCGCCCGTGACCGGCGACGCTTGCCGGCTGCGCGTCGACGCCCCTGCGCCCGCCCGTGTCCCGCCGTCTACCGTCCCGGCCGCTTGTCGTAGAACCGCACGGGCTCCGTCGCGCCCGGCGTCGCCGCGCCGACGAAACGTACCGGTTCGTCCACGTAGTCGGCGTCGAGCGCGCGATGGTCGACGACCGTGTGCGCGTCGTCGTCCGGCGCATCGGGCACGTCTGCCTGCCCCTTGCCCGCGAGCGACAGCAGCGCGCCGATCAAGAAGCCGTAATGGCTGCCCCGCTTGGCGAGCGCCGCCGCGAGCGACCGTAGGATCTCGGCCGTCTCCGCGAGCAGGTTGCGCGCGTCGCGCTCGGGCAGGCGCGACAGATATTCGAGGAACACCGGCAGATAATCGGGCAGCTCGTGCGCGCTCAGATACAGCCCGTGTTGCTCGTACATCCGCAGCAGATCGACCATCGCCTGGCCTCGATCGCGCGATTCGCCGTGCACGTGCTCGAACAGATGCAGCGACGTCGCGCGCCCGCGATCGAACAGCGCGACGTAATTCTCCTGCAGCGTCAGCAGATCGCGCTCGCCGAGATACGCGAGAAAGCGGGCGAGCCCCGCGCGCGCGTCTTTCGTCAGCCCTTTCGCGTCGCGCAAGCAGGCGTCGATCGCGGGCAGCGCGTCGACGAGCGCGTCGCCCGGATAATCGAGCAGCGCCGACAGCGCCGAATACACCGCGCCGCGCGGCTCGAGCGGTGCGTCGCTCATCCCCCCACCTCCTTGATCGGAATCGTCTTCTGGCTTTTTTTCATGCCGAAGAGACTCGTTTCCGACGTCCCGCCCGAGCAGCCGTTGCCGAACGAGAAGCCGCACGACGCGCGCAGATCGAATGCATCCTCCGCGTATTCGCGATGGGCCGTCGGGATCACGAAGCGATCCTCGTAGTTCGCGATCGCGAGATAGCGGTACATCTCGTCGACCTGCGCGATCGACAGGCCGCCCTGCTTCAGCACGCCCGGCGCATCGACGCGATCGACGTGCCGCGCGCGCATGAACGCGCGCATCGCGAGCAGACGTTCGAGCGCGAGCTTCACCGGCGCTTCGTCGCCCGCCGTCAGCAGGTTCGCGAGATAGCGCAGCGGTATCCGCAGCGATTCGACGTCCGGCAGATAGCCGTTCATCCCGAGCGCGCCGCTGTTCGCCGCCGCGTTGATCGGCGACAGCGGCGGCACGTACCAGACCATCGGCAGCGTGCGGTATTCCGGATGCAGCGGGAACGCGATCTTCCAGTCGATCGCCATCTTGTAGACGGGCGAGCGCTTCGCCGCGTCGAGCCACGCGGCGGGCACGCCGTCGCGCTCGGCCTGCGCGGCGATCGCGGGATCGTTCGGATCGAGAAAGAGCGCGAGCTGCGCTTCGTACAGATCCGTCTCGCGCTCGACGCTCGCCGCCTCGCCGATGCGGTCGGCGTCGTACAGCAGCACGCCGAGATAGCGGATGCGGCCGACGCAGGTCTCCGAGCAGACGGTCGGCTGGCCCGCCTCGATGCGCGGATAGCAGAAGATGCACTTCTCCGCCTTGCCGCTCTGCCAGTTGTAGTAGATCTTCTTGTATGGGCAGCCGGACACGCACATCCGCCAGCCGCGGCACTTGTCCTGGTCGATCAGCACGATCCCGTCTTCCTCGCGCTTGTAGATCGAGCCCGACGGGCACGCGGCGACGCATGCCGGATTCAGGCAATGCTCGCAAAGCCGCGGCAGGTACATCATGAACGTGTTCTCGAACTGGCCGTAGATGTCCTTCTGCACGTTGTCGAAGTTGTAATCCTTCGAACGCTTGTCGAACTCGCCGCCGAGAATCTCCTCCCAGTTCGGCCCCCACTCGATCTTCTCGAGCCGCTCGCCGCTCACGAGCGAGCGCGGGCGCGCGACGGGCATCGCCTTCGCGTCGCCCGCTTCCTGCAGATGCGCGTAGTCGAACGTGAACGGCTCGTAGTAGTCGTCGATCTCCGGCAGATGCGGATTCGCGAAGATCTGCGCGAGCAGCCGCCACTTGCCGCCGAGGCGCGGCTCGATCCTGCCGTCCGCGCGCCGCTTCCAGCCGCCGCGCCAGCGCTCCTGGTTTTCCCAATCCTTCGGATAGCCGATGCCCGGCTTCGTCTCGACGTTGTTGAACCACGCGTACTCCATCCCTTCGCGGCTCGTCCACACGTTCTTGCACGTGACCGAGCACGTGTGGCAGCCGATGCACTTGTCGAGATTGAGCACCATCGCGATCTGCGCGCGGATTTTCATCGGGTTTCTCCTGCATCGACGTTGCGTTCGCCCGGTGCGGCCGATGCGCCGGCGGCAATCGCGCCGCCTTCGCGTTCCTCTTCGCCGTCGAGCCAATCGATCCGCTTCATCTTGCGCACGATCAGGAACTCGTCGCGATTCGAGCCGACGGTGCCGTAATAGTTGAAGCCGTACGACAGTTGCGCATAGCCGCCGATCATGTGCGTCGGCTTCAGCGACACGCGCGTCACCGAGTTGTGGATGCCGCCGCGCGTGCCGGTGATCTCGGAACCCGGCGTGTTCACGATCTTCTCCTGCGCGTGATACATCATCACCATCCCGCGCGGCACCCGCTGGCTCACGACGGCGCGCGCGCACAACGCGCCGTTCGCGTTGTAGCACTCGATCCAGTCGTTGTCGGCGACGCCGATCGCTTGCGCGTCGCGCTCCGACATCCAGACGATCGGCCCGCCGCGCGACAGCGTCAGCATCAGCAGGTTGTCCGTGTACGTGCTGTGAATGCCCCATTTCTGGTGCGGCGTGATGAAGTTCAGCACGATCTCGGGATTGCCGTTCGAGCGCTGGCCGACCATGTGCGCGTAGCTGCCGGTATCGATGGGCGGCTTGTACGCGCAGAGCGACTCGCCGAACGCGCGCATCCACGGATGATCCTGATAGAGCTGCTGCCGGCCGCTCAACGTGCGCCACGGCACGAACTCGTGCACGTTCACGTAGCCCGCGTTGTACGACACGTGCTCGGACTCGATCCCGCTCCACGTCGGCGATGAGATGATCTTGCGCGGCTGCGCCTGGATGTCGCGAAAGCGAATCTTCTCGTCCTCGCGCGCGTGCGCGAGATGCGCGTGCTCGACGCCCGTCACGCGCGACAGCGCCTGCCACGCCTTCACCGCGACCGCGCCGTTCGTCTCGGGCGCGAGCGCGAGGATCACTTCGGCCGCATCGAGCGCGCTGTCGATACGCGGGCGGCCCTGCGCGCAGCCTTCTTCGGTGACGCGATAGTTGAGCGCGCCGAGCAGCGCGACCTCGTCCTTCGTGTCCCAGCCGATCCCCTTGCCGCCGTTGCCGAGCCGGTCCATCAACGGCCCGAGCGACGTGAACTTGCGGTACGTGCCCGGGTAGTCGCGATCGACGGCGACGACGGCCGGCATCGTCTTGCCGGGAATCGCATCGCATTCGCCTTGCTTCCAGTCGCGCACGTCGAACGGCTGCGCGAGCTCCGCCGGACTGTCGTGCGCGATCGGTGCGAGCACGATGTCGCGCTCAATCCCGAGATGCCCGTCGGCCAGCTCCGAGAAGCGCTTCGCGATCCCCTTGAAGATCTCCCAGTCGCTCTTCGACTGCCACGCCGGATCGACCGCCGCCGACAGCGGATGGATGAACGGATGCATGTCGGACGTGTTCATGTCGTCCTTCTCGTACCACGTCGCGGTCGGCAGCACGACGTCCGAGTACATGCAGGTGGTCGACATCCGGAAATCGAGCGTGACGAGCAGGTCGAGCTTGCCGCACGGCGCGTCGGCATGCCACGTCACTTCCTCAGGGCGCCGGACGCCATCCCCTTCGCGGATCTCGTCGCCCTGCACGCCATGCGTGGTGCCGAGCAGGTGCTTCAGGAAGTACTCGTGGCCCTTGCCCGACGAGCCGAGCAGGTTCGAGCGCCATACGAACAGGTTGCGCGGAAAATTCTCGGGCGCGTCCGGGTCCTCGCACGCCATCTTCAGCTCGCCCGACGCTAAGCGCCGCGCGATCTCCGCGCCCGCGTGCGCGGGATCGGCGATGTCCGCGCCGACGCGCAGCGGGTTCGCGCCCAGTTGCGGCGCGGACGGCAGCCAGCCCATCCGCTCGGCGCGCACGTTGTAGTCGATCGGCGCGCCGTGGAAGCGGCGCTTGTCCGCGAGCGGCGACAGCAGCGCCGACGGATCCATCGGGTCGTAGCGCCACTGGTCGGTATGCGCGTAGAAGAACGACGTCGAATTCATCTGCCGGGGCGGCCGGTGCCAGTCGAGCGCGAACGCAAGCGCGGTCCAGCCGGTCTGCGGCCGCAGCTTCTCCTGCCCGACGTAATGCGACCAGCCGCCGCCCGACTTGCCGACGCAGCCGCACATGATCAGCATGTTGATGATCGCGCGGTACGTCATGTCCATGTGGAACCAGTGATTGATCCCCGCGCCGACGATCACCATCGACTTGCCCTGCGTCTTGTGCGCGTTCTCCGCGAACTGGCGCGCGACCGAGATCACGTCCTCGCGCTTCACGCCGGTGATCGCCTCCTGCCACGCGGGCGTGTACGGCACGTCGTCGTCATAGCTTGTCGCGACGTCGCGTCCGCCGAGGCCTTGGTCGAGCCCGTAGTTCGCGACGAACAGATCGTAGACGGTCGCGACGAGCATTTCGCCGTCCGGCGTCGCGACGCGCCGCGCGCCGATCCCGCGCGACAGCTCGGACGCATGCGCGGTGTGGTCGAAATGCGCGTGCGGCTGGTTGCCGAAGTACGGAAACAGCACGTCGACGACTTCGTCATGCGCTTTCGCGAGCGACAGGCGCGGCGCGAGCGCGCCGCCGCGCGACGTCTCCGCCTTCAGGTTCCACTTGCCTCGATCGCCGCCGTCCTGCCGCGCCCAGCGGAAACCGACCGAGCCGACCGGCACGACGAACTCGCCCGTCGCGTCGTCGATCATCACGGTCTTCCAGTCCGGATGCTCGGCCTCGCCTAAAGCGCCGTCGAAATCGGACGCGCGCACGAGCCGCTCGGGCGCGTAGCCTGCGCCGTGCGGAACGAGCCGCACGAGGCACGGCATGTCCGTGTAGCGGCGGCAGTAATCGGAGAAGTAGTCGCTCGATCCTTCTACGTGGAATTCCTTCAGGATCACGTGGCCCATCGCGAGCGCGAGCGCCGCGTCGGTGCCCTGCTTCGGATGCAGCCACAGGTCGCCGAACTTCGCGCCTTCCGCGTAGTCGGGAAACACCGACACGATCTTCGTGCCCCTGTAGCGCGCCTCGACGAGGAAGTGCGCGTCGGGCGTGCGCGTCTGCGGGACGTTGGAGCCCCACATCACGATGAACGTCGAGTTGTACCAGTCGGCGGACTCGGGCACGTCGGTCTGCTCGCCCCACGTCTGCGGCGACGCGGGCGGCAGGTCGCAATACCAGTCGTAGAAGCTGAGGCACACGCCGCCGATCAGCGACAGATAGCGCGAGCCCGCCGCGTACGACACCATCGACATCGCAGGAATCGGCGAGAAGCCGACGACGCGGTCCGGCCCGTGGCGCGCAATCGTATGCACGTTCGCCGCCGCGACGATCTCGTTGACTTCTTCCCACGTCGCGCGCACGAAGCCGCCGAGGCCGCGGCGGCTCTGATAGCCGCGCCGCGCGGCTTCGTCGTCGACGATCGAGCGCCATGCGTCGACGGGCGCCATCGTGCGGCGCCGCGCGCGCCACAACTTGACGAGCGCGCTGCGCACGAGCGGATACTTGAGCCGGTTCGCGCTATAGAGGTACCACGAGTACGACGCGCCGCGCGAGCAGCCGCGCGGCTCGTGATTCGGCATGTCGGGGCGGGTGCGCGGATAGTCGGTCTGCTGCGTCTCCCACGTGACGATGCCGCCTTTCACGTAGACCTTCCACGAGCACGAGCCGGTGCAGTTCACGCCGTGCGTCGAACGGACGATCTTGTCGTGCTGCCAGCGTTGCCGGTAGCCCTCTTCCCACTTTCGGTCCTCGTCGGTGACCGCGCCATGTCCGTCGGAAAACTGCGGGCGGGTCGTCGTGAAAAAGCGCAGCCTGTCCAGGAAATGGCTCATGGCGATCCTTGTGGGGGTGAGGCGCACGGTTTTGAATCTAGCAACGGCCCTTCACAAAGTAAAGGTAACGTGAACAATCTCGACGAGAATGCGAGCCGAGCGCCGGATGCGGCATCGTGCGTGCGATCGCAATTGCGAGTCGATCCGCGCGGTCGTCGCAGTCGTCGCGATCGCGGCGCGCGAGCATCTCGAGCCCGTCCGGTGCGGCGCGCTTGGGCGTGGGCAGCGCAATCCACCGGTCGCTCCGGCTTCGGCTCCGGCATTCGACACTTCATCTGCCGGACCTGCGCGGCCGGAATCCGCCGAAGCGACGTCGAAAAAAATGGTCATGAAAAAAGGACTGCGCACAGTCGAATACGGCTAAAGGCATGGAAAACGCCAATGGCCATGCGTCGCCGAATATCGACGAATTGGACGGCGTACTTGTGACAGCGGATGAAAAAGCGCAGCGTCGAGTGCCGCGCGTTGCCGGTTCGATGCGCCGATGCCGCTCCGCACGATGCGCCGCACAGCGGGCACCCTTACGCCGCCGACAAGGCGCGAGCCTTGACGCGGACGGCTGCACCGGATTCGAATGAATTGCCCGGCGGCGTAATATTTGAAAGAATTCGATCCGCAGCACCTCGGCGATGTCGCATTGCCGAAAATGGCAGGAATCACGCAAAATATCGACATTCCAATTCCCGCTGCGCATCGAGCCCATATGCTCGACGCTCCCCAACCAGCAGCACCGGCATAACGAAGCATAGGTATGAACTCATGACCGCCAGCGGGATCAACCCTGGCGCATCGAGCGATGCGTCCCGTACCGACCGGCGCGGCGCGCTCGTCGCCGTGATCGTCGCCGCGCTGGGATTCGCGGCGTCATACGGCGTCGCACGTCTCGTGCTGCAGCAGGAGCGCGACGCCGCGCAAGCCCGTTTCGAGCGGCGCGCCGGGCACGTGACGACCACGCTGCAGCAAGAGCTGCTGGCGGCCGCGACGGTGCTGCGCGGCGCGCGCGGCATGCTCGGCGCGAACGCTTCGCCCGCCGCCGTCGGCTGGCCGAACTATCAGGCGCAGCTCGACCTCGACCGCGCGCGCTCGCCGATCCGCTCGCTCGGCTTCGTCGACGCGAAGATCGTCGTCGGCGCCGCGCAGACGAACGTCGATCCGCAGACGCGCGCCGCGCTGCTGCGCGCGGCGGATTCCGGCCTGGTCACGCTCGACGCGCATGCGACGCCGTCCGACGGCGCGTACGCGCCGGACAGCGGCGTCGGCGCGCTCACGCTCTATCTGCCCGTCTACACGTCGAACGAAGCGCTGCCCGCCATCGAACGCCGCCGCGCCGACACATCGGGCTTCGTCGCCGCGACGCTCGATGCGCGGCGCCTCATCGAGCTGTCGACCGCGAACGACCGCGACATCGACTTGCGCCTGACGGCGGGCGAGCCGGGCACGCTCGTCTACGCGACCGACCGCGAATACAACGGCGCCGACACGTCGCATCCGCCGCTCGCCCGCACCGAGCAGCTCAATTTCGGCGGCGCGCCGCTCACGCTCGCCTACACGACCGAAAACCGCTGGGCGGCGATCCGCTCGAACGCCGTCGCGACCACGGTGCTCGTCGCCGGCGCGGCGACGTCCGCGCTGCTCGCGGTGCTCGCGTATCTGCTCGTCAGCCGCCTCGGCGCGCGCGCCGTGAACGCCGACGACAATCCGATCAACGAAGCGCGGATGATGGGCATCATCCGCTCGTCGATGGAAGCGATCATCACGATCGACGAGACACAGACCGTCGTGATCTTCAATCCGGCCGCCGAGCGCGTGTTCGGCGTGTCCGCGATGGACGCGATCGGCTCGCCGCTCGCGCGCTTCATTCCCGAGCGCTTTCGCGCGGCGCACGCGAGGCACGTCGAGCAGTTCGGCGTGACGGGCGTGTCCGACCGGCAGATGGGCCGCCAGCGCGTGCTGTTCGGTCTGCGCGAGAACGGCGAGGAGTTTCCGATCGAAGCGTCGATCTCACAGATCCGCGACGGCTCCGGCAAGCTGTACACGGTGATGCTGCGCGACGTGACCGAGCGCGTGCGCGCCGAGACCGCGCTGCGGCAATCGCGCGAAGAGCTGCGCGAACTGTCCGCGAATCTGCAGAACGTGCGCGAGGAAGAAAAGACGCGGATCGCGCGCGAGCTCCACGACGACCTCGGCCAGCAACTCACCGCCCTCAAGATGGACGTGTCGGCGATCGCGCTCGCGCTCGCCCGCTATCGCGACGAGCAGCCCGACGCGCAGCTGGTCGTGGCCGTCGAGCAGCAATTGCACGGGATGCGCCGCCTGATCGATTCGACGGTCGCGTCGGTGCGACGCATCGCAGCCGACCTGCGGCCCGTGATGCTCGACGATCTCGGCCTCGTGCCCGCGATCGAATGGCTCGCGAACGATTTCACGAACCGCTACGGGATCGACGTCGAACGCCGGCTCGACACGGCCGACACGAGCTTTTCGAACGCCGGCGCGACGACGCTGTTCCGGATCGTCCAGGAGGCGCTGACGAACGTCGCGCGTCACGCGGACGCGACCCGCGTGACGCTGATGCTCGCGATCGACCAGGACCTCTGCGTGCTGCAGATCAAGGACGACGGCCGCGGCATGCAGCCCGACGAGCGTCGCGACGCGCACGGCGACAAGTCGTTCGGCCTCATCGGCATCCGCGAGCGCGCACACATGCTGAGCGGCACCGTCACGACCGATTCCGCGCCCGGCCACGGCTTCTCGATCAAGGTCGCGCTGCCGCTCGCGGCGATCCGGCAACAGGACGCGCTTCCATGATCAAGGTCCTGATCGCGGACGATCACGCGCTCGTGCGCGACGGTCTGCGCCACATCCTCAGCAGCACGCCGGGCTTCGAAGTCGCCGGCGAGGCGTGCGACGGCATCTCGACGATCGAGCTGATGCGCTCGGCCGATGCGCAAGTGCTCGTGCTCGACCTGTCGATGCCGGGCCGCAACGGCATCGATCTCATCAAGCAGATCAAGGAAGAAAAGCCGACGCTGCGCATCCTCGTGCTGACGATGCACGCGGAGCAGCAATACGCGTCGCGTGCGTTCCGCGCGGGCGCGTCGGGCTACATGACGAAGGAAAGCGCGAGCGCGGAGCTCATCGGCGCGCTGACGAAGATCGCGGCGGGCGGCGTCTACGTGAGCCTCGCGATGGCCGAGCGGCTCGCGCAAAGCCTGAACGAGCCCACCGAGTCGCTGCCGCACCAGCGCCTGTCGGACCGCGAGTTCGACGTGTTCCGCCGGATCGCCGCCGGCGAGACGATCAGCGAGATCGCGCAGGCGCTCAACGTCAGCGCGAAGACGGTCAGCACCTACAAGGCGCGCATCCTCGAGAAGATGCAGATGCCGCACGACGCGGCGCTCGTCCGCTACGCGATGCGGCACAAGCTGTTCGACGACAGCGACGAGGTCTGATCGAAGTCCGGTCGGCGCTCGCCGTAGCGCGACGGGCCGCCGCTCGTGCGCCTGTCGCGCCGTCGCCCATTGGGCGGCTCGCCGGGCGGCCGTCGCCCGGGCGGCAGCGCAACGGTGCCAGGCCGCCGCTTCGCGCACCGCATACTCCATCGCTCCGCCACCGCCCGCCGCCCCGTCCCCGCCCAGACTCGCCCGCGATCGGCCCGCCCGTTTTCCCGTCGACACCGCCCGCCAGCCCGCTCGTCCCATGCCCGCCCCCGACGTCGCCAGCCGCCGCCCCGCCCTTTGTCCGCATCCGCTCAAACCCTCGTAGGGATATCCCTACAGCGACCGCGCCATCGCCTACCTCATTTTCACCCGGCGCTGATTTCACGCCGCGATTGGGCAGACCATACTGCCGGCCATGGATGCACGCGAATCAACTCCTCCGCTGAGAGTCTTTCTCGTCGACTACGCGGCCCCGGTCAGAGCGCGCCTTGCGTCGCTGCTCGAAACGATCCTCGGGGTCGCGGTGGTCGGCGAAGCCGAGGACGTCCCGGCTGCGATGGCGGGCATTCTCGAATCGGGCGCCGACGTCGCCGTCATCGAGCTGAGATTGACGGGCGACAGCGGGCTGGAGTTGATTTCGGCGCTGACGCGCGCCGCGCCGAAGGTGGTCAAGATCGTGCTGACCAACCTGTCCGGAGCGGCATTTCGCGCGGCATGCAACGACGCAGGGGCGGATTTCTTCTTCGACAAGACCGCCGACGTGGACGCCGCATGCCGCGCCGTGAGAACCCTGGCCAGCGCGCGCCGAGCGAGCGCGGCCGAATGACAGGAGCAGATCATGTTGCAAGCGCAAACGCAGAAGGCCTTCACGTCCGTCGCACGACCGCGCGCGACGATGCCGCTGCGCGCGGCCGCGCGCGACGACGCGGCGAAGCGTCCGGCCACGCGCTGCTCGAGCTGCACGATGCGCAGCGTCTGCATGCCCGCCGACCTGACCGTCAACGAATTCGCCAAACTCGACGCGTTGATCTGCTCGACGCGTCAGATCAAGCGCGGCGACACGCTGTTTCGCACGCACGACACGTTCCAGAGCATCTATGCAGTGCGCACCGGTTCGTTCAAGACGGTCGTCATGCATCGCGACGGCCAGGAACACGTGACGGGCTTCCAGATCGCCGGTGAAACGATGGGGCTCGACGGCGTGTGCGGCGGCCGCCACAACAGCGACGCGGTCGCGCTCGAGGACAGCACCGTCTGCATCATCCCGTTCGCGCAGCTCGAAGCGGTGTGCCGCGAAGTGAAGCCGATGCAGCACCACGTCCACCGGCTGATGAGCGGCGAGATCGTCCGCGAATCGAGCCAGATGATGCTGCTCGGCACGATGACGGCGGAGCAGCGCGTCGCCGCATTCCTGCTCAACATGTCGGAGCGCTTCCAGAAGCGCGGCTACTCGGCGGCGGAATTCAATCTGCGGATGACGCGCGAGGAGATCGGCTGCTATCTCGGGATGAAGCTCGAGACCGTCAGCCGGATGCTGTCGAAGTTCCAGCGCGACAAGCTGATCGCGCCGCGCGGCAAGCAGATCCGCATCATCGATCCGGTCGGGCTCGCGCGCGTGTGACGCGAGCGGGCCGCGCGGATCGCAGAACAATCGCTACGGGGATAGAAGAAAGGCCAGCAGGCCGAACGCGACGGGGAAAAAAGCTCGGCAAACCGGGCTGCGACGGGGCCGAACAATACGGGGAGCAAACTGGCCGGCCGCTACGAGGAAAACGAAATCGAAGATCGACGAATTATCACCCTACCTCGAAAGAGGCGCTTCGGGACGGCGTAGCAATACGGCCGTCCATTTTTTTGTCGACGCCCGGCCGCTTGCGCCGGGCGTTTTTATGCGGATGCGCGCGCCGACTACCGCAGCGCACGCATCGTCATCGACGCGCTGCGGGCGTCACGAGCGCACCGGCAGGACGAGCGTCGCCTGCCTGTTCGGATCGAACTGGAACGTCACGCCGAATCGCTCGCCCGGATTGACGGGCGGCTGATACAGGCTGTCGTACGTGTCGAGCACGATGCCGATGTGGTGATCCGCCGGCACGTCGTACGCGGTCGCCGAAAACTCGATCGGGAAATCGACCGTCGCGCCCGGCGTCGCCCAGTGCACGGTCCGCGCGCCGTGCGTGATCAGCTTGCCGAAGCCGAGCGCGTCGACGTCGTACAGATACGCGACGACTTGCGCGCGCGCCTGCGACGGCGTCGCACGCAGGTTCAGCCTCGCGATTCCGCGCAAATGCAGCGGCGACGCAAGCGGCACGCCCTCGTAGCGGACGCCCGTCGCGAGATTGACGGTCGCGAGCGGATTGACGACAGGCGCGCCGAGGCTCTCGCCGAACGTCGACAGCACCGGAATCGGGCCGCTCGTCGCGGTCGTGTCCGAGAAGTTCTGGATCAGATCGCTGCCCGCGGCGCGGTTCGGCGCGCTCTGCAGCGTGCCCGACACGCCCTTCGTGCACAGGCACGACAGGTCCCAGCGCAGCGCGCCGCGCGGCCCGACGTACAGCGTCTGCGCCTGCACGTTGCTCGCGGGCCACGTGTCGAACGACTCGCGCGTGTTCGCGAACTTGATCTGCATCGACACCTTCGGCTCGGTATCGACGCCGTTCTGCACGCCCTTCAGCCAGCGGTCGAACCAGCGGTGCGCCTGGTCGTATGGGTAATTCGGCGCGCCCAAGAGCGCGCCCGGAATCTCGGCCTGCGCGTGGATGCCCGGATTCAGCAGCAGCTTCTTCGGCACCGTCAGTTGCGAGAACAGCTTCATCGACGAGTTGGGCGTGAACATGTCGTCTTCGAAATTCTTGCTGATGAAGACGGGCGCGCCGCGGCGGTTCAGCGTGTCGAGATAGGTCGACGGCGAGCGCACCTGCGCCCACGCGACGATCTCGTCGACCTTCGCCTGCGTCGTGTTCGGATCGAGGAGCGCCTTCACGTACTGGCCGACGATCGGATCGAGCCGCCCCGTCACCTTGCCGGACAGAAACAGCACCGCGCTCCACGTCGCGTTCGGCGACTGCTCGCCGTATAGCTGATCGACGAGATCGCCCCAGCCGGAGAGCGCCGCCGCCGTCTTCAGCCGCCTGTCCTGCGCGAGCGCGAGGAGCGACAGCCCAGCGCCGTACGAGATCCCGCTCACCGCGAGCTTGTCGGGATCGGCGGGCGTGTTCGCGGACACCCAGTCGACCGCCGACGACACGTCCTTCACGTCCTGCGGACTCGCGACCTCGACCTGTCCGCCCGACAGGTAGAAGCCCCGCGCCGTGTACGCGAGCACGATGTAGCCGTCCTGCGCGAGCTTGCGCTGCTGGCCGAGATATTCGAAGAAGTCGGACGCGGCCCAGCTCGAGATCATCACGATCGTCGGAAATTTCTGGCCGGGGCTCGTGATCCTCGGCAGGAACACGTTCGCGGTGAGCCGCGCGCCGTCCGTCGCCGTCACGCTCTGGTCGTTGACCCAGCAGGTGCCATCCTCCGGCGAGCTCACGCCGGGAAACTGGAACGGCGTCGTGTAGACGGCCGCTTCGGCGGGCGTCGCAGGCCGGCAGGACACGCCCGCGTGGGCAAGCGACGCGGCGAGCGCGACGCTCGCGCCCGCGATGAAACGCGCAAGCTTCATGTATCTCCTCCAATTTGTCTTGGATCTTGTTTAGTCGAAGATGCCGTCGGCGGCCCGCTATCGGCGGGTTTTGCGCGACGCTGGCTGATTGAGCCATTCGTCGCGCGCAGGGTCAAGGCATGCAAGACACGGGGACGGCCGCCCGACGCGGCGGGCGCCGGCGTTCAGCGTTTGAGCCATAAGGCGAAAGCCTTGCGATGCGCGCCGGCCGACTCCCCGGCGGATCGGGAATCGTTTGAAATAGGCTTGTAGCGCATTCGTAAAGTAAACCCTCGAAACAGCGCGAGCGGGACGAATCGAGCGAAGACGCGCGCCGAAACGAGCCGGTTGCGCGTGCGCCGCTTGCCGCGCGCGGAACCGAGCGGCATGCATCGCCGGATGCGCGTCGCCGATGCCCGATCGGGCATCGGCGACGCGCTCGGCGAAAACCGCCGCCGCACTTCGCGGCCGCGGCTGTGGCAGCGGCCAAAGCCACGGCCGTGGTCCGCGCCGGCGCCGTCAGCTCGCCATGCGCCGCGCGTGCGCGAGCGCGGTCAGGTTGCCTTCGCCGAAGCCGTGATGCCCTTGCCGCTGGACGATCTCGAAGAAGATCTCGCCGGGCCGGCGCTTGACGAACGTCTGGAAGAACAACTGCGGCACGCCGTCGTCGCCGATCTCGCCGTCGACGAGGATCCCGCGCGCGCGCAGCGCGTCGACGTCGATCCGGCAGTCGGGCAGCCGCGTGTCGATCTCGTCGTAATAGCCCGCCGGCGGCTCGACGAACTCGACGCCGTTCGCGACGAGCGCGTCGGTGCACGCGAGGATGTCGTCCGTCGCGAGCGCGATGTGCTGGACGCCCTCGCCCGGATGATCGGGCAGGTACTCGTGCATCAACTCGGTGCGCCGCGCGCCCTCCTCGTACACCGGGATCCGCACCTCGCCGCACGGCGACACCATCACCCGCGACTCCTCGGACACGTGCCAGTTCGCGTTGAGCTCGTGAATCTCGCGGAAATGCAGCAGATCATGGTAGAAGTCGAGCCATTCCTGCATCCGGCCGCTGCCGACCGTCTGCGTCAGATGGTCGACCTGCCGCAGGCCGGTGCCGAAGTACTCGAGGTCGGCCTGCGCGGTCGCGACGTCGATCGGGCGGAAGTCGACGTCGAAGATCGAGATGTCGCCGACGCCGCCGCGCAATCCGCCGCGCCCGCGCCAGCGGTCGACGAAATAGATGTGCGACGCGCCGATCCCCTGGATCGCCGGAATCGTCAGCTCGCCGACGCCGAGCCGCTCTCCCTCGAACGCCCACGCGCCGAGCGCGATCGCGCGGTCGAACGCGCGCTGCGCGTTGTCGACGCGAATGCCGATCGCGCAGACGCCCGATCCGTATTCGTCCGCGTAGCGCGCGGCGAACGAGTCGGGCTCCGCGTTGACGAGGAAGTTCATGTGCCCCTGGCGGTACAGCGTGACCGCCTTGCTGGCGTGCCGTGCGATCGCCTTGAAGCCGAGCTGCTCGAATCGGCGCGCAAGCGCATCGGGCTCGCGCGACGCGAATTCGACGAACTCGAGTCCCGCCATCCCGAGCGGGTTGTCGCTCGGCGGGCCGGAAAATACAGGGTCGCGGGACGTAGGGCTGGCGGGGCTGGACATCGATGTCTCCTGGGCTGGCGGTGGAACTTGCGCGGCCTGCGGTCGGCGCGGCCGTCCGCACGCTGCGCCGCAGCATGACGACCGCCGATCGTCGGCCGGCGCTAGCGATTTTAACCAAATCGTTCATGCGGCCAAACAGGATCGACGCGCATCGGCCATCTGCCTAGAGCAAACCCGGAAATCGTTCGATAATCGCACGCTTCCGTTCGATAATCGCCCATTGCAATGCCTTGCCACGTTGCTCGGAACCCGCCGCCGCTCCTATCCTGCGATCACCCCGACGCGACGGCTCGCGCGAGCTGCGCCGACGACGCCGCAAACGCCCCAGGCCGCCGCGGCGGTGATGCGACGACGAAAACAGGAGACATGGAATGACCCCAGCATTTGACGCGGTCGGCACGGCCGGCGCCGGCCCCGCCCTCGGTAAACAGGCTCGCAAGGCCGCGATCGGCAGCTTCGTCGGCGCGGTAGTCGACTGGTACGACTTCCTGCTGTACGGCATCGTCGCCGCCCTCGTGTTCAACCACGCGTTCTTCCCGAACGTCAGCCCGACGATGGGCACGCTCGCCGCGTTCGCGACGTTCGGCGTCGGCTTCCTGTTCCGGCCGCTCGGCGGCGTCGTGTTCGGCCACTACGGCGACCGGCTCGGCCGCAAGCGGATGCTCGTCCTGACCGTGATGTTGATGGGGGTGTCGACGGTCGCGATCGGCCTGTTGCCGACCTTCGAGACGATCGGCTGGTGGGCGCCCGTGCTGCTCGTCGCGCTGCGCGCGGTGCAGGGCTTCGCGGTCGGCGGCGAATGGGGCGGCGCGGCGCTGATGGCGGTCGAAAGCGCGCCGCAGAAGAAGAAGGCGTTCTACAGCAGCGGCGTGCAGGTCGGCTACGGCGTCGGCCTCGTGCTCGCGACGGGCATCGTGTCGATCCTGAGCCACACGCTCGGCGACGCCGCGTTTCGTGCGTGGGGCTGGCGGCTGCCGTTCGTGTTCAGCATCGTGCTCGTGCTGATCGGCCTGTGGGTGCGCTCGAGCATGGACGAGTCGCAGGAGTTCGTCGAGAAGGTCGAGCACGGCCACCGCAAGCTGAAGCTGCCGGTGATCGAGGCGCTGACCCGTCATCCGAAGGCGTTCCTCTACATCGTCGCGCTGCGCCTCGCCGAGCTGTTCACGATGTACATCGTGACCGCGTTCGCGCTCAGCTATTCGACGTCGAATCTCGGAATGTCGCGCGATCTGTTCCTGAACATCGGCCTCCTCGTCGGGTCGCTGAGCTGCGCGACGATTCCGTGCTTCGCGTGGCTCGCCGACCGCTTCGGGCTGCGCCGCATCTATATCGTCGGCGCGCTCGTCGGGCTCGCGTGCGCGGTGCCGTTCTTCGTCGCGCTCGAAGCGCGCGCGACCATCTGGATCGTGATCTTCTCGGTGATGCTCGCGAACATCGCGCACGACATGGTCGTGAGCGTCCAGCAGCCGCTCTTCACCGAGCTGTTCGGCGCCGAATACCGTTACAGCGGCGCGGGCGTCGGCTATCAGTTCGCGAGCGTCGTCGGCGGCGGCTTCACGCCGTTCATCGCGGTCGCGCTCGTCAGCTTCGCCGGCGGCTCGTGGCACCTCGTCGCCGCGTATCTCGCGATCGGCTGTCTGATCTCGACGTTCGTCGCCGCGCGGATGCGCGTCGCCTGAGCGCCGCGCGCGGATGAAGAAAACGCCGCTCGACAAGCGCGACTGGATCGCCGGCCTCGAAAAAGGCCTCGCGATCCTCGAAGCGTTCGACAGCCAGCACGCGCGGATGACGCCGACCCAGGCCGCCGCGCGCACCGGCCTGACGCGCACCGCCGCGCGCCGCTATCTGCTGACGCTCGAATCGCTCGGCTACGTGTACACGGACGGACGGCTCTATGGGCTCACGCCGCGCGTGCTGCGGGTCGGCTGGTCGTACTTCGACTCGGCGCGGCTGCCGCGCACCGTGCAGCCGTATCTGCAGCAACTGAGCGCGACGCTCAACGAATCCGCGTACGTCAGCGTGCTCGACGAATGGGAACTCGTCGTGATCGCGCGCAACGGCGTGTCGCGCGTGATGACGACGGGCTTCGTGCTCGGCGCGCGCGTACCCGCGCCGCTGATCTCGCCGGGCGTCGTGCTGCTCGCATACAAGAACGATCAGGACGCGGTGCGCGCGTGGCTCGATTCGACCGAGTTCCCGCCGTTCACACCGCACACGCTGACCAACAAGTCGCGCCTGCAGGAGAAGATCGACCGGGCGCGCATCGATGGCTACGCGCTGATCGAGCAGCAACTGCAGGTCGGCGTGCGCGGGATCGCGGTGCCGCTCAAGAACCGCCAGGGCGAAGTCGTCGCCGCGCTCAGCACCAACATGCCGATGGGCAGCGAAAGCGCCGGCGCCGCGCTCGCGCGCGTACTGCCGCACCTGCAGGAAACCGCGCTCGCGATGATGAACGTGCTGTGACGCGGGGTGCGCCGCGGGCCTCGCGGCGGATGCCTGCCCGCCGATCGGGCTCGTGGTGCTGTCTGCTTGCTGCGGCCGGGTATCCACCGCTTCACATGCCCGTTCAATATGGCAAGCGTGCCGTCGGTGCTCTTGCCGTGCGGCGCATCCGCAAACGGGCTGCCACTGGTTTTCCAACTGATCGGCGCCCCCTTCAACGAAGCCACGCTCGTGAACGCTGCCGATGCATACCATGCATGTGACCACATGGCACACGAGACATCCGTTCTTGTCGAACACCGCGGAAGGCCGTTGAAGAAGCGCGAATGCATCCTTGACATGTCTGCGATGCACCCTCCAGATACCGGCAAGCACGTTGAACGTACGCGCCCATCTTCCGGCGGAGGTCAAACCAGAAAGCGGGATGCGCGTTCCCAATCGGTCGCACCCGCGGGAATTTCAGCAAAGCCGTCATTTCGTTCCGATTCGATGTCGATCGATGCTCTGGCGATAAGGCCGAAACACGCCCTCTGCATTTGATTTTCGTCAAAACTGCAACGGTGCCGCGGCTGTTGATTTCGAGCCATACATCGGCGTCCACGTGCGCGTGCACGTCCAGCCAATTCTGGCCAAATGGACAGATCGGAATATCCGTCAGCCGCCCCAGTCCCAATCGATGTCTGCGCCGGTCGGCCCCGCGTCCGAGCGGGTCGCCAGGTTAGCCCAAGCCCGCGCAAGCCCCAAAACGACACAGGCCCGGCATCTCGCCGGGCCCGCCCGCGCCGCCGTTCTCACGGCAGCCATCCCTTCGATAGGGAACGACCTCACTTACTTCGCCTTCTCGGCCGTGTTCGAGATCGCCTGGCCGCCCTTCGAAATGTCCTGGCCGACGCCGGCGATCGTGTTGCAGCCGGCAAGCGCGGCGGTCAGGATCAGCAGGGCAGCAGCAATCGCGCGATTCATTCTCACTCTCCTTGTCAATGCGGGCTCTTTGCGAGCAACCGACGTATCGAAATCCACCCGAGCACGGCGGCGCGGGGACCGATCCCGATTATACGGACGCACCCGTCGTGCGAGGCACAGCAATTGTCAAACGTGTTTCGGCTCGTACAGCGCTTTCGCGGGATGCGCCACTGTCCATCATCCGTCAACCTGCCCGCATTTTCTGCTTGACTTCGGCTGCCGGCGACCTAACATACGCATCGCGTATATTTCAGAGAGTTCAGCCGACCGATGACCGTTCCTCAGCAAGCGTTCCTGCGCGACGCGATGCGCCGCCTCAACATGACCCGCGAAGCCTTCGCGAACCGCATCGGCGTCAGCCGCCGCGCGCTCGACACATGGCTTTTGCCCGACGATTCGCAAGAATCGCGCGGGATGCCCGAAATCGTCGAGCGCTTCGTCTCCGAGATCGTCACGCGTCCGGAGTCCGCCGAAAAATATACGCAACGCGTAGATTCGCCGCCTCCGCTCGCGAACCAGTTCCTGTTCGAAGGCAAGCCGCAACTCCTGTCGGTCGACCAATTCTCGCGCGATTCGGTCGAGGCGCTCTTTCGCGTTGCCGACGTGATGCAGCCGATCGCGCGCCGACGCAAGATCTCGCGCGTGCTCGAGGGCGCGGTGCTCGGCAATCTGTTCTTCGAGGCGAGCACGCGCACGCGCGTGTCGTTCGGCGCGGCGTTCTGCCGGCTCGGCGGCTCGGTGTGCGACACGACGGGCTTCACGTTCTCGTCGATGGCGAAGGGCGAATCCGTCTACGACACGAGCCGCGTGATGGCGGGCTACGTCGACGCGCTCGTGATCCGCCACCCCGAGCAAGGCTCGGTCGCCGAGTTCGCGCGCGCGACGAACCTGCCCGTGATCAACGGCGGCGACGGCCCCGGCGAGCATCCGAGCCAGGCGCTCCTCGATCTCTACACGATCCAGCGCGAGTTCTCGCGGCTCGGCAAGATCGTCGACGGCGCGCATATCGCGCTCGTCGGCGATCTGAAGTACGGCCGCACCGTCCACTCGCTCGTCAAGCTGCTCGCGCTGTATCGCGGGCTGAAGTTCACGCTCGTGTCGCCGCCGACGCTCGAGATGCCGACGTACATCGTCGAGCAGATCTCGAAGAACGGCCACGTGGTCGAGGAAACGCACGATCTCGCGGCGGGCCTGAAAGGCGCGGACGTCGTCTACGCGACGCGGATCCAGAAGGAGCGCTTCACCGACGAGTCGTTCGAAGGCTACACGCCGGACTTCCAGATCAACCAGGCGCTCGTCGATACGGTGTGCGGCCGCGACACGCTGATCATGCACCCGCTGCCGCGCGACAGCCGGCCGGGCGCGAACGATTTGTCGACCGATCTGAACCGCGACCCGCGCCTCGCGATCTTCCGCCAGACGGACAACGGGATTCCGGTGCGAATGGCGATCTTCGCGGTACTGCTCGGCGTCGAGCATCTGGTGCAGCACTCGATGCGCGACGCGACGTGGCGTCCGCCCGCGTATCTCGGGCCGGAGGATGCGGTGTTTCACGGGATCGACTGATTCCGGCGGAAACGCGGCGGGCACGGCGGGCGGCGGACCGGGCGTCCATCGCCCGTTCGCTCGACGCGCCCGGACGACGTTCGCCCCACGCACCTTGCCTGCGGGCGTCGATTGCATCGGCGGCCACCCGGCCTTCCTCGGACTTTTCCCGCCCTCCCGATTCCCGCATTCGCGCGATCCGACGTCTCGCACGTTCCATGCGCGCCGTCGGCCGCCTTGCCGCACCGCTTCCGCCGTCGCGCTCGCCCGGATCGCCTCGGCGTTTGCCTCCGGGCGCACGCCCGTCGCCCCGGCCGCGGACGCACGGCGGGGATCGGACGCGCTACCCACACAGTCCCTGACTCCCGGCGAACTAGTCAGCCGCTCGCCGACCAGCGCCCACCGTTTACCTCTTTCCATTCAAAGAGATAGCCCGATCCATCGATCATTGTTCGAGAAAACGTAACAAGAACGCTTCTCATTTATAAACTTATTCACTAAAATGGCGCCCGAAAACAATTTGTAATGTTCGGGCGGGATGGCGTCGCGCATGCGATTGCCTCGCCCGATCGAGTCACACCTGGCGAGGAAATACCACCGATGAAGTCGCGCTCCGACGAGTTGAAGCTCGGAAAATTCACCACCCTTTGCAGCGTGCTCGCCGCGAGCCCGGCGTTCGCGCAGGACGCCGCGCCGCCCGTCGCGACCGCCGATCACGACAAGGAACTTGCGCCGATCCAGATCAAAGGCGCGGCGGAGCCCAGCTACAAGGTCGACTTCTCGTCGTCGGTGAAATTCACCGCCCCGCTCGTCGACACGCCGAAATCCGTCACCGTGATTCCGCAGGAACTGATCCACAACAGCGGTGCGGCGACCCTCACCGAAGCGCTGCGCACCGTGCCCGGCATCACGTTCGGCGCAGGCGAAGGCGGCAACCCGCTCGGCGATCGCCCGTTCATCCGCGGCTACGACACGCAGGGCAGCATGTTCGTCGACGGAATGCGCGACACGGGCGCCACCACGCGCGAAATCTTCAACACCGAGCGCATCGAGATCACGAAGGGCTCGGACGGCGCGTACGGCGGCCGCGGCGGCGCGGGCGGCAGCATCAATCTCGTCACGAAGGCGCCGCATCTCGGCACGACGGCCGAGGCGAGCGCGGGGCTCGGCACCGACCGCTACCGCCGCTTCACCGCCGACGGCAACTGGCAGTTCGCCGATCACGCCGCATTCCGCCTGAACCTGATGAGCCACAACAACGACGTCGCCGGCCGCGACGCGGTGAACAACGAGCGCTGGGGCGTCGCGCCGTCGATCGCGTTCGGCCTCGGCACGGCGACGCGCGTGACCGCGAGCTACTATCACCTGTCGACCGACGACCTGCCCGACAGCGGCATTCCGTACTTCTACACGACGGCGAACAAGCCCGCGAACGTCGACACGATCTATCCGGCGAACGTCGACCGGCACAACTTCTATGGCCTCGTCGACCGCGACTTCCGCAAGACGACGTCGGACATCACGACGCTCAGGATCGAGCACGACATCACGCCGTCGCTGACGATCCGCAACACCACCCGCTACACGGAGTCGACCCAGGACTACATCTGGACGCAGCCTGACGACAGCCAGGGCAACGTGATCAACGGCCGGGTCTGGCGCCGCAACAACAACCGCATCAGCTCGATCAACAGCATCGCAAACCAGACCGAGCTGTTCGGCGAATTCCGCACCGGCCCGTTCAAGCACAGCTTCACGACCGGCCTCGAGCTGTCGCGCGAATGGGGCAAGCGCGATACGTACAACGTCGCGACCGGCACGGGCAATATCTGCCAGCAAGGGATCGGCGCCGCATCGGGCTACAACTGCACGAGCCTCTGGTCGCCGAATCCGAACGATCCGTGGGCCGGCTCGATCACGCGCAACAACGACTACGCGCATGCGCGCACCGTCACGAAATCGATCTACGGGTTCGACACGATCGAGCTCAGCAAGCGCTGGCAGGTGAACGCCGGCGTGCGCCTGGACGACTACTCGACCCGCTTCACGGACACCCGCGCAAACGGCGGCAAAACCTACACGCGCGACGACACGCTGTTCAACTGGCAGCTCGGCCTCGTGTTCAAGCCAGCGCAGAACGGCAGTGTCTATGCGTCGTACGCGACGTCGTCGACGCCGGCCGGCATGCTGCTCGGCGAAGGGTCCGAGTCGCAGTCGCTGACGCCCGGCCGCGGCGGCGTCGGCTCGAACGCGGACCAGCTCGCGCCGGAGAAGAACCGCAGCATCGAGGTCGGCACGAAGTGGAACGTGCTGAACGACAAGCTGTCGCTCACCGCCGCCCTGTTCCAGATCGACACGACGAACGCGCGCGTCACGCTGCCGAACAACCAGTACGCGATGGTCGGAAACAAGCGCGTGCAGGGTCTCGAACTCGGCTTCGCCGGGCAGATCACGCGCGCGTGGCAGGTGTTCGGCGGCTACACGTACATGAAGAGCGAACTGCGCGACAACGGCAAGAACACCGCCGACAATGGCCACCAGTTCCCGAACACGCCGAAGCACAGCTTCACGCTGTGGTCGAACTACGACGTGACGCCGAAGTTCACGGTCGGCGGCGGCGCGTTCTACATGTCGAAGGTGTTCGGCGACACCGCGAACCTGCGCGCCGTGCCGTCGTACTGGCGCTTCGACGCGATGGCGCAGTACCGGATCAACAAGAAGCTCGACCTGCAACTGAACGTGAACAACCTGTTCAACCGCACGTACTTCGATCAGGCATATCCGGCGCACTACGCGTCGATCGCGCCGGGCCGTTCGGCGTTCGTCACGCTGAACGCGCGCTACTGACGCGATGCGGCCGGTATCGTTGAAGGCGCTTGCGTCGGCGTCGCGCGAGGATCTCGCCGAGATCCTCGCCGGCCCGCCCGAGCGCGCGGCCGCGTGGGTCGCGGCGGCTGCGGAGAACGGAATCGTCGAGGCGCAGGCCGTCTACGGGCAATACCTGCTCGACGGCCAGGGCGTCGCGCGCGATCCCGCCGCCGCGCTCGAATGGTTCAAGCATGCGGCGCGCGCCGATCATCCGATGGCGATGAACATGGTCGGCCGCTGCTACGAGTTCGGCTGGGGAACGGCCGCGAGCGCGGCCGTCGCCGCGTACTGGTATCGCGAAGCCGCGCGTGCGGGGCTCGACTGGGGCATGTACAACTACGCGACGCTGCTCGCGCTCGGCAAAGGCGTCGACGAGGACCGCGCGGCCGCGCTCGAGTGGTTCGAGAAAGCGGCCGCGCTCGGCCACGCGAAGTCGATCAACCTGATCGGCGGCTTCCACGAAGACGGCTGGATCGTCGCGGCCGACCGCGACGCGGCCTTCGATTGCTACCGGCGCGCGGCCGCCGCGGGCGACTTTCGCGGCCAGTTCAACTATGCGCGCCTGCTCGCCGAGCGTGGCCGCGTCGAGGAGGCGCTCGAGTGGCTCGCGCGCGTGCCGCGCACCGCGACGCCCGCGTTCGTCGCGAAGATGCGCGCGTATCTCGCGGCGTCGCCGATCGACGCGTTCCGCGCGATCGCGGCGCGACAGGAGGAATTCGCAACATGATGCTTCACATTCCCGGCGTGCTGACGAAGGAACAGGTCGCGCAATGCCGCGATGCGCTCGACCACGCCGACTGGACCGACGGCAACGCGACGTCCGGCGCGCAGTCGGCGCTCGCGAAGCGCAACCAGCAGTTGCCGGAGGGCTCGCCCGCCGCGCGCGCGGTCGGCGACGCGATCCAGGACGCGCTCGCGCGCAACGCGCTGTTCTTCTCGGCGGCGCTGCCGCTCAAGGTGTTTCCGCCGCTCTTCAATCGCTACGCGGGCGGCGATGCGTTCGGCACGCACGTCGACAACGCGATCCGCCTGTTGCGCGGCACCGATTTTCGGGTGCGCAGCGATCTGTCAGCGACGCTCTTTCTCGAAGAACCCGATGCGTACGACGGCGGCGAGCTGTGCATCGAGGACACGTTCGGCGTCCATCGCGCGAAGCTGCCGGCGGGCGACATGGTGCTGTATCCGGCATCGAGCCTGCATCACGTGACGCCGGTGACGCGCGGCGCGCGGGTCGCGTCGTTCTTCTGGATCCAGAGCATGGTGCGCGACGATGCGGACCGCACGCTGCTTTATCAGCTCGATACGCAGATCCAGCAGTTGACCGCGGAGAAAGGCGGGCGCGATGCGAGTGTGATCGCGCTCACCGGGATTTATCACAATCTGTTGCGGCGGTGGGCGGATGCGTGAAGAAGGCTCCACGGCGCAGAACGACTCTTTCCTTCACTAGCGCCGCCAAAAGAACTGGGGAATCTTCGAAACGTTCTTACAGACGAGCGTGAAATATCCGCCGATGTGATTCTTGCGAATCGCTCGCAAGTCCTCCTTCGATTTCTTCACCAGTTCACGTAATGAGCGATTGCTCACTCCGCCCACTCTCATCTTGACCGTAACGTGAGGTATGTAGGCCATCCTCACATCCGGCAAGCTGAACAGGCGCAGAATCATGTCGTAGTCGGCGCTGATATCGAACGAGTCGTCGAACCCGCCAATCCGCTCGTAAAGCGAGCGCCTCACACACAACGTGGGATGCGGTGGCATCCACCCGAAAGCAAGCTTCGGACGGCTGAACTCGCCAGCCTTCCAGTAGCGAATGACCGTGTCGATCGAGTAGCGGCCTACGTAGACGAGATCGGCATAGACCGCGTCAGCTTCAGACGCCTGTAAAGTGCGGGCGATCCTCGACAGAACATCCTGTCCGGCGAGGAAATCGTCGGAATGCAGAATCGCAATGGCGTCGCCCGTCGCCATCCGCAGGCCTTTGTTCAATGCATCATATATTCCGTTGTCGCGCTCGCTGATCAGGATATCGATGTGCGACCGGTAGCGCTCCAAAATCTTCAATGTCCCATCCGTCGAGTCGCCGTCGACGACAATGTATTCGATGCCCGGGTAATCCTGGGCGATCAGCGACTCGATCGTCCGCGAGATCGTTTCGCGTCCGTTGAAGACGGCAGTGATGACGGAGATCTTCAACATCGCGAATACGCCATCCGATGAGCGGCCACGCACACGGAAATGTCGAGCTTTTCCAATGCCACCTGGCGTGCCACTGCCCCGCACCTTTCACGCAGCGACCGATCCCGAACAAACTTGGCCGTGGCCTCGGCCAGAGACTGCGCGTCACGAGAAGGAACAACGTACCCGCTCACGCCATCGATCACGAATCGTTTCACGTCGCCGACATCGGTCGACACGATCGCCTTTCCCATCGCCATCGCTTCCCAGACCGATATCGGGGAGGCTTCAGCGATGGAAGAGCAGACGTACACATCGGCCGCCTGCAAGATGCCTGGTATGTTGTTCGATGCCCCCATCAAGTGCACGTTCGTCAGATCGTTCTGCCTAATCGATTCCTTCAGCGCGGAAACGTAGGCGTTCTGCGAGTCGTACGCGGGACCGACGATGTAGAACGCGAGATCGTCGAACCACTGCGATAACAACGCCGCCATGCCGATGAAATGCTCGACGCCTTTCAGCGGATTGAGATTCGCGACGGTAACGATCTTGAGCGCCGACGTTCGCGCGAGCGCGGGGTCCGCCGCCGCTGACGCTGGATAGAACTTCCTGCAATCGACGGGCGCCTGGATTTCAATAACGGGCATTGGCAAACGCGCGTCACCCATGTAGTGCGAACGCACCCGTTCGCCAGCCACGATGACTCCGTCGGCAAGGCTTCTGCACGCAAGCAGAAATATGGGGCGAAGCCACCGTGGCAGAACCGTGTCGTTGATGTGCCAAAGCGCCTTTGTTCCCGCCAGCTTGGCCGCGATCAATCCCTTGATCTGCCAGAACCCGCCGCTGCAATGCACGAAATCGTAGCGGCCGCGGCAAAACAAGCGCCAAAGAAGATAGATTTCGAGTGGGAATGAGATCAGATACCACACGATTGCCTTGCGATTTCTGGCGAGCCGATGAATCGGCAGCGCAACCCTGTCGATGCCGATTGCGTCAAGGCGTGCAGCGAATGCTTCCGATTCCTGCTGCGGATGAACGACGGTGGTTTGCACGCCTGTGTGCTTCAGCGCCTGCGCCACCGCCGCAATACGCAGTTGGGGACCGGCAATCCGCCCATCTTCGATGACGTTGGCGATTCGTAAGATCGGTTGCATGGCGCGCGACACGCAATGGAGTAGCTGTCGCACTGGATCTTATATTGCACGTCCCCTGTGAAAAGCCTTCTGTCCGGTGCGTATGTCATTTTGACAGCCGCAACTCGATGAAGTCTCCCGATTGGAATGGCTCCGAATGCCACCCTGTTCAGGACGCTCCGTCACATTCATTGGCTGCCTCGATCTTGCGGCGCGCCACCATCAACCCGCCCATGTAAAAACCACAGGCCGGCAGCAAACCATCGACCGCCAATGCGAGCCAGCAAAGCAGCGCGGTAGGAATGGTAAGCGCCGTCACCACGATCGACCGGAGCAGCACCAGACCCGATAGCCGTACGCGCCACGCCTTGCGCGCCCCCGGAATCACATGTTGAACCGCCCAGTGCAACACACATGTTGCCGCGAACAGCACGCCGCCGCGCCGTTCTGCGTGCAGAATTTCGAAGCCGCGCTGCCGCAATTCGTCCGCCATGCCTTCGAGCGACCAACGCCGGAAATCCGTGACGTCACACTCCCCAAATACAAAAGGGAAGCTGACGAGCAACAGGCCACCATGCTTCAGCACGCGTTCCATTTCGTCAAACACGTCCGCGACCGCTGGAATGTGCTGCAGCGTATCCATCGACACAATCAGCGACACGCTTTCATCACGAAACGGCAGCTTGCGGGCGTCGCCCACGACAGTCGTTGCATCGGACGGCGCGATATCGTACGCGACATAGTGGCCGACGCGAAAGCCCTCAATGATGTCCACGCGATACGGTGCGACGCCGGCCCCGATATCGAGGCACACCTCGTGCTTGACGACGAACCCGGCATAGCGCTCGCCAGCGCGCCGGATGTAACGACGCGCGAGAAACGGAATCGGGTAGCCGCGGTAGCGGACGATCCGCGCCATTTGCCGAACCCGACTCTCCAATGATTTCATACGGTTTCGTCTCTCGTCACCTGCGACGCCGTGTCGACAT
Organism: Burkholderia mayonis; assembly: GCF_001523745.2. NCBI lineage: Bacteria > Pseudomonadati > Pseudomonadota > Betaproteobacteria > Burkholderiales > Burkholderiaceae > Burkholderia > Burkholderia mayonis. Next base: position 1,546,359 of record NZ_CP013387.1, read on the forward strand.
GCGGCTCTACCCGCGACGTGGCCAGCAGTACGCCCAGCATGAGTCCGAGCAGCGGCAGCGACAGCTGGATAGCCGAAAACAAGACTGTCGTGACATAGCACACAACGAAGATCGCCACTCGCGTATGGCCTCGGAAGTGTCTCTTGATCGCGAGCGCAACCGCAACGGGAATCGGCAAGCCGAATACACCAAGCTCGAACAGCGCGGCGCCGTATCCGCTCATGATCTTGATGCCCGGATCGCGTCGCCCCAGCCAGACGTAGTCGACCTCGCTCAACTTCTTCCCGACATACTCGTGAAAGTGATCGAAGCCGTGAGGGGCACCCCAGTTGTCAGCGAATCCCAGAAGCGAGAACAGGCTGTGACCGAGCCTGGCATTCAGACTCGCGTCCGTCTCGAGGACGACCCAAGGATCGCCGATAAAGTCGAGCGGCAACTGAGCAATTCGCATTGACCTGAATTGCGGTAGCAGATCGGCAAGGATCCAGAGGATCGCCAATACTGCGAGCGACGCAAGGACGAGATTTTTCGGCGAAACAAAGAAGATCAACCAGTAGATTGCAAATATGACAAGCAGCAGCACCGCTATCGACGATTGTGCAAGAACGACGATTTGAAACAGCAACGCTAACGAGACGATCCTGTTGCCGTTGTTGCACAGATAGTTGAGGCCCAAGAGGCACAGACAGTAGATTCCGTAGAACGACGGCTCTGTCGCGAGACCTGTCACTCCGCGATCCGGGTTGAGGCTCGTGTTCGGAATGAGAGCCGACATCATCGACGGCTCCGCCAGCCGCTCGACGAGACCGACAATCAGCCAGCAGAATGTGGCAAATACCACGTAGCGCCGCAGCAGTGCCCAGCCGTGACGCGTTCGCGACAGACTCACGGCCGCCGCAGTCACGGTCGTCAAGCTCAGGAAGGTCAAGAACTCCCGGAATCCGAAGAACGACCGATCATCGATCAGCCATAGCACGAGGGCTGCAAACGAGCTGGCCGCGAACAACCACACTTCACGTGGCAGCCCGCCGCGCGCCGCCAGGCAGACGGCAAGCGACATGACGAATGCGTACGGCTGAAGATCGGACGCCGTGGGCACGATCTGGACGTAAGGGAAAAAACAGAAGAACAGAAAAGCGCCGGCGAACGGCATGATTGTCGCTGCGCCGACCCACTTCCCGTCGTTTTGTGCGACAGGCGCCGTCGTTGCAGATTCGTGGGGTAACTCACGCATGGCCCTGAGATCGATCTTCAGCGATCGCGCAGTATCAACGGCGCCAGAGACCGCATCGCGATGCATGACTTTAGCCGTTGCACTGTCGCGACATAGTCCCAGGCGCCACGCACCTTTTGACCGATGATCATCGCACTGTCTTGCGCATCGACGCGCAGCCTCGGTATCAACCTGTAGCGCACGGGCGCCGCCAGATCGTCCATGCTTGCCAGCCGATGGTCCATCGTGAACACGTAGCGTGGTGCGGGCGGCCCGGCGAACAGCGCAAAGTCGGCGCGTCGATGATGAAACTGGCCGTATGGATAGGCAAACGCATCCGGTACCAGACCGAGTCGGCGCCTGAATATTTCTCGCGAGCGCTCGAACTCTTCAGCCGCCTCGTCCGGGCTCATGCGTCCGAAGTTGCGGTGCGCATGACCGTGCATGCCGACCGAGTGCCCTCGTTCAATCAATGCGCCAATCTGATCCCAGCTCATCGCTTGGATTCCCCTGCAGCTCCTGAACGTCGCCGTGATGTCGTGCGTGCGCTCGATGAACGCCGTGGTAACGAAAAACAGCGCTCGAACACCATAGTGATCGAGAATCGGCGCTGCCTCGATGAAATTGTCGAGATATCCATCGTCGAAGGTGACGAGCCAGGCTCGCTGGAAAACACCGCAAGCGTCCTTGCAACGCCAGTCGACGCTCGGCATGCCCGGCAAGTGCATGAGAAGCTCGAGATGCTGCTCGAACAGAGCCGCCGGCACAGAACCCGCCACCGGCGAGCCGACGGAATGGTAGGTCAGCACGGCCAAAGGCCGCACAGGCGGCGTCCTGAGCGCACCGAATACGCGTGCGATCGACGACTTCACAGCTAACCGGTTCAGCATGGGCGGCCACCGTCTGTCATTGTTGCGCCGATCCAAAGGCGCTCATTTGTCCACCTCTGCGGTGGCACACACGGTACCTCCGACGCCCGCGACTTGTAACGCACGGGCAACGACGTGAGAAGCGAGGCCCTCACGCTGGACCAGCGGGAACCTGATCAGCCTGATGCGTGCGAAGCCGGCCGTTTGCAACAGTCGCCGCAAGCTCCCCGGATCGAGAAGCAGGACATGAAACTTCTTTTTTGCCTCCCGCCAGTTGCCGCCTTCTAGTCGCGCGCGCAGGCCGTTCCGATTGGGTGTAGTCAGGAAGATCATGCCCCCGGGTTTGATCTTTCGACGGATCATGTCAAGCATCGCGAACGGATCGGGAAGATGTTCGATGACTTCGATCATCGTGACGACGTCGGCGCTCCTGTCCGCGACCTCGTCCAGCGTTGCGCGCAAATCCAGGTTGTGATGGCGCCTCGCGAAATAACGCGCCGCATCCGAGCGCTCGACGCCAAGCACGTCAATGCCTTGATCGTTCAGAATTCGCACGAGCTGACCCGTGCCACATCCGAAATCGAGGACGGAATCGCCTGGACGAACGATGTGGCGCATCAGGTATCGGCCGTATCGCCGCAACACGCGTTCCCCCGATGACTGATCGGTCGCGTCGTCCGCGATGCGCGACAAACGGTAGAGGCCGGCATAAATGCGGTCGAGCTCCGCAAGCGACGGCATCGGGTAGCGTTGAACGATACCGCACCGCTCGCACCGGAAGAAATCTGTCTCACCATCGAGAAAGTACGGTTTGAGTGTGTTGGAACAGTTTCGATATCCGCAGCACGAATACATAGTGTCATCCGGTCAGGCAAATTGCTGTTCGGCCTTGCCGCGCGCCCTGTACGCGAGCACGACCAGCTTGACCGCCTGCGACGCCGCCGTGGAAATGGCAACTCCCGCGCCGATCCGGCCAATTGGAAAAATCAGGCAACCCGCCGCGAGACTCGCGGCGGCAGCCAGCTCGGCAATCAGGAGACCACGGGGTTTCTCGACCGCCCGGTGATAGACATTCAACATGTAGGTCCCCATTTGAAGCACCGCCGCAACCGACAATGGGACCAGAAGGGGGACCAGCGCGGCATAGCGCATGCCGAACAGCGTGCTGAACAGCCATCCGCCGGCGACATTCACGGCGGTCAAATAGGCGACGCTCAGTGCCGTGGCGATCAATATCCAATACGTGAGAAGGGATTTGAGCGCGGATACGCCGCCATGCACCGCCGCTTCGCTTGCACGCAGCGGCAGAAAAGTCTCGAGGGCCTCGGACAATACGACGAGTGGCGCCATCAGATAGAGCGCCGCGCGATAGCCCCCGGCGCTCGCCGGCCCGACGATCACGCCGATCACATAGAGCGGCGCAGCGGCAATGGCCATCTGCACGACAACGAATGGAAAGAGCCACCGGGCAGTGCGCGCGTGAACCCGTGCGTGCTGCAAAACGAGCGCCCACGAGCAGCGCGCTCGCCGCATCTCGACGCAGATCGGGAGACAGCTCACGAGCGCGACCATACCGACTGCCGTCATCACCGCAGGCAACGCACCGCGCCACCCGATCGGCAGGAGAAAGATTGCCAGCGCGGCGCCGAATTGCCGGCAAATGTCGCTCGCAAGACCCCATCCCAGACGCTCTACCGCGAGCAGCCATCGGCGCACAAAGTCTTGAACCACCACGGCGACGCTCGACAGCGCGACCAGAATGCAGTCCACGGCGCGCATGGATTCGCCGAGGCCCGCGGCGACAATCACCGCCACCACCCCTGCCATCGAACCGATGGCGGCGGAATGTGCGATCAATGCCGCACAGAGCCCGTACCGTTCAGACTCGGCCGTGCGCGGCAAGCTGGATTGCATCGGCGATGTCACGAGCGCCCATTGACACCCGAGCGCGAAAACGACGATCGCCCACACCAGCGCGAATACACCGAATTTTGCAGGGCCGAGGCCATGCGCCATCAACAAGCCCAGAACCAGGTTACCCAGACTGACCACCGCCTGGTCGCCAAAGCGCATCACTATGCGTTGTCGCCGCACACATCCCCTCTCTTTCGTTTCAAGCAGCCGTCGCATCACCGAACGCCACCGCTATCGAGTCCATCCGACTCGAGGCAGAATCTTTCGACGATCGATTGAGGTTTTATGCTTCGCGACAGGTTCGAACATTCGCACAAGGACGTCTTCGGTCAGGTAATGCGGTTTCAAGCCCAGTTCGAAGAGCCCGCGATGCTTCGCGTTGTAGTAGTGATCCTCCAACTCCTTGCGCGGATTCGCGATCTGTTCGATGCGTACCTGCAGCCCGAGGCGCGCGCCTGCCTGCCGGACATGCGCTGCCAGTTCATTCACGGTGAATTGCTCGGTGAACTGGTTCAATATCCTCAGTTCGCCACGATCGGCCGGCGCTCCGATCGCAAGCTTGATGCATTGCAAGGTATCCTTGATGTTCAAGTAGCCGCGCGTTTGCCCACCCTTGCCGTATACCGTCAGCGGAACACCGGCAACCGCTTGCACCAGAAAGCGATTGACGACGGTTCCGAAAATGTCGTCGTAGTGAAAATTGGGCATCAGGCGCGAATCGGCAATCGACTCTTCGGTCTCGATTCCGTACACCGGGCCCTGCATCAAATCCGTCACCCGCAGGCCGTGCGTGCGAACATAGAACCATAGCAAGTCGGTATCCAGCACCTTCGTCGTGTGGTAAAGGCTCCCCGCCTGTCTCGGATAGAGGAATCGTTGACGCCGTCCGTTATGCTCGACGTCGAGCCACCCTTCTTCAATGTCGATGTCGGGCGTGCCGTACTCGCCCATCGTCCCGAGTTTGATCAGATGACAATCGGGCGCGTGTTCGAGCATTGCCCAGATCACGTTGAACGTCACGCCCAGGTTATTCTGCAGTGTCCTGCGCGCCTCGTCGAATCCCTTCATCGAGTAAGGGGCCGATGGCTGCTCCGCATAATGGACGATCACGTCAGGACCGAAATCGCGCACGACGCGCTCGAGCGTGCGGTAATCATCACAGTTCCCGATCTCCACACGAATGTGCTTGCCGTGAATGGCTTCGAAAATGGCGGCGCGATCGGGCAAATTGGGATTGTCGAAAAGCGGCTCGGACGACGTTTCCCGCGCAATATTGCGACGCAGGTAGTTGTCGATGACGCAAATCTCATGGTGACTCTTAGCGAGCGACATCGCCGTTGGCCAACCGAGGTATCCGTCGCCTCCCAGAATCAGAACGCGCATGTCCGCTTCTCCTCCTTGTCGCCGGGCCAGTAACGCATGCTCCCCTCTCGTTCGGGCCGATTCACCAGCCCGCCGTCCCTCAGCAACTGGCGGATCTGAAGCACCGAGAGCGGCGTTTCACTGGCCGACACATACGGCGCAAGCACCTGTCCGCTCACCAGATCGTCATATTCGTATCGGATCTCGTGATAGATGCCACGGAACGCCGGCAATATGCTGAAATAGCGCCGCAGGTCCAACGCGCGACGAATTTCCTCCTGACTCATCAACTCCTCGTAGAGCTTTTCCCCCGCTTTCACACCGATCTCGACAATCTCGACATCCTGCGGTTTCCTGCCATAGGCACCGGCGAGTTCTGCAATCATGGCTGCCGCCAGGTCCTTTATGCAAACGACGGGCATCTTGGTGACGAAGACTTCGCCGCCTCTCGCGAGCGTTGCAGAATCAATGACAAGACGTACGGCGTCTTCGATGCTCATGACGAAGCGGGTCATGTCACGGTGTGTGAGTGTGACCGGGCTGCCACTTGCGATCTGGTTGTGAAAAATGGGAACGACTGAGCCGTTCGAGCCGAGCACGTTGCCAAAGCGCGTCGATGCGAAGATCGGGCCCGCACCACGCTTTCGGCTGTTGGCGGCCGTAATGAGGCGCTCGCCCATCAGTTTCGAGGTACCCATCACATTGGTGGGGTTCACGGCCTTGTCCGAGCTTGTGAAGATCACGCGCTTCACGCCGTTCGCCTGAGCGGCCGATATGATGTTCTGTACGCCCAGTATATTGACCTGTACCGCCTGCTCGGGCGAGCGTTCGCAGAGAATGACATGCTTGAGCGCCGCGCAGTGAAAGACAATATCGACGCCGGCTGTCTTGCGGACCAGTTCCTCCCCGTCGCGAACGTCAGCGACGAAGAAGCGAGCGCGGCCGTCGTTCAGGTAATGCTGGTCGAGGAAGAAGATTTCGCTTTCGCTGTTGTCGATGCCGATGACTTCGCCCGGCGCATAAGCGGGATCCGTCAGCAGCTGTCTGATCAGCTCGGAGCCGACGGTGCCGCACGCGCCCGTCACCAGGATCGCCTGGCCATGAAACAGCGGGTTCATGGCAAAGCCCTCACGTTATCGAGAAAATACAAGACCGTCTCTTGCAGACCTTCGTCGAGCGTCACCTTGGGTTGCCATTCGAGAAGCAAGCGCGCCTTCGTCGTGTCGGAGAAGCTTCGTCTCACACCCGGCGCGTGCGCATCGGCGCGTGTCACCTTGAAATTGTGGACACCCACGCACTCGAGCGCCCTCGCGATACGGACGGCCAAATCGTCGATCGTGGTTTCCGCGCCGCTCGCGATCTGAAACGCCTCCCCGCCTATGCCCGGTACGATCGACGCCAGCATCACGGCATCGACGAGATCGTCGATATAGATGAAATCCCGCGTCTGCAAACCGTCGCCGTGGATCTCAACGGGCATCTGCGCAAGTGCCGCGCGAATGAATTTTGCGACGACGCTCGATTTGCGCGCAGAACCCGGGCCATACACGTTACCGAAACGGAGCATGACGGTATCGATGCCGAACGCGTGCTTGTAGGCCGACGCGTATGCCTCTCCGGCGAGCTTGCTCGCTCCGTAGGGTGACGCGGGATGTGGCGCGACTTCCTCGTGGATGGGCGGTTCGACATCCCCTGTCGACGCACCGCTCGATGCGAACACGAACCGACTGACGCCATGGTGGCGAGCGGCTTCCAGATAGTTGAACGTGCCGATCACGTTGGCGCCGAGATCCGCACGCGGATTCTGTAGCGACGGCACAACGCCCGTATTGGCGGCCAGATGGACGATGACGTCGCAGCCTCGCGCGACATCGAGCGCCAACTGCGCATCAACGATATCGCCCACGACAAGCTCGATGCAGCGCGGCGCCGAACGGATCTCGTCGCGCGCAAGCTCTTCGTACGCCGCGACGCGGGCGAGATCGGCGCGCGCACCGGTGCTGAGGTTGTCGAGCACGCGCACGGCATGGCCGCCCTCGTCAAGCAGTCTCCGGATCAGTGCGGCGCCGATGAATCCGCACCCGCCGGTAATGAGCCAGTTCATTTGCGAATGCCGCCATGTTCCATTGGGTTGGACATCTGTATCGATCGCGATTGCCAACTACCGCCGGTCGCTCTCGGCGAGAAAGCTCGCATAGGTTTTGCGGATCCCTTCTGCAAGCGGCGTCTTAGGCCGCCATCCGAGCGCGTGCAGGCGTTCGACCGACAACAGCTTGCGCGGCGTGCCGTCAGGCTGGGTCGGATCGCAGACGATGTCGCCACGAAACCCAACCGCGTCCATGACTTCTTCGGCAAGCTCGCGGATCGTCACGTCCTCCCCCATGCCGACGTTGATCAGGCCTTCTTCGATGCCGTTTTCCATCAGAAACACGCAGGCGTCGGCCATATCGTCCACGTAGAGGAACTCGCGCCTCGCCTTGCCGGTGCCCCATACGACCAGACGCGAATCGCCACTCAGCTTGGCTTCATGCGCCTTGCGCAGCAATCCTGGCAGGACGTGGCTCGTGCGCAGATCATAGTTGTCGTTGGGTCCGTACAGATTGGTCGGCATGACGGACACGTAGTGCGTGCCGTATTGACGGTTGAAAGCTTCGCAGAGTTTGACCCCCGCAATTTTCGCAACGGCATAGGGCTCGTTCGTTCTTTCGAGCGTGCCGGTGAGCAGGTACTCCTCGCGGATCGGTTGCGGACAATCGCGCGGATAAATGCACGATGAGCCGAGGAAGAGCAGCCTGTCGACCGAGGCAGCCATTGCCTCATCGATCACATTGCACTCGATCAGCAGATTCTCGCGAATGAAATCGCCCGGGTACGTGTTGTTCGCATAGATGCCGCCGACCTTCGCAGCCGCAAGAAAGACATAAGCGGGCCGTTGTTCGCGGAAAAACCTCCGAACGGCCTGCTGGTCCATCAGATCGAGCGATGCGCGATCGCGCGTAACAATATTGTCGTAGCCCCCCGCGATCAGGCGGCGCACGATTGCCGAGCCGACCATGCCCCGATGGCCCGCGACATAGATAGGGGCATGTTTATCCAAAGTTCCAGACATGTATACCCTCTTCGTTTGGTCAGTCATTCATGGCATTCGAACACGCGGTAGCCGTGTTCCCGGACGAGCGCGTCGCGCTCGGCACTGCGTAGATCTTCTCGAACCATTTCCGCGACCAGTTCGGCAAAGCTCGTGCGCGGCTTCCAGCCCAGCTTCTCGCGAGCTTTTCCCGCGTCGCCCAGCAGCGACGCCACTTCAGCGGGTCGAAAATAGCGCGGGTCCACCGCGACAACGACATTGCCGCGTTCGTCATAGCCGCGCTCCTCGACCCCCTTTCCTCGCCATTTGATCGGCATGTCGAGCTCTCTCGCGACCGCGTCGACGAAGTCACGCACGCTGTATTGCACGCCGCTCGCGATCACAAAATCCTCCGGATGCGGCTGCTGCAGCATCAGCCATTGCATCTCGACGTAATCGCGCGCATGCCCCCAATCGCGTTTCGCGTCGAGGTTGCCGAGATAGAGACAGCCCTGCATACCGAGTTTGATCCGCGCAAGCGCACGCGTAATCTTGCGCGTGACAAACGTTTCGCCGCGTACAGGCGATTCATGGTTGAAAAGGATGCCGTTACACGCGTAGATGCCGTAGGCCTCGCGATAATTGACTGTGATCCAGTAGGCGTAAAGCTTCGCGACGGCATAAGGCGAACGCGGGTAAAAGGGCGTGGTTTCCTTTTGCGGTACAGCCTGAACGAGCCCATAGAGTTCGGACGTCGCGGCCTGATAAAAGCGCGCGGTCTTTTCAATTCCCACGATGCGCATCGCCTCGAGCAGGCGCAGCGTGCCGAGCGCATCGGAATTCGCCGTGTACTCGGGCGCTTCGAACGACACTGCCACATGGCTTTGCGCCGCGAGGTTGTAGATTTCGTCGGGACGCACTTGCTGAATGATCCGGATCAGGCTCGTCGCGTCTGTCAGATCCCCGTGGTGCAGAACAAAGCGACGCTCCTCTTCGTGCGGATCTTCGTAGAGGTGATCGATACGCGCCGTGTTGAAGAGCGACGCGCGACGCTTGACGCCGTGCACGAGGTACCCTTTTTGCAACAGGAACTCCGCCAGGTAAGCCCCGTCCTGTCCTGTTATTCCGGTAATAAGCGCGGCCTTCATAACGACTCCCGTTCCCTCTTTTTCACGTTCATAGCGTAGTCTGTTTGCATTCCAAATCTTTCATCTGTCTGGATGATATGGAGTTTTGTCGTCTTGGGCTGAGCATTCAACCTTCATTGGCGTACTTGATTCTCAGCGCGAGTCCGGTCATTCCGATATGCAGCATAGCGGTAGCGCCCGTACTTTCCGCCATAGGCATAGCTGTATCTGCGCGGCGCGACGCCATTGAAGAGCAGTCCGCTCACGCGCGATCCGCCCTGCGCGAGGCGCTTGACCGACTCTGTGATCTCGCCGACACGTGTCTGCGCAAACCGTGCGAGAAGGAAGACAGTACCGGCGACAGGGGCCATGATGCCGGCGTCCGAAACCGGCAGTACCGGGGCGGCGTCGATAAGAACGATGTCGTATCGGGCCGATACTGTATTCACAAGCTCGAGCCATCTGTCACTGAGCAGAAGCTCGGCCGGATTGAGGGCAGCCGTGCCCGTCGGTACGAAATCGAGGTTCGGGCGGACGCTCTCGCGCACCACATCCTGGCAGGCTACAGCGCCCGCAATGGCATCGGAGAGCCCGACTCCGTTCGATTGGCCGAAGTAACGGTCCAGATGACCAGCGCGCAGGTCGCCGTCGATCAGCAGCACGTGCTTGCCGGAGGCCGCCAGCACCGCTGCCAGGTTCGCCGATACGAAAGACTTGCCTATTCCTGGCGAGGGGCCTGTCAGCAGCACGACGTTGTTGCGCGCCTCGAGCATCGCGAACTGAAGCGCGGTACGCAAGCTACGCAGGCTTTCGATTGCCGGATCGAGCGGATAGCGCGTGGCCAGCATCAGATCCTCTTCCTTCGTCTTCACCGCCATCTTGCGCGCCAACGCTTCCTGTTGCTTGCTGTAGGGAATGGTTGCATAGACGGACAGCCCGCTATGGCTTTCGAGTGCAGTCACATCGGTGACGCCGCGCAAAAGCGCGTCGCGAATGAATGCGATTCCGACGCCTGCAAAGAGGCCCATGAGCGCCGCGAGGCCGACCACCATGAGCTTGCGTGGCTTGACCGGAATTTGCGGCACCTCGGCCCGATCGATGAGCCGCACGTTGCCAATCTTGCTCGCCTTGAGGAGCTTCAACTGTTCGATGTTATTGAGTAACGACACGTACAGATTGGTATTGACGCGCACGTCTCGCTCCAGGCGCAGCGTCGATTGCTCTGAAAGCGGCATTTGCTTGACGCGCCCCGCCAGTTCACCTGCCACTTTTGCCGCTTCGGCGATCTGCGCATCGATCGCAATGACGCCCGGATGCGATGGCATGTAGCGCATCAGCAACTCCTCACGTTTTTGCCTCAGCTGCAGCAGCCTGCTTTCCACGTCCGCCGAGCGTTGCAGGATAACCTTGCCCTCTTCGCCGAGATCGATGATTGAATGCGTGTTGCGGTACGCGTTGTAGCGATTCTCGGATTCTTCGAGCTGGTGTTTCATCTCCGGCTGCTGATCGACCAGAAAATCGAGCGATCTCTCGGCCTGTGCGGCCTTACGTTCGATATTCTGGCGCAGATACTGCCGGCTGATCTCATTGAGCGTCGCACTCAGCAATTCGGGGTCGTTGTGTTGCAATGTCGCCTCGATCACACCCGATTGCTTGCCTTTCTCAGCGATGATGAGCGCCTTGCGCAATTGTGTGACTGTTTGCTGAAACGAATCCCGGGTCAGCTCGAAGACGATGCCCTCCCGTGCATCCATGCGCTCGACCCTGAGCAAGACCGGCCCGGCTCGTGTAGCAAACCGCTCGCCGACGCCGACGTGCCCGATTGCCTCTCCGTCTATGCCGTCGCCTTGCAACGCGTAGCGCCCCCCCGACAGAACACGCAACGTGTAGCGTCGGCCTTCGTCGTGCGGCGGCACGTCGAAGGCTGCAACGTTGATGGACTCGCTGCCCCACGCATAGCCGCCGATGCCGAAGAGGCCAGGACGCGACAATCCATCGCTGTAGCGGGCGATCGAGCTTCCGATGAGTGGAAAGCGTCTCGGCTGCGCCGAAATGTAGAGCCGCAATGCATCGACGCTTCTCGACAGCACGAACCTCGAGCCGAGAATCTGCATTTCGGCCTCGGCTGGAGACTTGATCTCAACGAGCTGCGACATGTCGCCGAGCATGCCTTTCGGGGTACCCGTGTCGCGGTCTTCCTCGACTTGCAACGTAATAGCGCTCTCGTAGACCGGCGGGGCGAGCCACGCATAGAACACACCGACCACAACGAAGAGCGCCGTCACGGTTGAGATGACGGCCCGATTATCGACGAGCATGTCGAGAAACGCGGCGAGGCCGATGATTTCGGGATCATGCGTCACGACGGCGGATGAGCGTTTGAGTGGTGCCATGGAGTAATTCGATCGTTCTTGTTTCAAGATGGCGCGAAGAGCGTGTGGATTCGCGCAACCCAATCCTCAACGCCCTGCTCGATCAGGTCGAGACAGCCGTCGAATTGCCGCGGCTCGCCACCGCTCGGATCGGGTACGTCAAAGCTGCCAAACTGGCCAATGCGAAAAACGCGACCGCGTGCAAATGGGTAGCAGCGCTCGATAGCATGGCGGTGCACTTCCTCCATGACGAGAATCAGATCGGCCTGCCGACAGTGAAGCGATAGGAGTTGACGGGCGCGATGCATGGCAAGATCGATGCCCCGCGAACGCATTAGATCGAGCACGTACGGGTCGGCGCCACATCCGATCGCGGCATCGAGGCCGGCCGACGTAATCTCGAGTGCGGGCAGTTGCAGATGCAACAGCCCCTCAGCCATCGGACTGCGGCAGATGTTTGCGACACATACCGTCAAGATCGAAATCGACACTTCCGTGTACCTCGTCAATGTGCCCCGCTCCCGACATGGTTGCTCGTTGCGAGAATCAGTTGCCCATCGTCGAGCGTGTCGCGCTCAACCCGAGCGCGCTCGGTAGCAGCAGATTGATCACGCGGCTCCAGCGTGCGAGACCCGTCGAGTCGACATAGACGACGTCCTTGGGCTGCAGCCTGAAGTGCTCGGCGAGCGCAAGCCCGACCGGCGATCTACTGTCGAGGCGAAAGACTTGAGGCCTTTCGGGGTTGTCGCTCGCACGCACGACATAGACACCTTCTGATTGTGCCGTGGCCGGATTGACACTCATCGCCTCGGCAAGCGCATCATTGAGGGACAGTTGCCCATCATGCATTGGCACGGGCGTCGGCTTGCCCACCTCGCCGACGACGAACACCTGGTTGTATGTCTGAGGCTGCACGCGTACGACATCGCGATCGCGCAACATGATTTGCGACGTATCCACGCCTTGTGCAGCAAGCGCCGGCAAGTTCAGGAGGTAGCGTTTGCCGGCGCGCAGCACTTCGACGCGGCTCGTGTCGCCGATGCCGGCCGGAATGCCGTTGGCTTCGCTGAGCGCCTCTGCAAGCGACATCGGCACGTCGGTGACCGGCTTGATGCCCGGCTGCCCAACCTGCCCTTCGACGAAGACCCGCTGACTGCGATAGGCGATGACGCTGATCGTCAGCTTCGGATTTCTCAGAAAGTGACCGAGTCCTTTTGTCATCACGGCCTGCAATTCGCCGACGGTGAGCCCGCCCGCCTTGACGAATCCCAGATACGGATATTGAATCCCTCCGTCGGCGCCGACGACGAAGCCTGGAACCGTTTGTGTGGTCAACCCGGGCCCGGCGGGCTGTGCCCCAGCCGTCTCGCCTATCGAATAGGTCAGATTTGGCACGACCAGTTCCGGATGCTCCCAGACGATGATCGACAACACATCGGCTGGCCCGATCCTGTACGGTTGCGGCATACCGATCATCGCCTTGTATCCGTCGTCAGGATCGAGTCGCCGTTGTTCATTCTGATCGTGAATGAGCGACGGTGTGATCGTCACGATATGCGGCACCGACAACGGATCACCTGGATCAACGGGTGCTTTTGGATCGAAGCGCATGCCTGGTGCAGCGGTGCATGCCGCGCAGAAGAGTGGCAGCAGCCACGCAAGCGGCGCAGCGCGCAGGCGCCTGTCATGCCATCCCACGCGGCGCGTCCCCCTGCTTCCAGAGGCGAGATCAGCAGACATCGTTCTCCGATCCCCGGTGTTCTGAGTGATGAACGCGCGCCAGGGCCGCGTTGCGATCGGCGCGACCCGCTTCCGTATTCGAGGGCCTTCCGACAAAAAGCCAGCGCGGCGTCCTGAAGTGTACGATCGACGCATACAGCCAGACATAGAGGGCAATGAACGCGCAGATCGACACAAACATCAGCACGCCATTGCGCCAGAATAGCGTCGCCGGCACTACGGCGAGGAGCGTCAACAGCCACAGGAAGGGCGCGGTCCCGGAGTTGGACAGCAATCGTTTGTGCCGGTCGCATCCATGCGCTCCACAGCGACGCGCACGCCGGTAGATCAGTGTGTGAAGGTGGAGGCAATCGGGTGCGCTGACCGGCCTGCCGCGCACCATCTTGCGTCGATACATCGAAAACAGCGTCTCCCAGGTCGGATATATGCTGACCAGCACCGCATACCAGGTCGAGACCGCCGGATGAACCTCGAGCAGCACAAGCAGCTCGGCAATCACAAAGCCGATGAAGTACGCCCCGCCGTCACCGAGAAACACGAGCCCGGCAGGGTAGTTCCAGACCGCGAACCCGCCGATCGCGCCGATCATGATAAGCGCGGTCCACATGACGAATGCATCGCCGACGTGATAAGCGACGCAGGCTATCGAAGCGAGGATGAAGATGCCGACGACTGACGAGAGGCCGTTGACGCCATCGATGATGTTGAGCGCATTCGTGAGCCCCGTCACTGCGACGACGGTAAACACGACGGCGAAAGGAACGACGGCCAGAGCGGTATCGACGATCGGCAGGCCGACGCGCCTTATCACCGCGCCCAGGATCAGGCAGCCAAGCAGCGCGGCGGCTATCACGCTCAGGAATCGCGCACGCGGGCTCACTCGCTTCGTGACGTCCTCGAGCAGTCCGGCCATCAGCGCCGGCGCCGCACAGGCGAAGAGCGCCGCGGGCAGCGGCGTCAGTGCGGCCGTCCCCGATAGAAAGCAGCAGGCAAGCGCTGCAGCGAAGGCGATCCCTACGCCGCCGATTCTCGGCACAGCCAGCATGTGCATCTTCTGCACGCCACGGAGGTCATAGTCGAGCATACGCATACCATTCACGCTTGCGTATCGAACGATGACGGCATTTCCGATCAGAGAAGCGGCAAACGCTACTACGAAGATGAGCAGCATCGTCGTTGTCCCGAAAAATGGGTGTCGCGTCATGCGCGACATTCGCGTGACCGATGAATCCCACGCTGGTTCTCGCGCGACATACCGTTCGATCAGTTCCCCGTCGACGGGCTACTTCCACCCGTGCCGCCCGTCGCACCGGTCGCTCCGCCGCCAGGGTTGTATGGATTGGACTCACCCGCGGACCACGCTGCAGCCGTAGCCTGGTCTGACGGCAAACGCGTTGTCGGATTGATCGCGCCTGTTGTGGCAAGCGCATCGAGATCGGCGTCCGCGCCCGCACCGCTTCCTGCCACGAACGAAATGCTCAGAAAGTTTCTTATGCCAAGTGTTATGTTGAAAATTCTATTGATCAGATCGACGATGGCCGACTCTGCTGTGTTGATCTGCACGGGATCGGATATCAATGCTAGCGCGTTCGCATTGCCAGAGAAGTTCGCGAAAAGTGCGGGCTCGCTCGTTTTCAATTGCCCGCTGACATACTGCACAAGCAGTTCCGTTAGCGGCGTGATATTGATCAGGCCGGCGCCAGGTGCGAGCGAGTGCAACGTCCGCGTCCCGTCCGTCGCCGTTACGACGCAAGGTGTCTGAACCAACGCTGTCAAACTGTAGTTACCATTGGCATCCGTGGTGGTCGAGGCGGCGCCGGTGCGGCACGTAAAGGTTACGACCGCGTTCGGAAACGGCGCGCCCAGCGCCGCGGTTCCGTTGAAGGAAGTGGGCTTAGTCGCGCCACCTCCACCGCCGCCGCCACAGGCGGAAAGCCCCAACGCAATGGGCACGAGAACGGTCATCAGTGCAAGGGGGCGAGCAAACGTTGCGAGTTTCATAGTGATCCCTCCGCGATAAGCAAATCGCTAAATTCGATCATCATTTCGTGCCTTCCATGACTGGCAGTGCGAATCGCCGCCAGGCGTCGCGCATGCGAAAAAGCTGAGACTGGAAGTAAGCCTCACTGAAGCGACCTTGATTCAGCAGGAACTGCTGCGTGCTGTAGCCAAACGAGAGGTCTTCGGCAGCACCCGAACTTACGGTGTTTGCCGCGCTGCCGACACGCGTTCTCACCGACAACGGGACGGTCTCCGCTCCCGTCACCTCGATGACACCGGGCGACATACCCTGGCGTGGCGTCAACGGGAAGCTGATCGAGACACCTGCGAACGTGCCTCCTTCGCTGTGGCTCACCGAGAGCCCCACCGCGACATCGTCGAACCAGCGCACGATGTTCAGAAGAGGCCCGCGGTCGCCGCCGACGTAGCGGGCGACGCCCGCTTCGACCCACAGATGCCACGACGGTTGCACCCAGCGGTAGAGCAGTACCGCGTTTTCCACGTTGCGCCGGACTGCCGACGAGGATGCTCCGTGGAAGCGCTTCAGATAGGCCAAACGCAAGCGGACGATATCCGGGCGCGACGGCACGAAGAATGTCATTTCGTCCTCGATGCCGAAATAATGAAAGCCGATCTTCCCAATGCCAGCGACATTGAGTGTCTGCGCATTCGCCCACAGAATCTGATTGAGCGTCACGTCCGAAAGCCCGGTCTCAAGCGCAAACTCATCGAACACGCGACCGCTTCCGACATTGGCGCTGTTCCTGATCGGCGCTACGTAGCTCGCATAGAGTTCCGCGCCTTTCCACAGTGGAACAAAACCTTCGATATTGGCTGCGAGCGAATAATCAAACTTCCCGTACTCCGTTCCGATCAGGTAGCTCGTTTTCGGAGCGATTTCGATGCGTGCGAGCGAACGTGGACCAGGTTCGATCGACGCCCAGGATACATCCGCGTCACTGAAAGTCGGACGCGTCGACATCAATAGCGTGTCGCCAGCGTCGCGGTCGTCGTGTCCGCCTACGATGAAGGCAGCAAAGCTCTGACGGTCCACCGACACCTGTCCCACGGCCATACCGGCCTTTTTGATCACGGCCACGACTCTTATCACATCGCATGGCGCGACCCTCGCAGCCACGCCGAATACGATGCCGAGTGCGTCCGCTTCGTTCTGGTTGTAGCGATGGTTCTCGTACTCGACGATCAGGTAGCGGCGGTATCGGCCCAACTTGACACGTTCGAGACCAAGGCGGATCAACAAGTCACGAATGGTCAACAAACGATCGGCGCCCTGATCGACTGTGGTGGCCGAACATCGTTCGGGCACGATGCCGTCTCTCGCCACGGATGGCGCGTGACGCTCGCCGGCCACATCAATTGCCGCGCGTGGCTCGATTCGCGGCGCAGCACTTGAGCCCGGCCGGTCTAGGAAACGCGGCTCCGGCGTCAAAGCCGCTGCCTCGGGAGATCCCCCGCTTCGATCCGGCGTAACCAGCGCCAGCGGATCGTCGTAGCGCCGGCCAAGGGGAATTTGCAGGCCTAGCGAAACAGCCGTCCTGCCAACCGGGAGCGCACTCTGCCTCGCGCTCAATGAGTGTTGCACCGTGCCGATGAGCCGCGCGTCCCCGAGCCAAGCAATGGCGGGAGAGCGATACCGCACGCCGGCATAGGCAACGCTTGAGTCGTGTTCGGCCAGCACGGACAATCCGCTGCGCCCAAGCATAAGTTCGGCGCCGCCGAATACACCATTCAGACGCTGCCCGCCCCATCCCGCGCCGAACGTGACGCGAACCGGGCCGAACGAATCCGTGACAACAACATACTTCGACCGGAAAAACTTCGTCTGACCGCCGAAATCGGTGGCGCCGATTGCGATGTCGGGCTGGCCCTCGAAGACATGCGGCACTCCCAGCTTTACGTTGCCGAGCAGGTGCCGGATAACGAAGCTCTCCTGCCCTGGTATTACACTCGGTTGGGGCTTCGCGTAGTTGACGAGTCCGCCGGAGATTTCCACGTAAGGAAGAAAACCGAATGCCCCGAAGTAGCTTTGCGCACTCGAAGCCTGCGTTGCGAAGCGAGGATCCTTGTAGTCGTTGAACTGGAACTCGGCTTCGCCCGTCGGTAGCGTCGTTCCGTAGGGTATGACGAGTCCGCCCGTTTGCCCGAGAAACGACATCGCCGGCTCTGACGACAATGCGAACTTCGCATGCGTCGCCGCAAGCGCGAGCAACATCCGCGCGAGGCGCCTTGCATGCCTCGAACGCGTGGCCTTACGCATCGGCGGTCGCATTCGCGTCGCGTGGCATGCTGTTTGCGCAGCGCGGCATGCCGCGCTGCCGGCCCGGCGCGTGCAAGGGCAATGCGGCGGGACTCCCGGAGCAATATCGTAAGCGCATTTCATGTGCGGCCGTACAAATCGTCGAAACGCACGATGTCATCTTCGCCGAGATACGAACCAGACTGCACCTCGATGACTTCGAGAGGCAGTTTGCCGGGGTTCTCGAGGCGATGCCGCGCACCGAGCGGGATGTCCGTCGATTGGCCCTCGCTGAGCAGAAACTGTTCGTCGCCGCGCACGACACGCGCCGTTCCGCGCACGACCACCCAACGCTCGGACCTGTGATGATGAAGCTGCAGCGACAATCGCTCGCCGGGCTTGACGACCAGGCGCTTTACCAAAAAATGTTCGCCCCGGTCGATCAAGTCGTAATAGCCCCACGGACACCGCACCTTGCGATGCGTGTCCGCTTCGGGCGCACGTCGTGCCTTAAGACTGTCGACGAGTCCCTTGACGTGCTGCACGTGCGAGCGATCAACCACCAGCACGGCGTCGTCCGTGTCGATGACGACCAGGCCCGTCACGCCGACACAGGCGACAAGGCGTCCTTCAGAAAGCGCGAAGGTCGATCTTGCCGCCTCGAACACTACGCGGCCACGCGCCACGTTGCCGCTCGGATCCTTGTCGAACGCCTCCCATACGGCGTTCCAGGACCCTACGTCCGACCAGCCGCCTTCGAGCGGCACCATCACGCCAGGCGGCAATGCCGGGTCCGCGCCCAGATGCTCCATCACGGCGTAGTCGATGGAATCCGATGGTGAGCGCTCGAACCATTCCGCGGATGCGCGGGTCGCCAGACCCGCGGCGCTCGCGTGCGTTATGGCCGACACGCATGCCTCGTGCATCTCGGACTCCAACGTCTTCACCGCATCGAGCCAGACCGTCGCGCGTACGACGACAATGCCGCTGTTCCACCAGTAAGCACTGGAGGCGACGTACTGTGCCGCCAGATCCGGAGCCGGCTTCTCCACGAAGCGTACGATGCCGCTCGTCCCGTCCTCGCGCAGCGAGCCCGTCAAAATATAGCCGTAGGCTGTGTCAGGGCGGGTCGGCCGAACGCCGAGAGCGACGATCGCTCCGTTGCGCGCAGCACCGACGGCCACGGCCAGTGCATGGTGGAGCGCCGCGATGTCCTCGATCACGTGGTCCGCAGGCATGGCGACGAGGACGGCATCGTCCGTTCTTGCATCCACGAATGCCGCAGCAAGCGTCAGCGCCGGCGCAGTATTGCGCCGGACGGGCTCGAGAATCAACTCGGCCTCGATATTCTTCGCCTGCAACTGCTCCACCGTGACGAAGCGTTGTTCCTCGCTGCAAACGACGAGCGGTTTGCACAGGTGCGCCGCCTCGGCGCAAAAACCGTCCATCCGTCGGGCTGTCGCTTGGAGCAACGAATCGCCCCCGAACAGGTCGATCAGTTGTTTCGGGTAGAGCTCCCGCGACATCGGCCACAGGCGCGTTCCTGCACCGCCGGCAAGGATGATGGGAACGACGGCCGTCGTCCCGTCGGCTGCCGCCCGGTCCCAGTCCGATCCTTCGTCTTCCCTTGTCCGCGAGAAAACGCAATCTTCGCTCATGCCTTCCTCCCGATGACGATGCCCGTTGCTCCGCGCCGACGGGCTGTTCGACGTCGCGTCGCGCCCAGCTTTCCGTCCAGACCGTTCAACCCCGTGGAACCCGCCAGGGCAACCACCCATGGCCACGTCGAGGCAGCGTGGCCGCCGATCGCTACGCTGCGAGAGAGTCGCCGCCACGTTCAGTCCGCTGGCGGAAAACAGATGCACCTGCGTCCTCGGGCATCTCATCCGGTACGCTGCGTGTGGTCCTTCGATAATCCGCCGGCGACATCGAGAAGTGTTTCTGAAAGAGCTTGCGCAGATGATCACCATTGAACAGGCCGCAGCGCCGCGCAATCTTGTCGAGCGGCAGATCGGCGTCGACGAGCAGGCGCCGTGCGAGATTGAGGCGAACGCTCGTCAGATACTCGCTGGGCGTCAGGCCGATCTCGCGCTTGAACCGGCGCAGGAAGTTGCGCTCGCTCATCGACGCATGCCGGGCCAGAGCGGCCACAGAAATCGAGTGGTCGCTGTTCTCGTGGATCCATCGCACCGACCAGGCAATGCGCTCGCTCAATATGCGTTTTTCATTGCTGCTTCGCTCGGCTGTATCGACGAAAATCACCCGTAGATACGAGTTGATCCTTCTCTCCAGTTCCAACGCGACCCCTGTGCCAAAGTCGCTGCGCATCATGCTGAGCACGGCATCCACGGCCAGTTCGTACTGGACGGTACCCCGGCCCTCGCCCGTCGCACGCGCAGAGGTTGCCGCGCGCCACACGGCACTATCGTCCGCAAGAACTTTGTAACCGGCGGCTGGATTGTCGGCGCGCCCACTCATCGAGAGAATCGCCTCCGCACCCGGTGCAAGACCCATTACGAGCGCGTGCTTTGGCAGTTGGCGCAGCCACGACAACAAGTCTGCATCGTGTGAGGCGGCACCGGCTCCTGTTCCTCCGGCAACAAATACCGCTTCAAACAGCCGTGCGTCGTGGACACTGGTCGCTCTTGCAAACAGCTGTACGAACGGACCGCATGGGACGAGGGCCTGCCGGCTCGATAGCACCACCACACTGTATTCGGGCCTTTTCGTATCGCCACGGGCCAGTTCATTGCCAATCCGGAGTATCTCCGCGATCGAGCTGACCTCTGTCAGCGAAAAATTCTCGAAGACGACGATCGCGACCTTGCGCTCCCGCTGTGGCAATTCGTTTTTCGAAAATTCCTGGGTTCGCGCCGCATTTTCATAATCCGCCTTCCCCCATTCCATTTTGGCTCTCCAGAATTTGCGATTCCTCTTTTCTTAAACTGGTATGGAACGAATTTTGTCCTTATCGATGGGCATCATATGCATTGGATCGCCACACCATAAGAGATGTCCGATCCATATGGCAAGTTGGCGGAAGGGTTGCCGATCGTTTTTTTGCGCCGACGATCCGAGCATACGTGCCAGCACCTGAATCCATGTGTTCCGACTTGTCGCCTGATCACATAAACTGAACAGTACGATCATTTATCTAAAATTTAATAATTCTCGGCGCAGTCGCATGAGGAATGACAAGGTGTTTAATTTCTGAATTTGACGATGTTAATTAATAGCTAACATTGCGGAACTCAATTGCCTGGATCTTGCACGTTTATTAAATGACATAAACTCCATGAAGATGGCGTTGCCGGTATTCGTGATTATATTAATCCTCACATATGGTAAAGGTTTTTAGTTATCGATCGTGGCTACAAACGCATCAACAGGCTGGTCGAGATCGGTCCGCGATCGATAACTAAAAAAACCTTTGCCTTCTGCCGTACGTGAAATTTTGGCAAGTTCACAGGCCATCAATTCGCCGTCAAGCGCGAGTGAAGTTCTCGGCTACTGGAGTGAACTTCCTCTGTAATTTCGCCTTCCATCAGGTCGTGCATAAACTCGACCCAAAGGAAGGAAAGAAGAGATGTTCACCCTGGCCTGATTCCCTCAGCTACGGGATTCGCGAAGCAGGGGCAAGGTCAGTTCGCACCCGCGACAGTCCGTGGTTGGGATTCCCTCCATAACCTTTCCACCACTGGTCGAACGATCTCATAAACGGAGATAGCTTATTTGCAATCGATGGTCCTCTCGATTTCTTTGATCCGACTAATCCACGACACGGAACCACTTGTCGAGAGGCGAGCTTCGACATTGACCAAATGTTTCAATTCGCGACGTGCCAAACACGGTTTGAAGCAACGCATCCATTCAAACAACCGCTCTTGCAAATATTTACTAAACTGCAATGACAGGCCAGTGAAATAAAGTGCGATTAATGCAACCCCGCCAATCACAATTCAAAACAAAATAGTTTTACTAATGAAGCCATGCTGATTCACATATCTCGTAAAATTCTGAGCAACATCATGAATGACAAACCAAAATAACGCAGCAATCAAACCGCCATGAAGGAAGAGACAGATCAACATTCACGTCGGCATATCTTTGAATTCTCTTTTTTACCGAATCCTCAACGATTGAACAATAGAGTGAATCAGTTTCATTTGACACGCCGCTTATTGGTGCAGTCGGATTATAAAATGGCGCCCCAAACGAAATCCACTGCAGTAACTACCAGCTTCCAGCGATTTCTGCGACATCCTCTTCCATACCTCGCACGTCGACCGCGTCCGGCGCAGGTGGAACGAGAAGGTTGCCCCCGTTCAACGAACTGCCGACCACTCTGCCAATCCGACGATGGCAGCCATTCGCAGCCGCCGAAGCGCACGAGGATGTCCTCCTCGTAGGCATCGATCAACTCATGCTCAAATCGGAATTCCCGCGACGCCGTCCGGTCGGACATACGCAACGGACGCTCCAAGGCACGTCCCTCGCCGTCTGTCGTGATAATGTTGATCACCAAGAGCCTGAACGGCTTCCGCTGCACATGCGGGATGGCGGCGCCGTTCGTGATCGCGCCATACCACTCTGCAGTCACCCTGAGCCGCTCATTCTCGAACGCCCGGATGATCGTGTATTCACGATCTGGTCTGCGCGTCTTCCACACGATGCCTGAAATCGGCACGCGGTCGCGCCCCATGTATCCCGCCGCCATCGTCAGATCCTCGTAGCGAACCGGATCCTGTCCGGCAAGACGCCGGCGAAGATCAGTGCTGGCGCATCGCCAGCACGACGATATCCGCAGCGACCAGGACGCGCGCGTAATCCATCGCGAGATTGCTGAGCGACAGCGCATGAACGTCCTCGGCGGACCAGAGCCGCCCCGACAAGTCGCGCTGGTCGAACGTGAAACACGCGTCGCCCGCGACGATTGCTTCGAACCCGAGATTCCCCGCCGAGCGCGCGGTCGACTCGACCGAATTGTTCGTGATCACGCCCGCGATCACGACCTGCGCGATTGCCCGCTCATGCAGCCAGCGCGTAAGCCCGGTCGCCGCGAACGCATCGGGGACGTTCTTCTCGATTACGTGCTCGTGCGCGAGCGGTGCGAACGCGTCCTGAAATTCCGCGCCGGTTTGTCCCGGCCAGAACACCGAATCCGGCGACCGGGAAATATGTCGGACGTGCACGATCGGACGCCCGGCACTCCGCCAGCAATCGAGCAGTTTCCCGGCGCGCGTCTCAGCGTCCGGATTGTTGCGGCGGCCGAGCTTCGGATCGTAGATGCCTTTCTGCAGATCGATGAGCAGCAGCGCGGCGTGCGCGGAAAGCGATGTGGATGCATCCATGTGGAAAGCGAATCGATCGCGAAAGCGAAAGCGAAGACGAAACGGCGATTGTAACGACCGTGGCGCGGATCGGGATCGACGAAAAAGTCGCGAACCTTCGTCGCCTCCTTCCGAGCTGTGGCGCGTCGTCGACACCAGCCGCTTTGCCACCGCTCGGAACTGGTTCGCCGCTCTCCCGCCAGCCGGCGCTTCGCAACTCCGGCGCTTGATTTTTCGGCTTCCCGTTTTTTTGGCTTCCAGGCCTCCCGATCTCTCGGCTTCCCGACTTCCCCGTCTTTCGGCATTTTCTTGATTTCTCCGCTCGGTTCCTCGGCTTCGCAGCCCCCCCGTTTCCCGCAATAACCGTCTCGATCGCTCATACGACGATCGCCGCGTGCGGACACTGATCCCGCGCGCCCCCCGCTATGGCCGCCATCCGGGCGAACGACGACACCAATCGCGGCCCGCCTCCGCCGCCATCGCTCGAAGGAAAGGGCTTCCCCGAACTTGCGCCCCGCCCGCGCCGCACCGCACAATCGCAGCACCTTCGCCACCCGTTACCGCCATGACTCATGCATCGCTCGCCACCGGCGTGCTGCTGGCCGCGGGCCTCGGTACCCGCTTCGACCCCGACGGCGTGCACAGCAAGCTGCTCGCGAAGCTGCCCGACGGCACGCCCATCGCCGTCGCGGCCGCCCAGCGGCTCGCCGCCGTGCTCCCCGACGTGATCGCGGTCGTGCGCCCCGGCGCGGAAAAGCTCGCGCACCTGCTCAACGACGTCGGCTGCCAGGTCGTGTTCGCGCCCGACGCCGAGCGCGGGATGGGCGCGAGCCTCGCGGCCGGCGTGCGGGCGAGCGCCGACAGCCCCGGCTGGATCGTCGCGCTCGCGGACATGCCGTGGATCGCGCCGTCGACGATCGAGGCCGTCGCACGCGCGCTCGACGTCGAGCTCGCGTCCACCGTCGCCCCCGTCTATCGCGGGCAGCGCGGCCATCCGGTCGGTTTCTCGAGCCGCCATTACGACGCGCTCGCCGCGCTCGACGGCGACACGGGCGCCCGCGCGCTGCTGGCGGCCGCCCCGCCCGCGCTCGTCGACGTCGACGATTCCGCCGTGCTGCGCGACGTCGACACGCGCGCCGACCTGCTCGCCCCGCCGCCGCGCGGCTGACGCCGCGTCATCCGGCAAACGCGCGTCCGATTGCCTATAACGGAAGACGAGACCCGGCGTGTGCCGCGCCGGTCCCTGCGTTTACCGAGATTTGCCGACTCCCATGACCGATCACACGACACCGTTGCCGGAACCGCCCGCCGACCCCACTCGCGACCCCGAAGAAGACGCGCTCGCGCCGCCGTCGCCCGGCCACCACCATCACGAGAATCCGCAGAAGCCGGAAGAGCCGCCGAGCAAGGACCCGGTGTGACGCGCCGGCGGCAAGCCGGCGCAGCCGGCACGCCGCGAACGCGCGCACGGATGCCGCCGAGGCCCGCGAGCCAGAAATCGGTTTGCTTGCGGGCTCGCGATCCGGAGATCGACCGCGCCTGACGGTTTCGCACGCCTTGCCGTCACGCTTTTCCGTCGTGCCCTCGCGCGTTTCGTCTCATTCCGTCGATCCGCCCGCCGCCCGCACGCGCCCCCTCATGCCGCGTGCGTCGATCCCGATGCGCCGACATCGGCCGCGACAAGCATTGCCGATCGCCGCGCCGTCGATCGAACGACGACGACATTGTCCATTCGGCCGACGAATCGCCGCCGTCCGCGCAACTGGCTGAAGATCCGCTCCCATCCGCCCGTCCGCATACGCCACGCCCGCATGCCGGGCGACATCCGTCAAACCGCCCTCAGGGCTTCCCCGCGTTCCGCCCGCACCTAGGGAATACCCGCCTGCGCCCGCGGTCCTCCGCGCCGATAAACAGGCATTCGTCCCCCATGCCTCAGCCCCTCCACGACTAAAGACCATGCGCTCTCTTTCCCTGAACCATAAGCTCACGTCGATGATCGTCATCCTTTGGGTCGGTCTGCTGTTGATCGGTGCGACCGGCGCATGGCAGAACCGCACGTCGATGGTCTCGGACCGGCGCGAGCAGCTCGCGAACCTGACCGCGCAGGCATACAGCGTGAGCGAGCATTTCTACAAGCTGTCGCAGCAGAACGCGATGCCCGAAGCCGACGCGAAGCGCGCCGCGCTCGAAGCGATCGCCGCGATGCGCTACGGCAAGGACGGCTATCTGTCGATCAACGACTCGAAGCCCGTCGTCGTGATGCATCCGATCAAGCCGGAGCTGAACGGCAAGGACGTGTCGGGCTTCACCGATCCGGGCGGCAAGCATCTGTTCGTCGAGATCGTGACAGCGGGCAACGCGGAGGGCGGCCTCGGCTTCGTCGAATACATGTGGCCGAAGCCGGGCGCCGACAAGCCGATCGACAAGACGAGCGCCGTCCGCCATTTCGCGCCGTGGGACTGGTACATCGTGACCGGCATGTACATGGACGACCTGCAGGCCGCCGTACTCGCGAGCACCGGCCGCTGGCTCGCGATGACGGCCGTGCTCGGCATCGCCGCGACGATGCTGATGGTGTTCGTGCTGCGCAGCGTGCGCGGCAGCCTCGGCGGCAATCTCGAGGCTGCCGTCGAAACCGCGCAGCGGATCGCGCAAGGCGACCTGACCGCGCACGTCGACATCCGCCGCGGCGACCGCGCGAGCCTCTTGCACGCGCTGCACACGATGCAGGCGGCGCTCATCGACATGGTGTCGCGCGTGCGGCTCGGCACCGAGAACATCAACGTCGGCGCGTCGGAGATCGCGGCCGGCAACACCGACCTGTCGCAGCGCACCGAGCAGCAGGCGGCCGCCCTCGTGCAGACGGCGTCGAACATGGACGAGATGACGTCGAACGTGAAGCACAACGCGGACAGCGCGTCGCAGGCGGCCGAACTCGCCGACCAGGCCGCACAGGTCGCGACGCGCGGCAGCGCGGTCGTCGACGACGTCGTGCGGACGATGGCCGAGATCACCGACGCGTCGCGCAAGATCGGCGACATCATCGGCGTGATCGACGGCATCGCATTCCAGACCAACATCCTCGCGCTCAATGCGGCGGTCGAGGCGGCGCGCGCGGGCGAACAGGGACGCGGCTTCGCGGTCGTCGCGGGCGAGGTGCGCACGCTCGCGCAGCGCTCGGCGACGGCGGCGAAGGAGATCAAGTCGTTGATCGAGACGTCGAACACGACGGTCGAGCACGGCGCGTCGCTCGTCACGCGCGCGGGCACGACGATGACGGAGATTGTGCAATCGGTGAAGCGCGTCAACGAGATTCTCGAGGAAATCAGCCACGCGTCGCGCGAACAGAGCGCGGGCATCGATCAGGTGAA
Organism: Burkholderia mayonis; assembly: GCF_001523745.2. Lineage (NCBI taxonomy): Bacteria > Pseudomonadati > Pseudomonadota > Betaproteobacteria > Burkholderiales > Burkholderiaceae > Burkholderia > Burkholderia mayonis. The sequence goes on from NZ_CP013387.1 coordinate 1,572,982, forward strand.
TCGCGCGGTCGGCGAGATGGACCAGGTCACGCAACAGAACGCGGCGCTCGTCGAGCAGGCCGCGGCCGCCGCGCATTCGCTGAAGGATCAGGCGGACGCGCTGCGCTCGGCGGTCGCGCAGTTCGCGCTGCCGGCCTGATCCGGATGCGATGTGACGACGACGGGGCGGCGCGGCCGCCCGGGATTCTCCCGTGCGTCGCCCGGCCGTTTCGCGCCCGCTCCGCCGCTGTCCGCTTCTTGCCGCCGTTCGCACGTGTTTATCGGCGTATCGCCGAATCCCTGCCGCGACCCGCGCGTCGCCGCGGTTGGCTGACGGTTTCCCGCTGATGGTTTCCCACTGACCGCCTCCCACGTACCGATGCCGATGCGCCGCGCTCGGCGCTTCCGCACCGCCTGATCGTTCCCGACGCCACGGCGTCTCGTCGTGCGCCACCCGCCTTCCGCGACGTCCCGCCGATCGACGCTCGCACCGCCCACACCCGCCGCGACTCCCGCATCCGAAACATCGATCGCATCCGCCGCGATCGATGATCGACGACACCTCTTCGACCGCCGTTTTCCGATGCGCGCGCCACGCTTCGTGCGCCCCCCCGAGCGTCCTTCGCCGCGTCCGCCCCGCCCGCGCGCTTCTTCAATATTTGTCAGACTTTTCAACGATTTGGCGGCCAAAGCAGACGAAATCATTACTCATTCATTACAATTCCACTTTCGGAACGCGATCCGCGATCCCGCCCAGCGATAGCCAGCCCATGCGCCTCAAGAAAAAACCGAAGTCGTCCGATCCTTACGTCGCCGTCGCGAAAAGTCCGATGCTGTCGTCGAACCTGCCGATGTGGCGCTCGAAGTTCATCGTGATCCTCGTGTTCATCGCGTTCGGCACGCTGATCGCCCGCGCGTTCTGGGTGCAGGTCGCGAATCAGGATTTCTACGTGGGCCAGGGCCAGAAGCGCTATCAGCGCACGATCGAGCTCGGCGCGATGCGCGGCAGCATCGTCGACCGCAACGGCGCGCTCCTCGCCGTCAGCCTGACGACCTATGAAATCTGGGCGAATCCGAAACAGGTCGACGAAGTCGCGTACGCGCCGCTCGCGAAGCTGCTCGACATGCCGCTCGCCGAGGTGCGGCGGCGCCTGACGAGCGACCGTTCGTTCGTGCTGCTCAAGCGCCAGGTCGATCCCGAAACGGCCGCCCGCATCGAGAAGCTCGATGTCGACGGCATCACGCAGGTCGCCGATTCGAAGCGCTTCTATCCGGAAGGCGAATCGGCCGCGCACGTCGTCGGCTTCACGAACGTCGAGGATCGGGGGCAGGAAGGCGTCGAACTCGCCGCGAACGGACGGCTGTCCGGCACCTCGGGCCAGCGCCAGGTGATCCGCGACCGGCTCGGCCGGATCATCTCCGACACCGGCCCGCTCGTGCCCGCGCAGCACGGCGCGACGATCGAGCTGACGATCGATCGCCGGATCCAGCAGCTCGCGTACGCGCAGCTCAAGTCCGCGATCGTCGCGAACAACGCGCAGGCGGGCAGCGTCGTCGTGCTCGACGCGCAGAACGGCGAGATCCTCGCGCTCGCGAACTACCCGACGTTCGATCCGAACGACCGCGCGCGCCTGACGGGCCAGCAGTTGCGCAACCGCGCGGTGATCGACACGTTCGAGCCCGGCTCGACGATCAAGCCGCTCGTCGTCGCGCTGTCGATCGACGCGGGCAAGGTGCGGCCGCAGACGATCATCGACACGTCGCCGGGCTCGTACAAGATCGGCCCGAACGTGATCCACGACACGTCGAACCACGGCGCGATCACGGTCGCGCAAGCGCTGCAGATGTCGAGCAACATCGCGCTCGCGAAGCTCGCGCTCAACCTGCCCGCCGAGACGATCTGGAACAAGTACCAGGAATACGGAATCGGCCGCGCGCCGGAACTGACGTTCCCCGGCGTCGCGTCCGGCCGGCTGCGCCCGTACAAACGCTGGCGGCCGATCGAGCAGGCGACGATGGCCTACGGCTACGGCCTCTCGGCGTCGCTGCTGCAGATCGCGCAGGTCTATACCGCCTACGCGGGCGACGGCACGCTGCATCCGGTGTCGCTGCTGAGAACGCGCACCGATCCGTCCTCCGTCGGCGCGCACCGCGGCCATCGCGTGACGACGCCCGCCACGGCGGCCGCGATCCGCTCGATGCTGGAAATGGCGGTCGGCCAGGGCGGCACCGGGCGCGCCGCGCGCATCGACGGCTACCGGATCGGCGGCAAGACGGGCACCGCGCGCAAGCAGGTCGGCGCGTCGTACGCAAAAGGCAAGTACCGCGCGCTCTTCTCCGGGATGGCGCCGATGAGCAATCCGCGCCTCATCGTCGCCGTGATGATCGACGAACCGGGAGCGAGAAGCTACTACGGCGGCACGGTCGCGGGACCGGTGTTCTCGTCGGTGATGAGCGGCTCGTTGCAGTTGCTCGGCGTGCCGCCCGACGCGCCCGTTGCCGCCGAGAAGCCGGCGGCGAGCGGCGTAAAGGCACCCGCGAAAACGAACGCATGACGCGACGCTGCCACCGCGATGCGGGCGCTGCGCCCGCACACATCCACGCCGATCCCATTCTTTAGGATCGCCTCGCATTATTTGAAAGCCCGCTTACCCGCCGCCTACAATTTCCCGCGCGACATGCATGCCGTCCGCGGCTCGCAAGGCCGCATCCATCGAAACGGAGCACGAAGGAGACGCTTATGGGATTGCGCTGGCCCCAGGCCGCCCTCGTCTGCGCGAGCATCGCCGCCGGCCTGTCGGCGGCGGCCCCTGCGCATGCGGAAGACGCGGCGACGGTAAAGATCGGCTTCGTCGTCAAGCAGCCCGACGACCCGTGGTTTCAGGACGAATGGCGCTTCGCCGAGCAGGCGGCGAAAGACAAGCACTTCACGCTCGTGAAGATCGCCGCGCCGAGCGGCGAGAAAGTGTCGACCGCGCTCGACAGCCTCGCCGCGCAAAAGGCGCAAGGCGTGATCATCTGCGCGCCCGACGTGAAGCTCGGCCCCGGCATCGCCGCGAAGGCCAAGCGCTACGGAATGAAGCTGATGTCGGTCGACGACCAGCTCGTCGACGGCCGCGGCGCGCCGCTTCCGAACGTGCCGCACATGGGCATCTCCGCGTACAAGATCGGCCGGCAGGTCGGCGAGGCGATCGCCGCCGAGGCAAAGCGGCGCGGCTGGAATCCGGCCGAGGTCGGCGTGCTGCGGCTCGCGTACGACCAGTTGCCGACCGCGCGCGAGCGCACGACAGGCGCCGTCGACGCGCTGAAGGAAGCCGGCTTCCCGGTCGCGAACGTCGTCGACGCGCCTGAAATGACGGCCGACACCGAAGGCGCGTTCAACGCGGCCAACATCGCGTTCACCAAGCATCGGAACTTCAGGCGCTGGGTCGCGTTCGGATCGAACGACGACACGACGGTCGGCGCGGTGCGCGCGGGCGAAGGCCGCGGGATCGGCGCGGACGACATGATCGCGGTCGGCATCAACGGCAGCCAGGTCGCGATGAACGAGTTCGCGAAGCCGAAACCGACGGGCTTTTACGGCTCGATCCTGCTGAACCCGCGGCAGCACGGCTACGACACGTCAGTCAACATGGTCGAGTGGATCACGCAGAACCGGACGCCGCCGCCGCTCGTGCTGACGTCCGGCACGCTGATCACGCGCGCGAACGAAAAGACGGCACGCGCGCAGCTCGGGCTGTGAGCGGGCGCGCGGCGGCGGCATCGGCCACCCGTTTCGAACCGAAGGAGAACGCATGACGATACGCACCACGCTGATCACGGGCGCCGCAGGCGGCATCGGACAGGCGCTCGTGCGCCGCTTTCTCGCCGCGGGCGACCGCGTGCTCGCGCTCGACCGCGACCGCGCGGCGCTCGCCGCATTCGTCGATGCGCTCGGCGATGCGGCCGTCGCGCCCGTCGTCGACGATCTGGGCGACGCCGAGCGCCTCGCGGCCGCGCTCGCGAACGAGCCCGTCGACGCGCTCGTCGCGAATGCGGGCACCGCCGCGTCGGCGACGCTGCGCACGACGACGGGCGCGTCGTGGCGCGCGGATCTCGACGCGAACCTGACCGCGACCTACGTGAGCGTCGAGGCGGTGCTCGCCGGGATGCGCACACGCCGCCGCGGCGCGATCACGATCGTCGGCTCGGTCAACGGCGTCGCCGCGCTCGGCCATCCGGCGTACAGCGCCGCGAAGGCGGGGCTCGTCAGTTATGCGAAGTCGCTCGCAATCGAATACGGGCGCGACGGCGTGCGCGCGAACATCGTCTGCCCCGGCACCGTGAAGACGCCCGCGTGGGAAGCGCGCGTCCGGCAGAACCCGCAGGTGTTCGAGCAACTGAAGAAGTGGTACCCACTCGAAGATTTCGCGACGCCCGACGACGTCGCGAACGCCGCGCTGTTCCTGTCCTCGGACGCGGCGCGCGCGATCACGGGCGTCATGCTGCCCGTCGACGGCGGACTGCTCGCCGGCAATCGCGTGATGGCGCAGGAGCTGACGCTCGAGCCGTTCTATTGACCGTTCGAAGCACGTGATGCGCGCGATGCGACGGACGCCGCGCCGCACGACGTCGATTGGAATCCGCGCGTCGACGATCGGGACGCGGCGCGACGCCGCTTCGATACGCCGAGTTGACGATTCGACGCGATTGCGCCGATCGGGCGATCCGGGCGAACGACCCGCCCGCCGGAGCGAGGCGTTCATGCCGCGAATGCCGCAAGCAAAACGACGCGCCCGCAAGCGCGCTTGCGCCTGACGCAAGCGCCCGCCTCCCGCCCCGCCCTCGCTCGGTCCGCATTCAATGCGCGGCCGCCGAGCGCGCCCGCCCAGCATCCGCGCCCATGCGCGCAAGCACGTGCTCGGTCATCCCGCGCGCGAGCTCCGTCTCGCCGACGAACACGTCGCCCATCCCTTCGTTCGCGAGCAGCGCCGCCTCGTCGTCGCTGTTCGTGCAGAGCGCAATCTCGATCGCCGGATTCAGCGTGCGCGCGATATCGACGATCTGCCGCACGTCGAACACGTCGGGCAGCGTGACGACCAGCATCCCCGCGCGCGCGATATGCGCCTGCACGAGCACGATCGGCTCGATCGCGTCGCCGGACACCGCCGCGACGCCGTCCGCGCGCAGCTTCTCGACCGTCTCGCGATTCTGCTCGACGACGACGTACGCGATCCCGCGCGCGTCGAGCGCCTGCGCGATTCGCGTGCCGACGCGCCCATAGCCGACGATCACGACCTGCCCCGTCAGATGCGTCTGCGGCGTCGACATCGGCAGCGCGGCGAGCGGATCGTCGCGCGACTCGAGCCGGCGCGCGAACGCCGAGTGCTTGCGGATCCACGCGAGCGCCGGATCGATCGCCGCGAACAGCAGCGTGTTGAGCGCGATCGACAGCAGCGCGACCGCGAGGATCAGGCTCTGCCCTTCGGCCGACAACAGCCCGAGCCCGCGCCCGAGGCTCGCGAGGATGAACGAGAATTCGCCGATCTGCGCGAGGCCCGCGCCGACCGTGAGCGCGGTGTTGAGCGGATAGCGGAACGCGAGCACGAGCGCGACGGCCGCGAGCGTCTTGCCAAAGACGACGATCGCCGCGACTTCGAGCACGTGCAGCGGCTCGTCGATCAGCACGCGCGGATCGAACAGCATGCCGACCGAGATGAAGAAGAGGACCGAGAACGCGTCTCGCAGCGGCAGCGTCTCGTCGGCCGCGCGGCGGCTGAACTCCGACTCGCGCATCATCATCCCGGCGAAGAACGCGCCGAGCGCGAACGACACGTCGAACAGCTTCGCCGCGCCGAACGCGACGCCGACCGCCGCCGCGATCATGCACAGCGTGAACAGCTCGCGCGAGCCGGTGCGCGCGACGAGCCACAGGATGCGGGGGAACACGCGCTTGCCGACGATGAGCATCAGTGCGATGAACGCGGCGACCTTCAGCAGCGTCACGCCGAGCGCGCCCCAGAGGCTGCCGCCCGCCGGCGCGGCGGCCGCGTCGCCGTGCGCGGGCGCGCCGCCGCCGAGGAGCCCGGCGAGCGGCGGCAGCAGCACGAGCACGAGCACCATCACGAGATCCTCGACGACGAGCCAGCCGACCGCGATCCGTCCGTTGACCGATTCGATGAGCCCGCGCCCTTCGAGCGCGCGCAGCAGCACGACCGTGCTCGCGACCGACAGCGCGAGACCGAACACGAGCGCGCCGCCGACGTTCCAGCCCCATAGCAGCGCGAGTCCGCCGCCGAGCGCCGTCGCGACGGCGATCTGGACGATCGCGCCGGGCAGCGCGATCTTGCGCACCGCGAGCAGATCGCCGAGCGAGAAATGCAGACCGACGCCGAACATCAGCAGCATCACGCCGATCTCGGCGAGCTGCTGCGCGAGCGCGAGATCGCCGACGAAGCCGGGCGTACCGGGGCCGATCACGATGCCGGCGAGCAGATAGCCGACGAGCGGCGGCATTTTCAGCAGCGACGCGAAGTAACCGAGGATCATCGCGAGACCGAAACCGGTCGCGAGCAGTGCAATCAGGCTGACGTCATGAGGCATCCGTGCTCCATTTGATGGCTGGGTGTAACGATTTCGTAAACATTGAAGGATAAGGGATCACGGCGACAAATGTGCGAACTGACCAAAATTTGCCGGAGGGCGATCGCGTGAAAACGGCGGGGCGGCCGCGATCGGGGAAACGAAACGGGCGTTCGGCCGGACGGCGATGCGTTCGCCGATCGCTCGGCGAAACGCGCGTGCGGGCGTCCGGGCACAAGTGCACATGCCTCACGCGCGCCGGTCGGATGTACCGATCGCGCGTCGCCTTGGCGCGGGCGACGCGCGAATGCCGGTTCGCGGCAGAAATCGACTTCGCAGCCCGCGACCGGAAAAGCGAGCGCGGCGAGCGCCGCCGCGCGCGACAAGCGGACAACGATGCATCACTTCGTGGAAATTCCGCAACGGATGACCGAGCGGCGGAGACGGCGCCGCGCGAAAGGAGGCCCCGGTAGCAAGCGGCACGGACCGCCGCGGACGTTCGATCCGCCGCTCCGTTGAAACGCCGACTTTCGCCCGATTCCGGCCGGGTTCGCTCGATCGAGCCCATCGATCGAGTCGCGCGCGGCGTCGAGCGACCGGTCGAGCAGGCAACGAAGCAGCGCGAGCTGCGGATGTTAGATGCGACGCGCCCGCTCGTCACGAAGGTTCATGATCAGGGCCGCCGTTACGTCGCCCAAGGTAACACGCTGATCCTGAATGGCGGGAAGACCGGGAGCGCTCAGCACCGGCAAATCGGGCGGACACCAAAGGTACGGCAGCTTGCTGCCCCATCGCAGAATCGACGAGCGCCATTCGCCCGGCAACGTATTCATCTCCTCGATCGTGATCTCGAGCGTCGACACGCTGCCGGATCCGTCCTCACTGCGCCATCATTCGCCGCGACCGAACCCGACCCGGGCGGCGCCCGTGTTCTTCCCGATCATGCGCACGAGCCAATCGCATTGAAACGACGACTCGTCGCTCGGCGGACTTCCGGTGCACAGCGTATGGACGTTTTCGTACTGCTGCGCGAATTGGCTGACGAGCACGCTTGCAATGCGGTCGGCCCCTTGACGTTGCTCGGAAACGATATCTCGTCGGTCTTCAATTCCATCACGAGTTCAGCATCGGGCATGAACGCGTCTTCGATCAGATGAGGACGATTTCCATCTTTCGCCTGGATGTAGGTTTCAATCGATTTCCCGAGAAACGCCTTATCGATGTTCCGATTCACGATGGACGATTAGCGGCAAGTTTAAATCCTTGTGTCGAATCGGCGGCGATACCCCTATGCGCCGATGATTGTCTCTTGCCGATCGCGGAAGATCGGTCGCGCTAAATCTCGCCTCGTCGAAATGCGATGCATCGGTCGCCTTGGCATGTGAACGCGCATCCGCATTATCCGGCAGTGGCCGCCGCGTCACCCGGTCGTTCGACGCGCTTCGGCGCGATCGGCCGCGCAACAAAAAAGGTGCTGGAAATCGTTCAATTCCGAACCCGATTGGCATAACGTGTCAATCGGCCTATATACACACACGCATAAATCGGTAAAATCGGTCTAAATCACCTCTTTTACCATTTATCATCATGAGCGTTCGCAGTCGAATACCCGCCGACAATCCGATATTGTTGGAAATTTGGCATCGGTCCGTGCGCGAAACACACACCTTTCTTCGTGAACGGGACATCGAGGCACTCTACCCGCAAGTCAGGGACGCATATCTGCCGAATGTCGCCGTATGGATCGACGAAGCCATCGACGGCCGCATTGCCGGTTTCATCGGCATGGACGGCGCGCAAGTCGAGATGTTGTTCGTCGACCCGGACCTGTTCAGCCAAGGTGTCGGGACGCGCCTCCTCGATCACGTCAGTGCGCAATATGCCAGCCTGACCGTCGACGTCAATGAGCAGAATCCGCAGGCGCACGGGTTCTATCGACGGTACGGATTCAAGGACGTCGGGCGCTCGGCGACCGATTCGGCCGGCGGGCCGTTTCCGCTCATTCACATGGCGTATTGAGCCGCTCGTTATCGGCAATTTCCGGTGGCTATGCGCTGACCGCTTCGAAATGGCCGAACGTCGGCGAGTGAGTCGAACAGAAGATCGACGCGCCATTTCGGCTGTCGTTGCCGTTCCATATGACGATCCGGGGTCAGCGGCAGAATCGCCGTCGATCTCGCGAGGGCGCGTCGCGGCTGCCGTGCATACTGCAACGGCTGTCTGCCGCTGGGAACGGTGGCGTGATGGATGTCGCCGAATGGCGAACACTCCGCCCGATGCAATTCGAAAGAGCCGCTGTCTCGATGAAGCGGCGCCTGCCACCCGGGCTCGCGGTTGTGCCCATGCGGCAGTGTTGCATGTGGCGTCCCGTATCGTTGCGTTTTCGTTTCCCGCTTGTGCGCCTTGCCGTGACGCAGAAAGACAGCTTTACGCGTGCCGCGGCTCGGCTCGGTGTTCACAGTCCGCGCTTAGCCAGACGATTCGCGCTCGACGAGCGGCTCGGCATCCGCGCGAAACTCAAGTCACCAGCTACGCCGCTCGAATTTTGAGCCATCTGGAATCACCCGGTTTCCGCCGTTCACGCCGGCACCGCCTCGGCGGCAGCGTCCAACGCGCAGCGGGCCCGCCATTTCTTCTTCGAGTCGGCCGGCAAAGCGCCGGCCATAACGGTCATTCGTGATCCGTGTGCGTCGCCACGACGATCGCCCGCGATCGAATCCGATCGTCGTTCGGCCGGATCCGCCGGAGCGCAGCGATCAGCGACGATTGAATCCGTTTCGAGGCGATCGCGCCGGTGCGCGTTCGTCCTTGTGCCGGAAGTTGATGCGTCCCTTCGTCAGATCGTAGACCGACAGCTCCAGCGTCACGCGGTCGCCCGCGAGAATGCGAATATGGTTCTTGCGCATGCGGCCCGATGCGTATGCACCGACGACTGCGCCGTTTTCCAACGTGACGCGATACTTGCTGTCCGGCAGCACCTCGTCGACGACCCCGTCCAGTTCCAGCAGTTCTTCCTTTGCCAAACCCATTCCTCCAAACAAAATGATTGACCGCAGCCGCAACGGTATGTCGATGTCCGCTCCCTTGCGGGACTTCGGCTTCAGCCCCGATGTCGAATGCGACGTTCATGCGGACGCGTTGCATCGTGACGTGCGCGCCGTCTGCCAGCCGCGCGGCTGACTCGGCTCGCTATTGCGTCTCGGTGAATTACTTCTTTTCGCGAGATTGGGCGAGCGGAGTCTTGGGCGCCGCCCAGTTCAAGACTGCGCCGGGAATCGGCTTGGCCTTGGTCTGCTTGGGTTTCTTCGGTTCCTTGTTGCTTCGCAACTGGCTCTCGGCCATGGTCCTCCTTGTGCATCGCTCGCGAGATCGCGATAAATGAATCGTCTGGCAGTGCGTTGCTGCGGTCGCGCCGTCTCCGCCTCTTTCGTGGCGGACGGACTTCGCGTATGAGGGTGCTGGACGTCTGGAAGCGAAACGGTCGCCGTCGTGAACGGACGGCGACCGCAACGGAGGCAGGTGCTGCGCGCGGGATCGCCGCAGCATGTCGGTCCCGCGAACGGGACCGGTGATGCTAACGCGAATTAAAGCGGCGTGATGTTCGACGCTTGCAGGCCCTTCGGGCCACGCTTCGTTTCATAGCTGACTTTTTGATTTTCGGCGAGCGTCTTGAAACCATCGCCGCGAATCTCGGAGAAGTGCGCGAACAGGTCGTCGCCACCCTTGTCAGGCGTAATGAAACCAAAACCCTTGCTGTCGTTGAACCACTTGACGGTACCGGTATCCATGAAGATCCCTTAAAAGAAACGGTTGAATTTGAACGGTTGCTCCCCGTTAGGGGCGCGGAAAAAAAAGATTCAAGGCGGGAGAGGACAACGAATACCGCGGGTAGCGGTGACTGATGGGCAATCGAGCTTCTTGAAAACTTCAATGCGTGACGCTACGCGACGTTTGCCGTTTCGTCAAGCTTTTTGTCGCGAGCAAATGAATTGTCCGGGTCTGTAGCACGTAATCTGTCCGGTTTTTGGGTGCGGCATGAAGCCAGCCGTAAGCCGGGCACGCTGGTTACAGGAAACCCGGAAGATGAGATTCGAAGAGGTCTACACGGACTGGCAGGAGAAGCGCCTGACGCAAGCGGAGGCCGCGAGGCTGCTGGGGGTATGCGAGCGCACGTTTCGCCGCCAGATGGGACGCTACGAAGCCGATGGGCTCGATGGGCTGATCGACAAGCGGATCGAGCAGATTTCGCATCGGCGTGCGCCCTTCGCCGGCCGCACGCGCGCAACGCCTCCGCGCGATCGACGCGCGTCATCGATACCTCGCCGCCCCGATGAACTGCGAAAACCGCTCGCACCAGATGACGACGGTCGTGTAATCGCCGACATCGACGCCGTCCGCGAGCGGCACGACGAAGTCGCCGAACGTCTTCAGCTCGCCGACCCGCAGCGCGCGCGACTTCGCCGCGACAAACGCCTGCTTCGACGCGACGAACTCCCGCGTCAGGTAGATCTTGTAGTCGGGTCCCGGCGCGACGCGCCCTTCGAATGCAAGCGCCGTGCGCGTGACGGATAGCTTGCCGTCCGTCCAGTGCAGCGGATCGCCGCCCGTCAGGCCGCGCTCGAAGCGCCCCGTGTAGAGCGCGCGGCCGGTGATCGGGCGCAGCTCGGTTTCGCTCGCCCCCGCGTCGGCCGTCAGGATCGGCAGCGCATACACGCCGAGCGCGAAACCCAGCACGAACGCGATCACGTGCGAGCCGATCCAGATCCCTTCTTTCTTCATTGCTTCCGTCCTCCGTAGTCGAATCGATGCGCCGGACGCCCGCGGACGGGGCCGGCACGACTACAGTCGGCGCAGCAGCCGAAATATGACAGACAGACGGACGGATGCGATCGCCGTGCGGCGTCCCGTCACGGGCGATCGAGCGTCGCGCCGGCTCGCGGGCGGCGTAGCGGCGAGCGGCGACGCCCGCCGTCCCGCTATTGCCGCGCGACGTCCGCCGCCTGCGCGCCGACCGGATAGATCAACCACGGATCGCCGTCGATATCACGCCAGTACGCGCCCTGCGCTTCGAGCACCGTCGCGAGCCGCTGCCGCAGCCGGTTGAGCTGCGCGTTCGACACCGTCTCGAAGAACGTTCCGCGCACCTCGCGCAGCGGAATGCCGGCGCGCTCCATCCGGTGCACGAGATGAATGAAGGTCGCGACCGCGTCGCTCGCGCCGCCCCCGCCGCCGCTCGCGGCGAGGTCGCAGACGACGAGGCTGTCGTCGACGAGCCGGTAGACAAGGTCGAGATCGTTGACCCGCACGCGCCAGCCGATCTGGAAGCGACTCCCGCCGAAATACGCGGGCTCCGGATGCATGCCTTGCGTTTGCAGATAGCGGGTCGCCGCGTCGAGGGCTTCGGCCTGCATTGGACGCCCCCCCGTCAATACCGCACCGCGGCGGCGATCTGCCCTTGCAGCGTCACGAGATCGCGCAGCGCGTCGCGCATCTGCCGCGACGCGTCGAGCGCGCGCTCGACCGTCGATGCGAGCGCCTGTTGCAGGCGCTCGGCGGACTGGCTCTCGAAATCGCCCTGCAACTGCGTCTGCTGCGCGTCGCGCGTGAGCGACGCGTTCGCGACGCCCGCGATTCCCTGCCCGGCCTTCGACAGCCCGTCGGTCGCCGACGCGCCGAGCTGGCTGCCCGACGCCGCGCCGATCGCGCTCACCGCGCCGCCGACGATCTGCCCCACCGCGGACGCCATCGCCGCATTGAAGTTCTGCATGATCGCCTGCTGCTTGGTCTCGAGCACGCCGACCTGCCGGTCGTACGCGATCCGTTGCATTGCCTCGTTGAACGTGCGCTCCAGGTCGCGCATCTCGCTGAAGATCTTCTGCAGCTTCGCCTTCAGCTGGTCGATCGTCGCCATCGGTCCGTCGCCCGCGCCGAACACGCCGGCCGTATCGATGCCCAGCGTATCGGCGCGGACCGGCGCGCCGCCGGCTTGCGTCACAGTACTCATCACTCGTTCCTCTCGGATTTCAAACGGCGCATATCCGCCGTGCACTCAAACCATCGATGCGGCGATCTGCGCCTGCACCGCGGCGCTCTGCCTGAGCGCCTGACTGCCGTCCTCGACCGCCTGCCCCGCCTTCTCGACGAGTTCCTTTGCGTCCTTCGTCTGCGCTTCCTTCTGCTGCTTGTAGAACGCGAAGCACATCTGCAGCCACTGCTGGTCGAGAATCAACTGGTCGATCTCCTTCTGCAGCTTCGCGCGCTCGATGCCGAGCACGCCCGACGTCGTCTGGCTCGCGGCGCCGATCGTCGCGCGCGCCGTGTTCAGGAGCGGCGACAGCGATGCCTTCAGCGCAGCCGCCATCACGTCGCGCTTGACCTGCTTCGCAATCGCCTTCGTCAGCGCCTGCGCGGTCAGCTCGACGCCGCGGTCGATCGCCTCGTTCGCGACCTTCTGCACCGCCTTCGTCACCATCTTCTCGATCGCCTCGCGCGAGAAGCTCTCGAGCATCCGGTTCACGCCGAGCTGCTGGACCGTCTTCTGCAACGCTTCCTTGCCCGCCTGCTTGGACGCCTCGAGCGCGGTCTTGCCGAGCCCTTGCAGAATCTGTTCGGACACCTGCGAAGCGACTTCCTTGCCGATCGCCTGCGCGGTCTTCTCGACCGCCTGCTTGCTGCCCGACTTGATCGCCTGCTCGAGCGCCTCGCCCGCGCCTTTTTCGAGCACCGCGGTCGTCGCCTTCGGAATCGCCTTCGTGAGCAGCATGTTGCGCGCGGCGCTCGTCACGTCGACGACCGCGCCTGCGATCTCGAACGTCAACTGCACCTTCGCGGCGACGTCGGCGGCCTGCCGGTACTTGTCCGCGTTCTTTTCGTCGATCAGCGCGAGCGTGTTCATCGTCGCCTTCACGACGCCGGCGAAGCCCGCCATCAGATCCATCGCGCCGCCCGCGACCATCATCGCGTTGCCGGACAGCGCGCCGCCGATCATCTTCGCGACGCCGGACACGACCTCGACGGCCGCGACGATCCAGTCGAAGATCACGCCGAAGATCCCGGCCTTCTTCGCCTTCTGCTGCTGCTCGACCGCCTTGTCGATCTGCTCGCGGTAATCCTTGATCTCCTGCTGCCGGACCTCGTCCTGCTTCGCGGACATGATTTCGAGCGCCTTGCTCTTCAGCTCCGCGGTGTTGCCGAGCACCTTCGTCGACAGCAGCGTCGTCGCGAGCAGCATCGTCTCCATCGACACGCTCTCGAACGCGCGCAGGCCGATCGACGATGCCGCGCCCTTGTCGCCGGACGCGCGGTCGAACTTGTCGAGCACGCGGCCGAGCGCGCCCGCCGCGTCCTTCATCGATACGAGCGCCTGCGCGGCGAACGGCGCGCGCGCATCGGCGGCGAGCCGTGCGCGCGCTTCGTCGACGACGACCGACGCGCCGCGCAGCAAGCCTGCCGCGACGCGCGCGCGGGCGACGCCGTCGTTCTGCCCTTCGGGCTCGATCGGCGCGAGCGCGCTCCCCTGCGTTCCATGTGCGTTGATCGCAACTGCCATTTCATGTCTCCCCTTCACATTGCGCGAGCTGCTGCATCGCGTTCGCCTTGATGTCGCGATGCCCGTCGCGCTCGCCGCACCAGTTGAGCGCCGCGCGAAACGCCTTCGCCGCGTAGTCGAGATTGCCGGCGAGCCGGTAGCTGACGCCCGCGTGATACGACGCACGCGGATCGTCGACGCCGATCATCCCGGCGCGGCTGAAGCAGAAGATTGCTTCGTCATGTCGAGCGAGCCGCTGCTGGCAAAGGCCGAGCGCGAACCAGTAGTCGAAGTTCCAGTGATCGACGCGCGCGAGCATCAGAAAGAAGTTGCGCGCGGCGTGCAGCTCGCCCATGTCGAAAAGCTGCGTCGCGTACGCGTACAGCGTGTCAAGGTCGCGCCGCTCGACGTCGGCGAGCATGCGAATCGATCCGCCCGACGCGAAGAAGCGCTGCAACACCACGTGATCGTCGTCGGGCATCGTTTGATTGAGTGCGGCCATCGGATGGTCTCCCGTGCTGCGGCCGGCGCGATCGAAGCCGCGCCGACCGCGCGTCGCGTCAGCGGATCGCCGACGCGATGCCCTTCGTCGATTCGGCGAGCATGCTCTGCAGGCTGTTGATCATCTGCACCGCCGTGTTGTAGTTCTGCATCAGCTGCTGCATCTTCAACTGGCTTTGCTGGACGAAATCCGACGCGCGCCCCGACACCGATTCCAGCGACGACTTCACCGACATCAGATCGGCCTTGTCGAGCTTGCCGCCCTTGTCCTTCATGAAGTCGTCGATCGTCTTGCCGTTCACGAGAATGTTGTTGTCCTTCATGTACTTGAGCACTTCGCCGGGCAGCTCTGTCTTGTCTTCCGGCTTGATCAGCTTCGCGAGCGCGGCCTCGGCCTTGTTCGCCATGTCCTGCGCGTCGCGCGAGATATTCGACTTCTTCTGCATGTCGTCGAGCTTCGCCGTCGTCTGGCGGCTCAGCAGATCCATGATCACGAGCATCATCGCGATGCTGTCGCCGATCGGATGCGGATTCGCGACGTTGCGGTTGTCGCCGCCGCCGACCGAGTCGGCGTTGTGCATCATGGTTTGGGTCGTCGATTGAATGGGCGTCATGACTTGATTTCTCCGTTTCGTTGCTTGCTCAAACAAATACGCGATTGAACTGCTTCACCGTCCGGCTCTCGCGATGCGCCGAGACTTCCGGCGCCGCGCCGCCGCTCGCGAGCTGCGCGACCTCGTCGCCGAGTCGCTTCAGGCAGCGTTCGGCCTTGCCCGCCTGCTCGTTCATCCTGTCGGCCAGGCCCTGCCCGCCGTGCTGCATCAGATCGTCGAGACGCCGCAGCTTGCGTCGCGCGTCCGGATCGTGCGCAGCCCGTGCGCGCAGCGCCGCGACTTCGTCCTGCAATGCCTGAAACGCCTGCATCTGCTCGCGCATCGCTTCCTTGCGCCGGCGCAGATCGGTCATCGCATCCTTGAGTTGCTCGAGTTCTTGCATCGCTCACCTCGTTCTTGATGGGTTCATCGTAATTTCTCCGCACGCTTTCGCTTTACTGAAAACCGCGGCGGCTTTCGATTTCGGAATCGCGCTCGCGGCCTCCGCATTCGCTTTCGCGGCGGCCGACACGGCCGGCCGCGCGGCGCACGGCGTCGCGTCAGCGAATCGCCGACGCGACCCGATTCGTTGCATCCATCGTAGCGACGCGCTGCCCGGGGCTTTTTCGGAATCCGGCCGCGCATTCCGTTTTTTCGACAACGAACCGCCGACGCGCCGGGGCGGCACGCGGCCTCGCCGACCAACGGTTTCAGGTGATGACCTGAGACGATTTTTCAGCCAAATAGCCGATGATTCCGACCGGGCAGCAACAACAGCCACGGGGGCTCGATGCAAGTTGTACGTTTCATGTTCGGCCGTCTGAGCGGCCAGGTGAGGACGCGCGGACTGATCCACACGGTGCCGGGCGACTGTATCGCCGTCACCCGTGACGACGCCTCGTTGTGCGACGCCGGCGCCGGCACCGATATCCAGTCCGCCGATTTCTACGCAGCGGACTTCCGCACGCTGTACGCGGAAATCAACGCGCTGATCGACCCGCCGCTGCCGACGCCGTTTTGCGGCGAGCCGATCCGCGTCGTCCAGACGTCGCCCGAAGTGATCGGCATGCTTGAGCTGCTCGCCCCCGTATCGCGTCCGGCGCTCCTCAGCTTTCTATGCGTGTATTGCCTCGGCGCCGACCGCGCGTACTTCTCGCGCCTGCTGCACGCGGCGATGGCGGGCGACACCGAGTTCGTCGACTTCGTCGACGCGCACGCGCTCAATCCGTGGAGCGTCGCGCGCTTCGCCGAGGAATTCGGGCTGCCGCCGCGCAAGTTCAATCTGCTGTTCGTCGAGAAATACGGAACGTCCGCGAAACGCTGGCTCGTCGAGCGCCGTCTCGCGCATGCGCAGCATCTGCTCGCGTCGACGTCGATGCGCATTCTCGACATCGCGCACGAATGCGGGTTCTCGAATCACGCGCATTTCACCGACAGCTTCCGCCGCCGCTACCGCTGCAATCCGACGCAGTACCGGCTGCGCATGAAGCAGCCGACGGCCACAGTGGCTTGACGGAGGCCCGCCGATGGATATCGAAGCCGTCAATCAGCAGTTGTCGCGTCTCGTCGACAAAGTCGGCCACGACGTCGAATCGAAAATGTCCGCGTCCGATCTCAACGATCCGGCGAGCATGCTGCAGGCGCAGTTCGCGATCCAGCAGTACTCGGTGTTCGTCGGCTATCAGAGCGCGGTGCTCAAGGCCGTCAAGGACATGCTGTCCGGCATCATCCAGAAGATATGACGGCGCTCGCGCAAGACGTGCGCCGCCTGCTCGTCGAGTGCGGGCTCGCGGCCGTCAACCACGGGCTCGCGCGGCACGCGTGGGCCATCTACGACGCGCTGCCGGCGCTCATCGCGGATCCCGCCGACCGGCGGCTCGTCGAAGCGACGATGCTGATCGGGCTCGGCCGCGACGGCTCTGCCGCGCGCCTGCTCGCGTCGACGCCGGGGCCCGAGGCCGCGCTGCTGCGCGGGCTGCTCGCGCCCTCGTCCGCGTCAGCATCCGCTTCGGCCGCGTCGGCTGCATTCGCGTCGGTCGCAGCGGGCACTGCCGCCCCGTTCCCATTCGAATTCGCAAGGAGCCTTCATGGACATCACCGCCGCGCAACGCGCGCTACAAACGCTGCAAGCGACGCCGCAGACGGACGCGACGCCGATCGACCAGGCCCAGATTGATGCGTTCACGCGCACGTTGTTCGGCCAGGACGCGAGCACGCCCGAGGCGCGCGCGGCGAGCGGCTTCCAGCACCGCTCGCTCGACGTCGATCGCGCATTGAGCGCCGCGCGTGACCGCGGGGAGGCGCTGATGCAGCCGCTCGACATGCTCGCGAACCAGTCGGCGATGCTGCGCGCGATCCTCGAAGTCGATCTCACCGCGAAGGCGGCGGGCGCGGTGTCACAAGGGATCAACAAGCTGGTGAACATGCAATGACCGCGCGCGCTTCACGCGTCGCGTGCGCGGCCGCGCTGGCGCTGTCGCTCGCGGCCTGCAAGACGGATCTCTACACGAACCTGCCCGAAGCCGAGGCG
Organism: Burkholderia mayonis; assembly: GCF_001523745.2. Taxonomy (NCBI): domain Bacteria; kingdom Pseudomonadati; phylum Pseudomonadota; class Betaproteobacteria; order Burkholderiales; family Burkholderiaceae; genus Burkholderia; species Burkholderia mayonis. The sequence goes on from NZ_CP013387.1 coordinate 1,590,674, forward strand.
AACCAGATGATCGCGCTGCTGATGCTGCGCGACATCGCCGTCGACAAGAAGCCGCTGAAGGACGGCAACGTGACGATTCGCGTCGAGTCCGACCAGTTCGTCAACGCGGTCGAGCTGATGCGGCAAAACGGATTGCCGCATCGCAAGCTCGCCGCGCTCGAGGATCTGTTTCCGCCCGGCCAGCTCGTCACGTCGCCCGCACAGGAGCAGGCGAAGATCACGTTCCTCAAGGAGCAGCAGCTCGAAAAAATGCTGCGCGCAATGGACGGCGTCGTCGATGCACAGGTGTCGATCGCCGAAGGCGAGCCGCAGAACCGACGCGACCCGCCGCAGCCGTCCGCGTCGGTGTTCGTCAAGTACAGCCCCGAGCGCAACTTCGGGGCGCGCGAAACCGAGATCCGCAGCCTCGTCGTCACCGGCACGCCGGGCATGAGTCCGGACCACGTAAGCGTCGTGCTGCAGCCCGCCGACTATCGCTACGACATGCCCGCCGAAGACAAGCCGGCGGCGGATGCGAGCCTGCTCGCGTGGCTGCGCGCGCACCGGCTCGCGCTCGGCGTCGCGCTCGGCGCGTTCGGCATCGTCGCGAGCCTCGCACTCGCCGTCATCGCGTCGCGCGGCCGTTCGCCGGGCGAGCCGCGCGCGTGATGAGCGCGGCCCCGCTCACGCCCGAGCTGCAGCGCCTGCATCGGCTCGGCTGGCAGCCCGGCGCCGCGATGCACGACGGCTGGTGGCCGCACCTCGGGCTCGCCGCGTGGCGCGACAGCTACCGCCGCCATCCGGCGTGCCGCGCCGCGATCGATCGGCTGATCGTCGTGCGGCGCGGTTATCCGCGCGCCGCGCTGCCTGCGCGGCTCGACGAGCGGCAACGCGCGCTGCTGTCCGTCGAGCCGCGGATCGGCGCGCTGATCGCCGCGCTCGGCGTAATCGCGCTCGACTGCGCGGATCATCTGCTCGTCAGGCAATACCGGGAGCGGCTCGCCGCGCGCATCGGCGAACGTGGCTGCGCGCAGCTGCTCGCGCTGCATCGCGGATGGCGGTCCGCCGCGCGCGTCGCGGCGCACGAGCGCATCGTCGATGCCGCGACGGATGCCGGCGTGCGATGGTGGCGGCGGGATGCGGCGTCGTGCGTCGTCGCGACGCTGCTCGCGTCGCGGCTGCCGCCGGTGGACGACGCGTTCGACGTCCGCGTTGCGCGGGATGCGCGGGATGCGATAGATGCGACGACCGTGTCCGGCTTGCCGATCTTGCCATATGCGCCAGGCGCGCCGCATGCCCCTGATCCGAAGATCGAGCCGGACGCATCGAACATCGCGACCGCGCGCGCGCCAACGGCCGCGCGAAACGCATTCGATACGCGCCGCCCGCCGCCCGCCGACGCAGCCCCCGACACGCTCCTGAAACTCGCCCGCTTCCTATGAACGGACTCGTTCCCCCGATCGTCTCGCTGCCCGGCCCCGCGCCGCTCGACGTGCATCTGACGGCCGACGCGCTCGCGCGCTACTGCGACGCGGCTGCCGTCGTCGCGGCCGCGCGCGGCGAAGCGCGGTCGCTCGTCGACGATGCGCGCCACGAACTCGACACCGCACGGCAGGCGGCCGCGAACGTGCGTGAAGACGCATACCGGCAGGGCCTCGCGCGCGCCGAAGCCGAGCTCGAACGCCGGCGGGCGGCGCTGATCGACGACACCGTCCTCTGGCTGATCGACGCACAAGCGGCCGAGGCGCACATCGCCGAGCGGATCGACGCGCGCGTGCGCGCGCTCGTCGCGAGTGTGATCGAACCGTACCTCGATACGCAGGACCCCGTCGAACGGCTGACGCAGCGCGTGCTCGCCCATCTTCGCGCCGACGTGCACGCGCGCGCGTTTCGCGTGTCCGTGTCGCCGGCGAACCTGCCGCGCGTGCGCGACGCGTTGCGGCACGATCCCCGCGTGCAGGTCGACGCCGACGCCGCGCTGCCCGACCGCGACGCACGACTCGAAACGCCGGACGCGATCGTCCGCTTCGATCTCGACCGGCATCTGCGCCTGCTGCTCGCGCGCCTGGCCGGCGCCAACGAGGAGGCTCGTCCCGATGCTCAACCGTATTGATCCGGCTGCCGCACAGGCGAGCGCCGCTGCGACGCCGGCCGCCGCCGGAACCGCATCCGCGCAAACGGTCCAGCAGATCGTCCCGCCGCAGTCCGCGCACGAGCTCGCGCAACGCGAACTCGCCGACGCGCCGATCGATTTCGGCGGCGCGCCGCTCGACGCAGCGGGCGTGTCGGGCGAGTCGTTCGCCGAGACGCTGGAGGACATCGGCTTCGCGGTCGGCACGCGTTTTCGGGAGCCGCGCCGCGGCGCGGCGGACGGCCGCGCGGAGCGGCCGCGCGCGCGCTCGATGCTGCAGCAGTTGATCAAGCAGATCGGCGCAGTGTCGGCGGCCGAGCTCGCCGACTTGCGTCAGCGGATTCCCGGCGTCGACGCACTCGACGACCCGGCCGACGCGATGCGCGACGCCGGCTTCAACGCGGGCGAAATCGCGCTGCTGCTCGGCGCGATGCTCGAAGAAGGCAAGCTGTCCGGCGTACGGCGCAAGCGCGCCGAAGACGCGCTCGCCGCGATTCTCGACGGCGACGAATGGGCGCTGCAGCTGTTCGCGCGGCTCGAATTCGGCCACGCCGGCCGCACCGGATTCGCCGAGCTGCGCCGGCTGTATCAGCGCGCGGCCGACCGGCAAAAGCGCCTCACCGAGTGGTTCGACGAATTCCGCCGCCTGCGCGATCGCAGGCGCAAGCTGAAGACGCTGATCCGCGCGCTCGCGTTCGAGCTTTCCACGCAGGGGCCGGCGATGGACGCGCATCTCGCTGCCGTCATCACCGACCTGAAACGCATCCTGCAATTTCTCGGCGTCGAAGATCATTGCGAGCGCGCGGCGCGCATGCTGGACACGCGCGACGTGGACGCCGACGCGCTGCTGCAATCGCTCGTCGCATGCGTCGAGCAGAGCTGGATCAGCTCAGGCTGGATCGCGGCGCGCACCGACGCCGCGATCCGCGACGACGCGCTCCGCTACCGCTATGCGAAGGCGATGCTGGAGCTCGTCAAGCTGCTGCCCGCCGATTGCTTCGACGACGCCGACCAGCACGACGCGATCCTCGGCGCGTTCGCCGAGCATCTCGAAGCGCTGGCCAACGCCGGGCTGTAGCGCGGCCGGCGCACGTCAGCGCAGATTCGCGGACAATTGCTCGCGCGCGACCCGGAACGACTCGCGCCGCACGCTCGTCACTTCTTTTTCCCACAGCGGATTGAGCGGCACGTGGTAGCCCGCCTGTTTCGCGCCGCCGATCAATTCCGCGAGTTCGTGCTTGTCGTGAACGATGCAGATTTCGTCGAAACAACCGATCTTTTGCGGCAGCGCGAACGTCGCCGGATAGTTCGCATCGGGATCAGCGGCCGGGCTGCCGGAGTCGGTGCTGTGGTGAACGACGGCCTCACCGTCGCCGACGAGCGCCGCGTTGATGATCGGAATCATCTCGCGCACGCGCGATGACGCGTTGCCGATCTCCGTGTCTTCTTTCCGATAGAACTCGCTCGGCTGCTGGTACGGGCTTCGCAACGCGTCGGGTATGCCGTTCTTGTAGCCTTCGAGCCGTGCCTTGAACACCTCGTGCGACACGTCGGGCACCGGCAGATTGTCCTGCGGGCCGAGATCGTCGAAGCGCGGGCCGATCAGGAGCAGGTCGTAATCGGCAGTCAGGGGTTTCGCGCCGTCCTTCGGCGGCGCGAGCACCTCGATCGGCTCGCCGCGATGCGCAATCGCATACCTGTCTTCGCCGGCGCTGTGAACGTGCGTTGCCTCGAACGAATAGATCGCTCCGCTCGGCGCTTTCGCTTCGAACGTCGCCGGCATGCCGTTGCCGTCCCGCTTGATCCGGTCGATCAAGCCCTCATCCAGCAGTTTGTCGAAGCGTGCTTTCGACAGGGTCAACGGCACGCGCTTCGCGTAGCCTTCCGCGATGCAGGATTGCACCTGCCGATCGAATTTCTCGATGCGATCCGGCTTGTCCTCCAGCTTGCTGAACCGTTGGTCGACGCAGATGAACGCGGCCTGGGGGCCCCAGTTCGCACTCTTGCCCTTGATATGAAAACCCTTCGTCGGGTGACCGCTTTCGATCAGGTCAGTCGCGAACCGGTCGACAGGCCGAATGCCGATCAGGCAATCGTGTTCGCGCGCGACACGCTGCAGCTCGATTAAATGCGCGGGCACGACCCCGGTCTCACCGCGCACGCGCTCGACAAGCGCGGCGAGCGTGGATTCGGCTGCGCGCCCGGTCGCGGATGGTTGAGTCGAATCCATCGCGCCGTGCAATTCCTGATGCATTGTTCCCGTCACGCCGGGATGCATCGACAACTTATCGATCATCGCTGAACTCCTTCGGTCAAACGTCACGAATCGGTTGCCGCGATCGGCCATCCGACGTCTGCGCCGATCGCGGTGGTTCGATTGTGTTCAACGTGGCGCGACGCCTCTTCCGCATTCAGGCGCTCGCTATCGGTTTTCAATCACGGCCGCTCGCCGCAGCGCTCAGCCGCGCGGCAACACATCCGATTTGTCGGCCGGCATGCCGTGATATCGCGCCCACAGCGTGTTGATTACGTCGCGTGCCGCGTTCGCCGCGAACCGTATGGTGTCCGGACGATTTTCATGACGCGCGGCCACGCTCGCGAGCATCGCGATCAATCGGTCGCGCGCTTCGCCCGTATCGTCGGCGAAGAGCGTCTCTTCGAGAGAAGTCAGTCGTACCATCGACGTTTCCTTGCGGGATGATCACACGTCGAGCGGCACCGACACGAGGCGCTGATCCTTGCGCAGGCTCATCGCGCGCCGCGTCAGGCGCACGATCGCATAGCCGTTCGGCAGCACGCCGCCCGGTTGCAAACGCATGCCGTTCGCGAGCACGACGTAGATCGCGCCCGCATGGCCGCCGACCGTCACGACGGGAGCGGGCAGGTACGCGCTCGCCGTCTGCAGCGACGGCACGTCCTGCCATATCGCAACGAAACCGTCGCGGCTCGATCGGTTGAATTCGGCGATCGCGTCCGTCAACGCCGACGCATGCGCCGGGTCCGCCGAGCCGCTGACGATCAGCGTCTTGCCGGACATCACGATATTCAGGCCGTCGAGCGGCGCGCGGCTCGACAACGCGTCGTACAGCCGGCCGAACCACAGTGCGCGGTCGTTGACCACGCGCCACGCGCGCAGGCCGCGCAGCATCTGAAGCTGCGCGACGACGCGCTGCCACGCCGCGTCGGCGACGATCGGCCCGCGAATCTCGACGCTGTCGAGCGTCGCGTCGCTGCGCACGTCGACGTCGCGATAGCCGTTCAGCGCGAGCACGTTGCGAACGTTGTCGCGCAGCGCGTCCGCGCAGAGGCTCTCGTCGCGCATCGCGATGCCGTGCTCGCGCAGCCGCGCCCGCAGCCGTTCGACGTCCCGCGACGATTCGCAAAGTCCGCTCACGACGACCGAACCGTCCGCCGCGCGAAGCGCGTGCAGGCCGCGCAGCGCCTGCGCCCGAAGCTGCTGCGCGAGCCACCCGTCGACATCGAAGCCCGCGGGCTGAGGCGGCCGCCACAGCAGCAACGCAAGCCCGGCGACGATCGCGACGATCGAAAGCGCCGCGCCGCTCCAGCACGCGATCTCGCGCGTCGGGCGCCTCGCCGCGCGCCGCCGCGCGGGCACCGGGCGCGCGGACAGCGCATCGCCGCTGCCGCCGAGCACGAATGCGACACCCGCGACATCGATCGCGCGATCGAACGGCAATGAACCGCCCGCGTCCCACGGCCCGCCATCGACCCACACGCCCGCGTCGCCCGACACGCGCACGCCGTCTTCGCCGCTCGTCAGCACCGCACGCGCGTCGCCTTCGAGCGGCAGCGCGACGTCCGCGTCGTCGCCGCCGATTTGCGTCGCACCCGCGGGCAAATCGAACTCGAGCCCGGCGAGCGGTCCGTTCAGCCATTTGAGCTTATGCATCGGATCGTCACGTCTGCTGCCAGGGATCGGCCTTGATCAGGAACAGCCGGACCGTATGCCGCTGGCTCTGGCGCGTCGTCTTGAACAGACGCCCGAGAATCGGGATGTCGCCGAGCAGCGGAATCTTGCGCTCGCCTTCGCTCAGCTCGTCCTGCACGAAGCCGCCGAGCAGCAGCGCCTCGCCTTCCTTCAGCAGCGAATGCGTCGCGATTTCGGAACTGAGCGTCTGCGGCAGCGGCTCCTCACGGCTGAGCGGGCTCGTCTGGCGGCCGTCCTGCACGACGAGCGTCAGCATGACCTCCTGCCGGCCCGCATCGCCGATGATGCGCGGCGTCACGCGCAGCAGCGAGCCCGTCGAAATCGATTCGAGCTTCGCGACGCGCTCGGCGCTCACTTTCGTATAGAACGTGATGTTGCGATCGAGCACCGCCTGCATGTTGTCGAGCGTGACGATCGACGGGCGCGACAGGATGCGCGCTTTCGAATTCTGCTGCAGCGCGGAGAGCTGCACCATGAAGCTGCCGGTGTTCGAGATCACCGTCGAGAAGCTGCCCGCGTCGGGCTGGCCGCCGCTGTTGAAGCTGATCGAGCCGCCGCCGATCCGTGCGGACGCCGACCAGTCGACGCCGAGCGCGCCGAGATCCTCCGCATTGATGTCGATGATCGCGACCGAGATCTCGACGAGCTTCGGCTTGCGATCGAGCTGCTCGATCAGATCGCGGTAGAGGCTCATGTTCGCGCGCTTGTCGCGAACGATCACCGCGTTCTGCCGCGCGTCGGCGGCGAACATCGGCAGCAGCCGGTCGCTCGCCGGCTGCTGCCCCTGGCTGTCCTTGAGCGGCAGCGCGCGGCCCTGCGCCATCTCGCGCAGCACCGACACGACGCCCGGCACGATCACCTGCTGCGATCGATAGCTGTACGACGTATCGGCCGCCGTCGCGTACTTGAGCGGAAAGAAGCGCACCGATTCCTGGTTCTGCTCGCGATTGATCGCCTGCTGATCGAGGCGCTTCGCGAATTGCGCGATGCGCTCGAGGCAGACGGGCACGCCGTACGCTTCGATCGCGTTCGATTGCGGAATCGCCTGCACGCGGCATTGCCGCTGATCGAGCAGCTTCGCCGCGCGGAGCTGCTCGATCAGCGTCGCGGACGGCAGATAGTCGAGCGCGACCAGCCGGGCCGACACCTCCCGCGCGCGATACACGTAGAGCGTCTGCCCGTCGTAGTACCACGCGAGCTGATAGAGACGCGCGAGCCGATCGAGCGCGGCCTCCGGCGGGCCGCCGTCGAGCGTGCCGATGAACGCGCCGTCCACCTGCTCGCTGACGATGACGGGCACCCGGTAGTTCGCGCCGAGATCGCGCAGCACGTCGGCGAGCTTCGCGCCGCGCGTCGCGAGAAAAAACGGCGCCGCGCCGTGCGTCGGCATCGGCGCGGCCCACGCGGACGCGCTCGCGGCGAGCGTCGCGGCGGCGAGCGCGCGCACGCGCGCGCCGTGAAGCGAACGCATCATTCGCACGGTCCCGCATGACGCATGCCGCGCGCGGCTTCGTGATGCGCGCTCAGCCAGCGCGCGACGGCGCCCTGCTGCTCGATCCCGACGCGCAAGACGGCCGCATCGACGTCGCAGTCGTAGCGGCGCACGAAATACAGCTTGCCGTCGTCGAGCCACAGCGCATCGTCGGGCTGGCTGCGCAGCGACGCGAGCCACAGCGCCGCATGCGCGAGCCACGCGGCGTCGTGCGGCGCGCCGTCGACCGCGAACGCGACGCACACCCCGTACGCGCCGCCGCCGCACCAGCCGCTCAGCTCGTCCATCGTCAGCGGCCAGCGACCGCGCTGCGCGCCGCCGATCGAAACCGATCCGACGTGCCGGATGCATGCGGGAAGATCAGTCAAGTATCCGTGCTTCATGGCATGACATTTTCAAGATAGACCTTGATAGAATCGATCCGGTCATCACCTGAACTTCGGACGCCTTGAGTAATTTTTCTTCTTCGTCTGGCACCCGTCCTATGGCTCTCACGCATACCGCCGCTCCCGCCGAGATACGCATCCTGGTCGTGGAGGACCATCCCCTGCTGCGGTTGGGCCTCAAGAACCTGCTGGACGCGTCGCCGCCGCTCTCCGTCGTCGACGAAGTCAGCAACGGCCTCGAAGTGTATGCGGCCTGCCAGCGGCTCGATCCCGACATCGTGCTGCTCGATCTCGGCCTGCCCGGCATGAACGGCCTAGACGTGATCCATCAGTTGCGGCGGCGCTGGCCGGACCTCGGCATTCTCATCGTCACGGCCGAGACCACCGAACATCGCGCGAGCGCGGCGCTCACGGCCGGCGCGAACGGCTACCTGCTGAAGAACAGCTCAAAGCAGACGCTGCTCGACGCGATCTGGAAAGTGTGGCGCGGCCATACGGTGATCGATCCGGCGCTCAACGTCGATCAGGTCACGACGAAGGCCGTTCCCGACGGCGCGGTCGCGCTCACGCCGCGCGAACGTCAGGTGCTCAAACTGATTTCGGAAGGCTGCCGCAATCGCGACATCGCAGAAAAGCTCACGATTACGATCAAGACCGTGGAGACCCATCGACTGAATCTGATGCGCAAGCTCGACGCGCACAATGCGGCGGAACTCGCCAACTGGGCGCATCGCCTCGGCCTGCACTGACGCCGCGCCGGTCACGCAAACTGAATCGAGATCAGCTCCGCCAGGTCTCGCACGTCCTGACCGCTCATCCAGCCGCCCGAGCGCACCTGACGCTCCTGCTGCTCGGCCGCCTCGCGCACGAGATCGAGCCCGCCCTGTCCCGCGCAGCCCTTCAGCGCGTGCAGCACGTTCAGCATCGATGCGGCATCCCTCGCGTGCCATGCGGCGTCGATCTGCCGGTGCAGATCGACGAGCGCCTGATGCAGCTTCTCGCGCATCGCCGCATCGTTCAGGTCGAACAGCGGCGAGCACGACTTCGCGTTCGGCGTGAGCTCGACGCCGCGTGCGAGCTGCGTCGACGCGACCTGGTTGATCATGTCGGCGAGCTGCTCGAGCGAAACCGGCTTCGTCAGATAGCCGTTCATCCCCGCCGCCTTCGCGCGCTCGTGTTCGGCGGGCGATGCGTTCGCCGTCAGCGCGACGATCGGCGTGTCCGGATCGAGCACGCCTTCGGCGACGTGCCGCCAGCGCTTCGCGGTCGCCATCCCGTCGAGCTCGGGCATGCGCACGTCCATCAGCACGAGGTCGAACACGTGCGAGCGCCCGAGCTTCAGCGCGAGCTGGCCCGACGCGGCCGCGCGCGTCCGATGTCCGAGCTCGCGCAGCATCTTGCCGACGATGTCGCGATTCACCGCGACGTCGTCGACGACGAGGATCTTCAGCGACCACGGGCAGATCGCCTTCGGCACGACCTCTTCCTGCACGGCCTCGCCGCGCAGCGCGAGCACGACCTTGTCCCAGAGCTTGCCTGGCAGATAGCCCGATTCGGGTATCGGGAACAGCGCGTTGTCGCCCGTTTCGACTTGCAGGCCCCACACGCGCATCTGCATGTGCAGCGCGGCCGGCGCGACGAGCGTGCCGGCGAGCGGCGCGGGCGCCATCTCGTCCGCCTGAAGCGGCAGCAGCACCGTGAAGCGCGTGCCCTTGCCGAGCTTGCTGTCGAGCAGGATCTCGCCGTTCATCAGGTTCGCGAGCCGCGACGCGATCGGCAAGCCGAGCCCGTTGCCGCTGTCGTGCGCGCGCACTTGCACGAACGGCTTGAAGATATCCATTTGATAGTCGTCCGGAATGCCCTTGCCGGTATCCTCGACGACGAATGCGAGCATGTCGGCGCGGCGCTCGACGGTCAGGTGGATGTGCCCGTGCTCGGTGAACTTCACCGCGTTGCCGAGCAGATTGATCAGGATCTGCCGCACGCGCAGCCCGTCGAGCCATACGCGCCGCGGCACGTCCGCCGCGACGAAAGTCCGCAGATCGAGGCTCTTCTCCTGCGCGCGGATGTGGATCGTCAGCATCGCCTGGTCGAGCAGCGCGAGCAGATCGGTCTGCTCGCTTGCGAGTTCGAGCTGACCGGCTTCGATTCGCGAAAAATCGAGCACGTTGTTGACGATGCCAAGCAGATAGCACGAAGACTGCTGCGCGACGCGCACGAGATCGCGCTGCTCCGCCTGCAACGCGCTGCGGTTCAAGAGCGCGAGTGCGCCGACGATCCCGTTGAGCGGCGTGCGCAGCTCGTGGCTGATGCTCGCGATGTGCTCGCTCTTGCGGTGGCTCGCCGATTCGGCGATCCGCTTCGCCTCGGCGAGCTCGCGCGTGCGTTCGCGCACCTTGCTTTCGAGTGTCTTGTAATACGCGTTGACCGTGCTGAGCAGCGAGTTGTACGCGCTCGCGATCCGGCCCAGCTCGTCGCGACGCCCGGTCGGCAGCCGGCGGCCGAGATCGCCTTCGCGCTGCGCGTCGATGATGTCGACGAAGTGCTGTAGCGGCCGGCCGAGCTGCCGCTGCAGCGTGACGTAGACGAACGCGATCAGCAGGAGCTGCACGACGAAGGTCCAGCGCGTCGTCAACGGCAGCAGCGACATCGCCTTGTCGGTGACCGCGCTGACCGGGTAGATCGCCGCGACCTGCCAGTTCGGGCCGGACAGCGGCGTGCAGATCACGTAGTAGTCGCCGCGGCGGATCCAGTGCGTTCGGTCGCATTTGGGCGGGAGCACGAACGCGGGCGGCGGCTTCGCGGACACGTCGGCGCCCATCCAGAACACCTCGCCCGTCTGCGATTGCAGCGCGAAGCGCGGCGGCGCCTCGAGCCCCATGTCCTTCGCGATCGCCGGAAAGTCGCCGACCCTCAAATTCTGGCCGGCGATGATGCCCGTGTTCGGATCGACGACGGCGGCCGCCGCGCGGATGATCCCGTTCGAATCCTTGATCGCCGCGCCCCAATGGACGACGGGCAGCTTCGGCAGCGTGCGCAGCGTCGACAGCGCGGCGATCTTGCGCTGCATGTCGTCCCTCGACATCCTTTCCGGCTCGAACAGCACGATGCCTTCCGTCGGCAGCAGCAGGAACGTGTCCATCCGGTTGCGCGGATCCGCGTGTCCGTAGATTTCGACGATTTCGCGCGCGCGCTCGACGAGCTCGCGATTGCCCTTCGCGTCCTTGAACGGCACGAAGATCGCGTGCTGCCCCGATGCCTGCGCCTTCGGGCGCAGGATGATCCGCTCGTCGAGCACGGTCCACCACGACATCAGCATCCGCGCCTGGCGCTCCGCGTATTCGTAGCGGCGGCTTTCCTCCTGCGCGATCGATTCGAGCTGCCACGTCAGCTCGCCGCGCAGCTCTCTTTGCGCCTCGATGTATCGAAAATAAAAGCCGATCGATTCGGACAGCAGCCAGAAGGCTGTCATCGCGCAACTCAGGATCACCATGATCCGCGCAGTCAGCGACTTCTCCCACAATGCGCTCATTATTGATGTGTACCCCGCAACATCGGCGCGGCAATTATCGCATTTTGCCTTTTCGCCCGCCGGCCAATTCAGGTCTTTACCGTATGCCCCGCGCCGGTTCGATTCGGGAAGATGTGCCGACCTTGTCTCACGACGCATCACGACGCATCACGACGCATCTTCGGCGTACGAAGGAACCGCATGGATTTGCAAACGGAACGCCGACTCGAACAGTTGCTACGCCTCCTCGATCTGCCTTGTTCCCGCATCGGCGAGCGAATGGAATTCGCTCATGCGGGCACGCGTCTATTCGTCGAAGTCGCCGACGGGCGGCTCACGTTGTCGCTTGCGAGCGCAGTCGACGCCGCTCGCCGCCGCGACGCGCTGATGCGCGTCATCGCGCGCTGCGACCCGCTGCGCATGCAGGGCCTCGTGTTGCGCGCGTTCGCGGCGGGCAGCCAGCTCGTCGTGAGCTGCGCGTTCCCGCGCGACACGAGCGTCGACGACTGGCTCGCGGGCCACCGGACCATGCGGCGCCTCCTCGACGCGCACGCCGGAGACGCCGCATGAAACGGCTCGCGCCGTGGCTCGCGCGCGCCGCGGACCGTCAGGACATCGTGCTCGCGGTGCTGCTGCTCGTCGCGGTGTTCATGATGATCGTGCCGCTGCCGACGAGCCTCGTCGACCTGATGATCGCATTCAACCTGATGGTGTCGATCATCCTGCTGATGATGTCGCTGTACATCCGCGATCCGCTCGAATTCTCGGTGTTCCCTTCGCTGCTGCTGATCACGACGCTGTACCGGCTCGCGCTGACGATCAGCACGACGCGGCTCATCCTGCTGCAGGCGGACGCGGGCGAGATCGTCTATACGTTCGGCAGCTTCGCGGCCGGCGGCAATCTCGGCGTCGGCCTGATCGTGTTCGTGATCATCACGATCGTCCAGTTCATCGTCATCACGAAGGGCTCCGAACGCGTCGCCGAAGTGAGCGCGCGTTTCTCGCTCGACGCCATGCCCGGCAAGCAGATGAGCATCGACGGCGACATGCGCGCCGGCACCATCGACGCGAACGAAGCGCGCCGGCTGCGCGGCCTCGTGCAGAAGGAGAGCCAGCTTTACGGCGCGATGGACGGCGCGATGAAGTTCGTCAAGGGCGATGCGATCGCCGGCATCATCATCATCCTCGTCAACATCCTCGGCGGCGCCGCGGTCGGCGTGTTCATGCACGGGATGAGCGCGAGCGAGGCGATGTCGACGTACGCAATCCTGTCGATCGGCGACGGCCTCATCAGCCAGATTCCCGCGCTGCTGATCTCGATCACCGCGGGCATCATCGTCACGCGCGTGCCGGGCGACACGCGCCAGCCGCTCGCCGCCGATCTCACCGAGCAGATCGGCAGGCAGCCGCAGGCGCTCTGGCTCGCCGCGTCGGTGCTGCTCGTGTTCGCGCTGCTGCCCGGTTTTCCGGTCGTCTACTTCGTCGCGCTCGCCGCGTTCGTGTTCGGCTGTGCATGGCATCTGCGCCGACGCGCGAAGCGCGGCGCGGCCGCGACGGGCATCGGCGCCGCCGCGCACGGCGGGGCCGCGTCGGCGGGCGCGCTCGCGGGCCACGCGGGCGGCCAGGCGGGCTTCGCGATGACGCCGGGCGCAATCCCGCTGATGATCCGCCACGGCGAATCGGCCGTGCGCGCGTCGAAGCTCGCCGAAGCGCTCGACGCGCTGCGCGCGCACAAGTTCGAGCAGCTCGGCCTGCCGCTGCCCGACATCCATCTGCAGGCGGACGCGGGGCTCGCCGCCGACGCCGTGCAGATCCTGCTCTATCAGGAGCCCGTCCTCACGCTCGCGATGCCGGCGAACGAATGGCTCGCCGACGCGCGCGGCGCGAGCGTCGCGCAGCGCGTGCGCGTCGAGCCGCTGCCGTTCGCGCAGTTGCAGCTTCAATGGATCGACCCCGCCCATGCGGACGCGCTCGCCGCGCTCGGCGTAACCGTCCATCGCGACGAGGCGCGCGTCGCGCACTGCGTGTCGCTCGTCATCGACCGGCACGCCGCGCAGTTCATCGGCGTGCAGGAGACCCGCTTCCTGATGGACGCGATGGAATCGCGCTATGCGGAGCTCGTGAAGGAAGTGCAGCGGCAGATGCCGATCGGCCGGATCGCGGACGTGCTGCAGCGGCTCGTCGACGAACGCGTGTCGGTGCGCGATCTGCGCGGCATCTTCGAGGCGCTCGTCGAATGGGCGCCGCGCGAGAAGGACCCGGTGATGCTCGCCGAATACGTGCGCGTCGCGCTGCGGCGGCACATCGCGACGCGCCATCGCGCCGGACAGCCGTGGATCAACTGCTGGATGATCGGCGACCGGATCGAGTCGATGGTCCGCGAATCGATCCGGCAGACGGCCGCCGGCTCGTATTCGTCGCTCGCGCCCGAGCACACGCACGCGATCGTCGCGCGCCTGAAGGCGGCGCTCGCCGACGCCGACCTGCGTCGCACCGTGCTCGTCACCGCGATCGACGTGCGCCGCTTCGTTCGCAAGATGGTCGAGCGCGAGTTCGGCGAGCTGCCCGTGCTGTCGTTTCAGGAAATCGGCGACGAGGCGGAGCTGCGCGTGATCGGCACCGCCGACCTGATCGGGGAGCTCGCCGATGCGGCCGCTTGATCGCGCGCGCGTCGCCGCGCTCGTCGACGCACGGCTCGCGCCGCGCGGCGTCGCGCCCGATGCCGGCATCCGCTTCGGCCGGGTCGTCGAAATCGGTCCGACGCTCGTGCGCGCGACGCTGCCGGGCGTCGGCTTCGGCGATCTGTGCCGGCTCGAGCCGAGCGGCATCGACGCCGAAGTCGTCGCGGTCGACGGCGACGCGGCGCTGCTGTCGCCGTTCGCCGAGCCGCGCGGCATCGCGGCGGGCAGCGCGGTGCGCGCGCTCGGGCGGCCGCACCGGATCGCGGTCGGCGATTTTCTGCTCGGGCGCGTCGTCGACGGCGTCGGCCGGCCGCTCGACGATGGTCCCGCGATTCCCGCCGATGCGACGCGCGTCGACCTCGATCGCGCGGCGCCCGATCCGCTCACGCGCGCCGTCATCGACACGCCGCTGCCGCTCGGCGTGCGCGCGATCGACGGCGTGCTCACGTGCGGGCGCGGCCAGCGGATCGGCATCTTCGCGGCGGCGGGCGGCGGCAAGAGCACGCTGCTCGGGATGATCTGCGACGGCAGCCTCGCCGACGTCACCGTGCTCGCGTTGATCGGCGAGCGCGGCCGCGAGGTGCGCGAGTTTCTCGAACACACGCTGACGCCGGAAGCGCGCGCACGGGCGGTCGTCGTCGTGTCGACGTCCGATCGCCCCGCGCTCGAGCGACTGAAGGCGGCGTACACGGCGACCGCGATCGCCGAGCACTTTCGCGACCAAGGCGGCGACGTGCTGCTGATGATGGATTCGCTGACGCGCTTCGCGCGCGCGGCGCGCGAGATCGGCCTCGCGGCCGGCGAAAAGCCCGCGGCCGGCAGCTATCCGCCGAGCTGCTTCGCTCGGCTGCCGCGCCTGCTCGAGCGCGCGGGGCCGGCGGCAACGGGCAGCATCACGGGGCTCTACACGGTGCTCGTCGACGGCGACGACATGAACGAGCCCGTCGCCGACGAAGTCCGGTCGATCCTCGACGGCCACATCGTGCTGTCGCGCAAGCTCGCGCAGGCGAACCACTATCCGGCGATCGACGTCGGCGCGAGCGTGAGCCGCGTGATGACCCAGATCGCCGATGCGCGTCACCTGGCGCTCGCCGCGCGGCTTCGGCGGCTCGACGCCGTCTATCGCGACATCGAGCTGCTCGTGCGGGTCGGCGAATATCAGCCGGGACGCGATCCGGAAGCCGACGACGCGCTCGCGCGCCGCGACGCGATCCGCCGCTTCCTGTGCCAGCCGGTGACGGAGAAAAACACTTTTGAACAGACGATCGATCAGTTATGGACAACGGTGGACGGTCAACGCTGACCACGCTCGTGACGATCAAGAAGCGTCGCGAGCGCAGCATACGCAGCATGCTCGCGATGCTCGAGCAACAGGAAGCGGCGCTCCTCTCGAGCAAGGCGAGCCTGCTCGAAGCGCGCCGCGCACTCTGGGTCGACTGGCGCGAGCGCGCGGACACCGATGCGGTGCACGACTACGCGTCGCTGCAGGCGCTCAAGCGCGAGCTCGCCGGCTTTCATCAGCGCGACCAGACGCTCGCCGACCGCATCGAGGCGGTCGACGCGCAGTGGCAGGCGCTGCGGCTCGAACGCGACGGCCAGCTCGAGCAGTTGCGCAGGGCGCTCGTCGATCAGGAAAAACTGAACGCGTTGCTGGAATGAAACGATGTCCGCAGTGAAAACGATGACGACCGGCGCGCGACTCCGTGAATCATGCGGATCGCACGATTCGCTCGCGCCCGCCGGCGGCGACGCGGAACAGGCGGCCGATGCGTTTTCCGCCTGGCTCGACGCGCAGCCGGGCGATACGCCGCCGCACCGCGCGCGCGCCGGCGACGCATCGGAAAACGACGCGGCCGACGGCCCACGCGCGCGAGCCCGGCGCGCGCAGCCGGCCGATGCGGGCGCGCCGCCCGGCAAAGCGCCCGCCGCCTCGCGGCCGTCGCCGTCCAACATGCTGACGCTGCGCATCGCCAACGGCCCGCTCGCCGGGCTCACGCTGCGCGCGCGCTTCGCGGGCGGCGCGCTCGTCGTCGCGCTCGATTCGGCCATGGCCGACGCCGGCCGCCGCGCGCACGCACTACGAATGCGCGGCCCGCTCGAAGCGGCGCTCGCCGCGCAATTCGCGCAACCCGTCACGGTGGAGTGGTCCGATGCGACCGATACCGATTGATCGCGCGACGGGCGCGCTACTGCGCGCAGTCGGCGCCGGCCGGCGGCTCGCGCTGGACGCCGGCGCGCTCACGCTGCGCTTTCGCCGCGCGGGCGGCAGCGGGCTGATCGTGTCGGCCCGCACGAGCGACGGCCCCGTGCGTCTGTGGGTCGACGCCGCGCACTGGTGCCGCTGGATCGAGCCCGTGCTGAGCGTGCCGGATTGGGACGCGGTGCCCGTCGAACTGCGCGGCGCACTCGCCGCGTGGACCTGCGCGTGCATCGAGCCGGATCTCGCGTCGTTCGGCGTCGTGTGGCTGCATGCCGATGCGATCGAATGCGGGGCGTGCCCGGTCGAGCCCGCATGGTCGCTCGGCATCGAGCGCGAGCATGCGTCGCTCGACATGCGCATCGTCGACGCGCCGCTTGCGTGGCTCGAACGGCTCGCCGACCGGCTCGAACCATTGCTGGCGGACCCGCCGCATGATTCGCCGTCCGGTTCGCCGCCCGACTGTCGCGCCGCGATGCCCGCCGTCAGGCTCGCGCTCGCGGCCGGCTGGAGCAGCGTCGGCACGGCGACGCTCGCGCGCGTGCAGCCCGGCGACGCGCTGCTGCTGCAACACGCGTACGCGGCCGCCGACGGCGAGCTCGCGCTGTTCGCCGATCGCCCGCTCGCGACCGTTCTCGGCTGCCGGACCGGCCCTTACACGATTGGAACGACGATGGATACGTTCGATGACTGGCTCGACGTCGATGTCGACGTCGCCCCTTCTGTCGCGCTCGGCACGCCCGATGCGCCCGATGCGCCCGGTACACCCGGTACACCCGGTACGCCCGGCACACCCGGTACGCCCGGCACGCCCGGCACGCAGCCGCTGCGGCTCGACGCGCACGCGCGCGTCGTCGCGCAGGTCGCGACGATCGACGTGCCGCTCGCCCGGCTCGCGAGCCTGCGAGCGGGCGACGTGCTCGACGGCCCCGCGCAGCCCGACGGCCTCGTCACGCTGCAAGTCGCCGGCAAGCCGTTCGCGCGCGGCACGCTGCTCGACGTCGGCGGCCGCCTCGCGGTGCGCATCGAGTATCTGCTGCAGGCGTGACTTCAGGTGTCGGCCGGATGGGTCGGTCCGCCCCGCGTACCGATAATGCGCGGCGTATCGGCCTTTCCGGATTCGTGGATGAACCTTTTCGACCAGCCCCTCCAGTTGATCGCCGTGCTGTTCGCCCTGTCGATCCTGCCGCTTCTCGTGGTGCTGGGCACGTCGTTCCTCAAGCTGTCCGTGGTGTTCGCGCTGCTGCGCAACGCACTCGGCACGCAGCAGATTCCGCCGAACATCGCATTGCACGGGCTCGCGCTCGTGCTGACGATGTTCGTCATGGCGCCCGTCGGGCTCGCGATTCAGGACAACCTCGCCGAGCATCCGGTCAGGATCGACGCCAAGGACTTCGCGCAGCAAGTCGAAATGACGATCCTCGCGCCGTATCGCGCGTTTCTCGAGCGCAACACCGCGCCGGACCAGGTCCGCTTTTTCGCGGACGTCGGCCGCCGGACCTGGCCCGAGCCATACCGCAACCGGATTCCCGACGACTCGCTGATCGTGCTGCTGCCCGCGTTCACCGTCAGTCAGTTGATCGAAGCATTCAAGATCGGCCTGCTGCTGTTCCTGCCGTTCATCGCGATCGATCTGATCGTGTCGAACGTGCTGCTCGCGATGGGCATGATGATGGTGTCTCCGATGACGATCGCGCTGCCGCTCAAGCTGCTCGTCTTCGTGCTGATCCACGGCTGGGAGAAGCTGATCGGCCAGCTTCTCCTGTCGTTCTCATGACGCCGCGTGCGCGGCCGCGATGAGCGAAGCCGTCATCACCCAGCTCGCCGCGCAGATGATGTGGCTCGTGCTGCTGCTGTCACTGCCCGTCGTTGTCGTCGCATCGGTCGTCGGCATTCTGGTGAGCCTCGTGCAGGCGCTCACGCAGGTCCAGGACCAGACGATCCAGTTCCTCATCAAGCTGCTCGCGGTCGCCGTCACGCTCGCCGCGACCTATCACTGGATGGGCGACGTGCTCGTCAACTACACGTTGCGGAGCTTCGATCAGATCGGCCGGATGAGATCGTAGAGACATCGGCATGCAAACACTCATCCATTGGCTGCCGATCGTCGCGATTGCGATGCTGCGCCCGTTCGGCGCGCTGATGATCGTGCCGGTGTTCACGCCGGGCACGCTCGGCGGCTCGCTCGTGCGCAACGCGCTCGTGCTGATGATCGCGCTGCCGGTGCTGCCGGTTCACGACGCATGGCCCGCGTTCTCGCCCGCGGCCGGCGGCGCGCCGCCTTATCTGCGGCTCGCGCTCGGCGAGCTGTGCGTCGGCGCGCTGATCGGCTTTTGCGCGGCGATCCCGTTCTGGGCGCTCGACATGGCAGGATTCCTGATCGACACGACGCGCGGCGCGTCGATGGCGAGCGTGCTCAATCCGCTGCTCGGCGCGCAGTCGTCGCCGTTCGGGATGGTGTTCTCGCAAGTGTTCACGCTGCTCTTTCTCGTGTCGGGCGGCTTCAACACGCTGATCGAGACGATCTACGCATCGTACGTGACGCTGCCGCCCGGCGCGCCGCTGCGCTTCGGCCCCGACGCGCTCGCGTTCTTCGCGCAGCAGTGGCAGCTGATGGTCGAACTGTGCCTGCGCTTCGCGATGCCGGCGCTCGCGGCGATCCTGCTCGTCGACATGGCGCTCGGCCTCGTCAACCGCTCCGCGCAGCAACTGAACGTGTTCTTCCTGTCGATGCCGATCAAGAGCGCGTTCGCACTGCTGCTGCTCGTCATGTGCGCGAGCTTCGCGTTCCGGCTGCCGCTTGCCGAAATCTCGCGATTGCCCGAGCGCATCGCTCAGCTCGCCGGCATGCTGAGATGAGCGAGAAGACCGAGAAGCCGACCGCGAAAAAACTCGCGGACGCACGCAAGAAAGGCCAGGTCGCGAAGAGCGTCGAGATCACGAGCGGCGTCCAGCTCGCGGTGCTGCTCGGCTATTTCTTGTTCGAGGGCGCGCATCTGTTGCAGGCGTTCGAAGCGCTCGTCGACGTGTCGATTGCCGTCGTCAACGACGATTTCGCCGCGGCGACCGCGCGCTGGATGCGCGCGCTCGCCGCCGTGCTGATCCGCTTCACGCTCGGCATGGCGGCGCTCGTGATCGCGATGACGGTCGTCGCCGCGATCGCGCAGATCGGCCCGCTGCTTGCCGTCGAAGCGCTCAAGCCGTCGCTCGACAAGATCAATCCGCTCGCGAACCTGAAGCAGATGTTCTCGCTGAAAAGCCTGTTCGAGTTCGCGAAGTCACTGTTCAAGGTCGGCGTGCTGTCCGCGATCTTCTTCTATCTGATCCGCCAGTACGCGCCTTCGCTGCAGTTCCTGCCGCTTTGCAGCGTCGAATGCGGGCTCGCGGTCAGCACGCAATTGCTGTACTGGATGTGGGCCGCGCTCATCGGCTTCTACGTCGTGTTCGGCATCGCCGACTTCGCGTTCCAGCGTTACAACACGACGAAGCAGTTGATGATGTCGCTGGAAGACATCAAGCAGGAGTTCAAGAATTCGGAAGGCAACCCGGAGATCAAGCACAAGCGCCGCGAAATCCATCGCGAAGTGCAAAGCGGCAGCCTTGCCGCGAACGTCGCGAAATCGACGGTCGTCGTGCGCAATCCGACGCACGTCGCGGTGTGCCTTTATTACCAGCGCGACGAGACGCCGTTGCCCGAGGTGCTCGAGATCGGCCGCGGCAGGATGGCGCTGCACATCGTCGCGCTCGCCGAGCGCGAGCGCGTGCCCGTCGTCGAGAACGTGCCGCTCGCGCGTGCGCTCGCGAACCGGCTCGACGTCGGGCAGCGCATCCCGCCCGATCTGTTCGAGCCCGTTGCGCACATCCTGCGCGTCGCGATGCAGTTGCGCTACGACGAAGACGGCGTGCGCGATGAGGACCACGATGAACACGCACAAGATGACGGTGCGCGTCCTCCACGCGATGACGCCGGCCGTTGAGATGCGTTCGCTTCTGCGGGCCGCATCGTGGGCGGCGTGCGCGGCGCGGGCGGCGGCGTTCGCGATCGCCGGCCTGACGGCCGCGCAGGGCGCGAACGCGCAGGAGCCGCCCGCGCCGCTCGTCTGGACGCCTTATGTCGACGAGTCGGCTGCGGCTGGAAGTGATCGAGCGGGTATCGGATCGACGGCGCTCGCGGCATTCGCGCCGTCGTCCGTGACGGCGACGACGCCGTCTGCCGAGCGGGACGATCCGGGTGCGGGCGCACACACGTCCGTGCGCGCGGCTGCGTCCGACGACGAGACGGCGGATACGGAGGCGGCTGCAACGGCGGGGACTTCGACTCCGCGGTCGGCTTCGAATCCGAATCCGCCATCGCCATCGACTTCGACTTCGACTTCGACTTCGACTTCGACTTCGACTTCGACTTCGACTTCGACTTCGACTTCGACTTCGACTTCGGCTTCGGCTCCGATTCCGACTCCGACTCCGGCATCGGCATCGACTTCTTCCAACCCACTGTCGCCCGCGAACGTCGTTCCTGCCGCGACACCCGCCGCCACATCCGCCACACCGCGATCGACGCGCTACGACACGCTCGTCGCCTCGGTCGCCCGCGAATTCGGTCTCGACGCAAAGCTGTTGCACGCGATGATCCGCGTCGAGTCCGGCTACGACGCGAACGCGGTGTCGCCGAAGGGCGCGACCGGCTTGATGCAGGTGATTCCGGCGACCAGCGCGCGCTTCGGCTTTCGCGACCTGCGCGATCCGCACGCGAATCTGCGCGCCGGCGCGACCTATCTGAAATGGCTGCTCGGCGAATTCGACGACGACCTGACGCTCGCGCTCGCCGCGTACAACGCCGGCGAAGGCGCCGTACGCAAGTACCGCGACCGGATTCCGCCCTATCGGGAAACGCAGGCATACGTGCGCCAGGTGCTCGCGTGCTACCGGGGCGCATGCTCGCCGCCGGACGATACGCGATTCGACGGCGAGCCGCGCGCAGCCGCGCAAACGGCGTTTCGCGCGCCGACGGCATCCCGGGCGTCGCCCCGCCTCACCGCAGGCGAGCTGCTCGCGAAACTCGGCGGAATGCTGTTGTCGACGCCCGAGCCTCGCCTCCGGTGACGCGATTCGCGCGCCCCGCCTCCGCATTCACGGCGCGGTTCGCTCGTGCGCCGGCTCGATATGTCATCGAACGGCGCGTCGAATGCACTCGAAGGATGCTGCGCCGTGCTTCGGCCGGCATCGTAGCGACTGCAAGGGAATGCGCCGGCGGCGATCGTCGTATCGCAGCGCGAAGCCGCCGGACATCGCACGAGCGGACAGCGAGCATCGCGGCCGGAACGCGCGTCGATACGACCGCCGAAGGCAGCCCGACAGCCGCTCGACAGCCGCCAATCATGCGATCGGGTTTCCCGAGCGGCGGTGACGCAAGAACAGCGTCTGCCGCCCTTGCTCCGCGCCCTCGGACGCCCGCCGTGCGGACTGACACAAATTGTGCGGCGCAGCGCCCACCGTGAGCAAAAAGTATCGGCAACCGGTTTCTTTTGACGTAGTGAACAGGCGTCGCGAATCACTACAGTTCCTCCTGCCGTCGGCCCTGCCTGCACGACGGACGACAAATACGATCAAGGAGACACGGGTGAACAAGTTGCGATTTCTGGCCGCGGGCGCGCTGATCGCCGCCTGCCTGCCGGCCGCCGCGGCGGCGCAGGTCTGCAAGGCGCCGACGCTCAGGGTGCTCGCGCAGAAGAGCCTCGGTCTGACGGTGATGGAGAAGTCGCTGTCCGATTACGAGAAAAAGAGCGGCACGAAAATCGAGATCAGCTACTTCGGCGAGAACGACCGCCGCGCGAAATCGCGGCTCGACGCGTCGACGGGCGCGGGCTCGTATCAGATCTACTACGTCGACGAGGCGAACGTCGCCGAATTCGCGTCGGCCGGCTGGATCGCCCCGCTCCTCAAGTACTACCCGAAGGAATACGACTACGACGACTTTCTGCCCGGCCGCCGCGCGGTCGCGAGCTACAAGGGCGTCGCGTACTTCGCGCCGCTCATCGGCGGCGGCGATTTCCTGTTCTACCGCCGCGACCTCCTCGACGCCGCGCACATTCCGGTGCCGAAGACGGTCGACGAGCTGGTCGCTGCGATCAGGAAGCTGAACGCGCCGCCGAAGCTGTACGGCTGGGTCGCGCGCGGCCAGCGCGGCTCGGGAATGAACGTGTGGCGCTGGGCGCCGTTCATGCTCGCGCAAGGCGGCGCGTGGACCGACAAGCACGGGCAGCCCGCGTTCAATTCGTCCGCCGCCGTGCAGGCGACGCAGCGCTACCGCGATCTCTTCAAGTACGCGCCGCCCGGCGCCGCGACCTACGACTGGAGCAACGCACTCGAAGCGTTCCGCTCGGGCAAGGTCGCGTTCATGATCGAATCGACGCCGTTCGCCGACTGGATGGAAGATCCGGGCAAGTCGAGCGTCGCCGGCAAGGTCGGCTACGTGAGGCCGCCCGCGCCGCTGCCGTCGGCTGCGTACGGGCACGGGCTCGCGATCTCGTCGGTCGGCGCGAAGGACGACTGCACGCGGCAGGCGGCGGGCCGCTTCATCGCGTGGGCGACGAGCAAGGACCAGGAACAGGCGCGGCTGCGCAACGGCGTGTTCAGCGACTACAACCGCACGAGCACGATCGGCAGCGACTACTTCAGGCAGCACGTGAAGCCGCAGATCCTGTCCGGCCTGAATGACACGAACCCGGTGACGAAGGCGACGATCTGGGCGACGCCGCAATGGCCCGACATCGGCGACAACCTCGGCATCGCGCTCGAGGAAATCTTTACGGGCACGCAGACCGACGTGCAGGGCGCGCTCGACGACGCCGTCCAGTACGCGAAGGACGCGATGGAGCACGGGTCGCGCAAGTGACGGCCGCGCGGCGGCGCTGCAACGCCGCCGCCGCGCCTCGCCGCCCGCCCCGCATCGCCCTCTTCGCCGGAGTCCTTCATGTTCAATCGTGGCAAGACGAGCCTGCCCTGGCTCTTCCTCGGCCCGCCGCTCGCACTGATGGCGGTGCTCGGCCTCGTGCCGACGATCGCGGCCGTCAACCTCGCGCTGAAAAACCGCGTGCTGCGCTACACCGACAGCGATTACGTCGGACTGCGCAACTTCGCGCGGCTCATGTCCGACCGGCGCTTCCTGAACGCGATCGAAGTGTCGGCGCTGTGGGAGGTCGTCACGGTCGCGGGCGCGGTCGCCGTCGGCATCGTGCTCGCGGTCTTTCTGTTCGAGCGCGTGCACGGCCGCGCGCGCAACCTCGCGGTGCTGATCCTGATCATGCCGGTGCTGCTGCCGCGCGTGTCGGCCGCGTTCATCTGGAAGTTCATGTACGCGCCGCTCACGGGCATCTCGAGCTGGCTGCTCGGCGCGCTCGGCGTATCGAGCGCCGCGTTCCTCGCCGATCCGCATCTCGCGCTCTTCGCGGTCGCGCTCGTCGACGTCTGGCAATGGGGCCTCTTCTTCTCCGTCGTGGTCCTGAAGCTCCTGGAGACGCTTCCGCCCGAGCCGCTCGAAGCGGCGCGGCTCGACTACGCGTCGACGTGGCAGGTCTACGCGTACATCGCGCTGCCGATGCTGAAGGCGCCGATCATGAGCCTCGTGTTCATCAAGATGGTCGAATCGCTGCGCTCGTTCGACCTCATCTACGTGATGACGAAAGGCGGCCCCGGCATCGCGACCGAGACGCTCGACATGTACGCGTACGCGCAAGGCATCGGGCTGTCGGGCAAGGTCTCGTACGCATCGAGCATGGCGGTGCTGATGATGGTCGCCACGACGCTCGTGTTCACGTTCATCTGGAAACGGGTCAACAAATGGGACGACTGATTGCGCGCGGCGGCACTGTCGCGATCGGCGGCGCGATCGCGCTCGTCGCCGTGTTTCCGCTGTTCTGGGCGTTTCTCAATTCGCTGAAGCATCTGCTCGACATCGTCACGCCGACGCCGCGCTTTATCTTCACGCCGACGCTCGACAACTACCGGCAGGTGCTGTCGAGCCCCGAAGTGCTGATCGGCCTCGGCAACAGCCTCGCGATCGTCGGCGCGGCCGTCGCGCTCGGCGCGCTCTTCGGCGTGCCGGCCGCGTATGCGATCGCGCGCTATCCGGTGCGCGGCAAGCGCGACATCCAGTTCTTCCTGCTGTCGCTGCGCTTCCTGCCGCCCGTCGCGGTCGCGATCCCGCTGATCGCGATCTGGGTCGACCTCGGGCTCTACGACACGAAGCTGTCGATGATCGTCACGTACCTGCTCGTCACGCTGTCGACGATCACGTGGCTGTCGATCCCGGTGTTCCGCCGGCTGCCGCGCGAGATCGAGGAAGCGGCCGAGCTCGACGGCTACGGGCCGTACGCGGTGTTCTGGCGCGTCGCGCTGCCTGTCTGCGCGAGCACGCTCCTGGGCGGCGTCGTGTTCAGCTTCGTACTCGTCTGGAACGAGCTGATGATCGCGCTCGCGCTCACGTCGTCGAGGAGCGAGACGCTGCCCGTCGTCGCGTCCGCGTTCACGTCGCTCGGCCAGGAAGTGCCGTGGGGCGTGATCAACGCATCCACCGTGCTGCTCGCGCTGCCGCCCCTCGTCTTCGTCGGCATGCTGAGCCGGCTGCTGAACTCGATGCTCAAAGGCAAATAAGGAGAATCCGTTGAAAGCCCTCGTACTCGAACAGGCGCGCGAGCTCGCGCTGCGCGACATCGACCTGCCGCTCGACGTCGGTCCGGCCGACGTCAAGATCCGCGTCCATACCGTCGGCGTCTGCGGCAGCGACGTCCACTACTACACGCACGGCGGCATCGGCCCGTTCAGGGTCGACGCGCCGATGGTGCTCGGCCACGAAGCATCGGGCACGGTCGTCGAGGTCGGGCGCGACGTCACGTACCTGCGCGTCGGCGACCGCGTCTGCATGGAGCCCGGCATTCCGCGCCTCGATTCGAAGGCGACGCTGCGCGGCCTCTACAACCTCGATCCGTCGGTGCGCTTCTGGGCGACGCCGCCCGTGCACGGCTGCCTCACGCCCTACGTCGTGCATCCGGCGTCGTTCACGTACCGGCTGCCGGACAACGTGTCGTTCGCCGAAGGCGCGATCGTCGAGCCGCTGTCGATCGGGCTGCAGGCCGCGAAAAAGGCGGCGATGAAGCCGGGCGACATCGCGGTCGTGATCGGCGCGGGGACGATCGGCGCAATGACGGCGCTCGCCGCGCTCGCGGGCGGCGCCGCGCGCGTGATCCTCGCCGACGTCGTCAAGGAGAAGCTGTCGCTGTTCGCGTCGAACCGCGCGGTGACGACCGTCGACGCGAGCACGCAGTCGCTCGCCGACGCGGTCGTGCACGCGACCGACGGCTGGGGCGCGGACGTCGTGTTCGAAGCGAGCGGCAACGCGAACGCCTATGCGGGCGTCATCGACCTGCTATGCCCGAACGGCTGCCTCGTGCTGATTGGGATGCCGCTCGATCCGGTGCCGCTCGACGTCGTCGCGTTGCAGGCGAAGGAAGCGCGGATCGAGTCGGTGTTCCGCTATGCGAACGTCTTCCCGCGCGCGCTCGCGCTGATCGCGTCCGGCGCGATCGACGTGAAGCCGTTCATCTCGCGCACGTTCCCGTTCTCGGACGGCCTGCGCGCATTCGAGGAAGCGGCGAGCGGGCATCCGCACGACGTGAAGATTCAGATCGAAATGGATTGAGCCATGGCACAGATCGTCTGCAGAAGTTTGACGAAGCGCTACGACGGCGGCCCGCCCGTCCTGCATCCGCTCGATCTCGAGATCGGCGACGGCGAGTTCATCGTGCTGCTCGGCCCGTCGGGCTGCGGCAAATCGACGATGCTGCGGATGATCGCGGGGCTCGAGGCGATCACGGGCGGCGAGCTCGCGATCGGCGAAGCCGTCGTCAACGCGTTGCCGGCGCGCGAGCGCAACGTCGCGATGGTGTTCCAGAACTACGCGCTGTACCCGCACATGACGGTGTACGACAACATCGCGTTCGGGCTGCGCCGCCTGAAGGCGCCGGCGGCCGAGATCGACCGGCGCGTGCGCGACGTCGCGCGGGTGCTGAGCCTCGACGCGCTCCTCGACCGCAAGCCGCGCGCGATGTCGGGCGGCCAGCAGCAGCGCGCGGCGATCGCGCGCGCGATGATCAAGACGCCCGACGTGTTCCTGTTCGACGAGCCGCTGTCGAACCTCGACGCGAAGCTGCGCGCGCAATTGCGCGGCGACATCAAGCGGCTCCATCAGCGCCTCAAGACGACGACGCTGTACGTGACGCACGACCAGCTCGAAGCGATGACGCTCGCGGACCGCGTCGTGCTGATGCGCGGCGGGCGCATCGAGCAGCTCGGCACGCCGGCCGAGCTGTACGGCTGCCCGCACACGGTGTTCGCGGCGGGCTTCGTCGGCACGCCGGCGATGAACTTCGCGGACGGCGCGATCGAGCGCGCCGGCGGCGGCGTCACGCTCGCGACGGGCGGCGTGCGCTGGCCGCTCGCGGAACGCCGCTTCGCCGGCCTTGCCGACGGCCGGCGCGTGAAGCTCGCGATCCGGCCGAACTACCTGCGCATCGCGTCCACGGAGCGCGCGGGCGCGCCGGGCATGTCCGGCCTGCCGGATACGCCGGGCGCGCTCGCGCTCGAAGGCCGCGTCGAACTCGTCGAGCTGCTCGGCGCCGAGGCGCTCGTCACCTTCGACTGGAACGGCGCGCCGTTCGCGGCGCTCGTGCCGGCGTCGGCCGCCCCCAAGCTCGGCGCCGTGGTAACGTTCACGTTCGACGAGCGCGACCTGCATCTGTTCGACGCCTCCACCGAGCGCAACGTGATGCTGCCCGACGCCGGCGCGCCGGCCGACGCCGCGCGGCCCGAGGCCGCGACGCGGCTGCCGCCGGACACGCCGCGCACCCTGTCGATGTCGCGCGCTTGAACGACGGCCGCCGAGCCGCACCCGCAGGAGCGAGACATGAATCCAGACCTGGAAATCGTCCCCACCCGCCGCGACGAGTCGTTCCGCGCGTGGGTGCACGACTATCCGCACACGGTCGCGAAGTGGCATTTCCATCCGGAGTACGAAATCCACCTGATTCAGGCGTCGCACGGCAAGTGCTTCATCGGCGACTACATCGGCGATTTCGCGCCCGGCAATCTCGTCGTCACGGGGCCGAACCTGCCGCACAACTGGATCAGCGAGCTCGGCCCCGGCGAGCGCGTGCCGTCGCGCGACGTCGTGCTGCAGTTCTCGCGCGACGCAGTCGAGAAGATGGTTGCCGCGTTCGCCGAGTTGCAGCCGGTGCTCGATCTGATCGACGACGCGTCACGCGGCGTGCAGTTTCCGGATGACGTCGGCGCGGCGGCCGCGCCGCTGATGCTCGAGCTGGCGAGCGCGCACGGCTGCCGGCGCATCGAGGTGCTGATGTCGCTGTTCGACCGGCTGTCGTCGTGCGCCGAGCGCCGCACACTCGCCGGCCCCGGCTACCGGATCGATGCGCAGCACTATATGTCGTCGACGATCAACCAGGTGCTCGCGTACCTGCGGCAGAACCTGCCCGGCGCGCTGCGCGAGACCGATGTCGCCGAATTCGCCGGCATGAGCATCAGCACGTTCACGCGCTTCTTCCGCCGCCATACCGGCTCGACGTTCGTCCAGTACCTGAACCGGCTGCGGATCAACGAGGCGTGCGAGCTGCTGATGCTCTCCGCATTGAGCGTCACCGACATCTGCTATCGGGTCGGCTTCAACAACCTGTCGAACTTCAACCGGCAGTTCCTCGCGATGAAAGGCATGCCGCCGTCCCGATTCCGCGCGCTGCACCGGCTGAACGAACCGCACGATCCCCCGGCCGCGCCCGCCGCGCCGCTGCCGGACGCGCGCGCTGTCTCCCACTCGCACCGGAGCCTCCACCCGTGACCTTTCTCGGCATCGATCTCGGCACGTCCGAAGTCAAGGCGATCCTCACCGACGCCGATTCCGCGCCGCTCGCCGCCGGCGGCGCGCCGCTCGCCGTCGACCGCCCGCATCCGCACTGGTCCGAACAAAGCCCGCAGGCCTGGTGGCACGCGACGCTCGACGCGATCGCCGCCGTGCGCGCCGCGCATCCGCGCGGCTTCGCCGCGTTGCGCGGGATCGGCCTGTCCGGCCAGATGCACGGCGCGACGCTGCTCGATCGCGCGGGACAGGTGCTGCGCCCCGCGATCCTGTGGAACGACACGCGCGCCGCGGCCGAATGCGTCGAGCTCGAGGCGCTCGTGCCCGAATCGCGCGCGATCACCGGCAACATGGCGATGCCGGGCTTCACCGCGCCGAAGCTGCTGTGGCTCGCGAAATACGAGCCCGCGGTGTTCCGCGCCGCGCACAAGGTGCTGCTGCCGAAGGACTACGTCGCATGGCGGCTGTCCGGCGAATTCGTGTCCGATATGTCGGACGCGTCCGGCACGCTGTGGCTCGACGTCGGCCGGCGCGACTGGTCCGAGCGGATGCTCGCCGCGACCGCGCTGTCGCGCGAACAGATGCCGCGCCTCGTCGAAGGCAGCGCGGCCGCCGGGCAATTGCGCGACGCGCTGCGGCGCGACTGGGGCGTGGCCGGCCCCGTCGCGATCGCGGGCGGCGCGGGCGACAACGCGGCGAGCGCGATCGGCATGGGCGTCGCGAACGCGGGCAGCGGATTCCTGTCGCTCGGCACGTCGGGCGTGCTGTTCGCCGGCAACGACCGCTTCGCGCCGAATCCCGGCGACGGCGTGCACGCGTTCTGCCATTGTCTGCCGGCGCGCTGGCATCAGATGAGCGTGATCCTGTCGGCGGCGGCGAGCCTCGACTGGTTCGCGAAGACCCGCGACGTCGCCATCGACACGCTGCCCGCGCTCGCCGAACGAGCGGATGCGGCGCGCGCGCCGCTCTTCTTGCCGTACCTGAGCGGCGAGCGCACGCCGCACAACGACGCGAACGCGCGCGGCGTGTTCTTCGGACTCGCGAGCGAGCATCGCGCGGGCGATCTCGCGTACGCGGTGATGGAAGGCGTCGCGTTCGCGATGGCGGACGGCTACGCGGCGCTGCGCCACGCCGGCACGACGCTCGACGACGCATCGTTCATCGGCGGCGGGTCGAAGAGCGCGTTCTGGGCGCGGCTGTGCGCGAACGCAACGGGGCTCGCGATGCATCGGCACGCGAGCGGCGCGGTGGGCGCGGCGCTCGGCGCGGCGCGGCTTGCACGGCTCGCGGCGACGCGCGATGCGATCGACGACGTGTGCGTCGCGCCGGCGATCGCGGAGACATATCGGCCCGATCCGGCGTCGGCGGATTGGCTCGGCGCGCGGCTTGCGCGGTATCGGCGGCTGTATCGGGCGTTGAAGGGCGAATTTGTCGCTTAGCGACGCGAAGGCCCCCGATGGTCGGTGTACGGCCGGCCGCCGGGTCAGGTTACGTCGCGTCCGTGCGTGCGTGCGAACGAACGCCTTCGTTCGACTTCGCGCGGCGCATCGTCTGCCGGATGCCTTCGCCACGCGCCTGTCAAGCTGGCGGGGCTCGGTCGGTCTTTCTTTCACGAGCGGCCGAAAAGAACGATGCATCGCTGGCGTGTAGCCTGCGTGGGCGTCGGTGGGCGGGGGCTCATGGGGCGGGCGGAAAGTGACTTTGGCTGCCCGAGTCGACTCGCGGTCGCGATGCCTCGATGCCTCGATGCCTCGATGCCTCGAGGGTGTTATGAACTTTACCGCTGATAAGGCAAGATGTCGGGATGAAAACCCGCAAGCCTTATCCGAGCGATGTAAGCGACGAAGAATGGTCGTTCGTTGTGCCGTATCTGGCGCTGGCTAGTGGGAGAAGACAGCGAACAACGCCGCCACGAGCTTCGCGAGGTCTTCAATGCGCTGCGCTGGCTGATCAGAAGCGGCGCGCCGTGGCGCATGTTGCCTAATGACCTGCCCCCGTGGGAAGCGGTCTATCAACAGACGCAGCGCTGGATGCGCGCGGGCTGTTTCGAGGCGATCATGGATGATCTGCGAGAACTGTTGCGCATGTGCGATGGACGCAAAGCGCAACCCAGTGCCATGATCCTGGACAGCCGCACATTGCAATCGACGCCGGAATCCGGCGCGCGCGCCGGCTACGACGGCGCGAAGCGCCGCAAGGGTTCGAAAGTGCATCTGGCGGTCGATACTCTGGGTCAGTTGCTGGCACTGCATGTGACACCGGCCAATGAGCAGGATCGCGCACAGGTCGAGCAATTGGCCCATGCGGTACAAGAATTGACCGGCCAGAGCGTGGCGCTTGCGTACGTGGATCAGGGCTATACCGGCGAAGCGGCTCGTCAGGCAGCACAAAGCCACGGCATTGAGTTGGAGGTGATCAAGCACACCCGAGGCCAAACGCGGTTTCGTGTTGCTGCCCAGATGCTGGGTGGTCGAACGCAGCTTCGCATGGGCCGCGCGCTTTCGACGCCTCGCGCGCGACTATGAACGCTTGCCTCACACGCTGGCCGGATTCCATTTCCTCGCCTTCGCCTGTCTAAGGCTGCCCAAAATCATCGACTTCATTCATATAGGTTCATAACAGGCTCTAGGTTCGCGAGCGCCCGGCGGAACGGCGCGGCCGAGACCGGCTCGGCCAGGGCCGCCGACTCACGCATCGCCGCTCACTCGTGGCGGCGCGGTCGAGCGGTCGCCTCGGCGACGCGGTCGACCCAGCCCCGGTAGAACGCGCGGTACTTGAGCACGAGCTTGTCGTACTTGCTGTACGCGCCGCCGCCGTCCGGCTTCATCCCGTTCCAGATTTTGACGTCGTACCCCGCGGCCTGTCTGGTCTGCAACCCGAACAGCACGTAGTCGGTCGCGCGGCGCAAGGCGCCGCCCACCTTCTTGATCGAGATGAGCATGTGCATGACGTTTTTGCCGTCGCTCACCGGCGTCACACACTGGAGCAGCTTGTATTTGACGTCTCCGTCCAAGGCGACGGTCATGACGCACCCGCCGGGGTAGCCATCGAAGTGCAGGTTCATCTGCGACATGTGCCCGCCGAGCGCGCGCGACAGCATGCCGAGGGGCCCGAAGTACCGGTCCACGGTGAAGTCGATCCCGGCACCGAACCACGCGCCCGCCCGGGCCAGCGACTCGACCTCCGGCCACCGGCGCCAGTCGTCGAAGAGCTTGAGCTCGAAGGCCGAGATCGGGAGCGCGTGCACGGGGTGAGCGTGCTGCGCGTCGTAGAAGTTCTCGACGATCCGCAAGACCGCCGTCGTCGTCTCGAACGCGAAGTGCAGATGCATGAAGTCGCCGTTGTCGACGTCGGCCGCGGCGATTTCGGGCAGCGGGTGCAGCGGCTGCGGGGAGCCGTACCAGACCCACACGTAGCCGTATCGCTCGGCGGTGACCAACGTCAGCTGGCGCGCGCCGCGCGGGACGGGCTCCAGCCGGCACACCGCCGGGCTGTGGCCGGGGATGTGAACGCACTGGCCCTGCTCGTCGTACCGCCAGTGGTGAAACGGGCACTGGATGCACCCGTCCTTGACCCGCCCGTCGGCCAGGTTCGCGCCGAGGTGCGAGCAGTGGCGGTCCATCACCACGGCCCGCCCCGTCGCGCCGCGCCACGCCACGCACGGACGGCCGAAGAGCGTCAACGCCGTCGGCTTGTCCTTGAGGTCGTCCGAGCGCATCGCGACGTACCAGCTCGCGGCCAGGCGCGTGGTCGCGTCGTACGCCCCCGGGGGATGCTCCTTGGCGACCGCTTGATCCAATTGAACGTCGTTCATCGTTTTCGTGTCGGTGTCGGCCGACTACTTCAGCGCCAGGCCGATGCGGGTCGTGACGTACGCCTTGAGCAGCGCAAACATCGGGTTGTAGTCGAAGTACTTTTTCACCTCTGCCGGCGCGCTGGTTTGCGTCCAGTGCAGCAGCTTCATCGCCGGCAGTAGGCTGTACTTCGAGTTGTTGAGATGCGGCTTGGCCCCGGTGATGCAGTACCCGAAGCCGAACATCGGCCTGGCGAAGTCTCGTTCATCGATGAGGGCGTGAATCCGCGCCGCGGCCTCCTCGGCCGGCTTGCGCCCGGCGCTCACGGCCTCGACCTCGGCCTTGGCGTCGTTGAACAACTGGTAGTACCCCTCCATGTCAGCGCACAGGTACCCGAGGTACGGGGGGTCGTTGTCGAGGTGATCGAGGTCGCCCTCGTCACGCGACGCGCGGAACCTCGCGTGAGCTTGCACGAGCCGGAACTGCCCGAGGATCGTGCCGACCGCCCACAGGCGGTGGAACGCGTCCCACAGGCGGAAGTCCGAGAACGCCGTGTAGCAGCAGCTGACGAAGTCGTCGTTGTGGTCTAAAAGCTTCTGCTGCAGGCGCTCGATGTACTCGAAGCGCTCGGGGGAGAAGTCGTCGTCGCGCAGCGCCTTGATGAGGCGCGCCGCGAGCGCGTGGATGGTCACCGCGGTGTTCTCGAGCCCCCGGGAGAAGAGCGGGTCGATGAACCCGTTCGCGTGCAGCATCAGGCAGTAGCGGTCGCCGACGCAGGCGCTCGACGAGAATTGCAGGCGGTCGGTCTTGACCCAGTCGCGCACCGGCACGGCGTCCCGGAACTGCGCCCCGATGCTCGGGAACCGCGCGAGGAACGCGTCGAATTCCTGCTGCGCGGGGATGTCCGTTTTCGGGTAGATACGCGGGTCGAGCTGCAGGCCGACGCTCACCAGGTTGTTGGTCGACCGCGGGTGGTTGTTGAACGGAATCACCCAGAGCCAGCCACCCGCGAACATGTGGTGCAAGGTCCCCTCGTGCCAGCGCCAGCGCTGCCCCTTGACCTTGAAGATGTCGTCGAACGGCTTGACCCCGAGCATGTGCGTGTAGAGGCTGCGCGAGTGCGTCTTGAAGCGACACGGCTCTTCGCGGAGCTTGAACTTGGTCGCGAGCGGCGCGCGGGGTCCTCCGCAGTCGATCATGTACCGGCCAGTGAACCGTTCGCCCTGGGCGGTGGTCACCGCGACGCCGTCTTTGTCGGCGTGGTATTCGGTCACGTTCGTCTTCTGGCGGACCGTGCAGCCGTATTTAATGGCGGCTTGCAACAGGTAGGCGTCGACGTCTTGCCGGTAATAATGGCTCTCCGGCCCCCACGGCAGCTCGGGAATGACGCACTGCGTGAACTCCTTCGGGTCGTGCTCCTGGCCGGGCTTGTGGAACACGAAGCCGAAGTTGCGCTTGATGCCCGTGCTCGACGCGACGTAACGCTGCGTCGCGTAGAACGACGTGATGCGGTCGAGCTCCGGAATGCCGTAGCGATCGGCGATGATGCGGTTCATAAGAGACGTCTCGGGGATCGACGATTCGCCGATCGTGAACCGCGGGTGCGACGACTCCTCGATGATCAGCACGCGAAACTGTTGGTTGGCCAGGATGGCCCCCATCTGGGT
Source organism: Burkholderia mayonis (assembly GCF_001523745.2). NCBI lineage: Bacteria > Pseudomonadati > Pseudomonadota > Betaproteobacteria > Burkholderiales > Burkholderiaceae > Burkholderia > Burkholderia mayonis. Next base: position 1,624,384 of record NZ_CP013387.1, read on the forward strand.
GCCGGACATGCCCGAGCCGAGGATGATCACGTCGAAGTGGTTGCTGTCGCGCCCGTTCGCGGGGCTCTTCTGAGTCATGGGGCACACTCTCCTTGTGAGATGGAACACATGGCCGCGCGCGTCAGGCGTCAGGGCTCGTCGAGCGCCGCGCGGAGGCGGGACCGCGCGGCACGCGTGAGCGCGAGTAGATCGCCGAGCATGCTGGGCGCGTAGCCCCCGCTGCCGATCGTGGGGCCGCTTCGCCCGACTTCGTACGCCCGCTCCGCCAATTTGACGTGAGGCGCGCGAAAACGCAGCAGGATCTCGAAGACCCGGTCGAGGGCCGCCAGCCCGGCCCCGACGGGCTCGCCCCGCGCGCCGGCCGCTTGCGCCTCGTCGAGCACCCGATCGACGAGCGCCGGCTCCCCGGCGAACCGGGCGTAGATCGCCCTGAACGCGGGAAGCACGTAGGGCAGGTACGTCTCTTTGAATTCTCGATACGCGTGGTGGTTCGATTGCGAACCCCACAGTACGTGCTCCAGCACGAAGAGGGGCATTTCCACGGCACCGGGGCCGAGGTAGCTCTGGCCCCCGACCCGAATCGGTTCGTAGTAGGGGCGAAGCTCGTCGTAGAAGACCTGCACCGAGATATAGCGGTAGGCGTAAACGATCGATTCGACCATTTTGTGGAGATGGTCCGCCAGCTCGTCGCACCCTTCGGCGAACGCCGGCGACCGCAGGGGCACGTCGTACAGCTCGACGGTCATCTCGATGGCCGCCTCGAGGGCCGCCATCGAGATGCGCACGCTCTCGAGCAGGTGCGCTTCGTCGCGTAGCCCGGTGTAGCTCCGCTGCGCGTCGGCCGCCGCGGGGTTCCAGACTGTCACATGCAGGAGCGTCTCGCGCGGCGGCAGGTCGGTCGCGCGCGCCAAGTCGAGCAGCACCGGCTCGAGCCCGGGCACCACGTCCGCGGGCTCGTGTCCGTGCCGCTTGAGCGACCCCAGGAAGAACCCGATGTCCCGCATCGCGGCGGCGGCTTCGACGAAGCCCCAGCCGGAGGGCACGCCGCGCGCCGGGAGGAGCTCGCGCAACAGGCCAACGATGCCGGGCACGTCCTTTTTACGATTCAGGCCAGGCAGCTGCAGAACGAGCGCCCGCGCCTGCAGCGGATCGCAGGCCGCCACCGCAGCGTGCGTGGCCGCGAATGCACATACCCGGCCCAGGGCGCGCTCCACTACAGGATCTCCGGCGCCGCGAGCGTCGGCCCGGGCTGGCTGCGAGACAGCCCCGCGTCGCCCTCACGCAGCGACCGCAGGTAGTCGTAGTTCGTCGGCAGGCTCGTCCTCAGACGCTCGGCCTCGCGCCGGATGCGGGCGAACATCGCCTCGGCCTTATCGATCGACTCCGGCCGGTGCCGCAAGAGCGGCAGCGACCGGTCGGGCAGCATGCCCAAGCCGGCAAAGATGCAGTAGTAGTTTCCGTTCAACCAGAAGTTCTTGAATTCGTAGTCGAAGGTCTCGTAGTACGTGGAATCGTCGAACGACGTGGTGGTCAGCGGCAGCCCCGCCTTGTAGCGCTGAACCTTCTCCTTGATGGCGTCCGAGAGCCGCAGGTCGTGCCGGTTCGCGAGCCAGAACGGCGTGTCTTCGCGCGACGTGGCGAAATAGTGCGCCTGGACGAAATCCCGGCAGTCGTCGAACATGTGGACGATCTCGGCGTTGAACGCGTCGGTCAACCGCGGGTCGAACGAGGTATCGGGGAAGTGCTTCACGAGCTGGTAAAGCGCCGCGTAGATGAAGTAGATTCCCGTCGATTCCAGGGGCTCCAAAAAGCACGACGACAGCCCGATAGCGACGCAGTTGTTGACCCACGCCCGCCCGTTGCGCCCGACCCGGAACTTGATCTGATTGAGCGGCTGCTTGTCCGAGAGGCCCCAGAGGTCGAGGAAGTCGGCGGTGGCCTGGTCGCGCGAGGTGAACTTGCTCGAGAAGACGTAGCCGCTGCCGAACCGGCCCAGCATCGGAATCTTCCAGGTCCACCCCGAGTTCATGGCGATCGAGGAGGTGTACGGCTCGATCCCCACGCGCGCGTCGGCGTTGGGCACGGCGCTGGCGACCGCGCTGTCGCACAGCAGATAGTCGGACATGTCAATGAAGGGCTCCTTCAGGGCCTGGTTGATCAAGAGCCCCCGCATGCCGGAGCAGTCGATGAACAGGTCCGCCTCCAGCGTCCGCCCCTCCTTGGTGGACAGGCTGGAGATGTAGCCGCGGTCGTTCAGGTGAACCTCCACGACCTCGTCGACCACGCGGTTCACCCCGCGTTCGATGGCCCAGCGCTTCAAGAAGTCGGCCACCAGGTGCGCGTCGAAGTGCCACGCGTGGGACATCTGGCGGGTGCCGTCGGGCAGGCACGGTGCTAGCTTGCCGTCGAGCGCCTCGGGCTGCGGGTAGCAGGCGTACTCCATCGGCTGCTGGAAGCCCTGTTCGCGTTTGCGCAGCCAGTAATGGGTAAGCGGCACGCCGTCGCAGTTCGGCACGCTGCCGAACAAATGGTAGAAACAATCGTCGCGCGAGCGGCCGGGAGACTTCCTCCAGTTCACGAACTTGATGGCGGCCTTGAACGCGCCGTTCACCTGGGGCATCCACTCCCGCTCCGGTATCCCGAGGAAGTCGAAGAACACCTTCTGCAAACTCGGGATGGTCGCCTCGCCCACGCCGATCCGGGGGATCGCCGCAGACTCGATGAGCGTAATGTTCGCCTGCTGTTGGAGCGCCCGGACGAGGTACGAGGCGGCCATCCAGCCCGCGGTGCCGCCGCCCACGATGACGATATTCTTGATCGGGTTGCTCATGACACTCTTCTCATAGGATTTAAAACCTGAATGGATAGTGCCGCTTTATCGAGCTGAACTCGCAACTCGTCCGGTAACGCGTCATAACGTGTCTGGCTCATCACGACAAATGACACCGGGAAGGCATAGTGAATCGCAGCGAAGTTCGGCAACTCTCCGTGAAAAGACCTTCCAACCGCCCCATCGCCTGACGACAGCACACCGTCCAGCGCACCAGTCCGCAGCAGCGAACGCACTGCCCCCCCTGACAAAGCTGCCTTTCGGGCGCCAGCCACGTCTCCAGGGCAATGGAGAACGTCCTTCCACGCAATATCCGGACATCCTTGCCTGCATCCCCAGAGTTTGATCCGAGGCTGTTCCCCTCTCAATTCAAATAGAGGCACAATCGAACAATACGAGACGCCCATCGCATCGGCGGCACACCGCGCAAGGGATGCCGCGTCAACAGATTGACTTGCCGATATGGCAATCGCCATTAGTGCATCGAGATGCTCAGACAACACCATAGCAGTATTCACAATGGCACACCTCGCAAAATTTCATATCAATCTCAATTGACCCAGAGAAATACTCAATCCCAGCAAATATCGGCTAAATATTTTCCAACAAAAGATTTAATTTTTTAAAACAAAGAAATTCACTTTTTCATTGAGAGCGTGCGCGCCGACGAATTTTTTGTCTAAAAATGCGAAATGAACGACTGAACTCACTGGAAAGGAAATAAATTCATCATCATTTCTGAAACAAAGATGTCAACCTTGGCGCATTTCGGCGGTCTTGACCTGCTCCCCGCATTTAGTACGGTGACGGTGTAGAGTCCATTCCAGAGAGAAACGGCAATGAAAAAGCGATTCACCGAAGAGCAAATCATCGGCATTCTGAAGGAAGCCGAGGCTGGCCTGAAACCGGCGGAGCTGTGCCGCAAGTACGGCATCTCGGAAGCGACCTATTACAACTGGAAAGCGAAGTTCGGCGGGATGACGGTCCCCGAAGCGCAGCGCCTGAAGGAACTGGAGCAGGAAAACAACAAGCTCAATCGCCTGTTGGCCGAATCAATGCTCGACAACGCCGCGCTGAAGGATCTGCTGGCTTGAAAGTAGCAAGCCCGCAGGCCAAGCGCGAAGCGATCCGAATATTGATGACCGAACGCGCCATGGGTGTTACCCGGGCCTGCAGGCTGGTAGGGATTTCGCGCTCGCTGTTCCACTACGAATCACGCCGCCAAGTTGACGAGGAAGCGCTTGCCGGCCGGATGATGGCCATCGCCGCGCAGAAGCGCCGCTACGGCTATCGCCGGATTCACGTGCCGTTGCAGCGGGATGGCTGCTTCGCCAACCATAAGCGCATCTGGCGCCTGTACAGTAAGGCGGGACTGAGCGTGCGCAAGCGGCGACGCAAACGTATTGCGGCTGTCGAACGCACGCCGCTGCCGTTACCAACAGGCCCGAATCAGAGTTGGTCGATGGACTTCGTTTCTGACGGGCTGGCCTACGGTCGGCGGTTTCGATGCCTGAACGTGGTCGACGACTATGCGCGTTCATGCCGGGCCCGCTCCATTTGGGAAAGCAAAAATCAAATGAACGCCACTCATCCGAATTGATGCGGATTGACATCCATGCCGCATCGTCATTCCAGTCGATTGAAAGATATTTGCATTATTAAAATTAATAATGAAAATTATTCGAGTTCCACCTGCATTTAATTTTCAATCGCCATTCAAAAAATCCGCTGCAAGGTCGGCCCGGCCGTCTGAATTTTCCCAATCACGTTACAGGGCTGCGGGGCAAACCTGAATCCGAAAACCCACAGGATGGATGCCAGACGGCAACCGGCAAGTTCGTCATTCAGTCAAGCGCGGCACCGTGTATCCGGGCCGATGAACGAACAGGGAGATCGAGCGCACGCGGCGGCGGCGGCGGCGGCGGCGGCGGCGGCCTTCAAGATAGCCGCAAAATCGAATGGACAAACCGCCGCCGCTAAAACGTCCAACGCCGCCGTCCGGATCGTCAAACTCGCGTCGCCGACGGCATCCGTCGCAGCCGCCTCGGCAATGCGCGGCGCTTCATGCGTCCATGCGCCCCTCTACCCGACCATCGATACGCTTCCGCGAAATGCGCCGACGCGATCGCGGCGGCCGCTTCGGCGATCCATTCAAGCACATCGATTCATCGTCGCGGCCTCACTCGCTTCTCGTCCGCGCACACTTCCACTCACGCGCCGCGCCCGACTGCTTTTCGTTCATTCGACGACCGATATCCAATCTCCATTTACACCGGCATCAATCGAAATTTCTTTCAAATATTACGTCTTTGATTGAAATCAAAATCGCATTTCATTTCACACATTCACTCATATAGCCACAATAAAACACATTTCATTCGACATTCCCAAAGACGATCAAAATATAATTCACCTCGATGCTCAAAGTGCCATCGATATCGATTCGATCACGTCAATTCCACTCCCACCGGCAATCGACACCCCCTATCCGACACCCTCTCCATCATCCTGATCTTCCGATTCACACAATGACGAGCGAGCAACAATCGATAACCATCACGCATCCGCCCAAACAGCGCCTGTCGGCCTTGCCTCGTCGCATCCTGGGCGCAATGCTGGTCGTCGCGACATCCGTCGCGGCGAGCGGCGCGCACGCAAACCCGGCGCCGCAGATTCAAGCGGCTTCGTGGCTCGTCGTCGATGCCGACTCCGGCAAGACGCTCGCCGAGCACAACGTGAATGCGCGCCGCGAGCCGGCGTCGCTGACCAAGCTGATGACCGCGTACCTCGCGCTCGATGCGCTGAAGCAAGGAACGCTGCACTGGGACGAGAAGGTCGAAATCGCCGCCGCCGATATCGCGTCCGTCGGCAACGACGAAGCGCGGATGTATCTCGCGCCGGGCCAGCTCGTCCAGGTGCGCGACCTCGTGCGCGGCCTGATCGTCGCGTCCGCCAACGATGCGGCGCTCGTGCTCGCGAAGCGGATAGGCGGCAGCCCCGCCGGCTTCGCGAAACGGATGAACGACGCGGCGCAGCAGCTCGGCATGCGCGATTCGCACTTCGTGTCGCCGTCCGGGATCACCACGCCCGATCACTATTCGACCGCGCACGACCTGTCGATTCTCGCCCGGCATCTGGACCAGGATTTTCCGGCGTTCTACGCGTTCTCGTCGCAGCCGCATTTCGAATACGGAAAATTCGCGAAGACGAACAAGAATCGCCTGCTCGGCACCGATCCGACCGTCGACGGCATGAAGACGGGCCATACGAATGCAGCCGGCTGGTGCATGGTCGTCACCGCGAAACGCCGCGTCGCCGGCGCGTCCGCGAAGCATCGCGTGATTGCCGTGCTGCTCGGCGAGCCGACGGAAAAGCAGCGGCTCGCCGATGCGAGAAGACTCCTCGACTGGGGCTTCGCGTCGCTCGGCGGCGAGCATCCGGCCGCGAACGGCGCGCGCCGGGCCGGCCCGCAGGCTGGCGAGCGCCGCTCGGCGGAATCGGCGCGCATGCTCTGACATTCGCGTAGCCGAACACCGCGCTTCATGCGTTTGCGCGGCGACGGCGGCGCAAACGCATGAGGCGCACGCCGCCGTCGATAGCACGCCGAAGCGGCGCGCGCCGCCCGGCCGATTCACCTTTCCCTTCATCGCTCGCCCGGCATCGCGCCGCGCGTGACGGCGTGCTTCGTCGCGTCCCGTTTCCGTGCGCGCTCGTCCGACAGCGAAGAACGCGCCGGCCGCCGGCCACGACGGCATTCCGACGTCACCAGCATTCCGGCCGCGCAGGCTTCGCCCCGGATGCCCTCCACCACGCTTCCGTCACCGCGAGGACGACTCGACATCCATCCGATCATGCTGAGATCCACTGCATCGCTTCACCGCGGCCCGCGCGGCCTGCCCCGATGGCGCTCGCGCTGTGTCCTCGGACTCCTCTGCGCCGGCTTCGCCGCACTCGCCGTGCGCGCACTCTGGGTCCAAGTCGTGCATAGCGATTTCTACATCCGGCAAGGCGTCAAACGCTACGAGCACACGTTCGAAGCCTCGCCGGCGCGCGGGCGCATCCTCGATCGCAACGGCGGCGTGCTCGCGATCGACAAGCCCGTTGCCGACGTGTGGATCGAGCCCGAAGCGTTCCGCCGCGCGACGCGCGCGCAAATGCATGCGCTCGCGTCGCTGCTTCGGCTGCCGGGCGACGCGCTTGCCGCCAAGGCGATCAGCAGCCGCCAATTCCTGTACGTGAAACGATGGGTCGAAGCGGACCTGGCCGCGCGCATCGGGCAGCTCGCCGCGCCCGGCGTGCATCTCGGCCGCGCGACGCGGCGCTATTACCCAGGCGGCAGCGATTTCGCGCAACTCGTCGGCTTCGTCGGCGCGGACGGACACGGGCTCGAAGGCGTCGAACTCGCCGACGACGCCGCGCTGTCGGGCATCGGCGCGAAGCGCGACATGATCGTCGACCGGATGGGCCGTCCCGTCGACGTCGGCGATGTCGAGTCGGCGGGCCGGCCCGGCGCGGACATCCGGCTGTCGATCGACCGCCGGCTCCAGCATCTCGCGCGGCTCGCCGTCGAAGAGACCATCGCGCGCACCGCCGCGGCCGCCGGCTGCGCGATCGTCGTCGATGCGAAAACGGGTGAGATCCTCGCACTCGTCAATCTACCGTCCTTCGATCCGAACGGGCAGCCCGCCGCGTATGACGACCGCTTTCGCGATCGCGCGCTGACCGACGTCTTCGAGCCGGCGTCGACGCTCAAGCCGTTGACCGTCGCGCTCGCGCTGAGCGAAGGCGTCGTCACGCCGGACACGCGCTTCGACACGTCGCCCGGCGTGTTGCAAATCGACGGCGCGACGATTCACGATACCGGCGATTTCGGCGAACTCACTGTCACGCAGATCATCGCGAAATCGAGCAATGTCGGCATGGCGAAGATCGCCGAGCGGCTGCGCGCGCAGGACATGTGGCAGACGTTCGCGCGCGCGGGCATCGGCGAGCGCCCGCTCGCCGGGATGCCGGCGATCGCGCGCGGCACGCTGAGGCCGGCGCGCGGCTGGAAGCCGATCGAACGATTGACGATGTCGTACGGCTACGGGCTGTCGATGTCGCTCGCGCAGCTCGCCGACGTCTACACCGCGTTTGCCGGCGACGGCCGCCGGATACCGCTGTCGCTGACGCACGCGAGCGCGCCGCCGGAACGCGTGCCCGTCGTGCCGGCGGCGGTCGCGCGGCAGATCCGCGCGATGCTCGAGACGGACGGCGCCGAAGGCACCGCGCGCGTCGCCCGCCTGCCCGACTACCGGATCGGCGCGAAGACGGGCACCGCCCGCAAGCTGTCGGGCAAGCGCTATGCGCGCGGCAAGTATCGCGCGCTGTTCGTCGGCATGGCGCCGATGAGCGATCCCCGCCTGATCGTCGCCGTGATGATCGACGAGCCGTCGCGCGGCTCGTACTACGGCGGCCCCGCGGCCGGCCCCGCGTGGGCCGGGATCATGGAGAACGCGCTGCATCTGCTCGGCGTGCCGCCCGATCGATCGCCGACGCGGCATGCGTGACGCATGCCCCGGCCGCCTCGTCCATTCTCATCGCGCGCCGGTCGAGTCGCCGCAATCCGGCCCGCGCGCGAGCCATCCGTTCGGAATCTCGACATGTTGAAACTCAAGCATCGCTTCTTCCGCCGCGCATCGCGCGCGGCATCCAACACCCCGAACGAAGCCGGACACGCCGCCCCCAACGGCGATCGCCAACGCGAGCCGAACGCCGCGACGCGCGTGCGCGCCGGCGCGCGATCGAAACATCATGCCGCCCGCGAACGGGCGCTCGACTCAGGACGCGGCGTTGGCCGGCGTCTTGCCCGCGCAAAGGCCCGTTCCGGCCGACGGCCTGCCGCGCGCCGCCCACGAGACGCGCCTGCCGCGCCGGCGCGACTGCATCTGCCGCCACCGCCCGTACATCTGCTTCGGTCCGCGATAAGCGGTGTCCCGTGAGTCGGGCGCCGCCTCCGCTTCAATAAACGTCTCGCGCATAACGCTTGTCCTTTGCGAGCCGTGCGACGTAGTCCGCCGCCTGCTCGTCCGTCATCCCCCCATGCCGCGCGACGATCGTCTTCAACGCCGCGTCGACGTCCTTCGCCATGCGCGCCGCGTCGCCGCACACGTAGAAATGCGCGCCCTCCGCGAGCCACGCCCATAGCGCCGCGCCCTGTTCGAGCATCCGGTCCTGCACGTAGATCTTCTCTTTCTGGTCGCGCGAGAACGCGAGATCGAGCTGCGTCAGGAAACCGTCCGCCTGCATCTGCGTGAGCTCGTCGCGGTAGTAAAAATCGGTGTCCGCATGCTGCTCGCCGAAGAACAGCCAGTTGCGCCCCTTCGCGCCGCGCGCGCGGCGTTCGTGCAGAAAGCCGCGAAACGGCGCGATGCCCGTGCCCGGCCCGACCATCACGATCGGCGCGTCGCCGCTTGCGGGCGGCCGGAAATGCGCGGACTTCTGCACGAACACCGGCACGCCCGCGTCGGCCGCGCGATCCGCGAGGAACGTCGACGCGACGCCCTTGCGCTGTCGCCGCCCGTTGCTGTATCGGACCGCCGACACGGTCAGATGGATCTCGCCGCGGTGCGCGTTCGGGCTCGACGCGATCGAATAGAGGCGCGGCTGCAGGCGCTTCAGCATCCCGGCGAGCTCGGCCGCCGACAGCTCGACAGGAAACTCGTGCAGCACGTCGGCGAGCTGCTGCCCCCACAGCCAGTTTTTCAGGTCCGCCTTGCGGTCGTCGCCGAGCAGGCGCTTCAGCGCGCCGCCCGCGCGGCTGCGCGACGCGATGAACGCGAGCGCGTCCGGATGCGGCCGCGTGATGTCGAGGTGCCTGGCGAGCGCGTCGGCAACGCGCAGCTCGCCGACGCCCGCGACCGTCACCGGCGTGTCCGGCTTCAGATGCGTGAGCGTCAGCAGCTCGTCGACGAGTTCCGGGCAGTTCGTCGGCCACACGCCGAGCGCGTCGCCCGTTTCGTACTCGATCGCCGCGCCGTCCGTCGACAGCGACACGTAGCGCGTATCCTTCGCCGCGCCCGGCTCGTTGAGCCGCAGGTTCGCGACGAGCCGCGACGCGGCCGGGCGCGTCTTCGTCGGAATCGCGCCCGACGGGATCATCCCGTCCGCCGGCACCGCGTGCAGCGCCGCGTCCTCTTCCTTGATTCGCGCGATCACGCGGTCGAGCCACGCGTCGGCGGCCGGCTGGTATTCGGCGTCGCAATCGACGCGCTCGACGAGGCGCGCCGCGCCGCGCTCCGCGAGCCGCGCGTCGAGCCGGCGGCCGTGGCCGCAGAACAGGTCGTAGTTGCGGTCGCCGAACGCGAGCACCGCGTAGCGGACGCCGTCGAGCCGCGCGGCGTCCGCCGCATCGAGCGCCGTCCAGAATTCCTGGCCGTTGTCGGGCGCGTCGCCGTCGCCGAACGTGCTCGTCATCAGCAGCACGTACTGCGCTTTCGCGAGCGCGGCGGCCGGATAGTCGGCCATGCACGCGACGCGGATCTCGAAGCCCGAATCCATCAATTGCGTCGCGTAACGCTCGGTCAGCGATTCGACGTTGCCCGTCTGCGACGCCCACAGCAGCACGACCTTCGGCCGCGTGCGCACGATCCGCACGCCGCTCGGCGCGGGCGACGCATCGGCCGACGCGGGCGACGCGGACACCGTCGAGGCGGCGCGTGCGCAAGCCGCTGCCGAAGCCTCGCCGGACACGCGGCTGAACAGCCCGGCGAGCAGCCCGTCGACCCACAGACGCGTGTCGCCCGCAAGCGGCGCGCTCGCCGGCAGCACCGGCACGCCGCCCGGCCGCCCGCCTTCGGCGGCGCGCAGGCCGCTGACGAAGCCTGCGACGTAGACGCGCTCCGCGTCGGTGAGCCGCGGCGCGCTCGCCGCAGCCGGAACGCCCAGCAGCGCGGCGAAGGTGTCGATATCGGACATGTCCAGTTCCTTGGGCGCGGCGTCGGCGGCTTCGAACGACGCCCCGGACACCGCGCCGGCCCGCGCATTGCGCGATTCGGCGAGCGACGCGCGGCCGTCATCGCCCGCATCGTCGACCGCGTCGACGCGCGCGAGCGCGACCGCGCAGAATTTGAGTCCGGGTTGCAGCGACACCGGATCGACCGCGTCGTTCGTGACCGCGTTCACGCACAGGTCGTCGCCGTACACGTCGTTCCAGTGCATCGGCGCGAAGCACGCGCCCGGCCGCACGCGATCGGTGACGACGGCGGGCAGCACCGCGCGGCCGCGCGCCGAGCGGATCTCGACCGCGTCCTTCGCCGCGATCGACAGCGCGGCCGCGTCGTCCGGATGGATCTCGACGAACGGACGCGGATTCAGCTTGTTCAGCATCGCGACCTTGCCCGTCTTCGTCATCGTATGCCATTGATGCTGCAGGCGGCCCGTATTCAGCACGATCGGGAATTCGGGCGTCGGCGTCTCGGCCGCCGCGGCGTGCGGACGCGCGAAGAAGCGCGCCTTGCCGGTCGGCGTCGGGAACGCGAGCGCCGGCGCCGCGCCGTCGGGCAGCGTCGCGCGCGGCCGGCTCGCGCCGTCGTTCAGATAGCGGATCGGATGGCGGTCCTGCCCGTCGTCCGGCGGGCAAGGCCATTGCAGCGGCGTGTCACGCAGCGCCGCGTGGCTCGCGCCGCGCAGGTCGTAGCCCGTCTTCGGATTCGCGAAGCGCTTGATCTCGTCGAACACATCGGAGGCCGAACGATAGTCGAACGCGTCGCCGTAGCCCATCTCGCGCGCGACCGCCGCGACGATCCGCCAGTCCGGCCACGCGCCGCCGGGCGGCTCGACCGCCTGCCGCATCAGCGTCAGGTTGCGCTCCGAGTTGATCATCACGCCTTCCGCTTCCGCCCACAGCGCGCCCGGCAGCAGGATGTCCGCGTAGCGGTTGGTTTCGGTGTCGAGGAACGCGTCCTGCACGATCACGACGTCCGCCGCCTGCAACCCCGCGATCACGTTCTTGCGGTTCGCGACGGTCGCCGCCGGATTCGTGCAGATGATCCAGCACGCCTTGACGTCGCCCGCGGCCATCTTCGCGAACAGGTCGACGGTGCCGCCGCCCGCATCCTTTCTGAGCGTGCCGGCCGGCAGGCTCCACACGTCCTCGACGAAGCGGCGGTCTTCGTCGTCGAGCGCCGACCGCTGGCCGGGCAGCCCCGGCCCCATGTAGCCCATCTCGCGGCCACCCATCGCGTTCGGCTGGCCGGTCAGCGAGAACGGGCCGCTGCCCGGCCGGCAGATCCTGCCCGTCGCGAGATGCAGGTTGCAGATCGCGTTCGTGTTCCAGGTGCCGTGCGTGCTCTGGTTGAGCCCCATCGTCCAGCAGCTCGTCCACTCGCGCGCGTCGCCGATCCATTGCGCGGCGAGCCGGATGTCGGCTTCGGCGATGCCGGTGATCCCGGCGGCCTTGTCCGGCGCGTATGCGTCGAGAAAGCCGGGCATCGCGTCCCAGCCTTCGGTGTGCGCGGCGATGAAGTCCGCGTCGGTCTTGCCGTTCGCGTGCAGCAGATAGAGCAGGCCGTTCATCAGCGCGAGGTCGGCGCCCGGCTTGATCTGCAGGAAGAGATCCGCCTTGTCCGCGGTCGCGGTGCGGCGCGGATCGACGACGATCAGCTTCGCGCCCGCCTTCACGCGGTCCATCATCCGCAGGAACAGGATCGGATGGCAGTCCGCCATGTTCGAGCCGATCACGAAGAACAGGTCCGCGCGATCGAAGTCCTGATACGAGCCGGGCGGGCCGTCCGCGCCGAGCGACAGCTTGTAGCCGCTCCCCGCGCTCGCCATGCAAAGCCGCGAGTTCGATTCGATGTGCGGCGTGCGCACGTAGCCTTTCGCGAGCTTGTTGACGAGATACTGCGCTTCGAGCGACATCTGGCCCGACACGTAGAACGCGAGCGCGTCGGGGCCGTGCGCGTCGAGCGCCGCGCGCAGCCGGCGCGCGGTCTCGGCGATCGCGTCGGCGATCGGCACGGGCGCCGGATCGCGGTCGCGCGCGTCGCGCACGAACGCGCGCTCCAGGCGGCCCGCGTTGCGCAGCGCGACGTGCGCCGACGAGCCCTTCGTGCACAGCCGGCCGAAGTTGGCCGGATGCTCGGTGTCGCCGGACACCTTGACCACCTCGCCGTCCTCGACGTGCAGCACCATCCCGCAGCCGACGCCGCAGTACGGGCACACCGTCTTCACGCTCGCGCTCGCCATGTTCGCTCGCCTCGCGATCAGTTCGCGCGCGTCACGCGGCGATCCACACGTAGCCGTCCTCGATGCGCGACGGATACGCGTTCACCGACTTGTCCGGCGCTTCGAGGCACTCGCCCGTGCGCAGGTCGAAGTGATGCTTGTAGAGCGGCGACGCGACGACGACCCGCTCGCCGAGGCTGCCGATCAGCCCGCGCGACAGCACGGCGGCCTGCGAATGCGGATCGACGTTGCCGATCGCGAACGCGCGGCCGCACCCGCCGCCGTCGTCGACGTGGAATACGGCGACCTGCTCGCCATTGACGAGCGCGCACACGCCCGTGTTCGGCACGATGTCGTCGAGCGCGCAGACGGGCGTCCACGCGGATGCGTCTCGATGGCTGCTCATGGTGTCCTCCTTGCTGTAACTGACGATGACGGGACGTTCAAGCCGTTTCGGTCGTGATTTCCGCCTCGGCCTCGCGCAGGCGGCTCGCGTCGGCCGCGTGCGCGTCGCGTTCGTCCAACGTCGCCGGGCGGATCTGGCCGCGCGCCTCGACGAACGCGATCGTCGAATCGGACGCGTCGCTGTTGACGAAATGGCGGAAGCGGCGGCGCGTCGCCGGATCGGTGACGGCTTTCTTCCATTCGCATTCGTACGTGTCGACGACGTGCTGCATCTCGGCCTCGAGCTCCGCCGCGAGCCCGAGCTTGTCGTGGACGACGACGTCGATCAGGTAGTCGAGCCCGCCTTCGAGGTTGTCGCGCCACACGCTCGTGCGCTGCAGCCGGTCGGCGGTGCGGACGTAGAACATCAGGAAGCGGTCGATGTAGCGAACGAGCGTGTCGCGGTCGAGGTCGGCGGCGAGCAGTTCCGCGTGGCGCGGCTTCATCCCGCCGTTGCCGCACACGTACAGGTTCCAGCCCTTCTCGGTCGCGATCACGCCGATGTCCTTGCCCTGCGCCTCCGCGCATTCGCGCGTGCAGCCGGATACGCCGAATTTCAGCTTGTGCGGCGCGCGCAGCCCCTTGTAGCGGTTCTCGAGCGCGATCGCGAGGCCGACCGAATCGCCGACGCCGTAGCGGCACCACGTCGAGCCGACGCACGATTTCACCGTGCGCACCGACTTGCCATATGCGTGGCCCGATTCGAAGCCGGCCGCGATCAACGCTTCCCAGATGAGCGGCAACTGCTCGACGCGCGCGCCGAACAGATCGACGCGCTGACCGCCCGTGATCTTCGTGTAGAGGCCGTATTTCTTCGCGACCTGGCCGACCGCGATCAGCCCTTCGGGCGTGACCTCGCCGCCCGGCATCCGCGGCACGACCGAATACGTGCCGTCGCGCTGGATGTTCGCGAGGAAGTAGTCGTTCGAATCCTGCAGGCCCGCGTGCTCCTTCTTCAGCACGAATTCGTTCCAGCACGATGCGAGGATGCCCGCGACGGCCGGCTTGCAGACGTCGCAGCCGAGGCCGCGGCCATGCTTCTTCAACAGCGCGCCGAACGTCTTGATCCGCTCGACGCGCACCAGGTGATAGAGCGCCTGCCGCGAATGCGGGAAGTGCTCGCACAGGTGGTTGTCGACGTCGAGGCCCTGCTTCTTCATCTCGGCCTTCATCACCTGCGTGACGAGCGGCACGCAGCCGCCGCACGACGTGCCCGCGCCGGTGCAGCGCTTCAGCGCGCCGATGCTCGCCGCGCCGCCCGCGACCGCTTCGCAGAGTTGCGCCTTCGTCACGTTGTTGCACGAGCAGATCTGCGCGGCGTCCGGCAGCGCGTCGACGCCGAGCGCCGGCTTCGCGCCGCCGGACGCCTGCGGCAGGATCAGGAATTCCGGCGCGTCCGGCAGCTCGATCCGGTTCAGCATCATCTGCAGCAGCGTGCCGTACTCGGCCGCGTCGCCGACCATCACCGCGCCGAGCAGTTCCTTGCCGCATTCGGACACGACGAGCTTCTTGTAGACTGCTTTGCGCTCGTCGGCGAACTGGTACGTGCGGCAGCCGGGCGTCTTGCCGTGCGCATCGCCGATGCTCGCGACGTCGACGCCCATCAGCTTGAGCTTCGTGCTCATGTCCGCGCCGGTGAACGCGCCGTCGCCGCCCGCGAACTGCTGCGCTACGACGCGCGCCATGTCGTAGCCGGGCGCGACGAGACCGAAGGTCTGGCCGTTCCACGCCGCGCATTCGCCGATCGCGTAGATGTCCGCATCGCTCGTCCGGCAGTTGCTGTCGATCGCCACGCCGCCGCGCGTGCCGATCTCGAGCCCGCACTGCCGCGCGATCTCGTCGCGCGGCCGGATGCCCGCGGAGAACACGATCATGTCGGCGTCGAGATGCGTGCCGTCGGCGAATTCCATCCGGTGCGCGCCCGTCTCGCCGTCGACGATCGCGAGCGTGTTCTTGCCCACGTGCACCCTCACGCCGAGCGCCTCGATCTTGCCGCGCAGCATCCGGCCGCCGCCTTCGTCGACCTGCACCGCCATCAGGCGCGGCGCGAACTCGACGACGTGCGTCGCGAGCCCCATGTCGCGCAGCGCCTTCGCGCATTCGAGACCGAGAAGGCCCCCGCCGACGACGACACCCGACTTCGCGCGCACGCCGCACGCCTGCATCGCTTCGAGATCCTCGATCGTTCGGTACACGAAGCAATCGGCGCGCTCGCGGCCTGGCACGGGCGGCACGAACGGCGTCGAGCCGGTCGCGAGCACGAGCTTGTCGTATGCGAGCGTCTCGCCCGTCGACAGCGTGACCGTGTGCGCGTCGCGATCGATCGCGACCGCCTTCGTGTCGAGCAGCAGACGGAAGTTCGGATGACGCTCGAAGAAGCCCGGCTCGACGAGCGACAGATCGTCGGCCGACTTGCCCGCGAAGAATTCGGACAGATGGACGCGGTCGTACGCGGGACGCGGCTCCTCGCAGATCACCGCGACCTGCGGCGCGGCCGACGCGTCCCGCGCGCCGGCCGCGATGCATTCGAGCAGCTTGTGACCGACCATCCCGTGACCGATGACGACGATTTTCATGATGGATGCCCTCTGTTAATTCGTGAAGCCGTTCGCGGCGAGCGCGCGGTCGCGCAGCGCCGCCTCGCGAGCCTTGTGCTCGGCGCTGAACCGTACCGCGAGCGCGCAGAACGCGGAAACGGTGACGAATAGGCCTAGCAGCGTGAGCGTTTGTTGGATATCGCCGACGCCCTTCATCAGGAAGCCGGCCGCGACCGCGCCGACATTGCCGCCCGCGCCGACGATCCCCGCGACGCCGCCGAGCGCGCGGCGGTCGATGAACGGCACGAGCGCGTACGTCGCGCCGCACGCCATGTGCGTGAAGAGACCGAACGCGACCATCGCGGCGACGGCGATCGCGACGCTGCCCGCATGCGCGAACCCCAGGAGCCCGAGCCCCTCGCCGACGATCAGCATGAACAGCAGCGTCGCGCGCACGTCGAGCCCCCGGCGCGCGGCGACGCGATCGGACAGCCAGCCGCCCAGCGCGCGCGCGAACAGCGCGAGAAGGCCGAAGATGCCGGCGGCGAGGCCCGCGTCCTTCAGCGACAGCTGGAAGTGATTGACGTAATAGAGCGCGGCGATGTTGTGCATGAACACCTCGACGCCGAAGCACGCGCCATAGGTGACGAACAGCATCCACACGCGGTAGTTCGCGCACGCGGCGGAAAAGCTCGCGAAGCCGCCCTTCTTGCCGCTGTCGATCGTCACGCCGCGCGCGCGCAGCGCGACGAAATCGCCCTGCGGGCAATCCTGCGTGCAGCGCCAGTAGACGACCGCCATCACGAGCATCGCGACGCCCGGCGCTGCGAGCGCGGCGCGCCAAGCAGACGCGTCGCCGAACCCGAGCATCAGCGCGGCGGCGATCAGGAGCGGCATCGCGGCCTGCGCGGCGCCCGCGCCCGCGTTGCCCCAGCCGGCGGCCGTCGCGTTCGCGGTGCCGACGACGTTCGGCGCGAACATCACCGACGTGTGGTACTGCGTGATCACGAAGCTCGCGCCGATCGCGCCGATGCCGAGGCGGCACAGCAGGAACGTCAGGTAGTCATGCGAGAACGACACCGCGAACACCGGAATCGCGCCGAGCGCGAGCAGCCCCGCATAAACGCGGCGCGGGCCGAAGCGGTCGCACAGCGGACCGACGACGAGCCGCACGGCGATCGTCGCCGCGACGGCCGCGATGTTGACGTTCGCGACCTGATCGGCGCTCAGCCCGAATTCGCGTGCGATGAGCGGCATCAGCGGCGCGCACGCGAACCACGCGAAGAAACACACGAAGAACGCCATCCACGTCAGATGAAAGGCGCGCATCGGCGCGGTGCGCCAGTCGAGAAGGTCGATGCGGGTGGCTTTGTCGGACATCTTGTCTCACCAAACGAAAACGGCGTCCTGCGAACCCGGTCGAGTGACCGGATGCGTAGGACGCCGTTGCCCAGGAAGCCCGTTGCCGGGCGGATCGATATTCGGTGCTGCGAAGCGAATCGTCATTGACTCGCCCGAAGATCGCTAGGCAAGCGGCGTGCCAGCAAGCCGAAAACGAGATGCGGCGCGGCATTGCGCCGACGTGCACGGTTTTCGCGCCGCGCGCCGACGATGCGCGGTGAGGCAGTGAAGCACAGATCTGGTGCGATGCAGCACTGTCCGCGTGCGACATGTCGGCGCGGGGGCGGGTGCGGCGGCGGGTTTTGGGCCGCGCGCCGCGCGTCGGCGGCGAGGCCGCGCGATCGATGGCGCGCGCGTCGTGCGGCGCGTGTGCCGACGCTTGCGCCACGGCTTCGCCCGCGCCGGCGAGGCGGCACCCGCGCGCCGACGCCGGTCTGAGCGCTCGCGCATCGCGCGCGACGCCTGCTCGCCCGCGACGCGCGCGAGCACGATCGCGCCATCTCCGCGCCGCTTCGGCGCGTGCGCGCCCGCCGCTGGCCCGGATATTGCTGGATGTGAAGCGTCATCGGCAACGACGCCGGTGCAGGATCGCGCAGCATCTCCGGATCGTCCGCCGACGGACGGTCCACTTGGACAACGGTGTCCTACGCATCCGGCCGCTTCGCCGACCGCGTGCGCAGGACGCCGTTCTTTTTTTGGCGAAGCGCATTCGCCGCAGACGCGCCGCCCGGGCGGCATGGGGAGACGAAGATGAACACGATGGGCAAAGTCACGCTGCTCGGCGCCGGCCCCGGCGATCTGGACCTTCTGACGCTCAAGGCCGCGAAGGCGCTCGCGGCCGCCGACGTGCTGCTGCTCGACGATCTCGTCAATCCGGACATCGCCGCGCTCGCGCCGCGCGCGCGCGTGATCCGCGTCGGCAAGCGCGGCGGCTGCCGGTCGACGCCGCAGGCGTTCATCGAGCGGCTGATGTGCCGCCACGCGCTGCGCGGCGCGCACGTCGTGCGCGCCAAGGGCGGCGACGTGCTGCTGTTCGGCCGCGCCGGCGAAGAGATCGCTGCGTTGCGCGCGGCGGGCGTGCAGTATGAGATCGTCAACGGGATCTCGTCGGGCTTCGCGGCCGCGGCGAGCCTCGGCGTGTCGCTCACGCATCGCGATCACTGCCAGGGCGTGACGTTCGTCACCGCGCACCTGCAGGATCACGGCGAGCCCGACTGGGCGAGCCTCGCCGCGGCCGGCACGACGCTCGCGATCTACATGGGAATGAGCCGCATCGACCGGATCGCCGCGGGGCTGCGCTCGGCGCTCGACGCCGCGACGCCCGCCGCCGTCGTCCAGTGGGCGGGCACGCCGGCCGAGCGGCGCTGGACCGGCACGCTCGGGCATCTCGCGTCCGGCGCAGCCGAAGCGGGGCTCGGCAGCCCGGCCGTGATCTTCGTCGGCCGCGCGATCGGCGAAGCGCTCGCGATCGACGGCGCGCACGCGACGCTGAATGCGAATGCGCGCGCGCTTTCGGGCGATGCGCACGCCGCGTTGCACGCGGCCGATCGCCGCCGAATCCCGCACGCGGCCTGAGCGGCCTGAGCGGCGCGAGCGGCGCGAGCGGCGCGAGCGGCGCATGCCGGCGCTTGCCCGCCGCGTCCGCGCGCATATGGTAAAAAAACGCATGGGCGAGCGCCGCCGCGACGCGCCCGCCTCTTCCGCCTGACACATGGGATCGACCGACCAATCCTCCAAGCTGCGCGTGCTGCTCGTCACCGACACCGACAAGCCGATCGGCGAGCTGCGCGACACGCTCGCGCGCCTCGGCTACGAGATGCTCGACGAGGTCGCGACGCCCGCGCGGCTGCCCGCGGCCGTCGAGGAGCAGCGGCCGGACGTCGTGATCATCGACACCGAATCGCCGTCGCGCGACACGCTCGAGCAGCTCGCGGTGATGAACGCGACCGCGCCGCGCCCCGTGCTGATGTTCAGCCACGACGCCGACCAGCAGCTGATCCGCGCGGCGGTCGGCGCGGGCGTGAGCGCGTATCTGATCGAGGGTCTGTCCGCCGGGCGGCTCGCGCCGATCCTCGAAGTCGCGCTCGCGCGCTTCTCGCACGACGAGCAGTTGCGCCAGCGGCTCGCCGAAGTCGAGAGCGAGCTCGCCGACCGCAAGCTGATCGACCGCGCGAAGCGCATGCTGATGGACCGCCGCAAGCTGTCCGAACAGGACGCGTACGCGACGCTGCGCCGCAGCGCGATGGATCAGGGCATCCGGATCGTCGAGGCCGCCCGCCGGCTGCTCGCGGCGCACACGCAATCTTGATCGAAGGTGCAATACGCATGAACACAGCGCGCATCAACACAGCGACTCTCGACGCACCGGAACGCCGCCGTCTGCGCATCGGCTTCGTCGCGCTGAGCGACGCCGCGCCGCTCGTCGCCGCGCAGCGGCTCGGGCTCGGCGAACGCCATGGCCTCACGCTCGAGCTGTGCCGGCAGCCGTCGTGGGCGAGCATCCGCGACAAGCTGCTGTCGGGCGAGCTCGACGCCGCGCACGCGCTGCATGGGCTCGTCTACGGCGTGCAGCTCGGCATCGGCGGGCCGCGCGCCGACATGGCGGTGCTGATGGTGCTGAACCGCAACGGCCAGGCGATCACGTTCTCGAGCCGGCTCGCCGACGCCTACCGCGCGTCGGGCGACCTGAAGGCCGCGCTCGCGACGCTCGGCCGGCGCCCCGTGTTCGCGCAGACGTTCCCGACCGGCACGCACGCGATGTGGCTGTATCACTGGCTCGCAGCGCGCGGCGTCGATCCGCTGCGCGACATCCGCAGCGTCGTGATTCCGCCGCCGGAGATGGTCGGCGCGCTCGCGGCAGGCGAGCTCGACGGGCTATGCGTCGGCGAGCCGTGGAACGCGGTCGCCGAGGCGCGCGGCGCGGGCAGGACGGTCGCGGCGACGAGCGAAGTCTGGCCCGATCATCCGGAAAAGGCGCTCGCGTGCCGGCGCGAGTTCGTCGCGCTGTATCCGAACACAGCGCGCCTGCTGGTGCGCACGTTGCTCGATGCGTGCGAATGGCTCGACGACTCGAACCACCGGGTGACGGCGGCCGCATGGCTGGCCGAGCCGGACGCGATCGGCGTGCCGGTCGGGCAGATTGCGCCGCGGCTGCTCGGCGACTACGGCGCGGGGCCGTTTGCGCAGCCGCCTGCGCCGATCAAGTTCCACGAGCACGGAACGGTGAATCGGCCGGCCGCGAGCGATGGGATGTGGTTCCTGTCGCAGTACCGGCGCTGGGGGATGATGAGCGGGGACGTCGACGATGCGGCGGTGGCGGGCGGCATCGCGCAGACGGCGATCTATGACGAGGCGGCGGCGCTGGCGGGGGCGAAGCGCGTCGATTGACGCGCGGCTGTCGTCACGCGACCGATCGCACGATCACGCGACGGTTGCCCGGCGGCGCGCGCGAACCGATCGCCATGTCGACGATTCGCGCGCGCATCGAGGCGCGTCGCGAAGGGCCCGCGGCCCCTCGCGACGGCTCGGCCGTTCAGCCGTCCTCGCTCGTGCCGCAAGCGACCTTCGACGCGCTGATGCGCGGACTCCACGCCCAGGTGGCGTAAGCGCGGACAGCCAACCGGCGGCTTGGCGGGTGCAGGCGGGGCCTTCCCGTTAAAATCCCGCACTTTCCACCTGAACCGGCCCTTCCGCCATGCAACCCGCCCCCTTCGCCCAACCCGCTTCCCGCAGCGCCGACGACGCCGAATCCGCCCACGATCTCGTCTACGGCCCCGACGACCGGCCTGCCCCGATGGTCGCCATCGTCGCCGCCCTGCAACACTTGCTGGCGATCCTGGTGCCGATCGTCACGCCGGGCCTGCTGATCTGCCAGGCCTTGGGCGTGCCCAGTCGCGATACGACGCTGATCGTGTCGATGTCGCTGGTGATCTCAGGCATCGCGACGTTCGTCCAGTGCAGGCGCTTCGGCCCGCTGGGCGCCGGCCTGCTCATCGTCCAGGGCACCAGCTTCAACTTCGTCGGCCCGCTCATCGCCGGTGGCAGCCTGATGGTCAAGCAGGGCACGCCGGTCGAAACCGTGATGGCCGCGATCTTCGGCGTCGTCATCGCCGGCTCCTTCGTCGAGATGGGCGTTTCCCGCATCCTGCCCTTCGTCAAACGCCTCATCACCCCGCTCGTCACCGGCATCGTGGTCCTGCTGATCGGCCTCACCCTCATCAAGGTCGGCCTCATCAGCATGGGCGGCGGCTACAGCGCCATGTCCAAGGGCAGCTTCGCCAGCGCAGAAAACCTGACCCTCTCCGGCCTCGTCTTGGGCACCATCATCCTGCTCAACCGGGTGCCCGTCGTCTGGGTGCGCAGCACCGCGCTCGTCATCGCGCTCGCGATCGGCTATCTCGCGGCCGCCGCCATGGGCCGCCTCGACTTCACCGGCGCGCGCGAAGCCGCGCTGTTCCAGATCCCCACGCCGCTGCACTTCGGCCTGGGCTTCTCATGGCCGCTGTTCGTGCCGATGCTGATCATCTACCTGGTTACTTCGCTCGAAGCCATCGGCGACGTCACCGCCACCAGCAAGATCTCCAGGCAGCCTGTCGAAGGCCCGCTGTGGATGCGGCGCATCAAGGGCGGCGTGCTGGTCAACGGAGCCAACTCGCTGCTGGCCGGCGTCTTCAACACCCTCCCCAGTTCCGTCTTCGCCCAGAACAACGGCGTGATCCAGCTCACCGGCATCGCCAGCCGCCATGTGGGCATCTGGATCGCGGGCATGCTCGTCCTGCTGGGCCTGTTTCCCTCCGTCGCAGGCGTCCTGCAAGCGGTGCCCGAGCCCGTGCTGGGCGGCGCCGCGATGGTGATGTTCGGCGCGGTGGCCGCTTCCGGCATCAACATCCTCGCCGGCATCCGGCTCGACCGCCGCGCACTGCTGATCATCGCCGTCTCCCTGGCGCTCGGCCTCGGCGTGTCCCAAGTGCCGGAGATCCTGACCAGCCTGCCGCACGCGCTCAAGAGCGTGCTGGAATCGGGCGTCGCCACGGGCGGCATCTGCGCGCTCGTGATGAACTGGTTCCTGCCGGAGAAGCAATGAAGCGCCGACGGGGCCGCCCGGCCAAAAATGCCTGGCCGCGCTGTCGCATCGAACGGCCCGGATAAGCGAACGCCGCCGGTCCGTCTCGCTTGTCACGACGAGCGCCCGACACCTGGACGCGACGGACAGCCGGACAGGTGGCCAGATTGCAAATTGCATCGCAAGAATGTAGCCGGCCATTGAAATATCGATACGCGTTAAAAACAATCAGAGCAGTACGACATCCTCACTAAAACACGGAAGCATCTTTTCGCGAATCGAGCGCGGACGACACGATCGATTATTGAATCAGGATTATCAATTCAATTCTTCTTCGAGCCATTAACAAGAATTCGTATCGGCAACGCTCATGGCGATCTGCATTCCCGCCCCAATCGTGTGACGATTGATTTAGCATGCGATGGTGCTGACGTCCCACGCCTACGTGTGGAAGCGAGCGCGCAGCACGCGACGTAGCCGAAGTCCGAACGTTTCCGCCGAGGCGCGATAGGCTCGCGTCGCCCTCGGCCGGCTCGATGCGCATCCATGCGCCGAGCTCCATCCGCATCCCGCCCGGCTCGCGATCGGCGGCCGCAGATCGGCTCCGCCGGCCCGAGCGGCTCCGGCTACGCGCGCCATGCGCGCACGGCAACCGCACGTTGCAGCGTCCGCACGCATTCCGCAGCCGGCACGACAGCGCGAGCATCCGGCCGTCTCGCACAAGGCATCCCGATTGAAGCGTCATTCAGCAGTGCTTTCGCGTGTCCGGCGACGCCCGGTCATCGGACATATCGACACAATTTCACTTGCCCACGAGCAAATGGAGGGGATATGCAGGCGCGTCTCGATACGAGGAAGGTCTTCACCTGTTTGTTTGTATTTTTCATTGCTTTTCTGGCGAGCTGCTCCGATCACGACGACATTTCGGGCGGCGGCGGCGATCCGCCAGCGTCCGCGCTCGCGTTCAGGCTCGACCGCGGCGGGCAGATCAATGCGTTCTACCGGCAGGACAAGATCGCCGCACATCTGCTGATGCGCTCGTCGACGAAACCGCGCCTCCTCGTCGTCTTTCCGGCGGGCAACAGCGGCACGGGCCTCTGGTTCGGCGACACGTCGCAGCCCGTCAACTGGAGCCAGGACACGCCGATCGCGCCCGTCATGACGCAGGACGCGGCGGGCCGGCCGCTGTACGGGATCGGCGTCGACGTGTCGGCCGACGTGAACAGCCTGTCGATCAAGCAGGCACTGCTGAGCTCCGTGCGCTTCCTGCGCGACTACAACGGCGGCGCGACCGTGCCGTCCGACATCGTCGTGCAGCCGTCCGTGTCGGACAACGTCGCGACGTGGCAGCGCAATCGCGTCGACGGCGCGCCGGGCTACGCGTTGCGCGTCACGGTGATCGGCGGCGGCACGGTGGCCGCCGACGGCACCGGCAAGCTCGTGCTGCAATCGCCGTCCGGCGCGCCGACGCTGCGCCTGCGCATCGAGGCGTTTAGCGGCGAGACGCCGCTGCAGCCGATCACGCACACGAATCTGTTCACGTCGGCGGTGAACCCCGATCCGCTGAGCCAGGATGTATTCGAATTCCTGAGCTTCCACGACAAGCTGCTCGCCGGCTCCTGGCAGTACGACACCTACTTCGGCCGCGACACGCTGATCTCGGTGCGGATGCTGATGCCCGTGCTGCAGCCGGACGTGATCGAAGCCGGCCTCGGCTCGGTGCTGAGCCGCCTGTCGCCGGACGGCAAGGTCGCGCACGAGGAAGGCATCGGCGAATTCGCGCTGATCGACAACCTCAAGCACGGCCGCCCGAACGATCCGACGCCGACCTACGACTACAAGATGATCGATGGCGACTACATGCTCGCGCCGATCATGGAAGACTGGCTGATCGAAGATCCGCGCGGCCAGGCGCGCGCCGCCGCGTACCTCGCGCAGGCCGGCAGCGACGGCGTCGCGAACGGCAGCCGCTTCGTCAGCAATCTGGTGCGCGTCGTCCAGACCGCGCAGCCGTTCACGCAGCAGGCGCTCGCGGCGAACCTGATCCGGCTGCGTCCCGGCGAGATCGTCGGCAACTGGCGCGACAGCACCGACGGCATCGGCGGCGGCGTCTATCCGTACGACGTCAACGTCGCGCTCGTGCCGGCCGCGTTGCGCGCGACGAGCAACTTTCTCGCGCGCGGTCTGCTCGATCCGTACCTGAGCGCCGATCAGCGCGCCGTCCTCGCGAACGCGGGCGCCGCGGCAGCCGTTTGGGAGCGCGCCGCCCCGCCGTACTTCCAGGTCGCCGTCACGCCGAACGACGCGCGCGCGAAGCTCGCCGCCTACGCGCCGCAGGCGGGCGTGCCGGCCGGCACGGCGCCGAACGCCGCGCTGCAGTTCGACGCAATCGCGCTCGACGCGCGCGGCTACCCGATCCCGATCATGCACTCGGACGGCGGCTTCGTCTTGCTGTTCGGCAATCCGCCGCCGGACCTGCTCGCCCGCATCGTCACCGACGTGATGCGGCCGTTCCCGGTCGGGCTCGTGACCGACGCCGGCATGCTGATCGCGAATCCGGCCTACGCGGACCCGACGCTGTGGCCGCGCTTCACGAACTCCGCGTATCACGGCACGGTAATCTGGTCGTGGCAGCAGGCAATGTGGGTCGCGGGCCTCGACCGGCAGCTCGCGCGCACCGATTTGCCGGGCGACGTGCGCACGCTGCTCACGCAGGCGCGGCAGCAGATCTGGCAGGTGATCGCGAACGCGAAGGACATGCGCCTGACCGAGATGTGGTCGTGGTCCTACGCGAACGGGCAATACCAGACCGAAGCGTTCGGCACGCGCAGCACCGACGTGACCGAGGCGAACGCCGCGCAATTGTGGAGTACGACGTATCTGGCGATCCGGGATCCGAAGCTGCGGGCGGGCAAGTACTGGTGGGAAGCCCGCGCGGCCGACGGCGTGACGCCGCGGAACGGCTCGACGGAAGCGGCGGCTTCTCGCGGAACGGGCGGCGCGCGCGGCGCGGCTTCGTGATCGGTCGACGCCCTGAAAATCGGATAGTTGGAAGGCGAGTCGAGCGCAGCGACGCATGATGCGAGATCGACTCGCCGCGCCGGTTCGATCGGATCGGCGCGGCGTCGATCCCGACGTCGGCCGGTTCGGCATTCACCGTGGTGCGCGCCGGCGCGCCCGCACGGCCATCGCGCGCCGCGCGCCGCACACCCATCGCCAATCGCTGATCGCCGCCGCCCGGCGCGCTCGCGCTATCGCGACGCGCCGCGCCGGGCCCTCATCGACGAAGCGTCGACCTCGTGCCGACGCTTCCACACGAAAGCGCGGCGTAAAAAGAGAAAAGCCGCGCGAGCGATCGCGCGGCAAAATCCGCCTGCATCCAAGGGCCACCACCAGATGGCGGGCGGCGCACTAGCATCAGCCACTAGTGCCGAACCAACGAAATCGAACCAACGTCAGGGCGACGGCTGCGCCGCCCGGCCGTCCCGGCGGACGCGCTCAGCGCGCCGCCTGATAACGCCGAAAAAACGCCGCTGCGTTCTGTGCGAGCGCATCGAGGTGATAGCCGCCCTCCTGCACGATCAGCGTCGGCAAACGCAACGCGCCGACGATCGCGCCGAGCCGGCCGAAGCCTTCCGTCGTCACCGCGACCTTCGACTGCGGATCGTCCTGGTACACGTCGAAGCCGAGCGCGAACACCAGCACGTCGGGCGCGAAACGCTCGACGATCGCCTTCGCGCGCTCGAGCTGCGCGAAGAACACCGATTCGTCCGAGCCGTGCGGCATCGGCAGATTCACGTTGCAGCCCTCGCCCCGCCCCGTGCCGCGCTCCTCCTCGTAGCCGGCGACGGCCGGATAGAAGTTCGTCGGATCGCCGTGAATCGACACGTACAGTATGTCGTCGCGGTCGTAGAACAGCTCCTGGATGCCCTGACCGTGATGCATGTCGGTATCGAGGATCGCGACGCGCGCGTAGCGGGCGCGCAGCGCCTGCGCGGCGATCGCCGCATTGTTCAGATAGCAGAAGCCGCCTGCGGCCTCGCGGCGCGCATGATGGCCGGGCGGGCGGCAGAGCGCGTATACGTCGCGCACGCCGTCGGCGAGCGCGGCCGCGCCGGCCAGCGCGTCCTGCGCGGACCAGTACGCGGCCCGATACGTGTGCTCGCCGATCGGGCAGCTGCCGTCCGCGAGATAGCGCGCCGCCTGCGCGAGCACGCCGCGCAGCGGATTCGGCTCGCGCACGTAGACGTTCGACATCACCTCGGGCCCCCAGTCCTCCGGGATGCGCAGCCACTCACGGTGCGCGTCGGCGAGAAAGCGCAGATACCGCTCGCCGTGCACCGCCGCAAGCGGCGCCGTGCCGAAGTCCGCGGGTGGGCGCACGTCGAAGCCGAGCGACTTCGCCGCGTCGACGAGCCGCGCGGCCCGTTCGGGCACTTCGTGCGGCGCGCGCATCTTGCCCCGCGACAGATAGGTGAGCGGACTGTGCTTCAACTGGTCCGGATGAAAATAAGTCAGCATGCGGGCTCAGCTCTCCGATCGATCGTCAATGCGGTTGCGACGCGATTTCGGCGGCGTGAGCGTGCGCCGGTTGCTCGTGCACGCCGGCGCGCGCGAGCACCGCGCCGAGCAGCACGTTCGCGCCCGCCGCGACATGCTCGGGCAGCGCGCGCTCGGCCGCGTTGTGCGACAGCCCGTCGACGCACGGGATGAACACCATCGCGGTCGGCACGCAGCGGGCGAGGTGGATCGCGTCGTGCCCCGCGCCGCTCACGATCCGCGCGTGCGTGTAGCCGCAGCGCTGCGCGGCCGTCTCGACGAGCGCGATGCATGCGGGGTCGAACGGCGTCGCGGGACTCGACCAATGCGTGCCGACGTCGACCGTCACGCCGCGGCGTGCGGCGATTTGCGCGCACGCGTCGCGCAGTTCGCGCTCGATCGCGTCGAGCCGCGCATCGTCCGGATGACGAAGATCGACGCTGAACACGACACGCTCCGCGATCGTGTTGCGCGACGCGTTCTCGACCGTGCTCTGCCCGATCGTCGCGAGCGCATCCGGCGCGTGGCGCGCGACGAGCGCTTCGAGCGCGAGCGCGATCTCGGCGCTCGCGAACAGCGCGTCCTTCCGATACGGCATCGGCGTCGTGCCCGCGTGCGCGGCGACGCCCGTCACGGTCGCGTCGAGCCAGCGGATCGCCTGCCCGCCCGTCACGACGCCGATCGTCTTGCCGCGCCGCTCGAGCACCGGGCCCTGCTCGATGTGCGCTTCGAAGTATGCGTCGACGCGCTCGCGCAGCATCGCGCGCACCTGCTCCGGATCGCACGACGCATGCTGGCCGCGCGCCCAGGCCGCGCGCAGCGGATCGCGATATCCGCACGCATCGAGCGCGTCGGCCAGCGCGACGCCGTCGGCATCGCGCGCCGCGAGCGCCGCATCCAGCGACATCGCGCCCGAAAACACCGCCGAGCCGAGCATCGCCGGCGTGAAGCGCGCCCCCTCCTCGTTGGTCCACGACACGAGCTCGAGCGGCTTGTCGGTGACGATCCCGCGGTCGTTCAGCGTGCGCACGAGCTCGAGCCCGGCGAGCACGCCGTACGCGCCGTCGAAGCGCCCGCCTTCGGGCTGCGTGTCGAGATGGCTGCCGATCAGCACGGCCGGATGCGCGTCATCCGCACCGGCGCGCCGCGCGAAAAGATTGCCGATCGCATCGACGCGCACCGTCATCCCGGCGTCGCCGCACCATTGCGCGAAGCGCTCGCGGCCGCGCCGATCGGCATCGGTCAGCGCGAGCCGACGCACGCCGCCCCGCGCGGTGCCGCCGATTTGCGCGAGCGCCATCAAACTGTCCCAGAGTCGCATACCGTCGATTTGCCACATCGAAGCCTTCCTCCTTCGCGAATCAGCGCGTGAGCACGGCGTCGGCGACGTCGGCCCGCTGATGCCTGCGCGCGTCGAGCGCGATCACACCGAGCAGCGACAACGCCGCAAGGCACGTATAGAACACCGCGAGCGGCCACCATTGCCCGACGAACCGATGCGCGAGCCACGTGCCGGCGAGGGGCGTCAGGCCGCCCGCGATCGCGCCGCACATCTGGTACGAGATCGAGATCGCCGAATAGCGGACGCGCGTCGGAAACGCGCCGCTCACGAAACCCGCGATCACCGAATAGAAGCCGGCGAGGAACACGGTCGCGAGCGCGATGCCGATCACCATCGGCACGAGGCGTCCCGTCTGCACGAGCATGAACATCGGATACGGCGACGCCATCGCGAAAAGCGCGGCGAGCTTGAGAAACCGCGCGTCGCCGAGCTTGCCGCCGAGCCACGCGGCGATCGGCTGCGACACGAACTGGATGATCGCGACGATGAACAGGCAATCGAGGATCAGCGATTTCGTCACGCCGACGTGCTGCGTCGTGAACGCGATCATGAACGTGTTCGTGAAATACAGCCCGGCGATGCCGATCGTGTTCGCGCAGATGCAGAACAGCACCATCGCGCGCGACGAGCGCAACACCTCGGCGATCGGCCGCGCGACGGTGCGCGCCATCGCCTTCTCGTGAATGAACTCGGGCGACTCGTCGACCTTCAGCCGAACGAACACGCCGACCGCGAGCAGCACGATGCTGGCGAGAAACGGCAGACGCCAGCCCCACGACATGAACGCATCGTGCTCCATCAAGGTGACCGCGCGAAACGCGACGAGCGACAGGATGAGCCCCGCCGGACTGCCGAGCTGCGCGAACGACGCGAAGAACGTGCGCCGCCCGTGCGGCGCGTGCTCGCCCGCCATCAGCACCGCGCCGCCCCACTCGCCGCCGACCGCGACGCCCTGCACGATCCGCAGCAGCACGAGCAGCACGGGCGCGAGCATGCCGACGCGCTCGTAGCTCGGCAAGAGGCCGACGCAGACGGTCGCGACGCCCATCATCACGAGCGTCGTCATCAGCGCCTTCTTGCGCCCGATCCGATCGCCGAGATGGCCGAAGAACAGTCCGCCGACCGGCCGCGCGAAAAAGCCGACCGCGAACGTCGCGAACGACGCCATCGTGCTCGTGAACGGATCGCGCGACGGGAAATACAGCTCGCCGAATACGAGCGCGGCCGCGTTCGCGTAAATGTAGAAGTCGTACCACTCGATCATCGTGCCGACGAATGCGGCGCCGGCCGCGCGGCGCGGCTGGCGCGCCGGCAGGTTCGATGGGATGCCCCGGTCCAATGCGATCTCCTCGCTGAAATGTCCGCCTCGGCCGAACGAATCGGGTTCGGCAAATGGGCGATTTATCGCGCACCGGGATTAATCGGTCAAATTCTAAGTTATTATCTTAAGAATAAATCCCGCTAATCTAGTTTTACGATGCAAAATCGTTTCCCGGGAGTAAAAATAAGTGTCGAATATTCGAACCCATGTCGCACGCGTGCTGATGGACCGCCTCGATTGGAATCTATTGCGAACGTATCTGGCGATCATGCAGGAGCGCAGCATCAGCCGCGCGGCCGCGCGGCTGCACCTGACGCAGCCGGCCGTGAGCCAGGCGCTCAAGCGGCTCGAGGATTCGCTCGGCCGCACGCTGATCCAGCGGCGCGGCGCGCAGTTCCTGCCGACGCGCGCGGGCGAAGAGGTCTACCGGATCGCAGCCGACATCTACGGCCACATGTCGCGGCTCGACAACGAGCTCGACGACCGCGGCGGCGAACTGACCGGATCGGTGCGCCTGCTGTGCGTGAGCCGCGTCGAATCGCCCGTCTACGACGAGTTTCTCGCCGAATTTCGCCGCACCTATCCGCGCGTCGATCTGCATATCGAAGTCATGCGTTCGGCGGATATTCTTTCTTCTTTATTGCAAAAAACAGCGACTTGCGGGCTCGCATTATGTCGAACGCCGGTCGATAAAATCGAATTACGCAGTTTTTTGCGACAACGCTATGCAATGTTTTGCGGACGTCACCACCGCTTATTCGGTCGGCAGGCGTTGAAAATCGAAGATCTGCTCGCCGAGAATTTCGTTTCGTTCACCAGCGACCAGATCGGCGACGCGCTCGCGCCGCTCACCGTGTTTCGCGATCAGCGCGGCTTCACTGGGCGAATCGTCGCGACGTCGGCGAGTCTCGACGAAATCCGCCGCCTCGTGTTCGCGGGCTATGGAATCGGCTGCCTGCCCGAGCACATCGTGCGCGACGACCTCGCGCGGCAGCGGCTCTGGCGGCTGCCGCCGGAGGAAGGCCTGCTCGATGTCGAGATCTTTCTGATGTGGAACCGCGAGCGCCGGATGAACGCGGCCGAGAACGTGTTCATCGAGGCGTTTCAGTGCTACGTGCAGCGGCATCCGATGGCGGAGCGGCTGGGAATGCTGCATTGAGCGGCTCGTCGCCGGCCGATCGAAGCGGCACATCCGGCTCGCACCGGCCCGCGGCCCACGCGCCACCGGGATGTTCAACACCGCATTGAAACTGAAATCGCGCCCGCCGGCTGTGACGCTCACGCCGGGCGCCGCATCGTCGCCACCGGCGCCGGCCAAGCGCATCCGGAAGGACTGCCGGTGATCACCGACGATCGCCGACGATGACCGCGAATGCCTCGCGCCGCTGACCGGCACAGTGCACCGCGGCGCGCGCACCCGTTTCGCCCCCGTTTCGCCCCCGTTTCGCCCCCGTTTCGCCCCCGTTTCGCATCCGTTTCGCATCCGTTTCGCGCGACGGCCCGCGCGCCTCTATTCCATGTTGTGGATTCGAACCGACATGAAAGCCATCGCCTTCTGCCAGAATCTCCCGATCGACGCCGACGATTCCCAGTTCAACCCGCCGATCAATCCAATCGCTTTCATCGAGTGTCTCGCGGTGGTGGCGATATGAGCGATGAATCTGGCGAGGCCGCGGCCGACGCGACAGAGACCGTTCCGCCGCCTTGGACTGAGCCGTCGACGGCCGGGGCGCGGCGGGATCTGCTGGGCAGTCCGCGCAGTCGATGGATGGGCGGCGGCGGCAGGCTTGCGGCGCACGGACTGGCCGGCGACTCGTGCAAACCGGCCGCGGACGCGGCGCTCAGGCGTTCAGGCGTTCAGGCGTTCAGGCGCTCAGGCGTTCAGGCGCTCAGGCGCTCAGGCGCTCAGGCGTTCACGTTCGCACGACGCTCGACGATCACCACTTGCGCGCACTGCCGCGCGAAATGACGCGCGGCCGCCAAACCGATTCCCGTGCCGCCGCCGCTGACTACGACTATCCGGCTCATATGTGCGCTCCCGTGTGAACGTGATGAATGCGCCGGCGCGCGCCCGCTACCACCCGGCGGGTGACGAACCGAGCGCGCTCGCCGGATGTGGCCAGCGCACCGGGGCGCCGTCGACCGCCACGGGCGCGCGCACGCGCCGCGCCGGCCCCCAGCTCGTCTCCTCGACCCACTCGGCCAGATCGTCGGGCGTTTCGGGCGCGATCGGCCGCCGGCCCTTCTCCTGCAGTCCATCCGACGCGAGCAGCACCGCCGTTCTCGCGAGCGACGCGCGCGTTCTCGTCCCGACGCCCGTCGCGAGCCGGCGCGCGAGGCCGCGAATCGCGGCGGTCGCGAGGAAATAGCCGACGCCGTGATCGAGCGCCTGGACGGGCAGCGGCACGGGACGCTCGCCGCGTGTTTCGCGCATGCCCGTCTCGACGATGCCGGCGCTCGTCTGCACGAGGCTGTCGAAACCCCTGCGTCCGCGCCACGGCCCGCTCCAGCCATAGGCGTCGAGCGACACGTCGACGAGGCCCGGATTGATCCGGCGCCGCTCGTCGGCGTCGAAGCCGAGCCGCTCAAGCGCGTCGGGCCGGTAGCCGTGGACCATCACGTCGGCCTCGCCGATCAGGCGCCGCAGCAGTGCACACCCCTCTCCGGACTTCAGGTCGACGCGCGCGCAGCGCTTGCCGAGCACGACTTCCGGCACCGTGTTCGGCTCGTCCCAGCCGATCGGATCAATGCGCAGCACCTGCGCGCCGAAGCCCGCAAGAAAGCGCGTGGCGACGGGGCCCGCGAGGATGCGCGTCAGGTCGAGCACGCGCACGCCGTGCAGCGGACGTTCGGCGGGCGCCGACCATGCCGGGCGCTTGCCCTCGACCGCCACGTCGTCGTGAATCAGCAGCGGCTCCGCGCGCACCGCGCGCCCTTGCGGATGACGCGCCCACTCGTCCTGCGTGTGCATCGCGGCCGCGCAACCGCCCTGCGCGATGACGGCGGACTCGAGCGCGTCGCCACGCCACTGCTCGGCCGCGCGCGCGACGGCTGCCTTGTCGAGCGGCGCGCCGAGCACCGCGAGCGCGGCGTCGCGATGATGCGGCGCGTTCGTGTGCAGCCTGATCCAACCGTCGGCGGTACGATAGTCGCCCGCGATCACGTCCCACGGCGGCGGCACTTGCCAGCCGCGCGGACGCAGCGACGTGCCGAACCACAGCGACGCGCGGCGGCGATCCACGTGAACGCCGGGCAGCTTGCCGGTCGCGCGATGCACGAGCTCGGCGACCGCGGCGCTCGCCGCGCCGATCGCGGCCGACGCGAAATCGGTGACTGGAAAGACCGACGGCAGGACGCCCACGCCGCTGAAGCGCAACGTGCGCAGATAGTCGGGATCGCCGTTCGCGGCCCGCCAGATTTCGTGCAGATACGCGGCGGTGCGAGCGCGGCCGGATTGTTCGGATTGCGATAAAGAAGCGAGATCGGACATGGATATTCTCGATTTGTCGATATCGCAGCAAGATTATTGTCGGCAAACTTCGGCTGTCAACGTTGATTCCGACAATCAAGTTATTTTTATTTTATCCGGCTGTATGCTTTTGCATGCTGATTCGAATGAACGCTGTCCGACGGATCGGACCGCGCGCGTCACATGCAAGTGGCTTTCGATTTCCGGCGCGGCACCCGGGTTCCTGTTGCAACGGAGCGCGGTTGGTCGCTTGCCGAGACGAAGCCCGCTCTGCAACGCGGATGATTCGACGCATCGCGTATTTTCAGCCGCGCGATATCGAAACACGTCCTGAACTCCGATTCGCGCCATTAGCCGGTATTTTCTAAATAACGAGAAATTCGACGTTGATTTCAAGAATCAAGATTTGAATGCCAATCAGGCGGTTTTATTATTGCCGCTGGACCCGCGGACATCTCGTCGCCATTTCGGCGCACCCACGGCAGAGAAACCGGAAACGTGCGAGCAGGCGTCTTCTGCCCGCACTTCCTGCCATCCGCCACGAAACGGCGTCACGGAGCCTGCCGTCCGCCGAGATGCCCGGATAGATGCCGAGATACGTCCGCGCCCTACCGCCATTCCGCCGGCGGCGCGACTTCCGCTTGCCATGTCGAACGACGCCGGATCGCCGCGCTCGGCCGCCTTGCGCGAACCGGCGCGCGCTACGCTTCGAACGAAATCCCGCAGACCGCGCCGCCGCCCGCCGCGACCTCCCGCGCCGCTTTCGCCCCTTCGACCTGCAGGATCGTCGGCAGCGACACGCCGTTCTTCGCCGCCGTCACCTCGGCGAGGATCGACACCGCGATCTCCGGCGGCGTGCGGCTGCCGATGTAGATGCCCGCCGGGCCATGCAGCCGCGCAAGCGCCGCCGCGCCCAGATCGAACTCGCGCAGCCGCTCGCGCCGCGCCTGGCTGTTGCGCCGCGAGCCGAGCGCGCCGACGTAGAACGCCGGCGTCTTCAGCGCTTCCATCAGCGCGAGATCGTCGAGCTTCGGATCATGCGTCAACGCGATCACCGCCGAGCGGCGATCGAGCTGCATGTCGAGCACGGTATCGTCGGGCATCGTCCGCACGAGCCGCGTGCCCGGCACGTCCCACGCGTCCGTGTACGCTTCGCGCGGATCGCAGACCGTCACCTGATAGTCGAGCCCGACCGCGATCTGGCACAGATAGCGCGACAACTGCCCTGCGCCGATCACGAGCATCCGGTAGCGCGGCCCGTGAATCGTCACGAGGCGCGCGCCGTCGAAGGACAGCCCGTCGGTCGCGATCGCGGGCGCGAGCGCCGCTTCGCCCGTCGCGAGATCGAGCGTGCGCGTGACGAGCCGGCCGCGTTCGAGCGCGTCGCACAGCGCCGCGATGCCGCTTTTCGGCGCGAGCGGTTCGAGCACGAGCTCGATCGTGCCGCCGCACGGCAGGCCGAAGCGATGCGCTTCTTCGGCCGTCACGCCGTACTTGACCGCTTCGGGCCGCGCCCAGCTCGCGACGCCCGACGCCTGCACGCGCGCGATCAGATCGTCCTCGATGCAGCCGCCCGACACCGAGCCGACGACGAGCCCGTCGTCGCGCACCGCGAGCATCGCGCCCTCCGGCCGCGGCGACGAACCCCAGGTCCGCACGACCGTCACGAGCAGCGCGCGGCGGCCGTCGCCGAGCCAGCGCGCGCCCGTCCTCAGCACTTCGAGATCCGTGTTTTCCATCTTCAGCGCGCCGCCTGCGTGGCTTTCCTGAGCTTCGCGACATCGGCCGGCCGCACGGCGGGCGCGCCGTTGTTCCAGCCCGCGCGCATGAACGTCAGCACGTCGGCGATCTGGCTATCGGTCAGCACGTTCGCGAACTTCGGCATCGGATACGCGGCCGGCAACCCGTCGATCACGAGATCCTCAGTGCCGTTCAGCGTGACGTTGATCAGCGACGACGCATTCGATTCGAGCACATTCGGATTGCCCGCGAGCGGCGAAAGCAGCGGCGCGAACGCGTTGCCGTCGACGCCGTGGCAATGCATGCAGTACGCGGCATACACCTTCGCGCCCGCATCGTGCGCGGGCCGCGCGAGCAGCGCCTGCGTCGCGGCCGCGTCATAGCGATAAGGCGGCGCGCCCGTGCCGCCCGACGCCGGCAGCGACTTCAGATAGCGCGCGATCGCCGTCAGGTCCGCATCCGTCAGCGCATGCGTGCTGTGATTGATCACGCTCGTCATCGAGCCGAATGCGCTCGCGTGCCTGTTCGCCCCCGTCTTCATGAACTGCGCGACATCGGCTTCGTTCCATCGTCCGAGGCCGACGTTGTGCTCGCCCGTCAGATTCGCGGCGAACCAGTTGTCGATCGGCGCGCCGGACAGGTACGCCGGGCCGCTTTCGTCGAGCGCTTTCTCCTGGAAGCCGACGCCGCGCGGCGTGTGGCACGAACCGCAGTGACCGAGCCCCTGCACGAGGTACGCGCCGCGATTCCACGTCGCATCCTTGCCCGGCTTGTCGCGATACACGGTCGTGTCGAGAAACACCGCGTTCCAGATCTTCAGCGGCCATCTCATGCCGAGCGGCCACGGAATGTCCGACGCGCGGTTCGCCTGCTTCACCGGCTCGACGCCGTGCATGAAGTACGTGTAGAGCGCCTTCACGTCGTCATCGGCGAGCTTCGCGTACGACGGATACGGCATCGCCGGATACAGGTTGTGGCCGTCCTTCGCGACGCCTGCGCGCAGCGCGCGCGCGAACTCGGCCTCGCTGTAGCCGCCGATCCCCGTCTCCCGATCCGGCGTGATGTTGGTCGCATAGATCGCGCCCAGCGGCGTCTCCATCGGCAGGCCGCCTGCGAACGGCTTGCCGCGCGCGGTCGTGTGGCACGCGATGCAATCGCCCGCCTTCGCGAGGTATGCGCCGCGCGCGACGAGCGCGTCGTCGGGCGTCGCGGCGCGCGCGCCCGCGCTCAGCGCGAGCGCGGCGAGCATTGCGCCGAGCGCCTTCGCGACGTGCTTCGGTTTGTTTCCTGTACGAATCATCGGAGTCCTCGACATTCAGGCGGTTTTCAGCTGGCTGCCGACCGGCAGCTTGCGCAGGCGCTTGCCGGTCGCCGCGTAGATCGCGTTCGCGAGCGCGGCGGCGAGCGCCGCCGTGCCCGGCTCGCCGATCCCGCCCGGCGCTTCGGCGCTCTTCACGATCAGCACGTCGATCTGCGGCGTCTGATCGATCCGCAGCATCCGGTAGTCGGTGAAGTTGCTCTGCTCGACACGGCCGTCCTTGATCGTGATCTCGCCGTACAGCGCGCCCGTGATCCCGAAGATGATGCCGCCCTGCATCTGCGCCTCGATCGTGTCCGGGTTCACGACCATCCCGCAGTCGACCGCGCAGACGACGCGCTTCACGCTCACCTCGCCGCCGTCGATGGCCACATCCGCGACCATCGAGACGAAGCTGCCGAACGCATGCATCACCGACACGCCGCGCCCCTGCCCCTTCGGCAGCGCCGCGCCCCAACCCGCCGCCTTCGCCGCGACGTCGAGCACGTTGCGCGCGCGCGGCGACTGGCCGAGCAGCGCGCGCCGGTATTGCACCGGATCGGTCTTCGCCTGCGCGGCGAGCTCGTCGATGAAACTCTCGACGACGAACGTGCCGCGCGTCGGCCCGACGCCGCGCCAGAACGCGGTCGGCACGTGGCGCGGCTCCTGTCGAACGTAGTCGACGAGCTGGTTCGGCAGCTCGTACGGCAGCTCGGCGGACACGTCGACCGCGTCCGGATCGACGCCGTTCTTCATCGCGGGCGGCGCGAAGCGCGCGATGATCGACGAGCCGACGATCCGGTGCCGCCACGCGATCGGCTTGCCGTTCGCGTCGAGCCCCGCCGAAATCCGGTCGTAATAGTACGGCCGGTACATGTCGTGGCGGATATCTTCTTCGCGGGTCCAGACGACCTTCACCGGCGCGCTCACTTGCTTCGCGATCTTGACCGCCTGCCGCACCATGTCGGTCTCGAGCCGCCGGCCGAAGCCGCCGCCCAACAGATGGTTGTGCAGAACGATCTTGCCGGCCGGCAGGCCCGTCACGCGCGCCGCCGCATCGACCGCCCGCGTCGGCACCTGTGTGCCCGTCCAGATCTCGCAGCCGTCCGGCCGCACGTGCACCGTGCAATTCACGGGCTCCATCGTCGCGTGCGCGAGCAACGGCTGCTCGTAGACCGCGTCGACGCGCGTCTTCGCGTCCGCGAACGCGCGCTCGACATCGCCGTCCTTGCGCGCGACCGCGCCTTGGCCGTCGGCCGCACGCGCGAGATCGGCGACGATGTCCTTCGTCGACACGCGCGCGCCCGCGCCCTCGTTCCACTGGATTTGCAACGCCGCCGCGCCGCGTTTGGCGGCCCACGTGTGAGCGCCGACGACCGCGACCGCGTCGTCGGCGATGACGACCTGCCGTACGCCCGGCACCTGCCTTGCCGCGCGATCGTCGACGTGCGCGACCGTGCCGCCGAACACCGGACTGTTGACGATCGCCGCATACAGCATGCCCGGCACGCGCACGTCGAGCCCGAACTGCGCGGTGCCGTCGACTTTCTCCGGCGAATCGAGCCGCTTGACCGGCTTGCCGATCAGCTTGAAGTTCTCGGGCTTCTTCAGCGCGACGTCCTTCGGCGCCGGCAGCTTCGCCGCCGAATCCACGAGCTGCCCATACGACGCGCGCCGCCCGCTCGGCGGGTGCCGCACCTCGCCGCCTTCCGCGACGCACGACGCCGGATCGACCTTCCATTGCTGCGCGGCCGCGGTGACGAGCAGCACGCGCGCGATCGCGCCCACGCGGCGCATCGGCTCCCACGCGAAACGGATCGACGTCGAACCGCCCGTCAGCTGACCGCCCACCAGCGGATCGAAGAACAGCTTCCCGTCCGGCGGCGCGTGCTCGAGCGTCACGCTCGACAGCGGCACTTCCAGTTCCTCGGCGATCAGCATCGGAATCGACGTGTAGACGCCCTGCCCCATCTCGACCTTCGGCATCACGAGCGTGACCTTGCCCGCGCGGTCGATCTGCACGAACGCGTTCGGCGCGAACACGCCGCTCTGCGGCGTCTCGACCGCGTCGCCGCCGATCACCGTGCGGCGCGCGTCGCCGCCCGCGGCGGGCACGCTGAAGCCCAGCAGCAGGCCGCCGCCCGCCGCCGCGCCGAGCGTCACCCCGAATTTCAGGAAAGTACGGCGCGACACGCCCGCACCGCCCGCCGCTTCGGCGGCGAGCGCGTTGCCCGCTTCGATCAGTCCGCGCGACATGTCAGGCCTCCTTGGCGGCGTGCTTGATCGCCGCGCGAATCCGGTTGTAGGTGCCGCAGCGACAGACGTTGCCCGTCATCGCCGCATCGATGTCCGCGTCATCGGGATCGGGATTCGACGCGAGCAGCGCCGCCGCGGCCATCACCTGGCCCGACTGGCAATAGCCGCACTGCACGACGTCGAGTTCGCGCCACGCCTGCTGGACCTTACGGCCGGCGGGCGTCGCGCCGACCGCCTCGATCGTCGTGATCTTCTTGCCGCCGATCGCGGCGACGGGCAGCACGCACGAGCGCACCGCGACGCCGTCGAGATGCACCGTGCACGCGCCGCATTGCGCGATGCCGCAGCCGAACTTCGTGCCGGTGAGGCCGACCAGGTCGCGCAGCACCCAGAGGAGCGGCATGTCGGCGGGCGCGTCGACCGTATGGGTTGCGCCGTTGATGTTGAGCGTGATCATGTGGGGGCCTAATGTGAGTAATGGCGATCGGCGCCCCGTGCGGAAGCGCCGCTTCAACCTTCCGTCGATGCCGACATGCGTCGACGCGCGCGATCGGCCTGGCGCGTGCCGGAGGGGACGCCGACAAGTTTAGGACGCGCGGTTGCGCTTCGGATACCCCAATTCCGTTGATACATTGTCAAGTTTTGCTAATGACGACGCGCGGCAACGATGCGCGGCCGTGCCGCGCGCCGCACCGTCACGGCGCGTCGGGCCCGACGAGCTTGCCGAGGCTCTTCCCGTCGAGCCGTCCGATGAGCGCCTGCGGCGCCGCTTCGAGCCCTTCGGCGACGTCCTCGCGCAGCGTCACCTTGCCCTGCGCGACCCACTCGCGCATTTCCTTCAGGAATGCCGGATAAACGTCCGCATAGTGATCGAGAATGATGAAGCCCTGCATCTTGACCCGCTTGCGCAGCAGGATGGACGTCAATTGCGGCAGCCGGTTCGGCCCCGGCGGCAACGCGCTGTCGTTGTAATGCGCGATCAGTCCGCAAACGGGCGCCCGCGCGCCGACGTTCAGCAGCGGCGGCACCGCGTCGAACACCGCGCCGTCGTCGTCAGGAAACGAAAGGCAGTCATCCAAAACGATCCGGCACGGCGCAGACCGGCTTCAGGCGATCCGCGCCGCACCGTATGCGTATGAAAAGAGCGCGTCAGGCTCGCGCGACGACGTCGACGCGCAACGCTTCGCCGCCGGCCGCGATCGCGAGCAGGCGGTCGACGTTCGGATGCGCGCCCGGACGGTTGCGCGCATCGGCGGTATGCTCGGCGAACACCGCGAGACCGTGCTCGGCGGCCTTCGCGTCGAGCGTGCCGAACGCCTGACGAAGATAGTGATACACCGCCAACGAGCCCTGCTTGCCCGGCATGTTCTCGATGCTCGCCACCACGGCGTCGTTGCCGTCGACCAGATCGATGCGCTCGACGCCGTCGATGGCGGGCAATTGGGCGAGGTTGTCCTTGAATACGTTGGTCGGCTGAATCACTGATGACGCTCCGTCTGGTCGGGGATGAGTTTGGCGGGGCATATCTTAGCCGATCGATGACCAGGCATCGCTTCGAGAGGCGTGGCACCCGGCCGCCTTTGCGCGAAGCCGGCGCCCGGGACCGCCTCCCGGGCGGGCATTCATCGTTGCAACCGCCGATTCGCGGGATGAACAGCGGATGCGAAACGGGCAAAGCCCGTCCCCCGGATCACCGCAAGCCGCCGCTCGCAATCAGGTGCTCGCCCGTCAGCCATCGAGCATCGTCCGATGCAAGAAACACTGCGATCGACGCGATGTCGTCCGGTTGGCCCAAGCGGCCGAGCGGCGTCTGGCCGATTGCGGATGCTTCGAGGTCCGACCCGATGATGCCCGCGCTGTGCGTGCCTTCGGTGACCACCATGCCCGGATTGATGGCGTTCACGCGGATCTTCCTCGGACCCAGTTCGCGCGCGAGCACGCCGGTGATCGCGTCCACGGCGCCTTTCGTCCCGCTATATACCGCACTTGCCGGCGGCGTGATGCGGGTCACGACCGAGCTGACGTTGATGATGCTCGCGCCCTCGCCGAGGTGCTTCACGGCCGCCTGCGTGGTGAGCAGCAGGCCGAACACGTTCGTGTCGAACTGTCTGCGGAAATGCGCTTCGGTGATCTCTTCGATCGGCGCGAACGCGTAGACGCCGGAATTGTTGACGAGAATGTCGAGGCGGCCATACGTTTCGATGGCGGCGTCGACGATGCGTTGCGCGTCGGCGGCTTTCGACACGTCGCCCGCGACCGCAACCGCCTTGCCGTTCGCCGCGGCGATCTCGGCCACGACGGCATCGGCGCCCGCCTTGCTGCTCGCGTAGTTGACGACGACGGACGCCCCCTCCGCCGCGAGCGCTTTGGCGATCGCGGCTCCGATACCCTTGGATCCGCCCGTGACGACAGCCACCTTACCTGCAAGCTTGCTCATGATCTTTCCCTTGGCAAAAGTTCGTACATTTCGGAGAACCGGCGATTTTCCCGACGCCATCGACCGGCGATAAAAGGAATGTAGACGCCCCGCGCGTGCCGATAAAGCGGCACGACGCGAATTGAGTTGCGTGATGAGCCGAACAATCGACAATGCAAGTCGAATCACGAAATGATCGGCGGTGCCGTGCGCATCGACGATCGGCGTCGCACAGAACGGCGGCGCCTTCCGACAAGCCGGAAAACGAACGGCGACATGACGCTGCCTCGACGGAGGCGATGGCCGCTTCAGCCGATTTCCGCCCCCATCCGGCCGGCATCTGCCCTTGCTCGTTCGAGAACTGCCGGCCCTCCCCCCGCCAACGTGTAAACTGCTGCCTTTTTTTGACACGGACACTCGTGGCATGGTGCAAGTCCCGCAACGTAGAGCGCTCGGCGGCCCGACGCTGATCCGCTTGCTTGCCCGCCTGGCGGACGCCGACGTTCCGGAATCCAGGCAATCGCTGTCGGACCGGCTGAGCCAATGGCTCGCCTGGACCGACGCGATCGCGCTGTCCTCGGCGCTGAGCATGAGTCCGCCCGTCGGCGGCGGCGCGCGCGCCGGCGGCGGCGCCGACGCGGACAGCGTCGGCGTGCGCGTGCGCGCGTCGCTCGCCAAGGCGATCGCCCGCACCGGCGCGTTCGCCGCCGGACGCGACAGCGCCGCGCCGGCCGCCGCCCGGGATGCGTCCGCGGACGCGCCGATCGATTTCACGCTCTTTCGTCACGACTATCTGTCGATGCAGCAGGCGATGGAGATGGAAATCGGCGACTTGCGCGGCCGTCTGCGGCAGATGATGGCCGCCCGAACGCCCGCGCTCGCCCGGCTCGCGGTGCTCGACGCGACGATGGAGCGCGCGCTGGCCGCGCGCGAGCGAAATCTGCTGGCGTCCGTGCCCAAGCTGCTCGGCACGTACTTCGAGCGCTTGCGCCAGGCCGGGCAGCAGGGGCTGGCCGACGTCGAAGCAAAAGCGGAAGCCAAGGAAGCCGCCGCAGCAGTCGCAGTCGCATCGAGCGCGTGGCTCGAAGCGTTCCGCAAGGATATGCAGAGCGTGCTGCTCGCCGAGCTAGAAGTTCGTTTTCAACCGGTCGAAGGGCTGCTCGCCGCCCTTCGCGCTCGCTAACCGGGACCCCATGTCCAGATATCACGTCAATCTCGCTGTCTTTTTCGCCGGTCTCGCGGCCGTCTGCTGGATCGGCGCCGGCTATGCCGTGTCGAATCCGCTGGCGCTCGCCGTCACGATGGCGATCGCCGCCTGCTATCTCGCCGGCGCATTCGAGCTGCGTCGCTATCAGCAGGCCACCGCCACGCTCGTGCGCGCGGTCGCGAACCTGTCCGAACCGCCGTCCGGATTGGGCGTCTGGCTCGATCGACTGGACCCGAGCCTGCGCAACGCCGTGCGCTTGCGCATCGAGGGCGAGCGCGTCGCGCTGCCGGGGCCCGCGCTGACGCCGTATCTGGTCGGCCTGCTCGTGCTGCTCGGCATGCTGGGCACCCTCCTCGGCATGGTCATGACGCTCAGGGGCACCGGCGCGGCGCTGGAGAGCGCGACGGACTTGCAGGCGATCCGCGCATCGCTGGCGGCGCCGGTCAAGGGGCTCGGATTCGCGTTCGGCACGTCGATCGCGGGCGTGTCCACGTCCGCGATGCTGGGCCTCCTCTCCGCGCTCGGCAGACGCGAGCGGCTCCACGCGGCGCAGGCGCTCGACGCGAAGATCGCGACGACGCTGCGCATCCACTCGCACGCCCATCAGCGCGAAGAAACCTTCAAGCTCCTGCAGCGGCAGGCCGAAGCGATGCCCACGCTGGTCGATCGGCTGCAGACGATGATGACGACGCTCGAGCGGCAGAGCATCGCGTCGGCCGATCGGCAGATCGCCGGCCAGCAAGCGTTCCTCGGCAAGGCGGAGGAGACATACGCCCGCCTCGCTTCGTCGGTCGGCCAGTCGTTGAAGGACAGCGTCGCCGAAAGCGCGCGCGTCGCCGGCGCGGCGCTGCAACCGGTCATGGAAACCACGATGGCGGGTCTCGCGCGCGAGACGGCCGCGCTGCACGACGCTGTCTCGCATGCGGTGCAGCGGCAACTGGATGGCCTGTCGGCCGGCTTCCAGGCGGCGGCCACGAACGTCGCCGACATCTGGAGCAAGGCGCTGGCCGAGCATCAGCGCTCGAGCGACGCGCTCGCGCAACGCCTGCATGGCTCGGCGGATCGGTTCGTCGAATCGTTCGAGAAGCGTTCGGCGGGCCTGCTGGACGGCGTCTCGGCGCGGCTGGACGCGACGGCGGGCAACGTGTCGGCGGCATGGAACGACGCGCTGTCGCGGCAGGAACACGCCAACGAGAAGCTGGCCGAGCGCAATCGGCAAGCGCTGGAGGCGGCCGCCGCGACTTTCGAGCGACATTCGGCGGCGCTGCTGCGCACGGTGGATCAATCGCATGCGGATTTGCAGACGGAACTCGCGTCGCGCGACGAGCAACGCTTGGCCGCCTGGACCGATGCGCTCGCGTCGATGGCCGCCAAGCTCGGCAACGAATGGGAACAAACGAGCGCACACGCCGCAGCCCGCCAGCAGGCAATCTGCGACGCGCTCGCGCAGACCTCGCGCGACATCTCGACCCAAGCCGCGACCTTCGAACAGCACTCCGCTTCGCTGCTGCGTGTGGTGAGCCAGTCTCATTCGGATTTGCAAACAGAACTCGCGTCGCGCGACGAGCAACGCTTGAGTGCCTGGACCGATGCGCTCGCGTCGATGGCCGCCAAGCTCGGCAACGAATGGGAACAAACGAGCGCACACGCCGCAGCCCGCCAGCAGGCAATCTGCGACGCGCTCGCGCAGACCGCACGCGACATCTCCGCCCAAA
Source organism: Burkholderia mayonis (assembly GCF_001523745.2). Taxonomy (NCBI): domain Bacteria; kingdom Pseudomonadati; phylum Pseudomonadota; class Betaproteobacteria; order Burkholderiales; family Burkholderiaceae; genus Burkholderia; species Burkholderia mayonis. Next base: position 1,668,166 of record NZ_CP013387.1, read on the forward strand.
CGCAAGCGCACGCGAGCGACACGATTGCCGAGATCTCCCGGCTCGTGCAGGCCGCGTCGGAAGCGCCCAAGGCCGCGGCCGAGGTCGTCGCCGAGCTGCGCCAGAAGTTGTCCGACAGCATGGTCCGCGACACCGCGATGCTCGAAGAGCGCAGCCGGCTGCTCGCGACGCTCGACACCCTCCTCGACGCAGTCGACCACGCGTCGACCAAGCAACGCTCGGCCGTCGATGCACTCGTTTCGACGTCCGCCGAGCTCCTGCAGCGCGTCGGCGCCCGGTTCACGGACATGGTCGACGCCGGGACCGGCAAGCTCGGCGCCGTCGCCGCGCAAGTCACCGGCAGCGCCGTCGAGGTCGCGAGCCTCGGCGAAGCGTTCGGCGCGGCGGTCCAGTCGTTCGGCGAATCGAACGACAAGCTCGTCGCGCACCTGCAGCGCATCGAAGCCGCGCTCGACAAGTCGCTCGCCCGCAGCGACGAGCAGCTCGCCTATTACGTCGCGCAGGCGCGCGAAGTCATCGACCTGAGCATGATGTCGCAGAGGCAGATCATCGAAGACCTGCAGCGCGTCGCCGGTCAGCGGGCGTCCGCCGGAGCCGAAGCGGCATGAGCGACGAAATCGACGGCGGCATCGAGCAGACCGCGCCGATCTGGGCCGCGTTCGGCGACCTGATGTCGGTGCTGCTGGGCGCGTTCGTGCTGATCCTGGTCGGCGTGATCGGCGTGCAGTTGGAGCTCTCGTCGAAGCTCGACGCCGAGGTCAGGCAGCGGCAGATCGAAACGCAACGCCGCAAGACGCTCGAGCAGGCGTTGGCGGGACCGCTCGCGGCGGGACGCGTGACGCTCGTCGACGGGCGCATCGGCATCAGCGGCAGCGTGCTGTTCGCGCTGAATTCCGACGAGTTGCAGCCGGCGGGCCGCGATCTGCTGAAGAGCCTGGCGGGGCCGCTCGCCGCCTATCTCGAGACCAATCGCGAGATCCTGATGGTGAGCGGCTTCGCGGACGACCAGCAAGTACGCGCGGGCAACCGCCACTTCGCGGACAACTGGGAGCTGTCGGCAAAGCGTGCGCTGACGGTGACGCGTGCATTCATCGACGAAGGCGTGCCGGCGGCGTCGGTGTTTGCGGCCGCGTTCGGCTCCGAACAGCCAGTCAGTTCGAACTCGGACGACGAAGGACGCGCGAAGAACCGGCGCGTGGAGATCGCGCCGGTCCCGCGGCCGACGACGGGCGACGGGCGGCGGTGAGCGCCATGAATAACGCCGCGGCGCACGCACGGGAAACGCTCGACGCATGGCGCGCGCGCGGCGCCGATCGGCTGGACCCCGTGCGCTTTCGCTTCATCGACGCGCTGCATCGCCGGACGGCCGGTCAAACGGGCGACGCGCGCCGCATTCTGGACGCGCGGCTGTCCGCGCTGCTCAACGCGTACGCCGATGATCTCCAGCACGCCGAATCGAAGGCCGACGCGGCCGAACGCGCGACGCCGACGCCTATGCCGACGCCCAAGCCGACGTCTATGCCTATGCCGCCCCCGATGCCGGCCGAGGCTGCGTGCGGACCGCTCGCCGCATTGCTCGACTACATCGGCAGCCAGGCGCGCCCGGACGCCGGCGGGCTCGCCGCCGGCGCCGCTGGCAGCGCCGCGAATCGCAGCCGCCTCGCCCTTCGCCCGGAGCCGGAGATGCTCGCCTACTTCCGGGAAACCTGGTCGAGGGTCAGCGCGGACAGCCAGTTGCGCGAATCGCTCGAACAAGTGCCGAGGAACGCCGGCCCGCTCAATTCGAGCAGCCTCGTGCATCGGTCGCTGTCGCTGATGCGCGAGCTGTCGCCCGAATATCTTCGACAGTTCCTGTCGTATGTCGACGCGTTGTCGTGGCTCGAGCAGATGAACGGCGACGAGGCCGCCGCGAGCGACGACGCGGCGCGCGGCGGAAGCGCGAAGAAGAGCGTGCGAAAGAAGTCGCGGTAGCACGGCGAACGGGGCGTCAGGCGCCGTGCACCGCAAACATGCCGCATACAGCGCAATTCGGCTCCGTATCGCCGTCGGCCGCTAACCGTCCGTCGCCACGAACGGGCCGTCGCCCTGCAACCGCCCATCCGCGCCGATGCGGGCGATAACGCCGCCCTTCTATCACGGTCATCCCTCGCCATTTCGCTGTTCCGCACAATCCACGCGCAATAGACATCGTGCATCGAGCACAGCACGAGCGGCATCAATGCGGCCGTGCCGCCGCGCGCGCCGACTACCGGGTGCTCAACCGCACCTGCTCACCGCTTCCATTGCGGATCAACGAAAACAATATCGAGCTCCCGCGCCGTTTCCACGTCACGATCATCGATATCTCGCTTCAGCCGCGACATTTCCATACTCGACGAACTTTTACTCGAAATCGAGCCGCTTTCCATTGCGGAAACATGCGGCGGCAATCCACGTCTCGAAATTTCTAACAAATGCGATATTGCATGCGACGCAAGCTTATTTAAAATCACCATCGTTCGCACCACTCGATCACACAAGGATAGCCAGTGGAATACCGCCCGAACCGATGCAGAAAATCTCTCGCGTCGCATGAATCTTCCAGAATCGCATGATCCGCCATTAACAAACACCACTCTCGATAGAGTCACTGCGAAATCCGGTAATTCATGCATTCGCACATTATTTTTCTCGACCTACATTCCCAGCACACTCCCATCACATAAAAATCAACCCGCATAGTTATTTGGCTCCACATCCAAATTATCATGCAAGGAGTTCGCAATGCGATTCGTCAAATATCTGATCGCCGTGTCCGTTATCGCTCTGCTCGTCATTTATGGCGCCACGCACTGGATTGCCCGGAAAGTTCCGAGAACGACAGCCGAAACATCGGCGCCGTCCGGTATTGCGACAAATCCGCCCCCCGCGCTCGCCAACCAGTTCACCGATGCAAACCGCCGATCGTCCGAGCCGGACATCGGTTCAGCGTCGGCAAGCAACAGAGAAGCCGCTGAATTCCAGCATTTCCAGGCAGCCGTCATTGCATTTCAGCAGAAACGCGACTCTCTATCGACCGAGACACGGCAAACCACGGTCAAGTCACTCGTGAACGCATTGCCGGATCGCGTACGAGCCGGACAAGTGCTGCCGATCCAGGCGCTTGCTCTTGGCGAAACGCTCCTGAACGAAGCAAATTTCAATCCAGCAGAGCGCGCGAAATTGTCTTCGAACTTGCGTCAACAGATCGAAGACTATTCAGCCCGATCGGTCGGCAACCCGCCAACCGACGATCCCCGATATCGGCGTTATCAAGAGCAGAGTGCGAGCGCGATAGACGATATCTCACATACGGTCGCACCTGAACAGCAACAAGCGGCTATCTCCGCGCGATTGCAACAACTGCGCGTACAGCTTTACGACAAGCAGGCCAATTGAAAATCACGACTCTCTTGACAAACATGATATGGGGGGAAAACATGAAACATGTCATCTCGCTGAACCGCAAGGCCTATCTGGGTGTGATGGCGGCGCTGTGGTCGGGCGCTGCATGCGCCGCACTGCCGTACGTGTGGGAACAAGTGACGTTGCCCGCGTCGAGCGGCGCGACTTGTGCGAACGGTACGCCGTACCGTTTCTACGTCAACCGATCGCTTCAGCTTTTCTCAAAGAACGTGCTGGTTGCCATAGAGCCGGGCGGCGCATGCTGGGACTACGCGAGTTGCCAAGGTAACGGCGAACTCGGCGCGTCGAATCCGAATGGTATTCCCGATGGTTACGTAAACGTTATCCATAACTGGGCATTCAATCCGTCCGGTCTCGTCGTCGCCATGCTCTCGCCAATCCTGAGCCGGCTTCCGATATTGGCGCTTTCCAGCACATGGCAGGCGCCGCCGACCATGAACTGGCATTACGTATATTTGCCTTATTGCACGGGCGACATCCATGGCGGCAACGCGGTGCGTGTCTACACAGCCCCGGACGGGCGCTCGACGCGCATTCAGCAATTCGCCGGCTTGGCCAATGTCAAAGCCGCAATCGAATGGATGACACAGAATGGACTAAGCAAACCTGATCAATTGCTGGTGTGGGGAGCAAGCGCGGGCGGATATGGCTCGGCGTTGAACTACGCTTCCATTCGCACGGCACTGCAACCTCGCAAGAGCGCGCTTTTCGATGATTCGGGGACGATATTTCCCGCGAACCTGAGTGGCGACGCCACGCAGCCAAGTCACGCTTATCGCATGTACGCCAAGGCGTTCGATGAATGGAACTTTCTTCGACCTGGCGGCGCAGTCGATCGGATTACGAACCTGCCCAATCTAAGCACGGCCGAAAAAAACAGCGTGATGAACAACCCGGCCGAGCTTTACGACATACTGGCACGCTCCTTTCCTAACGATCGCATGGGATTGTCGACATTCCAACGCGACGAAGTCATCGCGCAATTCACGTATGATCAGTTCTACCCCGAAATTGCCGCCGCCCCGGATGCGGCAACCAAGCAAGCGTTGCGCCAGGCACTGTTCACGAACGACCTGAGATTACTGACGAACGAACTCAAGGGACACCATCCCAACTTTGGCTACTTCATGCCGGAGGATCGCGCGGGGTTACTCGGCAACCATATGGTTTCCGCACTCACCTTCTTGGGATCGGAAATCAATGGCAACGGTCAGAACGTCGGCGCGTTCCTGAGCGATCTGCTGTCGAACCAAGATCCGCAGCACACGCCTGTCATGCAGGCGTACTCCACGAGTACGGATCGACCGCCAATCATCCGGGCGATATTCGACTTCGTCATGTCGACGCTCAAGGCATTCGGTCTTGGCACATAAATCGAGTCGACCTCGCATTCCCCCAACTGGTGCGGCATTCATTCGAGACGTAGATCCCGGTTTCCAGAGCTTACCGTGTCCCGCCGACGTATTCAGGCCCGTCGGCGGTCGCCCGGTTGCGACGGCGCGAAACAGGCCTGCATGACCAGTTACTTTGTCATCAGTTCGCTCATCGCATAGCCAACGATTTCGCCGCTGTGCAGATCTTTCAAGCCGGCGGGATACAGCCAACTCTCGTCGGTCGCGATTGACGTGATATCGCCGCATCAGGCCTGATTGGGCGCCGCCGCTGAAGATTGGGCGCCGCCGCTGAAAAATCCTGGTTTGACAGATTCGGCACGATAGCGCCGATCGTGCTTCGAATTGGCCGTAGCCTTGAACCGACGTTTCCGCTTGCAGTGCAGCCCCGGTTTCTTGCGCAATCGCTTGATCCGATACACGCCAATTCGGATGCCGCGCGCCTCGAGATGCTGTTGCCTGCGTTCGGAATCGCAACTTTTTCGCGTCCGCCGACGGGTCGCGAGCGCTTCCGCTTCCAAACGGGGGCCTGCTGCACTCTTTCGGCAGGCTTTCGCTTACGCGACGCATAGTAGCCGCTCATCGATACGCCCAGCAGGCTGGCAGATTGACGGTACGGGAGTCCGGTCGCATTCGTTCAATCTCGCCGCACCCACCACGACTCCTTCGCGAAGTACGTTGCGAATTTTCTCAAGAGATCGCGCTCCATCCTGACTTCCGCCAGTTCGCGCTTCATCTGCGCCAACCCGGCTTCCAATTCCATTAGCGGCTTCCGGTGGCGAGCGACATCCTTCAGCTTGCCGGTCTTCGCGGCTCGGATCCAGTTTGCCGGCGTCTTGATCGATATCGATAGCCGCCGGGCAGTTTCCGGCAATCCAACACCTTCGGTCAAAGCCGGCCTCATCGCCTCATCGCGAGCTCTTCCGCATAGACCGCTCTCGGAATTCGATTCACACATGCCTCCGTTTCTCAATTTTGCGAAACGTCGGCTTCCATTTTTTCGACCGGCCTCGGATGACCGACCACCCGCCAACGCGTTTCACAACGGCATCTGTCGCAACGATGTCAGTCGATGCGTGCCACGGTAAAATTCACCCGTTTCATCTTACTCGGCTCGTGCAGGCACCATGTGGGCAAATCGGCCGCAAGCACATCCATCTCGATCCACGTCGATCAGGGCGCGACATTCCCCGCTTCATCGATTTTTCTTGATTCAACAGCATCCCGAACATGACCTACACGCTCGCCGCCCGCTACACGCGCGAACTCGACATCCGCAAGAGCCGCTTCATCGCGTATGCGATCCCGGTCGAGGACCGCGACGCGGCGATGGTCGAGTTGCAGCGCCTGCGCGCCGAGCATCCGACCGCGACGCACGTCTGCTGGGCGCTGCTCGCGGGCGGCCAGTCCGGAATGTCGGATGACGGCGAGCCGTCCGGCACCGCTGGCCGGCCGATCCTCGAGGTGCTGCGCCATCACGATCTCGACGGCGTGCTTGCGGCGGTCGTCCGCTACTTCGGCGGCGTGAAGCTCGGCGCGGGCGGCCTCGTGCGCGCGTACACCGACGCGATCGCCGCCGCGCTCCTCGATGCCGAACGCATCGAGCGGATCGCGTACGCACGGCTTGCGATCGAAGTCGGCTATCCCGACGAGGCGCGCGTGCGCCGCTGGATTGAGCAGGAAGGGCACGATCTCGTCGACAGCGCGTACGGGATGACGGTCAAGCTCGTGGTCCGACTGCCCGCGACCGCGGTCGATGCGGCCCGCGACACGCTGTTCGATCTGACGCAAGGGCGCGCCGGGTTTCCTTCAGTCGATTGAACGCGCGACGCGCGCTCGGCTCGGCTCGGCGCAGCGTTCACGGACTGCCGGCCGCCGCGTCCGCATCGCGTGTCCGACATCGCGCGCCGTATCCGCCGAGCCTTCCGGTATCGATCGACGGCATGCCGAAGCGCTTTGGCACGAGGCGCCCCCCAACGACCCGCCTCGCTGCCGCCCGATCGGACAAGCCATCTGCGGCCCACCCTAAACGCACCATCCCGCCCCCGCGCCTCGACAAAACGGATGACCGCCGCCCCCGGTTTGCGCTATCGTGGCGTCACTTTTCCACGTCAATCCGCGCCGACCACGCAACGCCCCCATGCCCGCACGCCTGCACGCGGCGTTCACCGCCCTCCTCGCCGCCGCGCTGTTCGGCGCCGCCACGCCGCTCGCGAAGACGCTGCTAGGCTCGCTCACGCCGTTCATGGTCGCCGGCCTCTTCTATCTCGGCAGCGGCGTCGGCCTCGCCGCGTTCATGCTGATTCGCCGGCTCGCGCGCCGCGCCGACGCATCGCAGGCCGAGCAGTCGCGGCTGCCGCTCGCCGAACTCCCATGGCTCGCGGGCGCGGTCGCGGCAGGCGGCGTCGCGGGCCCCGCGCTGCTGATGCTCGGCCTCGCGACGACGCCCGCCGCAACGGGCGCGCTGTTGCTGAACCTCGAAGGCGTCTTCACCGCGGTGATCGCATGGGTGGTGTTCCGCGAGAACGTCGATGCGCAGATCTTCGTCGGCATGGTCGCGATCGTCGCGGGCGGCGTGCTGCTGTCGTGGCATCCGGGTGAGGCGGGCGTGCCGCTCGGTGCGCTGCTCGTCGCGGCCGCGTGCGCGTGCTGGGCGATCGACAACAACCTGACGCGCAAGGTCTCGACCCACGACGCCGCGACGATCGCCTGCATCAAGGGACTCGTCGCGGGCTCGGTCAATCTTGGGATCGCGCTTGCGCTCGGCGCGAAGCCGCCCACCGCCGCCGCGACGGCCGCCGCGATGCTGACGGGCTTCGCCGGCTACGGCGTGAGCCTCGTGCTGTTCGTCGTCGCGCTGCGCAACCTCGGCACCGCGCGCACCGGCGCGTATTTCTCGATCGCGCCGCTGTTCGGCGTCGGGCTGTCGCTCGCGCTGTGGCCCGAATGGCCGCCGCTATCGTTCTGGGCGGCCGCGGCGCTGATGGCGATCGGCATCTGGCTGCATCTGCGCGAGCGGCACGAACATTCGCACACGCACGACGCGCTCGAGCACAACCACCGGCATCGTCACGACGAGCATCACCAGCACACGCACGATTTCGCCTGGGACGGCGCGGAGCCTCACACGCATCCGCATCGGCACGCGCCGATCACGCATACGCACGCGCACTTCCCGGATATTCATCATCGGCACTCGCACTGAGTAACCGTCTGCCGAGTCAAGTGCGATGAAGGGAATTGTCCCAAGGGGTGTTGGATCTGACCATGGCATTGAGCATGGTCAGGGGCTTGCGCATGCAGACGACCAGCGCGACCTTGGGCAGTTTGCCGCCAGTGATCAAGCGCTGGTAGAAGGCGGTGATGGCGGGATGGCGGCTCGCGGCCGGCTTCGCGGCTTCGGGCTTGGCTTGGCGCGGCTTAGCTTTGGCCTCGGCCAGCAGCAAGCCTCGCGGCTTGGCCTCAGCGTCGACGTCGGCAAACCACAGGTCCGCTACCGCAGCGTCGCTCGCGTGCCAGCGTCACGATGTCACGACAACACGCCCGACGCCGCGCCGACGACCCCGGCGACGCTCACCGCCGCCGCCGCCACCGCCACGATCCACAGATAAGCGCCGCGCGGCCGCTGCGCGGGCGGCAGCGCGATCGCCGCGAGCGCGACCAGCAATCCGGCGACGAGCGGCAGCATCACCGCGTTGACCACCTGTGCGGCGACGTTCAGCGACACCAGATCGGGGGCAATCCAGACGATCGCCGCGCAGCCGGCGACCGACGCGACATAGATCCCGTAGAACCACGGCGCGCGCGTCGGCCGATCGTCGAGCGAGCGCTCGTAGCCGGCGACTTCGCCGAGCCCCCATGCGAGCGACAATGAGCAGACGATTGCCGCAACCATCGACGCGCCCAGCACGCCCGCGCCGAACAGCACGCGCGCCGCGTGCGGGCCGACCGCCGTTTCGAGCGCCGTGCTGATTTCGCCGACGCTGCCCAGCGCGCGGGCCGCGCCGTCGCCTGCGAGCGTCGCCGCGGCCGCGACGAGCACCGCGCCCGTCAGCAGTTGCGTCAGCACGGCGCCCGCCGCCGTCTCGGCGCGCGCCGCGCGATGGTCGCCCGGTCCGAGCCGCTTGTCGGCGACGGCCGCCTGCTGATAGAAGACCATCCAGGGATTGAACGTCGCGCCGATCAGCGCGGCCGCGAGATAGCCGAACGGCGCGCCGGCGGACACCGGCTGCTCGGCGTGCGAGAACAGCCCGCGCCACTGCGGATGGGCTTTCCACGCGACGACGAAGAACGTCAGCTCGAACGCGCCGATCACGATTGCCGCCTTGTCGACGCGCTTGTGCGAGCCCGTCATCACGATCGCGATCAGCAGCGCGACGGCGAGCGGCAGGCTGACCGCGCGCGGCACGCCGAACATCTCGCCGATGCCGGCGACGCCCGTGAACTCGGTCACGAGCGAGCCGAGCACCGCGACGACGAGGCCCGCCGCGGACAGCCACGCCCATCCCACGCCGAAATGCTCGCGGATCAGCTCGCCGTGGCCACGCCCGGTGAAGATGCCGAGCCGCACGGTCAACTCCTGGATCATGTACAGCAGCGGCACGAGGCCGAGCAGCAGCATCAGCGGGCCGACGCCCCACTGCACGCCCGCTTGCGCGGCGGTGACGACGTTCCCGGCGTCGCAATCCGCGAGCATGACGAGGAGTCCCGGCCCCCATAGCGCCGCCCATCGCCGGCCAGCGGGCAGATTCGATTTCGACGGAAGGGAAGAGCCCGGCATGGATACTGAAAGGTTACATCGGTAGTATGCGGCGGCCGATTGTAGCGCGCCGGACGCGGCCGACGCGAGCGGCGCATCGGCGCATCGGCGCGCATAGTACGCAGTTCCCCGCGACGGCGAACACGGCATCCCCTTCACTTCGATAATCGATATGGAAACCTACATTCTGCTTGGCGTCGGCCTCGGCGCAGGCCTGCTGATTGCGATCTGGGGCATCAGCCAGCTCAAGTAAGCGAAGGCGTGTCGAATGTGCGTGGGCGGCCGCGCGTGAAAGCGCCGCGCCGTCGTGCGCGCATGGCGCGGACATCGGCGAGGCTGACCAGGAACACAGGCGCCCAACGGGCGTGAGTCGGAACGAGACTCAGACGTCGCAACACGACGCCGCATGCCGCCGCACACGCAGCCATTGGAAAGCACACGTTCGCCGGACGCGCCCCCTCGCGACGCCCGCATCCCCGCCTCCGCCTCACCGTCGGTCCACGGCGAGCCCAGGTAATCGCCCGCGAGCAGCATGCGTCGGCGCGCGTCCGCGCTCGCGCGGTACGCGGCGATCGCGCGCGGCCGACGCGCGACAGCGGCTCCGCCGCTTCCCAGCGCCGAACGCGCACCGCCGTCACCGCGTCGGCGAGGCCCGGCGACAGCGCGTTCGCGTCGTCGAGCACGACACACGCGATCTCGTCGTCCGACGCGTCGCGCGGCGCGCTCGCACTGTCGTGCCCGAGCATTGCCGACACGACGTCGCCGTGCCCGCCGCCGATTCGGCGCCCGCGCTCGAACGTCAGCGCCGCGATGCGGCGCGCGCCCGGCGACAGCAGCGCGCCGTAGACGCATCGCAGCCGCGACGGCCCGCGCCAACGCGACGACAGGCCGAACGCGACGTGCACGGCGCGCGCATAGCCGGTCGGCGAGCAGTACGCGCTCGGCATCGGTATTGCGCGCGCCAGATGCGGCGCGCGACGGTCGCGGGCGTCGCGACGATCGCGGCGTCGAAGCGCAACGCGTGATCGCCGACGCGCGCCGTGACGCCGCGCGCGCGTCCGCCGACAGCGCGTCGACCGGCATCCCGTAGCGCACGTCGAGCCGGGCGGCGAGCGCGCCGGGCAAAGCAGCGTGGAGCGCGCCGACCGGACACCGAGCGTCAGCCGAGAAACAGTCGATAAGCGGGATTGCCGGTTTCCTCGCGAAACGGATAGCCGAGCGCCGCGAGGAAGCGGTCGAACTCCGCGTGGTCCGCCTGCGGCACCTGCAGGCCGACGAGGATCGAGCTGTAGTCGGCGCCCTGGTTCCGGTAATGGAACAGGCTGATGTTCCAGTCGGGCGCCATCGACGACAGGAACTTCATCAGCGCGCCCGGCCGTTCGGGGAATTCGAAGCGGAACAGCCGCTCGTCGTGCGCGAGCGGCGAGCGGCCGCCGACCATGTAGCGGATGTGCTGCTTCGACAGCTCGTCGCCGGACAGATCGACGGTCGTGAAGCCGTGCGCGGCGAAGGTGCGCGAGATCTCGTCGGATTCGTCGCGCCGCTTGATCTGCACGCCGACGAAGATGTGCGCCGATTGCGCGTCGGCGATCCGGTAGTTGAACTCGGTCACGTTGCGCTCGCCGACGAGCGAGCAGAAGCGCCTGAAGCTGCCGCGCTCCTCGGGGATCGTCACCGCGAACACCGCCTCGCGCGCTTCACCCACTTCCGCGCGCTCGGCGACGAAGCGCATCCGGTCGAAGTTCATGTTCGCGCCGGACGTGATCGCGACGAGCGTCTCGCCCTCGATGCCTTCGCGCTCCGCATACAGTTTCGCGCCCGCGACCGCGAGCGAGCCGGCCGGTTCGAGCACGCTGCGCGTGTCCTGGAACACATCCTTGATCGCCGCGCAGAGCGCGTCGGTGTCGACCGTCACGACATCGTCGAGATACGCGGTGCAGAGCCGGAACGTCTCTTCGCCGACGAGCTTCACCGCAGTGCCGTCGGAGAAGAGGCCGACCTCGGGCAGCTCGACGCGCTTGCCCGCCGCGAGCGAGCGCTTCATCGCGCACGAATCGTCCGTCTGCACGCCGATCACCTTGATCTCGGGGCGCACCGCCTTCACGTACGCCGCGACGCCCGCAGCCAGGCTGCCGCCGCCGATCGGCACGAAGATCGCATGGATCGGCCCCGAATGCCGATGCAGCACTTCCTTCGCGACCGTGCCCTGCCCGGCGATCACGTACGGATCGTCGAACGCCGGAATGAACGCGAGCCCGTCGCGCTGCTGCAGGCGCAGCGCGTGCGCATAGGCGTCGCTGTACGACTCGCCCGCCTGCACGACGTCGACGAACGCGCCGCCGTGCGCGCGCACCGCATCGACCTTCACCTGCGGCGCCGTCTGAGGCACGACGATCGTCGCCTTCACGCCGAGCCGCGCCGCCGCGAGCGCGACGCCCTGCGCGTGGTTGCCCGCCGATGCGGTGATCACGCCGCGCGCGAGCGCGTCGGCGGATAGATGCGCCATCTTGTTGTACGCGCCGCGAATCTTGAACGAGAACACCGGCTGCGTGTCCTCGCGCTTGAGCCAGACCGTGTTGCGCACGCGCGCCGACAGATTCCGCGCGCACTCGAGCGCCGTCTCGCGCGCGACGTCGTAGACGCGCGCGTTCAGAATCAGCTTCAGATAATCGTCGAGTGCGCTCGCGCAGGCCGCGATCGTCGCGGCTGCATCGGGCATGCGGGTTTCGGGCGTTTCCGTAACGGCGTCGGCTGACTGCATGACATGCTCTCCTGGGAATGGACGCCCGGGAGACGGAAACAAAAAACCCGCCTCACGAGGCGGGTTGCTGTGATTGCTTTCGGACGCGCGCTAACCCACCATTCGATGAATGGTGCGAATAATGTGCGCAATGCGGAAGCAACGGGAATTCATGTGCGCAAGCTTGAGCCGGCGCGCGCGGTTTGTCAATCCTTCGCCGACATCCTTCGCCGATAGGCCCGCGCGCCGCCGCACTGCGGGGCGGACGCCGGTTGCCCGGCCGCAGTCTCAGTAAATCTCCGGGACGATCATATCCGCCGGCACCGGACGCCGGATGTAGTCGTCGTGATGCTCTCGCTGCGGCAAATGCACCGGATCGCGTTCGATCTCGTAGTACGGCACGAGGCTCAGCAGATGGTGTATGCAGTTGAGCCGCGCGCGCTTCTTGTCGACCGCCTGCACGACCCACCACGGCGCCTCGGGGATGTGCGTGCGCATCAGCATCTCCTCCTTTGCCGCCGTATACGCCTCCCAGCGGCGCCGGCTCTCGAGATCCATCGGGCTCAGCTTCCATTGCTTGAGCGGATCGTCGATGCGGTTCTGGAAGCGCACTTCCTGCTCTTCGTCGGTGATCGAGAACCAGTACTTGACGATCTGGATCCCGCTGCGCGCGAGCATCTTCTCGAATTCCGGCACCGACCGGTAAAACTCTTCGTGCTCATCGTCGGTGCAGAAGTTCATCACGCGCTCGACGCCCGCGCGGTTGTACCAGCTCCGGTCGAACAGCACGATTTCGCCGCCCGCGGGCAGATGCGCGACGTAGCGCTGGAAATACCATTGCGTGCGCTCGCGATTGCTCGGCGCCGGCAGCGCGGCGACCCGGCACACGCGCGGATTCAGCCGCTGCGTGATGCGCTTGATCACGCCGCCCTTGCCCGCCGCGTCGCGCCCCTCGAAGATCACGACGAGCCGGTGCCCGGTGCGCACGACCCAGTCCTGCAGCTTCACGAGCTCGCCCTGCATGCGGAACAGCTCGCGGAAATAGTGCTTGCGCGCCTCGCGGCGCTCGGCGGAAAAGAGCGGCTCGTCGTCTTCGAAGCGACGATCGTCGAGCTCCATCTCGAGCTCTTCGTCGTACGCGTCGACGAGATCCTCCTCGAAGCGGCGTTGCCGCTCGTGCAGCGGCGCCGTGTCGCGCCGTGTTTCCTTCTCGCTCATGTCGGCCTCCTTGCTGCGCGTCGCAGACGCGTTCCGCGGACATTATCGCAGGCTCGAGTGTCGCGGGAATGACTGCGCGCCGGTGTTCGCGAGGCCAAAGGCTGCGAGCGGTGCCGGACGGCCGGTTGCGGTTGCGGTTGCGGTTGCGGTTGCGGTTGCGGTTGCGGTTGCGGTTGCGGTTGCGGTGGACGGTGGACGGTGGACGGTGGGCCGTGGGCGGTGAACGGTGAACGGCGGGCGGCGGGCGGCGGGCGGCGGGCGGCGGGCGATGGTCGACCGGCGGTCAGAAAACGAAGAAAGACGGTCGGTAAACGGCGAACGGCTAATGGCCGACGGCAACCGGCAGCGGACGATCCGACCGTAGAGGCGCGGTTGCAGCAGGCAGTTCTCGGCAGACCGCTCGCCGGGTCCGCGCATGGGCGGCGCGCCTGCCGAGCGCCGGTTGCAGCGCGCCGCTGTCGAAGCGCCGCTCGCGGACAGCCGACGGAACAGGCCGGCCGACGCCGCGCAGACACACCGCTCAGAACCGGTAATTGAGCAGCATCGTGCAGAGCAGGACGTTCGCGGAAAGCGTCGTCGTATTCGAGGCGAGGATCCGTTTCGCATCGTTGATGTTGACCGTGATCGCCGCCTTCAGCGGAATGTACGAGAGCGCCGTCGACAGCGACAACTGCCGCGTCAACTGATAGTTCGCGCCGATGACGAAGACGGGCGTCCACGCGCTCTTCACGCTCGCCGTCGCGCGGACGCCGTTCGGCAGCACGAGATTCGCGCCCGCCTGCAGCAGACGATCGAGCGCGCCCGGATCGGCGAGCAGCGATTGCAGGTCGCCGAGCGAGATGCCCGCCGATAGCAGGCCGCCGAGCGATGCGAGCTTGTTCGCGAACACCGGGTTCAGGTTCGTGTTCGTAAAGCGCGTGTAGCTGATGCCGAGGCCGAGATACGGCCGGAACCGGTCCTCGCGCTTGCCGAGGTAATACTTGAACACGGTCGACGCGAGCCACGCGCGCGTCGTGCCGAGCGGGTTGCTCTGCGTGTTGCCGAGGTCGACGAGCGGCAGCCGGCCCTGCACGCCCGGGAAAATCTTGTCGAACGGCAAACCGATGCTGCCATGGCCGCGCATCGTCAGCTCGGGCGGGATCCCGCCGACGATCTCGGCCGCGACGTGCTCGCCGAAGAAATGGGTGAACGTGAACGCGGGCGTGTTCGCGTTGCTGATCGACACCGCGGAGCCCGGATTCACGAAGCTGCCGATCCCAAGCGCCCCCGTCGACGTCGTCACGGGCGTCGAGCGTCCCGTCGACAGCACATAGTGCCAGCCGATTCCGATCATGTTGCTGTCGTCGCCCTGTAACTGCTCGAGGAGCGTCGGGCCCTGCGCCTCCGGCAGGTCGGGCAGCATCTCCGGGTCGATCGGATGCAGCTCGTACGGCATCCGGTCGTAGCGCACGCCGGCGATGAAGCGCGGCGACGCGTCGGCGGGCGGGCGCTGCGGCGCGCCGCTGTCCGGCGCGCACGGGCCGTCGCCGCACGCGGCGGCGGCGGCCGCGGCGGCGGACGACGCGCCGTCCGCCGCCGAGCCGCCCGGCGCGTCGGCGAAGCCGATGCCGTCGTCGCCTTCGGCGCGCGCGCGCAGTCCGCCCGGCGGCAGCGCGGCGCGCTGGCCGAGCGTGATCTTTTCTTCGGTGAGCTTGCGCGGACGCGGCGCATTCGGGTCCGAGGCGGATGCGGCCGATGCGGCTGCCCCATCGGCAGCCGCGCCGCCGTTCGGCGCCGAGCCGCTTCCCGCGTCCGACGACGCGGCGCCCGCCGCCTCCCGCCGCGCGCCGCCCGGCACCGCCCCCCACGCGCTCGCGCCGAAGCCCGGCGCGTCGCCGCCCGGAAAGAAGCCGATGCCGTCCGCGCCGTCGCGCCATCTCGCCGCGCCGCTGTCCTGCGCGTGCGCGGACCACGCGCACGCGAGCAGCGTCGCGCCAAGCCAGCAGGACACCGGGGCGCGCCAGCCACGGCGCGCTCGTTGACGGCGATGCTTGTCACCCATCTGCATCGAACGTCACGCGGGCGTACCGAACATCCGCTGCCGGATCCGATACAACGGTTCGAACAGCCATTCGAGCAAGCTGCGCTTCTCGAGCACGATGTCCGCCCGCAGCGTCATCCCGGCCTTCAGCGCGAGCGGCGTGCCTTCGAATGCCGGCTTGCGGTCGGCGAGCTCGACCCAACTCTTGAAGTAGGTCTGCGGCGAACCCGCGTCGGTCGGCAGATTCAGCTCCTTCGCGGTGAACGCGACGGGCGACACCGACACCAGCTTGCCGCGATAGGTGCCGAACTTCTCGACCGGATAGCTGCCGTACGCGAGCTTCACTTCCTGGCCGGGCTTGATGAATCCCGCCTTCGACGACGGGATGTATAGCTCGGCGATCAGCCCGTCCGCTTTCGCGGGCAGGATCTCGACGACGCGCGTGCCGGGCGGATCGATCACGCTGCCCTGCACGACGTCGAGCCGCACGATCTGCCCGTCGGCAGGCGCGTACAGCACCTGGTTGACGCTCTCGTCGATGTTGTATTCCTTCGAGTTCAGCTCTTCCTGCTTGATCTTCAGCTCGGCGTTCGAGCCGTCGTACTTGCTCTGCACCGTTTCGAGATCGCCGCGCAGCTTCATCGCGTTCTTCACGAGATCGGCGCGGCGCAGCATCAGGTCCTGATACGCCTGGCCCGCCTGCAGGTACTGCGTGTTCACCTGGTTGTACTGCTCGAGCGTGACGACCTGCTCGTTCAGCAGTTGCTTCACGCGATCGCGGCGTTCCTGGTATTCGGACACGATCCGCTTCTGGTCCTGGATCTGCTTGTCGATGAGCGCGCGGCTCTCCGACAGCGCGGCAATCTGCTGCTTGATCTGCTCGATGGTCGACTGGTATTCGAGCTTCGCCGCGCCCATTTGCTGATCGACCTCGACGCGCTGCCGCTTGATCGACTCGCGCATCCCCTGCACGTTGTTCGCCTGCGACACGAAGCTCGTGTCGCGCGTGACGCTCAGAAGCTTCTGCCCGGCTTTCACGTGCTGGTCCTTCGCGACGTACAGCTCGCGCACCGCCCATCCGGGCGGCGCGCCGACGCCGATCAGGCCCGTGCGCGGCGTCAGCATGCCCATCACGTTCTCGGTGTTCGCATACGTCAGACGAACGAGCGCGACGACGAACATCGCGAACATCGCGATCGACAGATAGCAGAAGAAGCGCATCGACACCGGCACGTCGACGACGCCGTTGATCACGGCGCCGAACGTCGTGCCGCGCGTCAGCTTGCGCGGCGTCTTCTGCTCTCTCAGGGTGGTCATCCAGGTAGGCATGGGCGAAACTCGTCAGGCGCTGCGCAGCGTCTGCGCGGCGGCGCGCGCGTTCTGCTCGAGCAACGGTGATGGCATCAGGTAAGGCGTGAAGTGCTCCCAGAAATGCCACTGTTCGGGCTGCTTCACGAGCGCATCCTCGAGCTTGTCGGCGATCCGCTGATGGGTCGCCGCGACGCGCGACGTCTCGTCCGCGACACCGAGCATTCGCGACGCGGGCCGCGCGTCGAGCTCGACGAAATGCATCCTGCACGCGTCGCGAAACGGCACGCCGGTCGCGTACGACACGAGGAGCGGAACGCCGTGCTCGACCGCGAGCTTCACGCCGCCGCCCGCGAGCCGCACCCAGCGGCCGCCGAGCCGGCATGCGTTGGTCTTGCCGAAGCGGCCGTGCAGGTCGGAGAACAGCAGGAACACGGGCGCTTCCTTGCGCAGCCCCGTGACGAGCCGGCGCAAATGCACGCGCTGCTCGATGTCGATCAGCTCGATCTTGCCCGCGCCGTATTCTTCGACGAGGCGCAGCGCATCGTCGAAGAACGCACCCGGCGCGTCCTTGTGCATCACGATCATCATCTTGCGGTCTTCGGGAATCATCAGCCGCAGCTTCGTGACGAACAGCATCAGGTTGCCGAAGTGCAAGCCCGCGAGCATCAGCGGACCGCCGCGCGCGAGCGCCGCGCGCAGCGCGGGCTCGCCTTCGCATTCCATCCGGTCGAGCATCGCCTTCATCGACGCGATGCTGTGCGAGCGCAGCATCAATCCGGCGACCTCGGCCTCGAACAGCTCGCGGACGATGCCGTCCGCGACGCCGCGAATGCGCACCGGATCGTCGTTCAGGTGCGCGCTCAGCATGTGCCTAACCGACATCTCGATCGAACAGCGGATCGACGGAAAGAGACGCAGGCACGCGCCCGCGCACCAGCGCATCATGCCGAGCCCGCGCTCGGGCGAGCGGCCGAGCGCGATCCGCTTGAAGATGCGCCGCACGAAAAAGCAATACGAGAACGCATTGAACAGAAAGAGCCGCATCAACGTCATCTTGGCGCCTCCAGCTCCGGTTGCCGCTCGGGCGTGATCTCGGCGAGGCGGCCGTCGCGCATCTCGTAGATGCGGTCGACCATCGACAGGATCGACGCATCGTGCGTGACGAGCACGATCGTGCACGGCAGCGTCAGCACGTTGCGGCAGATCTCGTGCGTCGTCGCCTGATCGAGATTCGACGAGAATTCGTCGAGGATCAAAAGTCGCGGCTCGCAGTACAGCGCGCGCGCGATCAACAGGCGCTGCATCTGCCCGGCCGACAGGAACTTCTGCGTGTCGCCGAGCGGCGTGTCGTAGCGGTTGTCGAGCACGTCGATGTCGCGGTCGATGCATGCAAGGCGCGCCGCCTCGTGCATCGCGCCCAGGCGCGGCGCGGGCGCGAAGTTCGTGATGTTGTCGCGGATCGTGCCGCGAAACAGTTGATCCGACTGCGTGACGGCCGCGACGTGTTTGCGGTAGAGCCTCAGGTTCACCTCGGACAGATCGACGCCGCCGACGAACAGCATGCCTGGCGTCGACTGATAGAGCCCGCAGATCAGGTTCAGCAGCGTCGTCTTGCCGCTGCCGGTGCGGCCGACGATCGCCACCTTCGCACCGGCCGGCACGTCGAGATCGATGTCCTCGAGGATCGCACGGCGGCCGCCCTTCGGTGTGTACGTCAGCGCACGGATCGACAGCGAGCCGTCGAAATGCTCGATCGAGCGCACCGGCGCGTCGGGCGCAGGCTCTTCGGTTTCGGTCTGAAGCACGTCGGCGACGCGGTCCATGTGGACCTGCAGCACCTTGCGCCGCACGTAGAGCTGGATCGAATCGATGAACTTGTCGGCGAACAGGTTCTTGTATTGGATGAACGCGTAGATGATCCCGATCGTGCTCTGCCCGTGCATCACGAGCCACGCGCCATACGTGACGATGACCAGCTGTTCGATGTGGACGATGCCCTTCGAGATCGCATCGAACAGCAGTTGCAGCCGCTCCTGCTGGCGAACCGCCTGCAGCTTCTGCGTGAACGCGTTCACCCACAGGCTGCTGCGCGACGTCTCCGACGACAGCAGCTTGATCGAATGCGCGGAGCGGATGTTCTCGATCAGGAGCGCGTCGGCCTCGGCGCCGCGCGTCAGGATCTGCGACATCGCATCCTGCAATTGCGGCTGGATCGCGAGCCGCGACAGCGCGAACAGCACCATCCCCGCGAGGCTGATGCCGGCGAGCACCGGGCTGTAGTACAGCATCAGCACGAGCGTGACGACGCACGTGAAGATATTGAGCAGCCCGCCGATCAGCCCATCGACGAGAAAGCGGCCGATCTCGGACACCGACGCGACGCGCGAGATCGAATCGCCCGTGTTGTGGAACAGGTAATAGCTGATCGGCAGCCGCGCGAGATGCCCGACCATGTTCGACGACAACTGCTGCGACACGATGTTGCGCAGGTAGCTCTTGATGTTGCCGACGAGGTTCGCGTACAGCGTGTCGAACAGGAACACGATGCCGAACAGGATCGTCAGCAGGTACAGGATGTCGACGTCGGTCTTCTTCAGCGCCTCGTCGATCGTCAACTGCACATACGACGGCCCGAGCAGCAGCAGCAACTGCGCGGCGATGCCGCCCGCGACGCCGAGCAGGATGCTCTTGCGAATGCCCGTCAGGCCGGCCAGATAGTCGCGCAGATGGATCTTGTCGGACGTGCCGACGTGCTTGAAGCCGATGTCCGGGTTGAGCTCGAGCGCGTAGCCCGTGATCTGCGCGAGCGCCTGCGCGAGCGGCAGCTTCGTCTCGCCCAGCGCCGGATCGACGATGTGCACGCTGCCGTAGCACACCTTCGTCAGCACGACGTAGTGGTTCATCCCCCAGTGCAGGATGCAGGGCAGCTTCAGCGCATCGATCTCGTTCGCCTCGAACTGAAGCCCGCGCGCGCGCATTCCGAGGTCGTTCGCGATCTCCATCAGGTCGAAGAACGACAGGCCGGAATCGATCTTGACGGGATACCGGTTGCGCAGCGTGCGCAACGTCGTGTCGCGGCCGTGCCAGGTCGCGATCATCGCAAGGCACGCGAGACCGCACTCGGTCACCTCGTCCTGAAGAATGGGCCTGACTTTATTGGTGTTGAACCACATAGCTTGCGAATCGCTGGACACGACAATACCGGCCCGCGCACGGCGCGGCCTGGCTCGAAGCCATCGCGCGAGCGCGGCGTGAACGCCGCGTCCGGCCTCGGCGGAACGCGGCTCTGGCGATACCTGGGATCGGCCTTAGCTGCCGGACCCCAGCGCCATCTTGAATTGGTTGACGGCCTCGGCCTGGTATTGGGTCAAGAGCCCGTTGACGACGGGACCGATCGATTGATTCGCAAGGGAAACCGTGTAGGCGGCCGAGTTGGCGTAGGCGGAACCTCCACCGCGGATCGCACGGGCTTGCTGCTCTGATATGGCTTGCATCGGGGTGGCCTTTACTCTTGTAGCGATGTCATCGACCCGAATCCGCATCCGCCAAAGCGGATGACACCATCCGGAGCTGCCTCGACATCACTGTCTCCTGATCATTTCCTCCGATTGCCAACCGAGACGAATGAATAATGTTTTTATATCTCGATTGACGACGGATTACCGTTTTTGCAGCTTGAAATTCAGATTATTTTACGCGGGGGGCGCCTCCCCGCGCAAATGCAACGGCTAGTGCTTACTTGCCGTTGCTATTGTAGTTCTTCGGGTTCTGCAGATAGCCGCCGAGCGTCGGCATGAACTGGCCGAGCGCCGTGAACAGCGGACCGGACGCTGCTGCCAGCGTGCCCAGCGAGCTGATCGGACCGCCACCGTGAATCGCCTTCGCCTGCTCCATCGTCATGACCTTCATAACTATCTCCTCGTAAAGAATAAAGACGGCGTCAAGACTTCTCTAATAATGCCAATGGCCGTAAATAACCGAACGACGTTTATTTTTTATCGCTGCGATTACAAGCCGGAATCAGGCTATCATGCGCTCAAGACAGAAACAAGATGGCCGGCCGCGTCTTATATAAGTTTTTGACGTTTTGGAATTCACCAAAAAGATGCATGCGTTTCAACTCATTATTTAAAACGTTTAATTTGCAGCGTCGGCGGCTTGACGCAAGGCAGGAGATGGAGACGAAGATGTTTGAAACAGCGAATTTGGGTGCCTCGTCTAAATTTTGGCATGCGGGTTTTCACTTAACGACAAAATCCTTTCGAGTCCGCGCCAATGTGGCTTACGTTACCGTTTGCGCAGCAATCGCCGCGCTCGGCACTGGTTCCGAATCGGCTCGCGCATTCTGTCTCGACGAGGCATATCAGCACGCCGTCTCGAACGATCCGAAATTCCTGCAGGCGCAGGCCGAATACGACGCCGCGCGGCAGAAATACCCGCAGGCCCGCGCGCAGATGCTGCCGCAGGCGAGCGCACAGCTCGAATGGGGCCGCTACGGCACGCACGCGAACCTGTTCGGCATCGACGTGAGCGGCAACAGCACCGCGGCGTACGGCGCCGCGCAGGTCACACAGGCGCTCTTCAACATGCCGTACCTGTACGACATGAGCCGTGCGAGGGAATTCGAGGAGTCCGCGCGGCAGCAGCTCGAAGTCGCGAAGCAGGAACTCATCATGCGCGTCGCGAACGCGTGCTTCGATCTGCTGTCGGCGCGCGAAAAGCTGCAGCTCGCCGACGACGAAGTCGACGCGCTCACGCGCCTCGAAAGCGATACGCGCAGGATGGCGCAGCTCGGAATGAAGACGATCGGCGACACCGCCGAGATCGAGGCGCGCAGAAGCCTCGCGCAATCGGACGAAGCGCTCGCGCGCACCGACGTCGAGGCGCGCCGCGCCCGCTACGAGACGCTGCTCGGCTCCGCGATCGACTTCACGCGCTGGCCGCGCCTCGCGATGCACGGCACGTCGCCGCGCATTCCGACGGGCGACTACCAGCCGCAGGACAATCCGTCGTATCAGCAGGCGTACCGCGATCTGCGCGTCGCGCGGCTCGCCGCGAAGCGCATCGGCGCCGAGCACCTGCCGACCGTCGACCTGTTCGCGTCATATTCGCGCGGGCTCAATCCGAACCTGCGCGGCCTCACCGACAAATCCGATTTCCATCAGAGCGCGGTCGGCGTGCAGGTGACGATTCCGATCTTCTCGGGCGGCAGCGTGCACTACCGGCAGGTCGAGGCCGAGCACGTCGCGACGCAATACCAGAACCGGCTGCGCGAAGTCGAGCAGCAGCTCAGCACCGACCATCGCGAGACGCTCGCGGGACTGCAGTCGATCGGCGCGCGGATCCGCGCGCTGCAGCAGTCGCTGCTGGCCGCGCGGCTCGCGTACGACTCGTCGATGAAGGCCCACCAGGTCGGCTACAGCACGACGTACGAGACGCTCAACCTGCGCACCGACATCTCGAACATCCGCCAGAAGCTGTTCGAAAGCTATCTCGACGCGCTGAAGCTGCAACTGAAGTTGAAAGGGATTCTCGGCACGCTGAACGAGCAGTCGCTCGCGGCGGTCGACAGCTTCCTGACGAGCAACGCGGTTTCGTCGGATCAGAAGAGCGAATGAGCATTTGACCGCGAGAACGCGGCCGTCGCGCGCCCGCCGCGTTCTCGCGCGCGTCGGAATGCGACGTCCCGCTTTCCGTCACAGAAATGTCATGATCTTCATGTGACGAAAGCGGGACGTCGTCGTTTTCGCCGCGCGCGCCGCGACGAACGGCGGGACGACGGCGCGATAAACGCGCAAAAGCAGCAGGAACAAGGCGAAGGCGGCGCGACCGCGACGCATGCGGAAAGCATCGCCGATCGACGCGCCGCGCGTTTGCCGCCGCGGCCGCCCTCGCCGCTTCCGCCTTCGACGCTACGCGCTCACTGGATCACGCGCGACACACCGCGGCCGCGCGGATCGGACACGGCCTCGGGCGTCTTGCCGTCGATCTGGATCGCCTGAATGTCGCCGCTGAAATCCTGGCCCTTCAGCGTGTAGCCCTTCGCTTCGATGCCCTTCGCGAGTTCGCCGTCGATCGGGTGGTACGGCTCCCAGAAGATCGTGTTCGGCGGCAACAGCTGATGGTGGAATCGCATCGCGCCCACCGCGTCCTTCAGCGGCATCTTGAAGTCGTACAGGTTCGTGACGACCTGGAAGATCGACGTGAAGATCCGCGAGCCGCCCGGCGTGCCGATCACGAGCGCGACCTTGCCGTCCTTCGTCAGGATCGTCGGCGACATCGACGACAGCGGCCGCTTCTTCGGCTCGATCGCGTTCGCGTCGCTGCCGACGACGCCGAACATGTTCGCGACGCCCGGCTTCGCGGAGAAGTCGTCCATTTCGTCGTTCAACACGATGCCCGTGCCTTCGGCGACGACGCCCGAGCCGAAGTAGCCGTTGATCGTGTACGTGTTCGACACAGCGTTGCCCCACTTGTCGACGACCGAGAAATGCGTCGTCTCCGCCTTCTCCGGCATCGTCGCGCCGAGGCCCGGCTGCACGCTCTTCGTGTCGGAAGGCTTCTCCGGATTCACTTCGGCCGCGCGCTTCGCGATGTACGCGTCGTCGGTCAATTGCGCGACGGGCACCTTGTAGAAATCCGGATCGCCGAGGTACTGCGCGCGATCGGCGAACACGCGCTTCTCGATCTCGGCGATCAGGTGCACGTATTGCGGCGAGTTCAGCGTGACGCCGTCGAAGTCGGCCTTGCGGTCCGCCTTCATCTTCAGCAGCTGGACGAGGCCGATGCCGCCCGAGCTCGGCGGCGGCGCGGTGATCACGCGATAGCCGTTCCAGCTCGCCTGGATCGGCTGGCGCCAGACCGCCTTGTATTGCACGAGGTCCTGCTTCGTGATCAGGCCGCCGTCCTTCTTCATCGACGCGGCGATCAGGCCGGCCGTCTTGCCGTCGTAGAAATCCTTCGCGCCGTCGTTCGCGATGCGCGTCAGCACCGCCGCGAGATCCGGCTGCTTGAAGTTCGCGCCCGCCTTCAGGCCGCTGAAGTATTGATCGAAGTTCGTCTTGCCGCCGAACTCCTTCGACGCGTCGACGCCGCGCTGCGCGAGCTGTTCGTCGACGATGAAGCCGCTGCGCGCGTAGCGGATCGCGGGCGCGAGCACCTGCTTCCACTTCAGCTTGCCGAAGCGCTTCTGCGCCTCCCACATCCCGGCCACCGTGCCCGGCACGCCGACCGCGCGATCGCCGTACAGGCTCATGCCCTTGACGACGTTGCCGTCCTTGTCGAGGTACATGTCCTTCGTCGCGGCGAGCGGCGCGCGCTCGCGATAGTCGAGGAAGTACGGCTTGCCGTCCATGTAGACGGTCATGAAGCCGCCGCCGCCGATGTTGCCCGCCTCTGGATAGGTGACGGCGAGCGTGAACGCGATCGCGACTGCGGCGTCGACCGCGTTGCCGCCTTCCTTGAAGATCTGCTCGGCGGCGTCGGCGCTGTACTTGTCGGCGACGGCGACAGCCGAGCCGTCCAGCACGACGCGCTGCGGACCTTTCGCGCAGGCGGGCGCGCTCGGCAGGAAGCCGACCGCGGCTGCGCTCACGAGCGCGGCGAGCACCGTCGACTTGAAGCGATTCGTTGCGTTCATTGCATGTCTCCCATTTTGATCTCCTTGCTAATTGGGGCACGAAAACCGGATGAATAGGCTTATAGCACGGCCGCGCGCGTATACAAAAATGACGTTTCGTAGGCGAGCCTGCCGACGCAGAGCGAGCGGACGACGCGCGGAAACGACCTCGCATCGCATGACGAGCGATTCACATCGAACGACAGGCGATGCAGACGGCAGATCCGTGACCGCACGTCGACGCCGCACACGAATCGTACGAAGCGGCGATTGCTTGGACGCATGACGCACTGGCGGATGACACATGGACGCCGTCCGTGCATCGGCAGAACGACTGCGTTCGCGTCTTCGCCGCGCCAGCAGCATCATCAATGGTGGTGAGTTGCATCGAGAAATTCGACGGCATTCCGTGTCTCGGCGGCGACCGCCCTCGCCATGCCGACATCGCCTGCGACATCCGCGGCATCCGCCGCTTCGCGCGCGCATCGCGTCGCGTCGCGTCGCTTGCAATTTCACGTTCGCCTCGCCCGATGCGCGCCGAAAACTTTTCTTCTCCGCCCCTGCGCGCCGCGCGCCAAATCTGCGAAGATAGCGCCCCTTTTCGATTTCACGGCGCGTCAACGCAACACCGGCATGGCATCACACGCAGCACATCATGCAAGCGGCTTGGCCGCGGGTCTCGTCGCCGCGGCGCTCGTCGGGCAGGCGGGCGCGGCAGGACCGTGGCATCTCCACAGCCTCGCCGCGTTCGCGGCAGGCGTCGCGGGCGGCACCGCGCCCGACTGGCTCGAAGTCGCTTGGTGGAGCCGCTCGCGACGGCTCTGGATCACGCATCGCACCGTCACGCACTGGGGCGTCGCGTGGGTCGCGATGCTCGTCTTCGCCTACCGGTCGCTCGACCATCGCCATCTTTGGGCCGCGCCGCTCTTCGGCTTCGCGTGCGGCGGCCTCGTCCATCTGATCGCCGACTGGCCGAATCCGCTCGGCGTGCCGTGGCTGTGGAAGCGCCATTCGCTCAACTGGTGGAACAGCGGGCACTGCGACCTGATCGTCGTCGCGACGGCCTGGGCCGGCGCGTTGTGGATCGCGCAGGCGGCGTGGGGACACGCGGCGCCGCTCGTGCACTGGCTCGGCTGGCTGCGCACCGTGTGACGCCGCGCCGTCCGACGCCGCCGCATCAGCGGACGGATTCGCGCGCGAGGCCCGCTCGCCGCACGCCGACAGGTCGACGCGATCCCCGCCGGTAGAATGGCGGGCGCGGCCCCGCCGCCCCCTTCGACGATCAGGCCGGATCGTTCGCACGACAACACACAAGAACATGACCGATGACATCACGACGCCTTCGTCCGCCACGCGCCCGGCGCCGGGATTCGGCCCGCTTCGCTGGATCGTGCGGCACTGGCGCGGCGACTATTCGCTCTCCGTCAGCTTCTGGCTGAACCCGTTGCCGCTCTCCGCGCTCCGGACGATCAGCAGCCACTTTCTGATGAGCCGCGCATTTTCAGCGTTGGATCAAGGGCCGGGCGGCGATTCACTGGCTCACGCGATGGCGGCCATCCCGACCGCCGTCTTCGCCGACGCCGCGCTGTCGCTCCTCAACATCTGGTGGATCGTCGGCGTCTGGCGCGCGGCCGCGCGTCACATCGATCGCACCGGCCGGCGCTTCTGGGCGCGCGCGGCACAGGTCGTGGCGGCGCTCGCCGCCGTGAAAATCGTCTACGGGATCGCGATCATTGCGCACACGATCGAGACGCTCCAACTCCTGCTCGTCAATCCGATGAGCGCGTTCACGGACCCGATCGGCACGCTGACGAAACTGCTGTTCTGACGACTATCGGCGCCGGCGCGCGATCGCCGTGACGCGGCGATCGCGCGCGCGGATGCCGCCTCTGCCGATGCCGATGCCGATGCCGATGCCGATGCCGATATCGACGCCAACGCCGATACGCAGCCGACGACGCGAAACCGCAATCCCATCCAATCGTCGCAACCAATGTGTTCGGCGCATTTCCTCCATCTGCGCCGCATGACTCGCGCCGTCTCGATCGCCCACGTCCCCTGCGAAACGCGATCCAGCGGTTAGTCGCATCCAGCGACTGCCCCCGCTTCCCGCCGCCGGGTCCGCACGGCGCATCGCGCCGCGCCCCTGTCTGCAGACCGCCCGCGCGTCTGGCACACTGTGTCGCCGGGCCGGGCCTTGCGACGCCCGCGCCCGCCCTCATTTACGGTTGCGATGAACGTCACCACACCCCGCCCCGCTGCCAGCGCGCTCGACGCGTTCCACCCCGTCGTCGCCGCCTGGTTCTCCGGTACCTTCGCCGCGCCGACCGGCGCGCAGGCGCTCGCGTGGCCGCACATCAAGGCCGGCCGCTCGACGCTCGTCGCCGCGCCGACGGGCTCCGGCAAGACGCTCACTGCATTCCTGTCCGCGCTCGACGATCTGGTGCGCGATGCGCTCGCGCACGACGGCGCGCTGCCGGACGAGACGCTCGTCGTCTACGTGTCGCCGCTGAAAGCGCTGTCGAACGACATCCACGTGAACCTCGACGCGCCGCTCGCCGGCATCGCCGCCGAGATCGCAAGGCGCGGGCTGCCGGCGCCGCAGATCCGCACCGCGGTCCGCACGGGCGACACGACGCAGGCCGAGCGCGTCGCGCACCGCAAGCATGCGCCGCACATTCTCGTCACGACCCCGGAATCGCTGTACGTGCTGCTGTCGTCCGAATCGGGCCGGCGGATGCTCGCGAGCACGCGCACCGTGATCGTCGACGAAATCCACGCGCTCGCGAACAACAAGCGCGGCAGCCATCTCGCGCTGTCGCTCGAGCGGCTCGACGCGCTCGCCGGCCGCAGGCTGCCGAGGATCGGGCTGTCCGCGACGCAAAAGCCGGTCGAGGCGGTCGCCCGCTTTCTCGTCGGCGGCTGCGGCGACGCGCCGCTCGACTGCGCGATCGTCGACACGGGCCACACGCGCACGCGCGACCTCGCGCTTGAATTGCCGCCCGTGCCGCTCGGCCCGGTGATGGCGAACGACGTGTGGGAGCGCCTCTACGACCGGATCGCCGAGCTTGCGGCCGCACACCGGACGACGCTCGTGTTCGTCAACACGCGCCGGATGGCTGAGCGCGCCGCGCGCCATCTCGCCGACCGCCTGGGCGCGGACGCGATCGCCGCGCATCACGGCAGCCTCGCGAAGGCGCATCGCCTCGACGCCGAGCAGCGCTTGAAGCACGGCAAGCTGAAGCTGCTCGTCGCGACCGCGTCGCTCGAGCTGGGGATCGACATCGGCGACGTCGATCTCGTCTGCCAGCTCGGCTCGCCGCGCGGAATCGCGCCGTTCTTGCAGCGCGTCGGGCGCTCCGGGCACCGCGTCGGCGGCGTGCCGAAGGGGCGGCTCTTTGCGCTGTCGCGCGACGAGCTCGTCGAATGCGCGGCGCTCCTCGACTGCGTGCGGCGCGGCGAGCTCGACCTGCTGCGAATCCCGCACGCGCCGCTCGACGTGCTCGCGCAGCAGCTCGTCGCCGAGGTTGCGTGCCGCGAGTGGGACGAGGACGCGCTCTATCGCTGCATGACGCAGGCCGCGCCGTACGCGGCGCTTTCGCGCGAGCAGTTCGACGGCGTGCTGACGATGCTCACCGAAGGCTTCACGAGCCGGCGCGGCGCGCGCGCCGCGTACCTGCATCGCGACGTCGTTTCGCACACGGTGCGCGGGCGGCGCGGCGCGCGGCTCGCGGCCGTCACGTCGGGCGGCACGATTCCCGACAACGCCGACTACGCGGTGCTGCTCGAGCCGCAAGGCGTGAACATCGGCACGGTCAACGAGGATTTCGCGGTCGAGAGCCTCGCGGGCGACGTGTTCCAGCTCGGCAACCAGTCGTACCGGATCATCCGGATCGAGACGGGGCGCGTGCGCGTCGAGGATGCGCATGGGCAGGCGCCGAACATCCCGTTCTGGCTCGGTGAGGCGCCCGCGCGCAGCGACGAGCTGTCGGCGGGCGTCGCGCGGCTGCGCGCGCATGTCGACGCGCTGCTGGCGCGCGGGGATGCGCGCGGCGCGCACGATGACGCGGATGTGGACGATGCCGATGCGGAGAACGCCGGCGCGGCGGTCGCGATCGGCGGCGTTTCGCGCACGGGCGACAACGCGCGGAATGCGCGGCCGAATGCGCCGTCAGCCTCACGCACGACGGCGAGCGCGCGACGCGATGCGCCGCTCGCGCGCGCCGATTCGCCGGCGTCTCGAACCCGCGTGCGGCTGCGCGCGGAAACCGGCACGCCGCCGCCCGGCAAAGCCGCTGCCGCCGCGCGCGCCGCGTCGCCTGGCGACGCAGGCACGCCGTTTGCCCGCGACGGCGAGGCCGCCCCTTTCGCGCAAGGCGACAGACAAGTCGCCGCCGCGGCTGCGGACGCCGCGGACGGCGACACATCGCGCAGTCGCGCCGCCGCCCGCCTCCCCGCTCCGGCCGCACCGGCCGCTGCGTCGCGGCCCGCCGCCGCATCCATCGACGCCGCGCCGTCCGAAGCCGCCCCCGAACCGCGCCGACTCGCGCCCGTGCTCGCGTGGCTGACGGGCGAACTCGGCCTCGACGCCGCAGCCGCGCGACAGATCGCCGACTACCTCGCGCGCGCGCGCGCGGCGCTCGGCGCGCTGCCGACGCAGGACACGCTCGTGATGGAGCGCTTCTTCGACGAATCGGGCGGCATGCAGCTCGTGATCCACTCGCCGTTCGGCAGCCGGATCAACCGCGCATGGGGCCTCGCGCTGCGCAAGCGCTTCTGCCGCACGTTCAACTTCGAGCTGCAGGCGGCCGCGACCGACGACGCGCTGATCCTGTCGCTGTCGCTCGCGCACAGTTTCGCGCTCGACGAAGTCTGGCGCTATCTGCGCCCGGCGAGCGCCGAGCACGTGCTGATCCAGGCGCTCCTCGACGCGCCGCTCTTCAATGCGCGCTGGCGCTGGAACGCGACGACCTCGCTCGCGCTGCCGCGCTTCGCGGGCGGCCGCAAGGTCGCGCCGCAGTTGCAGCGGATGAAGAGCGACGATCTGCTCGCGACCGTGTTCCCCGATCAGGTCGCGTGCGCGGAAAACATCGTCGGCGAGCGCGAAGTGCCGAAGCACCCGCTCGTCGACCAGACGCTCGACGACTGCCTGCACGAAGCGATGGACACCGAAGGCTGGCTCGCGCTGCTGCGGCGGATCGAGTCGGGCGGCGTCGCGCTCGTCGCGCGCGATTTGCCCGCGCCGTCGCCGCTCGCGGCCGAGATCCTCAACGCGAAGCCGTACGCGTTCCTCGACGACGCGCCGCTCGAAGAGCGCCGCACGCAGGCCGTACTCGCGCGGCGATGGAGCGATCCGGCATCCGCCGACGATCTCGGCGCGCTCGACGCGGGCGCGATCGATTCGGTGCGCGACGAGGCCTGGCCGCTCGTGCGCGACGACGACGAGATGCACGACGCGCTCGTCGGCCTCGCATGCGTGTCCGACGGCGAAATCGGCGCGAACGACGGCTGGCGCACGTGCGCCGAGCGGCTCGCGGCCCGCAGGCGCGCCGCGCGGCTCGCGCTCGCGGACGGCCGCGGACTATGGATACCGGCCGAGCGCGTCGCGTGCATGCGCGCGCTATACGGCGGCGACGCCGCGCTCGCGCCGCCGCTCGAGCCGCCGCCCGGCTTCGACGCGCCGTGGGAACCCGACGCGGCGCTCGTCGACGTGATCCGCGCGCGGCTCACGGGCTTCGGGCCGCTGACGGCCGACGCGCTCGCGACGCCGCTCGCGCTGCCCGCGTCGTCGGTCGCAATCGCGCTCGCTGCGCTCGAGCGCGAAGGCTACGCGATGCGCGGCCGCTTCACGCCGGGCGCGCGCGACGAAGAATGGTGCGAGCGGCATCTGCTCGCGCGCATCCACCGCTACACGGTGAAGCGGCTGCGACGCGAGATCGAGCCCGTCGAGCTCGCGGACTTCATGCGCTTCCTGTTCCACTGGCAGCGCGTCGCGCCCGACACGCGCGGGATGGGCGTGGATGCGCTCGCATCGGTCGTCCATCAGCTCGAGGGCTTCGAGGCGGCCGCGAGCGCATGGGAGGATGAGTTGCTGCCCGCGCGGCTCGCCGACTACGTGACGGGCGGCCTCGACGAGCCGTGCCGCGCGGGCAAGCTCGCGTGGGCGCGGCTCGGCGCGCCGGCGAAGGCCGCGAGCGCGCCCGTGAAGACGACGCCCGTCGTGCTGCTGCCGCGCCGCGAGCTCGCCGTCTGGCAGGCGCTGCGCGATCCGGCCGCGCAGCCGGCGCTGTCCGCACGCGCCGAGCGCGTGCGCGCGACACTCGCCGCGTACGGCGCGATGTTCTTCGACGAGCTCGTCGCGCACGCGCGCCTGTTGCCCGTCGAGCTCGAACGCGCGCTCGGCGAGCTCGTCGCGGCGGGCCTCGTCAACGCGGACAGCTTCGCGGGCCTGCGCGCGCTGATCAAGCCGGCCGCGCAGCGCAGCACGCACCGGTCGTCGCGCACGCGGCGCGGCGGCGCGCTGATCGGCGGGATGGACGACGCGGGACGCTGGGCGCTCGTGCAACGGCTGCCGCTGACTCGCGTCGATTTCGGCGGCGGCGGAAACGCGTTCGAAGACGTCGAGAACGGCAACGGCAGCGGCTACGCTCGCCATCCCGGCGATCCGGACACCGTCGCGCTCGGCGACGCGCGCGTGGCCCGCGCGATGCGCGCCGCACCGCCGCCGACGGGCCGCCATACGATCGCGCCGGCCGCGCTCGAGCACGTCGCGCGGACGCTCTTGCGCCGCTACGGCGTCGTGTTCTGGCGAATCCTCGCGTGCGAAGCCGAATGGATGCCGAGCTGGCGCGAGCTGCTGCCCGTCTATCGGCGGCTCGAGGCGCGCGGCGAGATCCGCGGCGGCCGCTTCGTCGCGGGCCTCGCGGGCGAGCAGTTCGCGCTGCCCGACGCGATCCCGATCCTGCGCGACCTCCGCCGCCGGCCGGCCGAAGGGCTGATGCTGTGCGTGAGCGGCGCCGATCCGCTCAATCTGACGGGCACGCTGCTGCCGGGCGACCGCGTGCCCGCGCTCGCGGGCAACCGGGTCCTGTTCCGCGACGGCGTGCCGATCGCGTCGCTCGTCGGCGGACAGTTCGTCTACGCGCGCGGGCTCGACGCCGTCGAGCAGGACGACGCGCGCGCGAGGCTCGCGCGGCATCGATGACGCACGCGACTGCCTCGACGACGCAAACGCCTGAGCCGCGACGTTCGGCCCGACACCGGCGCGCGCCCCGCCATCGACACGGCCGCCGCTTCGCCGCACCCGCGACGTCGACGCCGCATGCGGGACGGCGCGCTGCCCCCTGCTGGTTCGCGCGAGGCAGCCAGCCGGGCAACGCGCCCCGCGCAGTCTCGCGGTGATCGCGGCGCTGGCGGGCTGCGCGCTCGGCGTGACGGTCGCGACGGGGATGGGCCCGAAGCCGCTCATGCTCGCGACGTCGGGCAACTTCGTGATGGCCTACGTGCTCGGCGCGGCGGCGGCCGCGAAGCTGCTGCCGCGCGGCGGATTCGCGCATCGCAGTTCGATCGTCGCGTTTCTGTCGGCGATCCTGCTGCTCGCGACGACGGGATGGTATCTGCTCTGGCCGCTGCTGCTGACGGGCGCGGCGATCGGCTATCTTCAGGCGGCGGACAAGCGAGCGGCGGCGAGGCGGTAAAGGCCGCCGCCGCGGCTCGCGACGCCCACAGCCGCGTGCCCGCAGTCGCGCGGACATGCGCGCCGACGTCGTCGTCGATACGCTGCTGTCGATTCGCGAGTTGCCGAAGCGCATGGCGGACGCTTGGTCGAAGGCGCCCGCATCCGGCGCCGCGCGCCGTTTCGGATTCGATTCGTTCGCGGTCCTGCGACGCGACGAGCGCGAGCTGTCGCTCGGTCTCGTCGGCCGGTTCTGGCGACCGAATGTCGGGCTCGCTTCGATCCGCGATGCCGACGCATTCGAACGCCACCGCGATTCACGCGATACGAAGCTCGTGTTGCGGTTCAGCGTCGCCGACGCGCCGCAGCGCGGCCATCTTCTCAGGACCGAGACGTTCGTTTATTGTCCGAACCGTTCCGTGAAGCTGCTGTTGCTGTCGACGCCTTACTGGCTCGCGATCCGGCTCGCGAGCAGCTGGATCCGGCGACGCACGCTGAATGCCGTCGAGACATCGCCGCGAAATTCGGGACGCTGACCGACAGGCCGTCGCACCCTCGAGCGCATGCGCGACATGGCCGCCCGCAGCGCGCTCCTGGACACCGGCTTCCGAACGCCCCGGCCATCGACATAAAGTTTCGCCCGCTTCGGCCGATAACGCGAAAGCCGCCGATCGACGCGCATTCGAAGACGCGCTCCGCTCGCAGCGCGACCGGTGCGTCGTCCGCGCACTGCCGCACTGCCGCACTGCCGCACCGCCGTTCACCGATGACGATCCGTGAGCCCGGCGCGGCGCGCCCCCAACTCGGTACAAGAACCTCGCATCGTGATCGCCTGCATCCCGACCAGCCGCCTCGCCGTCCTGACCGGCCGCCATCCGTGGATCGTCGGCGCGCTGGGCACGCTGATGGCGTTCGGCGTGCTGTCGATCAGCCTGCTCACGCTCAATGCAGCGCGCAACGAGGCGATCGAGCATGCGCACGAAACGTCGAGAAACGTCACGACGATCGTCGTCAACAACATCGCGCGTACGATCGATGCATCCGATCACTCGCTGCTCACGCTGATCTCCGGCCTCCATCAGACCGACGTCCGGCGCCTCGATCGCGCGACGCGGCACGCGCTGCTGTTCGACCGGACGGCCGCCGCGAAGTACGTCACCGGCATGGGCATGATGGATGCGCAGGGGCATATCGTCGACGGCTGCTGCAGCGCGTCGCACGCGGGCAGCTTCACGGACCGGGATTATTTTCTCGTGCACGAGCAGGCCGGCGACGCGGGGCTGTACGTGTCCAAGCCCTACCGGTCACGGACGCGCGGCGGCGTCGAGTCGATCGCGTTGAGCCGGCGGATCGGCAAGCCCGACGGCACGTTCGGCGGCGTCGCCGTCGTCGCGATCGACGTCGCCTACTTCCAGCATCTGCTGTCGAAGCTGAACGTCGGCCCGCACGGCGTCAGCGCGATCGTTCACGTCGACGGCACGCTCGTCGCGCGCAACCCGGACCTGCCGCATGACGGGCCGAGCGTCGTCGTGAAATCGCCGACCTTTCCGCGGATGGCGAACCAGGACGCCGGATTCTATGCGGCGCGATCGCCGATCGACGGCGTGCTGCGCCTCTACACGTTCGAGCGCATTCCGGGCACGCCGCTGGTCGCGATCGTCGCGCCCGCCCAACAGGACGTGCTCGCATCATGGCGCTCGCTCGCGCTCAGCGTCGGCATCTCGGCCGCGTGCGTGAGCATCGCGTTTTCCGGCGTGGTCTGGCTGCTCGCATTCGCGCTCCGCGACCGTGCCGCCGCACAGGATCGATTGCTCGAGCTGTCGCAGACCGATCCGCTGACCGGCCTCAAGAACCGCCGCGCGCTCGATCATGCGCTGCAAAACGAATGGGAGCGGCTGCAGCGCAACGAAAGCCGCCTGTCGATCCTCTTCATCGACGCGGACCACTTCAAGCGCTACAACGACGCGCATGGCCACGCGCAAGGCGATCTCGCGCTGCAATGGCTCGCCGCGTGCATCGCGCGCCGCGCACGCCGTCCGGGCGGCCTGGCGGCGCGGTACGGCGGCGAGGAATTCGTCGTGATCCTGCCCGATACCGACGAGGCGGGCGCGATGACGGTCGCGCAGTCGATCCGCACGGGCATCCGCGACGCGATGCCGGCCGGCACGCCCGATACGATTCCGCCCTTCAGCGTGAGCGTCGGATGCGCGACGAGCCGGCGCTCGACGCATGCGTCGCTCGACGCGTTCGTCCGGGCGGCGGACGGCGCGTTGTACCGGGCGAAGACGGAGGGAAGGGATCGAGTCGTCGCGGCGGATTCGCTCGCGCCGTCGGCATATTGAATCGCAGCCGTCGCGCATGCCAGCCGCGCAGGCGAACGGTCGCGCCTGCGGATCGGCACCACGATCCGCCAAGGCGACGGCGCGAGCCCCATCGCGATGCCCGCGATGAATGCGCCGGTCCCGCCGAGCACGATCGCCCTCGCGCCGCTCATCACGACGGGCATGGCAATTACGGCGCGCAACAGACGGCGCGTCCACCGATCCGCTTCCTCGCCGGTCCGATAAAGAGTAATCTGACGCCGCTTCGATCAACGACACCCGCGATGAGCAAAACCAGAAAATTCGCACTAATCGCCCTGGCTTTCACGGTCCTGGGTTTCTATCACCTGTTCACGTTTTTCCACAACAACCAGACGGGCTGCGTTCCGTTTCGAGCGCATCTGACATGCCGATATCAGAACGTGGAGAATTTTCAGAACCTGCAGAATCTCGAGTTGTTTTTCGCGTGCGCGTGGCTCGCGGCTGCGGTGCTTTGTTGGATGACGGTGGCGCAGGCGCGCAAGGAGCGCGCATAACGGAGCGCCGACGGCGGGCGTGGTGAACGCCGGCGGCAATTCGGTTCACCGCCTTCGTCGATGGGCGCTGCCGGCTCTTCTTTTCGTCGGCATCCTGCATTAAGTACGGCCGGACGTTGGAATCGAGGAGATGAGCGTGGCCCCGCATGAGGTCTTGTGCCCGTCGAAAGCCACGGCACGCCCGTCAATGCGGACATTCTCGTCGCCCTCCACGATCACGCAATGATTGTGTCCATCCATCGGGCACGTGCAGCGGTCGCCGACACAGGCCACCGCCCGCCCCATTACGGTCGAGCCCTCGCGGCCGGTTTCGACGTGGCCGCCGTGCGTTGTCGAATCGCCGATGCGAATCACGCCGCGCATACGAGCCTCTTAGCGGAAAGGATTCAGATCCGGTTGCTTCTGCGTCGGTGGGCTCACCATTACGATCGTCGCCGTGCCGTTCGGCCGCCGATTGATCGTGGCGCTGGCTCCGCCTTCGTTGTAACCCGCGATCAAGCCGAGCCCGATCTGGACCAACGGCGAGCTGATACCCGTGTTACCGATCCGGTGGCCGATATCGTAGCCCTCTTTCACGTCATCGAGACTGGGCGAGGACGGACCGCTTTGCGCGAGCGCCTGATTGATCGGCGCCACCCATGTGCGATCACCCGTCGTGTCGTAGAAAATACGTTTCGGCGTTTCGCCGGCCGGCAGCGTGCCGATTGCCTGCTGCCAGCCAACCTTGAGCGCTTCCGCCTGCTGCGCGGTTTTGAACGGCTTGCCGTGCGAATCGGTGAGCTTCACGTCGACGGGCCGATGCAGATAGCCGAGCAGCGGCGCGTTGTCAAATTGTTTCACCTGCCACGTCGTCCAACGCACCGGGATATAGGGCGTCGGCTTGAATTCGCCCGGCCCTTTGTTGCTGATCGTCTTCCAGAATTCGGGAAGTTTGGTTTGCCACCACATAGAAGTGACGAAACCCGGTGACATCGGCGTGTCGACTCCTGCCTTCCGTTCCTCTGCATCATAATGTGCGGAGAAGCCGTCCGGCCCAGAATCATGATTGATCTGCCAGAAGTAGTTCCACAGCCGAGTGATATCGTAATCGGTCGTGTTCTTGTTGACGTTCTGAGTCTGCTCGACGGCGTACGGACGGATAAACCTGTCAACTCGATCCGAGCGGGACACAAGCATCGAGACCATGCTGTCCGGCATCGAGGGAATGTTCGACTGCTTGAATGTGTCCACATAGCCCGGCGTCTGGTTAAGCTTTCGGGTCGCTGCCCCATCAAACGTGACGACGACCGCTTCAGGGACATCTGGATGCGCGTCGAAGAATGCGAACAACTTCTCAATGATGCTGGCGCCGTCGTCGGTGTTCGCATCTTCCTGCCACAGCAGCAGCGTGACGCCCAGGCCCGCTTCTTGTCGAAGCCCGGAAAGTTCTGCGCCTGGCCGATCAGCGCGCTGCGCCTTTGGTGGTTCCCAAATGAACACCGGGACCGGCCAATACTCGACGGAATGATGGGCCGCCAATTGGAAGCTCAGGCCAGTCGCCACACTGAGGTAGGTCATCCGGCTATCCTCGTTATCCGGATAATCGGCAGGGTTTTGCGACATATAGGACGTGTGATTATCCGCCTTTGCTTGTATGGCCTTCCAGATTTCGTCATTCGCGTTGCGCTCGGTCACGAGCCCTAAGCCGCGGACCTCCAACACGAATTTCTCCCTTGTCGGGGCAAGCAATGCCGGCGCGCCATTGTTGCCGTGCATTACCGCTGCAGGTGTCTCCGCCATAGCGGACATTGAACTCGCGACCGCCGACGTAGGCTCGACAGGCGCACGATGCCGCCAGGCGTAGCTCGCCGCGAACGCTGTCGCAACGACACCCAGTGCAATCAATACACCGTTCCGAATGCTACTCGCCATGCCTGGCATCTCCTGTCCTGTTGCTTGCCAATAGTGATAATGCCGCGTCATCACGAGGAACGTCCAACCTAGCGCGATCAATACGAATACAGCCGCGAACGGCCAGATACGAGGTTTCATATCGCCTCTTCGATAATCTCATGTTTTGCTTTCAGCCTTCAGCTCGCTGGTGACCAATGGCGGAAAAGTAAGCGGCACAAACCTCTCGGCTGGGAATATGCCCGATCGGTAATATGTTGAGCACGCATCTAAAAAACCACGCGTACTTTGATCCAATCGGTTGAAGGCCTTGCATTCTTTCATCTGCTTAAATGCACGGGGCGTCATCTTCCAATCAGCCATCAATAGCAACAACTGCCGCCAGTCCGGATCATCCAACGTCACCGCCTGGCCGACCGCGACATCCATCGCCGTGACCCAGCGATGGTTCTCGGAGCTGAGCAGAACCCCCGAATGATAGTTGTTCGCTTCCAATTGATCGGCATCCGTGCCCATGCGCTTGCGAACCTCGTCCGGCGTTTCCTCGCGTTGGATCACGTACGTCTGATACCGTCCGCCCGTAGCGGCCGCCGAGAGAATCGAGCCGAGCGACTGACTCGGCACGATGCGCCAGTTATGCGACTGCTCGTCGATCGGACGGCCTCGATTGAACGTCTGCCTGTGCGGCTCGATGCTGGCGCCCGGGTCATCCGTCGTCGCGACGTCTTTCCATTGGAACTTCGCGTACTGGTTGCCGAGCGCGACGTTTTTCGTCACGTCATCCGGGCGCATCAGCCCGGCGACATCGGCGTGCCCGGGTCGCTGCCCGCCTTTCTTGACTTCGCCACCGTACAGGTCAGGCTCGTACGGCGGGTTCAGTTGCTCGCCGTTGATGAAGCGAATGTCGTTGCGCTTGAACGACGCCTGTAGCGCCATGTTCTTGCTGGACTCGACCACTGAGCCCAACATCGTGCCGTCCGTGTCGGGCCCTGGTGTCAATCGCTGAACCTGGTCCCGAACCGGCACGCGCGCGGGGGACGTACCGACAGCGACCTTCGACCGCTTCCCCCTGCCGTCCTGGTCGCGTTCCAGTCGCGTCCACATGCGCTGGAAAAAGCGTTTCGGCGCGAGCGTCGTCATCGCGGGCATCGTTTTGCCCTGCTTGGCGGCCGCGCCATCGGCCGGAACGTCGTCGGGCACGCCGAACGTCCCGATCCCGCGCACCTTGTCGAGGCCGACCACGGTGTCTTCGGGGCAGAAGTAAAGATAGACCTTGCCCCGGTTGTCGCGCTCGTCAAACGTGATCCAGTTCTTGCCATGCTTGTCCAGGCGCTTTCCCTGCGTCTGGCTCCAGTTCCGTCCAGCTCGTCCGCCCGAGCAAACCGAATCGATCATCAGGTCAGCCAAGTCCGGAAGCGTATGCGGCTCGCTCGTCACCGCGTTGACGATGTCGACCAGCGTCTTGAGCTTCGCGTGCCCGGTTTGCTGGCTGCCGTCCTTCGTGAACTGCAGGCTGTATGGCGTATCGACCATGATGATGCAATCGACGCAGCGTTGCCCTTGCTGCTTGAGCATCGCCTGCGCGAGCAGCGTGATGATCGTGCCTTGGCTGTGCCCCATCACCGTGATCGTTTCGTGCTTCGGATCGATTCCATGTTCCAACGCGAGCGCGGAGGGCTGGATGGCGCGCATTGTCTTGATGAGGTTCGCCAAGCGAGCTGCGGCGAGCACGAAGTAACGGCGGTCTGGTGAGTTGCCGGCGAAGATCGTATTGCCGGCAAGCGCATTTTGCATGACCGTGCGCTCGAGCTTGTCCGGTTCGAAGCCCCGGCTGTACATCTGAGGGATGTTGTTCGTCGCGTTGGCGAAGAACCCGCCCCCCTTGCCGAAATGGGCGTCGAGCCGGTTCGCGTGGATGTCCTGATACTGGCCGCGCGTCAGCAGATTGCCGTCGCTGTCCGCCACGCGGCTCTTGACCTCGCCAGAATTGTTCACCTTGGCAATTTCGTTATCCGCGGCTCGATAGCCCCAGTAGAACGGTAAAAACATGCTATGAGCGCCGCCGCTCTCCGAACGCCTATACAGGAACATGTCGGGATCGTTGGCGATCTTGCTATCGAAGAACCGGCTTTTTTGGCTTTTCGCTTTGATGGCCTCAGCATATTCCTGGCCGTATTCGCCCGGCCGCAGATCGCTCCGCGACAGGCGCTCGTTGAGCCCTTGGCAGAGCCCGCGCTCAACGGTCGCATAGGCCGCACCCGGATCGTTGACGCCGTGAATGAAGATCACCACGCCCGGAAGATCGGCCGGAATCTGAACGGGCCGATCGCCCGGCCGATTCGCCATCGTAACGCCCGCCCCTTGGGCGGCCGCGTGATACTGATCGTTGTTATCGCTCATCGTTCGTGTAGGCGTCGCAACTGGTCGGATGGCGCGGCAGCAACTGCTGGCAACTCAGGGGCTTACGTTTCGTGTGCGACATCATAGCGGGTCCTGCCGGACGAGTTCCATCATGCGCGCCCCGAAGTTGAAAGCGAGGAGATGAGCGTGGCCCCGCATGAGGTCTTGTGCCCGTCGAAAGCCACGGCACGCCCGTCAATGCGGACATTCTCGTCGCCCTCCACGATCACGCAATGATTGTGTCCATCCATCGGGCACGTGCAGCGGTCGCCGACACAGGCCACCGCCCGCCCCATTACGGTCGAGCCCTCGCGACCGGTTTCGACGCGACCGCCATGCGTTGTCGAATCGCCGATGCGAATCACGCCGCGCATACGAGCCTCTTAGCGGAAAGGATTCAGATCCGGTTGCTTCTGCGTCGGTGGGCTCACCATTACGATCGTCGCCGTGCCGTTCGGCCGCCGATTGATCGTGGCGCTGGCTCCGCCTTCGTTGTAACCCGCGATCAAGCCGAGCCCGATCTGGACCAACGGCGAGCTGATACCCGTGTTACCGATCCGGTGGCCGATATCGTAGCCCTCTTTCACGTCATCGAGACTGGGCGAGGACGGACCGCTTTGCGCGAGCGCCTGATTGATCGGCGCCACCCATGTGCGATCACCCGTCGTGTCGTAGAAAATACGTTTCGGCGTTTCGCCGGCCGGCAGCGTGCCGATTGCCTGCTGCCAGCCAACCTTGAGCGCTTCCGCCTGCTGCGCGGTTTTGAACGGCTTGCCGTGCGAATCGGTGAGCTTCACGTCGACGGGCCGATGCAGATAGCCGAGCAGCGGCGCGTTGTCAAATTGTTTCACCTGCCACGTCGTCCAACGCACCGGGATATAGGGCGTCGGCTTGAATTCGCCCGGCCCTTTGTTGCTGATCGTCTTCCAGAATTCGGGAAGTTGCGTCTGCCACCATTGAGCCGACATGAAGCCGAGAAAAGCGCGCGGCTGAATGCCCACCGCCTTTTGCTGCTCTTGATAGTACGCTTCAAAGCTGCCTGGTCCTTCCCCGTTGTTTTTCTCCCAGAAGAAGTTCCATAGCTTGGTGATGTCGTATTCGGTCGTGTTCTTGTTGACGTTTTCCGTCTGCTCGACGGCGTAGGGGCGAATCAGTTGGTCGACGCGATCCGAGCGGGACACGAGCATCGCGACCATGCTGTCCGGCATCGTAGGAAGGTTG
Organism: Burkholderia mayonis; assembly: GCF_001523745.2. NCBI lineage: Bacteria > Pseudomonadati > Pseudomonadota > Betaproteobacteria > Burkholderiales > Burkholderiaceae > Burkholderia > Burkholderia mayonis. The sequence continues at coordinate 1,708,710 of NZ_CP013387.1, forward strand.
GACTGCTTGAACGTGTCCACATAGCCCGGCGTCTGATTGAGTTTGCGGGTCGCCGCCCCATCAAACGTAACGATAACCGCCTCAGGCACGTCCGGATGTGCGTCGAAAAATGCGAACAGCTTCTCGATGATGGTTGCACCATCGTCCGTGTTAGCGTCTTCTTGCCACAGCAAGAGCGTGACGCCTAGGCTTGCCTCCTGTCGAATACCAGAAAGCTCATTAGCTGGCCGACTAACGTGCGGTGCTTTCGGCGGCTCCCAAATGAACACCGGGACCGGCCAATAGTCAACGGAATGATGGGCCGCCAGTTGGAAGCTCAGGCCCGTCCCAACCTCCAGGTAGGTCATTCGGCTATCCTCGTTGTCCGGATAGTCGGTGGGGTTTTGCGACATGTAGGTGGAGTGATTGTCCGCCTTAGCTTCGACCGCATTCCATATTTCGTCATTTGCATTACGCCCGGTCACGAGCCCCAAGCCACGAACCTCTAAGACGAATTTCTCGCCTGTTTGAGCGAGCACTGCCGGAGTCCCGTTATTGCTGTGCATTGCTGCGGCAGGCAATACTGGCGAAACGGATATTGAACTCGCGACCGCGTGCGGCGGCTCAACAGGTGTACGGTTAAGCCAAATGTAGCTCACCGCGAAGGCTGCCGCGACGACGCCCAGTGCAACCAATACACCGTTTCGAATGCTACTCACCATGCCTGGCATCTCCTGTCCCGTTGCTTGCCAATAGTGATAATGCCGCGTCATCACGATGATTGTCCAACCCAGCACGATCAAGATAAACCCAAGTACGTACGGCCAGATACGAGGTTTCATATCGCTCTTCGATAATCTCATGTTTTGCTTTCAGTCTTCAGTTCGCTGGTGACCAATGGCGGAAAAGTAAGCGGCACAAACCTCTCGGCTGGGAATATGCCCGATCGGTAATATGTTGAGCACGCATCTAAAAAACCACGCGTACTTTGATCCAATCGGTTGAAGGCCTTGCATTCTTTCATCTGCTTAAATGCACGGGGCGTCATCTTCCAATCAGCCATCAATAGCAACAACTGCCGCCAGTCCGGATCATCCAACGTCACCGCCTGGCCGACCGCGACATCCATCGCCGTGACCCAGCGATGGTTCTCGGAGCTGAGCAGAACCCCCGAATGATAGTTGTTCGCTTCCAATTGATCGGCATCCGTGCCCATGCGCTTGCGAACCTCGTCCGGCGTTTCCTCGCGTTGGATCACGTACGTCTGATACCGTCCGCCCGTAGCGGCCGCCGAGAGAATCGAGCCGAGCGACTGACTCGGCACGATGCGCCAGTTATGCGACTGCTCGTCGATCGGACGGCCTCGATTGAACGTCTGCCTGTGCGGCTCGATGCTGGCGCCCGGGTCATCCGTCGTCGCGACGTCTTTCCATTGGAACTTCGCGTACTGGTTGCCGAGCGCGACGTTTTTCGTCACGTCATCCGGGCGCATCAGCCCGGCGACATCGGCGTGCCCGGGTCGCTGCCCGCCTTTCTTGACTTCGCCACCGTACAGGTCAGGCTCGTACGGCGGGTTCAGTTGCTCGCCGTTGATGAAGCGAATGTCGTTGCGCTTGAACGACGCCTGTAGCGCCATGTTCTTGCTGGACTCGACCACTGAGCCCAACATCGTGCCGTCCGTGTCGGGCCCTGGTGTCAATCGCTGAACCTGGTCCCGAACCGGCACGCGCGCGGGGGACGTACCGACAGCGACCTTCGACCGCTTCCCCCTGCCGTCCTGGTCGCGTTCCAGTCGCGTCCACATGCGCTGGAAAAAGCGTTTCGGCGCGAGCGTCGTCATCGCGGGCATCGTTTTGCCCTGCTTGGCGGCCGCGCCATCGGCCGGAACGTCGTCGGGCACGCCGAACGTCCCGATCCCGCGCACCTTGTCGAGGCCGACCACGGTGTCTTCGGGGCAGAAGTAAAGATAGACCTTGCCCCGGTTGTCGCGCTCGTCAAACGTGATCCAGTTCTTGCCATGCTTGTCCAGGCGCTTTCCCTGCGTCTGGCTCCAGTTCCGTCCAGCTCGTCCGCCCGAGCAAACCGAATCGATCATCAGGTCAGCCAAGTCCGGAAGCGTATGCGGCTCGCTCGTCACCGCGTTGACGATGTCGACCAGCGTCTTGAGCTTCGCGTGCCCGGTTTGCTGGCTGCCGTCCTTCGTGAACTGCAGGCTGTATGGCGTATCGACCATGATGATGCAATCGACGCAGCGTTGCCCTTGCTGCTTGAGCATCGCCTGCGCGAGCAGCGTGATGATCGTGCCTTGGCTGTGCCCCATCACCGTGATCGTTTCGTGCTTCGGATCGATTCCGTGTTCCAACGCGAGCGCGGAGGGCTGGATGGCGCGCATTGTCTTGATGAGGTTCGCCAAGCGAGCTGCGGCGAGCACGAAGTAACGGCGGTCTGGTGAGTTGCCGGCGAAGATCGTATTGCCGGCAAGCGCATTTTGCATGACCGTGCGCTCGAGCTTGTCCGGTTCGAAGCCCCGGCTGTACATCTGAGGGATGTTGTTCGTCGCGTTGGCGAAGAACCCGCCTCCCTTGCCGAAATGGGCATCGAGCCGGTTCGCGTGGATGTCCTGATACTGGCCGCGCGTCAGCAGATTGCCGTCGCTGTCCGCCACGCGGCTCTTGACCTCGCCAGAATTGTTCACCTTGGCAATTTCGTTATCCGCGGCTCGATAGCCCCAGTAGAACGGTAAAAACATGCTATGAGCGCCGCCGCTCTCCGAACGCCTATACAGGAACATGTCGGGATCGTTGGCGATCTTGCTATCGAAGAACCGGCTTTTTTGGCTTTTCGCTTTGATGGCCTCAGCATATTCCTGGCCGTATTCGCCCGGCCGCAGATCGCTCCGCGACAGGCGCTCGTTGAGCCCTTGGCAGAGCCCGCGCTCAACGGTCGCATAGGCCGCACCCGGATCGTTGACGCCGTGAATGAAGATCACCACGCCCGGAAGATCGGCCGGAACCTGAACGGGCCGATCGCCCGGCCGATTCGCCATCGTAACGCCCGCCCCTTGGGCGGCCGCGTGATACTGATCGTTGTTATCGCTCATCGTTCGTGTAGGCGTCGCAACTGGTCGGATGGCGCGGCAGCAACTGCTGGCAACTCAGGGGCTTACGTTTCGTGTGCGACATCATAGCGGGTCCTGCCGGACGAGTTCCATCATGCGCGCCCCGAAGTTGAAAGCGACGAGATGAGCGTGGCCCCGCATGAGGTCTTGTGCCCGTCGAAAGCCACGGCACGCCCGTCAATGCGGACATTCTCGTCGCCCTCCACGATCACGCAATGATTGTGTCCATCCATCGGGCACGTGCAGCGGTCGCCGACACAGGCCACCGCCCGCCCCATTACGGTCGAGCCCTCGCGACCGGTTTCGACGTGGCCGCCGTGCGTTGTCGAATCGCCGATGCGAATCACGCCGCGCATACGAGCCCCTATCGGAAAGGATTCAGATCCGGTTGCTTCTGCGTCGGTGGGCTCACCATTACGATCGTCGCCGTGCCGTTCGGCCGCCGATTGATCGTGGCGCTGGCTCCGCCTTCGTTGTAACCCGCGATCAAGCCGAGCCCGATCTGGACCAACGGCGAGCTGATACCCGTGTTACCGATCCGGTGGCCGATATCGTAGCCCTCTTTCACGTCATCGAGACTGGGCGAGGACGGACCGCTTTGCGCGAGCGCCTGATTGATCGGCGCCACCCATGTGCGATCACCCGTCGTGTCGTAGAAAATACGTTTCGGCGTTTCGCCGGCCGGCAGCGTGCCGATTGCCTGCTGCCAGCCAACCTTGAGCGCTTCCGCCTGCTGCGCGGTTTTGAACGGCTTGCCGTGCGAATCGGTGAGCTTCACGTCGACGGGCCGATGCAGATAGCCGAGCAGCGGCGCGTTGTCAAATTGTTTCACCTGCCACGTCGTCCAACGCACCGGGATATAGGGCGTCGGCTTGAATTCGCCCGGCCCTTTGTTGCTGATCGTCTTCCAGAATTCGGGAAGTTTGGTTTGCCACCACATAGAAGTGACGAAACCCGGTGACATCGGCGTGTCGACTCCTGCCTTCCGTTCCTCTGCATCATAATGTGCGGAGAAGCCGTCCGGCCCAGAATCATGATTGATCTGCCAGAAGTAGTTCCACAGCCGAGTGATATCGTAATCGGTCGTGTTCTTGTTGACGTTCTGAGTCTGCTCGACGGCGTACGGACGGATAAACCTGTCAACTCGATCCGAGCGGGACACAAGCATCGAGACCATGCTGTCCGGCATCGAGGGAATGTTCGACTGCTTGAATGTGTCCACATAGCCCGGCGTCTGGTTAAGCTTTCGGGTCGCTGCCCCATCAAACGTGACGACGACCGCTTCAGGGACATCTGGATGCGCGTCGAAGAATGCGAACAACTTCTCAATGATGCTGGCGCCGTCGTCGGTGTTCGCATCTTCCTGCCACAGCAGCAGCGTGACGCCCAGGCCCGCTTCTTGTCGAAGCCCGGAAAGTTCTGCGCCTGGCCGATCAGCGCGCTGCGCCTTTGGAGGCTCCCAAATAAACACTGGGACGGGCCAATATTCAACCGAATTGCGCGCTCCGAATTTGAAGCTGATCCGAGTCGACAAACCGAGCTCGGTCATTCGCGCATCGTCGTTAGCCGGATAGTCGTCGGGGTTCTGCGACATGTACGTCGAGTGGTTGTCTGCCTTTGTCCCGATGGCATTCCAGATCTCCTCGTTCGTTTCACTACCAGTGACGAGTCCGAGGCCACGCACCTCCAACGCGAACTTCTCGCCGAACTGGGCAAGCAGCGTCGGCGTGCCGTTGTTTCCATGCACCACCGCAGCGGGCATCTCCGGTGCAGCGGACACCGAATTTGCGACCACAGACGCAGACTCAGCAGGCGCGCGATGCAGCCAAACATATCTCGCCGCGAAGGCCATAGCGATGACGCCCAGTGCAACCAATACACCGTTCCGAATGCTACCCACCATACCCGGCATCTCCTGTCCTGTCGCTGCCCAAACCTGATAATGCCGCGTCATCACGAGGAACGTCCAACCCAGCGCGATCAATACGAACACAGCCGCAAACGGCCAGATACGAGGTTTCATATCGCCTCTTCGATAATCTCATGTTTTGCTTTCAGCCTTCAGCTCGCTGGTGACCAATGGCGGAAAAGTAAGCGGCACAAACCTCTCGGCTGGGAATATGCCCGATCGGTAATATGTTGAGCACGCATCTAAAAAACCACGCGTACTTTGATCCAATCGGTTGAAGGCCTTGCATTCTTTCATCTGCTTAAATGCACGGGGCGTCATCTTCCAATCAGCCATCAATAGCAACAACTGCCGCCAGTCCGGATCATCCAACGTCACCGCCTGGCCGACCGCGACATCCATCGCCGTGACCCAGCGATGGTTCTCGGAGCTGAGCAGAACCCCCGAATGATAGTTGTTCGCTTCCAATTGATCGGCATCCGTGCCCATGCGCTTGCGAACCTCGTCCGGCGTTTCCTCGCGTTGGATCACGTACGTCTGATACCGTCCGCCCGTAGCGGCCGCCGAGAGAATCGAACCGAGCGACCGGCTCGGCACGATGCGCCAGTTATGCGACTGCTCGTCGATCGGACGGCCTCGATTGAAGGCTTCTTTGTGAGGGGCGATGCCGGTACTCGGATCGTCCGTCGTCGCGACGTCTTTCCATTGGAACTTCGCGTACTGGTTGCCGAGCGCGACGTTTTTCGTCACGTCATCCGGGCGCATCAACCCGGCGACATCGGCGTGCCCGGGTCGCTGCCCGCCCTTCTGCACTTCGCCACCGTACAGGTCAGGCTCGTACGGCGGGTTCAGTTGCTCGCCGTTGATGAAGCGAATGTCGTTGCGCTTGAACGACGCCTGTAGCGCCATGTTCTTGCTGGACTCGACCACTGAGCCCAACATCGTGCCGTCCGTGTCGGGCCCTGGTGTCAATCGCTGAACCTGGTCCCGAACCGGCACGCGCGCGGGGGACGTACCGACAGCGACCTTCGACCGCTTCCCCCTGCCGTCCTGGTCGCGTTCCAGTCGCGTCCACATGCGCTGGAAAAAGCGTTTCGGCGCGAGCGTCGTCATCGCGGGCATCGTTTTGCCCTGCTTGGCGGCCGCGCCATCGGCCGGAACGTCGTCGGGCACGCCGAACGTCCCGATCCCGCGCACCTTGTCGAGGCCGACCACGGTGTCTTCGGGGCAGAAGTAAAGATAGACCTTGCCCCGGTTGTCGCGCTCGTCAAACGTGATCCAGTTCTTGCCATGCTTGTCCAGGCGCTTTCCCTGCGTCTGGCTCCAGTTCCGTCCAGCTCGTCCGCCCGAGCAAACCGAATCGATCATCAGGTCAGCCAAGTCCGGAAGCGTATGCGGCTCGCTCGTCACCGCGTTGACGATGTCGACCAGCGTCTTGAGCTTCGCGTGCCCGGTTTGCTGGCTGCCGTCCTTCGTGAACTGCAGGCTGTATGGCGTATCGACCATGATGATGCAATCGACGCAGCGTTGCCCTTGCTGCTTGAGCATCGCCTGCGCGAGCAGCGTGATGATCGTGCCCTGGCTGTGCCCCATCACCGTGATCGTTTCGTGCTTCGGATCGATTCCGTGTTCCAGCGCGAGCGCGGAGGGCTGGATGGCGCGCATTGTCTTGATGAGGTTCGCCAAGCGAGCTGCGGCGAGCACGAAGTAACGGCGGTCTGGTGAGTTGCCGGCGAAGATCGTATTGCCGGCAAGCGCATTTTGCATGACCGTGCGCTCGAGCTTGTCCGGTTCGAAGCCCCGGCTGTACATCTGAGGGATGTTGTTCGTCGCGTTGGCGAAGAACCCGCCTCCCTTGCCGAAATGGGCATCGAGCCGGTTCGCGTGGATGTCCTGATACTGGCCGCGTGTCAGCAGATTGCCGTCGCTGTCCGCCACGCGGCTCTTGACCTCGCCCGGCCTGTTCACCTTCGCGATCTCGTTGTCCGCCGCCCGATAGCCCCAGTAAAACGGGAGAAACATGCTGTGGGTGCCATTGGCTTCCACGCGCTGGTGGAGATACATGTCTGGATCGCCCAATACCTCTGCGTATCGAACTGTATCGCCCTTCTTTTTGGCCGCCGACGCGCTCACATACCGCTGGCCGTATTCGCCCGGCCGCAGATCGCTCCGCGACAGGCGCTCGTTGAGCCCTTGGCAGAGCCCGCGCTCAACGGTCGCATAGGCCGCACCCGGATCGTTGACGCCGTGAATGAAGATCACCACGCCCGGAAGATCGGCCGGAACCTGAACGGGCCGATCGCCCGGCCGATTCGCCATCGTAACGCCCGCCCCTTGGGCGGCCGCGTGATACTGATCGTTGTTATCGCTCATCGTTCGCTCGGATTCAAAGCTTCGGCCTCAGATAGTCGACCTTCGCGATACGCATCGCGTCGTCCTTGACCAGATCCGTCAGGCCGCTCGCGTCGGTCTTGCCCTCGATGACGCGCCCGTCGTCCAGTGTGATCCGGAATGGCTTGTTCGCCGCCGCCGGCAGATCGCCATCCTCGCCCGGATAGTGCAGCTTGAAACGCTGATCCGTCGGCTGATGGTTGAACGCGCTCTTCGCCGCCTGCGCCGTCGACGGCCCGCCCCACTGGTGCGACGCCGACAGCAGCTTGATGTCGCCGTTCGTGCCGAGCGTGATGCCGTTGCCGATCTCGAGGTAGCTGCCGTCCTCGGCGACGAGCCGAATCTTCGGCGCGCTCGCGAATACCTCGTTCTCGTTCGTCGTGATCTTGACGCCCTTCTGCGCGTTCGCCGTCAACGTGTCGGATTGCGCCTGCAGCAACACTGGTCCTTCGCCGGCCACCGCCTGCACGCCCGTGCCGCGAGCGAACAGCTGCATCCCCTGTCCCGCCGTCGCGTTGAACCGCTGGCCGCTCATCAACTGAAGATGCTGCTGCGCGACCTGATCGATGTTCTCGCCGGCGTAGGTCACGTGCGTCTTCGGGGTGACGTTTACCGACCCAGCTTGTGCGCCGAACGCCATCAGTGCCTGATCTGCGCCGACGGCCGGCGCGCCGACGCTGCCCGCTCCCGCGCCGGTGCCCGGCGCCCAACTCTTGAAGGCCGCGGCCACCGCCTGCTGGCCGGCCGTATCCGCCGCCTGCCCGCCGTGCTGTCCCGCGTAATCGCCCAACGCCTTGAACAGCGCCGTGCATTCGCCGAGCAGCAGGACCAGCTCGTCACGGTCGAGTTGGCCGCCGCTCGCCTGCGTGCGCGCGTACGTCGTCAGCAAGATGCCTTGTGCCGCCCGCAGCGCCGCCGCGGCATCGGTGCGCAGCTCCGCGCCCTCGCCGCGGTCGTTGCCATGACCGTTCTCGCGCGGCTGGGTCAGATAACCGAGGTTCAGCTGCGAGTGCGCATGCTCGCTCGCCAGCTGCGCGCTGATCTGATTCGGCGTGTCGTCTAGGCGCAGTTGGTTGTACCGCTGCCCCTTGATCTCCTTCGTCTTGATGCCCGACAGGTAACGGTTGCCCGGCAGCCTGCCCGCATGGCTGAACGTCGCCGGCGGATTCGCACCGTTGCTCAGCACCCCGATGATCACCAACCGGTCCGGATCGCCGCCGACACAACCGAGCAACACTTCCATGCCGACTCGCGGCAGAAACGATGCGCCGAAATGGGTGCCGGCAAGACTCGTCGCCACGCGGATCGGTGCGCTGTCGCCCGCATTGTCGTTAGTGCCCGCGCCCTGCGCGTGCGCGTGGTCCACCGGGTCGAGGCCGTGAATCCGCACGCGCACCCGGCCGTCTTCGTCGCAGAACACTTCTTCGCCCTCAGCGCCGACGATCGTGCCTGTCAGCAGATGCACGGGCGGCAAGTCGGCTTGCGGATCGTACGCGGGCGCAAGCGGCACGCCGCGGCGCACGCAGGTGAACGTGTTCTCGTAACGGGTGTCGGCATCCTTCGCGAGCGCGGCCGGCAATGCAGGGGCTGCGTGCGCGAGATTGCGGCTCGCCGCGAACAGCGCCTGTACGCGTTCGTTGAGCCCTTTGGGCAGGTTGTTCCAAATGTCGTGGTCGATCGACGTGATCACGAACCGGCGTTTTTCGGGAAGTTGCTTGTCCCATTCCGGGTCGCCCGTCAGCGTGACCCATGCGCCCACGGCGAGGTCTCGCACACCGCTGACGCCGTCGTAACGTTCAGCTTCGAACTCGTGCGCGAGCATGCGCGCGTGCGTGAGCCGCTCGTGATCGCGCCACGAATCGCCCGCGTGCGGGATGTCGATCGCGACGTCGGTCAGCAACCTGGCCAGGTCGTTGCCTGCCTCGCCCTGATCGAGACTCGAACCGACGGTCGATTCGTCGATTCGGGCCTTCTTGTAATCCCATGACGGCCGACCGGCCTTGCCCGGAATCAGTTGCCGATGCAGCGCGAACAGCGTGACCGTGTCGCGCTGCTCGGTGCCGGCGTCACGCGGATGCAGTCGGACCGTGCCCGCCGGCGCTTCCGGCAGCGACATCGGATCGTCACAGCATACGAGCGTGTGCACTGGCGTTTCGTCGTGAACGTTCTGCGCGCGTTTCGCCCGACCGGCCTTTGCAAACGCGGTGATCCCTTCGCGGCGCAGCAGGCGACGCACGAAGTGCGCATCCGATTCATTGACCTGGCGGGTCAGTTCGCGGGGCGGATACCGGTCGGCGCGAAGGCCGGATAGATCGAACTCGAACGCGCGCGCAAGGGCCGGGCTGCGCTGCTGCCATTCGTTGAACAGCGTGGTGAGAATGTCGACGATATTCCGTTTCCGAAACACGCGCGAATTGGTGCGCTTGTCCATCAACGACAGTGCGTCGCACACGGTCAGTTGGTACACGCAGAGTTCGCCGTCGCTTTGTCCGATCTGGACGTCGCGGATGATTGCGTTCACCATGTGCAGCTGTCCGCGGTCGGTAACGAGCCGGATCGAAACCGGGATGCCGAGGAATACGCCGGGCGGCAGGTTGTGGCGGGTCGACACGCAGGTCAGACGCCCCCGGATCCCGCTCATCAGCCCTTCCTGAACACTCGCGTGCTGCAGCGCGAGGAGATGGCCGATCGCGGCCTGCGCGGCGCCAAAGTGCAACGCGACCGGGCGGTTATTCCAGTCGACCGCCCCCGACGCGAAACCGCGTAGCGTATCGTTCAAATTAGTCACGGCAGACTCTCAGGTTTCTGCTTGGATTTCGAAAGGGAGGAGTGTCGATTCTCGAGTCGACTGAAGTCCCCCACGGCGCGTTAATTTTAGCAAGGTCCGGACAAATGGTCGCCAAATTAACGAAGGTTCACGATCGCTTCGATGGTGAACCATGACGTGAGATGGCGTGAAACCTGTCAAAGTCAACGGGTCTATTCCGTCTATTGGCGCGCTGAGTGCCGGCCGCCGCACCCGTGGCATCGGAATTGACCGCGGAAGCGAAGACATCTCCGCCTACCGGCTCCTCTTATGGCTGTTGCAAGAGCGCATGGGCTTGAGTACCGTCCCGGCGCGCGGTTGCTGATTACGTGGGCCGATCAATAACGAATTCGTCGCGCGGCAGGCCAGACATCCATTTCGGAGTTCGGCCTCGACCGCTCCATGTCTCCCCCGTCATTGGGTTTCGATATTTCGGTGGAAGCGGGCCACGTCGCTTGTCAGGCGAGCGCAGGCGAGTCCAATGCGGAAAAATCTGCTCAGGCCGGATCTCGAATCTCAAGACAGCCTCTCGTATCTCCGAGAGTACCGTTGAGATTTCGCGCCGCTTCGCTGCTTCGGCTTCCTTATTGAGTGCATCGAGTTGAGCCTTCAGTTCTGGGTAGGTTGCCACAATAGCACTCCAATTGACATACGTTCCAGCGCGCGCACCGATCGAGGAGCGCGATAGCGGAATGGGTGTACTGGCGAGTTACGCCATCCAACACAACGGGAATAAAAAGGCGATCGTCGGTCCCGACGATCGCAAAACCGCCTGCTCCGAGGCAGATCGGAGGGCAGCAGGCGGTGGCCGATTCAAGCTAAGCGGTTAGGTATCGCCTGCGCCCTGCGCGGGAATGCAGCGAATCTCGTGTGGCGGGATAGCCGAATTCTCGCTTGGACGATGGTTGAAGCGCGGCGATGCACGCTGTCTGCGGATCGGACGGTCGATGGCTGCCACGCTTTCTGATGGATGCTGCGCGATTACGCGATGGTGCCCGCACGCCGAATTCGAGGCACGCGACGTTGATCTTGGGACGGCAATAGCAATCGTCGCCGTCGCGACCGGACGGGTGTGCCAATGTTGCCGTAAAATACGGTCAGCCATGGTGGCCTCTCATTGTGTTCACCTAGGTTAGGAGGCGGGCGATGTTCGCAGCATCGCCCGCCTCCGGTTCTCTTCAGACTTCCGCATTGAGGTTGCCCGCTTCGTGCTAGCGGGCCGGAGACGTGATGGTCGTCGTCCGTTCTCCTTCTGCGTTACCGATCCGCTGTATCGGGAGATACCTGAGTCTCATTGCAGTTCATCGGTTCCCCTTCAACTTCAACCAGACCTTGTTGCGCAACTGAATCGCGGCGGCCGAGCACATCTTGTACGGCTTGAGCCGCGCTTTGTATTGCTCCGGCGTCTTGACCGCTGGATTGCTCAACAGCGCTGCATCAACGTAGCGGTCGGAGCCGATGATCTCGTTGCTGTACCGGATAGCGTTCGTCACCTGCGCGATGTTCTCCGGCCGCATCATCCAATCGAGGAACTTGTAGGCTGAATCGACATTGCGAGCCTTTGCCGGGATGAGCAGGCTGTCCATGAACAGACGCACACCCTCCTTCGGATAGACGAACTTGATCGACGGGAGGCGCTCCTGCGCACGCACTGCCGCTCCGTTCCAAATATGCTGCACCGTGATCTGCTTGGACGCGAGGCGATCGACCGTGCCGTCGTTGCTGTACGTTTTCACGAATGGCTTTTGCTTTTGCAGAACATCGAGTACCCGTTTTGCGTCTGCTGGATTCTTCGTGCATTCATCTTGGCCCAGGTACCAACTCGCGGCCATGTACAACTCCTCTTCGACGTCCAGATCGCCAATCTGGCCGCGCAATGCTTCGGGCGGCTCGAAGAACGACCTCCAACTGTCGTCAAGTCGTCCGCCGGGGACGCGCGCGCTGTCGTAAGCGAAGCCCGTGAGCACGACCGTAAAAGGCATCGCATAGTCGCGTTCGGGATCGAATGCCGGATGACGGTATTCCGGCTTGATATTCGCCATATTCGGCAGCTTGCTCTTGTCGAGCTTGAGCAGCAGGCCGGACTTCACGAGCACGGGCACGTAATAATCACCGGCGATCACGACGTCGTACCCTCCTCCTCCGGCCTGCAACTTTTGCGTCAGCGCCGCATCGCTCGCGTAGGTGTCGAGCGTCGTCTCGATTCCCGTTTCCGCGTGAAACTTCTTGAGCAGTGCGACAGGCATGATGACAGGCCAGCTTCCAACATGTAGCTCAGCGGCCGTCGCGGTCCCAGCTGCAGCAAGTAGCATTGCCCCGATTATTTTCTTCATACGGCTCTCATTGTCTGAATGTTTGGGTGATGTGTTTCAACGCGGGTGCCCATGGATCTGCTTGCCCTGCGTGCGCCAAGGGCCCAGACCGTCAGGAGCTGAATGGATGAAAGCGCAACGACCGCGACCGAGACAGCGCTGACCTTCGGCGTAATTCCGATCTTTAGGGAACTGAAGATGTACATCGGCAAGGTGGTCATCCCGGCGCCCGCCAGAAAGTAGCTAGTGACGTAGTCGTTCATCGACGCGACGAACGAGAGGAGCGCGCCCGCGACAATACCGGGCAACGCCAAAGGCAATGTGATTTGTCGGAACGCAGCCCATGGAGGAGCCGAAAGATCAGCTGCAGCCTCGAGCAATGTGCGGTCGATCGTCTTTAACCGTGCGTTGATTGGCAGATACGCGAGCGGAACGCAAAACACCACGTGAGCGAACAAGACCGCAACAAAACCGACGTCGAGTGCGAACATCGAAAACAGCATCATCGTTGCGATAGCGAGCACCACCTCCGGAACCGCCAGCGGCAGCGCGATCACCAACGCACGCAGATCGATTGCTCGGCGCTCATTGCGTGACCACGCTGCGACGGCTGCGCTCGTAGCCAGCCCCGTCGAAACAACCATGGATCCGAGAGCAAGAGCCAGGGAATTCCGTACCGCCCGAATCAGTGTCGGGTCCGACCAAGCTTCGATGTAACCGCGCAGGCTCCACCCTTTCCACATAAGTGCGGAAGGCCCGTCATTGAAACTCATCCACCCAACGACCAGCAACGGCAGGTAGAGGAACATCAGCACGGCGATCGCGATCCCCGCCGTCAACGGAAACCGACGTAGCTCAGGCGAATTCATGTTCGTGCACTCGTCGTTGGAGGACGGACGTCAGGCGCAGCGCGAGCATGGCCAGGAGGACGACGGCGAGCAGTGCGAACGACATAGCCGCTCCCAGCGGCCAATCACGCCCCCCGGCGAACTGAAAGTCGATCAGGTTGCCGACCATGAACACATGATTGCCGCCTAGCAGCCCCGGAATCGCGTATGACCCGAGCGCGGGGACAAAAACGAGTCCAACGCCCGCCATGATGCCCGGCCGACAGACGGGCACGATCACATGCAATAGGGCGGCTGCTCTGTGCGCGCCGAGGTCATACGCTGCTTCGACCAACCGCCAGTCGAACTCGTCGAGCGCAGCGAAGATAGGCAGGACCATGAAGGGGATGAATGCATAGACGAGGCCGATTAGTGTCGCGAGATCGGTGTACAGGAGGCCGAGTGGACCGCGCAGCAGGCCCAAATAGCTCAGAGCTTGAGCCACCAGCCCATTGTCCGCCATGACGATAATCCATCCGGTCATCTGCACGACGACGCAAGTCCAGAACGGGATTGTCACGAGCACCAGCAGAGCGGCTTTCCATTTCGGCGTGCGCGTTGCGATGAACAATGCGGTAGGAAATCCGACAAGCAAGCACCCGGCGGTAGCGAACACCGCCATCGTCATGGACCGAACGAAGATGCTGATATAGCCTTGTTGGAGCACGAGCGCGCCGTCCCAATCCCGATCGAACACCACCCGTTCGTACGCTCGGAGCGTGAACTCTCCCCACGCGACCCCACCAAATTCCAGCGGCGCGTTGACCGATACCACAGCTAGCACGATCAGTGGGAGAACGACGCCCAACGTCATGACGAACACAGACGGCTCGAGAAGCACTCGCCACGATTTAAGCAAATCTAGTATGGGAATTCTAAAAACCACCAACTACCTCGAATCGGTTAGCTCGTAGGGACGAGAGTCAGACAAATTGGTCGCCATATTTTATAGAGCGGCCCCGAGCCTACCGCGTCAATCTGTTACCCCCAAGCGCCAAAATTGTTACGGCCAACCAACATCAATGCTAATTAGCTCAGTTGTTTTGATTATCGCAACGCTCAAACGCTGATTATTGATCGGGGGTCGGAGTGTCCAAGTAGTTGTGGTTTTTAAGATTACCATTGAAATGTATGGGCAATGAAAGGATGCGTGTTGACGGCGTGGTCCGTATTTGGCGTGGTGACAAGCTGCACCGATATCATGCGTGCCGCACGCTTTCGGTCCAGAGAGCGCCATTGCCTGCACCCAAATTGCCAGTATGAAGTTCGATCCTTGGGAAAATCGGAGCGATGCTCCGACATGTGTAACAATCGTACCGTAGGGATGCGCTGGATGAGCAAACATCAATGCACTTCACCATACGAAATAGAGAGAAGATGGCGAATATGATCACGGCCGAGCGTTTAGATTACCGCCCTATGAGGGAGGGTGACATTGGTGCATTTTACGATGTGCGCTTCTCGGTAAGCGAAAATAGGATTCACCCGCATCAGATCCATTTGCTGAATCGCGACCTATTGATCGAAAAGATCCGACAGGGCGGGGGCTGGATCTGCGAGTGCGGCGGCGAAGCGGCCGGGGTATGTCTGCCCGTCATTACCGATACACCGTTCATTTCTGCTCTATTTGTTAAACCAATCTTTCATGGCATGGGTATTGGACGCGAGTTGCTCGAGCGCGCGGTGAAATGGTTGAGGGTCAAAGGAATTGAGAAGGTCACCTTGGTCACCGACCCAGGTTCGCGAGCCGATGGCTTCTACCAGCATCTCGGATGGAAGCGCGGCGAGTTGGACGAGTACGGCTGCCAAGTCGTCTTTTCGAAATCGCTGAAAGAATAAGCTATCCGAGGATGTTGGATGAAGCCAGTAGCCATGACGGCCAATCGCAGCGCGACGCAGCGCCCTGCGCCGCTTCATACTATTTTTATTACGCTTGAGGTAATGAAGCGTATAGGATTATCGAGTGAGACTCTCCTAGTCGGCACCGGCATTCCGCCTTCTGACGTCGAGCGCCCCAACGCAATGGTGACGCATGCCCAAGAGATGGTCTTATTTGCAAATGCTCTGAAGATTACGGGAAATTCTGCAATTGGGCTTCATATCGGCAATGAAATTCCAGTGACGGCATACGGGCTTCGGGCCCACGCGATGCTTGTTAGCCCTACGTTGGGTGACGCGATGCGTCTAGCGTTTGAACATCCGTTACTAGGAATAAGTTATTTTCGGATGAAACTGTCCGTCGACGGCGATACGGCTCGAATTATTGTTGGTGGCTACACCTACCGGTCCGACTTGCTTGTTTTAAACACCGACATGTGCTTTACCGCGGTCCGGCGGCAGATGATGGACTTGATAGGAAAATCGCCAAACTTCACCCGTATCGGGTTTACCTTCTCAAGACCTCCTCACGAAAATATTTATTCCGAGTACTTTCCATGTCATGTGGCATTCGATTCTGAACAGAATTTTCTCGAATTTGATGCCTCAATTTTAGGTACGAAATTACCTCTCGCTCATCCTATTGAGTATGATGTCGCGAAGAAAGCGTGCGCGAAACGGGAGTTTGAATTGGCGCATTGGATGCCGACTGACCTCGTGGGACAACTGCTCTGTCTGATGTATGAAAATCCGAACTGTCAGGATGTCGTCAAGTTCGCCGAGCAGCTTGGTATGTCGTTACGCAGTTTGCAACGCAGACTTAAAGATATGGGAACATCGTTTAGTGCTTTGCAAGACCTCGTTCGACAGGATATCGCGTCGAAATACCTCGCTGAAAGACATTATACGGCCAAAGAGATAGCCGCCCGCCTCGGATACAAGAATGCATCTGCGTTTAGTCGCGCATTGAAGCGTTGGTCGAAGCTGACTGTCGACTGATTCCAATTCGTTGAAATTTACTAGGGGGCAATCATCGAACCGCGGCACCGTACACTGCCGCAGTGGCAAGCGTATTCTTGACGAGCTTGTTCCGAAACCGATCCGGTGACTTCTAGCCCGTAGTCAATGAAGAGCTCCTCGCCCGGGGCGATGTTCCGGGCCGCCTCGATGAAGATGCGGTTCTTCGACTCGACGGCTCGGCAGTTTGGGGCACACGCATGGTTGAGCCATCGTGCGCTGTTGCCCCCGATACTGCCGTCGATTACGTGACCGTTTGAGAGGCCGAAGTAGAACGTGTGTCCAGCGTGTCCGTGGCGACGATGTGCTTGCGTTGCCGTTCGCCACGCGATGACTTCGCCTTTGTACTCGAGCAGCAATTCGCCAGCCTTTAGCGGCCGCAGCGCGAACACTCCATTGCCATGGACGCTCGACTTGCGCACGACGAAGCGCTTCATATCGTTTTTCTGTTCCTTACGTATCTTGGGCGATGAACCTGGAAATGACCCGCTTTCGTGGACACGATCTATCCTGTTCGTGCCGCAGTCCGGCATTCCCTGGGAGATACGCTGACGGGCACGAACCGTAACGACGTCTTCCATCTATTGCCACTCGTCGAGGCGATCCCGCCCATCCGTGGCAAATGGGGACGGCCATCGCCGAAGCCGGTCGTCGTGCAGGCCGATCGTGGCTACGACCATGACAAATATCGCAAGCCACCGCACGCTGCCGGTGTTGCTACGCAGATCGCCCGTCGCGGCAAGCCACACGGAAGTGGCCTTGGCAAGACACGATGGGTTGTCGAGCGCACCTTCGCATGGCTGCACAACTTCAAGCGTCTGCGCATCGTGTTCGAACGCCTTGCGATCATACACGAGGCGTTCATGAAACGCAGCCTGCATCATCTGTTGGCGACAGCTTCAAAACGCTTTCTATTAGCGCTTTTAAGCCGCCTTCCGTCGCCCACCGCGCCGTTCGACCGAATGCCGCCCTTGCGCGCGCGACGCAAGCGCGACGCAATTCGCAAACTCCGCCGCCGCGGCCGGCGTCGCCCCCGTTACTATCTTCACACCCCGATAATTGGGGTTTTGGCCAGCCAGGCCCGGCATGATTCCCGCCCCCAGTCGCAGTCATGATCCGGGGGGTGTTGTCACCGGGCCTGGTGGGTGGCTGGTGATCGCTGATAGGGGTTTGGCCGGGATATCCCGACGCCGTCCGTAACGTGGATGCCGAGACTTGCCACCGTTGTTGCAAACCAACCCGTTCACTCTGCACAAACTGCGATGCAAGACACACAACAACGTGATGCCGTCGATGTCTTCGTCGGCGTCGATGTCGGTAAAGGCCAGCATCACGCCGTTGCACTCGATCGGAACGGCAAGCGCCTGTACAACAAGGCGCTGCCCAACGACGAGGCAAAGCTGCGCGCCCTCATCGCCGAACTCAAGACGCACGGCCGACTTCTATTCGTCGTCGACCAACCGTCCACCATCGGTGCACTTCCTGTAGCCGTCGCCCGCGCTGAAGGCGTACTCGTCGCCTATCTGCCGGGACTGGCCATGCGCCGCATCGCCGACCTGCATGCTGGTGAAGCCAAGACAGATGCCCGAGATGCCGCGATCATTGCCGAAGCTGCTCGCTCGATGCCGCACACGCTGCGCTCGCTTCGATTGGCCGACGAGCAGCTCGCCGAGCTCACCATGTTGTGCGGCTTCGACGATGATCTTGCCGCCCAGGTCACTCAAACCAGCAACCGCATTCGCGGCCTGCTCACCCAGATCCATCCGGCGCTCGAGCGCGTTCTCGGACCGCGCCTCGACCATCCAGCGGTGCTCGATCTCCTTGAGCGCTACCCGTCGCCCGCCGCGCTTGCCGCCACCAGCGAGAAGACGCTCGCCAACCGTCTGACCAAGCTCGCGCCCCGTATGGGTAAAAGCTTGGCGACTGAGATCGTTCAGGCTCTGAGCGAACAAGCCGTGATCGTGCCCGGCACGCAAGCCGCCACCATCGTCATGCCCCGCTTGGCCCAGCAACTCGCCGCCTTGCGCACGCAGCGTGACGAAATCGCCGCCGAAGTTGAGCGGCTGGTGCTCGCTCACCCTCTTTGGCCGGTCCTGACCAGCATGCCGGGAGTCGGCGTCAGGACCGCCGCCAGACTCCTGACCGAAGTCGCCCATAAAGCCTTCGCTTCGGCTGCTCATCTGGCGGCCTACGCTGGCCTTGCCCCGGTCACCCGGCGCTCAGGCTCGTCGATCCGTGGCGAGCACCCATCCAGACGGGGCAACAAGGTGCTCAAGCGCGCCTTGTTCCTCTCCGCCTTCGCTGCCTTACGAGACCCAGTCTCACGGGCCTATTACTCGCGCAAGATCCAGCAAGGCAAGCGCCACAACCAAGCGCTCATCGCACTGGCTCGGCGACGCTGCGACGTCCTGTTCGCCATGCTGCGCGACGGCACCATTTACCAACCCAAGTCAGCCCCTAACGCTTGACGAACAACATAGGGGCACCCCCCCGCATTCCGCTCGACAAGGCCGATCTCCCGGCGGAACGCGTCGTCCCCGAGCGACAGTTCAACGACGCCCTTCGGCATCTGCGGCGCAGCCGTGCGCGGCACGCGCGCGCCCCTGACGCCTGACGCAGGCGAAGCGTCAGCGCCCGCCCTTCGCGTTGTCGTCGATCTCCGTCTGCAGGCGCGCCTCCTGCTCCCGCAACTCCGGCGTCAGCTCCGCGCCGAAGTCCTCCATTTCGAACAACGGCCGGATCTCGATCTCCGACTCGCCTTCCATCGGATTCGGGCACCGCCTGACCCACTCGACGGCCTCGTCCATCGACGCGACCTTCCACAGCCAGAACCCGGCGACGAGTTCCTTGGCCTCCGCGAACGGCCCGTCGATCACGGTTCGCGCGCTGCCCGAGAAGCGCACCCGCTTGCCCTTGGCGCTCGGATGCAGACCTTCGCCCGCAAGCATCACGCCCGCCTTCACGAGCGCCTCGTTGAACTTGCCCATCGCTGCGAGCAGTTCCGTGCCGGGCATCTTGCCCGCTTCCGAAGCGTTCGTCGCCTTCACGATCACCATCACACGCATCGTCTTCTCTCCTTGAGCGAATTATTCGAGCCGCACCGCCACCGAACCCGACCCGGTTTCGTCCAGCCGCCTCGACACAACGACGAACCAGCGCCACCGAATTCGACATCTTTGCGCAAAAATACTCGGCGCGTGCGTCGACACCCGCCCGCCGCCGGCTCCGGGCGACGCGGCGCAATCGTTTGCCGCAACACAGCGCGAACGCGTTTGCCGCGCCGCCCCGGCGGCGGCGCGGATGCCATAATCGTGGCTCACTTCGCAGAATCGGGACCCCACCATGCAAAATATCGACAATCCCCAGCACGACCGGGAAGCGGGCTTCGCCGACGCGACGCAGGACACGACGCGCATCGACGACGTCCGCATCGGCGCGGTGCGCCCGCTCATCTCCCCGGCGCTGCTGCAAGACGAACTGCCCGTGCCGCCCGCCGTCCAGACGCTCGTCGAGAAACGCCGCCAGGCGATCGGCGACGTGCTGCACGGCCGCGACGACCGCCTCGTGACGGTCGTCGGCCCATGCTCGATCCACGATCACGACCAGGCGCTCGATTACGCGCGCCGGCTCAAGGCCGCCGCCGACGCGCTGCACGACGACCTGCTGATCGTGATGCGCGTGTACTTCGAGAAGCCGCGGACGACGGTCGGCTGGAAGGGCTACATCAACGATCCGCGGCTCGACGGCAGCTTCCGCATCAACGAAGGGCTGCGCGCCGCGCGCCAGCTTCTGCTCGACATCAACGCGCTCGGCCTGCCCGCGGGCACGGAATTCCTCGATCTGCTGAGCCCGCAGTACATCGCAGACCTGATCGCGTGGGGCGCGATCGGCGCGCGCACGACCGAGAGCCAGAGCCACCGTCAGCTCGCATCGGGCCTGAGCTGCCCGATCGGCTTCAAGAACGGCACCGACGGCGGCGTGCAGATCGCGGCCGACGCGATCGTCGCCGCGCGCGCGAGCCACGCGTTCATGGGCATGACGAAGATGGGGGTGGCGGCGATCTTCGAGACGCGCGGCAACGACGACGCGCACGTGATCCTGCGCGGCGGCAAGAAGGGCCCGAATTACGACAGCGCGAGCATCGACGACGGCTGCGCGGTGCTGCGCGCGGCGGGTCTGCGCGAACAGGTGATGGTCGACTGCTCGCACGCGAACTCGAACAAGTCGCACTTGCGGCAGATCGACGTCGCCGAGGACCTCGCGCGGCAATTGTCGCAAGGCGAGCGGCGCATCACCGGCGTGATGATCGAAAGCAATCTCGAGGCCGGCCGGCAGGACCTGAAGCCGGGCGTGCCGCTGCAATATGGCGTGTCGGTCACCGATGCGTGCCTGAGCTGGGCGCAGACCGAGCCGGTGCTCGACACGCTCGCGCAGGCGGTGCGGCGGCGGCGCGCGGCCTGACGGCGGGCACACCGAAACTTCGCGGTTGCCGTCCGTTCGACGCGGGCCGCGGCACACCATTCGCGCTCGCGAGGATCGCCGGAAAACACGATAGCCCCCGTCGATGAGGAAGCCATGAGCGCCAGTGCGGATGTCGATGCGGCAGTCGCCAAGCAGTACAACGGGTTCGGCCGATTCGGAGAGCTGGCGCAACTGGCCAGACGCTTCGACCGCGCCTTTCTGACGGCGGTCCGCGATGCGTTCCTGTCGACGGCCCACCCGGCCGAATCGCTTCAAATCTCGATGGGCTGGATCGACAAAAAGCTGTATGCGGACATGCAGCCTTACGGCGCCGTCGATTGCTACGCGAACACCATCCATCCACCCGCCCGGTCGAATTGGGCGACACCGCCATTTTCGTGATCGAGGCATTCGCCAGGGATCGCCGAATCACGCTTCGTCGCGGCAGAGGCTTGATCGTGCAGGCCAAGGCTGCGCCGGGCGCGCAACGGCCGAAGGTTCCCGTCACGTCGTTGTCGTTGTCGTTGTCGCTGTCCAATCCCGACGCATCGGCCAACAAGGAGCTTGCGCTGCTGTCGGCGTGGCCGAAGTTCGACCTGCATCGCGCGAATGCACGCCGCGAACCGCTAGGCGAGCGCGATGTCGAACAGCGCGATCGGACATTCGGTCGCTTGCGCCATTGGGAAACAACGGTATCCGGTCGTCGTCATCCATCGCACGCGGCCCGACTGAAGCCCGGTTCGGCATCCGGAAATCTCTTGCATCGCCGGGGTCCGACCTTCCGGGCCATTGACGGACATCCGCCTACACCGACGACACGACCGTCAACGCGAACCCGTCCCAGCCTTTCGAGCCGACCGTCTGCAGCGCGGTCGTCGTCAGGCGCGGATCGGCGGCGATCAGGCGGAAGTATTCGCGCACGCCGATCGCGTCCGGATCGTCGTTCCGCCGATCCGCGACACGCCCCTGCCGCACGACGTTGTCGGCGACGATGACGGTCCCCGCGCGGGCCAATTCGACTGTCAGCGGCAGGTAGTCCGGATAGCTTTCCTTGTCGGCGTCGAGAAAGATCAGGTCGAACGGCTCGGTCCGCTCGGCAATCAGCCGCTCGAGGCTGTCTTTCGCACGGCCGACGACGACCGACACGACGTCCGCCAATCCCGCGCGCGCGATGTTCTTCCGCGCGAGCGCCGCATGGTCCGGATTCGCTTCGAGCGTCAGCAGTACGCCGCCCGGCGGCAGCGCCCGCGCGAGCCAGATCGTGCTGTAGCCGCCGAGCGTGCCGAGTTCGAGAATCCGGCGCGCGCCGCGGATCGTCGCGAGCAGGTTCAGGAACTTGCCCTGATTCGCGGTGACGTTGATGGCCGGCAAGCCGGCCGCCTTGCTCGAAGCCAATGCCGCATCCAGCGACGGATCGGACGGCGCGAGCTGGCGGCAGAAGAAATCGTCCACCGCGTTCCATTGTCGTTCGCTCATCGCGCACCTTTCGCTGTCGGGAGAGAAGGCCATTCTATGCTCGGCGGCGCGCTGTCGCCTGACGATCTCGCCGGCTGGATTTGCCTGACCGGTCGTCAGGAGGAAATCGAAGTCGAAACGCGCGGCGAGCATCGCCGCTCGGCTGCGCCGCTGGTCAAGCTGGTCAAGCCGCTCGTGTCGCTCGTGCGGCCCAAGCGGATCGAAACCCCGAAGAAGACCGCTCAAAACCGCTGCGCCCGAGCGCCCCGAAGCTGCCCGTCGCATCAGCCGAGCCCGACGTCGGCCACGCGATTCCGGCCGCCCGCCTTCGCCTGATAGAGCGCCTGATCGGCCGCCTCGACGACGGCCTCGACGTGCGGCGCGGGCGTGCCGTCCGGCTGCCACGCCGCAACGCCGACGCTGACCGTCACGAACCCGACTTCCGATCCTTCGTGCTCGATCCCGAGCATCCGCACGCCCATCCGCACGCGCTCGGCGACGACGAGCGCGCCGCCGCGCGGCGTGTCCGGCAGCACGACGACGAACTCCTCGCCGCCGTATCGCGCGACGACGTCGCCGAGCCGCGCCGCCTGCTGCGCGATGCAGCGCGACACGGTCGCGAGCACGTCGTCGCCGACCTGATGCCCGTATGTGTCGTTGTAGCGCTTGAAGTGATCGATGTCGACGAACAGGATCGCGAGCGGCCGCTCGCCGCACACCGCGCGCCGCCATTCACGCTCGAGCGTCTCGTCGAGCGCGCGCCGGTTGTGCAGTCCCGTGAGGCTGTCGGTGCCCGCGAGCCGCGCGAGCGCCGCTTCGGCCGTCGACTTGCGCCACAGCGAATGCGCGAGATACGCGCTCATCGCGACGAAGATCAGCGCGAACACGCCCGTCAGCACGCCGAAGCGCCACGTGCGGACCCGCCACGCCGCATAAATGTCTTCGTCGGCGATCGCAACCTGCACGATCAGCGGAATCTCGTCGAGCCGGCGATACAGGTAGAAGCGCCTCACGTGATCGATCGGCGCGACGTCGAAAAACTCGCCCGAGCGCCCGAATTGCATGCGCATGTGCGGGCTCGTCCCGCTGAGGTCGAGGCCGATGGTCTTCTCGTCGAACGGAATCCGCGTCACGATGCGTCCATCCGCGTGAATCAGCGCGAGCGCGCCGTGCCGGCCGACGCCCGCCGCCGCCAGCAGTTGCCGGAAATATGACAGGCGCACCGCGAGCACGACGACGCCCGCGAACGAGCCGTCCGCGCGCTCGATGCGGCGCGACAGCGCGACGCTCGGCTCGCCGCCTCGCGCCGGAATCCGATACGGACCGCTCAGGAATGTTCCGAGCTTCGGATCGTCGCGTTGCGCGGAGAAGAAGTCGTACGACGCGAAACGCCCCGGCGGCGGACCGTCCACCGACGCGAGCTGCACGCGCCCGCGCGCGTCGAGCACGTAGATCGCGCCGGCCACGTTGGCGGCCACCGCGGCATCGAACAGGATCTCGCGGCGCAGGTCGGCGGACAACTTGGCGATCCGTCGGTCGCCGAGCTGCGCGGCGATGCGGCGCAGCGTCAGGTCGTGCAGGCGAAAGCCTCGCGTGACATCGTGCCCGATCATCCGCAGCGTGTTGCGCGCGGCGTCCTGCGCGTGCTCGAACGCGTCGTCGCGGCTGTCGCGCAGGATCGCCGCGCAAATGGACATCATGACGATCGCGATCGCCACCGCGCCGGCGATCACCATGTAGCCGAGCGGCATCCGGTGCGACGGCCCTCGCCGTCCGCGCAAGCCGGCATGTATCGATTTCATGCTTGTCTAGATGAGCGCGACGCGCTTCGTCACGGAAAAGATCGCCGGGCATTATCCCTGATGCGTGCCGCGCAACGCGCATCGGAAACGACGCGCGGTTGCGCGCCGCCGTGCCGAACCGGATCGGAATATTCCGACCGCGAAGAGTCTCGACATGCCGAATCGGCGACGCGAGCCAATCGATCGGAAGGCGTTTCGAATCGACGCCGCGAAATGCGGCGAGCGGCCATTTTATCGAACGTTCGGCGCCGTGTTGACCCTGCGCACGGCGATTCGACACACGTCGCGGGAAAGCGCTCAAGAACGCCGAATCGACGCCGATAACAACCCGCATGCACACGATCGTTCAGCCGTTTCCGCCTCGCTTGCGCGATCGAACGCACCGCCGTCGCCGCCGTTCGACGATGCAATCGCACTCGCGCACGCGAACCCGACCGCCATGCTTTTTCGTCATGCGTGATTGCATGTCGCACGAAGCGCGCGCTTGAGAGCATCGATCGTTTCGCGAAACGAAACACCGAATCAACATCCATTCGGAATTGCAAACGCCGTAGCAGGACGTCTAATCCACTCTCTCATTTTCGCCATGGCAACCGCTAAATCGTCATCGTCCATTCCCACCGAATTCCTCTACATCGGCGCGGCCGGCGAGCACTACATCATGTCCGAGTGCTTCCGCCACAACATGGAGGCGTTCAAGCTGCCGATCGACAAGGGTTTCGATCTCGTCGTCACGCGCGCGTACCGGCATCTGTCGCGGCTCGACGATGCGCCGAAGCCGGTCGATCGCAGCGTGCCGGAAACGCCCGTCTACGTGCAGGTCAAGAGCCGCCAGGCCACGCCGATCGCGCCGTCGAAGGACAAAGGAGACCGGCCGAGCTGGGAAGGCTATTTCTCGATCAAGCCGTCCGATCTCGCGCTCATCTGCGCGACGCCCAATTCGGCGCTTGCGTGCGTGCTGTTCGTCGACACGCGCGGCGAACTGATGCGCAGCCGGACCGCCTATGCGTGGTGGATGTCGAGCGCGTACGTGAATCTGATGCGCGACAACGGACATTTCATCGAGATGCCGAACAAGGACACGCTCGAGCTATGGGTGCGCTACGTCGAGCCGGCGCCGGACAGCGGCTACAAGCAGAACACGTACATTTCGTTCTTCAAGCAATGCCAGATCAAAGGCTCGGAGCCGGGCAAGAAATCGAGCGGCTTTTTGCTGGCCGAAGAGCGGTTCGACTTCGGCCAGCTCGGCGCGGAATGAAGGGGCGGGCGCCGTTCGGCATTCGCCGTCGCCGTGCGCTGTTCACCGCTCACCGTCACCGTGTGACGGACGACGCGATGCGTTCCGTTTGCGGCAAAGCAAGCGCGCCGTGAATGTTGGATGGCGCGGGCGTCCGCATCGCGGCGAGCCGCCGCGTCGCGCGCGACATTATCGGTGGGATGCGCGGCCGACTGGCAATCACATCGAAGCACGCGTGTGATCGATGACGATGGAGCGAATCGCCGGCTCGGTTGAAGCAGTCGAGGCGCGTGAGGCGACCGAATCGGTCGACGTGGACGTGGACGTGGTTGACGTGGATGTGGATCTGGTCGATGTGGCCGACGTGGTCAACGTAATAGGAATAATCGAAGCGGCCGACGCGATCCAAATGCTCGGAATGACCGAATTGGCAAAAGTGGGCGAACACGCCACGGCGATCGACAAGCGCGCCGACGGAGCGCCGACTGAGCGCCGACTGAGCGCCAACCGCACGCATGCGACGTCAGGACTTGCGCCCGCCCCCGCCGCGCGTTTTCTTCGCAACGTCCCGCTCCCCGCGCCGTCGCCCGCCCGCCGCGCCGAGACGCCGCCGCGCAACGGCCCGCACCGCTTCGATCAGCGAGCGGGCGACGGGCGACGGCTGCGCGTCGGTGCGCAGGATCAAGCCGACCGGTTCGTCCGCGCCCTCGACAGGCAGTGCGAGCCGCACGAGCGTGCCGGCCGCGAGATCGTATTCGGCCGCATAGCGCGGCACGAACCAGACCGCGTCGTTCTCGAGCGCGAGCGCGCGCGCGACCGACACCGACAGCACCTCGACGAACGAATCGAGCGGCGGCGCGCCGCACGCACTCAGCAGCTGCTCGGCCGCCTGGCGGATCAGCGTGCCGTACGGCGGCAGCACGACCGGATAGCGCGCGAGCTGCGCGGCGGGCGCGGCGCTCGTCGCGAGCGGGTGGCCCGCGCGCACGACGGCGACGAGCGGCTCGTTGTACAAGTGCTCGAACGACAGCCCGACCATCCGCTCCGGGTCGGACAGCCGCCCGATCGCGCACTCGATCGCGCCGGACTTCAGCCGCTCGAGCAGTTCGGCGTTCGCGACGGTCGTGACCCGCACGACCGCGCGCGGCCATTCGTTCGCGAGCGCCTTCAGCACGGCGGGCGCGAGCGACGCGGCGACGGTCGGCAGCATGCCGATTTCGAGCGTCGCGGCCGCGCCGCCGCTCTCGCGCGCGAGGAGCCCGACGCCCTGCCGCAGCGCGAGCACGCACGCGCTCGCATGCGGAATGAACAACTGCCCCTCGCGCGTCGGCCGCGCGCCGTGCCGGCCGCGCTCGAACAGCTTCACGCCGAGGATCGCCTCGAACTCGGCGATCGTCTTCGACACGGCCGGCTGCGTGATCGACAGGCTTTGCGCGGCCTTCTGCACGCTGGCGAACTGCGCGACGGCGAGAAAGCACTGCAGGTGCCGGAATTTGACCCGGCCGTCGGCGATCCGATGTTGCATAACGTCTGGTTATACGATCAGCGATAAAACATCATTTTGCATAACTTTCTCGATTAGCTAAAGTCCTTCCATTCCGCTTTGACAACCATCAATCTGGAGACGACTCGATGGATTCCTCGACGCTCGCGCCGCGCGACTGGCCGTCGCATCCCGCGTACATTCATCCGCCGTACCGTTCGTCGGTGAAGCGCGGCCCGACCCAGCCGCTGATTCCGCTGAAGGACAAGCTGCGCAACCAGCACGCGCCCGTCTACGGCGCCGACGACCTCGGTCCGCTCGACCACGACCTGACGAAGAACGCGGCGAGGAACGGCGAGCCGCTCGGCGAGCGGATCATCGTCACGGGCCGCGTGCTCGACGAAGGCGGCAAGCCGGTGCGCGACACGCTCGTCGAGGTGTGGCAGGCGAATGCCGCAGGCCGATACGTGCACAAGGCCGACCAGCACGACGCGCCGCTCGACCCGAACTTCCTCGGCGCGGGCCGGTGCCTCACCGACGAGAACGGCCGCTATCGCTTCCTGACGATCAAGCCGGGCGCATATCCGTGGGGCAACCATCCGAACGCATGGCGGCCGAACCACATCCACTTCTCGCTGTTCGGCGACTACTTCGGTTCGCGGCTCGTCACGCAGATGTATTTTCCGGGCGATCCGCTGCTCGCGCTCGACCCGATCTTCCTGGGTACGCCCGAGGACGCACGCGATCGCCTGATCTCGCGTTTCTCGATCGACACGACCGAAGAAGGCTTTGCGCTCGGCTACGAATTCGATATCGTGCTGCGCGGCCGCGACGCCACCCCGATGGAGCGCTGAGCATGACGACGCTGAAACAGACCCCTTCTCAGACCGTCGGCCCGTACTTCGCGTACGGCCTCTGCCCGCAACAGTACAACTACGACCTGAAGAGCCTCTTCATGCCCGTGATCGCGACGCCCGAAGCGGCGGGCGAGCATATCGTGCTCGTCGGCCGCGTGTTCGACGGCGACGGCAACGCCGTCGGCGACGCGATGCTCGAGTTCACGCAGGTCGACGGCGCGGGCCGCTATCCGGCGTCGCGCGAAGAAGCCGCTGCGAGCGGTTTTTGCGGCTTCGCGCGCGTCGGCACGGGCACGGATGCGCAGAACCGCTTCGTCGTCCATACGGTGAAGCCGGCTCGCACGTCGGAGACGGACGCGCCGCATGTCGACGTGACGGTGATGATGCGCGGGATTCTCACGCACGCGTTCACGCGGATCTACTTCGACGACGAAGCGGCCGCGAACGAAACCGATGCGGTGCTTGCAAGCGTGCCCGCCGCGCGTCGAGCGACGCTGATCGCGAAGCGCGACGCACAGGCGAACGGCGTGGCGATCTATCGCTTCGACATCCGCATGCAGGGCGAGCAGGAGACGGTGTTCTTCGACGTCTGAACGCCAAACGCCGCGGGACGCGCGAAAGCGGCCCGCGGCGCGCGAATCGCCCGGCCGGCACCCGCCGCCGGCTTCTTTTCCCTTTTCCTCTTGTCGACGAAGACAGTCGCCCTGCGCCATCGCTCGCCGCGCTCGCTTCGTTCGCTCCGCCCGCTTTTTCCTAGCCGCGATGGCCGCGGCGTTGCGCGGAATCGAGTCAATCATGGTTGACGACTCGACACAAAACGCAACGCGATCGCCGCGCATCGGCGGCATGGTCCTCGCACGGTCGACCGACCTTCGACGGCCTGGCCTCCCACCGCCCCGCACCTTCGTCTTTCTCATACGGTCCGTCGATACGGCGATCAGAATCGTTTTTTTGCATTCGAAATAAAAACAAACCGGATTGACCGATTTGAAATTACGCGCCGCCCTTATTCCCATAAAAGTAATTTCAATATTCCAAAAACAAACACCGTCATCAACTTGACATACTTGCATCACGACCTAGACTCGTTAATAAATTTATTCCGCTTTAAAAGTCCCCCATCAACGTCAAATCACAAAAATGCCAAATTCTTACAAACGCCCGACAAATTCGAATCGCGTATCCCTATTCAGGAATCAGATCCGGAATAAAAAATGCGTCAGGATAATCGAGTCATTCAGCCCGTTGAGCGCGCTGATCATCGAATCGCTCCGCAGCGGCCAGGACGGCGCGGAAATCCGCTATGACGGCTTCTGGTCGAGCTCGCTCACCGATTCGACATTGCGAGGCAAGCCGGACATCGAATTGCTCGACATACGCAGCCGCCTTTCGAACATTTCCGAAATCTTCGAAAACACCAATCTTCCGTTGATCATGGACGGAGATACCGGCGGGCAGCCCGAGCATCTCGCGATCAACGTTCCATTGATCGAGGCGGCCGGCGTATCGGCCGTGATCATCGAAGACAAGATCGGGCTGAAGCGGAATTCGCTGTTGGGCAACGACGTGTTTCAGGAACAGGCGTCTCCCGACGATTTCTGCGAGAAAATCGAGATCGCCAGGCGCGCCAAGCTCAACGACGACTTCATGGTGATCGCGCGCATCGAAAGCCTGATACTCGACAAGGGCATCGACGACGCGCTCCTGCGCGCCTGCCGATACACCGAGGCGGGCGTGGACGGCGTCATGATCCATAGCCGCCGGAGCTCGCCCGCCGAGGTATTCGAGTTCGCGCGCCGTTACCGGCGCGCGTTCCCGTCGACGCCGCTCGTCTGCGTGCCGACGAGCTACAACGACGTGCATTTCAGCGAGCTGGCGGGCGTCGG
The DNA here is from genome assembly GCF_001523745.2 of Burkholderia mayonis. Classification (NCBI taxonomy): domain Bacteria; kingdom Pseudomonadati; phylum Pseudomonadota; class Betaproteobacteria; order Burkholderiales; family Burkholderiaceae; genus Burkholderia; species Burkholderia mayonis. The sequence goes on from NZ_CP013387.1 coordinate 1,738,188, forward strand.
GTTCAACGTCGTCATCTACGCGAATCACCTGTTGCGCGCCGCGTATCCCGCGATGCGGCGGGCCGCGCAAGGCATCCTCGAGAACGGCAGATCGCTGGAAATCGAATCCATGCTGTTGCCGATCAGGGATGTCTTGTCACTCATCCCGGGGCCGAGCCCCGGTTGATTCACAGCATCGCGCAGACCGCCTTCAGCGCATTGGCCGCGTAAAGGCGCAATCGAGGCGGAATCTGATGCGATTGAATGTCGGGGCCGAGAATGCCGACGCCGACGGGTTTCATGAATTCCAGCTGCAAATCGACGAGAGAACGGATCACGGCCTGCGCCATCACGAGCCCATGCTGAGTTTCGCCCTTTTCGATGATTCCGAGAACGACGACCGCATCGACGTTCTCTTCCATCAGCGCACGCTTGGTGGCAAGCGGCTTTTCCATGGAGCCCGGCACGCCTTTCTCGTAGACGATCTCGGCCCCCGCCGCGAGCGCTTCGGCTCGCACCGCGTCGCGCATTTGCGCCGCTTCGCTTTCGTGATAAGTGCCGTAAATGACTGCAATTCTTTTCATGTTGCCCTCGTTATGAAGGAGCCTGTGTTCGACACCGACGGTCATTCGCCGGCATTGGCCGCGACGCTCGATTGATTCATTCTCGCATAACTCTTTTTAAAGGATGATCGAATGAAACTCGATACGCACGTTCATCTTCTTCCCGGCAAAAGCGCGTCGCCGGATTGGGACGAGATCCGCTTCACGTTCGACGCTGCGCGCCACGACGGACTCGACGCGGTATGCATCTGCGAACACCTGGACGCGACGCATTACCACGCGTTGCTCGCCGATCTGTTCGACCGCAACGTGCTCGCCGGCACGCCGCTTTCCGCCGGCGTGCTTCGTCTCCCCGGCGGCCTCACGGTCAGCGCCGGCGCCGAGGTGTCGCTGCGCGGCGGCGGCGACGCCGGCGTTCACGCGGCGCCGTCGACGCTGCGCGCGCTCGATTCTCAAAAAGGGGCCTACGCCCTGCCCGCGCTGCTCGACGCGCTCGACGCCACGGGCGAGCCTTACGCGATCGTCGCGCACCACGTCTACTTCCATCACAAGTGGATCGACGAGTTGCCGGCCGTCGGCGGCCGCCTCGATGCGATCGAGCTGCCCGCCAAGGATCTCGGCGCATCGGATCGATACCGCAGCCTCGCGTCGCGACTCGAATTGCCGCTCGTGGGCGGCGGAGACGGACATACGTGGCTGCAGATCGGCGCGTGCTACACGTTCGTTCCGGACGACGCATGGTCGAGCGACGCCGGCTTCTCCGTGCCGCGCTTCAAGGACGCGCTGAAGGCTCGTCACGCCGAGCCCGTTCCCGTTCCGGGCGCGGACCGGTTCATCAGGATGTCCCGCCTCTATCGCGATCGAATCAATCGCGCGACGCCGCAATGACGGCGCGCGCAGGATCGCCCCATTTCGGAGGACTGACCACATGACGAAGCGAAAAACCATCCTGACCTGCGCCGTGACGGGCAGCCAGACCCGCCAGGACCAGAATCCCAATTTGCCGATCACGCCTCGGCAAATCGCGGAATCGTCGCTCGAAGCGGCCGACGCCGGCGCGGCGGTCGTCCATCTGCATGTGCGCGACCCGCACACGGGCAAGGCGTCGATGGACATCGGGCATTACCGCGAGGTCGTCGAGCGCATTCGCGAGCGGAATCCGGCGCTGATCCTCAACATCACGACCGGGCCGGGCGGACGTTTTCAGCCGGGAGAGCCCGACCCGCTCGTCCCCGGCCCCCGCACGAACCTTCTGCCGCCGGAACGGCGCGTCGCGCATCTCGGCGTGCTGCGTCCCGACATCGCGACCGTCGATCTGGACACGATGTTTTTCGGCGGCGACGTCGTCATCAATACGCCGGCGAGCATCCGGACCATCGCGCGCGCGATCTACGAGACGGGCGCGATCCCCGAGCTGGAACTCTTCGACAGCGGCAACCTGCATCTCGCGCGCGATCTGTTCGACGACGGCACGTTCAGTCATCCGGCGATCGCGAGCCTCATCGTCGGCATCAAATACGGCATGCCGGCGACGCCGGAGGCGCTCGTCTTCGCGAAGTCGCTGCTGCCGCCCGGCGTCGAATGGACCGGGTTCTCGATCGGCCGGCACGCATTTCCGATGCTCGCGCAATCGTTCATCCTCGGCGGACACGTCCGGATCGGCATGGAAGACACGATCTACATCGACAAGGGCAAGCTCGCGTCCGGCAACGCCGAATTGGTCGACAGGGCGAAGTGGATCGTCGAGCGCCTCGGCGGCGAGCTCGCGTCCGCCGAGGAGGCGCGCGTGCAGCTGGGGCTCGAGACGCAGCCAGCCTGAACGATCCGTCCCGGCCGCGTTGCGCCGCCCGGCCGGCTCGCCAACTCTCACGGGAGTTCCCTTGCCTTTCTCCGTCATCCTGATCGTCCTGTTCGCCGCGTTGCTGCACGCGACCTGGAACGCGCTGATTCGCAGCAGTGGAAGCCGCCTCTGGTCGTCGACCGTCCTGTGCATCGCGATGGGCCTCTTCGCACTGTGCTTCGTTCCGCTGCGGCCGACTCCGCCGCGCGACAGCTGGGCCTGCATCGTCGCTTCCGCCGTGCTGCACGTCGTGTACAACCTGATGCTCGTGCGCGCGTACCAGCGAGGCGAATTGAGCGTCGCCTATCCGATCGCGCGCGGCACGTCGCCCGTGCTCGTCACGACGGGCGCGGCGCTGTTCGTGGGCGAACGCATCGGCGCGCCGACGCTGCTCGGCCTGCTGCTGATCTCGGGCGGCATCTTCGCCGTGGGCCTCGACCGGCGCGCGCTCGGCGACGATGCATGGACGCGCGCGCTGCCCGACGCGCTCGGCACCGGCGCGTCGATCGCCGCGTACAGCGTCGTGGACGGCATCGGCGCGCGCGCGGCCGGCGACAGCATCGGCTACGCGGCGTGGATGTTTGCGCTCACCGCGCTGATGATGCTGCCGACCTACTGGCTGCTCGAAGGACGCCTGACGCTCGGCGGCCGCAAACGGGAACTGGTCAAGGCGGGCTTCGGCGGCATGTCGGCCGCGCTCGGCTACGGCATCGTCATCTGGGCGATGAAGCAAGGCGCGATGGGGCCCGTGTCGTCGCTGCGGGAAACGAGCGTGGTGTTCGCGGCGCTGATCGGACGTTTCTTTCTGTCCGAGCCGGCTTCGGCCAGGAAGGTGCTGGGCTGCTCGATCATCACGACGGGCACCGTCCTGATCGGCTTTTCCGGCGCGTTGACGAAGTAGGCGGACCTCGCATGAACGACGGCGCGCGACGGCGTTCGGCATCCCAATCAATCTCAACGGAGCATCGCCATGCATGCAATCATCTTGGAAGACACGACGCTGCGGGACGGCGAGCAATCGCCCGGAATCGCGTTTTCGAGGCCGCGCAAGAAAGCGATCTTCGGCGCGCTCGTCGATGCGGGCGTCCGCTGGCTCGAAATCGGCATTCCGGCGATGGGCGGCGAGGAGCTGCTCACCATCCGGGAATTGCTCGAACGAAAGAACGAAGCGCATCTCGTCGGCTGGAACCGCGGCGTGCGCAACGATGTCGAGCAGTCGCTCGACCTCGGATTCGAGGCGATCCACATCGGCTTGCCGACGTCGGCCATTCATCTGAACGACAGCGTCAAGAAGGATCGCCAATGGCTGCTCGACAGCTCCGCCGATCTCGTGAAGCTCGCGAAGGATCGCGGCGCGTTCGTGTCGATCAGCGCGGAGGACGTCGGCCGCTCAGACATTTCGTTCGTCGAAGCGTATGCCGCACACGTCGCGCGCGCAGGCGCGGACCGCATCCGGCTGTCCGACACGATAGGCATCCTGACGCCCGAGCAGTACGGGGACATCGTCGCGCGCGTGAAGCGCGCATCGGGCATCGCGGTGCAATGCCACGCGCACAACGATTTCGGATTCGCGACCGCCAATACGATCGCCGGGCTGCTCGCCGGCGCGACGTTCTTCCACGTCACCGTCAACGGTATCGGCGAGCGTGCAGGCATGCCCGATCTCGCGCAAACGGCGATGGCGCTGCAGCGGCTCTACCACGCGGACCTCGGCATCGACACGACGAAGCTCATCGCGCTCAGCCGGCTCGTCAGCGAAGCGTCGCACGTGCCTTGCCCGCCGTGGCAGCCGGTCGTCGGCGGCAACGTGTTCGCGCACGAGTCCGGCATCCACGCGAACGGCACGCTGCGCAACAGCAGCGCGTTCGAGCCGTTTCCGCCGGAAATCGTCGGCGGCGAACGGCGGATCGTCATCGGCAAGCATTCCGGCCGCGCTTCGATCGCGCATGTGCTCGAGCAACGGGGCATTCGCGCGGCGGACGCGGAATTGGGCGCGTGCCTCGACGAAGTGCGCACGCAGTCGATGCATCGCGAGCGCGCGCTCGACGTGGACGAACTGCTCGGCATCTATGCGTCGGTTCACGCGGGATTCGAGCGAGCGAGCGCGTCGCCGCTCGGGCGCTAGCGACAGGTCGTTCGCGTTTCGTCGCCGCGCGCCGCGACGCGCCGCACGCTCGGCGCCCGGCATGCGCGGAACGCGCCGCTCAACGCAGCATGAACGACATCGCCGACAGACAGTTCAACGTCCGCACGACGTGCTCGATCGACGGCGCAGAGAACCGCAGCGTGACCGCGTCGACACGTTCGAGCGACGGCCATTGGCAAAACAGATCGGCGGCCGCGACGGTCTGCGTCTGCAGCTCGCCGATCGCCGCGCGCGGCGCGCGCGGACGCGCCATGCGCGCGACCTCGCGCGCCTGCTCGACCGCCTGCCGCGCCGCGACGCCGAGCGCCGCGCACGCGGCGGCGGGCGTCATCGACGCGCCGCTCGCGAACCCCGTCGCCTCCTTCACGGTCACGAAGCGCGCCGCCGGAAACAGCGGCCGCGTCTCGTCGACGAATACGTCGTCGCCGGACAGCAGCACGACGTGCGCGCCGTACTCGTGCGCAAGCGCGCCATAGAGTCCCGCTTCGCCGATTTCACGTCCGTCGAGCAGCACGCGCGCGAACGCGAAGCTGTTGATCGTGTGCGCGAGCAGGCCGCGCGTCTGCGCCTTCGCGTGATAGCCGATCATGAACACGAGATCCGGCCCGCCTTCGAGGCCCGCCATCATCCCGAGCGTGCGCGGCTTGCCGAGCACGACGCGCGCGCGGGCGTCGAGGCCGTCCGGCAGCAGGTTGCGAAAGCCGCCGTGCGAATCGTTGACCCACACGCGCGTCGCGCCGCCCGCGAACGCGCCTTCGACGGCGGCGTTCGCCTCGGCCGTCATCCAGCGGCGCGCGCGTTCGTATTCGGGATTGCCCGCGCGCGTCTGCTCGACGCTCACGACGCCCGCGATCCCTTCGATATCGGTCGAAATCAGGACTTTCATCAGTCTCCCGCGCGCGATTCGCGCAGCCATCGTTCGAGTTCCGGCGCCGCGTCGCGCAGCGCGCGGCGCGCATGGCCGTCGCGGCCCGCGACGCGCGTCGCCTGCCACAGCGCGTCGACGATCGCCTGCTCGACGCTGTCGGCTGCGGCGGCGAACAGCGGATCGAGCGCCGCATCGGCGACGAGCGCCGGCAGCGCGACGCGCTCGGCGTCGTGCGGCACCGTGTATGCGGTCGAGAACGCGAGCGCGATGTCGCCGCTGCCGTGGCCGTACACCGACCCCGTCCGCGCAAGGCCCGCAGCCGCGCGCAGCGCGACGCGCTTCAGCTGCCGCGACGACAGCGGCGCGTCGGTCGCAACGAGCATGATGATCGAGCCCTGCTCGGGCGGCGGCGCGTCCGGATGCGAAGCGGCGGCGTCCGGCGCGCCGCGCGGCGCGATCCCGCCGCCCGCGCCATCCGGATCGCCCGAACGGCCCGCCTTGCCTGAGCCGCCCGCATCCCGCCCGGCGATCATCCGGCCGACCGGCACGCCCGCGATCGTCAGCATCGGCAGGCGTCCGAAATTCGCGAGCACGAGCGCGCCGACCGTCCACGCGTCGCCCGCCGCGCGCACGACGCGCGACGCCGAGCCGATCCCGCCTTTCAGGTCGAAGCACGACATCCCGCGCCCCGCGCCGACCGCGCCGCGCGCGAACCCGGGCCGCGCGTCGGCGAGCGCCTGCGCGTAATGCGCGGGCGTCACCGCGAACGCGTGCAGATCGTTCAGATAGCCGTCGTTGCACTCGAACACGAGCGGATTGACAGTCGGCCATGCGCGGCCGATCCGCGGATTCGCGTCGATCGCCGCACGGATCTGCGCGTGCGCGACCGCGGCGACGCCGAACGTGTTCGTCAGCGCGAGCGGCGTCTCGACCACGCCGAGTTCGTCGACCTGCATGAGCCCGATGCTCTTGCCGAAGCCGTTGATCACCGCGGCGGCGGCGGGCGCCTTGTCGCGATAGACGTCGCCCGCGTGCGGCCGCACGACGGTCACGCCGGTCTGCACGCCGTGCGCGTCGAGCGTCGCGTGGCCGACCGTCACGCCCGCGACGTCGGCGAGGCTGCCGAGCGGCCCGGCAGGCAGCGCGCCGACGTGCGGCGCCGCCGCGGCCGGCGCGCGTTCGGAAGACGCGCCCATCACTGCCGTTCCAGCTTCGGATCGAGCGCGTCGCGCAGCCCGTCGCCGAGCAGGTTGAATGCGAGCACGGTCAGAAAAATCGCGATGCTCGGAAAGAGCGCGACGTGCGGCGCGTTGACCATGTCGGCGCGCGCCTCGTTGAGCATCGCGCCCCACTCGGGCGTCGGCGGCTGCGCGCCGAGGCCGAGGAACGACAGGCTCGCCGCCGTGATGATCGACGTGCCGATCCGCATCGTGAAGTAGACGACGACCGACGACACCGTGCCCGGCAGGATGTGCCGCATGATGATCGTCCGATCGGACGCGCCGATGCTGCGCGCGGCCTCGACGTAGGTCATCTGCTTGAGCGCGAGCGTGTTGCCGCGCACGAGCCGCGCGAACGCGGGCACGCTGAACACGGCCACCGCGCAGATCACGTTGATCATCCCGTTGCCGAGGATCGCGACGACGCCGATCGCGAGCAGGATCCCCGGAAACGCGAACAGCACGTCGGCGACGCGCATCGTCGCGCGGTCCCACCAGCCTTCGTAGTAGCCGGCGAGGAGGCCGAAGAACGTGCCGATCACGGCGCCGAGCGCGACCGAGAAGAAGCCTGCGGCGAGCGAGATCCGCGCGCCCGCGACGATCCGGCTGAAGATGTCGCGTCCGAGCGAATCGACGCCGAACCAGTGCGCGGCCGACGGCCCCGCGTTCAGTGCATCGTAGTCGAAATAGTTCTCCGGATCGTACGGCACGAAATGCGGGCCGACGATCGCGACGACGACGAGCAGCAGCACGAACGCACCCGCCGCGAGCGCGACGTGCTGCTTCCTGAACTTGCGCCAGAATTCGCTCCACGGCGTGCGGATCGCGGTCGACGCGACGGCAGTGGCGGACGCGGAAGGGGTGGGAACAGTCGCGTTCATGCGCGCCTCACTTGAAACGGATCGTCGGATTGATGACCGCATACAGCACGTCGACGGTCAGATTGATCAGGATGAACTCGAGCGAGAACAGCAGCACGATCGCCTGGATCACCGGGTAGTCGCGCATCGTCACCGCATCGACGAGGAGGCGCCCGAGCCCCGGCCAGTTGAACACCGCCTCGACGACGATCGACCCGCCGAGCAGAAAGCCGAACTGCAGCCCCATCATCGTGACGACCGGAATCATCGCGTTGCGCAGGCAGTGCTTCAGCACGACCAGCGGCTCGCGCACGCCTTTCGCGCGCGCGGTGCGCACGAAATCCTCGTGCAGCACTTCGGCGAACGACGCGCGCGTGAAGCGCGCCATCACCGCCGCCACGGCCGCGCCGAGCGTCAGCGACGGCAGCACGTAGCTCCGCCACGAGCCGTCCGGCACGACGGGCAGCCAGCCGAGCTTCACCGAGAACACTTCCATCAGCAGCATCCCGAGCGCGAACGCCGGAAACGAGATGCCCGACACCGCGAGCGTCATCCCGATGCGGTCCGGCCAGCGGTTGCGCCACACGGCCGACGCGATGCCGATCGCCATCCCGAAGAGCGTCGCCCAGACCATGCTGACGAGGGTCAGCGACAGCGTCGGCATGAAGCGCTCGCCGATCTCGGTCGAAACAGGCCGCCTGCTGCGCGTCGACGTGCCGAAATCGAAATGCGCGATCCGCACGAAGAAGTTCGCGAACTGCGTCGGCAGCGGCTTGTCGAGGCCGAGGTCGGCGCGCACGAGCGCGACCGTCGCGTCGTCGGCCTCGGGACCGGCCGCGAGCCGCGCGGGATCGCCCGGCAGCAGGTGGACGAACAGGAACACCAGCACCGCGACGCTCACGAGCGTCGGCAGGAGCCCGAACAATCGTTTGACCAGAAAATTCAGCATGCGCTTGCACCTCGATGCGGCGCGCGGTCGGACCGCGCGCCGCCTATGCCCGAAGCGACCGGATCGTTCGGACCGTTCGGATCGTTCGGATCGTTCGGATCGTTCGGATCGTTCGGATCGTTCGGATCGTTCGGATCGTTCGGATCGTTCGGATCGTTCGGATCGTTCGGATCGTTCGGACCGTTCGAATCGCCCGGGTCGTTTCGCGTCACTTGATCGCGATCTCGTCGAAGTTGAACGAGCCGTCGGGCATCACGTACGCGCCCTGCAGACGCTTGCTGCGCGCATAGACGATCTTCTCCTGCACGAGCGGAATCCACGGCGCGTCGGACCAGATGCGCTTTTGCGCGTCCGCATACAGCTCGGCCTTCTTCGCGCGATCGGTCGTCGCGAGCGCCTTCGCGAGATCGGCGTCGACCGCGTCGTTCCTGTAGTACGCGGTATTCACGAGCTTCGGCGGAAACGACGCGGAAGCCAGCAGCGGCGTGATCGCCCAGTCCGACTCGCCCGTCGACGCGGACCAGCCGATGTAGTACATCCGCACGGGCGCCTTCGCCGGGTCCTGCGCGCTCTCGACTTTCGCGACCCGCTCACCCGCCTCGAGCGCCTGCACCTGCGCCTTCACGCCCACTTGCGCGAGCTGCTGCTGGACGAACTGGATCGCCTTTTGCGACGTCGAGTTGTTGTACGCGGACCAGAGCGTCGTCTCGAAGCCGTTCGGATAGCCCGCCTCCTTCAGCAGCGCGCGCGCCTTCGCCGGATCGTACGGCCACGGGCCGAGCTTCACTGCGTAGTCGACGCCCTGCGGCACGATGCCCGTCGCGGGCGTCGCGTTGCCGGCGAACGCGACCTTCGCGAGCGCATCCTTGTTGACCGCGTAATTGAGCGCCTGGCGGACCTTCGGGTTGTCGAACGGCTTTTGCATCATGTTCAGGCTGACATAGCGCTGGATGATCGACGTGCGCTCGATCACGTCGACCTTCGCGTTCGCCTTCAGGTCGGCCGTCTGCTCGAACGGAATGCGGAACGCGAAGTCGGCCTCGCCCGTCTTCATCAGCGCGGCGCGCGTGTTGTTGTCGACGACGGGCTTCCAGTCGATCGCATCGATCTTCGGATAGCCCGGCTTCCAGTAGGCGGCGAACTTCTTCACCTTCAGGTCGTCGGTCTGCTTCCATTCGACGAACTCGAACGGGCCGGTGCCGACCGGATGCAGCGCGATGTCGCGCCCGTATTTCTTCAGCGCGGCGGGCGAGATCATCACGGCGGACGGGTGCGCGAGCACGTTGATGAACGCGGAGAACGGCTCGGTCAGCGTGACCTTCACCGTGTACGGATCGACGACCTCGGTCTTCGCGATCCGGCGGAACAGGTTGTAGCGCTTGAGCTTGTTCGCCGGATCGGTCACGCGGTCGAAGTTCGCCTTCACCGCGGCGGCGGTGAAATCGGTGCCGTCCTGGAACTTCACGCTCTGGCGCAGCTTGATCGTGTAGACCTTCGCGTCGGGGCTCGCGTCGTAGCCGGTCGCAAGCACGTTCACGAGCTTCATGTCCTTGTCGAAGCCGAACAGGCCCTGATAGAACGACTTCGACACCGCCTGCGACAGCGTGTCGTTCGAATCGTACGGGTCGAGCGTCGTGAACGTCGAATCGACGGCCATCACAGCGGTCCGCTCGGCGAACGCGAGCGAGGCGGACGACATCGCGATGACGCCTGCGCAGGCGGCGATCAGCGAGCGCGGCGAGAATGGCAAGAACGAATGCGGCATAGTCATGTGTGGGCTCCTTTGCGATGCTTCGGTAGTGCGTGGATCTGGGCTCGTGTGGTCCTGCTGCCGTGCGTTTCGCGAATCCGGAATCCTGATGCTCCGGAATCCTGATGCTCCGGAATCCTGCGCGCCGGGCTTCCTGCGGTCTTCCTTGCTTCCCTCGTGATTCGATGCTGCCTGCATGTTGCGTTTGCCTGTTGCCGCTGCGTTTGCGCAACCGTCGCGCCGCGCCGTCAGCGCTTTGCGTGTCTGTATGTCTGCGTGTCTGCAAGCCTCAATACGCGCCGCCAACCCGATGCTCGGCGACGAAGTGCTCCGGCCCGACCGCGACGAGCGGCGCGACGACAGGCTCGTCGCCGAACGCGCGGATCGGGCTCGGCAGATCGTCGGCGGGCAGCGTGCGCTGCGCGTGGCGGCGCGCGGGATCGGCGATCGGCACCGCGCTCATCAGCTTCTTCGTGTACGGATGGCGCGGCGTCTCGAACACCGCGCGGCGCGGACCGATCTCGACGATCTGGCCGAGGTACATCACCGCGACGCGATGACTGATCCGCTCGACGACCGCCATGTCGTGCGAGATGAACAGATACGCGACGCCGAGCTCGCGCTGCAGGTCGAGCATCAGGTTGACGATCTGCGCCTGCACCGACACGTCGAGCGCCGACACCGACTCGTCGGCGATCACGACCTTCGGGTTCAGCGCGAGCGCGCGCGCGATCGCGATCCGCTGCCGCTGGCCGCCGGAGAACTCGTGCGGATAGCGGCGCGCGGCGTCGGCGGGCAGGCCGACGCGATCGAGCAGCCAGTCGACGCGCGCCTGCGCCGCCTTGCCGCTCGCGACGCCGTGCACGAGGAGCGGCTCCATGATCGAGAAGCCGACTGTCAAGCGCGGGTTCAGCGATGCGAACGGATCCTGGAAGATGAACTGGATGTTTCGGCGCAGCGCCTGCAGTTCGCGGCCCTTCAGCGCGCGGATCTCGCGGCCTTCGAATTCGATCGAGCCGCTCAGGTTGTCGACGAGGCGCAGCAGCGAGCGGCCCGTCGTCGACTTGCCGCAGCCCGACTCGCCGACGAGCGCGAGCGTCTCGCCCGCGCGCAGGTCGAAGCTCACGCGCTCGACCGCATGCACGTATTGCGACACGCGGCTGAACGCGCCGCTCTTGATCGGGAAGCGCGTGACAAGGTCGCGCACGCGCAAGAGCGGCGCGGACGAAGGGTCGACCGCCGCTTGCGCGGAAGGCGGCGCGGCGGGCGCCTCCGGCGCCGGCGGAGCGACCGGAGCAAGCGTCGCGGCGGGCGTCGTGGGCGTCGCAGGCGTCGTGGGCGTCGCGGGCGCGGCGGCGTCGCTCGCGACCAGGACCGCGTCGCCCGCCACCGGATCGAAGCGCAGCAGCGGAAACTTCGCCGGCGCGTCAGTGCCCTGCATCGACCCGAGCCGCGGCACCGCCGCGAGCAGCGCCTTCGTATACGGATGCGACGGCGCGGCGAAGATCGCATCGGACGCGCCCGCCTCGACCTTCTCGCCGCGATACATGACGAGCACGCGATCGGCGACCTCCGCGACGACGCCCATGTCGTGCGTGATGAAGATCACACCCATGTCCATTTCGTCCTGCAGCCCGCGGATCAGCTGGAGGATCTGCGCCTGGATCGTCACGTCGAGCGCGGTCGTCGGCTCGTCGGCGATCAGCAGCGCGGGCCGGCACGACAGCGCCATCGCGATCATCACGCGCTGCCGCATCCCGCCCGACAACTGATGCGGATGGCGCGCGAACACGCGGCGCGCCTCCGGAATCCGCACGAGGTCGAGAAGACGCAGCGCCTCCGCGCGCGCTTCGCTCGCGCGCTTGTTCTGATGCAGCGCGATCGCCTCGCTGATCTGGTCGCCGACCGTGAAGACCGGATTGAGCGACGTCATCGGCTCCTGGAAGATCATCGCGACGTCCGCACCGCGCACCGTGCGCAGCATCGACGGCGACGCGCGCACGAGATCGAGCGCCGCGCCATTGCGCCGGCGCAGCACGATCCTGCCGCCCGCGATCGCGCCGCCGCCGTGCTCGACGAGGCGCATCAGCGCGAGCGACGTCACCGACTTGCCGGAGCCCGATTCGCCGACGATCGCGAGCGTCTCGCCGCGATCGACGTGGAACGACAACCCGCGCACCGCTTCGAACGCGGCGCCCTCGCGGCGGAACGTGACGGACAGCCCGTCGACTTCGAGCACGCGCTGCTCGGGCAGGCTCGGGGCGGATCGGCTCGCGCTCATCTGGCTCTCCTGTTTCTGCGATCGGACGGCCGCGCCGTCACGCCGCCTCTTCACGGTAGATCGCGGTCACGGGCGTCTCGCCGACGCGCGCGTAGCCGCGATACATCCCTTCGGTGTTGAACGGCATCGCGAGATTGCCGCGCGCATCGATCGCGATGATCCCGCCGCGGCCGGCGATCCGCGGCAGCTTGTTCATCACGACGTCGTACGCGGCCGATGCGAGCGTCGCGCCGCGGTATTCGATCTGCGCGGACACGTCGTACGCGGTCGCGAGCCGGATGAACATCTCGCCCGTGCCCGTCGACGACACCGCGCACGTCGCATCGTTCGCGTAGCAGCCCGCGCCGATGATCGGCGTGTCGCCAACGCGCCCCGGCTGCTTGTTCGTGATCCCGCCCGTCGACGTGGCTGCGGCGAGATGGCCGCGCAGATCGCGCGCGACCGCGCCGACCGTGCCGTGCTTGCGATCCGGATCGAGCGGCTGCGGCGCGAACGCGGCGCCGTTGCCGTTGCCGTTGCCGAACGCGAGCGTCGCCGCGTCGTGGTCGAGCAGCACGCCCGACGACTGTCGCGCCTTCAGCCACTGCGCGCGGCGGAACTCGGTGTCGAAGTAGCCCGGCTCGGCGAGGTCGAGCCCCTGCGCGGCCGCGAACGCGTCGGCGCCCGCGCCCGCGAACATCACATGCTCGCTCGCCTCGAGCACGCGCCGCGCGGCGAGCACCGGGTTGCGCACGCGCGTCGCGCAGCAGATCGCGCCCGCCTTCAGCGTCGCGCCGTCCATGATCGCGGCGTCGAGCTCGTGCGTGCCGTCGGCCGTGTAGACGGCGCCGCGCCCCGCGTTGAAAAGCGGGCAATCCTCGAGCATCCGCACCGCGACGCTGACCGCGTCGAGCGCGTTGCCGCCATCGGCGAGCACGGCCTGTGCGGCGGCGAGGATCGCGTTCAGCTCGGCGCGGTACTGCGCTTCGGCGTCGGCCGTCATCGCGTTGCGCAGGATCGTGCCTGCGCCGCCATGAATCGCAATGATTGCGGGTGAAGTCATCAGTCGGTTTTCCTGGAACGGCGCGGCGGGCGAAGCGGCGCGGCGGTCGCGCCCCGCGCTTCGAGCCACGGCAGCATGAATTCGGTCACTTCGGCGGCGGCGCGCGCCGAGCGCTGCGAACGATGCGCGACCGCGTCGATCAGCGCTTCGACGAGCGCGAGCACCGCGGCCTCGGACGTCGCCGCGAGCCGCCGCTCGGCATTCACGTAAAGCGCGCACATCGCGAACGACGCGATCGGCGACTCCGGCCCGTCGGTGATCGCGAGCACCGGCGCGCCCCGCTCGGCCGCGCGGCGCGTGAGCTCGATCGTGTCGTACACGTAGCGCGGAAACGCGATCGCGACGACGAGATCGTCGTCGCGCGCGCTGAACAGGCGTCGCGCGGCGTCGGTCGGGCCGCCTAGCAGCGCGAGCGACTGCACGTTGTCGCGATACACGGACAGCCCGTGCTCCATCAATCCAGCGAGAAACGCGCTCGCGCCCATTCCGACGATGAAGATCCGGCGCGCGGCGAGCAGCGAGTCGACGGCCGCCTCGACGTTCGCGCGATCGAGCCGCTCGCGCGTGCGTTCGAGGTTCGCGACCGCTTGCTCGAAGCTCGCTTCGATCAGTTCGCCGCCGCGCGCGCCCGCATCGCGCTCCTGCGCGGAGCGCAGCCGCTCGACGGGCGCGAGCGTCGCCTCGAAGCCGCGCACGAGCGCCGCGCGCAGCGCCGGATAGCCGTCGAAGCCGAGCGCGCGCGCGAAGCGGTTCGCGGTCGCGATCGACGCATCGACCGCGTTCGCGAGCTCGTCGATCCGCATCGTCGCCGCGCGGAACGGATGGGCGAGCACGTACTCGCCCATCCGCCGATGAATCGGCGTGAGCGACGGCAGCGCGGCGGCGAGGCGCGCGGAGATCGACGGTTCGGCGCCGAGCGGCGTGGCGGTCGGACTGGAGCTGGGCATGCGGCGGATGCGGTGCGGCGTATATCGATGAAAGTAAATTTACACAATTGGCTAGATGGAAAAAATAAATTTTCATCGGGGTTTGCACTGCCTCCGGACGATCGCCGGAAACCCATGCCAGATGGTGCGCTCGAGGTAATCCGCCCCGCTTTTTCGGGCAACTTCGCCGAATAGCTTACAATCTGTCAGTTTCAGCCTGCATCCTCGCTGCTCCCGCCCCTCCACCCTGCGCTTCGCGCGCGCGTTGCCGCAGCCGGGCCGTCCGCGCCGTCCCGGCGCCGGCCTCGGCTGACGCGCACGCTCCGCGACGCCACTTTTTCCGGAAACCCGCTTATGCCCTCATCCCGACCTACGCCGCGCACGACGCTCAAGCCGCAAGTCGTCGTGCCGTCACTCGCCGTGATCGGCGCGCTCCTCGCCGTCTGCGCGCTGCGGCCGAACGAAGCGGGCGCGCTCTTCGGCGCCGGCCAGCAATGGATCATCGCGCGTTTCGACTGGTTCTACGTGCTCGCGATCACGACCTTCCTGATCTTCCTCGTGCTGATCGCGGCAAGCCGCTTCGGCAACATCAAGCTCGGCCCCGACGACGCCGAGCCCGAATTCAGCTTCGTGTCGTGGACCGCGATGCTGTTCGCGGCCGGCATGGGCATCGGCCTCATGTACTTCGGCGTCGGCGAGCCGATCCAGCACTACCTGAAGCCGCCGACGGCCGCAGGCGGCACGCCCGCCGCCGCGCAGGAGGCGATGCTGATGTCGTTCTTCCACTGGGGGCTGCACGCGTGGGCGACCTACGGCGTGATGGGTCTCGTGCTCGCGTACTTCGGCTTTCGCTACAACCTGCCGCTCACGCTGCGCTCGGGCCTCTATCCGGTGCTGCGCGAAGGCGTGAACGGCTGGATCGGCCACACGGTCGACGCATTCGCGCTCGTCGGCACGATCGCCGGGATCGCGGTGACGCTCGGCTACGGCGTACTGCAGCTGAGCGCGGGCCTGCATACGGTCGCCGGCTGGGACACCGACAGCGATACGTTCCGCGTCGGCCTCGTCGCGGTCGTCGTTACGCTGGCCGGGCTCTCCGCCGCGAGCGGGCTCGACAAGGGCGTGCGCCGGCTGTCCGAGCTGAACCTGATGCTCGCGTTCGCGCTGCTCGCGTTCGTCGTCATCGCGGGGCCGACGTCGTTCCTGCTGCGCGCGATGGGCGACAACATCGGCGAGTATCTGTCGAAGCTCGTGTCGCTGTCGTTTCGCACGTACGCGTACGAGACGCCGAACGAGAAAGGCTGGTTCGGCGGCTGGACGCTGCTCTACTGGGCGTGGTGGGTGTCGTGGTCGCCGTTCGTCGGGATGTTCATCGCGCGCATCTCGCGCGGCCGCACGATCCGCCAGTTCGTGATTGGCGTGCTGCTCGTGCCGACCGCGTTCAATCTCGTCTGGATGACCGCGTTCGGCAACAGCGCGATCTGGATCGACACGCACGCGGCCGCGGGCGCGCTCGCGCAGACCGCGACCAACGTCGATGCGCTGCTGTTCCGCTTCTTCGATTACCTGCCGCTCACGCAACTGCTGTCGCTCGCGGCGATCGTGCTGATCGCGGTGTTCTTCGTGACGTCGGCCGATTCGGGCGCGTTCGTGATCGACGCGATCGCGACGCGCGGCGCCGCGCATTCGCCCGTCTGGCAGCGGCTCTTCTGGGCGGCCGTGCTCGGCGTGACGGCGTCGGTGCTGCTCGTCGCGGGCGGGCTGAAGGCGCTGCAGGCGCTGACGCTCGTCGCCGCGCTGCCCGTCGCGCTCGTGATGCTCGCGCTCTGCTACGGGCTCTGGCGCGGCCTGAAGGCGGACCACGCGCACTACTCGCAGGACATGGCGCCCGCGACGAATTTCTGGACTGGCCAGCACTGGCGTCACCGTCTGTCGCAGATCCTGCGGCAGACGACCGACGCCGAGGCCCGGCAGTTCGTCGCGGAGACGGTCGAGCCCGCGCTGCGCAAGGTCGCGGGCGAATTGAAGGCGGGCGGCGTCGACGCGCACGTCGCGCGCGACGACGACGACGCGGTGCGCCTCACCGTGCCCGCGCCCGCGCAGCGCGACTTTGTGTACGGCGCGCGGGTGTCGCGCAAGTCCGCGCCTGCGTTCCGGATCCGCGAGGCGGCCGAGCCCGAGGCGCAGCGCGAGCACGTGTACGAAGTGCTGACGTTCTTCGCGGACGGGCGGCTCGGCTACGACATCGAGTATCTGCGCGGCGACGAGATCATCGCCGACGTGCTGCGGCAATACGAGCGCTACGTGTCGCTCGCGGCGGATACGCGCACGCATCTGCTGAACCGCGCGCCCGAGCATGCGGGGCCGGATGGGCAGGGCTAGCGGCCGGCGGCCGATGCGTGCGCGGCTCGTGCGCGGCGCGAGCCGCGGTCGCCCGCCGTCGCCCGCCGTCGCCCGCCGTCGCCCGATGTGGACGATGTGGACGATGTGGACGATGCGGACGATGCGGACGATGCGGACGATGCGGACGATGCGGATGCGCCGCGCCGAATCGCGACGCGGCGCGGCGCGCCCGACGCCGCACCTTCGCGCATCGACCGGCGCGACGCCGCGCGCCGCCTATCGTCACGCCGCGCAATCGCCGCACCGGCCCGCCGATTACACGTGATTACACGCGATAAACCGCGTCGCGCACCTCGACCGTCAACGGCCCCGACATCCCTTCATACGCGGTGTTCGTCATCAGCAGCACGGTGAGGCCGCGCGCCGCGTCGACGAACCACGAATGCCCGTAGACGCCGCCCCATTGCAACGTCCCCGCGCTTTGCGGCGACTGCGCGAGCGCCGGATCGGACAGCACCGCGCCGCCGTAGCCGAAGCCCCAGCCGGGCCCGCGCGTCTCGGCGGCCGGTCCGGTGTGGTCGGTGCGCGTCGCCGTGACGAGCGCCGCCGGCAAGAATCCGTCGCCGCCCGTGCGAATCGCCTCGAGCAAGCGCAGCACGTCGTCGGCGCTGCCGTACATCCCCGCGCCGCCCGACGGAAACGCCGACGCGTCGAACACGCGCGACGGCGCGAAGCGCACCGCGACGCCCTGCCCTTCGGGCAGCGGCACGTCGAGGTTGTCGGTGATCCGCGCGGGTTCCGGCGCGGCGTTCGCGTACGCGACCGCGAAGCGCGCCGGATCGGACGCGACGAAGCCCGTGTCGCGCATCCCGAGCGGCGTCGTGACGAGCTGCGCGACCGCGTCGGGCAGCGCGAGCCCCGTCACGCGCTCGATCGCCGCGCCGAGCACATCGAGCGAGAGCGAATAGCGCCACGCGCTGCCGGGCTCGAATGCGAGCGGCGCGGCCACGATGCGCCGCAGGTTCTCCGCGAGATCGAAGTCGACGAGATCGATCCCGTCCGAGATGCCGAGCGTGTGGTAGATCGAGCCCGGTTCTTCGAGCAGCCCGTAGCTCAACCCCGCCGTGTGCGTCAGCAATTGATGCACGGTGAGCGCGGGTGCGCGACCGTCGGACAGCTTCGGCGCGAACGCGGGCAGCCATCGCGTGATCGGCGCGTCGAGCGCGATCCGGCCGTCGGCGACGAGGCGCAGCACGGCGGCGGTCACGATCGGCTTCGTGATCGACGACAGGCGCAACAGCGTGTCCTCGCGCATCGGCCGCTGCGTTTCGCGCTCCGCGAAGCCGTGCGCGCGCCGGTAGGCCACCTCGCCGTGCCGCGCGACGAGCGCGACCGCGCCGACGACGCGCCGCTCGGCCAGCGCCGTCGCGAGCACGCGATCGAGCCGCTCGGCGAGCGCGGCATCGTCCGTTGCGGCGGATGCCGCGGATGCGGGAGCTTCGAAAACCGATTTCATCGTGCAGATCCTCGTGGGTCGGAAAGCGTCGATTCTAGACAGACCGCGCGGGTTCCGCTGGCGTCGCCCCGATTCTGACAAGGGCAACGTGCGCAACCTGTGCGCGTTCGATGCGATTCGCTAAGATAGCCGGCCGTTTCCGACTTTTCCGACACGAAGAGGTGCCGATTCGATGACCGCCCCCGCCACGCTCGCCGCCGCCGGCACGACGCCTTTCGCCGAATGGATCGGACTCGGCACGCTGGCGACGCTGTATCTGTTCGGCCTCGGCTGGGCGCTGTACTCCGCGCTCAGGCAAGCGCGCGGGCGCGGATACTGGCTCGCGTGCGCCGCGCTGATCGTCGCGGGCGCCGCGTGCGCGCTGCTCGCGAAGCCATCCCCGCCCGGCTCCGGCGAGATGCCGCCCGGCTTCGGATCCGGCGTGCTCGTCGCGATGCTCGGCATCGCGGGCGCGACGGCCGGCTGCGCGTGGCAGACGCTCGCGCGGCTGCGGCGCGAGCGTCGGTAGGCGCGCCGCGCCCCCGCTGCAGCATCACCACCGAATTCTGCCGGGAACCGCGTGACGTCCGCTCGTCTACGAGCGGCGCCGACCTCGTCGCGATCGTCACTGCGATCGCGGCGGTCGTGGGCAGCGTCATCGCGCCTTGTTTTTCCCGAAATATCGGATATATCTAATCCATATTTCCGCGCGGAGGCGCCACAAGCGGCACGACACGCGCCTCCCCGGATCGACGCCCGAACGTCAGCCGCCGCGCGGCGCACGGGGCCCGTCGCACGCGCCCGGCAGGACGCTCCGCGACGCCGTTTGCGCATAAGAAGGAGAAGATCGTGGCGAAGATCCTGGAAAACGTCGAGCACGTCGTCGTCGTGATGTTCGAGAACCGCTCGTTCGACACGATGCTCGGCTGGCTCTATCCGCCCGGCACGCAACCCGCGCACGTGCTGCCCGCGCACAGCTCGCCGCAGTTCGACGGACTGAAGCCCGAGATGGCGAATCCGTCGACGGCCGGCAAGATGATCGCCGTCACGCTGGAAGCCGCGAACAGCGTGACCCCCGATCCGCAGGAGACCTTCGTCAACGTGACGAGCCAGATCCTCGGCCCGAGCGGCGCGAACGCGCCGTGGCCGCCGATGCAAGGCTTCGTCGTCAATTACGAGACGACGCGGACGACCGATCCGAGCCACGTGATGCAATGCCACAGCGTCGCGCAGCTGCCGACGCTGACA
The DNA here is from genome assembly GCF_001523745.2 of Burkholderia mayonis. Lineage (NCBI taxonomy): Bacteria > Pseudomonadati > Pseudomonadota > Betaproteobacteria > Burkholderiales > Burkholderiaceae > Burkholderia > Burkholderia mayonis. Next base: position 1,757,698 of record NZ_CP013387.1, read on the forward strand.
GCGCTCGCGCGCGCGTACGCGGTGTCCGACGCGTGGTTCGCGTCGGTGCCGAGCCAGACCTGGCCGAACCGCGCGTTCGCGCACGCGGGCACGTCGAACGGGCACGTGAACAACGGCGCGATGCCCGATCCGCTCGCATGGAACGTGCCGACGATCTTCGACGTGCTGACGTCGATCGGCGCGAGCTGGGCGGTATACAGCGACACGATCGTCACGCCGTCGCTGACGCACACGATGTTTCCGACGCTGTGGGCCGACGCGATGGCCGACCATTTCAAGCATTTCGGGGACTTCGCCGCCGCGTGCCGGAACGATGCGCTGCCGCAATACGCGTTCATCGAGCCGAGCTTCCTGTTCGAGCCGAACGACCAGCATCCGCCGCACGACGTGCGCGCGGGCGACTCGTTCCTGCACGACATCTGGACGGCGATCAGCACGTCGCCCGGCTGGCCCCGTACGCTGCTCGTCGTGACCTACGACGAGCACGGCGGCTGCTTCGATCATGTCCTGCCGCCCGCGAACGCGACGCCGCCCGACGACGCGAGCGCCCCCGGCGACGAGACATTCGGCTTCTATCGCTTCGGCGTGCGCGTGCCGGCCGTCGTCGTGTCGCCGTACATCGAAGCGGGCACCGTGTTCCGCTCGCCGACCGCGGTCCCGTACGACCATACGTCGATCCTCGCGACGCTGCGCGACTGGCTCGGCATCCCGCCCGACAGGATGCTGAAGAGCGCGCGGATCGCGAACGCGCCGACGCTCGCGCAACTCTTCACGCGCGACACGCCGCGCGCCGATCTGCCGGCGATCAGCGCGTCGGCCACGGACTTCGTTCATCCGCCGCCCACCGCGCCGCTCAACGATCTGCAGAAGAGCCTCGTGACGGGCACGTCGCGGCGCGACGGGCTCGATCCGGCCGCGAGCCTCGCGCCGATGACGACGCGCCAGCACGCGCTCGATTTCTTCGCGCGCCGGGCATCGGGCAAGCCCGCGTAGCGGCCCGTGCCGGACGCGTGCCGGACGCCGGCGCGTCGGACGAACGTTTCGCTCGAAGCCGGCAAAAATCCGGCATGATGGGTGCGTGCAATAAAACGGATGCGATCCGCGCGCCGACCGCGCCCCGGTCGGTCCAACGGACCACGTCGCCGCCATGAAAATACGCCCCGGTCTTCTCGCTGAATTGACGGTGAACCTGCTGCTGCCCTGGGCCGCGTATCGCGCCGCCGTGCCGTATTGGGGCGAGACGGGCGGCCTGATCGCGTCGGCCGCGCCGCCGCTCGTCTGGAGCGGGCTGGAGCTCGCGCGCTTCAGGCGGGTCGACGCGCTGTCCGCGCTCGTGCTGCTCGGCATCGTGCTGTCGATCGCCGCCGCGCTCGCGGGCGGCAGCCCGCGGATGCTGCTGATGCGCGAATCGCTCGCCTCCGGTGCGATCGGCGTCGCGTTCCTCGTGTCGCTCGCGCTGCAAAAGCCGCTCGTGTTCCATCTCGCGCGGGCGACGGTCGCGCGCGAGGCGTACGACGGCGCCGCGCGGATCGACGAGCTATGGGCGGAACGGCCGGCGTTCGTGTCGTCGATGCGGCTGATGACGCTCGTCTGGGGCGCCGGCCTCGTCGCCGAGAACCTGCTGCGCGCGTGGATCACCTGGCATTGGCCGGTCGAGCGCGCGCTCGTCGTCGCGCCATTCGTCGGCTACGGCATCTACGGCGCGCTGATGACGTGGACGCTGTGGTATCGGAAGATGATGCGCACGCATGCGCTCGCCGGCCTGCCGCCGGGCGGCGCGCTCGGCTGAAGCGTCGGGCGCGCGCGTCGATTGACGGCGCCTAGCGGCGCCGGCGGAGAAACGCGATCGGGTTCGCCGCCGCGCGTGCGCCCCAGCAGGCCTGCGCGCGCGTCGCGAAATCGAGCGCATCGTTCGACGCGGCCTCCGCGTGCCCTTCGTGCCAGATGCCGGCGAAACGGCTGCCGATCCGATACGGATTCGGCCGGCCCGCCAGATAGTCGGCAAAGCCCTGCCGATACGCGCCGTACAGCGTGAGCGGCGGCGCCTGATCGCGCGGCGCGGCGTCGGCCGCGGCGAGCGTCTCGGACGCCACCTCGGCGATCAGCGCCGCGCCGTCGATTTCGTTCGACTCCGCGACGCTCCCGCGCCGGCGCCCGACCTCGACGAATCCCATTTGAAGCTCCCTGAATCCGGTTCCCTCCCATTCAAGAGCAATAAGAGTGCCAACCGAACGACGCGCCGTCGATGCCGGCGCGGCGAGCCTGCGCCGGCGCGGCGCCGCGCGGACCGCGCCGACGTTACGGAACATGTAACGTGACGCCGGCCGCACGGGCCGGGCCGCGCAGCGGCCCGTTCCGTCTCATTGGTGAAACGTCGCGTCGCCGCTGTCTTCGTCGCTCGCGAGCCGCGCGCAGGAATTCGGGCAAGAGCGGCACGGCCTTCGGCGGCGTGCGCCCTGCGCCGCGGTCCGGCTCGCTAGTTCGCGAGCACCCGCCGCGACAGCGCGTGGCGGCAGCGCTCGCAGCGCGCGTCGTCGCCGGCGTGCGCGTCGACCGTCGGCTCGTGCCGCCGGCAGCGCTCGCAGCGCGCGAGACGCGTGCGCGTCACCGCGACCGCGATTTCCTCGCCCGCCTCCAGCCTCACGTCGGCGACGACAAAAACCGCGGCCAACGCGGCGCGCAGCGGCGTCAGCGCGTCGAGCATGTCGCGCGGCGCGCGCACGACGACGTCGGCTTCATTCGATCGTCCGATCCACCCCGCGCCGCGCGCCTCTTCGAGCGCCTTCGTCAGATGCTGATCTGAACCAGTTGCGGCTGCGCGCGGCGCTGCGGGAATTGCAGGCCGGCCGGTCGCTCGCCGACGCCGCGCTGACATCGGGCTTCTACGATCAAAGCGCGCTCTGCAACCACTTCAAGCGCACGTTCGGGATGACGCCGATGCAATACACGCGCGCGCTCGCGCCGGGCAAGCGGGCCGCCGCGCCGACCGGGATTTGAAGACGAGTGACAGAACCGCAGTGGGCCTGCTGCCTGCTGCCTGCTGCCAGTTGCCAGTTGCCAGTTGCCAGTTGCCGGCCGCCGGACGATCGCAATACGAGCGTCGGCGACGACGGCGGCTGCCACCCGCGCGCCGCCGCCGCTGCCGCCGTTTCGCCGTGCGAACGCATCGCCCCGCCCATCGACGTGAACACGGGCGCCGAATCGAGACAGCGCCCCGGCGCGTCGGATCAGCCGTCGCGGAACAGGAAGCTGTACGCGTTCAGCGCGGGCACGCCGCCGAGATGCGCGTACAGCACCTTCGAGCCGGCCGGGAATTCGCCGAGCCTCACCTTCTCGATCATCCCGTGCATCGACTTGCCTTCGTAGACAGGGTCGGTCAGCATGCCTTCGAGCTTCGCGCACAGACGGATCGCATCGAGCGTGCCCGCGTTCGGCAGCCCGTACTCCGGACCGCCGAAGCGCGCGTCGAGCACGACGTCGTCGCCCGTGATGTCGCGGCCGAGTTCGACGCGCTCGGCGGTGTTCCTCGCGATCCGGAGGATCTGGTCGCACGTCTGCGCGGGCTTCGCCGACGCGTCGATGCCGATCACGCGGTCCGCACGCCCGTCGGCCGCGAAGCCGACGACCATCCCCGCCTGCGTGCTGCCCGTCACCGAGCACACGACGATGTAATCGAACTTGAAGCCGAGCCCGGCCTCCTGCACGCGCACCTCCTCCGCGAAACCGACGAAGCCGAGGCCGCCGAGCGGATGATCGGAGCAGCCGGCCGGAATCGCGTACGGCTTGCCGCCGCTCGCGCGGACGTCGGCTAGCGCGTCCTCCCAGCTCTTGCGAAAGCCGATGTCGAAGCCGTCCGGCACGAGGCGCACGTCCGCGCCCATCATCCGCGACATCTGGATGTTGCCGACGCGATCGTAGACGGCATCGTGATAATTGACCCAGTTCTCCTGGACGAGCACGCACTTCATGCCGAGATGCGCGGCGACCGCCGCGACCTGGCGCGTCTGGTTCGACTGGATGCCGCCGATCGACACGAGCGTGTCGCAGCCTTGCGCGAGCGCGTCGGGGATCAGGTATTCGAGCTTGCGCGTCTTGTTACCGCCGAACGCGAGGCCGCTGTTGCAGTCGTCGCGCTTCGCGTACAGCTCGACCTTGCCGCCCAGATGCGCGGTGAGCCGCTTGAGCGGCTGGATCGGCGTTGGGCCGAAAGTCAGCGGGTAACGCGGGAATTTCTGAAGATTCATCGATCGCTCCTGTCATCGAAGATACGGGCGCGCGAACGCATCGAACCGCGCGCCGCGCCGCCCGATCGCGATCCGCCGCGACGTCCCATGTTAGGAACGATCGGGGAAAACAGGGTTGCGAATATATTGCCAGGAGCCTACTTTTATAACGATACGTAATTATTTCAATTAATTTAGTTAGGAATTAGCGATCATGTGCGCAACAAAAAAATCCACGCCGAAGGCCGCCGCCCAGCCGGCCGGCGCGGACATCGACCGCGTCGATCGCGCGATCCTTCGCGTGCTGCAGCGCGATGCGTCGATCTCGAACGTCGCGCTCGCCGCGAAGGTGAACCTGAGTGCGCCCGCGTGCCTGCGCCGCGTCGAGCGCCTGAAGGAAATGGGCCTGATCCGCGGAATCGTTGCGCTGCTTGCGCCGAAGGCGCTGAACGCGGGGATGCTCGTGATGATCGGCGTCGTGCTCGACCGCTCGACGCCCGATTCGTTCGACGCGTTCGAGCAGGCCGCGCAGAAAGTGTCCGGCTGCATGGAGTGCCATGTCGTGACGGGCGAATTCGACTACATCATGCTGATCCGCACGCGCGACAGCGATACGTTCAACCGGCTGCATGCGGAACAGTTGCTGTACCTGCCCGGCGTGCGGCAAATCCGGACGTTCGTCGTGCTGAAGGAGATTCTGTCGACGACGAGCTTTCCGATTTGAGCGGCACGACAGCGCTTGCACGCGGTACGCAATGCGCAGTGCGCTTGCGTGCGACCGCCTCTGCGCCGCCGCGCGCACACGTCACGCGATGTCGCATCGCCGCAGTACCGGCGGCTCGTCGAGCATTTCGCCGATCGCACCGTCCCGCGTTCATCGATTGACTGACCACACGCATCGCAGCGCGACGACAGCAATAGAGCGGCCGGCGAAGATCGATCGGCTCCGGACGCGTCCCATTCCGCCTCGCCGCGTCATCGCGGCTTGACGCAGGTGTCGAGCGCCCCGCTCGACACGCCGCACTTTTTCGACGGCGCGAGCGACGTGCGCACAGGCCTCGGCGAGCGGCAGGACACGCTCGCGCGCCTGCGCGGCGCACGCCGAACGCACGGCGAAACGTCCGTTGCGGCCCCGCCATCCGCCTCCGAGTTCGCCCGTCGTCCCACGCGGATTTCCGCTCCACCGCGCCGACCCGCTATCATGTTCGCCATTCTCGATCGCAAGATCGACCCGCACTCAGTTGGAGACCTCATGGCCTTACCCCAGGACAGCGTCAACATGGCGCTCTTTTGCGACTTCGAAAACATCGCGCTCGGCGTGCGCGACACGAAGTTCGAAAAATTCGACATCAAGCCCGTGCTCGAGAAGCTGCTGCTGAAGGGCAGCATCGTCGTCAAGAAGGCGTACTGCGATTGGGATCGCTACAAGACGTTCAAGGCGGCGATGCACGAAGCGAGCTTCGAGCTGATCGAAATCCCGCACGTGCGGCAGTCCGGCAAGAATTCGGCGGACATCCGGCTCGTCGTCGACGCGCTCGACCTCTGCTACACGAAGGCGCACGTCGACACGTTCGTCATCATCAGCGGCGACTCGGACTTCTCGCCGCTCGTGTCGAAGCTGCGCGAGAACGCGAAGCGCGTGATCGGCGTCGGCGTGAAGAACTCGACGTCGGACCTGCTCGTCGCGAACTGCGACGAATTCATCTTCTACGACGACCTCGCGCGCGAGCAGCAGCGCGCGCTCGCGAAGCGCGACGCGCGCACGGCGGGCGCGGGCTCGAAGCGCGCGGCCGACGACGACAAGCAGCGCAAGCACGACGGCGACGCGCGCAAGGCCGAGGCGATCTCGCTCGCCGTCGAGACGTTCGACGCGCTTGCGTCGGAGCGCGGCGAGAGCGGCAAGATCTGGGCGTCAGTGCTCAAGAGCGCGATCAAGCGCCGCAAGCCGGACTTCAACGAGTCGTACTACGGCTTCCGCGCGTTCGGCAACCTGCTCGACGAAGCGCAGGCGCGCGGGCTGCTCGATATCGGCCGCGACGACAAGTCGGGCACGTTCGTGTTCCGGTCGATCCAGCCGATGGCCGTCGAAACGGCGAAGCCGGTCGAGACGGCCGCGGCCGTCGAAGAAAACCACGCCGGCGCGAAACCGTCGGGCAAGAAAGGGCACGGCAAGGGCCGCGGCGCGAAGAAGCGCGTGCCGGAGCAGATGCCGCTGATCGTCGAGACGGTCGCGGGCGCGGAGGGCCACGGCGGCATCGAAGCCGATGCCGATATCGTCGACGTGGATGTCGTCGAGACGCGCGAAGCCCGTCGCGAGCGCGCGGCGGACGAAACGCGCGAAGCACATCCGGCCCACGAAGCACACGACACGCACGCGGCGCGCGAGCCGGCTCGCGCGAGCGAGACGGGTGAAGCGCAGGAAGCCGAGGCAACAAAGCCCGCGCGTTCGCGCGCACGCAAGACTGCGGCGAAGAAGAGCAAGCCGCGAGCGGCCGACGCAGCGGAGCGGCGGCACGCGGCAGCCGAAGCGGCGCCGGCCGGCGAAGCCGCAACGGGCGCTGCCGGCGAACCGGCGGCCGAAGCGGCGCCGGCGAAGGCTTCGCGCAAATCGCCCGCCCGCGTGCGCCGCCCGCGCAAGACTGCGACGGCAAGCGACGCCTGAGCGGTGCAACGCGGGCCGCGCGGCTCGCGACGACAGTCTGTCGTCGCCAGGACATTCGCGCGCCCGAAACGAGCGAGGCATCGTGCGGGCCGTCGACGACGCAGCGTGATCGCCTGGAACGGCCGCGAATCCGCGAGCGTGCCGTCGAAATCGAAGGCGATGAGCTTGCAGGCCAAGTTTTACTCGTTATGTTTATCGTGGCCGAAAGGAAATCGTCGGATCGACAATGCGCGCGATTGTGTCACGAAACGCGCCGACGACGAAATTGCGCTGAACGAATCGGACGATTCGAACCATTCGCTCGGCTGCACACGAGCCCCGCGCACCAAACGAACCGGGCGGCGTGCTCGCGCAACGCCGCCCGGACAGGCTCATTCATCGTAAGCTCATTCATCGCGCCCCGCCCCTGAATCGCCGGAGGCATCGCCGACGACGCCTCATGCGGCGCTCGCTCACGCCGTCACGCCCTCCCGCGGCCGCCGGCCGGCCATCGACGCGGCAGCCAGCATGCCGACGCCGAGCGTCGCGAGGCACACGACGGGCACGAGCATCGGCGCGCCCGCGTTGCCCGCGACCTTGCCGACATACGGCATCAGGTTCTGCGCGAAGAAGCCGCCGAGATTGCCGATCGAGTTGATCGCGGCGATGCTCGCGGCAGCCCGCGCACCGGAGAAGAAACGTGGCGGCAGCGACCAGAAGCACGGATACAGGAGCGGGATGCACGCGCCGCCCAGCACGAGCGCCGCGAAGCGCAGCGGCAGGCCCGGCAGCGCGAGGCTCAGCGCGAAGCCGGCGACGCCGACGCCCGCGACGACCGCCATCGCCTTCAGCACGATCCGCTCACGCTTGAGCCGCGCGGGCAGCCACAGCAGCAGCAACGCCGCGATCGCCCACGGAATCATGTTCAGCAGCCCGTTCGACGACGACGACACGCCGCTGCTCTTCAGCAGCGTCGGCAGCCAGTACGTGACGCCGTAGAGCGACGTCGACATCAGCATGTACGCGAGCGCGAACATCAGCACGCGCGGATCGATCAGCGCGCGCCACGGCGATTCGGACACCGCGTCGGGCGACGCCTCACGCTTGAGCGCGGCGAGCACGAGGCGCTTCTCGTCGTCGGACAGGAACGTCGCGCGCTCGACCGACTCGGGCAGGAAGCGCAGCGCGACGAGCGCGACGGCGATGGCCGGCAGCCCCGTCGCGACGAACACCCATTGCCAGCCGGCGAGCCCGAACTGGCCGTCGAGCGACAGCAGCAGCCCGCCCGCGAGCGAGCCGAGCATGTTCGCGAGCGCGCTGCCGAGCGTGAAGAGCCCGAGCACGCGCGTACGATGGCTCTGCGGAAACCACAGCGTCAGGTAATAGATGACGCCCGGATAGAAGCCCGCCTCCGCGACGCCGAGCATGAAGCGAAACACATAGAAGACGCTCGTCGAATGGGTGAAGCCGAGCAGGACCGTGATCACGCCCCACGTCATCATGATGCGCGCGAGCCAGAGGCGCGCGCCGAACCGATGCAGCGCGAGCGTGCTCGGCACTTCGAACAGCAGGTAGCCGATGAAGAACAGCGACGCGCCGAGCCCGTACGACGTCTCGGTCATCCCGAGCGCGTGCACCATCTGCAGCTTCGCGAAACCGACGTTCTGCCGGTCGATGAACGCGATCAGGAACATGACGACGAGCAGCGGCATCAGCCGCCGCGCGATTTTCGTCATGACCGCCCGTTCGCGGGTTGAGGACTCGTCCACTTGCCGTCTCCTTGCTCATAAATTCATATAGATGATTGGTTGATTAGTGGAGTGCGGCAATGCGTAATTACCCGCGCCGCCTACATATTGATCCCAGTCATCGCCGGGTTTCCACCGATTCGCGTCGGTCCAAGTCATGCAAACATATAGATGAATTTGGAGAAACCATGCACGCCACCGACGACCGACTCCCCCGCTATCAGCGTCTGCGCGACGAACTGGCCGCGCTCATCGCCGCCCGGCATTGGCGGCCGGGCGAGGCGATCCCGACCGAGCAGGCGCTCGCGAAGCGCTACGACGTCGCGGTCGGCACCGTGCGCAAGGCGGTCGACCTGCTCGTCGCCGACGGGATGCTCGAACGCTTCCAGGGGCGCGGCACGTTCGTGCGGCGCGCGAGCTTCGACAACTCGCTGTTCCGCTTCTTCCGCTTCCAGAGCAAGCGAGGCGAGCGCCGGATCCCCGAGAGCCGGATCCTGCGCCGCGAGGTCGTCGAAGCGCCGTCGGCCGTCGCCGCCGCGCTGCAGATCCCGAGCCGCGCGTCCGTGATCGAGATGACGCGCCTGCGCCTGATCGACGGCGCGCCGATGCTCGCCGAGGAAATCTGGCTGCCTTACGACCGCTTCGCCGCGTTCGCGCGGCTCGAGCCCGACGCGATCGGCGACCTGCTGTATCCGGTCTACGAAGCGCACTGCAACCAGATCGTCGCGTCGGCGACCGAGACCTTGACGGTCGAGGCGATCGGGCCCGTGCACGCGCGCCTCTTGCGCATCGAGCCGGGCACGCCCGCCGTCGTGATCGAGCGGCTCGCGTACGGCTACGATCGCCGGCCGCTCGAATGGCGGCGCTCGCGCGGCCCCGCGAGCGAATTCATCTATCAGGCGGAGATCCGCTAGGGTCCGTTCACGCGAGCGCGACCGACCGGCGACCGACCGGCGACCGCCGTGCCGCGAGCAGCGGCAGGCGGCGACCGTCCGGCGCGGAACAGGAGACGACAGTGTTCAAATGGTTCGGCATGGTATCGGCCCGCGAACGGCGCACGTTCTGGGCCTGCTTCGGCGGCTGGGCGCTCGATGCGCTCGACGTGCAGATGTTCAGCCTCGTGATTCCCGCGATCATCGCGGAGTGGTCGCTCTCCCGCACGCAGGCGGGCTTCGTCGGCGGCGCGACGCTCGTCGCGTCGGCGATCGGCGGCTGGGCGGCCGGCCTGCTGTCCGACCGCTTCGGCCGCGTTCGAACGCTGCAATGGACGATCGCGTTCTTCTCGGTCGGCACGTTCCTTTGCGCGTTCGCGACGAGCTATCCGCAGTTCGTCATCCTGAAGACGCTGCAGGGCCTCGGCTTCGGCGGCGAATGGGCGGCGGGCGCCGTGCTGATGGCGGAAACGATCCGCGCCGAGCATCGCGGCAAGGCGATGGGGACCGTCCAGAGCGCATGGGCGGTCGGCTGGGCCGCCGCCGTGCTGCTCTATGCGCTCGCGTTCTCGCTGATGCCCGCCGCGCTCGCGTGGCGCGTGATGTTCGGCGTCGGTCTGCTGCCCGCGCTGCTGATCGTCTACGTGCGGCGCGGGATCGTCGAGCCCTCGACGGATGCGCCCAGGACGCCGGCTGCATCGCAAGCCGCGGCGGCCGCGCCGCTCGTCGGCATCTTCGCGCGGGAGACGCTGCGGATGACGCTGATCGGCGCGCTGCTCGGCGTCGGCGCGCACGGCGGCTACTACGCGCTGATGACGTGGCTGCCGACCTATCTGAAGGTCGAGCGGCATCTGTCGGTGCTCGGCACGGGCGGCTATCTCGCCGTCATCATCGTCGCGTTCTTCTGCGGCTGCGTCGCGAGCGCGCACCTGCTCGACCGCATCGGACGGCGCAACACGATCCTCGCGTTCTCCGCGTGCTGCGTCGCGACCGTGATCGCATATCTGTTCCTGCCGCTCGGCAATGCCGCGATGCTCGTGCTCGGCTTTCCGCTCGGCTTTTTCGCGGCCGGCATCCCCGCGAGCATGGGCGCGCTCTTCAACGAACTCTATCCGCGCGGCATCCGCGGCACGGGCGTCGGCTTTTGCTACAACTTCGGACGCGTCGCATCGGCCGGCTTTCCAGTGCTCGTCGGCCACATGTCGGCCGGCATGCCGCTCGGCACCGCGATCGGCATCGACGCGGCGATCGCGTATTCGATCGTCGTCGCCGCCGTGCTGATGCTGCCCGAGACGCGCGGGCGCGCGCTCGACGAAAGCGCCGATATCGATGCGCACGCGCATCGCATCGCGACGCCGGGTGCGCAGCATCGTTGATCGTCGTCGCATGGTTTTCAGGTTGTCGTTGTCGTTTCATCGAATGAGGAGCATCGAGCGTTGAGCGAGCAGGAGCGGAAAGCGCGCGCGCACGAAGCGCCGGCGCACGACGAGTCCGGCCGCATGACCGCCGTCGACGCGCACGCGCACGTCTTCGAGACAGGACTGCCGCTCGCCGGCCGGCGTCGCTACGCGCCCGGCTACGACGCGCCGCTCGACGCGTACGTTGCGCAGCTCGACGCGCATCGCGTGTCGCACGGCGTGCTCGTGCAGCCGAGCTTTCTCGGCAGCGACTGCCGCTACCTGCTGCGCGCGCTCGCGCGACAGCCGGGGCGACTGCGAGGCATTGCGGTAATCGACGCCGGCTGCGGGCAGGACGCGCTCGATGCGCTCGATCGCGCGGGCATCGTCGGCATTCGGCTGAACCTGATCGGACTGCCGGACCCGGCGCTCGACAGCCCCGCGTGGCGCGCAACGCTCGAACGCGTTGCGGCGCTGCGATGGCATGTCGAGCTGCACGCGGAAGCGGGACGGCTCGAACGGCTGATCGCGCCGCTGCTCGCGCATGGCGTGGATATCGTCGTCGATCACTTCGGCCGCCCGGATCCGGCGCTCGGCATCGCCGACGCGGGGTTTCGCCATCTGCTGCGCGCGGCCGCGACACGGCGCATCTGGGTGAAGATTTCGGGCATCTACCGCAACTGGCCGCTTGCGCCCGAAGAAGCGGCGGCCCGCGCGCGCGAAGCGTTCGACGCGCTCGAAGCCGAATACGGCGCCGAGCGGCTCGTGTGGGGCAGCGACTGGCCGCACACGCAGTTCGAGCGAACCGAGACGTTCTGCCGTGCGTTCGCGTTCGCGCAGCAATGGATGCGCGACGACGCGATGCGACGCGCGATTCTCGTCGAGACGCCCGCGCGGCTCTTTCGATTCGACGAGGGACGAGCCGCGTAGCCGCGAGCGGTGGTGGCGCGCCGATATGCAGCGGGGGGCCTGCGAAGCACTGCGTTGCGTCGCGCGCCGGTCATCCGCGCCGCCGATCCGGCGGGGCGGCAGCGATGGTGGGGGGCATCGCACGCGTCGCCTGCCCTGCCTCGCGCCCCGATTACCGCCTCGCGCTGTCACGCCACGTCACGCCACGTCACGTCACGTCACGTCACGCCACTCGATGATGTCACGCCGCCTTCACACTTATTACATCGGCCATGCGTACTTTTACGGCTTTCCAACAGGAACGACCATGCCACGACCGATTCTTCGCCGCGCCGCCGCGCTCCTGCTGACGCTCGCGGGCGCCACGCTGTTCCACGCCTGCACGAGCAGCATCGACAGCCAGCCGGACGCCGCGAGCGCGTCCGCGAATATCCAGGCGGCGTGGGTCGAGATCGGCGACGCCAATCAGGCGATCGCCCGCGTGATCACGAGCTACACGCCGCCCGCCGCGGCATCGGGCGACCCGGCGCCCACCGTCTGCCCGCAGTTGAGCGCCGACGGCAAGATCGCGCGGATGACGCTGCGCGCCGCCGCGGGCACCGTCGCGCAACGTCCGACCGCGAGCGATCCGGCCGATTCGAAACCGTCGAGCTTTCCGGTGTCCGTCTGCGAAGCGACGCTGCCTGCGGGCGCGAAGGACGTGACCGTCGCCGGGCGGGCGCTGCCGCTGCCGAAGGCCGAGCCGCAGCGCGTCGCGATCATCGCCGACACCGGCTGCCGGATGAAGAAGGCCGACAACGCGTTCCAGGCGTGCAGCGACGCGACGGCATGGCCGTTCGCGACGATCGCGTCGAGCGTCGCGCGGCTGAATCCGGATCTCGTGCTTCACGTCGGCGACTATCACTATCGCGAGAACGCGTGCCCGCCCGACATCGCCGGCTGCAAGAACAGCCCGTGGGGCTACGGCTGGGACACGTGGCGCGCGGACCTGTTCGAGCCCGCCGCGCCGCTCCTCGCGAAAGCGCCGTGGGTCGTCGTGCGCGGCAACCATGAGGAATGCGCACGCGCGGGCCAGGGCTGGTATCGCTTCCTCGATCCGCACCCGTACTCGGACGCGCGCTCGTGCAACGATCCGGCGAACGACGGCAACGCGAACTATTCGGAGCCCTACGCGGTGCCGCTCGGCACCGGCTCGCAGGTGATCGTGTTCGATACCGCGAAGGTCGGCCGCGCGGCGCTCAAGACAACGGACGTGCAATTCCAGATCTATCAGAAGCAGTTCCAGACGGTGGCCGCGCTCGCGAACCAGCCGGGCATGTCGACGACGATCTTCACGAACCATCATCCGATCCTCGCGTTCGCGCCGATCCCGGGCAGCACGCCCGCGCCGGGCAATCTCGCGCTGCAGTCGGTGATGTCGAGCCTCTATGCGCAGGCGTACTACCCGCCCGGCGTGCAGGTCGCGCTGCACGGCCACGTGCACGACTTCCAGGCGATCAACTTCGCGTCCGGGCATCCGGCGACGATCGTGTCAGGCAACGGCGGCGACAACCTCGATGTCGCGCTGCCCGATCCGTTCCCGGCGAACCTGACGCCGGCGCCGGGCGTCGTCATCGACAAGCTGTCGCACAACAACAGCTTCGGCTTCCTGATGATGGAGCGGCGTGCGGCGCCCGCGCGCGGCTGGACGTTCAAGGCGTACACGGCAGCGGGCAAGCTGCTCGCGACCTGCGACCAGGCCGGCACGACGCTCACGTGCGACAAGACCGGCTTCGTCGCGCCGTGACGGGCGGGACGCGGATCACGCCGGCGCGGCATGCGCCGGCGTTCGCGGAACGCGCGGGCCGCGCCGCATCGTCGAGCACGCCGAATGCAGCCGCCGCCGACACGATCGACGCGATCGACGCGGCTGCGCCGCGCGCCGGCCGGCTTGATCGCGCGCCGGCGCATCACGTCGCGGCGCGCGTCGAGCACCGAGCATCCGCTCGATGCACGCTCGACATCGCGAGCCGCGCGCTCGCTGCCGCGTTCGCCGATCCGTCGTCCGAGTCCGAGTCCGAGGCCGCTCCGGAAACGGATGCGGCGACTCCGCCGCCGTTCGCGCCGCATCGACGCACAAAGAGAAGACACAACACCATTTCGACATTCGCACGCACCGCCTGCGGCGCGCTCTTCGCGTCGATGGCGGCACTGGCACTCGCGGCCGGTCCCGCCGCGACGAGCGCAACGAAGGCGATGAGCACAGCAGGCGCAACGAATACGACGAATACGACGACCACGCCGAACACCGCCCGCGCCACCGCCGCGTCATCCCGATCGCCAACGACAGTCCTGCTCCCCGGCGCACCGCCGCAGCGCATCGTCGACACGGTCGGCCGCGGCACGCCGCAGGTCGCGTCGAAGTTCGATACGACGACGGCCGTGTTCCGCCCGGACCCGGCGCTCATCGCGCTCGGCCGGCGCGTGTTCTTCGATTCGCGGCTGTCGGAGCCGCGCGGCACATCGTGCGCAAGCTGCCACGATCCGGGCCGCGCGTTCGCACCCACGCTGTCGCCCGCCGCGCTCGCTGGCCCGCGCGTGCCGCAGGGCAGCCGCCCCGGACACTTCAGCCGGCGCAACGCGCCGTCGCTGCTGTACGTGCGCTACGTGCCGCGCCGCCACTTCTACCAGGACGACGACGCGCTCGCGCCCGCGCCGTTCGGCGGCCTGTTCTCGGACGGCCGCGCCGACACGCTCGCCGAGCAGCTGCGCGGCCCGCTCTTCGATCCGGACGAGATGAACAACGCATCGCCCGCCTCGCTCTTGCGCAAGATCGACGGCACCGCACTCGCCGTAGCGCTCGCCGGGCGCTTCGGCCCGGCGGTCCGGCGCGATCCCGAGCGGACGGTGCGCGCGCTCGGCGACGCGATGCAGGCGTATCTGCAAAGCGACGAAATGGCGCCCTTCTCGTCGCGCTTCGATGCATACGTGACGAAGCGCGCGCCGCTCACGCCGCAGGAATTGCGCGGGCTCGCGCTCTTCAAGAATCCGGACAAGGGCAACTGCATGAGCTGTCATACGCTGTCGGATACCGCGAGTCGCCCCGAGCGCTCGCTCTTCACCGACTTCGGCTACGACGCGATCGCGGTGCCGCGCAACCGCGCGCTGCCCGCGAACCGCGACCCGCGCCGCTTCGACAACGGCCTGTGCGATACGGCCGCGAAGCTGCGCTGGCCGGAGCCGACACAATGGTGCGGCTATCTGCGCACGCCGGGGCTGCGCAACGTCGCGATCAAGGAGTCGTTCATGCACAACGGCGTGTTCGATACGCTGCGCGACGCGGTCGCGTTCTACAACACGCGCTCGACCGATCCGAAACGCTGGTATCACGGCCGCGACACGTTCGACGACGTGCCGGCCGCTTATCGCGGCAACATCAACGTGAACTCGACGCCGATGAATCGCCGCCCCGGCACGCCGCCCGCGATGACGGACGCCGACATCGACGATCTCGTCGCGTTCCTGCGCACGCTGACGGACGAGCGCTACGTCGGACTAATGCCGGCGACGCCGGGCGGCAAAGCGGCGCGGCCGTGACGTTCGCCCGAGGAAAGCCCGCCCGATCCGAAATGGACCGGCCTCTTGGGGCGACGCCGAACGATCGATACACTGTGACGGTCGACGACATTCGTCTACGGGATAGGGAAACGTCATGCCGAACAAATCCATCGCTGCCCCGGACAGCACCGCGGTGCGAGTCGCTCTGTGGCGGGCCATGCATGTGCAGATCGATCCGCCGCCGCACGTGCTCGAAGACGAGATCGGTCTGCAACTGGCGGCGCCGGACGACGACTGGCGCGACCGTCCGGACATGGATCCGCAAGCGACCCGCGGCTACCGGGCGGCGATCGTCGGCCGGGCCCGCTTCATCGAGGATCTGGTCTGCGAGCAGGCCGAACACGGCGTCGCCCAGTACGTGGTGCTCGGCGCCGGCCTCGACACGTTCGCCCAGCGCAGAACGAAGCTCGCGTCGCGCCTTCGGGTATTCGAAGTCGACCAGCCCGGCGCGCAGGCCTGGAAGCGGCAGCGCCTGATCGCACTCGGCTTCGGCATCCCGGAATGGCTGCGGCTCGTGCCGGTCGATTTCGAGGCAGGAGGATCCTGCCGGGAACCGCTGGAGGCCGACGGCTTCGACGCCGGTCGGCCGGCCGTCGTGTCGTCGACCGGCGTCTCGATGTATCTGACCCGGGACGCGGTCGCCGCCACGCTGCGCGAGATCGCGACGCTCGCTCCGGGCTCCACGCTGGCGATGACGTTCCTGCTGCCGCTCGAACTCCTCGATCCCGCCGAGCGCCCGCAGCACCAGGCGGTCTACGAGCGCGCACGGGCGGCGGGCACCCCGTTCGTCAGCTTCTTCAGCCCGCCCGAAATGCTCGCGCTCGCCCGTGAAGCCGGATTCCGCGAAGTCCGGCACGTGTCCACCGACGATCTCACTCAGCGCTATTTCGCCGGCCGGACTGATGGTCTGCGGCCGTCGAGCGGCGAAGCGTTTCTGGTCGCGACGACTTGAAGACGCGACTTGAAGACGCGACCGGAAGCGCGACCGGAAGCGCGACCGGAAGCGCGACCGGAAGCGCGACCGGAAGCGCGACCGGAAGCGCGACCGGCGCCGATTGAATACGACTTTCCGTCCGGCAACCCGGTCGCGCGCCATTGAACGCAGCTTGGCGGATTGTCGGCGCGTGCGCCGCGACGTCAGTATCGAGCGCTGTCGGAACGACAGCCGCCGCGCGACAGGGCTCCGGCACGCGCCCCTTGTAATCGCCTGATTCACCACCTCGATCCGATCGGTACAACGACCATCGTTTTAACTGCTCACCGAAAAAGTCGACCGGTCTCCCCGGTTCTTTGAAGCCCGCTTCCGGCGCCGACGTTTCTTTTCGATTGTCGCCGGCGCTGCGACACACAAGTGGTCGCTCGTTCAGTCGCGCCCGACGATTGAATTCACTGCCCGCGCGATGTACGACGATCTCTCGTATCGCGTCGAACCCGGCGCGCTGCCCCGCTGCCCCGATTCCAGACTGCCGCGACGACCGCATCGCGATCCAATCCGCGACCAGCGCGCCGGCCCCGGCATTTCGATCGGAAAGTGCAAATTGTCGCAGCAAGCCGGCTTCGATCCGATTCAAATCTGCTCGATTTACCGAATCAATCGATTTATAAAATCCGACCCCGTCGCCTGGAATCGCATCCATTCGATCAAATCGCCATTTTTCAGCAATGCCTCATTCACGTATGAAAATATGGGAAAAATATACTACCATTTTCATGGCGATGGCTCGATTCAGGAAATCAGGAACGAAGCGCAAATCTTTTGCCTCATCAAATACCTGTCGTTGCATCATGCGAGCCGGATCGTCACGCGTCCCATGACGAACAACTAACTTTACATTCGTTTCATTTTTATAAAATTTAATAAATCCTAATTTATCGATTACCGCTTGGATGATCCGATTTCGTCAATCGAATCACGACATGCTGCACACTTAAAAAGGGGAAATCAGCATGACATATCTACGTAAAAACGTCTGGAATTTGGGTTCCGATTGGGCCGATCCCATTCTCTGGTACGCACGCGGCGTAAAAGCGATGCAGTCGCGCGCCCTCGACGATCGAAACAGCTGGCGTTTCTACGCGGCCATTCACGGATTCAAAGAAAGCCTGTGGCGCCATCTCGGCTACCTGGACTCGCGTGACCGGATGCCCAGCACCGCCGACATTCAGGCTTACTGGAAGCAGTGTCAGCACGGCAGCTGGTACTTCCTGCCCTGGCATCGCGGCTACTTGCTCGCTTTCGAGGCCGTCGTTCGAGACGAGGTCATCAAGCTGCACGGCCCCAAGGATTGGGCGCTCCCCTACTGGAACTACTTCGAGCCCGGCGAGGACCGTCTGCCCAAAGCCTTTGCGTCGCCCGACTGGCCGGACGGCAAAGGCAACAATCCGCTCTATGTGAAGCAGCGCTACGGCCCGTATAACAACAGCGAGGTCTACGTGCCGATCAGCTTGGTCAATCAAAACGCGCTGGGGGATCCCGATTTCGAAGGCGTCGCAAGCGGAGGCGGCCCCGGATTCGGCGGCGTCTGCACGGGCTTCCATCACAGCAGAGGGATTCACGGCGGTATCGAGACGCAGCCACACGACGCCGTGCATGGCATCGTCGGCGGACGAGACCCGCTTACGCGCCAACCCGGATTGATGTCCAACCCGGACATCGCAGGACTGGACCCGATTTTCTGGCTTCACCACGCGAATATCGATCGGTTGTGGGAAGTCTGGCGCAGGCATCCCCCCACTCACGTCGATCCGACCAAAGTGAATTGGCTGAAAGGTCCGGCATTCATAGGCGAGCGGCCTTTCAAAATGCCGATGCCGCACGGAGACGACTGGACCTACACGCCCGGCGAAATGAGCAACCTTTCGAAGCTCGGCTATGCTTACGATGATGTATCGGCGCCGCCGAAAACGCCGCCGCTGACGGTCGCTCGCCTGAATCGCCTGCGCACGGGTCAGGTCACGGCCGAAACGCTCGAGGAGGACATCGCCTTGACCGACCCCAAGATCGTCGAACTGTTCGGCGCAAGCGACCGGAACCTCGCGGTGAAGGGCGCGGAGGCGCGGTCTTCCGTCACGCTCGACGCCGCCGTGCAACGCAAGATATCCGCCAATCTGACGAAGACTGCCGCCGCCACCTCGGCCACGCCCGACCGGGTCTTCCTGAATCTCGAGAATGTCCGCGGCCTCGACGACGCCACGATCCTCAGCGTCTACATCAACGTTCCCGAAGGCGGAGATCCCGCCAAATATCCCGACCATCTTGCCGGCAGCGTCGCCCTCTTCGGCGTGAGCAACGCGACGGTGGTGGGCGAGGAGGGGCACGCGGGCGACGGCCTGACGTTCGTGGTCGAAATCTCGCACATGATCGATGCGCTGCATCTCGCCGGCGCCTTGCCTCTGTCCAAACTCGACGTGCGGCTCGTCGCGCTCACGCCGGTGGCGGAAGAATCGCAAGTGAGCATCGGCCGCATCAGCGTGTATCGGCAAAGCACGTGACGCGAGTGCAGTGATGAAGCACGCCGGGCAGCGGCTCGACGCGTCGTTCGTCGTACCCGTGTCGATCAGCCTGATCGCCTGGTCCGCGTTGCTCGTCGACGCGGGCGGCCTGATGCCGCCCGCGCTCTGCTCGATCTCGGGAGACTACTGGCGGCTGCCGCTGTCGACATGGCTCCATCTTGCGTTCTTGTCCAACTCGCCGTCGAAGTTCGCATCGGATTCGGTGCTGATGGTGGCGGCCATGATGGCGCCGCTCGCCGCATCGCCGCTCCGACACGTCCTGGAGCGCAGTTTCGCGCGACGCCGCATGCGATCTGCGCTCTGCTTCGTTGCCGGTTATGCGGCTGTCTGGATCGCCGCGTGGATCGGTCTGCAGGTCGTCGCGATCGCATTCACCTGGGCCGTGCCGCCCCCCCTGACGCGCGTGGGCCTCGGGTTCGCGCTGGCGGTGCTTTGGCAGTTTTCGCCCGCCAAGCAATGGTTCCTGAACGTCTGCCACCGCCGGCCGTCCCTCGCGGCGTTCGGCATGGCCGCTGATCGCGATGCGCTGCGTTTCGGCCTGGCGAGCGGCGTCTCCTGCGCCGGGAATTGCTGGGCGCTGATGTTGCTTGCGCTGCTGACAGGACCGTTGCACGTTTTGACGACGATCGTCGTCATGTGCTTCATCTTTGCCGAAAGGCTCGAACGCCCGGCTCCGCCTGCATGGCGCTCCCGCGGTCCCGGCAAGGCCGTGCGCATCATTGCGGAGAAAGTGCGCACGAGACTGGCTTTGTTGCGCGCGCCGACATGATGTCCGCGGACGACTGACCGGGTGGGGCCGTCACGACACATCCCCCTCGTCGAACCGTGCTCGCGCTCATGTTGAAACTTCGTTACCCGGCGAGATGAAATCCTGCGGAGGATCGAAGCGGGATGCCGACGACTTTCCTGTCACCCGGTCCCGGCTTCATCAAATCCCCTGAATTCCCACGCACAAGAGAACCCACTCCCGCTAGGCCAAGCGGTTCTGCCCAGCTCTCCCCGGCTACTTCACAACCGCATCGACTTCGCTTCGCGCGGCGCATATTTCCAGCTTCCGACCGCCCATCGCGACCCGGTTTGCACCCCATTTAATACGGTTGCACGCTCGAGAAATACTGGATAAATTAACAGCACTGTATTTTTAACCAGTGAGGTGTCAGATGGAGCACCTGGTTCGCATCGTCAACGATACCGACCGTCAAATCCTCGTCTGGCTGCGCAGCCAGGTCGGTGACGAGCGCGTGGAGCGCGCAGCGCTGCGCATGGGGCGCGTCCGCAAGCCGTACCTGTCCGCCGTTTGCCGTTACCTGGGCGTCTCGCCGCCGATTTCGCTGCGCTATCCGACACGGCGCGCCGAGACCGATCACACGGTCGGCGACCGTTACCTGACGCTGATCCGCCAGCACCTCGCCACACGCGCCGCAGGCCGGTAAGCATCGCGCCGAGCGTCCGATTGGCGCGAATGGTGCCGGGCGGCGCCAAATGGCATCGGCTGGCATGGCGCAACGTAGCGCTGCGCGACGCGACGTCGCATCGCGCGATTCGATGCGCAATATCAAGGCAAGTCCGTCGCCCGATCGACAGAATGGGCAGGTCGCGGCGACAGAAACCTTGTCAGCTCGCCACGCACGAAGTCGTGCGCGCGTCGCGCCTTTCCAAGTCGTCTACCCCGCCCACCAGGGCGCCGTCCTGACATCGCTCGCCGCGACACCCTCCAACGCACTTTGCGAGGCACTCCGGCATGGCGAAGAAATTCCCGCTGCATCCGAAGCACCCTGAACGCAACTGCTGGGGATGCGACCGATATTGCTCGGTCGACGCGCTGTCTTGCGGCAACGGTTCCGACCGGACGCAGCATCCGATCGAATTGCTTGGCGACGACTGGTACGAATGGGAACAGGAAAACGAAGCGGCGGCCCAGCAACAGCGGCTGGCGCAAACCGTCGTTCGATGACAACGCCTCACGTAACAAAGCGCCGCGAACGTGTGGCGTGAATGCGAGTCGTTCAGCGGGTTGATCGCCCGCCCCGGCGAAGCAAGAAAACGTGCATCGGACGGCGACGATGCCGGAGCGCGCCGGCCATCGACTGATTCGAGCGATCGAAGCGAGCGCGACGACCAACTCAGCGCGGCGCTTATCGAGCGAACGGACGCCGCACGACCGCGGCGGAACCGCGGCGGAACAAGCACGTCGACAGTGCATGCGGCCGGATACGTCTCGCTTATCGTCAGCACTGCGCTCAACGCAACATTCGAACCATGTGCTGCTCGTCGCAAAACCGATCGCCGACACGCATCGCGCGCCGCTCGACGCCGAACGTCTCGAATCCGAGCGACGCGTAGAGCGCTTTCGCGGGCTCATTCTCGATATTCACGCACAGATTGACCTGCGCGATGCCCCAGTCGCGCGACACGTGCGTCAACGCCGCGCCCATCAGCCGACGGGCGAGCCCTTTGCCGCGATGCGCGGGCGCGACGAACACACCCCAAAGCGTCGCCTTATGCCCGACTTGCACGAGCGCATCCCTGCGCACGCCGGCGATCGCGGCCAACTCACCGTCGACGGTCAGCGCGCCGAAAACCGCCTGCGTATCCGATGCCCGGAGCCGCGCTTCCACTTCCTCGATCGAACGCGCGGCTTCCTCGGCGCGTGTCGGCCAGATCGCGGTCGGCGACGTGTCGATCGCAACGAGACGCAACGCTTTGAACGCGGATGCATCGGCAGGTTCGAGCAGGCGGATCGAGATCATCGGGCAGTCGAAATCGAAAACGAGAAGGAGCCGATCCTACACAATCTTGCGTTTTCACGGCGAGCCCCACGTGCACGCTCACACCGGCCACACGCGTCGCTCAACGCTTCGCTCTGGCGCGCTCGCTCCACTCGAACGCAGCCATCCCGACCAGCATCGCCGCGACAAAGCCGAACGCCTTCGCTCCACCCAAGCCGAGCGACACGACGGCCGGCCCCGGACAAAAGCCGACGAGCCCCCAGCCGACCCCGAACGCCGCGCTGCCCGCGACGAGCCTGAGCGTGACGGACCCGCGCGGCGGAATCAGCATCGGCAGTCCCAGCAGCGAACGCTCCCGCCGCTTCGCGATCGCGAACGCGATCGAGCCGACCGCGATCGCACCGGCCATCACGAACGCGAGCGACGGATCCCAATCGCCCGCGAGATCGAGAAAACCCTGCACCTTCGCGGGATTCGCCATCCCGGACAGCAGCAGCCCCGTGCCGAACAGCAAGCCCGACAAGAATGCGAAAAAGACGCTCAAGTCACCCTCCCAAGACGTGGCGCAGCACGAACACCGTCGCAATGCCCGCGGTCATGAATACGGCGGTGGCGACGATCGAACGCAGCGCACCGCGCGAGATTCCGCAGACGCCGTGTCCGCTCGTGCAGCCGCCCGCATAACGCGTACCGACGCCGACCAGCACGCCGCTGACGATCACCCTTGCCCAACCGGCGTCGACGACCGGCGTCGGGAACCAGCCGAGCACATGCGCGACGAGCGCGGCCGAGATCAAACCGGCGAGAAACGCCGCGCGCCATCCGGCATCGCTGCGCCGGCCGGCGAGCAGCCCGCCGACGATGCCGCTGATGCCGGCAATCCGGCCGTCGAAAAACACGAGCAGCGCGGCGGCCGCGCCGATCATCAGGCCGCCCGCGAGCGACAAGCCCGGCGTGAAATGAACAAGATCAACGGCCACGACGCTTCCCCTTCTTGCTCGTTGCACAGAACTGCTCGTAAAGCACGGACATGATTGCGATCGCCGGCTCGCTCGCCAGCGCATAGTAGATGTTCTTGCCGTCGCGCCGCGTCTCGACGAGCGCGTTGTCGCGCAGCACCGCGAGTTGTTGCGACAGCGTCGGCTGATGGATGTCGAGGCGCGCCTCGATGTCGCTCACGCACAGCTCGCCGCATTGCGCGAGCTCGCACAACAACAGCAGTCGATCAGGATTCGACAACACCTTCAGCAGCGCGCACGCGGCATCGGCCGACGCACGCATTTCGGACAGGTCGATCGACGAGCCGGCAGCACGCATCTTTTCACCCCAATCAATCTATCAAATAACATTCTATATTCTCACATAATGATTCGCACAGTGCAAAGAATGTGCGCTGGTGCCGCGGCGTTCGAACCGGACCGTTAAGCATGCCTTAAGCGCATACTCGTCATAGTAGCGGCAAGCGAATTCGGAAGCCGCACCGGCAAGAAAGATATGAAACGCATTCTCATTTTCCTGCTCTGTCTCAGTACGCTTTTCGCGGCGAGCGGATGTGCGTCCCAGCAGACCGTCGCCGACGCACATGTCCACACCCCTCACCCCGCGCACATGGGCCGGCCGAATTGGCTTTGAGCCGCCCGCTGCACAGCGCGAACCGATCATTCGGCTCGTCGCCGCCACGACCTTAAGATTTCCATAAGAATCGCGCGCGATAATCGGTCCGGCCCGGCAACGCACGACACGTCGGCCGGCTGATCCCTACGAACGGCTTTCCCCACAGGACGATTCGCGCGATGACACGCTCCACCCGAACCCCAGATCGTTACGACCCGCTCAGCCGCCTCCTGCACTGGAGCGTCGCCGCGCTCGTGCTCGCCCAATTCGTGCTCGGCTGGACGATGCCGGACGTGCATGGCACGACGCCGCCCGCCGGCCTCGTCGCATGGCACGTCGCGCTCGGCACCGCGCTGATCGCCGCCATCGCGGCACGCATACTGTGGTCGCTCATGCGCCGCAGTCCGCCCGCGCATCGGCAGAGCGCGCTTCTCTCGTTCACCGCGAGCGCGGTTCACAAGCTGCTGTATGTCGCGCTGATCGCCGTGCCGCTGCTCGGCTGGCTGAACGCGAACGGCCGCACGTGGCAACTGAAGCTCGCGGGCGTCGTGCCGCTTCCGACCATTGCCGCACCGCACTCGCTCGGCGCGTCGATCGGCGAATGGCACAGCCTGTCGGCGACGCTCTTCATCGTGCTGATCGGCATGCACGCGCTCGCGGCGCTCGTGCATCGCTTCGTGATGAAGGATGGCGCGTTCGAACGGATGATCTGATTGAAAGGCGCGCGCGGCGATCGATTGCACGTCGGTCGCCCCACGCGCAACGACCACGCAGAGTGATGTCGTTGCGATGAGGACTTGCTGGTTGCATGGCCATGGCCGGCCCAGTCTTCGCCGCTTGCATCGCTCTCTTCGACCCGGTTCTGAACCGGGTCTTTTTTCGTATGACGAAATAAATGCAGACCGGGATTTCGGCCGTTCGACGACGCGGCAGCCGAATCGTTCGAGTCGGTCGAGTCGTGCGAATCGACCGATCCAGCCCTGCGGCGAAGTGAAGCCGGCTTATGCGCGTCGCGCGGCCAGCCGCCGCACGACGTCGATCATCGCATCGACTTCGTCGCACGTGTTGTAGAACACGAACGACGGACGCACGCTGGCTTCGAGTCCGAAACGGCGCAAGATCGGCTGCGCGCAGTGATGTCCGGAGCGCACCGCGATGCCGTGCTCGTTCAGCGCCTGCCCGACCTCTTCCGTCTCATAGCCCTTCAGCACGAACGACAGCACGCTCGCCTTGTCGCGCGCGGTTCCGACGAGCCGCACGCCCGGCACCGGCGCGTACACGCTCGTTGCGTACGCGAGCAGATCGTACTCGTAACGCGCGATGTTCTCGATGCCGATCCGCGTCACGTAGTCGAGCGCCGCGCCGAGTCCGACCGCGTCGGCGATGTTGCCCGTCCCCGCCTCGAAACGGTTCGGCGGCGGCGGAACACGGTGCGCTCGAACGTCACGTCGGCGATCATGTTGCCGCCGCCCTGCCACGGCGGCATGGCGTCGAGCAGCGCACGCTTGCCGTACACGACGCCGATGCCCGTCGGCCCGTAGATCTTGTGCCCGGAAAACACGAAGAAATCGGCGGCGAGCGCCTGCCACGGCACGATGTTCGCGTGATGCTCGAGATGCGACACGACGATCTCATCGCCTTCTCCGACGTTCTGGACTCCCCAAGTTTTTGCGATCAGATTGATCGCTTCCTTCGTGCCGCGCATGAACACGATCTCGTCCGGCGACGCCGCGCCGATGAAGCGCTGCACGGTCGCGCGCGCGTGCTCGTATGCATTCGTCGCGCGACCCGCGAGCGTATGCGCGGCGCGGTGGATGTTCGAGTTCTCGTGCACGTGGCCTCGGCCTGCGCGGAAACGTCGCGCCGGACCTTGTAGCTCAACTCGAGCCGTGCCTGCGCGAGGAGCGCGTGCAGACGCCGGCCGTTGGTCGCGCCGCGATGGCCGGCGTCGTCGAGATCGCCTTCGAAGCCTTCGAGGACGTTGAAAACCTGCGTAAAGCCCGCCTTGTCCGCAGCTTCGGCGGCAAGCGCCGAGCGGTTGCCGCTGCGGCACAACAGCAGCACGACCGCATCCTTGCCCCGCTTCGCTTCGAGCTCGCGCACGAAGCGCGGATTGCGCGTCAGGCTCGTGCCTGCCGCCCACACCACGTGCAAATTCTCGGGCACGTGGCCGACGAATGTACGCTCCTCGGCCGTGCGCACGTCGACGAGCAGCGCGTCGCCGGCCTCGACGAGCGCCCAGGCATCCTGCGGCGTCACGCCGCCCGCGTACGGTGAGCCCGCCGAGCGCGCGGCTTCGAGCACTGCATGAGTGGAGCGTGCTTCGAGTTCAACTGTCATGGCATCTCGTGATGGATATCGCGCATCGTGCGCGAGACATGGGCCCGGCTCGACGGCGAGCGCCGTCTATAGCCACTAGAGATCCATTATGGAAGAGGCGCCGCAAAAGCCGAACCCATTATTTTTTCATTTCGAAATGAGACCGCGCATGAGGGCGATAGTCAGGAAGGCGAATGGGTCCGGGCGGGACGCGAAGCGCGCACGCCGCCGCCATTCAGAGCGTTCATGTATGACGAAATCGTGTGTAAGGCGCAAGCATCGCCTCACGGCGAACCTCGATAAAGGACAGCCGAGCATCGATCGCTTCAGAATCGACGCGCGAGCAAACCTCGGCTTACGCTACCATTACGCACAATATCTCTCGTGAATTCTCCATGCCACATGCTTTCTGGCCCGAACAGGCCGATCCGTATCTCTTCCTCGAAGAACTGGACAATCCCGCGAGCGCCGACTGGGTCGACGCACAGAATGCCCGCACGCGCGACGCTCGATGGCTGAACGACGCGCGCTATCGCGAGCTGGTCAACCGCTTCACGAAAGCGCTGCTGCCGCGCGAACGGCCGGTGATCCCGCAGCGCTGGCAGCACTGGGCCTACGACGTATGGCAGGACGAGCGCCATCCGAAAGGCCTGTGGCGTCGCACGTCGTGGGCGAGCTGGCGCAGCGGCCGCCCCGAGTGGCAGACGCTTATCGATCTCGATGCGCTCGGCGAAGCGGAAGGCGTTCAATGGGTGTTCGACGATCAGCTCATCCTCGATCCGGACGGCGACCGCGCGCTGATCGTGCTGTCCGACAGCGGCGCCGATGCGGTCGTCGTGCGCGAGTTCGACATCGAACAATGCCAGTTCGTCGACGACGGCTTCGCGATCGAAGCGGCCGGCAAGCATTCGATCGAATGGATCGATCGCGACACTCTCTATGTCGACTGGGACAACGGCGGCGCGACCGTCACGCGTTCCGGCTATCCGCGCGAAGTCAGGCGCTGGACGCGCGGCACGCCGCTATCCGATGCGCCCGTCGTGTTTCGCGGCGCGCGCGGCGACATCGCCGTCGACGCGCAATATGATTCGATCGATCGGCATCATGCAAT
Organism: Burkholderia mayonis; assembly: GCF_001523745.2. NCBI lineage: Bacteria > Pseudomonadati > Pseudomonadota > Betaproteobacteria > Burkholderiales > Burkholderiaceae > Burkholderia > Burkholderia mayonis. Next base: position 1,784,431 of record NZ_CP013387.1, read on the forward strand.
CGAGCAGGCGATCAACTTCTATGACGCGAACACGTATCGCCTCGACGAAAACGGCGCGTGGATTCGCTACGACGTGCCGGCGCACGTCGAGGTCGGCGACTGGAGCGGATGGCTGCTGCTCCAGCCGATGCTCGACTGGAATTGCGATGGCGCTCGCTATGCGAGCGGCAGCCTTCTCGCGATCCGCGAAGATGCATTCGTCGCCGGCGACCGCGCGTTCGCGACGCTGTTCGAGCCGAACGATCGCACGTCTGCCTGCGGCTGGACGCATACCCGCCATTTTCTGCTGGTGTCGTGGCTCGACGACGTGCTCACACGCACGATGCTCTGGCAGCCCGAGCGGCAAGTCGATGGCGCATGGAGCTGGCGTGCGCGACCGTTCCCGGCGCGCGGACTCGCGCAAGTCAACGTGTCGCCGGTCGAACCGACGTTCGACGACGAAGTGTACGTAAGCGTCGACGATTACCTGACGCCGCCCGAGTATTCGCTTGCCGACCTCGCGGCCGACGACCTGTCAGCGTGGACGCTCCTCGATCGCTGGCCGACGCAATTCGACGCCGCCGCGCTGACGGTGCGGCGCGAACATGCGCGCTCGCGCGACGGCACGCTGGTGCCCTATACGCTGGTCGGCCCGCGCGACGCGTTGGACGATGCAGAGCGATCACCCCGTCCGTGCTTGTTGAACGGCTATGGCGGCTTCGCGATTCCGCTCACGCCGAACTACGATCCGCTGCTCGGCATCGGCTGGCTTGAAAAAGGCGGCATCGCGGTCTTCGCCCATATTCGCGGCGGCGGCGAGTTCGGCACGCAATGGCACGAAGCCGCGCGGCAAGCGGACCGTCAACGTTCGTTCGACGATTTCATCGCCGTCGCCGAAAAGCTCGTTGCCGACGGCGTGACGACTGCCGCGCAACTCGGCATCCGCGGCGGCAGCAACGGCGGACTGCTGGTCGCGGCATGCATGATCCAGCGCCCGGACCTGTTCGGCGCAGTGGTCAGCGAAGTACCGCTGCTCGACATGCAACGCTACCCGCTGCTGCACGCGGGCGCGTCGTGGCTCGACGAATTTGGCGATCCTGACGATCCGGCACATGCGAAGACACTCGCGTCTTATTCGCCGTATCACCAGGTGACGCGCGACGTTGCCTATCCGCCGGCACTCTTCACGACGTCGACGAGCGACGATCGCGTGCATCCCGCGCATGCCCGAAAGATGGTGGCGCGCATGCAGGCACAGGGGCATCGGAACGCATGGCTGCTCGAGAAAACCGATGGCGGTCACGGCAGCGCCGACGCAATCGACACGGCCAAACACGAGGCGATCGGGTATGTGTTCCTGTGGAGTCATTTGTCGCGCGGCGCGGGCGACGCACGCGAGTAAGTCGCCGTGATAAGACGGGCGGATGCGTGATATCCGCCCGTCTCGCGCTCATCGTGAAGGGTAGCTCAAGGTTGTCGCCCGCACGCAGAAGTCTTGCCGATACGAACGAAATTCCGCCGCTCGTCGCTCGTCCCTGTTTGCGGGAATCGCCGCTTTATCGCGCACTTCGCTGCGTTGTTCGCGAAACGCACTCGTCGATCGCGGCTAGGGACATTATCGTTGCGGACCTGCATCGGCAAGTCACGCGATCGCACTCGACGAGAATCTCGTCGTGATGAACTACTCGCTCTGTCGGCGGAGAGGGAGATGCCGCAGTGCGGAAGACGAGCGATACAGGCACGCTTCGCTCGTCTTCCGCATCGAGATCGTGTGACATGACGCCGCTCATTCGATCGCGTCGCGTCGTCCGCCCATCCTGGAAGCGCGCCGATTCGGCGGAATCATGCGTATCACGGCGATGGGCCCGACGCGCATCCATCGCTCGCCCGATCGATCGACGCCCGCAACGCCGGTTCACCTCCCCCCGTCATTCGCCCGAATCACCGCCTCGGCCGCCGCATCGGCATCGCCCGCATAGCCGTCGTGCACCCGCGTGCGCAGCCCCGGCAGCGGCGCTTCGCCGTCGAGCAGATGGCCGCCGCGTTCCTTCGTCTGAACCGTCGCCCGCATCGACAGCCCCACCCGCAGCGGATGCGCCGTCAATTCCGACGGCTCCAGCGAGATCACCACCGGCACCCGCTGCACCACCTTGATCCAGTTCCCCGCCGCGTTCTGCGACGGCAGCATCGAGAACGCGCTCCCCGTCCCCGCCGAGAAGCCCTCCACCCGCCCCCGATACGTCACCCGCGAGCCGTACAGATCCGACTCCAGCCGCACCGGCTGGCCAACCCGCATGTGGCGGATCTGCCCTTCCTTGAAGTTCGCCTCCACCCACACCTGCCGCAACTGCACCACCGACATCAGCGGCACGCCCGGCCCCACCTGCTGGCCGATCTGCACCGTCCGCTGACCCACCGTGCCGTCCACCGGCGACACGATCGTCGTCCGCTTCAGATTCCGGTACGCAAGCCTGAACTGCGCGGCCGCCTGCTGCACCGACGGGTTCTGCTCCACCGGCCGCTCGCTGCCCAGCGCGCGCGCCGCGTCCAGTTGCGCCTGCGCGCCCGCCAGCGCCGCCTGCGCGTTCGCCAGGTTCGACTTCGCCCGCGCCAGCTCCTCCGGCGCCACCACCTCCACCGACGCCCCCGCCCGCGCGCGATACGCCTGCTGCGCGAGCTTCAGGTCCGCCTCGCGCGCCTTCACCGTCTCCTCGTACATCCCCATCGAGATCCGCGTGTTCGCGACCTGCCGCACCGCCTGCGCGAGCTGCGCCTGCGCCTGCGCGAACGCCGCCGACGCGTCCGCGTCGTCCAGCTTCGCCAGCACCTGCCCCGCCTTCACCTGCTGCGTGTCGGTCACCAGGATGTCGGTCACCGTCCCCTGGATCTGCGCGGCAATCTGCACGATGTTGCCGGCGACGTACGCGTCGTCGGTCTCCTCGCTGTAGCGGCTGACGAGGAACCAGTAGAGCCCCGCCGCCAGCGCCAGGATCGCCAGCAGTCCGAAGAACAGCGTGAAGCGGCGGCGGCGCGTCGCGCGGCGGGCGGCCAGGAGCGCGGCGTCTCCGGGGCGGGCGGGCGCGCCGTCCGTGGCCGGATGCTTCGCGGACGAGCCGTCGGCGCTCGCCGTGTCGTTTGGCGTCTTCGCGCGCAGCGTGTCGGTGGCGGTGTCGTTCAAGGTCTTGGCGTGCGTCGGTGGCGTGGCGCCATGGGGCGGCGGCGCAGCGTGCTCAGCGTGCTCAGCGTGCTCGGCGTCGACGGCGGTCTTGTCCGACGCGCTGGCATGCGCGACGGCGGTATCGTTCGAATCTCTCGTATACACAATGGTGATGGCGTTGGATGCGTTCGTGTTGGATGGGTTCGGGTGAGCGGCATGCTTGCCCATGTCGGCGGGGTCATCGGCGGGGTCGTCGTGCATGCGCTCGGTCGATCAATCGTGCGCCGGCTCGGCCGGCCGCGACGCCGCCGCGAACGGCTTGCCCGCCTGCGCGAGCGGCGCGCCGCTCGCCTGCCGTCCGTCGAAGCCGCCGCCCAGCGCACCAATCAGCCCCACCCGCAGCGTCCGCCGACGCGCCTGCAGCTCGATCGCGTGCGCCCGCTCGTCCAGCAGCGTCAGCCGCGCCAGGTTCACGTCCTTCTGCATCCCCATCCCCCGCCGGTGCCGGTCCTCCGCCAGCGCCACCATCCGCTGCGCCGACCGCACCGCCTGCTGCTGTTCCTTCAGCAGCGCATCGACCGTCGACAGCGACGTCAGTTGCCGCGCCACCTCGCCCAGCGCCCCATCCACCGTCTGGTTGTACAGCGCCAGCGCCACGTCCGCGTTCGCCACGTCGCCCCCCAGCTTCGCCTTCAGCCGGCTGCGATCGAAGACCGGCAGCGACAGCGCCGGCCCGATCGAGCCGCCCAGCGCATCCCGCGAGAACAGCGACGCCGGCGTCAGCGCGAACAGTCCGCCCAGCGCCGCCAGGTTCACGTCCGGGTAGAACGACGCGCGCGTGCCGTCGATCGCCGCGTACGCCGATTCCACCCGCAGCCGCGCCGCGACGATGTCCGGCCGCCGCCCCAGCAGCGCCGCCGGCAGCCGCGCCGGCAGCGGTGCGTCGGCGAGCGGCGCGAGCTTCGGCCGCGCGAGCGACAGCCCACGCTCCGGCCCCCGGCCCGTCAGCACCCCCAGTTGCAGCTTCAGCAACTGGATCTGCTCGTCGGTCAGCGCGATCTGCTCGAGCAGCTTGCTGCGCTTGAGCGCCGCGTCGTCCGCGTCGTAGCCGTTGTCGATCCCGCGCGCCGCGCGCTCGCGCAGCACCGTCTCGACCTGCTCGCTCGACCGGCGCTTCTGCTGCAGCAGGTCGCGCAGCGCGCAGGCCCGGTCCAGCTCGCCGTACAGCGTCACCACCGCCACCGACAGCGTGAGCCGCGCCTGCTCCGCGTCGACCCGCGCCGCGTCGCGCATCGACATCAAGCCGCGCGTCGCCGCCGCGTTCTTGCCCCACAGGTCCAACTGGTAGTTCAGCCCGACGAACAGCGACGATGACGACATCACCGATTCGCCGACGAGCGGCACCGACACCGGAAAGCCGTTCACCACCGTGTTCACGGTGCCGCCCGAGCGCGGCAGGTGCGCCTTGCTCAGCGACGCGCCCGCCGTCGCCGTCAGGCCCGTCAGCGACTCGAACTGCTGCAGTTGCGACTGCGCGACGCCGATCCGCGCCTGCGCGGCCTGCAGCGTCGGGTTGCGCTGCAGCGCTTCGCCGACCAGCGTGTCGAGCTGCGGATCGCCGAACTGCCCGACCCAGTCGGGGCTCGGCCACGCGCCGTGCGTGGCGCCGCCCGTCGTCCGCGCGAGCGCGTCGTCGTCCGGCTCGCGCGGCGCGAGCGCCGGCTTGAAGCCCGACGGCACGCAGCCGGCGAGCGTCCATGCGAGTGCCGCGAGCGCGAGCCAGCTCGCCGCGCGTCCGACTGTCGTTCTCTTTGCGTCCTGATTCATCCGCGTCGGGTGTCCTTCGTGCGCGCCGGGTCGTTGGTCATGGTGTAACGTCGAATGCGTCAAGTTCGACAGATCTTCCGCCTACGGTCTGGTTGCGTCGGCAAGCTGATTCCGGTGTTATCTCGCGGCGATCTCGCCATCGTGACTCAAATCGTCTGACATCGCGTCGCGGCGAGGTTCGTTCGGGATGCTTGACGATTCCGGTTGCCCCGTGCTGCGTTGCTGCACGCTCGCCCAAGCCGCCCCGCGCGAGCGCGCTGCGTCGATCGCCCCCAGGCGACCGAACAATCCGTCGAGCACGCCCAGCGCGATCCCGCGCAGCTTCGCCCCCTTCTCCCGCTCGCACAGCACCACCTGGATCACCTGCCACACCGTCAGCAGATTCGGCACCAGCGCGACCGGGAACCGCAAGCCGTACTGCAGCCCCACCTGCATCGCGTTGCGCGCGCTGTAATATCGCCGCTGCCACGAATGGTGCATCGCGCTCAGCTCGAACGGCCCCACCCGGTGCCGCCGGCGCGCGCCGATCCGGTGCGTCAGCACGAGCGACGGCACCACGTACAGCGGCACGTTGCGCGCCAGCGCCCGCAGGCAATACTCCGTGTCGACGTGGTCGATGAACAGCGCCTCGTCGAACCGCCCCAGCTCCGTATAGGCCGCCCGCGAGATCACGCTGCCCGACGAGATCAGGAACGCGCAGCGCTGCGGCGCCGTCTCGCCTTCCACCCGCACCCGATGCACCGTCACGCCGCTCGTCATCAGCTCCGGCAGGAACCGTTGATCGTTCGCGTCGTAGATCCGCGGCCCCGCGATGAACGCGCCCGCGCCCAGCCGCGCGCACGCGTCGCGCATCTGCGCCAGGAACGTCGCCGGCACCGTCGAATCCTGGTCGAACAGCGCGACCGCGTCGATGCCCTGCGCGAACAGCGCCGACAGCCCCGCGTTGTACGCGCCCGCCACCCCGCCACGGTTGCCGTGGCGCCGCCACACGACGTTCGCCCGCGACGCCAGCGCGCGCACCCGCTCGCGCGCCGACGGGTGCGCCTGCGGCGTGTTGTCGACCACCACGAGCGCGTCGCTGTCGCGCGCGAGCGCCTCCAGCCCCGACAGCTGCTCGTCCGTCGGGTAATACAGAATCACCAGCGCACCCAAGGTCGTCATCGTGCTTCCTTCGTTGTCGCTTCGTCGCCGCTTCGATGCCTCAAGTCGTCAGGACTTCGACGCATCGCCCTTCGGCTTCGGCTTCGGCTTCGGCTTCGGCTTCGGCTTCGGCTTCGGCTTCGGCTTCGGCTTCGGCTTCGGCTTCGGCTTCGGCTTCGGCTTCGGCGAATCAGGAACGCGGCGGCTACCGCCTCAATGCCCCAGCGTCGTCGCCGCCCCCCGCTTCGGCCGCGTCAGCCACATCAGCCCCGCCAGCAGCAGGCACGTCCCGCTCGCCATGTAGAACATGTCGTTCGTCGCCATCATGTACGCCTGCTGCCGCACCACCTGGTGCAGCGAGCTCAGCTCCCGCGCCCCGTGCATCCCCATCGCGTGCAGCGTGTCCACGTACCGCTGCGTGTTCTCCGACGCACGCGTCACCGACTGCGACACCACCGCGTAGTGGTACGTCGCACGGTTGTCCCACCACGTCACGCTCAGCGCCGTCCCGAACGCCGCCGACAGCGTCCTTAAAAAGTTCGACAGGCTCGACGCCGCCGCCAGCTTGTCGTCCGGCACCCGCGACAGCGTCGCCGCCGTCAACGGAATGAAGAAGCACGGCAGCCCGATCCCCTGGATCAGCCGCGGCGTCGCCACCTGCGCGAACGTCATCGTCAGCGTGAAGTGCGTGCTCCACCACATCACCCCCGCGAACACCCCAAACCCGAACGTCACCAGCACCCGCGCGTCCACCCGGCTCGCGTACAGCCCCACCAGGATCGAGAACACCAGCGCCAACACGCCCATCGACGCCGTCGCCAGCCCCGCCTGGTAGGCCGTGTATCCCATCACCGCCTGCAGCCACAGCGGAAACACCACCCCCACCACCGAGAAGCTCATCATCCCCAGCGAGATAATCACCACGCAGAACGTGAAGGTCCGCTCCCGGAACAGGCTCAGATCCACCACCGGATGCACCTCCCCCGCCTCCCAGATCAGCAGCGACGTCAGCGACACCGCCGCCGTGATCGCCAGCGTCGTGATCAGCGACGAATCGAACCAGCCCCGGTCGCGCCCCAGGTCCAGCATCACCTGCAGCGCCCCCACCCCGATCACCAGCAGCACGATCCCCGGCACGTCGATCGGGCTCGCTTCGCCCCGCTGCGCCTCCGGGTGCAGCATCAGCGTGCACACCGCGAACGAGAACAGCCCGATCGGCAAATTGATCAGGAAGATCCACGGCCACGAGAAGTTGTCGATCAGCCAGCCCCCCACCACCGGCCCGAAGATCGGCGCGAGCAGCACCGTCATCCCCCACAGCGCGAGCGCGAGCGTGCGCTTCGCCGGCGGGAACGACCGCATCAGGATCGTCTGCGACAGCGGCACCATCGGCCCCGAGCACAGCCCCTGCAGCGCACGGCACGCGACCAGCATCTCCAGGTCCCGCGCGAGCCCGCACAACAGCGACGTCAGCGTGAACAGAATCACCGATCCGACGAACAGCCTCAGCTCGCCCACCCGCCGCGCGAGCCAGCCCGTCAGCGGCACCGCGATCGCCGCCGCCACCGAGTACGAGCTGATCACCCACGTGCCCTGGCTGTTCGACACCCCCAGGCTCCCCGAGATCGCCGGCACCGCCACGTTCGCCACCGTCGAATCCAGCACCTCGATGAAGGTCGCGAGCGACAGCGCGAACGTCAGGAGCGCGAGCCTCGCGCCGCGCAGCGGCCGGGCGGCGGGTTCGTTGTGCGACGGAAGGCTTGCCGCCGAATCGGCGTCGTTCGCGGGTACGCGCGCCGACATCGATTGCCCGCTCATGCCGGCTGCGCCTGCCGCGCCGCGACGCTCGGAGCGAAGCGCTCGATGAAGCGCGCCGCCTCGTCGCAGCCGTTCGGCTCCGCCTCCATCCGCGCCCGCACCTGCGCGCAGCGCGCCGCGATGGCCTCATCGCCCAGCACTCGCAGCAGCGCCCGGCCGAGCGACTCGCCCTGCACCGGCGCGTCCAGCCTCACCCCGCAGCCGCTCGCCGCGACCCGCTGCGCATTGTCGAACTGGTCGTGCGCGAACGGCGTCACCACCTGCGGCACCCCCGCCGCATACGCCAGCGACGCCGTCCCAACCCCGCCGTGGTGCACCAGCGCGCGACACCGCGGCAGCAGCGCCGCCAGCGGCACGTAGCGCCGCTTCAGCAGCGATACGCCATCCGGCTGCGCTCCATTCGTCTTCGTTCTCGTTGGCCCCGTCGTCCCCTCCGATGCCGCCGGCGCGTCCGGCGCGAGCAGGATCCCCCGCACCCCCGTCGTCCGCAGCACCGCCCTCACCGCCTGCTCGTAGGTCGCGCCGTCCACCCGCGTCGAGCCCGCCGTGAACACCACCGGCGCATCGCCCGACGCGACGAACGCGTCCAGCTCCGGGTCCGCGTCCCGCGCCCCCGTCTCGTTGAACAGCGGAAACCCGCTTTGCAGATGATTCGCCGGCCAGTCCGGCTGCGCCGCCGCAAACCACGACGGAAACAGGCACAGCACCCCGTCCGTCGAATGCAGCCAGCGCCCCAGGATCCGCCGCGCCGGACCGAGACCCAGCGACTGCCGCGCCGCATTCAGCTCCGGCCCGCACACCCGGTCCAGCACCTGACGCTCGATCAGCGTCATCAGCCCCGCCTTCACCGCCAGCGGCAAGCCCTTCGGGATCGTCAGCCGCTTGTGCGTCGGCGGCGCGTGCGCCGACAGCAGCGTCGACGGCGACACCTGCACCGACACGTAGCGCGTCCCGTAGCGCTCCTGCATCAGCCGCGCCGAGAACGCCCACAGCGTGCCCACCAGCACCGTGTCCGCGTCGCTCAGCGAACGCAGCACGTCGAAGTGCGGCCGCACCACCGGCGCGATCACCCGCCACAGCGTCCTGAACGACGTCCGCGGATGCCACAGCGCCGGGTCCGCCATCGCCTGCGCATAGTCTTCCGCCGTGCCCACCGGCTCGAACCCGAACCCGCTCGCCCGCACCGCCGCCTCGAACGGCGGATGCGTGCAGAACACCACCTCGTGGCCGCGCGCCGCCAGCGCCCGGCTCACCCCGAGCAGCGGGTGCACGTCCCCCGCCGACCCGATCGCCGTCACGATTACTTTCGACATCGCTTCGTCACTCAATGCAGCGCGGCAGCCGACGCACGCGCGCAGCGGGCCGTGGCGGACCGGATCGGCCGCCATCGGCTGGCGCTCGATACGCACCGCCGCGCGCTTCCGTCCAACGAACGCCCCTCGCCTTGGCCTTCCGTCGCCGCAAGGCCCGATGCGCATCACGCCGATTTGCCTGTTTGAACGAGCCGGGAACGACGCGCGCCGAACGTCGACGCGCACACCCCTGTCCCGGCTGCCTTGGACCGCCGCGCGCTACGACAGCGCCGGCATCTGCCCGAGCGGCGCGAGCGTCTCGCCCTGCGCCGCGTCCCGCGCCCCGCTCGCCCGCTCCTCGCCGAAGAAGCTCAGGAGCATCGAGCGTACCTGCTCCTGCTGCTGCCGACCTTCGAGATCCAGGAAGTGGCCCGCCTGGCGGATCGTCGCAAACTCCGCCCGGCGCACGTACGCGCCGAGCCGGCGCACGTCCGACGCCGTCGTGTACTCGTCCAGCTCGCCGTTGACGAACTTCACGTCGCAGCCGATGTTGTGGAATTCCGGCAGGTACTGCTCCGGCTGCATCGACAGGATCTGGTCGACGTGGAACGCCACCTGGTCCTGCTCCTTGCGCGGCAGCTTCGTCAGGTAGCGGTAGTTGTACAGCTTCATGATCCGCGGCAGGTAGCGCCCCACCGTGTCGTTCAGGAGCTGCGCCGCCTTCAGGTTCTCGCCCGCCGCAATGTGGTCGCGCGCGCGCGTCACGTAGTCCGTCATCGCGTCGTTCAAAAACGGCGAGAACGACGCGATCACCGCCCGGCGCACGCTCGCGCACCCCCGCGCCAGCGCGAACAGCGACGCCACCCCTCCCCACGACACCGACAGCAAAAAACTCGGCTCGAACCGCTCGGCCAGGTGCAGCAGAATCTCGACCTCGTCGTCCTTCGTCAGAATGTACTCGCCCGGATTGTGCTGCCGCGACTGCCCCGCGTACGGCAAGTCGAAGCACACCGCGTTCAGGCGCTCGCCCAGGTAACGGATCGTCTGGCCGAACGACGCGGTCGTCGCCAGCGCGCCGTTGACGAGGATGACCGTCTCGAAGGCCGGATCGAACACGTGACGCTCGACGTGGACCTTCAGTCCGTTCGGCAGCGCTACGACCTGTTTCTCGATAGGCATGGCGTAATCTCCCGCATCTGCTCGGCAAATGAGCTGATCCCGCGCCCCTCCCCTTGAAGGACGCCTCCACGTAGCCGCACGCCCTCCCGCGCGATCCGCCCGCCCTGCCTCGCGCGCGCCGTGACGGCTACCCACTCGCCGGAGCCGCGCATCGCCTCATATTCCACAGGCAATACGCTCCCCCGAGCCCGTCGCGGTCACCCCGCTTCTCTCGGCCCGTGGTCTCCAGCGCCTCTATCTCGCATGACGCCTCTCCAGGAAATTACCGCTTTCCGTCGCCTTCCCGCTTTCATTGCTGTCGCGCGGTGATTTGCGTTTTTGCGGTATTAATACTAATACGCTGAATACAATCTCCTCAACTATTTTTAATGTTTCGCCTCAAAAAAATCATCAGTGTGTCCTTTCGCACATTTAACAAATCACTCTAAAACATCTCCCCGATCAACCCCTTCATCGCAGCGAAATATTTTTTGTGATATAGAACGCATCGTGCGGGTATCGATTGAGACGTCCGTCGCACAACCCCCACCCGACCCAACGCAGGCCGACAAAGGCGGACATCGCATCCATCGACCCAATTACATCGCAAAACGAAAAATCCACAATCCAGCTCGATCCCAATATCTCAAGCACATCATTCATTCATCATCTCGCCATACCCAATCTAGGGCAGTCGTGCACCAAAACAGACACCCCAATCCATATCGCTATCATTACCGACCGCCCATAACACGAATTCACAATACAGGAATTACCGATTAAAACGTTTTAAACATTCTCAACTTACTTTCCATTAACTTTCACCGCCGCGCGGCTTAACCATGCATCGGCGTCGGTGCGCCGGATGACCACCGACGCCGAACGGCACAGCGGACCAACCACCTCGCCCACACCATCGCCATCCGGCGATCGATCCCCATATATTTTTATTAATTGAACGATCAATAAAAAACCGCTATCCTTCGGACTTCGCCACCCGCCGCGTATACAAAGGCCCCGCGATGCCCAAACTCGGAATGCGCGAGATCCGCCGCGCTCAATTGATCGACGCGACGCTCCGCACCATCGACGAGGCCGGCTTGCCCGGCACGACGCTCGCGTCCGTCGCGCAGCGCGCGAACATTTCGACGGGCATCGTCAGCCATTACTTCGGCGACAAGGACGGCCTGCTCGAAGCGACGATGCGCCACGTGCTGCGCGACCTGTGGGCCGCGACCGCGCGCCATCGCGCCGCCGCGACCGCCAAGCCGCGCACGCGCCTGCGCGCCGTTGTCGCCGCCAATTTCGACGACACGCAGATCAGCGCTCCCGTGATGAAGACCTGGCTCGCGTTCTGGTCGCAGAGCATGCACGAGCCGACGTTGAGACGCCTGCAGCGCGTCAACACGCGCCGACTCTATTCGAATCTGTGTGCGGAATTTGCAAAAACGCTGCCGCGCGCACGAGCCCGCGAGGCCGCAAGCGGCCTCGCCGCGCTGATCGACGGCCTGTGGCTGCGCGGCGCGCTCGCGGGCGAACCGCTCGACACGAAGGCGGCCCTGAAGCTCGCCAACGATTACATCGACCTGCTGCTCGCGCCGCGCGCCTGACGCGCAACGCGCCCTCGCCCACCCAAGGAGATCCTTATGTCCGTATACGGTCTGCAACGCCTTTACATCGCCGGCGCCTACGCCGAAGCCACGAGCGGCAAGACGTTCGACACGTTCGATCCGGCGACGGGCGAACGGCTCGCGAGCGTCCAGCAAGCGAGCGCCGACGACGTCGAGCGCGCGGTCGCGTCCGCACACGAAGGTCAGCGCGAATGGGCCGCGATGACTGCGATGCAGCGCTCGCGCATCCTGCGCCGTGCGGTCGAGCTATTGCGCGAGCGCAACGACGAACTCGCCGAGCTCGAGATGCGCGACACGGGCAAGCCGATCGCGGAGACACGCGCCGTCGACATCGTCACGGGCGCCGACGTGATCGAGTACTACGCGGGCATCGCGACCGCGATCGAAGGCCTGCAAGTGCCGCTGCGTCCGGACTCGTTCGTCTACACGCGCCGCGAGCCGCTCGGCGTGTGCGCGGGCATCGGCGCATGGAACTATCCGATCCAGATCGCATGCTGGAAGAGCGCACCTGCGCTCGCCGCCGGCAACGCGATGATCTTCAAGCCGAGCGAAGTCACGCCACTGTCCGCGCTCAAGCTCGCCGAGATCTACACCGAAGCGGGCGTGCCCGCCGGCGTGTTCAACGTCGTGCAGGGCGACGGCTCGGTCGGCGCGTTCCTGACCACGCATCCGGGAATTGCAAAGGTGTCGTTTACGGGCGGCGTCGAGACCGGCAAGAAGGTGATGTCGCTCGCGGGTGCGTCATCGCTGAAGGAGGTGACGATGGAGTTGGGCGGCAAGTCGCCCCTCATCGTTTTCGACGACGCCGATCTCGACCGCGCGGCCGACATCGCCGTCACCGCGAACTTCTTCAGCGCCGGCCAGGTGTGCACGAACGGCACGCGCGTGTTCGTCCAGCAGGCGGTGAAGGATGCATTCGTTCAGCGCGTGCTCGAACGCGTCGCGCGGATCCGCATCGGAAAACCTTCGGATTCCGACACGAATTTCGGCCCGCTCGCGAGCGCGGCACAGCTCGACAAGGTGCTCGGCTACATCGACAGCGGCAAGGCCGAAGGCGCGAAGCTGCTCGCGGGCGGCGAACGCCTCTCGCACGATCACTTCGCGAACGGCCAGTATGTCGCGCCGACCGTGTTCGGCGATTGCCGCGACGACATGAAGATCGTCCGCGAAGAAATCTTCGGCCCGGTGATGAGCATTCTGTCGTTCGAAACGGAAGACGAAGCGATCGCACGCGCGAACGCGACCGAATACGGCCTCGCGGCAGGCGTCGTCACCGAGAACCTGTCGCGCGCGCACCGTGCAACCCATCGTCTCGAAGCCGGCATCTGCTGGATCAACACGTGGGGCGAATCGCCTGCCGAGATGCCGGTTGGCGGCTATAAGCAATCCGGCGTCGGACGCGAGAACGGCATCACGACGCTCGAGCACTACACTCGAATCAAATCGGTGCAGGTCGAACTCGGCCGCTATCAACCGGTGTTCTAAGCATCCAGGAGAACCGCAACGATGACGACACGCGAATTCGATTACATCATCTGCGGCGCAGGCTCCGCGGGCAACGTGCTCGCGACGCGCCTCACCGAGGATCCGGACGTCACCGTGCTGCTCCTCGAGGCGGGCGGCCCCGACTACCGGTTCGACTTCCGCACGCAGATGCCGGCGGCGCTCGCGTACCCGCTGCAGGGCCGGCGCTACAACTGGGCATACGAAACCGATCCCGAGCCGCACATGGACCATCGCCGGATGGAGTGCGGACGCGGCAAGGGCCTCGGCGGCTCGTCGCTGATCAACGGGATGTGCTACATCCGCGGCAACGCGCTCGACTACGACAACTGGTCGACCCACAAGGGCCTCGACGACTGGACGTACCTCGACTGCCTGCCGTACTTCAGGAAAGCCGAGACGCGCGACGTCGGCGCGAACGACTATCACGGCGGCGACGGCCCGGTGTCAGTGACGACGAGCAAGCCCGGCGTGAATCCGCTCTTCGAAGCGATGGTCGAGGCCGGCGTGCAGGCCGGCTATCCGCGCACCGACGACCTCAACGGCTATCAGCAGGAAGGCTTCGGGCCGATGGACCGCACGGTTACGCCGCGTGGCCGCCGTGCGTCGACCGCGCGCGGCTATCTCGACCAGGCGCGCCCGCGGCCGAATCTCGAGATCGTCACGCATGCGCTCGCCGATCGCATCCTGTTCTCCGGCAAGCGCGCGACAGGCGTCACGTTCCTGCACGGCAGCGAGCGCGTCACCGTGCATGCGCGCCGCGAAGTGCTCGTCTGCAGCGGCGCGATCGCGTCGCCGCAACTGCTTCAACGCTCGGGCGTCGGCCCCGGCGAATGGCTGCGCGAACTCGACATTCCGGTCGTGCTCGATCTGCCCGGCGTCGGCCGCAATCTGCAGGATCACCTGGAGATGTACATCCAGTACGAATGCAAGGAGCCCGTATCGCTGTATCCGGCGCTCAAGTATTGGAACCAGCCGAAGATCGGCCTCGAATGGATGATCAACGGCACAGGTCTCGGCGCGAGCAATCATTTCGAGGCGGGCGGATTCATCCGCACGCGCGACGACGATCTCTGGCCGAACATTCAGTACCACTTCCTGCCCGTCGCGATCAATTACAACGGCTCGAACGCGATCGAGATGCACGGTTTCCAGGCACACGTCGGCTCGATGCGCTCGCCGAGCCGCGGTCGCGTGAAGCTGCGCTCGCGCGATCCAAATGCGCATCCGAGCATTCTGTTCAACTACATGTCGGAAGCGCTCGACTGGCGCGAGTTCCGCGATGCGATCCGCGCGACGCGCGAGATCATGTGTCAGCCGGCGCTCGACCGCTATCGCGGCCGCGAGTTGAATCCGGGCGTCGACCTGAAGAGCGATGACGATCTCGACACGTTCGTGCGCGCACGCGCGGAAACGGCGTTCCATCCGTCGTGCTCGTGCAAGATGGGCTTCGATAACATGGCCGTCGTCGACAACGAAGGGCGGGTGCACGGGCTCGAGGGACTGCGGGTCGTCGACGCGTCGATCATGCCGATCATCACGACCGGCAACCTGAACGCGCCGACGATCATGATCGCCGAGAAGATCGCCGACAAGATCCGCAAGCGCAAGCCGCTCGAACGCTCGAACGCGCGGTACTACGTCGCGAATGGCGCGCCCGCGCGCGGCAACAAGCCCGCCGGAGCGCCCGCCACCGTATAAACGTCGGCGGAAACCGCGCCGGCGGTCGTCGATGCCCGAGAGCATCCGATAAGACCGTCGGCGCGCCACACGCAGCTGGCCACGCGTTCTGCCGGCCGATGCAAGCGCGCTCGACGCGCGCAATTGATCTCGCAACCGGAACCGCACGCGTTCCGGGCAATCCCTCCATCCTCTGCAGAGATTCGGTGTCGACAACGACAACAAGAACGACGGCGCGCCACTCCGCGAACACTACGTGCACCACGTCGCGCAATTTCAGTCATCGCGAGCGAAATACACCAAAGGCCCTCGTGACACGGCGCTCTCAACCGCGTCAACCGCGGGCCGCCACTCGCGGCAAATCGATTGCGCACCACCCGTTCTGCGGACCGTTTGCTTTCGGCTCATCCCTTCAAGATCGCCAAACGACACGGGATGGCTCGTACTGCTGGCAAGAACAATGACGCACGCCTTCGTGCAGCGCAGCTACCGGATGATCGTCGTGAGCTCCACCGTGATCACCGAGCATCCCCCAAACTCCGTTCGAACCGCGATTCCACGCCCGCCCTCTCGCGCGCCGCGCTCGAATCCACCCATTTTTCGCTTGCCCCAATTATCGAACTCGGCATTTACGCATGCAATGCATTCGACGCAACATTGACGCAATGGGAAAGCAACCCAACGGAACATCAATTTCAGAAAACAAGCACCGCTCGAACCCACTCCGATAAAGCAAATGCAACGTCAGGCATCGAATCAATTAAATATTCCAATCACATCATTCTTAACCCGATTTTTTCGCAAAAAGATCGCACCCCGCTTATCGCAATATCGAAATCAAGATAAGGCACAAGCCCTAACCAACTGCACGCCAGGCCACGCGCCGCAACTCATGGCAAACATCTGCCCCAACTGCGCCATCGGAATTCGACCCCACCGAAACAAATGACCCGAACAAATTAACCATCATTGAAATTACATCTATTTTAATTTCGACATATTCAACATGGAATTATTTTTATAAATCTCCGTAATTTTATTGTAAGATAAGCGCAAGGCACCTTACAGAAAGCCCAACAAGATGCCTCCCGCATTTAGGCGGACGAGCCGTTTTTCGATCTGGTTCCGACGGAATACACCCTCCCTCGGCCCGGTGACTCGACGGCGCCATGAAATGCCGTATCCGATCTCAGTTATTTAGGATCACTTTCCAACGTAATTCAGGACGATCATGGTCAAGACCTTCTACATCACCGCAGCCCCCGTCGGCGCTGTCCCGAAGTTCCTCGATCCGCTGGAGCCGAAGTTCATCCCGGATGTCCTGCTCGGGCTGCTGCCCGCCGACATGCGCGAAGCGACGACCAACGCGCTCGCGGCAAACGGATGGGAGGCCATACCCGCAGGCGGTATCGTGCGCGAATACGGCTTCGACGCACCGATCGACCTGGCCGGATATGACGGCGCACGCGAAGCGGCGTCCGTGCCGGATGCGCTGCGCCAGAGCGGCTGGGCGCCGAACGGCGCCGTATGGCACCGCACGTCGATTTCACATTCCCTCGCTCAACCGCCGCTGATCACGCGCACCACGCTCGAACGCCTGTCGTCGATCGAGCTGGTCCGGCAGATCGTCCTGCAGCTCACGACATTCGGCTGGACCGCGACCGACGACGGGCATCTAACCTGGACCCACGATCGAATCCACACTTATCTGTCGCCGGATTTCGTCGAGCGAATTCGCGCCGACAACGCGGCCGTGCTCGATTCGCTGTTCGAAAACGGCTGGCAGACGTGCGGCGCCGGCTATTGGCAACCGGGCAAGGCGCGTTCGCCTTATCTGCCGATCACGGCGGACGGCATCGTCGAGGCTTCGCGCGAAGCCCTCCGCGAAGGCGCGGCGGCAGTCCACTTGCACACGCGCGCAACCGACGATCAGGCGACACTCGCCATTCCCGGGCTGAACGCTCCGATCAGCATCGGCTCACAGCGCAACCACATCGTGCTCGAAGACTATGACCACATCATGCCCGCGCTGCTCGACCTGGAGCCGTCCGCGATCCTGAATCTGTCGACGAGCGCGCGCGGCGACCGGCGCGCGTCGCAAAGCCCGCTGCGACGTGCGCACCTGAAGCGCTACGGCCATGCGCAGCTCGCGCCCGACGTTGCGTCGTTCAGCCCCGGCCCCGTCGTATTCCAGGCGGGCGGCGGCTACGATAACCCGAACGCGTTCCTCGCCGATCAGCTCGCCCATTTCGCGGACGTCGGCGTGCGGCCCGAGATCGAAGTGTTCAACCACACGATCGTCGAGAATTCGATCACGCTCTATCAATCACCGCTCGTCAAAGCCGGTGTGCCAGTGCTGTTCATGCTCGTCGCCGCGGTCGATCAGCACCATCGCGACCCCGTCAGCGGCGACACGAGCGACGACTCGCTGATCGACGTGCCCACGCGCAAGGCGATCGCGAAGCTGCTGCAAGCGGGCACCGACGATGCGCACGAGAAGGCCGTCGAACTCGCCGCCACGCAACTGCGCCCGACCGTCGACAAACTGCGCGACAACTTCCCGTCGTGCAAGATTTCTCTGCTGCTGCCAGGTCCGTTCCAGGCGATGCTCGTCGACGTGGCGATCGCGCTCGACCTCGACGGCATCCGCGTCGGCCTCGAAGACGCGCTGAACGTGTTCGACACGCGCGTGCCGGGCGGCGTGCGCAAGGCGTGCGGAACGGGTGATCAGGTTCGTTGGCTGCGGCTCGAGCTCGAGCGCCGCGGCATCGGCATCGTCGATGCCGAAACGCTGCGCGACGAGCTAGGCATGTCGCGTCCCGACGTCGCGCTGTTCCGGCAAGCGGAGGCGGCGCTCGCGCACTATCCGGCCGACGAGCGTCTCGTATCGGCGGACACGATCCTCGATGCGCTGCGGCCGATCGTCGACACGTATCGCAAGATCGAGGACCGGCTCGCGACCCACCTCGCGCGCCCGGCGTCGCTGCCGACCGATCCCGCCGCGCTCGCGGAGCACGTATTCACGGCCGCGCGCAGCTTCGGCGTTACGATTCGTTCGTTCGTCGAAGAACTCGATCGCTATGAAGACCACGAATATCTGGTCGCCCGCTACATCCAGATCCCGCAGGCGTTGAATTTCGCGCGTGAGCTGCTCGTGCCGCGCGGCCATTCGATCGATGCGTACGACCGCGCGCTCGAAGACTATGCGCGCCCCGGCAAGACCGTGACGCGCGACAACGCGAGCTACAGCGTGCGCGTCGACCAGTTCAAGCCGCTGCCGCTGCGCTGCCTCGAATATCTGGTCGGGATTCCTTGCCGATACAACAGCGACTACAGCAACGTCGTCAATCTCGGCCTGCGCCAGAGCCCGCGCTACAGCGCGACGATGGCGCTGCTCTATCACGCGCTGCGCGAGCTCACGCTCGAGTTGCGCGACCGCTCGAACGCGTCGCACAAGGCGTGCGGCCCTGTCTGGACCGTGCTCGAGACGTCGGCGGCAGCGGGCGAGCCGCCCGTACGCCGCGACATCGCGCCGGACGATCTGCCAGCCGCGATCGACAGCGCCGACTGGGTCGTGCTGCCCAGCACGCCGACCACGAACTATCCGCTCGGCCTCAAGCTGTCGAACGGAATGGCTCAGCTATTCCACGGCTTCGTCGCGCAGATCGCCGCCGATCCGACGCTGCGCCCGCCCAAGCAGGCGCCACGCGACACGCCGCTGCGCCTGCTCGCGATCACGCATTCGGGACGCCGCGACGACGGCGAAACAGTGATCGAAGCCAGCATGCTGCACAACCGCTTCGCGCTGAACGCGGATCCGGCCGGCAGCTACTTCAGCCAGGAATCGCAGCTGATCTACGAGCGCCTGATGCTGCCGCGCCTCGTCGACAAGCCGGCCAAGCTCGCCTACACGGACCGGCAGCTCGTGCGCCGCGACGCGGCAGGATTCCCGCTGTATCTGGACGGCTCGCGCGCACGACGCATCAAGCCCGAGCAGATCGCACGGCTGCCGTTCCTCAAGTGCTTCGCGCACAGCTCCGGGATCGCGACCGCGCAGCAACTGGACGTGCAGGCGTGCCGCGACGGCGAGCGTCTCGGCCTCACGAGCGACGAACTCCGGACGTTCTTCGATCGTGCGCTCTTCGTGTCGTTCGGCTCCGCTGCGGACATCCACCTGGACTGGCTCGGCACGTCGGTCGTCGACGTGACCGCCTTCAACGACGTGCGCAGCCTCGCCGGCACCACGAGCCGTCATTACGTGATTCAGCCGGGCGAACATGCGGACGTGCTGCAGCATTGCCTCGTGCACACGCAGCCCGCCGACTATCGCTACGATCACGCGACGCCGATCTGGCAGGAAGGCCAGCAGGGCAAGATCGTCGCACGGCTAACGGGCGTGTTCCTGCTCGACGACCACGCGCGACTCGACGACGGCCACTCGATTCGCCGCTACCTGGCCGCGAGCCCGTTGTGGCTTCGTCAGTGGATCGCGCGATTCCACGACGCGCCCGCCGACACCGGCGCGCATGCGATCTTGGTCGAACTGCAGTCGTCGATGATCGACTACCGGGCGAGCGCGAATCAGACGACGCGGCGAGCGCTCGCGTAAGCGGGTCGGCGTGTCGGCTCCGAGCGCGCCGACATGCCGGTTCCCGCTGACGCAAGGCGATGTCCGATCTCATCGTTGCGGGACGAACGCAATTGCCAGCGAGGCGCGACGACGTCCGAATGACGAAGCGCGACGGCGACGATCCGCCTCGCGCATCGAACGGGTGCGCGACGGGCGTCGCGCCCCATCTGCAACGCCCGTCACCCTGGTTTCTTCGCTACCACGCCGCATCGGCAGGCGCGCATGGGCGCCCTGCCAATGGCGCACCCGTTCCAGCCGCATGCCGCTTTCCTTCTATGGCGGCGAATAATGGTCAAGTCTACTGAAGGAGCCGCACGCGCCGCGCATCCCGCGCCGGGCCGCCTTCCGACCAGAGACCGCCATGCCAGCCGCCCCCGCCGCCCCTTCGAACGCCGCGCGCGCCAGCGCCGCCGCCCGCCTCGAACGATTGCCGTTTTCCGGCTATCACAAGCTCATCTTCGTGATCATCGCGATCGCGTTCTTCTTCGATTCGGTCGACCTCGGCACGATGACCTTCGTGCTCGGCTCGATCAAGAGGGAGTTCGGCCTGTCGACCGCGACAGCCGGCCTCGCCGCCAGTGCGAGCTTCTTCGGGATGGTGCTCGGCGCCGCAGTCGCGGGCCTCCTCGCCGACCGGTTCGGCCGGCGCCCCGTGCTCCAGTGGAGCATGGTGTTGTGGGGCGCGGCGTCGTACCTGTGCTCGACCGCACAGAGCGTCGACGCACTGATCGTCTACCGCGTGCTGCTCGGCATCGGCATGGGGATGGAGTTTCCGGTCGCGCAGACGCTGCTATCCGAGTTCGTCCCCGCCGCGAAGCGCGGCCGTTTGATCGCGCTGATGGACGGCTTCTGGCCGCTCGGCTTCATCACCGCCGGGATCGTTTCGTACTTCGTATTGCCGCTGTTCGGCTGGCGCACCGTGCTTGCGCTGCTCGCGCTTCCCGCCGTGTTCGTGCTCGTCGTGCGCCGACTCGTGCCGGAATCGCCGCGCTGGCTCGAGCATCACGGCCGGTTCGCCGAGGCCGAGCGCGTGCTCGCGCACGTCGAGACGAAAGTGATGCAGTCCGCGCGCGTCTCGAGCCTGCCGGCGCCATCGCGACTCGCGGAGCCCGTCGCCGTGCGCGGCCGAGGCGCATTCCGCGAAATCTGGAGCGCCGCTTACCGTCGCCGCACGACGATGGTATGGCTGCTGTGGTTCTTCGCGCTGCTCGGATTCTACGGCCTCACGTCGTGGCTCGGCGCACTGCTGCAGCAAGCCGGCTTCGCCGTCACGCAATCGGTGTTCTATACGGTGCTGATCTCGCTCGGCGGCATCCCCGGCTTCTTGTGCGCCGCTTGGCTCGTCGAGTGCTGGGGACGCAAGCCGACGTGCATCGCTTCGCTCGTCGGCGGAGGCGCGATGGCTTACGCATACGGCCAAAGCGCGCTGTTCGGCGGCAGCGTGACGCTGCTCGTCTGCACAGGGCTTGCAATGCAGTTCTTCCTGTTCGGGATGTGGGCGGTGCTCTATACGTACACGCCGGAGCTGTACGGCACGGGCGCGCGCGCGACGGGCTCGGGTTTCGCATCGGCAATCGGGCGGGTCGGCTCGCTGATCGGCCCGTATGCGATCGGCGTCGTGCTGCCGATCTTCGGGCAAGGCGGCGTATTCACGCTCGGTGCGCTGTCGTTCGTCGTCGCTGCGCTTACGGTCGGCGTGCTGGGTATCGAGACGAAAGGCATGGCGCTCGAGGCGCTCGCATCGCCGGATGACGCGAGCGACACCGCGCGTGATCCCGCCGGCGCGGCTGCAAACTGATCGGCGGCCGCAGTCGCGGCGAACGGCACGAACGTGGCCGCAGACCGCTACGACGTGGCGCGCTCCGACCCGGTTCCATGCACGTATCGCTTCCGATATTCGGCCGGCGCGACGCCCACGTGCTAGGCGAATGCGCGTCGCAGCGAGATTCGGTTCGCAGCGACACCCGCCAGCAACACGGACGGCGGAGCGCTACGCTTCGGCGTTCAGCCGGACCGCGGCTCATGGGATACGTCTCAATCTCGCGTTCCGTCGGCAGATGCTCGGCAAGATCGCGCGGGAGGCGCGCTAGCAGCGCCGCGTCCATTCGCCCCGGCAATCGCGACTCGACTCTCGCTCATTGCACGGCGAGCCGGCTGCCGTCGGAAAACGTCGGCATGCCAACTTGCATGACCGACGTGCACGGCGCGCTTCGCTTGACATGCGCCTGCCATGCGTCGTTCGTTCGCGGCTTTCGTCAGTCGGGCGCGCGCTCGTGCGCCCAGTTCCCTTCGACGCCGATCTCGGTCTTGACCGAGTTCGCAAGATAGCACGCCTCGTGTGCCGCGTGATGCAGCCCGTCGACGTCCTCGCGCGTGGGTCCGCGTTCGCCGCCGAACGTCACGTGCGGCTTCAGCACGACGCGCGTCATCACTTCCTTGCCCTCGGCGTTCTTTTCCATCGTGCCTTCAGCCACGTCGCGATAGCCCGTCACCACGAACTTCTTCTGCGCGGCGAGCGACAGGAACCACAGCATGTGGCAGCTCGACAATGCCGCGACGAACGCCTCTTCCGGATCGATCGCCGCCGGATCGGAAAACGGCACGCGCACCACATGCGGCGAACTCGACGCCGGCACGCGGACACCGCCGTCGAAGCGCCACTCGTGCTTCCTGCTGTAGCGATTGTCCGTGAACGCCTCGCCTTCCTGCTTCTGCCACGCCACTTCGGCCGTATAGGTCGACATCGCTTCTCCTTCAGTCAGCGTTGGGATTCCTGTTCGTCAGATCGGCGTCAGCACCGGCTGCCCCGCGAAGTGACGCGCCGCGTTGTCGAGGAACTGCCGCACCGAACGGTCGAGCGCCTCCGGCGACCAGCCGCCCAAGTGCGGCGTCAGCACGACGTTGTCGAGACCGATCAGCGCGCTCGGCGGCTCAGGCTCGCCTTCATAGACGTCGAGCCCTGCGCCGGCAATGCGGCCCGCACGCAGTGCGTCGGCAAGCGCCGCCGTGTCGACGACGCTGCCGCGCGACACGTTGACGAGAAAACCGTGCTCACCGAGCGCACCGAGAATGCGCGCGTCGATCAGATGCTGCGTCGCCGCGCCGCCCGGCGTCGCGATGACGAGAAAATCCGCCCAGCGCGCGAGCGCTTCGAGGTCGGCGAAATAGCGGTACGCGACGCCTTCTCGCGGCGTGCGGTTGTGATAACCGATCTCGAGGTCGAAGCCCGCCGCGCGGCGCGCGACTTTCTGGCCGATGTTGCCGAGGCCGACGATCCCGAGCTTCTTGCCGGAAACGTTCGGCTGCATCGGCAGCGCGTCGCGCCACACGCCCGCACGGCATGCCGCATCGAGCTTCACGACGCCGCGCACCGCCGCGAGCAGCAGCGCGAACGCGTGATCGGCGACGCAGTCGTCGTTGGTGCCGGCGCCGTTGACGACGACGATCCCGCGCGAGCGCGCGCCGGCAACCGCGACGTTCTCATAGCCGGCGCCGAGCGCGCCGACGAACTCGAGGTTCGGCAGGCGTGCAATCTCGTCGGCGAGCAGACCGGTAGTGCCGTTCGTCAGCACGGCGCGCACGGCGGCGCCGCGTTCCGTCATCGCGTGGCGGCGCTCGCCGGGGTCGGGCGCGTAGATGACGTCGAATACGTCGGCAAGTTGCGCGTACGCATGATCGCGCAGCGGGATCAGCACGAGAAGCTGGGGCTTCATGGCGGGCTTCGGCGGAGGGACAGTTGACGTAAGTGTAACAATGGAACGCGCGATGCCGGCAGGAAGCCCTGTTCGGAGAGAGGGCTCGGCGGGATCGGATGAATGCGCCGGCGGCGCACAGCGTGGCGCAGCTTGGCACGACGCCGTCGTCGGACACGCGGCAGCGGGAACCGCATCTTTCAGCAGCCGAATTCGCCCTCGCCCCGCCCGAATCTCGCGATTCGGCACATTTCCCCAGTCGAGCTCCGCAATTCGGCATACGCTGCGGTCCGCCCCGGTCAATTCAGCATCGCTGCGACGCGGTCTGCGCTTAAGCTGATCGCACGCCGAACGATGTCCGGCGCGACACGCGGCCGGCCCCCCGGCAGCGCGCGCGAATCCGCGACGCTTGACGCTGGCCGCACTGCCGCCGTCGTCATCGGCATCGAATGCCGGCGCGTCGACATTCATCATGTCGGCCGGCCGAATCACGCGTCACATCGCCCAACCCATCGAGCCCGACCCACCATGAGCCTCACCCGATTCAAAGTTCTGACCTTCGACGTCGTCGGCACGTTGATCGACTTCGAGCGCGGCATGCTCGACTACGTTCACGACGCCGCGCCCGACGCGCGAATCACCGACGAGGATTTCCTGCGTGCCTACCGCATCGCCCGCAAGGACGCGAACGCGACCTGGTATCCCGACGACCTCGTCCGATGCTGGCATGCGGTCGCGCCCGCGCTCGGCCTGCCCGACGACGATGCGATCGCCCGAGGTTTTCGCGACTCGGTCGCGCGCTGGCCCGCCTTCGACGATTCGGTCGATGCGCTGAAGCGCCTGCGCAAGCATTTCAAGCTGGTGACGATGACGAATGCGCAGCAGTGGGCGCTCGAGCATTTCTCCGCGACGCTCGATCACCCGTTCGACCTCGAACTGAGCTGCGACGACGCGCTATGCGAAAAACCCGATCCGCGCTACTTCGCGTATGCGCGCGGCCGTTTCGAAGGCGCGTGGGGCTACCGGCAGGAAGACAACCTGCACGTCGCGCAGAGCCAGTATCACGACATCGGCGTATCGATGGGGCTCGGCATCGCGACTTGCTGGATCGAGCGCCGCCATGCGCAGCAAGGCTCGGGCGGCACGATCGAATCCGAGATCTCCCGCCCCGACCATCACTTCCGTTCGCTTGCGGAACTCGCGGACGCGGTCGACGCCGGCCGTTGACCGGCGCGCCGCGCGCAGCGTTCCTTTCAATGTCCAATCAGCACGAACAGTACGGAACAAGTCCGATGTCCATCACCGTCATTTCTCAATCCGTCGACGCCGCCGGCCTCGAGGACGCCGGCGCGGTCGCCCGCCCGCTCGGCGCGACCGTCGTGCATACCCGCTGTCTCGACGTTCCGCTCGAAGGCGCGGGAGACAACCAGGCCGGGCTGTGGGAATGCTCGCCGGGCCGCTTCGAGCGGCAACTCGCGAACGCCGAGGTGATGCACATCCTGTCGGGCGCGTGCACGTTCACGCCTGCGGGCGGCGAGCCGGTCGAGATCCGCGCGGGCGACACGCTGTTCTTCCCCGCCGATACCGTCGGCGTATGGCAAATACGCGAGACGCTGCGCAAGGTCTACGTCGTGATGGCGTGACCGCCTCGGTCCACGGGCGGCCGCTGCGTCACGCGTCCTCGGGCGGATGCGCTTCGAGCCACGCGACGATTTGCTGCTCGGCTTGCAGCGGCGTCACGGTTTCGCCCACCGCGAGCACTTCATATTTGTAAGGATCGGAGCCGTCGAAGTTGTCCGGCTCCGGCTGCGAAATCGTCCAGCGCCAGTCGATCCGGTCGGCGATCGGCGACGGCGCACCTTCGATGCTGCAACGGCATCCATCGATTTCCGCGACAAACCCGGTGGCGGTCGGTTCAAAACTCGCAAACACGGCGACTCCCGTCGATGTACGCCGCAACGCGGCAGGGTGGCGAGTATCTCACGACCGCGCCACCCGCTCCGCCGCGCCAGGCCCGTTACACATTGTCACGCATCGTTGCAACGATACGAGGCTATCCGCGATTCGCTGGTCAACCGGTTGCGCGGCCCGGGAGTTATTGACAGTACTGACGCATGCTTCCGCGTCAGTACTTCACGCGTGTTGCAACACGAGCGCGCAAGGTCACGCAAGCGCATATGCGCCAACCCGGATAATCAGGAGTTGAAATGAAAAAGACCGCCATTCTCTCGGCACTCGCCGCCGGCTTGTGCATCTCGATCAGCAGTTTTGCACAAGCGCCGGCAAGCGCGCCCGCCGGCACGACCGGTCTTTGCAAAGACGGCTCGTTCTATTCCGGCGCATCGAAGAAAGGAGCATGCTCGGGCCACAAGGGCTTGAAGACCTGGTACGGCGCATCGAAGGCCGCAGCAGCGAGCGGCACGCCGATGGCTGCCGCGCCCGTCGCGGCGGCATCGGGCGCGCTTGCCCCGTCGGGTATGGCGGCAGCGAAAAGTTCGGCACCGGCCGGCGCTCCGGGCCAAGTGTGGGCAAATACCGGCACGAAGGTCTATCACTGCCCGAGCGACAAGCAATACGGCAAGACCAAGCAAGGAGCATACATGTCGGAATCCGAAGCGAAGGCGAAGGGCTTCCGCCCGTCGCACGGCAGGACCTGCTCGTAACGTCGCGCGGCATCATCGCGCGACGAAATCCGGGGTGGCCTCATGCGCCCGCCCGGGCGTCAGCGGAAGCCTTTCCGCGAGCGCCCGGCGCGCGGCGTCGGATTCGACGCATTGTAAATCGGCGCAGAACGCGCAAGTCGATGTGCGTCGCCACGCAACATCGCAATGCGAACCGTATCGCATTCTGCCGGTTCGCTCGCCCGCGCGTCGCGCACCCTTGCGCGACGCGTCGATACTCAGCCGCACGTATCGATCCAGTTGCGCGCCCAGCAGCTCGAGTAGTGAACCGCCTCTTCCTCGGTGGAAAAATAGTCGAGCCCATAGAAGCGATAAAGCGCCTCTTCAGCGTGTGCCGGCGATTTTTCGAGCAACAGGTTGGATGAAAAATAGCCGTCGGACAGACGGTGCGCGAAAGATTGAACCGCGTAACCGCGGTAAGTCATAGAAGTCATTTGCATTGTAATTTTAGTAGTCGAACGTGAATTCCGCCGATCTCTGGCGGCACGATTTCGTTCGCGGGACGGTGCGGACGCAGGCAAGTGGGCGAGCGTCGCCTTGGGAGGGGAGATCGATGCGCGGCCGGTTTCATGAAATCCGGCCCATAGCCCCAATGCGCGTTTGCGGCATCGGGCGTATAAAGCGTTACAGCTTACAGCCCTTGATGTTGGCTGCCTGAAGGCCCTTCGGGCCTCGCTTCGTCTGGAAGCTCACCTTCTGATTCTCGGCCAGCGTCTTGAACCCTTCGCCCCTGATTTCGGAGAAGTGCGCGAACAGGTCGTCGCCCCCCGAATCCGGCGAAATGAAGCCAAAGCCCTTGCTGTCGTTGAACCACTTGACGGTACCGGTATCCATAAGAATCCCTAAAAAAGTTGATACGCTCCTGCCCCGCCGCAGGTATGGGGAAGCATCAAGGAGCGAGGGGACAACGAATTCCGCGCGAGTGGCGGCAAAGTGATGAACAGCAATCGGACTTCTTGAGGGCTTCTGCCGCGGCCATACGCGGCACGAAGCACTCGGTCAAGCCATTTCTGAAAATAATCGGAACGCGCGCTTTCGATGCATCCCCGCGCCGCTCGCTAACGCGTGGTGCTCGCATCGAGCGCATCATGTGCATCGCCGCGCGATTCGGCCCGTCGCCAAAAATGAATCGTGCTTCACGTTGATTCACGTGTATAGTGGCACCGTCGTATCTTCGGGCTTCCGTGCTCCAGATGCGCCACAACTGACTGCATCGCGTGCGTTCGGCTTCGAGGCCATCGCGCGCCCGCGGTCGCCGCGTCGCTCCGCGACGCGTGCCAATGCACACGCTGCACTCGACATGCAGCAACCCGTGTCGGCCGACATTTCCGCCACGCTGCGTTCCACGCGTCAACCAGCCGACGTTCGCCGACGGAAGGAAGCAAGCGCATCCGTCGTCGCCCTCCCCAAGGCCTACGCGCTACTGGCGAGCCGCGAATGCGCGTGATCGCGCCGACGCCCCATCGCCCAGGCCCCAACCAAGGACCAATTTGACCACGATCATCCTCAATCCAAACGAACCGGTAGAAGTCGCACTGCGGCGCTTCCGTCGCACGATCGAAAGAACCGGCCTGATCAAGGAGCTTCGCGCGCGGACGAGCTATGAGAAGCCCACCACCGAGCGCAAGCGGAAGAAGGCTTCCGCCGTCGCGAGACTGCGCAAGCAAATTCGCCGATCGATGCCGCCGAAGAAGATGTATTGAACATCGGCGTCCGGGCCAGGCCGGCGCGGGCGCGCCGCCAGGCGCGTCACGCTCGAAGAGCGTCCATTTCGCGCGCGGGCCGGGCTACCGACGTCACCGCGACGCCACCTCGCAACGGCCTCGGCCCTCGGCGATGTCGTTCGCATACATGCGATCTCGTCACGCCACTCATGCGTTGTTCGATACGACGGTTCGATCGCCGCTGGCGATGCCGCATCATTACTGCAACGGACGGGCGGCGCGGAATGACTTCCGCCACGCTCCGCACGCGCTCAGGCGCTCAGGCGCTCAGGCGCTCAGGCGCTCAGGCGCTCAGATGGTCGATGAACAAACTGTCGACCGCTCATTCACCACTCATCGGCCACGCACGACGGCGCGCATCCATCGCATGCCGCATTCGACGTGCACGCGCAATGCGCGTCCGCCGTCCTCGATGCTCGACGCATGCACATGTCGGCGCCGCTGCCCAATATCGGCCAAAGCCATGCGCTGACATCGGCATTGGCCATTAGCCTCGCTCGCATCATCCCGCCGCACAACCGCGTGAATGCCGTCAATTCCGAGCGGCGCCACTCATCATGCGTCTCCGCATTCCGACGACGCCGTCCTGTGGTCAGTCGAATCTACTCGCACGGGCGGCCATTCGAGGAGATCGTGCCCGGATCGGGCTCGAACAGGACCGCGCGCGACTGTTGCAAATAATCGGTCGACATTTCCGCCAGAGAGCGGATCATGGTTGAATCGTATAGGGTGCGCATCCACCCCTGCGCATCATGAACGCTTCGGCGCGGCAATCCGGATTGCCCAAGCGGCACCGACACCGCGCTCACCCGATCCAAGCCTTCGAGCTGACCGGTGAGTCCCCCTTTACGATAGACGGCGATGCGCAGCGCATCAGCCGCAGACGACGTTGCGTTCACGCCCAGCCGCTCGAACGACCGACTCAAAGAGGGCCGAGCGATGTCTCGGCAGTTGTGATGAATCGAGATGACGTACTGAATCTGGTGTACCAGAATGAAATCGTTCAGGCCGACAGCAAGCGCCTGAACGAAACCGACATCAACCTGGAATGCAATCAGCGCGAATTTCTGATGTTCGCTGCGCTTCGCGAGCTGTTGCGTGCGAACGGGTACTCGGAATTCGAGGCGGACGAGATGGCGAGCGATGTAATGTACCAACTCAGATGACCGCATGCGCGTTCCCCGGAACCCACGACTCGCGCGCCATGTGCCGACGCGATCGACATTGTGCTCGAAACCGCTTCCGGGATCGAGGCCAATTGAAAACCACGCCGCGTCAAGCCGGCGATCCCGAACCGGATCGCCGGCCGGGCGCCTCCGACAAACGCCGACAACCCGACCGCCATCATGAAGAATCGACTCGATAAAACGTTCGGACGTACGCCCAGCCGCTTCGAAACGTTGCAACAAGATCGCTTGCGCACGCTGAAACTTGCAGACGAAGCACGCGCGCTGCAACGGGACAAAGAGTATCGCCTGATCGATCCATCGGCGGAAAAATGGCGCTACAAGCCGTGAGCCGCGCGTTCCTTCAAACGGGATATCCGTCGGATGCCTGAAGAAATTCCAGCTTGCGAGACAATGCGTCAAGCCGCCCGCACTCCGTGGTGTCGCGCGACCGTGCCGCTCCACGTCAGATAATCCGCCCGCGTCCAATCCAGCTCGACGCCCACCCGCTTCGTTCCCGGTCGAATCTTCGGCTTGTGCGCGGCGATCGTCAGCGTCTCCAGCGCCGGCCATTCCCGAAACGACAGCACCGCAATTTCCGCGACGAGGGTTTCCAACAGCCTCGTATGCGGCTTCGCCGCGAGGTACGCCGCGATTTTCGCGCAGTATCCGTCGTAATCGATCCAGCCGCCTTCCTCGCTCGGCGCGCATCGATAGCCGAGCCGCGCATCGATCACGATCGGCTGCGGCGCGTCATGCTCGTGCGGATGAATGCCGATGCGCGCCGGCACCTCCAATCCGTCGACGAAAATGCTCCAGCCGCGCCCGCTCAGGCGCGGCGCATCGAGCGAGACGAACGGCTCGTCGACGGGCTTCATCAGACGAGCGGCGCCGCCGCGTCGAGCATGATGCGGCTGAAGTAATCGGCGAAGCTGCGGCGCACGACGATGTCGAACGTATCGCCGCCCATCGGCACGAGCGCGATCGACGCCTTGAAGTAATGACTCTGCGCACACTGTCCGACGCCGAACATGCGCGGATGCAGATCGAGCGGGCAGCCGCGCGCGAGCACGTCGCGCGCGCGTTCGCCGCTCACTTCGACGACCGTGTAGCCGCTGCCGACGTCGACGGCCGCCGCATACATCCCCTGCACCGCCTCCGCAAGCTTCGCTTCGAGCGCGCCCGCCGCGACCGCGCCGTTCGAGCGCACGAGCCATTCGTCGGGGCCGAGCCACAGCACGTCGTAGTCCGCGCTGCGCGCGACCGTATTCGGCTTCATGGGCGGCCGGCAGCCGACCACCTGCTCGAATGCGCGCACGAACGCGGGATCGTTCGGCTCGCCGCGCACGTTCACGAGATCGAGGAACGGCCGCTCGCGGAACCGGAATTTCTTCGATGCGCGCGCGTCGTGCGCCTTCAACGCGTCGCCCGCGCCGACGAGCGGCGATTCGAGCCGTGCGCCGT
Organism: Burkholderia mayonis; assembly: GCF_001523745.2. NCBI lineage: Bacteria > Pseudomonadati > Pseudomonadota > Betaproteobacteria > Burkholderiales > Burkholderiaceae > Burkholderia > Burkholderia mayonis. Next base: position 1,814,973 of record NZ_CP013387.1, read on the forward strand.
CCTGCGCGCGCGCCGCCACCGAAGCTTCATTTCTCGTTTCATTCCACATGCTGACGTACCCCTTCGGTGTCGTAGAAAACCGGGCTCGAAATCGTCGCGACCACGCGCCGGCCGTTTGCGAGCGAGATCCCGACGCGCTCGCCCATCCGGGTCAATCCGCCTTTCACGACCGCGAGTGCGATCGAGCGTTTCAGGATCGGGCTGTAATAGCTCGACGTCACGTGGCCGAGCATCGCGGTCGTGCCGTCCGTGCACGCGGCCGCATCGGCCTCGACGATCTGGCCGCCTTCGGGCAGCACGTATTGCGCGTCTTCGGTCAGCAAGCCGACGAACTGCTTGCGCCCGCTCTTCGCGGTATCGGCGCGCGTGAGCGACCGGCGGCCTAGGAAGTCCTTCGACTTCGCGACGAGCCCGCCCATCCCGAGATCGAACGGCGTGATCGATCCGTCGGTGTCCTGACCGACGATGATGTAGCCTTTCTCCGCGCGCAGTACGTGCATCGTCTCGGTACCGTACGGCGTGATGTCGAACTCCGCGCCCGCCTCCATCAGCGCTTCCCATACCGCGCGGCCCGCGTTCGCCGGCACGTTCACTTCATACGCGAGCTCGCCCGAGAAGCTGATCCGCATCACGCGCGCCTTCACGCCCGCGACCGTTCCGTCGCGATAGCTCATGAACGGGAACGCGTCGTTCGCGAAGTCGATGTCCTTGCATACCTTCTGCACGACCTTGCGGCTCTTCGGGCCGACCACCGCGAACGTCGCCCAGTGATCGGTGACGGACGCAAGGCGCACCTTCATGTCGGGCCACTCGGTCTGCAGCCAGCGCTCGAGCCACGTCAGCACGCGCGCGGCGCCGCCCGTCGTCGTCGTCATCATGAAGTGCTGGTCGCCGAGGCGCACGGTCACGCCATCGTCGAACACCATCCCGTTCTCGTCGAGCATCAGCCCATAGCGGCATTTGCCGACTTCGAGCTTGCTCCACGGATTCGTGTAGACCCAGTTCAGCAGCTTCACCGCGTCCGGGCCCTGGATGTCGATCTTGCCGAGCGTCGACGCATCGAGCATGCCGACGGCGCTGCGCACCGCGAGGCACTCGCGCGCAACGGCAGCGTGCAGGTCCTCGCCCTTCTTCGGGAAATACCACGGCCGCTTCCAGTTGCCGACGTCCTCGAACATCGCGCCGTGCTCGACGTGCCATTCGTGGACGCAGGTCTTGCGGACCGGATCGAGAAAGTCGCCGAGCTCGCGGCCCGCGAACGCGCCGAACGATACGGGCGTGTAGTTCGGGCGGAACGTCGTCGTGCCCGTCTCGGGAATCGTCTTGCCGAGCGCCTGCGCGAGGATCGCCATCCCGTTGATGTTGCCGAGCTTGCCCTGGTCGGTGCCGAACCCCATCGCCGTATAGCGCTTCACGTGCTCGACCGATTCGAAGCCCTCGCGCGCGGCGAGCAGGATGTCGGCCGCGCCGACGTCGTTCTGGAAATCGACAAACTGCTTCGGACCGCGAACCGCCGCGTCGGCGCCGCTCGCGAGCCACAACGGCAGCAACGCGTCCTCGACCGCCTCGGCGACCTTCGGCACCGGCGGCCGTTCGGCCGCGTGGCCCGACGACTTCGCGGCGGCGACGCCCGCGTCGACGGCGAGCCGCAGCGCGCGCGACAGCTCGAACTCGCCGACCGCCGCGCCGACGCTCGCTTCCGGCTGCACCGGCTTGCCCGGCACGAAACACACCTTGTCGTCGTTCCAGTGCGCCTTGCCGCCCGATTGCGCGAACAGATGCAGCACCGGGCTGAAGCCGCCCGACATCGCGACGAGATCGCACGGCAGCGTCGCGATCTTGCCGCCCGTCTTGCCATTTGCATACGACGCGACGTCGATCGATGCGACGCGCAGCTTGCCCGTCGCGGCCGACACGACCGCGCCGCTCATCACCGCGATGCCGTTGCGCTTCGCGACCGCGGGCAACGCGCCGCGCGTCGACGCGCGCGCGTCGACGACCGTCACCTTTGCGCCGCAAGCCTTCAGATCGAGCGCGCATTGATAGCCGCGATCGTTGTTCGTCGCGACGACCGTGACGCGCCCCGGCAGCACGCCATAGCGATGGATGTAGGTTGACACGGCCGACGCGGTCATCACGCCGGGCAGGTCGTTGTTGCCGAATACGAGCGGACGCTCGTGCGCGCCTGTCGCGAGGATCACGCGCTTCGCGCGGACCTTCCACATCAGCTCGCGCGTGCCCTTGCGCATCGATACCGGAAGATGGTCGGTCAGCCGCTGCACGACGGTCACGAGATTGTGATCCTGATAGCCGAATGCGGTGCTGCGCGTGAGAATCTTCACGTCGGGCAGCTTCGCGAGCTCGGCTTCGATCTTCTCGACCCATTGCAGCGCGGGCTTGCCGTCGATCTCTGCGCGGCACGCGAGCAGGCTGCCGCCGAGTTCGCGCTGATCGTCGACGAGGGTCACGCGCGCGCCGTTCACGGCCGCCGCATGCGCGGCCGCGAGCCCCGTCGGGCCGCCGCCGACGACGAGCACGTCGCAGTGCGCGTAGCACTTGTCGTAGCGGTCGGCGTCGAGCGTGTCGGGCGCCTTGCCGAGGCCTGCCGCGTCACGAATCTTCTCTTCGTATGTCGGCCACATCTTGCGCGGCCACATGAACGTCTTGTAGTAGAAGCCCGCCGGCAGGAAGCGTGAGAACTTCTGCATGACGGCCATCCGGTCGCGCTCGAGCGACGGCTGCGCGTTCACGCTCGTCGCGACGAGTCCCTGATACAGCTCGATCTCCGTCGCGCGCGCGTTCGGCACCGTGTACGCGCCGGTTTCGAGCTGCACGACGGCGTTCGGCTCGTCGACGCCCGCCGTCACGATCCCGCGTGGCCGGTGATACTTGAAGCTGCGCGCGACGAAGTGCACGCCGTTCGCGAGCAGCGCGGACGCCAGCGTGTCGCCCTGGAAGCCCTGATACGTGCGGCCGTTGAACGTGAAGGTCAGCGGCTGTGCGCGGTTGATGCGCCCGCCTGCGCCGAGTCGGTCTTTCTGGCTCATTTGCTCGTGTCCTCTGCTGCGGTGGCGGCCGGCTTGCCGTCGGCGGCACCGCCGAACGTGTCGTAGCCCTGGATTTCGTAAGTGACGGTATCGCGCTGCGCCATGAACCAGCGGCGGCAGCCCTGCGTGTGCAGCCATTGCTCGCGATGCGCGCCGCGCGGGTTCTTGCGCATGAACAGGTAATCGCCCCATTCGCGGTCGGACAGCGTGTCCGTATCGAGCGGGCGCGCGATGTCGGCTTCGCCGCCGCAGCTGAATTCGGATTCGGCGCGCGGACCGCACCACGGACATTCGATCAGCAACATGTTCGTTCTCCTCTGTCGACCAGAGTTAGCGCTTTAGCGCTTACTCTGGTCCCATGCTTCGCGGTCGACCAGAGTTAGCGCTTTAGCGCTTACTCTGGTCCCATGCTTCGCGGTCGACCAGCGTTAGCGCGTTAGCGCTTTACTCTGGTCCCATGCACGTCAGTGCGTGGTGGTTCGGTCAGTGCGCGACGGCGGCCGCGCCGTGCTCGTCGATCAGATGACCGCTGTAGAAGCGCTCGAGCGCGAACGGCGCATTGAGCGGATGCGGCTCGTCGCGCGCGATCGTGTGCGCGAACACCCAGCCCGAGCCCGGCGTCGCCTTGAAACCGCCCGTGCCCCAGCCGCAGTTGAAATACAGGCCCTTCACGTCAGTCTTGCTGATGATCGGGCACGCGTCCGGCGACACGTCGACGATCCCGCCCCACTGCCGGTTCATCCGCACGCGCGAGAACACCGGGAACATCTCGACGATCGCCTCGAGCGTGCCTTCGATGATCTGGAAGCTGCCGCGCTGGCCGAAGCCCGTGTACTGGTCGATGCCCGCGCCGATCACGAGATCGCCCTTGTCGGACTGGCTGATGTACGCGTGCACCGCGTTCGACATCACGACCGTGTTGACGACGGGCTTGATCGGCTCCGACACGAGCGCCTGCAGCGGATGGCTTTCGAGCGGCAACCGCACGCCCGCCATGTCGGCGAGCGTCGTCGTGTTGCCCGCGGCGGCGACCGCGACCTTCTTCGCCTTGATGAAGCCCTTCACCGTGTCGACGCCGACCACCGCCCCGCCTTCGCGGCGAATGCCCGTCACCTGGCAGTTCTGGATGATGTCCACGCCCGCGCGGTCCGCGCCGCGCGCGAAGCCCCAGGCCACCGCATCGTGGCGCGCGACGCCGCCGCGCCGCTGAATCGACGCGCCCAGCACCGGGTAGCGGCTGTTCAGGTTGATCGTCGGCTCGATCTCCTTGATCTGCGCAGGCGTCAGGAACTCGGCGTCGACGCCGTTCAGGCGGTTCGCGTTCACGCGCCGCTCGGTGTCGCGCACGTCCTGCAGCGTATGCGCAAGGTTCATCACGCCGCGCTGGCTGAACATCACGTTGTAGTTCAGGTCCTGAGACAGGCCTTCCCACAGCTTCATCGCCTTTTCGTAGAGCGCGGCGGATTCGTCCCACAGGTAGTTCGAGCGGACGATCGTCGTGTTGCGCGCGGTGTTGCCGCCGCCGATCCAGCCCTTCTCGAGGATCGCGACGTTGGTGATCCCGTGCTCCTTCGCGAGGTAATACGCGGTCGCGAGGCCGTGTCCGCCGCCGCCGACGATCACGACGTCGTACTCGCGCTTCGGCTCCGGGCTCTTCCACTGCTTTTCCCAGTTCTCGTGATACGACAGGCCGTTGCGGAACAGGCTGAATATCGAGTAGCGGCTCATGTTGATGGACCCTTCGTTAGCATTCGATGACGTTCACGGCAAGGCCGCCGCGCGACGTTTCCTTGTATTTCGTCTTCATGTCGGCGCCCGTTTCGCGCATCGTCTTGATGACGGAATCGAGCGACACGTAGTGCTGGCCGTCGCCCTTCAACGCGATCCGCGACGCGTTGAGCGCCTTGATCGCGCCCATCGCGTTGCGCTCGATGCACGGAATCTGCACGAGGCCGCCGACGGGATCGCACGTCATCCCGAGGTTGTGCTCCATGCCGATCTCGGCTGCGTTCTCGACCTGGCCGGGCGTGCCGCCCATCACCGCCGCGAGCGCGGCCGCGGCCATCGAGCACGCGACGCCGACCTCGCCCTGACAGCCGACTTCCGCGCCGGAGATCGACGCGGTTTCCTTGTAGATGATCCCGATCGCGGCGGCCGTCAGCAGGAAATCGACGATCCCCTGCTCGTTCGAGCCGGGCACGAACTTCACGTAGTAATGGAGGATGGCCGGAATCACGCCCGCCGCGCCGTTCGTCGGCGCGGTGACGACGCGCCCGCCCGCCGCGTTCTCCTCATTGACCGCCATCGCGTACAGGTTCACCCAGTCGAGCATCGACAGCGGATCGCGCAGCGACTCCTCCGAGCGGTTACGCAACCGCGCATTGAGCTCGGCCGCGCGGCGCTTCACGCGCATCGGGCCCGGCAGCTCGCCGTCGACCTTGCAGCCGCGCTCGACGCAGGCGGCCATCGTCCGCCAGATCGCGAGCAGGCCCGCGCGCACCTCTTCGGCCGGGCGCAGCGCGCATTCGTTGCGGAACGTGAGCCCGGCGATCGACAGGCCGCTGTCGCGGCACGCACGCATCAGGTCGTCGCCGGTGCGGAACGGATGCGGCACCTCGGCCGCCGCGCGCACGCCGTTCACGCGATCGCCATCGCGATTGACGACGAAGCCGCCGCCGACCGAGTAATACTCCTTCTCGACGAGCAACTGGCCGTGCTCGTCGAACGCCTGGAAGCGCATCCCGTTTGGATGGACGATGCTCGTGCCCCCCATCAGCTTCCGGTAGAAGCCAAGATCGTCCTTCTCGTCAAAGCGGATGCCGCGCTTGCCGAGCACCGAAAGCGACTTCTCGGCGCGGATCGCCTTCAGCCGGGGTTCGATCAGATCCGGATCGATCAGATCCGGCAGATGGCCTTCGAGACCGAGCAGCACCGCCTTGTCGGTGCCGTGGCCCTTGCCCGTCGCGCCGAGCGAGCCGTACAGCTCGACCCGCACGCGGCGCACGAAGCCGAGCAGGTTCGCATCCTCGACATGCGACGCGAACCGGCGCGCGGCGATCATCGGCCCCACCGTGTGCGAGCTCGACGGCCCGATGCCGATCTTGAACAGATCGAAAACGCTGACGTTCATCTGGCTGCCCTTGCGTAGCGAAGCTTGGTTGACATTGGACGTCAGTACATCAAAGCGTAAAATCCGCCGATAGAACAAAAACGGCATTGGCGTGGGACGCCGCCGCCAACCGCCGCGCGCGACGGGCGCTTCATGCGTTTCGGCGATGATTCGCGGCGAAAAAACACAAGTCCCGCGCAGCCCGATCGGCGACGCTCGCAGTACAGACTGCGCGGCGGCCGGCCTTCGGGCGCCCCGCAGACTGGAGACACGCCGGGCCGAGCCCGGCCAACCGACGATTGCAGCCATGACCGCCGACGTATCCGCTTCCCCCCTCGCCGCCGATTCCTCGCAGCCGCGCCTGCGCTTCGGAATCGTGCTGCTGCCGAACTTCACGCTGACCGCGTTCTCGGGGTTCGCCGACATGCTGCGGCTGTCCGCCGACGACGGCGACTACAGCAAGCCGGTGCGCTGCTCGTGGACCGTGATCGGCGACACGCTCGCGCCCGTGCGCGCGAGCTGCGGAATCCAGGTGACGCCGTGGCGGACGTTCGACGATGCCGATGCCGACGCGTTCGACTACGTCGTCGTCGTGGGCGGGCTGCTGCATTCGGGGCCGCAAGCGGGGCCGGAGACGCTGCAGTTCGTCCGCCGCGCGGCAGCGGCGGGCGCGAACCTCGTCGGGATCTGCACAGGCGCGTTCGCGCTGATGCGCGCGGGCGTGCTCGACGGGCACCGCGTCTGCGTCAGCTGGTTCCATTATTGGGACTTCATCGAACGCTTTCCGAGTGTCGATCCGGATCTCCTGATCGCCGATCGCCTGTTCGTGATCGACCGGCGGCGGATCACCTGCTCGGGCGGGCGCGCGTCGATCGACGTCGCCGCGGCGATCCTGTTGCGCCACTTCGATCACGCGACCGTGCAGAAGGCGCTGCGGATCCTGCTCGTCGGCGAGATGCAGAAAGGCAACGCGCCGCAGCCGCATCCGCCCGGCCTGGAGCCGGCGACGCATCCGAAGGTCAAGCGCGCGATTCTGCTGATGGAACAGCACGTCGGGCGCGCGCTGCCGCTCGACGAGCTCGCGTGCAAGCTCGATCTGTCGACGCGCCAGCTCGAGCGGCTCTTCAAGGCGGAGACGGGCAAGAGCCCGCAGGCGTTCGCGAAGCAGGTGCGGCTGCGCACCGCCGCGTGGCTGCTGACGAGCTCGGACCGGACCGTCGCCGACATCGCGTCGAGCTGCGGGTTCGCCGATGCGTCGCACCTCGGGCGCGAATTCCGCAAGCAGTTCGGCGCGCCGCCCGCGGCATACCGGGAGAAAGGCGGCGCGGGCGGCGACGGGGACGCGTCGGCAATGGCGTGCGCGCTCGACAATGTGGATGCGGACGTCGATGCGGGTACGGATTCGGATTCGGATTCGGGTGCGGGTGCGGGTGCCGATGCGGATGCCGATGCGGGTGCCGATGCGGATGCCGATGCGGATACGCGTCGGGACGGCGTGGGCGCCGCCTGAGCGCGCGGCGGTCAGCGGCGCCGTCGTGCGGCGCCGAGCGCCCGGCAAGCACCGCCGCGCGCAGGCGCGTCAGTTCCCCGCACGCCGCTCAATGCGCGTCGACGAACGCCCTGAGCCGCGCATCCCGAATTTCCAGCATGTCGAAGAACCCGAGCGCACGCAGCGACGGCAGCGCGTCGAGCATGTCGCGCTCGGCCTCCGCGCGCGCTTCCGTCGATGCGCGCGCGTCGGTCCAGACGCGCGCGTTGGCAAGGAACGCTGCAACGGTCCCTTTGCGAGCCGACACGCCGCCGATTTCGATCCGGTCGACGTGATCGGGAAGGATTGCTTCTGCTTTCATCGTGAACGCCAGAGGGGTGGTGAAGAAGCCCACTGTAGATCGTCCTGTGTGGCGCAACTGCGGTATAAAGGCCAATCGATACGGTTTCCACGCCATGCGTTCGTCGACGCCTCCTGTTCCGCCCCTTGTGCGGCCCCTTGTGCCGCCGCGCTCAGCCAATCGGCCGACGGTCCGATGCTGCACGCTGCCCAGCTTCGCAGCGGCGACGTGCGCGTCACGCGCCGGCACTGGCACGCGTCATAGGGCCGGTCGATCGCAATTGCAAGTGCGAGGCAAATGCGCGTGCAGGCAAGTGCGGGTGCACGGCTTCGGCCCACCGGTCGCCCTGCTCTCGTTCGAGCGAGGAAACCAGCGGATAGATTCGCACGGCCGCTCGACCGGACGTCAGTCGCCGCCCGGCCCCACCGCCGATTTTCGCAACGCGCCCGGCGGCGCCCCATGAATGCGCTTGAACACGCGCGTAAGGTGCGCCTGATCCGCAAAACCCGTTGCGGCCGCGACTTCCGCGAGCGACATGCCGTCCCTCATCAGGGCCTTTGCCTTCGCGACGCGCCAATTGCGCAGCCACGCGTCGGGCGGCAGCCCATAGCGCCGCGCGAACTGCTTGCTCAACGTGGTCCGATGCATGCCCCAGCGTCGGGCGAGTGCATCCACGTCGGCTTTCGGCAGATCCTGGCGGCTCATCGACGCCTGCAACTCGGCGCACGCGTCGGCATCGGCCGCGACGGGCGTCGGTGCGCATTCGGCCACACCGTGCGCCATCAGCAGATCGAACAGCGCGGCGGACAGATCGGCCTTGCGCTCGGCATCCGTGAGTCTGTCGCGCGTCAGCACGGCCGCCCATCGACGGCATGACGACGCGTCGGAAATCACGACGTCGGCAAACCGCACGGGGCCCCCGCAAGACACCGCCGCGTGAGCGTCGAACCAATTCGTCTGGATGTACGCCATGCCGTACACGAGCAGACCGTCGGACGTTCCGCCGGTATGCACGGCGCGCGGCGGGATGACGACGAGGTCGCCCTGCCGGGCGACGTGGCGGACGCCTCGGCAGACGAACGTGCAATGCCCTTCCGCGATCGCGCCGACCGACCAGACGTCGTGAAAATGCGGCTCGAAATGGTAATCCTCGAGCGCGGCGGCCATGACTTCGCCCGGCAGTTCCGTTCCGCAATACCAGGTGAAACTCGAAATTCTCACGACCACTCCCCACCAAGCCGGTTAATCGATGCCGTAGCCGCCGTCGGCAAGCGAGCGGACCAGCAGCCACGCATTGCGCGGATTCTCGCCGACCCGGCGAACCGCGTAGGGCCACCAATCGTTTCCGAACGGCAAATAGACACGCACCTGGTAGCCCATCCGGCGTAGTTTAAGCTGCCAGTCGGTTCGCACGCCGTACAGCATCTCGAACTCGAATTGTTCCGGCGCCCAGCCACCGCGCGCCGCGCATTCGATGATCCGCGACGCGAGCCTGTCGTCGTGCGTGCCGAAAATCGGATAGAACCCGGCGTCGCGCGCGTCGCGCGACAGCATCAGGCGCGCCGCGTTGTCATAGCCCCGGTCGATGGCCTCGCTCCCTCGATGATCGTGCGACGCGGACTCGGGGAACGCGCCCTTCACGAGCCGTACCGCCGTGGGCTGCCTGACGAGGCGCGTCAAATCGTCGTACGTGCGCAGGCGGCGTCCCTGCAGTGTGACGGCGACTGGTAGGCCGTCCGCGCACAGCAACCGATGGAGTTCGCAGGTCCGGTCGAGGATCGACAGATCCTCCATGTCGAGCATGACCAGATTTCTGCCGCCGGGCCGCGCCGCATGCCGCGCGGCGCGCCGCGCGATCCGTCGCGCGTTCGCGGCGCCGTACGCATCGCTTTCCATGAAGCCGATCGCGGTCGGATCGATCGATACGTGCACGTCGAGCCCCGCGCTTGCGAGCGCATCGATCGCGGCGAGCGCCTCGCTCACGTTGATCTCGATCGCCGAGCGCTCGACCACGTATTCGCCCAGGTAAAACAGCGACGCACGGATGCCGTGCCGGTCGAACAGGCGCGCGGCCGTCGCGACCGCCGCGTCGGCATTCGCGCCGCCGACGAAACGCGTCGCGAGCGCGCTCCGCGCGGCGGCGGCGCGCATGATGCGCGAGACGACCGCGTTGCGCGCGAGCGAGATCATCGCATTTTGCAGCCGGCTCATCGCGCCGGCCTCGTGTAGTCGTCGGCCACGTGAACGTCGTCCACGGTCAGCGAGACCGTCATGCGAAAGCCCCGTCCGACGGTCAAGGGCCGGAAAGCGGCAAGCTCGAGGCCGGGATGATCGAAGAAGGTCAGCGACGCGTCGCCCACCATCGGATTTTCGATCGACACGTTGCGGGCGCGCAATCGCGCGAGTTCGTGAACGGAAGGCTGATCGTGCCGGCCGGCGCTCAGGCGCGGGAAGTGGCGCACGTTGAAGGTCGACGCGAAACCCGGATCGGGCAGCCGGTGGCTTTGCCCCTGCAGCGTGATCCGCGCGTCCGCGACGCGACGATCGCGAAACGTGAGCGTCGCGCCGAAACGCCCGCCCGCAGACAGGGCCGGCGACGCCGGCGAGCGCGCGCCGTAGCTGCGCGTCATCCCTGTGCGCCCGAATTGCTTGGGCCAGCCCTGAATCAGGCCACGCATCATCGCGAGATCCTGATCGACCCAGATGTACGGACAGTACGACACGCACTCGCCGTCACGCTCGCAAGCCATCAACAGGATGGTTTCCTTGTACTGACTCACGACCGGGTCGAGGTATTCGAAACCTTCGTCGGTGGCGAACTGCCAGTCGCAAAAATAGATCGCGCAACGGCCGGCGCGCTCGCCGCTCGCGGGCGCGAGGCCGTCGGGCAGGTAGGCCGCGACGGCCTCGGCGTCCGCCTCGAATTCGATCGCGAGACATTCGCCCGCATAGTGCCAAGGCGGCCGAGGCGCAAGGGACGAGCGTCCGGCCGGTGTCAGGGGGGTGGAATAACCTTGCAGCATAGCGCCTCCTTGGGATGAGGCCCCCAGTATCGGAAGCGGCGCGCGGTGCGTCTTGAATGCCAGTGACGCCTGACGCCTGACGCCTGGCGTTTGGCGTTTGGCGTTTGGCGTTTGGCGTTTGGCGTTTGGCGTTTGGCGTTTGGCGTTTGGCGTTTGGCGTTTGGCGTTTGGCGTTTGGCGTTTGGCGTTTGGCGTTTGGCGTTTGGCGTTTGGCGTTTGGCGTTTGGCTTGACGTCGATCGCCACGACGCGTCGGCGCGGCGGGCGAATTGAAGCGTCCTGCGGCGTTCGGAAGCGACGGATGCGTGTCGAGACATTCAGGCTCGCCGGCCGTCTCGCCGCCGGACCGCGGCGAGACGGATCATCGCGCGCGGCGGCCCTCGCCGCGCCCTTCGCCGCTTACGACTCGCGCGTGAACTTGTCGGCGTCGATGCCCAGTTCGGCGGCCATGTGCTCGACGAACGCCCTGAGACGGGCCAGCTCCGCCGCCAATTGCTTCTGCTCGGCTTTCAGCGCTTCGAACTCCGACGGCGGAACCGCATCGTCGTGAGCGCCGCGCTCGGGCACCTCATCCGGAATCACGTCGCCGCACAACAGATGCATCCACCGGCTTTCCCGCTCGCCCGGCGCGCGGTGCAGCTTCACCACGAGCCGCGGCGTGCGCGCCGCGAGTTCGTCCAGGAACGCCTCGACCGACGAGATGTCGGCGAAGCCATGCAAGCGCGCGCTGTTCAGGCGCAGCTCCGCGCCCGTCTGCGGGCCGCGCAACAGCAGCATCGTCAGCAACGCGGCCGCCTGGCTCGGAATGCCGAGCACGCGATTCATGTTGTGCTCGAAGCGCGGCACGCGGCTGCTGCTTCCTTCCGACGCCAGACTGAGACGCTTCAAGCCGTCGATGGCCGTGAGCACCTCGGCTTCCGTGACGCTCATCACCGGCGATCGAGCGGTTTTCTGGTTGCATCCGGCCGTCAATGCATTGAGCGACAACGGATACGTGTCCGGAACCGTGTGCTGCTTCTCGATCAATACGCCGAGCACGCGCGCCTCGAGGGGCGTCAGCGCGCGAATGGCCGGGCGTTGGAAAGCGTCGGGAGTGGAGTTCATAGGTGACGTCGCTACGTGCTGCTCTTGTGTTGAAATCGGCTCGTGAACCAGCCGGAAAACCGGCGGGCGAATCAAATGATAGCCGGGCTCGGCGCAACGGATAATACCGCGTGCGGTCGACGCAAGCGGGCGGCGCCCTTCGGCGAACGCGTCGACCAGATGCGCGGCTTCTCCGGCCGCGAAGCAGCGGCGCAGCGACTGCACGCACGCATCGATTGGCACATCGGGATGGAATAAGAAAGAGGCGCTGTTCGTTTATGCCGAGCGACCATGCGCGCGGCGTTTCGCCGCAGGCAGTCGTTGCTCCCGTCAATTGCGCTGTCAGGCAATCGGGATGATCTCTCCACGTCTCGAAAAATGGAGTCACGCCATGAAAGCTCTGCGTCATGTTTCCTCCCCCGACCCGCCCTCCCGCATCGCAGGCCCGCCGACGTTCGCGCGCGCGTATCGCGCCGTCGCACGCGGCCTGCGCAATGCCGCATGCGGGGCCGGCATCGTCGCGCTATCGTCCGCTCTCGCATGGGCGGGCGGCAACGAAACGATTCTCCCGCCGTCTTCGATGACGACATCGACCGTCCCCGCGAACGGCGACGTCAATCCATACGGCATCGCCTTCGTGCCGAGCGGCGTGCCGTCGTGGAGCACGCTGAAGCCGGGCGACGTCGTCGTCTCGAACTTCAACAACAAATCGAATCTGCAAGGCACCGGCACGACGATCGTGAAACTCGTTCCCAACGCCGATCCGGTGACCTTCTTCCAGGGCAGCAACCTGGGCCTCACTACCGCGCTCGCGGTGGTGAGGAGCGGCTTCGTGCTCGTCGGCAACCTGCCGACGACGGACGGCTCGACGATCGCGTCAACCGGCTCGCTCCTCGTCATCAATCCGCAAGGCAGGCTCATCAAGGCGCTGACGAATCCCACGCTGCTGGACGGGCCGTGGGATCTCGCGGTGATCGACCGGGGGCAACGGATCACCGCGTTCGTGTCGAACGTGCTGAACGCCACGGTGACGCGGCTCGACATGACGATCGGCGACAACGGCGTCATGGTGATGCCGAGCTCGCTCGTCATCGCGTCGGGTTATCTGCATCGAACCGATCCCGCGGCGCTCGTCGTCGGCCCGACGGGCTTGGCATACGATTCGACCCGCGACGTGCTGTACATCGCGTCGACGGGCGACAACGCGGTGTTCGCGATTCACGGCGCCGCGTCGACGACGCGCAACAACGGCGTCGGACGGATGATCTATTTCGACAACGTGCATTTGCACGGACCGCTCGCACTGGCGCTCGCGCCGAACGGCCATCTGGTCGTATCGAACGGCGATGCCGTCAATCCCGATCCGAATCAACCGAGCGAAATCGTCGAGTTCACGCCGGAGGGACGATTCATCGCACAGATGCAGGTCGATTCGGTGCCGGGGGCTGCGTTCGGTCTCGCGTTCGGCATGAGCAGCAGCGGGCAGCCACAGTTCGCGGCGGTCGACGACAACACGAATACGGCAACCGTCTGGGCGTTGCGCAGCAAAGACAAGGGCGACTGAAGGTCCGGTCGCAGCGGGCCGCCGGTAGCAAGGTTTCGTGCCGGCGGACAGCGACCGGCCACTCAAGCGGATCGCGCTGGTTGAAAGCCACGGTGAGGTATCGATGCACGCGATCGCGTGTCGCGCCATCGCGACCGAATCGGCGGCATCGGATTGCGGGAGAAACAGCGATGCGGGATTCGCGATGGCTCGCGCCGGCCAGTCGGGAATGGGCGGATTATCAACGTAGGAAGCGTGCCGGCCGAGGCGCGGCCTTTTCGGCATCGCTCATCGATCCAGTTCGGCGTAGTGCCGGAATATCCCTTCTTCGTTGAACGGAATGCGCCGATCGGACGCCAGATAGCGCGCGATCGGCGCATGCTCCGCCACCCTGCGGTGCAGTTCGATCAGCCCGGCGTGCTTTCGTTCGATGCGGGCCATCGCGTTCGGGAACGCGTAGCGCAGGCCCTCGATCAACTGGAATATCGACAGATCCGCGTAGGTCAGATCGCTGCCGGCCATGTAACCGCTCTTGTGCGGGTTGTGGGCGAGCACCTTGCCGAAATAGCCGAGGAACTTGGGCAGGCGATGCTCGATGAAATCCTCCGCCCGCATCGCCGCTGCCGCCTTTTGATCCTCGTAATACAGGCCGCTCGCGATCGGATGATGGGTGTCGTGGATCTCGACGACGAAATCGGACACCGTCAACTGCAACTGGTGCACCCACTGCCGCCCGGCCTCGTCCCGCGGCGCGAGGCGATGCCGGGCGCCGAGGAACAACAGGATGTTGGCGGTCTGTCCGACGATCTGGTCGCCGGCCTTGAGAAACGGCGGCGCAAACGGCAGGCATTCAGCCGATGTGCTCTCCATCAGGCGCATCATCGCCGACACACCTCGCGACGATTCGCGCGCCACATCCACGTATTCGGCTTCGGCCGCTTCGAGCGCCAGCCGCACGAATTCGCCGCGGCCCTGGATTTCTGGCCAGTAGTAAAGCTCGTAGCGCATGCTGCCCTCCATGAGGCATTTTTCCATTTTACGCGTGGGGTCAGCGCCCGGATTCGCCCCGAAAGCGACATCCCGCTCGCCTTGAACACGGAAACTCTGACACCCCCGCGGTCATATGTTCGAGAACCCGGAGAGCAGTCATTCGTCATTCATGCGGCAAAGGCACACGAACACCCGTCAAGTCCGAAAACCAGCCCATTGCCGCGCGATGCCCTCCTGACATTTCACACCGCCCCACCACCCTCCAACTCGACATACCCCTCCACTTCCCCCGCCACAAAAAGCCGCTTCCCGACCCGCGGATAATCACAGACATCATGCTCCAACCGCTGCCCGGCGGCGATGAACACAAGCGGCACGTCCCCCGAATTCTTCAGCACATGCGCGGGCCCGCATCGTGCAAATCCCAGAAAATCCCCCGGCCCGACCGGATACACCCGTTCATCGATCGTCGCCTCCCCATATCCGGACAAGACGTACACGCACTCCTCTTCGTAAAGATGCCGGTGATACTCGGACGATTCATGCCCCGGCATGATCGTGATGATGAGAAACCCGAACTGCGTGATTCCGGTCTTGTCGCTCAACGGCTTCTTCAAACGGACCGCGTTTTCGTTCAGCGAATGAACTGAGCGCACCGCATCCATTGCATCGATATCGGCCGCTTTCAGCAATTCCGGAGGGTTGTTCGACATGATTTATCTCGCTCGAATGGGGATAAGATTGATCTGAATGAAACAATTGCGCTCGACAAGCCGCGCCATAAAACGCAAACCAACGCAAGCCGACGCAACTCAACGCAGCGCAAGCACACGCACAAACGCCGCCCAGGGCCACGCAAGCACGCGCGCCCGCCGACCACCACCGCACATCTAAACCAGTTGCCGCTTCTCCAGCTCTTCCGCCAGCGCATCCGTACTCACGAACTTGCATCCCAGCAGCCCCGCGTTCACCGCGCCTTCGACGTTGGCATCGGCGTCATCGATGAAGAGCGTCTCGTCCGCCGACGCGCCGAGCCACCCGACGCATCCCAGATAAGCCCGCGCATCCGGCTTCGCCGCGCCGAACGTCGCCGACGGATAGACGTCCGCCCCGAAGACCCGCGCGACAGGAGGATTCAGATAATCGATGTAATCGGTGACGAGCCGGCAGTTGTTCGTCAACACCGCAATCCGGCTGCGTTGCGCGACCCGCTCGGCAAGCGCGATCGCATCCAGGTTTGGCGTGATCGACGCCCTGCGCGCGATCAGCCAATCGTCGCGGCTCACCGGCGCGCCGAGCAGTCCGCCCAGCTCGGTCAAATATTGGTCGACGCCGATGAGCCCCGCGTCGGCGCGCGCCTCGAGGCCCGAGCCCCAGATCGCGTGGCGCACCACGTCGGGTGGCCGCCCCGTCAGGTCGGCAAGGCGCACGGTGCGCGCGGCGCGATCGTAGATCGACAGCACGCCCTCCATATCGAACAGGACCAGCTTGATCGGCTGCGTCATGCGGTCGGCCTCCCGTAGAGCGCCCGGAAGCGCCGATCCGCCAGCGGGCGGCGGGTTCCGGACGGCGGACAGTCTCTATTCTGCTAGCCCGGCGCCGTTTCGCCAAAACCCGCTTCCCGAGGGTTATCCCGAATGCTCACCCAAAATCAAAGTTGTATGATGACCACATCACCTTACAAAATAAGCGCGATGTTCGAGAAAATCCCGACCCGGGCGATGAGCGACACGGTCGCCCAGCAGCTTCTGAAGCAGATCGAGATCGGCAGCTTCGCCGGCACCGGCAAGCTGCCGACCGAAGCCGTGCTCGCGCAGGAGTTCGGCGTGAGCCGCACCGTGATCCGCGAGGCGATCTCGCGTCTCAAGAACGAAGGCGTCGTCGAGCCGCGTCAGGGCAGCGGCGTCTACATCGCGCAGCACGCGGCGATCCGGCCGCTGCGAATCGATTATGCGGAGGCCGTCGAAGCGACTTCGCTGCCGCATCTGCTCGCGGTGCGCCGCGCGATCGAGGCCGAAGTCGCCGCCGAAGCCGCGCTCTGCCGCACCGACGAGGACATGGAAGACATCGACGCCGCACTCGCGAAGATCGACGACGCGGTCGCCGAAGGCCGCGATGGCGTCGCGGAGGACGTCGCGTTCCATCGGACGATCGCGAGCGTCACGGGCAATCCGTACTTCCTGAAGACCCTCAGCTTCCTGAACCAGTATCTCGAGGCGGGCGTCACGGTCACGCGTCGCAACGAGGCGACCCGCGAGGACTTCTCGCGGCAGGTGCGCGAGGAGCACGCGGCGATCGCCGACGCGATCCGCGCGCGCGATCCGTCTGCGGCCCGCAACGCGGCCCGCGCGCACATGTACAACGCGGCCCGCCGTCTCGCGGAAGCCGGCATTTGCTGATCCGCGGTCCGCGAACGGCCGCACGCCGCGCGAGGATCGCATCCCGAACGAATCGAGAAGAAGGTTGACCATGTCACGGAATGTTGGAGTCATCGGACTGGGCGCGATGGGCCTGGGCGTCGCCCGTTCGCTGTTGCGCGCGGGCTTTCGCGTGCATGCGTGCGACGTGCGCGAGAACGTGCTCGCCGCGTTCGCCGCCGAAGGCGGCGCGCGCTGTGCGACGCCCGCCGAGCTCGGCGCGCGGTGCGATGTCGTGATCACGCTCGTCGTCAACGCGGAGCAGACGGACGCGGTGCTGTTCGGCGAGCACGGCGCGGTGACCGCGATGAAGCCCGGCGGCGTCGTGATCTCGAGCGCGACGGTCGCGCCGGAGTTCGCCGTGCAGCTCGGCGCGCGGCTCGCGGCGGCCGGCATGCTGATGCTCGACGCGCCCGTGTCGGGCGGCGCGGCGCGCGCGGCGTCGGGCGAGATGACGATGATGACGTCGGGCCCCGCCGCCGCGTACGAAGCGTGCGACGACGTGCTAGCCGCGATCGCGGGCAAGGTCTACCGGCTCGGCGACGCGCACGGCGCGGGCGCGAAGGTGAAGATCATCAATCAGTTGCTCGCGGGCGTGCACATCGCGGCGGCGGCCGAGGCGATGGCGCTCGGCCTGCGCGAAGGCGTCGATCCCGACGCGCTCTACGACGTGATCACGCACAGCGCCGGCAACTCGTGGATGTTCGAGAACCGCGTGCCGCACATCCTGAACGGCGACTACACGCCGCTGTCGGCGGTCGACATCTTCGTGAAGGATCTCGGCCTCGTGCTCGACACCGCGCGCCGCAGCAAATTCCCGCTGCCGCTTTCCGCGGCCGCGCACCAGATGTTCATGAGCGCGTCGAGCGCGGGTCATGGCGGCGAGGACGACTCGGCCGTCATCAAGACCTTCCCCGGCATCACGCTGCCGGCGCACCGCTGATTCTCCGGAGGCCTCTGTCGCCATGAACACCGATCAAGTCTCTCGTCCCCTGCTCGGCTGCATCGCCGACGATTTCACCGGCGCCACCGATCTCGCGAACATGCTCGTCAAGAACGGCATGCGCACCGTGCAGACGATCGGCGTGCCGGCTGCCGGCGCGTCGGTCGAAGCCGATGCGATCGTCGTCGCGCTGAAGTCGCGCACGATCCCCGCCGCCGACGCGGTCGCGCAATCGCTCGCCGCGCTCGAATGGCTGCACGCGCAGGGCTGCCGCCAGTTCTTCTTCAAATACTGCTCGACGTTCGATTCGACCGACGCGGGCAACATCGGCCCCGTCGCCGATGCGCTGCTCGACGCGCTCGGCGGCGAAGACGCGTTCACGATCGCGTGCCCCGCGTTTCCCGAGAACGGCCGCACCGTCTATCGCGGCCACCTGTTCGTCGGCGATGCGCCGCTCAACGAATCGGGCATGGAAAACCATCCGCTCACGCCGATGAAGGACGCGAACCTCGTGCGCGTGCTGCAGCGGCAGACGCCGTCGAAGGTCGGCCTGATCCGCTACGACGTGATCGCGCTCGGCACGTCCGCCGTGCGCGAGACGATCGACACGCTGCGCCGCGAAGGCGTGCGGTTTGCGATCGCCGACGCGCTGACCGACCACGATCTGTACGTGCTCGGCGAAGCGTGCGCGGACCTGCCCCTCATCACGGGCGGCTCGGGCGTCGCGCTCGGCCTGCCGTCGAACTTCCGGCTCGGCGAGCTGCTGCCCGAGCGCGGCGACGCGGCCGCGCTGCCGAAGATCGGCGGCGCGTCGGCGGTGCTCGCCGGCAGCGCGTCGAAGGCGACCAACGCGCAAGTCGCCGCATGGCGCGTCGAGCGCCCCGCGTTCCGGATCGATCCGCTCGCGGCCGCGCGCGGCGAGCCCGTCGTCGAGCAGGCGCTCGCGTTCGCACGCGCGCATCTGCCGCAGCCGGTGCTGATCTACGCGACCGCCGCGCCTGACGAAGTGAAGCAGGTGCAGCAGGCGCTCGGCGTCGAGGCCGCCGGCCATCTCGTCGAAACGACGCTCGCCGCGATCGCGCGCGGGCTGCGCGCACTCGGCGTGCGCAAGTTCGTCGTCGCGGGCGGCGAGACGTCCGGCGCGGTCGTGCAGGCGCTCGACGTGAAGGCGCTGCGGATCGGCGCGCAGATCGACCCCGGCGTGCCCGCCACCGCCACGACCGGAGGAAGCTCCCGCGGGACGCTCGGCGCCGAGCCGCTCGGTCTCGCGCTCAAATCCGGCAACTTCGGCGCGACCGATTTCTTCGACAAGGCGCTGCGCGCGCTGGAGGGCGCGGCATGAGCACCGCCGAAGCGAAGCTGCGCGACGAGATCTGCGAGATCGGTGCGAGCCTCCATGCGCGCGGCCATGCGGCCGGCAGCGCGGGCAACATCAGCGCGAAGCTCGACGACGGCTGGCTGATCACGCCGACCGACGCGTGCCTCGGCCGGCTCGACCCGGCCGGCATCGCGAAGGTCGACCTGAACGGCAACGCTGTGTCCGGCGGCAAGCCGTCGAAGACGCTCGCGCTGCATCGCGGCATCTACGCGCGCAACGCCGACGCGCGCGGGATCGTCCACACGCATTCGACGCACCTCGTCGCCCTCACGCTCGCGGGCGTCTGGAGCGAAGCCGACGTGCTGCCGCCGATCACGCCGTACTACGTGATGAAGGTCGGCCACGTTCCGCTCATCCGCTATCGCCGTCCGGGCGATCCCGCCGTCGCCGCCGAGGTCGCGGCGCTCGCCGATCGCGTGCGCGGCGTGCTGCTCGAACGGCTCGGCCCGGTCGTCTGGGGCCCGTCGGTCGCGCACGCGTCGTACGCGCTCGAAGAGCTCGAGGAGACCGCGCGCCTGTGGCTGATGACGAATCCCAAACCCGAGCCGCTCGACGACGCCGCGCTGAACGAGCTGCGCGATGCGTTCGGCGCGCGCTGGTAACGCAGTCCCGCCCGCCGTGTGCGCGGGCCAACCCGCCAGCACACAACGAAACGCACCGGCCGCGCGCGCGGCCGGCGTCGATAACTCATGGAGACACCGGAAATGATTCCCAGCCCAGCAGCCGCGGCACGGCCGCTCGACACGGCCGGACAGGCCGAGCTCGACCTGACCTACAAGAAAGTGTTCTGGCGCATCGTGCCGTTCCTGATGCTCTGCTACGTGGTCGCGTATCTCGACCGCGTCAACGTCGGGTTCGCGAAGCTGCAGATGTCGCAGGATCTCGCGTTCAGCGAAACCGTGTTCGGCCTCGGCGCGGGGATCTTCTTCCTCGGCTACTTCCTGTTCGAGCTGCCGAGCAACATGCTGATGCACCGGATCGGCGCACGCATCTGGATCGCGCGGATCATGATCACGTGGGGCCTGCTGTCCGCGCTCTTCGCGTTCGTGAAGACGCCGACGCAGTTCTACGCACTGCGCTTTTTGCTCGGCCTCGCGGAAGCGGGCTTCTATCCGGGCGTGATCCTGTATCTCACGTACTGGTTCCCGACGCACCGCCGCGCGAAGATCATCGCGGTGTTCATGTCGGCGATTCCGGTGTCGGGCATCTTCGGCAATCCGCTGTCCGGCTGGATCATGGAACGGTTTCACGGCGGCGTCGGCTTCCACGGCTGGCAATGGATGTTCGTGATCGAGGCGGTGCCCGCGATCGCGATCGGCATCGCGACGATCCTCTATCTCGACAACAGCATCCGCGGCGCGAAGTGGCTGACCGAGCGCGAGAAGAAGCTGCTGATCGACGAGATCGAAGCGCAGCCGCACGAGCGCAACAAGCACGCGCACTCGCTTTCGACGGTGCTGCGCGATCCGCGGATGTGGTGGATGTCGCTGATCTACTTCACGTTCGTCACCGGCCAGTACGGACTCACGTTCTGGATGCCGACGCTCGTCAAGTCGACGGGCATCACCGACACGCTGCAGATCGGCCTCCTGAGCGCGATCCCGTTCGCGGTGGCCATCGTCGTGATGAACCTGTTCGGCCACAGCGCCGACAAGCGCCGCGAGCGCCGCTGGCACCTGATCGTGCCCGCGCTGATGGGCACCGTCGGCTTCGCGGTCGCCGCGTCGTACTCGCACAATACCGCCGTGTCGATCCTGTTCCTGTCGATCGCCGCCGGCGGCGTGCTGACCTGCGCCCCGCTCTTCTGGTCGCTGCCGACTGCGTTCCTCGCGGGCAGCGGCGCCGCGGCCGGCATCGCGATCATCAATTCGATCGGCAACCTCGCCGGCTTCGCGAGCCCCTATCTGATCGGCTATCTGAAGGACGCGACGAGCAGCACCGCATCGGGCATGTACGTGCTCGCCGCGATGCTCGTGATCGGCTCGATCGCCGTGTGGCTCACGCCGGCGAAGCTCGTCAACCGATAATCGATCGTCGGCGGGGCGGCGCACGCGTTGCGATACGCCGCCCCGCCGCCCACTCAACCTCCGGACCTGGAACCGACGCCATGCCACGCTTCGCCGCCAACCTCACGATGATGTATAACGAGCACGCGTTCCTCGATCGCTTCGCCGCTGCGGCACGCGACGGCTTCAAGGCGGTCGAGTACCTGTTCCCGTACGATTTCCCCGCCGCCGAGCTGAAAGCGCGCCTCGACGCGCACGGCCTCGTGCAGGCGCTCTTCAACGCGCCGCCCGGCGACTGGGCGGCGGGCGAGCGCGGAACCGCGTCGCTGCCGGGCCGCGAGGACGCGTTCAGGCGCGCAATCGACACCGCGCTCGACTACGCGCGCGTGATCGGCAACGACAAGATCCACGTGATGGCGGGCCTGATCGCGCCGACGCAGGATCGCGCGAAGCATCGCGACACGTATCTGCGCAACCTCGCGCACGCAGCCGACGCGGCGCGCGCGGAGAACGTCACGATCGTCATCGAGCCGATCAATCCGCGCGACATGCCGGGCTTCTTCCTGAACCGCCAGGGCGACGCGCAGGCGATCTGCCGCGAGGTCGGCGCGCCGAACCTGAAGGTCCAGTTCGACTGCTATCACTGCCAGATCGTCGAAGGTGATCTCGCAACGAAGCTCAAGCGCGACATCGCGGGCATCGGCCACATCCAGATCGCCGGCGTGCCGGAGCGCCACGAGCCGGACATCGGCGAAATCAACTATCCGTATCTGTTCGAGCTGATCGACGCGCTCGGCTACGACGGCTGGATCGGCTGCGAGTATCGGCCGAAGGCCGGCACGTCCGAGGGCCTCGGCTGGCTCGCGCCCTACCTGTAATCCCGCATTCTCACGAGGCACACTTCGATGAAAGTTCTGATCACTGGCGGCGCCGGCTTCCTCGGCCAGCGTCTCGCGAAACAGCTGCTCGCGCGCGGCGAGCTGGCCGGCCCGAACGGCGCGCCGGAACGGATCGACGCGCTCGTGCTGCTCGACGTCGTCAAGGGCAACGACTTCGGCGATCCGCGCGTGACGACGATCGTCGGCGACATCGCCGAACGCGTCGTGCTCGACAGCGCGATCGACGCGCACACGCACGCGATCTTCCATCTCGCCGCGATCGTCAGCGGCCAGGCGGAAGCCGACTTCGATCTCGGGATGCGGATCAATCTCGATGCGTCGCGCCTGCTGCTCGACGTGTGCCGCGCGCGCGGACACCGGCCGCGCGTCGTGTTCACGAGCTCGGTCGCGGTCTACGGCGGCGCGCTGCCCGACGTCGTGCTGGACGACACGGCGCTCGATCCGCAGTCGTCATACGGCGTGCAGAAGGCGATCGCCGAGTTGCTGCTGTCCGACTACGCGCGGCGCGGCTTCGTCGACGGCCGCGTGCTGCGGCTGCCGACGATCAGCGTGCGGCCGGGCCGGCCGAACGCAGCGGCTTCGTCGTTCGCGAGCGGGATCATCCGCGAGCCGCTGAACGGCGAGGAAGCCGTATGCCCGGTGCCGGGCGACACGCGGCTCTGGCTGCTGTCGCCGCGCCGCGCGATCGAGGCGCTCGTCGCCGGCTGCGAGCTGGACGGCGCGAAGCTCGGCAACCGGCGCGTGATCAATCTGCCGGGGATCTCGGTGACGGTCGACGAAATGATCGACGCGCTGCGCGAAGTCGCCGGCGCCGACGCGGTGAAGCGGATCCGCCGCGCCGAGGACGAGCGCGTCGTCAAGATCGTCGGAAGCTGGCCGGGACGGTGGGACACGTCGCGCGCCGAGGCGCTCGGCCTGAAGGGCGATGCGAGTTTCGTCGACGTGATCCGCAGCTACATCGACGACGATCGGCGTTGAGTCCTGCGCCCGCCCGTCCGAGTCGTGCCGCGGGCGGGCGTATCGAATCGGTTCCAATCGCGCGCCCTCGTCCGGCATGAGCGATGCGGCGGCGGGCGATCCTCGCGCAGCGCGCCGATGACGCTCGCCGACGACGCTTTCCATGTCGCATGTCGCGCACGACCCGCCGGCATCGGCGCTTTCGCGGTCAGCCCGCCGACACCTTGCTCGGCCCGTCCCTCACCGCCGCGCTCACATCCGGCCCGTTCGACTCATCCCGAACCGAACCGGCCGGGATCGACGCTCGGCGCTCCCCGCCTTTACGGGACGTTGAATTACGCCGCACCGCGCTGCGCTGCATTGCGCTGCGTCACGTCACTTCATGCCACGACGCGCCCGCGCCCGCGCCCGCGCCCGCGAGCTTACGTTTCACCCATCGCTCGCTTTCATGCGACAAACGCACGCACCCGGCGTTACGCTTCGAAGGCCAATGCGACAGCGGCGCACGGCCCACCCGCCGCGCCGCGTCAAGCCCCGCGCCTGCGACACCGCCAGCATCCGCGCAGCAAGCCGCGTTTCGGACTATCGTTATAAGAATCCGGTCCTTGATTTCGCGCCGGTGTGCCACCGGACGACCGGACGAGCCGCGCGCGACGCGCCGGCTCGACGAACGCTAGGATATGGCTGCCATCTACGATTTCAGCGCGCGCAAGCTGCGCGACCTCTACGATCGACGGCTCCGCTGCGGCGCGGTGCTGGACACGGCCGCGCTGTTTCCGGACGCCGCGCGCTTCACGGCCGCGTGGCACGCGATCCGCGACGAGGCGCTCGCGGCGGCGCGCGACCTGAGCCGGATTCCGCGCTTCCACGAAATCATGCGCGAGCAGGCGGCGATCTCCGCGAACGACGCGCGCGACTGGCGGATGTTCATCATGCAGGCATACGGCGTGCGCTTCCCGCAGAACCTGGGGCGCTGCCCAACGCTCGCGTCGATTGTCGCGGCGTCGCCCGACGTGCTGTCCGCATCGTTTTCGTTTCTCGCGCCGGGCAAGCACATCCCGCCGCATCGCGGTCCGTTTCGCGGCATCCTGCGCGGCTATCTGGTGCTGTCGATGCCGACACGCGCGGACGGCGCGCCCGCCGCCGTCCTGAAGATCGACGGCCGTGACTACCGGCTCCACGACGGCCAGTTCCTGCTATGGGACGACACGTTCGAGCACGAGGTCTGGAACGAGAGCGACGCAGTGCGGATCGTGCTGCTGCTCGACATCCGCCGCCGCGACCTGCCGCCCGCGCTCGCGCTGCTGTCGGGCGCGCTGATCCGGCTCGTGCGCGTCGCGATCCGGTTGCGCGGCGGCGCGATTCCGGTCTAGCTCGCTCGCGCGCCGGGTCGAATGCACGCCGTTCGCCGCTACGGAATCGCAACGAGAATCCCGCCGGACAACTGCCTGAAGCACCCGTGACGCATCTTGCCGCGCCGATGCGTAAATATCGCGCATACCGCACGTGCGATGAAGATGAATGGAATGGCGCCCAACGCATCGGTTTGCAGCGCCCCGTTACCGCGTATACCGGCGCATGCGGGCGCATCCAAGAAAAACGTTCAGTTTTCTGCTTTCCCCCCCGCGAACAGGGAGCGGGCGCGCGATTGGCGCCGACGGGAGGGATCGACCGGCGAAACGAACGACAGCCCGCTCGACGGCCGGCTCGATGAAAAACCCGGCCGACGAGCGCGCGCCGCGCGGGCCGCACGCCTGCGCAGCGCCTGCCGCGCTTACTGAATGCCAAGATAATGCCTGACGGCCGGCAGGCCCGGCTTGCCGTCGAACGTCGTCACGCCGGCGAGCCACTTGTCGAGCGCCTGCGGATTCGCCTTCAGCCACTCGCTCGCCGCCTTGTTCGGATCTTCCTTGTTCATGATCGGCAGCATCACGTGGTTCTCGATCGACGTCGTGAACTGCAGGTTCGACACGAACTTCGCGACGTTCGGGCAGCGCGCCGCATAATCGGGCGGCGTCGCGGTCAGCACCTTCGCTTCGCCGTAGTTCGGGCCGAACACGTCGTCGCCGCCGCTCAGGTAATCGATCTTCATCTGCACGTTCATCGGATGCGGCTCCCAGCCGAGGAACACGATCCACTGCTTGTCGCGGATCGCGCGGTTCACCTCGACCAGCATCCCCGCCTCGCTCGACTCGACGAGCTTGAACTTGCCAAGGCCGAACTGGTTGCCGTCGATCATCTTCTTGATGAGCGCGTTGCCGTCGTTGCCGGGCTCGATCCCGTAGACCTTGCCGTTCAGCTTGTCCGCGAACTTCTGGATGTCGGCGAACGACTTCAGGCCGCCCTGGTACACGTAATCCGGCACCGCGAGCGTGTACTTCGCGCCCGTCAGGTTCGGCGCCGCCAGCACCTTGATCGTGCCCGCCTTCGTGAACGGCGCGATCATCGGATCCATCGTCGGCGACCAGTAGCCGAGGAACACGTCGATCTGCTTGCTCTTGATCCCGGCGAACGTGATCGGCACCGACGCGATCGTCTTCGTCGGCGTGTAGCCGAGTCCGGCGAGCATCGTGGACGCGAGCCCCGTCGTCGCGGCGATGTCGGTCCAGCCGACGTCCGCAAAGCGCACTGCCTTGCAGGTCGACGGATCGCCCGCCCAGGCGCTCGCGAGTGGCGCAGCCGCAATGGCGAGCCCGCAGGCCGCCGCGATCAGATTTCGCTTCATCGTGCTTCTCCTCATCAACAAAGATGTCGTCAACATGGGATCGAATCGTTGCTTGAACGCGCGCCGCGATCCCGGCGGCCACGCGTTTCGTTCGATGCGCTCAGCGCACCGGCACGCGCCGCTCGTGGCTCGGCGCATGGCCGAACTGCGCGCGGTACGCCTTGCTGAAATGGCACGGCGAATGAAAGCCGCAGATCGTCGTCACGCGCGCGATCGACGCGTCGGTCGTGCGCAGCAGATCGCGCGCGCGTTTCAGGCGCAGCGTCAGGTAGTAATGCGTCGGCGACACGTTCAGATAGACCTTGAACATGCGCTGCAGATGCCGCTGCGACAGCCGCACGAGCCGCGCGAGCTCCTCGAGCGACAGCGGCTCTTCGATGTTCGCCTCCATCAGCCGCACGACCTCGATCAGCTCCGCGCGCGAGAAGCCGACGCGCGCGTCGACCGGAATCGGCTGTGGATCGGTCGCGCCGCGAATGCGTTCGAGAATGAACTGCTCGGATACCTGCGCGGCGAGCGGCGGCCCGAGCCGCGCGCCGACGAGGTTCAGCATCAGGTCGAGCGGCGCGGTGCCGCCCGTGCAGGTCAGCCGGTCGCGGTCGACGACGAACAGCTCGTCGGCGAAGCGCACTTGCGGAAACTCCGCGTGCAGCGCCGACAGGTTCTCCCAGTGCACCGCGCACCGGTAGCCGTCGAGCAGGCCGCACGCCATCAGCGCGTATGCGCCCGTGCAGATGCCGCCGAGCGGCACGTCGCGCGCGGCGAGCGCCGCGAGCGCGTCGCGCACCGGGGCGTCGACCGCCTCGCGAATCCGGATCCCGCCGCAGACAATCACCACGTCGGGCGGATCGTCGACGTCGAGCCTCTGCGTCGGCCGCACCGCGATCCCGTTGCTCGCGCGCACGGGCGCGCCGTCGAGCGAGAAGATCGACCAGCGGTAGTGCTCGGCGCGCGCGACGTAGTTCGCCATGCGCAGCACCTCGACCGCGCTCGTGAACGCGATCATCGAAAAATGCGGCAACGTCAGGAACCCGAAATGCGCGACCGGGGAAACCGGCTCGGCGCGGGCGGCGGGTGCGGCAGCGGCGGCGGACGTCACATCGTTCTCCGGCGAACGGGTTGCACGAAGCCGCTCCGGCGGCGGAACGCCCGTCGGAGACGACTCGATTGATCGATTGGCGAAACGAAGGAAGGGGAAAGCGTCAGGCCTGCGCGACCGACGAGCGCGAGCGCGGACCGAACAACTGCCTGAAGCCGGAGAAGAGCGGCGCTTTCACGGCGCCCGGCGCGCGGCCGAAGCTTTCGGTGATGCGGTCGAGGATGATCGCGAGCAGCACGACCGACAGGCCGCTTTCGAAGCCGAGGCCGATGTCGAGACGCTGGATGCTCGCGAGCACGTCGTTGCCGAGGCCGCCCGCGCCGACCATCGACGCGATGATCACCATCGACAGCGCCATCATGATCGTCTGGTTCACGCCCTGCATGATCGACGGCAGCGCGTTCGGGAACTGCACCTTGTAGAGCAGCTGCCACGGCGTGCAGCCGAACGCCTGGCCCGCTTCGACGATCTCGCGGTTCACGTGGCGGATGCCGAGGCTCGTCAGGCGCACCGCGGGCGGCATCGCGAAGATCACCGTCGACAGGATGCCCGGCACGCGGCCGAGGCCGAACAGCATCGCGGCCGGAATCAGGTAGACGAACGCGGGCATCGTCTGCATCAGGTCGAGGATCGGACGCACGATCGCCGCGACCCACTTGCTCTTCGCAGCCCAGATGCCGAGCGGAATGCCGAGCACGAGGCTCACGATCGTCGACGACAGCGTGAGCCCGAGCGTGACGATCATCTGATCCCAGAAGCCCGTCGCGAAGATCAGGAACAGCGCAAGCGCGGTGAAGATCGCGAAGCGCCAGCCGACGCGCCAGAGCCCGACGCCGATGAAGAGCGCCATCATCGCCCACATCGGCACGGCCTGCAGCCCGTGCTCGACGAGCGCGGCGAGTCCTTCGATCGCGCGGCCGATCGCATCGAACGTCTTCGCATCGTGGTCGAGCAGATAGTGAACCGACTGGTCGACCCAGCTACCGAGCGAAATGAGTTCAGACATGGGAACCTCGCGAACGCGTAATGGCTTTCAGAAGCACGGCCCGATCGACCGAGCCGCAATAACAGCCGTCGTCGTCGACGACGGGCAGCGCATGCGGATGCGCGACGACGCGCTCGACGACGTGGTCGAGCGTCGCATCGCGCCGGATGCTCTCGACCTGGCGGACGTTCGGCGTCGCGCTGTTCAACGCGTCGCGCGTGACGAAGCCGCGAATCTTGCGCGCCTCGTCGAGCACGAATGCGTACTCGGCACTGCCGTTCAGCGACGCGGCGACGTTCGTCGCGTCGAGCTTCGACACGAGCGGCACGGCGCCCGTCAGCATCAGGTCGCCCGCCGTCAGATAGCGGCTCGTGTCGATGCCTTCGAAGAACGCGCGCACGTAATCGTCGGCGGGGTTCGCGATGATCTCCTGCGGCGTGCCGACCTGCACGAGCCGGCCGCCTTCCATGATCGCGATCCGGCTGCCGATGCGCAGCGCCTCTTCGAGATCGTGCGACACGAACATGATCGTGCGGCGCTGCTCCTTCTGCAGTTGCAGCAGCACGTTCTGCATTTCCTTGCGCTTCAGCGGATCGAGCGCGGAGAACGCCTCGTCCATGATCATCAGCGACGGGTTGACGGCGAGCGCGCGCGCGAGGCCGACGCGCTGCTGCATGCCGCCCGACAGCTCGGCGGGCAGCTTGTGCGCGAACTGCGCGAGGCCGACCTGCTCGAGCACGTCCATCGCGCGCCGCTCGCGGTCCTTGCGGCTCATGCCGCCGACCTCGAGGCCGAACGCGGCGTTCGACAGCACCGAGCGCTGCGGCATCAGCGCGAACGACTGGAACACCATGCTCATGTCCGTGCGGCGCAGCGCGGTCAGCTCGGAACGGCGCACCGCGGCGACGTCGCGCCCGTCGATCAGCACTTTGCCGGCGCTCGGCTCGACGAGCCGGTTGACGAGCCGGATGAGCGTCGACTTGCCGGAGCCGGACAGGCCCATCAGCACGAAAATCTCGCCCTCCCGCACGTCGAACGATACGTTGTGCACGCCGACCACCTGGCCCGTGCGCGCGAACACGTCGTCCTTCGTCGCGCCCGCGGCGAGCATGTCCAGCGCTTGCCGCGGATTGCTTCCAAACACCTTGCACAGACCTTCGACTACGACCTTCGGGGCATCCATTGCAACGTCTCCTCGTGTAGCGGGGAAATACGCCGTCACAGCGTGCCTACATGGTTGCTAGAAAAAACCCCGTGCAGCCGACGAATTACGACAAACGCTTGCGCAAATACGACACGCTCGGCGCACCGCAACAATGGTGCGGCGCACCGAGCGCGCGACGCCGCCGCGCCGTCGCTCCCGGCCCGCGCGCGCCGACTCGCGCGGCCACCGCGTTGCCGACGACTTTCGGCGGCGAAAACAGCGCCTGATAGTCGACATAGAGGGGGTTGCCGTCGAGTTTTACGCCGTTCGCGTAAATCGGCACGATCGACTCGAGCTTGATGCCCGTCGCGCCGGGCACGGGCGTGATCGGCACGCTGGGCCGCGGCAGCAGGCCGAAGGAGTTCGCGCGCCCGGTGATCTTGAGCTGACGCGACGAGTAGTAGCTCACTTTGACGTCGGCGAGACGCGCCCCCGGATACGCGAGGATGTAGCGATTGAACAGCGTTTCCAGCACGTCGAACGACACCATGATCTCGCCGTTGGCGATATACAGATCGAAATCGTCGAGTCTGTCGAAATCGACCACCGCGTGTGCACGCTTCGATTCGAGCCAGCCGTCGAGTTCCAGCACGTGAAATCCGAGATCCCCGCTCATTCCGCGCGCTCGCGCAGCCACAAAAAAAGCCCCGCCGACATTCCAACCGGCGGGGCCAACCCATGTCAGAGAAGTTCTCATGGAGGAGACGGAAGCGATCATATCGACCCGCCCACCGCATCCCAACCAAGCATTTCTGCTATCCAATTGCGCCGCGCGCGACGCCGTTCAACCGTCCGCCGGGCATATCGATAGAACGAAAAGTCGTTTCCCGGACGCCGATTGGATCGCTACCATGCAACTTTCCGCCTGCTGAAATCAGGCTCCGCATCCTCAAGGAGCGCACTTTGACCGCATTCGATCAACATCGCCGACCGTTCATCGTCGGCATCGGCGGCACGACCCGCGCGGCTTCGTCGACCGAGCGCGCGCTCGGCTTCGCGCTGCGCGGCGCGCAAGCCGCGGGCGCCCGCACGCGCTTGTTCGACGGCCCGTTCCTGCATACGCTGCCGCACTACGCACCCGAGCGGCGCGCGCTCACCGATGCGCAGCGCGAGCTGATCGACGCGGTGCGCGCGGCCGACGCGATCATCATCGCAACGCCCGGCTACCACGGCGGCGTGTCCGGCCTCGTGAAAAACGCGCTCGACACGCTCGAGGAGCTGCGCGCCGACGAGCGGCCCTATCTCGACGGACGCGCGGTCGGCTGCATCGTCACCGCATACGGCTGGCAAGCAGCGGGCACCGTGCTGACGTCGCTGCGCGCGATCGTCCACGCGCTGCGCGGCTGGCCGACACCGTTCGGCGCCGCGGTCAACACGCTCGAAACGCGCTTCGAAACGATCGACAGTTGTTCCGACACGAAGGTCGCGGCGCAACTCGAGACTGTCGGCGCGCAGGCCGCCGAGTTTGCGCTCGCGTTCGCGTCGCACCGCGCGGCGACTCGCGTCGCAAACGGCGGCGCGCCCGCATCGGTGCTGGAAGTCGCGGCAAGCTGAACGCACACGCGCGGCGCGCGCTTCGCTCCGATCGGCGCCCCGTCGCCCTGCCCGCGATCACCGAGATCATTCACTCGCGCTCCCCCATTTCAAGCCGCCCGATCGGCGAACGACGGCCGCCCTTCGCTCGACTGGCGCGTCTCTTCGTCGCAGCGCGCGGCCATCGCATCACCCGGCATCGACGGACGCCACGTCGATCGTTGACGCGTCCGGCGACGCGCAACGGCCCTCGCCGCCGCGCATATCGCCTCGACATGCGCGGTCATGACCATTCGCGTGCGCCGGATGATTTGCTTACGCATAAAGATTGGTTCACGCGCACGCGTCGATTGCTTACGCTGCACGCTCGTTCCATCTCTTCGCGATAGCCATGAACCATTCGATCCGCTACAAGGGCTACGAGGTCGCGCCCGCGGCGGCGCGCTTGCCGAACGGCCTGTTCGCCGCGAACCTCACGATCGAGAAGGCCGGCCCGGCGCCCGCCCACGCCTACTCGTTCGACGCAATCGATTTCTTTTTCGACGAAGAGCACGCGCTCGCGTATGCGTTCCGCTGGGGACGCATCTGGGTCGACGCTCACTGTTGAGCGCGCCGCCGGCATCGGCCGGCGCTTCCGTCGCCTCCGCCCCACGCCAGCGGCGCTTCCGGCATCGGCCGCCAAAATACGTGATTCATCGAGCTATGTGAAAATCGGCAGCTCCTGACATCACGACACCAATCAAGCCATGTCTGACACGCTGCGACGAGAGCAAGCGGCGGATCACGCTATGCGCAACTGGGTCCATGAGAGTCGCGGCCCAGTGCAAATCGGTTCCGACACGCACAAGCAGATGTTCTGCCGAATGCTGCTCGACACCCACAACCCATACAAGCCGGCCGTCATCGACTGGCCTCCCCTCGAATCCGAAGCGCTTCGGCGCCTGACGTCGCTGCCCATCTGGGACATCGCCGTGCAGACTGAAAGTCGCGCATCGATCCGCGTAGCAACGTTCGCATCGACGGTGCGCGACCCGCTGCTGCGCGAAGCGCTCGACATGGACGCCGCCGAGGAGGCGCGCCACAAGGTCGTGCTGTCGAAGCTCGTGGGCGCATACGGAATCCGGCTCGCGCCGGAGCCCGCCTATCCGGCGCCGAGCGACGCCGAATGGGCATGGATGGTCACGGGCTTCAGCGAATGCATCGACAGCTTCTTCGCGTTCGGTCTGTTCCGCTCCGCGCAGCGCTCCGGCTATTTTCCGGAGGAACTCGTCGAGACGTTCGAGCCGGTGATCCAGGAAGAAGGCCGCCACATCCTGTTCTTCGTGAACTGGTTCGCCTGGTACCGGCGCAACCTGCCGTGGTGGCGACGGCCGTGGTTCTTCGCGCGCGTCGCGGCGGTGTGGGCGTTCCTGATCTGGGAACGAATCGGCATCGCGCGCGGGATCGACACCGACGGCGTCGCGCGCGACGCGAACTTTCCGGCCAACACCGCGGCGACGGTCGGCGATGCGCTCGATCCGCGCGATCTGATCGAGCTTTGCCTTTCCGAGAACGATCGTCGAATGGCCGGCTACGACAAACGGCTGCTGCGACCGACGATCGTGCCGCGGCTCGCGCGGTTCGCGCTGCGCTTCATCAAGAAGTGACGGTCCGCCTCGGCGCAGGGCGTCGTCGCGGCTCGCCGCATCAAGACGGGCAAGCGCGCGACGATGCCAGCGGCGAACCGCCCGCCGCCGTCCGATGCAATGCGCCATCCCTTTACGACTGCTTCGAGATACACCGCGCGCATGCCGCAGCGCATGATCGAACTTCCGTATGAGCGCCCGTCGCACGCCGCAGTTGACGATGGTCGCAAAGCACTGCATTACGGCCGCCTGACGCCTAGCTAAAAAAGAGGCGCCCCCCAACCCTGGATCAGCAAAAAATACCTTTCGTGCCAGCCGCTCTGACTCTGCACGTCTGCGCCGTCGTGCAACGTCGGGCACATTTTCGTGCGCGTCTGGAAGGATTCGGCCGCATTCCCAGCGCGCGGATCGCCAATCCGTCAACCTGATAGACATTTGAAAGCGTATGACAAAGCGTTCCTGACCGGTAACGATTCCCTGCCATCCACCAGCAATGCGTAAATGTGCGAAAGAGATTTGGAAGTCTCTCCAAATTTGTTCCACATTTTGCACATGACGCGAGCAATTGATCGCGTGTCGCCTGATAAACCACCGGCGTCCGCCGGGCGCGGCACCGCACGATCCGGCGCATTGGCGAAGAGACATGCGCCATCGACTTTCCGGACACAAAGCCTGATTAAAACCAAATGCATTTCATCGAAATAAAAATTTTATTAATCAGTTAATCAATCGCAAAACAAACAAGCAGGATATCAATCGACAGATTCATTACAAACAGAAAGGCAAATATACGCGCAAACGTTTTCCGATGAATCAGCGTCTCTTTATGCTTGCCCGGGCAACTTCATCCAAGCCACCAATTCCGCCCTCCCCTTGCCACACGGCGCGCTACCAGCGCCGTCAAATTTTCACCCATTCATTCGTATTACGTTTCGAATTAACATAAATTAACCAACCTCATAACATCCTCATCAAACTCTTTTTAAACATTATGCATTCTTATTTTGCAATTCTTTTAAGTTAAAAAAACATCAATCAAATAGACTCCGCACACCAAATTTAAAAGCGCGAGCACGGACTCCCTGGTCAGACAAATAACTCTGCCGTGTTGCGCCAGTCCCCGGAGGCCTTTTTCGTATGAACCGCTCGTACCGCTCAATCTGGAATGAAGCCCTTGGCGCGTGGGTCGCCGCTTCGGAAATCTCGTCTGCCCGCGGCAAGCCGAACAAGTCGGCCGTCGCGAAAGCGGTCGTCGCCGCCGCACTGCTTACCGGCGGCAGCATCGACGTCGCGCAGGCGCAATACGCAGTGGGCGGATCGTCGACGTTCAGTTGCACCGGGGCAGTCTGCGCGACAGGCACCCAGTCGATCGCGATCGGCGGGGGCGCTGGCAGCACGACCACCGCATCGGGCTCGACCGCGATCGCGATCGGCGCGAATGCGACAGCGTCGGGCAACTACTCGCAGGCATTCGGCCAGGCGTCGACCGCGAGCGGCAGCAGCGCGATCGGCATCGGCTCGGGCTCGAAGGCGCTCAACACCGGCGCGACCGCGGTCGGCAACGACGCGACGGCGTCCGGCACGAGCGCCATCGCGATCGGCGGCGGCAACAGCAGCGGCACGGGTGGCTCGGCGGCACTCGGAAACAACTCGATTGCGATCGGCCGATTCGCGAACACGACGGCGGCGGCGACGGGCGGCATCGCGATGGGCACGAGCTCGACGGTTTCGACGATCAACGGCATCGCGATCGGTAACGGCGCGCTCGCGACCAACACGACGTCGAATCCGGCGCTCGCGATCGGCAATCTGGCGTCGGCCACGAACACCAATGCATCGGCGCTCGGCAACGGCGCGCTTGCGAGCGGCTCGGCAGCCTCGGCGCTCGGCACGCAGGCGGTCGCGACGGGCAGCAACTCGGTCGCGGCGGGCGCCGGCGCGACGGCGGCCGGCACCGGCTCGGTCGCGATCGGCAACAACAGCTCGGCTGCGTACGCGAACAGCGTCGCAATCGGCGCCGGCAGCGTGACCGGCACGGCTGCGCCCACCGGCACCGGCTACCTGACGGGCAGTGCGGCGCCGCTGTCCGAAGTGTCGGTCGGCAGCTCGACCGCCCTTCGCCGCATCACGAACGTCGCCGATGGCTCCGCACCGCAGGACGCAGTGACGGTCTCCCAGTTGAGCACTGGCATGAGCACGACGGCGAGCAGCATCGCGAGCCTGTCGACGTCGGCGTCGACAGGCGTCAACTCGTTGTCCACGGGCCTGTCCACGACCAACAGCACCGTTGCGTCGCTGTCGACCTCGACCTCGACGGGCCTGAGTTCAGCCAACAGCTCGATCGCCTCGCTCTCGACCTCGTCGTCCACCGGCATCAGCTCGTTGTCCACTGGCCTCTCGACGACCAACAGCAATCTCGCGTCGCTGTCCACGTCGACCTCGACCGGCATCGGTTCGCTGTCCACCGGCCTGTCGACGACCAACAGCAATCTCGCGTCGCTGTCGACCTCGACTTCGACCGGCATCGGTTCGTTGTCCACCGGCCTCTCGACCACCAACAGCAACGTCGCTTCGCTTTCCAGCGGCCTCAGCACTACCAACAGCTCGCTGACCTCGCTGTCGACCTCCACGTCGTCCGGCATCAGCACCGCGCAGAGCGGCGTCAACTCGTTGTCCACGGGCCTGTCCACGACCAACAGCACCGTCGCGTCGCTGTCGACCTCGACCTCGACGGGCCTGAGTTCAGCCAACAGCTCGATCGCCTCGCTCTCGACCTCGTCGTCCACCGGCATCAGCTCGTTGTCCACTGGCCTCTCGACGACCAACAGCTCGGTCGCTTCGCTTTCAACTTCGACGTCGACGGGCCTGAGCCTGGCGAATAGCTCGATCGCGTCGCTGTCCACATCGACCTCGACCGGCATCGGCTCGCTGTCCACCGGCCTGTCGACGACCAACAGCAATCTCGCGTCGCTGTCCACGTCGACCTCGACCGGCATCGGTTCGTTGTCCACCGGCCTCTCGACCACCAACAGCAACGTCGCTTCGCTTTCCAGCGGCCTCAGCACTACCAACAGCTCGCTGACCTCGCTGTCGACCTCCACGTCGTCCGGCATCGGCTCGCTGTCGACCAGCCTCTCGACCGTCACGACGACGACCAACAACCTCGGCAGCAGCACCGCCGCGGCGCTTGGCGGCGGCGCGACGTACAATCCGGCGACCGGCACGATCTCCGCTCCCTCGTACACGACGTACAACGCGAACGGCACGACGACGACCAACAACAGCGTCGGCGCCGCAATCGACAACATCAACGCGAACGGCATCAAATACTTTCACGCGAATTCGACGGGCCCCGACAGCATCGCGACCGGCACCGACGCCGTCGCAATCGGTATGGGCGCGACGGCCGCGACGGCGAACTCAGTCGCGCTCGGCGCGAATTCGGTCACGGCCGCGGCCAATCCCACCAGCAGCGCGACGGTCGGCTCGACCACGCTCGCCGCGTTCGCGGGCAGCGCGCCCGTGGGCGTCGTGAGCGTCGGCGCGTCGGGCGCTGAACGCCAGATCACGAACGTCGCCGCCGGCCAGGTCACGGCCACCAGCACCGATGCGATCAACGGCAGCCAGCTCTACTCGGTCGCGTCAAAGCTCGACTCGGCTTCGAGCTCGATCGCGTCGCTCTCGACTTCCTCGTCCACCGGCATCAGCTCGTTGTCCACTGGCTTGTCCACGACCGATAGCAATCTCGCGTCGCTCTCGACCTCCTCGTCCACCGGCATCGGTTCGTTGTCCACTGGCCTCTCGACCACCAACAGCAACGTCGCTTCGCTTTCCAGCGGCCTCAGCACCACCAACAGCTCGCTGATCTCGCTGTCGACCTCCACGTCGTCCGGCATCAGCACCGCGCAGAGCGGCGTCAACTCGTTGTCCACGGGCCTGTCCACGACCAACAGCACCGTTGCGTCGCTGTCCACGTCGACTTCGACCAGCTTGTCGTCGGCCAACAGCTCCATCGCTTCTCTGTCGACCTCGACTTCGACCGGCATCGGCTCGCTGTCTACCGGCCTCAGCACGACCGATAGCAATCTCGCTTCGCTTTCGACCTCCTCGTCCACCGGCATCGGTTCGTTGTCCACTGGCCTGAGCACGGCCAACAGCTCGCTGACCTCGCTGTCGACCTCCACGTCGTCCGGCATCAGCACCGCGCAGAGCGGCGTCAACTCGTTGTCCACGGGCCTGTCCACGACCAACAGCACCGTCGCGTCGCTGTCGACCTCGACGTCGACGAGCCTGAGCTCGGCCAACAGCTCGATCGCCTCGCTCTCGACCTCGTCGTCCACCGGCATCAGCTCGTTGTCCACTGGCCTCTCGACGACCAACAGCTCGGTCGCTTCGCTTTCGACTTCGACGTCGACGGGCCTGAGCCTGGCGAATAGCTCGATCGCGTCGCTGTCCACATCGACCTCGACCGGCATCGGTTCGTTGTCCACTGGCCTCTCGACCACCAACAGCTCGGTCGCCTCACTTTCAACCTCGACCTCCACGGGCCTGAGTTCAGCCAACAGCTCGATCGCCTCGCTCTCGACCTCGTCGTCCACCGGCATCAGCTCGTTGTCCACTGGCCTCTCGACGACCAACAGCTCGGTCGCTTCGCTTTCGACTTCGACGTCGACGGGCCTGAGCCTGGCGAATAGCTCGATCGCGTCGCTGTCCACATCGACCTCGACCGGCATCGGCTCGCTGTCCACCGGTCTCTCGTCCACCAACAGTTCGGTCGCCTCGCTGTCGACCTCGACGTCGACGAGCCTGAGCTCGGCCAACAGCTCGATTGCCTCGCTCTCGACGTCGACCTCGACCGGCATCGGCTCGCTGTCCACCGGCCTGTCGACGACCAACAGCAATCTCGCGTCGCTGTCCACGTCGACCTCGACCGGCATCGGCTCGCTGTCCACCGGCCTGTCGACGACCAACAGCAATCTCGCGTCGCTGTCCACGTCGACCTCGACCGGCATCGGCTCGTTGTCCACCGGCCTGTCGACGACCAACAGCAATCTCGCGTCGCTGTCCACATCGACCTCGACCGGCATCGGCTCGTTGTCGACGAGCATCAGCTCGATCACGTCGAACACGAATAATCTCGGCAACAGTACCGCGGCGGCGCTCGGCGGCGGCGCGACGTACGATCCGGCGACCGGCACGATCTCCGCGCCCTCGTACACGACATACAACGCCGACGGCACGACGACCAGCAACAACAACGTCGGCTCCGCGATCGACAACATCAACGCGAAGGGCACCAAGTACTTCCACGCGAACTCGACCGATCCGGACAGCCAGGCGACGGGCGCCAACAGCATCGCGATCGGCCCGAACGCGATCGCGAACATCGACGATTCGGTCGCGATCGGCAACGGCGCGACGACGGCGGCGGCCGTATCCGTCACGTCGGCGACCGTCGGCGGCCTGACGTTCGGCGGCTTCGCGGGCAGCGCCCCGGTTGGCGTGTTCAGCGTCGGCGCGCCGGGGGCGGAGCGCCAGGTCACGAACGTTGCCGCCGGCCGCATCTCCGCAGCCAGCACCGACGCCGTCAACGGCAGCCAGCTCTATGCGACCA
Organism: Burkholderia mayonis; assembly: GCF_001523745.2. Lineage (NCBI taxonomy): Bacteria > Pseudomonadati > Pseudomonadota > Betaproteobacteria > Burkholderiales > Burkholderiaceae > Burkholderia > Burkholderia mayonis. The sequence goes on from NZ_CP013387.1 coordinate 1,852,981, forward strand.
ACAGCAACGTCGCGTCGCTGTCGACCAGCCTGAACACGACGAACAGCAACGTCGCGTCGCTGTCCACGTCGACTTCGACCGCCGTCGGTTCGCTGTCCACCGGCCTGTCGACGACCAACAGCAATCTCGCGTCGCTGTCCACGTCGACCTCGACCGGCATCGGTTCGTTGTCCACCGGCCTGTCGACGACCAACACCACCGTCGCGTCGCTGTCGACGAGCGTGACCAACCTCAACACGCAGGTGTCGTCGCTGTCGACGACGCTCGTCAACAGCACGAACAACGTGATCCGCTCGTTGCCGGCGAGCACGGGCGTCGCCGCCGACATGAGCGCGCCGACCGCCGCCGCGCCGTCCGTCACGGCCGGCTCGAACTCGGTCGCAATCGGCGCGAACTCGAACGACGGCGGCCGCTCGAACGTCGTCTCGGTCGGCAGTTCGACGCAGCAGCGGCAGATCACGAACGTCGCCGCCGGCACGGAAGGCACCGACGCGGTCAACGTCAACCAGTTGAATGCGCTGTCCACTTCTATGTCACAATCGCTGACGGGTCAGCAATCCCAGATCAACACTCTGGGCACGCAGCTGAACCAGACTCAGCAAGCGCTGCAGCAGACCGACACGATGGCCCGTCAGGGCATCGCGGCCGCCACCGCGCTGACGATGCTGCCGCAGGTCGAACCCGGCAAGACGATCAACGTCGCCGTCGGCGTCGCCCGCTTCGCAGGTCAGTCGGGGATGGCGTTCGGCGCGAGCGCGCATGTGACAACCAACGGCATTCTCAAGCTGGGCATCGGCGTGTCGGGGCAGAACAAGACCTTCGGTGCAGGATATGGATATAGCTGGTGATCGATTCCGTCCGATCTTCGTCAACCGGGCCGCATGACGCGCCCGGCAAACGCCTCGCCGTCGGCATCTCGCTCTTCGCCCGCGACGGCCAGGCGATCTGGGAAAACGGCATTCATCAGAACATTGCGTTCCTGGCGATGATGCTCAAGCAGTCGGACCGGGTCGGCCCGGTCTACTTCCTGAACGGCGGCGACGCGAAAGCGTTGCCCGCCGGCCTCGATCTCGCCGGCCTCGACGTGCCGCTCGTGCAGCCGCGCGACGTGTCGCACGCGCTCGACGTCGTGATCGAGATGGGCGCGCAGCTGCCCGTCGACTGGCTCAAGTACATGAAGGCGCTCGGCAAGAAGCTCGTCGCCTGCTTCGTCGGCCACACGTACAGCGGGCTCTGCGAGACGCCGATGTTCAATCGGCCGTCGGGCCACATCTTCAACGGCGGGCCGTTCGACGAAGTATGGATCTTGCCGAAATCCGAGAAGATCGACGCGCCGCTCTTGCGCACGCTCACGCGTGCGCCGGTGCACGTCGTCCCGCACATCTGGTCGCCGTACTTCATCGAGCGCCGCGCGCGCCAGCTCGACGCCGAGGGACTGCGCTTCGGCTACGAGCCGGGCCGCGCGAAGTGGCGGCTGTCGATCCTCGAGCCGAACATCTCGGTCGTGAAGACCTGCCACTACCCGATGCTCGCCGCCGACGAATTCCACCGCGCGCAGCCCGATGCGGTCGAGCATCTGTTCGTCGTCAACTCGCTGCACATGAAGGAACATCCGACATTCGTCCATTTCGCGAACAGTCTCGATCTCGTCCGCCAGCACAAGGCGACCTTCGAGCCGCGCATCGATCTGCCGTCGTTCCTCGCGCAGCACGGCGACGCGGTGATCTCGCACCAGTGGGAAAACGCGCAGAACTATCTGTACTACGACGTGCTGTACGGCGGCTATCCGCTCGTGCACAATTCGCCGCTCCTCGGCGACGCAGGCTACCGCTACCCGGAATTCGATTCCGCGGCGGGCGGCCGCGCGCTGCTGCACGCATGGCGGCATCACGATACGCATCTCGACGACTACCGCCGTAAAGCCGATGCGCTCCTGCACGGCGTGTCGATCGACAACCGCGACAACCTCGACGCGTACGTCGCGCGTCTGGCCGCCTGAGCCTTTTCCCCGGAGAGAATGCATGTCCGAAACCACCGCCCGTGACGTGCCGAACGGCGGCAGGCGTCTCGTCGTCGGCGTGTCGCTGTTCGTACGCGGCGCCGGCCAGTCGCTGTGGGAGAACGGCATCTTCCAGAACTGCCTGCTGCTCGTGCTGCTGCTGCGCCAGTCGCCGCTCGTCGCCGAAGCGGTGATGATCAACGGCGGCGCGAACGACGCCGATCCGCAGTTGATGCTCGGCGAATGGAACGTGCCGCTCCTCTCGATGGACGACGCGATGACGCGCTGCGACGTGGTGATCGAGATGAGCGCGCAGTTCAACGCCGGCTGGATCGCCGCGTATCAGCAGCGCGGCGGCAAGGTCGTGACGATGCGCGTCGGCAACGACTACGTGATCGACATCGAGCGCGCGATCTTCGACAAGCCGTCCGGCTTCCAATTTTCGGGCGCGCGCTACGACGGCGTCTGGACGATTCCCGAATTCGAGCACTCGTGCGGACACTACCTCGAATCGGGGCTGCGCAGCCCGGTGACGATCGTGCCGCACATCTGGCATCCGCTGTTGTTCGACAAGGCGCGCGCGACGCTCGGCCCGGGTCTCGAATTCGGCTACAAGCCGGGCAAGCCGCGCTGGCGCGTCGCGATGTTCGAGCCGAACATCTGCATGGTGAAGACGAGCATCGTGCCGATGCTCGTCGCCGAAGAGGCGTATCGCGCCGAGCCGGGCTTCGTCGAATTCGTGCGCGTGTGCAACACGATGCACATGAAGGAGCACACGACGTTCGTCCACTTCGCGCGCAGCCTCGACATCGTCAACCACGGGCTGACGACGTTCGAAGGGCGTTTCGCGGTCTACGAATTCATGGCGGCGCACGGCGACGTGGTCGTGTCGCATACGTGGGAGAACGCGCAGAACTATCTGTACTACGAGTTGCTGTACGGCGACTATCCGCTCGTCCACAACTCGCCGTACGTCGGCAAGGCCGGCTATTTCTATTCGGCTTTCGATTGCCAGGAAGGCGGCCGGCAGTTGCTGAAGGCGTTCCGCGAGCACGACGCGAACCTCGATGCGTATCGCGAGCAGTCGCGGCAGCTTCTGGATTCGGTCAGCATCTATAACCCGGATAACGTCGCCGCGTATACGGACGCGATCGCCGCGCTGTATCGGTAAGCCGGCAGCGCGCCTCAAGTTTCCGCTCGTCTCCCCGAACGTCGCTTGAACAAGCGCGTAGCGTCAATGCGTGGTCGGGCAACAATAGGCCGCGCCGAAAAAAGATCCGGCGTGAACCACCGTGATCGATGCGCCCGACGCGAAGACCAAGGCGAAGGCGAAGACGCCGCGATCCCGGCCGCGCCCGCACCTGCCGCCGCTCGCGCGACGTTCAGCGCCCGCAGTCATTGACGAGATTCGCGAGCAGCGTGTCGTATTCGGCGACGAGCGCCGGGTTCTTCGACGTATAGCGGCGCAACAGGCTGCGCTGCCGCGCCGCGTAGCCCTCCCAGTCGTCGTCGTGCTCGCGCAGCACGCGCATCAGCGTTTCCGTTCCCGCCTGCACGTCGTTGTCCGGATAGTAGTAGCCGATGTCCGGCACGAGGTGTGCGTTGTGGACGAGCGGGTAGCCCTGCCAGCAGACGTCGAAGTAGAAATAGTTGAGCGGGTTCTCCCACTGGTGCGACACGACGACGTCCGTGTATTCGGCGAGGAACGCCGGCGTGTCGAAGCGGCCGACGAAGCTCGCCTTGCTCGCGCGGACGACCTCCAGATAGTTCATCAGCATCACGAATTCCGGACTGTCGTGCGCGAGACGCTCGGCGTTCGTCACGTGCGTGAACGCGATCGCGTCCGGATCGCGCCGATACGCTTCGTCGATGATCAGCATCGGATACACGCAGAACTTGACGACGTCGTGGTTCGGCTCCATCACGGTGAGCCGCTTCGCCCGCTTGCCGCTCGGCCGATACTCGCCGTGCTCGTGCATCAGCCGTGTACGCTCGGTCAGGAACATCGGGTCCCAGACGAACGGCACGACGCGTCCCGGGCAGCGACGCAACGACTGCATGAACGGCAGCGACGACGGCGCGATCTGCGGAATCGCCCAGATCTCGTCGTAGCCGCGATTGATGAAAAGCGTATCCCACATCCGGCGGCCGAACAGGATCGACTGCGTCACGTGGATGTACTCGAAGCCGCAGCAGTAGCTGACGAGCTTCACGCCGCGCGCCTTCAGGTATGCAGTCTGCTCGCCGTCGATCTGGCCGCCGAGCTCGATCAGCACGTCGAGCGAATCCTTCATCTCGGTGAACGAGCGCGTATCGAAGATCCGGCAGTCCCACGGCAGCGCATCGGTGATCGGCACGTCGGTCGTATTGACGATCGTCACGCGGTAGCCGCGCGACGATTTCATCAGCAGCTTCGCGAGAAACAGCGCGTTCTGCTTGATGCCGTTGATCCAAAGGCTCTCGTTCGGCTCGCGCAGGCCGATCGTGATACCGATGCGCAAGCCGTTCAAATCGACAGGGGAGGTCATCACATGCTGGAGGGAAGGGAAGTTCGCAGTGTAGCGCACCGCCCGTTGCGTATTCCGCGCTACCGCCCGCACCACTATACGAGTCTAGCGGACATCATATGACCGGACTGTCAGATATCGTCAACGTACGCACCGCCGCGTCAACCTTGCCCCATGACGAGTAGCTGCGCGCCGTCCGCAACCTGGTCGCCCACCGCGTACAGCACCTCGCTGACGACGCCTGCGGCCGGCGCGCCGATCGTGTGCTCCATCTTCATCGCCTCCATCACGATGAGCGGATCGCCCTGCTCGACCTTCTGCCCCGGCTCGACGAGCACCGCGATCACCTTGCCCGGCATCGGCGCGGTGAGCCGGCCTTCTCCTTCCGTCGAATCGGCCGCGTGCGCGAGCAGGTTGCGCCATTCGAACGCGCGTGCGACGCCCTGGCAGAACACGTGGAACGTGTCGCCGTCGACATGAACGCGCCCGCTCGCCCGCACGCCGCCCAGCGTCACGTCGAAATCGAGCGGGCCCGCGCCGCGCGTCCACGCGAATGGCTTCGCGACGCCGCCGACCTCGAGCGACTCGATCCCGCCCTTGTCCACGTAGTGCGATTCGAGTGTCGCATCGTCATCGAGCGTGCGCCATTCGATCGTCCGGCGGTAGCCGGCGTTCAGCCGCCAGTTCGGCAGCGCGCCCCACGGCGACGCCGCGCCGCCCGCCCCTGCCCCCGCCCGTTCGCGCTCGCGTGCGAAAAGCGCCGCGCACGCGAAACCGAGCGCCGCCGCGGGCGCCGGCTGCGGCGCAAATAGCGCATCGCGGTGGCGCTCGATCAGGCCGGTGTCGAGATCCGCGTCGGCGAACGGCCGGCTGGCGACGATCCGCTGCAGGAACGCCGCATTCGTATGCAGGCCGACGACCTCGCATTCGCGCAGCGCGCGAGAGAGCGTCGCGAGCGCCTGCGCGCGCGTGTCGCCATGGACGATCAGCTTCGCGATCATCGGATCGTAGAACGGCGTGATCGCATCGCCTTCGCGCACGCCGCTGTCGATCCGCACGGCCGCGCCGACGGCGAACTCGACGCCCGCCGGCAATCGCAGATGTTTCAGACGCCCGGTAGACGGCAGGAAGCCGCGCGCCGGATTCTCCGCGTACAGGCGCGCCTCGATCGCGTGCCCGCGAACCCGCAAGTCCGGCTGCCCGAGCGGCAGCGGCTCGCCCGCCGCGACGCGCAGTTGCCATTCGACGAGATCGAGCCCCGTGACCATCTCCGTCACCGGATGTTCGACCTGCAACCGCGTGTTCATCTCCATGAAGTAGAACGTGTCGCCCGTCATGATGAATTCGACGGTGCCCGCGCCGACGTAGCGGACCGCGCGCGCGGCCGCGACGGCCGCCTCGCCCATCGCCTGCCGGACCTCGTCCGCGAGCCCCGGCGCGGGCGCTTCCTCCAGCACCTTCTGGTGGCGGCGCTGCACCGAGCAGTCGCGGTCGAACAGGAAAACCGCGTTGCCGTGCCGGTCGCCGAATACCTGCACTTCGACGTGGCGCGGGCGCTGCAGGTATTTCTCGATCAGCACGCGGTCGTTGCCGAAGCTCGCGGCGGCCTCGCGCTGGCACGAAGCGAGCGCCGCCGCGAAATCGGCCGCGCGCTCGACGACCCGCATCCCCTTGCCGCCGCCGCCCGCGCTCGCTTTCAGCAGCACCGGATAGCCAATGCGATCGGCTTCGCGCTGCAGCAGCGCGAGATCCTGGTCGTCGCCGTGATAACCGGGCACGAGCGGCACCGCGGCCGCATGCATCAGCGCCTTCGCGGCGGCCTTCGAGCCCATCGCGGCGATCGCCTCGACGGGCGGCCCGACGAACACGATACCCGCCTCCTCGCACGCGCGTGCGAAATCCTCGTTCTCCGACAGGAAGCCGTAGCCCGGATGGATCGCTTGCGCGCCCGTCGCGCGCGCGGCGTCGATGATGCGCTCGATCCGCAGATAACTGTCGGCGGCCGCCGCGCCGCCGATGTGCACGGCCTCGTCGCACGCGGCGACGTGCTTCGCATGCGCGTCGGCGTCCGAATAGACCGCGACGCTCGCGATGCCGAGGCGTTTGCAGGTCGCGGCGACCCGGCAGGCGATTTCGCCGCGATTGGCGATCAGGATCTTGTCGAACATGGTGGGTCGGGAAACGGGGATGTCGGTAACGAATTCGGTCAGTGCACGAGCCGCGCAGCGGCGCCCGGCACGGCCGCCGTGACGCCGTGACGCCGCGACGCGCCCGGCGGCTCATGCCGCGTCACGCGCGCCACGCCGGCGGGCGCTTCTCGAGGAACGACGCGACGCCTTCGCGCGCCTCGGCGCCGGCGCGCGTCCGTGCGATCCAGCCGGCGGTCTGTTCGATCAGCGCGGCGTCGAGCGTGCGGCCCGCGACGTCGCGCACGAGCGCCTTGCACGCGCGCACGGCCTGCGGGCCGTTCGCGCACAAGGTCTCGGCGAGCCTGGAAACGGTCGCGTCGAGCGCATCGGCAGGCACGCACTCGTGGACGAAGCCGAGCTGCGCGGCCTTCGCGCAGTCGAACACTTCGGCCGTCGCGAAATAGCGGCGCGCGGCGCGCTCGCCCATCGCGCGCACGACGTATGGCGCGATCGTCGCGGGAATCAGCCCGAGACGCGCTTCCGACAGGCAGAATTTCACGTCCTCGGCCGCGACCGCGATGTCGCACGCGGCGACGAGCCCGACGCCGCCCGCGTACGCGTCGCCGTGCACGCGCGCGATCACGGGCTTCGCGCAGCGGTGGATCGCCTCGAGCATCCGCGCGAGCCGGCGCGCGTCGGCGCGGTTCTCGTCGTCCGAGAAGCCCGCCATCTTTTTCATCCAGTTCAGGTCCGCGCCCGCGCAGAACGCCGGGCCGCGCGCGGCGAGCACGACCGCGCGCAGCGCCGGATTCGCGTCGATGCGGTCGAACGCGGTCGTCAGCTCGGCGATCATCGTCTCGTTGAACGCATTGCGCACGTCGGGACGCGCGAGCATGACGGTCGCGACGCGGCCGTCGTCGGTCACTTCGATCGTTTCATGGCGCATCGTCGGCTCCTCAGCTCCGTCACATCCGGAACACGCCGAACCGCGTGTCCTCGATCGGCGCGTTCATCGCGGCGGCAAGGCCCAAGCCGAGCACGTCGCGCGTCTGCGCGGGGTCGATCACGCCGTCGTCCCACAGGCGCGCGCTCGCGTAGTACGGATGGCCCTGGCGCTCGTACTGGTCGCGGATCGGCTGCTTGAACGCCTCTTCGTCTTGCGCCGACCACTCGCCGCCCTTCGCCTCGATCCCATCGCGGCGCACGGTCGCGAGCACCGAGGCCGCCTGCTCGCCGCCCATCACCGAGATGCGCGCGTTCGGCCACATCCACAGGAAGCGCGGGCCGAACGCGCGCCCGCACATCCCGTAGTTGCCCGCGCCGAACGAGCCGCCGATGATCACCGTGAACTTCGGCACCTTCGCGGTCGACACGGCCGTCACCATCTTCGCGCCGTGACGCGCGATGCCTTCGTTCTCGTACTTGCGGCCGACCATGAAGCCGGTGATGTTCTGCAGGAACACGAGCGGGATCTTGCGCTGGCAGCACAGCTCGATGAAATGCGCGCCCTTCGTCGCCGATTCGGAGAACAGAATGCCGTTGTTCGCGACGATGCCGACCGGGTGTCCCCAGATGTGCGCGAAGCCCGTGACGAGCGTCGTGCCGTAGCGCGCCTTGAATTCGTCGAATGCGGAATCGTCGACGATCCGCGCGATCACCTCGCGCACGTCGAACGGCTTCCTCGTATCGACGGGAATCACGCCGTACAGGCTTTTCGCGTCATGGCGCGGCGGCAGCGGCTCGCGAAGCGCGAGCGGCGCCGCGCCGCGCGCGCCGAGATGGCCGACGATCGTGCGCGCGATCGACAACGCATGCGCGTCGTTCTGCGCGAGGTGATCGGCCACGCCGGACAGGCGCGTGTGCACGTCGCCGCCGCCGAGATCCTCGGCGCTCACTTCCTCGCCGGTGGCCGCCTTCACGAGCGGCGGCCCGCCGAGAAAGATCGTCCCCTGGTTCTTGACGATGATCGATTCGTCGCTCATCGCGGGCACGTACGCGCCGCCCGCGGTGCACGAGCCCATCACGACCGCGATCTGCTCGATGCCCGCCGCCGACAGGTTCGCCTGATTGAAGAAGATTCGGCCGAAATGATCGCGGTCAGGAAACACGTCGTCCTGATTCGGCAGGTTCGCGCCGCCCGAATCGACGAGGTACACGCACGGCAACCGGTTCTCGGCCGCGATCTCCTGCGCGCGCACGTGCTTCTTCACGGTCATCGGATAGTAGGTGCCGCCCTTGACGGTCGCGTCGTTGCAGACGATCACGCACTCGCGGCCCGCGATCCGGCCGATGCCGGTGATGATGCCCGCGCCCGGCGCGTCGTCGTTGTACATCCCGTACGCGGCGAGCTGCGACAGCTCGAGGAACGGCGCGCCCGGATCGAGCAGTTGCGCGATCCGGTCGCGCGGCAGCAGCTTGCCGCGCGACAGATGCTTGTCGCGCGCGGCCTGCCCGCCGCCGAGCGCCAGCCGGTCGACCTTGTCGCGCAGATCGGCGACGAGCGCCTCGAGCGTCGCGGCGTTCGCGCGAAATTCGTCGGAACGCGGGTTCAGCTTGGATTCGATGATCGGCATCGCGTGTGCTCCGCGCGCGGGGTCAGGCCGTTTCCGCGAACAGCTCGCGGCCGATCAGCATCCGGCGGATCTCGCTCGTGCCGGCGCCGATCTCGTAGAGCTTCGCGTCGCGCCACAGGCGCCCGACCGGATATTCGTTGATGTAGCCGTTGCCGCCGAGGATCTGGATCGCCTCGCCCGCCATCCACGTCGCTTTTTCCGCGGTGTAGAGAATCACGCCCGCGCAGTCCTTGCGCACCTGGCGAACGTGCGCGCCGCCGGCCGGGGCCATGCCGCCCGCGTCGAGATGGCGGCCGACCGCGTACAGATACGCGCGGCACGCCTGGAACGTCGTGTACATGTCGGCGATCTTGCCCTGGATCAGCTGGAATTCGCCGATCGGCTGACCGAACTGCTTGCGGTCGTGGACGTACGGGATGACGGCGTCGAGGCAGGCGGCCATGATGCCCGTCGGGCCGCCCGCGAGCACCGCGCGCTCGTAGTCGAGCCCGCTCATCAGCACTTTCACGCCGCCGTTCAGCTCGCCGAGGATGTTCTCTTCCGGCACCTCGACATCCTCGAACACGAGCTCGCCCGTGTGCGAGCCGCGCATCCCGAGCTTGTCGAGCTTCTGCGCGACCGAGAAGCCCTTCATCCCCTTCTCGACGATGAACGCGGTGATGCCGCGCGCGCCGGCGTCGGGCTCGGTCTTCGCGTAGACGACGAGCGTGTCGCAGTCCGGGCCGTTCGTGATCCACATCTTCGTGCCGTTCAGCACGTAGCGGTCGCCGCGCTTGTCCGCGCGCAGCTTCATGCTGACGACGTCCGAGCCCGCGTTCGGCTCGCTCATCGCGAGCGCGCCGACGTGCTCGCCGGAGATCAGCTTCGGCAGGTACTTGCGCTTCTGCGCTTCGGTGCCGTTGCGGTGGATCTGGTTCACGCACAGGTTCGAGTGCGCGCCGTACGACAGCCCGACCGACGCCGACGCGCGCGAAATCTCCTCCATCGCGACCATGTGCGCGGTGTAGCCGAGACCCGCGCCGCCGTATTCCTCGGCGACCGTCATTCCGAGCACGCCCAGCTCGCCGAACTTGCGCCACAGGTCCATCGGGAACTGGTCGGTGCGGTCGATCTCGGCCGCGCGCGGCGCGATTTCCTTCGCGGCGAAATGGGCGATCGAATCGCGCAGCATCTCGATGTCTTCACCGAGCATGAAGTTCACGCCGGGCAGGTTGCTCATGTCTCCTCCGTCTCCAGGAAGTCCTTGGACGCGCCGATTATTGAGTCCAGCTCAAATCGACGATTCCATCGGTTCATTGCCATATGTTGCGGAAATTTTCGCTAGTTTCGCGCTTGACCCGCACGATCGTCAATAGTTTTTTGAGCAACACTCAGCTATGATCGGAAGCATCGCGACGACACCCGATTCCGCAGGAAACCCCGTATGACCGCCACTCAGAAAACCGACCGCGCGGACGCGCCGCGCGCGCCCGCCGGACGCAAATCGCAGCAGCGTGTGCAGGACATCCTGCGCGCCGGACGCGAAATCTTCGCGGAGAAAGGCTACGAGCATGCGACCGCGGCAGAGATCGCGCAGCGAGTCGGCGTGTCGGAGGCGACCGTGTTCAGCTACTTTCGCGGCAAGCGGGAGCTGTGCGCACGCGTGATCGCCGATTGGTACGACGAAATCATCGACGCGTTCGAGACCGGGATGCCGCGCGACGCGTCGGTGCGCCAGCAATTCGCATTCATCGTCCGCACGCACCTGCGGCTGATGCTCGTGAACGGCACCGGTCTGTGCGCGCTGGTGCTGTCCGAAGGGCGCGCGAAGCAGCACGCGCTCGCCGACGAACTGACCGCCTTGCAGCGCCGCTACACGGCGCCGCTGATGGACGTGCTCGCGCGCGGACAGGCGGCGGGACAGGTGCGCGCCGACATGCCGCTCAGCCTGTTGCGCTCGATGGTGTTCGGACCGATGGAGCACGTGCTGTGGGATGCGATCCTCGGGCATCGCAAGCTCGATACCGAAACGACGGCCGGGCAATTGATCGATCTGCTGTGGGCGGGATTGCAGCCGCCCGCGCCGGAAAACGCCGCACTCGTGCGCTTCCGGAGCGACGTCGCGGACGCGGTGAGGCGGCTCGACGAAGCGTGCGCGCAGGCGGAGCGCGGAGTAGCGGCGTGCCGCAAGGCGGAAAAGCCGGCGTAGCGGCGACGCGCGCCGGCGAGCACCCGCGCGGCCCCAGTCCGGCACGCTAGCGGGCAGCGGACTCCGGCAACTTCGCGATCACCTTGATCTCGAACTGAAAGCCGTAGAGCCACGTCACGCCGATACCGGTCAGCGTCGGGTGCGGCGCATCCCCCCAGTAGTCGGCGGCGACCTTCCAGATCGCGTCGAAGCGTTCAGCGGGATCGACGACGAAGATCGTCACGTCGACGACATCGTCGAACGTGCAGCCGGCAGCCGAGAGAATCGCGTTCAGATTGCCGAACGCGAGCCTGACCTGCGCGTCCAGATCCGGCTCCGGGGAACCGTCGGGCAGGCTGCCGACCTGCCCCGACACGAAAAGAAAACCGTTGGAACGAACGGCCGGGGAATAGCGGTTTCGCTCGTACAGCGCCTGACGCTCGGGCGGAAATACGACATCACGTGCGGACATCAATCTCTTCCTTGAATGTGAATGGATCGGTTGCGAACGGCTCGACCGTCGCGATCGGCAAGCCGACGCTCGACACGCGGGCGATGCATGACTGCGGGACGACATCGCCTCGCGCTGAACGAGGCGGCGCGCCGGATCGTTGCGGCCGATATCGCATCGGCGCCGTCGGTCGACCGCGCATCGCGATGGAAAGACTGTAAGGGGTTCGTCACGTCCGGATAAACAGGCAAGACGTACAATCACTGTTTGCCGTCGCCAAACAAACTCTGAAACGCTGGACGCAGGGAGCCAAAGTGGATCGCTTCGATGCTTTGCAGGCCTTCACCCGCGTGGTCGAGGCCGGGAGCTTCACCAAGGCCGCACAGACGCTCCACATCAGCAAGACCACCGTGACTCAGTTGATCCAGCAACTGGAGGCGCGGCTGCGTGTCAAATTGCCGAATCGCACCACACGTCAGGTCAAGCTCACAGCCGACGGCGCCGCGTATTACGAGCGCATCGCGCAGCTGCTCGCCGACCTGGAGGATGCCGACGCCAGCCTGTCGAGCGCGTCGGCGTCGCCGAAGGGGCGTCTTCGCGTGGACGTTCCCAGCCCGTTCGCCCTCATGATTCTCGTCCCCGCGTTGCCGGCATTTCATGCGCGCTATCCGGACATACAGCTCGACATCGGCGTCAGCGACCGAATGGTGGACCTGATCGGCGATAACGTCGATTGCGTGCTGCGCGGCGGCGACCTTCCCGACTCTTCGCTGATCGCCCGTCGCATCGGCGAGCTGCGGCTCGGCGTTTACGCGGCGCCGCATTATCTGGACGCAGCCGGCACGCCGTCCCATCCTCGCGAACTGAACGGCACGCATCATCGAATCGTGGGCTTCCTGAGCCCACGCAGCGGCAGAGTCGCTTCGGTCGCGCTTCGGTCGCGCTGCGGCGCGATGGCGAGCGTGGCGAGAGCATCCGGATCGAAAGCCGCTATGCGGTCGCCATCGATGACGGAAACGCGTACCTCGCGGCAGGGCTCGCGGGCCTCGGCGTTCTCTGGCTGCCGCACTACATGGCGGAAGCGCCCGCCGCGCGACGCGAGCTGGTGCCGCTATTCGACGATTGGAAACTCGAGCCCATGCCGATGTATCTGGCGTATCCGCCCAATCGGCACCTCGGCATGAAGCTGAGGGTGTTCATCGCATGGGTGGAAGAGCTGATGGCGCGACATGCGCCGATTTCCGCCGCACGAGATCGGCGACATGGTGCGGCCGGCGCGCGCGATCCGCGTCGCCGAGACGCATAGAACCGCATCGGCCGATTGGAACGCCGCGTCCGCGGCGCCCCCGTTGGCGGCGCGGTTCGTGCGCGCATGGAAATCGCGAGACGCATCGCTCGAGCGCCGGCCGCGACATGATCGACGCGCGAAGATCGGCGGATGAAGACGCGTGCCCCGCACGCCCGCGGTCTCGTGGGCCGGCGGCACGCGCTCAAGAATGATCCGCCTGCCGCCGGCACGGATCGCCTCGACAGCCGACGGATCGCTCGCCCCTTCTCCCGCTAGCGTTTTGTTGAAGCCGCACAGCGCAATTCACGACGCGCCTGTCACTGGCCAAGGCTCTCGCTTCGCCAATGCTCCCGAAATCGCGCTTTATCGGTCGATTCAAATCTGCTCTTCAAAAATCGCAACCGCAATTACGCGAGACGAATATCCAATTCGCCGGGGCAAAGCGCAAACAAAATGCGGCCGAAGATTTTCATCGACAGAATTCCCGAGCGTCTCATTCGCCCCGAGACAAATCTTCACACGAATCCGGTCGACATTTCCGGGTTAACCATGAGACGATCCGCGGCTCATTAGATTTTCGTCGCTACTCGCCGCATGAATTTCCCGAAATCGCGCGCGGCACTGGCCGCGATCCTGCTGGCGGCGTGCATGAGCGCGGGAGCGCAGCCGCTCGCCGGCTCGCCGTCGAGCGCAACGCCGGCATCCCGAGCGACGCCCGCGCAGACACGCCCGCACACGCCACCGCCCGCCAATACCCGCCTTCATTCGCTGCCGGCTCCGAGTCTCGCGTCCCAAACGCTGTCGACACACGCGCCGCCTGACGCGAAGCCGCAGTACACGGCCCCGCTGCAGCGCAATTTCGCGTTCGCGCAGGACAACGACCGACAGCAAGCGTGCGACGAGCTGGCGTCGAAGATCGACAATCTGGCGCGCCACGCGGAAGCGGCCGCGCGCTCGGCCCCGCCGGCGCTGCTCGCGCCGAGCACGATCAACAGTTCGACACCGTGGAAAGTCCCCGCGCCGCCCGTCTACGAGCCGCCGCCGTCGCGGCCGCTGCCGTCCGCGAACAGCCGCGCGCCGTCGAACTTCGCGCCGCCCCCTTCCGGCTACGGAAGCCGTCCGTGGGCGCATAAGCCATACCCGGCCACCGAGAAGGACGCGAAGGAACAACGCGAGCGCAGCGAGCGGCAGATCGAGCTCGAAACCCGTTATCGCCAGTTGCACTGCCGTCCCTAGACGCCGCGCCGTCCGCGCGCGCGGCGAGCGACGCCGCGCTCATGCACGCGCGGACGCCGGCGGGTAACATGTCGTCGACCGCGGCGCGCGCAATGCGCGCCGCTCTTCTCTCGACGCCCTCGCCATGACCGCCCGACAACTGACGCCCGCCCTCGCCTCGCAATTCGCGAACCTCGCGCTCGGTCACCTGACGCGCGAATATCCGAACAAGCTCACGCATTCGCTCGCCGGCCCGGAAGACGTGCGCGGACCGCGCGCGCTGCATCCGATCTTCTACGGCAGCTACGACTGGCATTCGTGCGTGCACGGCTACTGGCTCGTCACGCGGCTGCTCGATCGCTTTCCGGACCTGCCGGAAGCGCAACAGATCGTCGCGACCGTCGACGCGCACTTCACCGCCGACAATGTCGCTGGCGAAGCGGCGTACCTCGATCTGCCGCACAACCGCGGCTTCGAGCGGCCGTACGGCTGGGGATGGCTGCTCGCGCTGTCCGCGCAGCTCGCGTCGATGACGTCCGAAACGGGCCGCCGCTGGTCGGCGACGCTCGCGCCGCTGACCGGCATCTTCGTCGAGCGCTTTATCGAGTTCCTGCCGAAGGCGACTTATCCGCTGCGCGTCGGCACGCACTTCAACACCGCGTTCGCGCTATCGCTCGCGCTCGATTTCGCGCGGCAGACGCGGCATCCGGCGCTCGAAGCGCTGATCGTCGACACCGCGCGGCGCTGGCATCTGCGCGACGCGAACTGCCAGGCGTGGGAGCCGAGCGGCGACGAGTTCCTGTCGCCTGCGTTGATGGAGGCGGAGCTGATGCGGCGCGCGCTGCCGGCGGCCGAGTTCCTGACATGGTTCGACGCGTTCCTGCCGTCGCTCGCCGCGCGCGAGCCGGCGACGCTCTTCACGCCGGCCACCGTCACCGATCGCACCGACGGCAAGATCGCGCACCTCGACGGCCTGAACCTGAGCCGCGCGTGGTGCCAGCGCTCGCTCGCGCGGGCGCTGCCGGACGGCGATCCGCGCCAGGCGGTGCTCGCCGACGCGGCCGACACGCATCTCGCGAGCGCGCTCGCGCACGTTGCGGGCGACTACATGGGCGAGCACTGGCTCGCGTCGTTCGCGCTGCTCGCGCTGGAGGCCTGAGTCGGGCGGCGAAAATGCCGCGATTGAATTCGGCGTGGCGCGAAGCCGGAGAGCTGCCGCAAGTCGAGCGAGCTGTGGCGGCGGGTCGAGAAAGCTCGCGGCGAATCGAGAGAACTGTCTCCGATCGGGCAAACTCGTCGCAAATCGGGCGAGTTGCCGCAGTGCAGGAAAGCTCGTCGCGAATCGGGCGAGCCGCCGCAGTTCAGGAAAGCTCGTCGCGAATCGGGCGAGCCGCCACGGATCGGAAAAGCCGTCGTGGGTCGCGTCGAATGCAAGACACGCGCGGCTTGGGCTCGCCTGCAGCTTGGGCTCGCCCGTCCGACGCTCGGCGCCACGCCTTGCACGCCGGAATCGGGCATAGCCGCGTGGATCGCGCCGAAAGCCAGCGCCGGACGCGCTCGCCGCCAAGCCGAACGGCACGCGTGCACGCTTCGAACGCGAACGCCCCCACGCACGCGCCGCCCGCCCGTCGCGCATCAATGCGAAATCGCCTCGAGCGCGATCCCCTTGGTTCTCGGCCCCATCAGCCCGATCGACGCCATCACGATCGCCATCGCGCCCGCGATGAACACGAACGCGCCCGGCGTGCCGAATCCTTTCAGCACGGCCGCGATCGCGAACGACGTGAAGATCGCCGAAAAGCGGCTCCACGAATAGACGAAGCCGACCGCGCGCGCCCGGATCGCGGTCGGGAACAGCTCCGCCTGATACGCGTGGAAGCTGTAGGACATGATGTTGTTCGCGAGCGTCAGGCACACGCCGAGCGCGACGAGCAGCCACGCGGCCGACGCCTGGCTGAACATCAGCCCCGAGATCATCGCCGCGCCGGCCATCGCGACGATCGCCGTCTTGCGCTCGAAGCGATCGGCGATCGCGAGACCGATCAGCGGCCCGATCGGCGCCGCGAGCGCGATCACGCTCGAATACATGAGGCTCGTCGTGACGGTGATCCCCTGCTTGATGAGGAGCGTCGGCACCCAGTTCGCGAAACCGTAGAAGCCGACGGTCTGGAACACGTTGAAGATCGTCATCATCACCGTGCGCTTGCGGTACGGCGGCGCCCACATGTCGCGGAACCGGCCGCGCGGCGCGACCGGCTCGGCGGGCGCGGGCGGCGGCAGCGGCCGGCCGTGCTCCGCCTCGACCCTCGCCTCGAGCGCGGCGAGCACGCGCTCCGCCTCGTCGAGCCGGCCTTGCTGCGCGAGCCAGCGCGGGCTCTCCGGCAACTGCCGGCGAATCCACCAGACGAAGATCGCGCCGTGCGCGCCGATCAGCACGACCCAACGCCAGCCGTCGAGGCCGAACGGCGCACGCGGGACGAGCAGGTACGCGAGCAGCGCGACGACGGGCACCGCGACGAAGCCGACCGCCTGCTCGCACGCGAACGCGCGGCCGCGAATCTGTTTCGGGACCAGCTCGGAGATGTACGTGCCGATCGTCACCATCTCGACGCCGAGCCCGAGCCCGACGACGAAGCGCCAGAAGTTGAGGCCCGCGGCGGTGTCCTGGAACGCCATCACGATGTTCGCGGCCGTGTACCAGAGCAGCGACCACGTGAACACCGCGCGGCGGCCGAAGCGGTCGGCGAGAAAGCCGCACGCAATCGTGCCGATGAACAGCCCGGCAAACAGCGCGGCGATGAAGCTCGCGACGCCCGTCGTGCCGAACAGGCCGTGCGTCGTCGCGGTCAGGATGCCGCTCTTCACGAGGCCGGGCGCGACGTAGCCGCTATAGAGCAGATCGTAGAGCTCGAAGAAGAAACCGAGGCTCAGCAGCGCGACCAGTTTCCAGACGCTGCGGGTGGGCGGCAGGCGGTCGAGGCGCGCCGAGATGACGCCGGCGTCGATCGTCGTCGCGGACGCCGACGCCGACGCGCGCGAGGCGCTTTCCGTTGAAGCCATGGCGGGAGTGTCTCCGAATGTCGTTGTGGCGAATGACGGCCGTGCGCGGCCGTTGGGGTTTCGGGCATTTTACCGGCCGGGCGGCCTGCGACCCAACCGCATCGCCGCCTCGCCCGAATCCGCTCGACGGTCGAGCGGCCCGCCCTTCCGATGCGCCCGGCGCGCGCATCTGCGCCGTTCTCACGCGTCAGGCGTCGCTGCTGCGCGACGCCGCGATCAGCGCGGCGAGCGACTGCCGCTGCCGCCCTCGCGCGTCGAAATTCTCCGCGGCGAGCCACTGCCGGAAGGCCGATCGCAACGCCGGCCATTCATGATCGACGACCGAATACCACGCGGTGTCGCGCGACCGCCCCTTATAGACGACGGCCTGCCGGAACACCCCCTCGCACGTGAAGCCGTAGCGAAGCGCCGCCGCGCGCGACGGCGCGTTGAGGCTGTCGCATTTCCATTCGAAGCGGCGATAGCCGAGCTCGTCGAACACGCGCTGCATCAGCAGGAACATCACTTCGGTGCCCGCGCACGTCTTCTGCAACAGCGGCGAATAGGCGACGAACCCGACCTCGGTCACGCCGTTCGCCCGGTCCGTCCGCATCAGCGCGCAGGTGCCGACCGCCTTGCCCGTCGCCAGATCGACGATCGCATGGTGCAGCGGATCGTCGGTTTCGGCCGCCTTCGCCAGATACGCGCGATAGCTCGCGGCGTCGGCAAAGGGGCCGGCGCTCATGTACGTCCAGTCGCGGCCGTCGGCGGCCGATGCATACGCCGCATGCAGGTCGTCCGCGTGCCGGCTCACGTCGACCGGCTCGACCCGGCAGAACCGGCCTTGCATCGGCGTGCGCGGCGGCGCGGAACGCGGCTGCCAATCGGGCACCGGCGCGCCGATCGGCTGCCCGAATTCGTTGGTGAAAACGCTGTCACTCACTGGCTTGTCCCGGAACGTTGGATGGATCGCGGATTCGCGCCGAAGCCTGCTCGAAGTCTGCTCGAAGACCTCGGACTGCCGCCGCCGACGCATCGACGGCGGATTCGATTGTAAAAGGCATCGACGAGACATGCCGCGTCGGCGCCCGCGAACGGGGGCGTCGGTCGACGAAGTCCGTTTGCGCATCGGCGAGCGACTCACGGAATGTATCGTCAGCCAGGTCGCGATGGAAGCAGACTCGCGGAAAATCAGACCGGCCGTTCCGCTCAATGGAATGCCGCGCGTCGATGCCAAGCGATGAAGCATGGCGGCGCGACGCGAACAGCGTCGGTGCGCGACATCGCATGTCGTCGAGGTCGCGCTTCGCATTTCGCACGACGAGCGGCGCATGACGCACTGCGAACTGCGAACCGTGAGTTGCGAGCTGCGAACAGCAAATAGCGAACAACGCGCGGTAAGCAGTGGGCGGTGGGCGGCAAATGGCAAATGGCAAATGGCAAGCAGAAATCGTACGAAATACGCGAACCATCGAGGAATGCAAACCTGCGCCGCCGCTTGCAAGGCTCGACGAGCATCCACTCGGACAGCCGCCGAAAGCGTGCGTGTGCTGCAAACGCGCACGCGTCAAGAAACCTGCGCGGCGACCCGCATGGAACGTGGCGCGGTGATGATCGGCGACGTCCCGCCGCCGTCCCCATCCGCGCAAGGACGTGCGAAAACGCTAGACTTATTGAATGTCGGCTGTCGCGTTAGCCCACCCGAACCGCCGCCGAACCAACCCGGCGCGATCTGACTCGTCGATTTTTGCGCACGCCGCGTTCGGCGCACGGTTTCACGCATGCCCCGGCAATTTCGGCCCGGCCGCAAGAAAGAAACCCGAACGGCGCACGGCAACCGCCGCCGCGCCCGCCGTCCCGATCTCAAGTGCCCGCAACCGCCGGCTGCGGCGTCCGCTTCAGCGCGCCGACCGCAACCGCCGTCACGAGCGTCCCGACGACGATCGCCAGCGCATACACGCCGAGATGCGTGACCGCATTCGGAATCGGCAGCACGAAGATCCCGCCGTGCGGCACCTTCAGCTCGGCGCCCGCCGCCATCGAGATCGCGCCCGTCACCGCCGAGCCGGCGATGCACGCGGGAATCACGCGCATCGGATCGCGCGCCGCGAACGGAATCGCGCCTTCGGTGATGAACGCGATGCCGAGCACCGCGGCCGCCTTCCCCGCTTCGCGCTCCTCGGCGCCGAAGCGCTGGCGGAACAGCCAGGTCGCGAGCGCGATGCCGAGGGGCGGCGTCATCCCGGCCGCCATCGTCGCGGCCATCGGCGTGTAGACGTGGCTCGCGATCAGTCCCGCGCTGAACGCATACGCGGCCTTGTTCACCGGACCGCCCATGTCGACCGCCATCATCCCGCCGAGGATCAGCCCGAGCACGACCGCGCTGCCCGCCTGCATCGAGCGCAGCCAGCCTTCGAGCGCGTGCAGCGCGGCCGCGACGGGCGAGCCGACCACGTAGATCATCAACAGCCCGACGATGAGCGTCGACAGCAGCGGAATGATCAGCACCGGCTTCAGCCCTTCGAGGTTGCGATGCAGCTTCAGATGCCGGTTGATCAGGAGCGCCGCGTAGCCCGCGAGGAAGCCCGACGCGATCCCGCCGAGAAAGCCCGCATTCAGGCTCGCGGCGAGCATCCCGCCGACCATCCCCGGCGTGATGCCCGGCCGGTCGGCGATCGAATATGCGAGGTAGCCGGACAGCGCCGGCACGATCAGCGCGAACGCCGACTTCGCGCCGATCTGGAACAGCGACCACGCGAGCGTGCCCTTGTGTGCGTCGTCGAACGCGTAGATGCCGCCGAGCGCGAACGACAGCGCAATCAGCAGGCCGCCCGCGACGACGAACGGCAGCATGTACGACACGCCCGTCATCAAATGTCGATACGGGCCGCCCGCTTTCGCGGCGCGCGCCTGCTTCGCGGCCGCGACCTGATCGGCAAGCGCCGGCGCGCCCGCGCCCGCCCCGGCGCCCGCCGCCGCGCCGCCTTCGATGCGCGCCTCGGCGATCGCCCGCCCGATCAGCGCCGCGCCCTTGCCGATCGCGCCCTTCGTGCCCGTCTCGTAGAGCCGCTTGCCCTTGAAGCGGCGCTTGTCGACCTGCGTGTCGGCGGCGATCACGACGAGATCCGCTTCGGCGATCTGCGCATCGGTCAGCTTGTTCTGCGCGCCGACCGAGCCCTGCGTCTCGACGTGGATCGCATGGCCGAGCGCCTGCGCGCCTTGCGCGAGCCCCTCGGCCGCCATGAACGTATGGGCGATGCCGGTCGGGCACGACGTGATCGCGACGATCTTCAGCGGACGGGCGTCGGCCGACGCCGCAATCGGCGCGCGCGGCGCTTCGGCAACGCCGGAACGCGCCGCCGCGAGCGACGCGGCCGGCGCGCCGCGCACCGCTTGCGCCTCCGCTCGCGAAGCAGCCGATACCGCGCCGCCGACGGGCGCCGCGCCGTTTGCCGCGTGTGCGGACGCATCCGCGACGGCCGCCTCGGACGCGCAGCCCGCCGCGCGCGCGAGCACCGCGTGCGCGTCGCGGATCGCGTCGTCGACCGACACGCGGTGAATCGTCTTGCCCGCGAACGGCGCTTCGTCGATCGACGCCGGGTCGTCCGCCGCGATCAGCACGGCGCTCGCCGCGTCGATCTGGTCGGCGGACAACGGTGTCTGCACGCCGAGCGCGCTGCGCGTTTCGAGCGCGAGCGCGATGCCGCGCGCCTGCGCCGCGCGGTTCAGCGCGTGCGCGGCGAAGGCCGGCGCGGCCGTCCGCGCCGGCGCCGCCACGAGTCCGATCAATTTTTTCATGCGTGCCTCCGGCCTGCCGGCTTATGAATGAACGACGCCGTCCGCCGCGGCGGTCAGCGTGAAAGTCTCGACTTCGACCTGCGCGGCGAGTGCGTCGAGCGTCGTGCGATCGGGCAAATGCGGGCCGACGCGCGCGAGCTTCGCAGCCGCGAACGCGGTGGCGCGACGGCCCGCGTCGCCCCACGCGCGCGCTTCGGTCAGGCTCGCGACGAGCCCAGCGACGAACGCATCGCCCGCGCCGACCGTGCTCGCGACGGGCACGCGCGGCGGCGTCGCGCGGAAGATCCGATAGATGGCCGGATGCGGGGTGGCGCGTTGCGGCGAGGTCGGCGCGCCTGCGGTTGTCGATGTGGGTGATGCCGATACGGGCGATGCCGATACGGGCGATGCAACCGATGCGGGCGATGCCGAACGTACCATCGACAACAGCCGCCCTTCGGATCCCGGCGATGCGGTCGAAGATGCGAGCGCGTCCACGGTCTCCAGCTTCGACGACTTTGTCGCATCGAACGTCCGCGATCCGACCGATGCCTTCGATGCCGCCGGCGCTTCCGATACTTCCGATACTTCCGATACCTCCGATGCGCCCAAAGCCCTCGCCCCGACATCCGCCGCGACGCCCAACGCGCCCTTCGCGCCAAGCGACACGACGACATACGCGATCCCGCGCGCGGCAAGCTCGCACGCCGCACGCACGATCGCGTCCTCGTCGCGCAACGCGCGGCCGAGCGCCGCTTCGAGCTCCGCGAGATTCGGCTTCACGAGATCCGGCAACTCGCGCGGATCGTCGGCCGCGAGCGCATCGGCGAGCGGCGCGCCGCTCGTGTCGAGCGCGACGCGCGCGCCTGCGCCGTGCAGCGCGCGCGTCGCGCGCCGGTAGAACGACGCGTCGACGCCCGGCGGCAGGCTGCCCGCGAGCACGAGCCAGCGGCCGGGCGCCGCGAGCTCGATCATCCGGCGCTCGAGCGCCGCGACGTCGGCGGGCGTCGGCAGCGACGTCGCGAGATTGATGTCGGTCGTCTCGCCGCGCGCCGAATCGACGAGCTTCACGTTGATCCGCGTGCGCCCCGCGATCCGCACGAAGCGGTCCGCGATCTGCTTGTCGGCGAACATCGCGTCGAACGCCGCGCTGTCGGCCGCGCCGAGCAGCCCGGTCGCGATCGTCGCGATCCCGTAGTCGGCGAGGCAGCCGGCGACGTTCACGCCCTTGCCGCCCGCGTTGAATTCGAGCGACTCCGCGCGGTTCACGTCGCCGAGCGTCAGGTTGGACACGCGCACGGTCTGGTCGAGCGCCGGATTCGGCGTCACGGTCACGACGGTCGTCATGCGGCCACCCGGATCTCGGCCGAATCGAGCGCGCGCACCGCATCGACGTCCGCGCAGTCGAGCGCGCGCCGCGCGAGCGCCTGCAGCGCGTCGAGCCGCGCGCCGCGCAGCCGCGTCTTCACCGCGGCGACGTCGCGCGCGCTCATCGACAGTTCGTCGACGCCCAGGCCCGCGAGAATCGACGCGCCGAGCGGATCGCCCGCGAGCCCGCCGCACACGCCGACCCACTTGCGATGACGGCGCGCGCCGTCGACCGTCTGCCGGATCATCCGCAGCACAGCCGGATGCAGGCTTTCGGCGAGCCGCGCGAGCTCCGGGTGCTCGCGGTCGATCGCGAGCACATATTGCGTCAAGTCGTTCGTGCCGATCGAGAAGAAGTCGACGACCTGCGCGAAATGATCGGCGAGCGCAGCGGCCGACGGCGTCTCGACCATGATGCCGAGCGGCACCTTCGGCGCGTCGAGCTCCGCGCGCACGGTTTCGGCGAGCGCGATCGCCTCGCGCGCCTCGTCGAGCGTCGACACCATCGGGAACATGATCCAGAGCGGCCCTTCCTTCGCCGCGCGATAAAGCGCGCGAAGCTGCGGCACGAACAGGTCAGGACGCCGCAGGCACAGGCGCAGCCCGCGCACGCCGAGGAACGGATTCGATTCGTGCGGCAGATTCAAATACGGCACCTGCTTGTCGCCGCCGATGTCGAGCGTGCGAATGATGAGACGCCGGCCGCCGCTCGCGTCGACCATCTGCTTGTAGCACGCGTATTGCTCGTCCTCGTCGGGCGCGTCGCGGCGCTCGAGAAACAGGAACTCGGTGCGCATCAGGCCGACGCCGTCCGCGCCCTGCGCGAGCGCGTCGGCGACCTGGCCCGGCCGCGTGATGTTCGCGCCGATCTCGAGCACGTGGCCGTCGAGCGTCGCCGCAGGCAGCGCGCGGTTCGCGCTCGCGCGCCGCCGCTCCTCGAGCAGGCGCTGCTCGACCTGACGCGCGCGCTCGGCGTCGCGCGCCGACACGCCGACGTACAGCCGCCCCGCGTTGCCGTCGAGCACCGCGCGCGCGCCGTCGGCAACCTCCATCAGCCTCGCGCCGCACGCGACCGCCGCCGGCACGCCGAGCGTGCGCGCGAGGATCGCCGTGTGCGACGTCGGGCCGCCCGCGACCGTGCAGAAACCGAGTGTCACGGCCGGGTCGAGCCGCGCGGTGTCGGATGGTGTCAGGTCTTCGGCGATCAGAATCGACGGCGCGTTTGCGTCGCCGCCGCCACCCGTCGCGTCGCCCGCGCCCGTCTCGCCGAGATGCCGCAGCACGCGCCGCGCGACGTCGCGCAGGTCGGTCACGCGTGCGGCGAGGAGCGAATCGGGCAGCGCGGCGAGCCGTTCGGCCTGTGCTTCGGCGGCCTGATGCCACGCCCACGCGAGCCCGTGCCCGTCGACGATCAGTCGCGCGGTCTCGCCGAGCAGCTCGGTGTCGTTCAGCAGCTCCCGCTGCGCGACGAAGATTTCGCCTTCGGCCGCGCCGAGCCGCGACGCGGTCTCGCGCGCGAGCGCGTCGAGCTCGGCGGCGGTCTCGATCAGCGCCTGGTCGAGACGACGCGTCGCGTCGAGCGTGTCGCCCGGCCTGTCTTCGATGTCGACGCGCGTCGCGCGCAGCACGCGCACCGGCCCCGTCACGAGGCCCGGCCCCGCGCCGATCCCTTCGATCGCGGTCGCAGGATCCTCCGGCGTCCACAGCGCGGGCTGCACGCTCTGCCGGCGCGCCTGCGCGGCCGCCGCGCGCGCATGCTCCTCGGCGGCGAGCGCTTCGATCGTGCGTGCGAGCGCCGCGAGCGCGTCGGCCGCGTCGACGCCCTGCGCGGACACGACGAGCCGCGCCTGCGGGGTCGCGCCGAGCTGCAGCAGGCTGACGAGGTTCTTCGGATCGGCGGCGACGTCGCCATGGCGCACGCGCAACGCCGCCCGATACCGCTTCGCGGTCGCGACCCACGCGCTCGCGGGCCGCGCGTGCAGGCCGTGCGGGTAGTCGAGGATCACGTCGACCTTGTGCGCGTAGTCGGCGGGCGTCGCCTCGACGACGGCGGCGCCTGCCGCGCGCGCTGCGCCCGCGCCGTTCAGCGCGTCGACGATCGCTTGCGGATCGCGCGCGGCGAGCAGCCGCTCGAGCTGCGGCGGATCGCCGATCAGCCGGGTCAGGCGCTGCAACAGCGCGATGTGTTCGTCGGACTGCGCGGCGATCGCGACGATAAGACGCGCGCGCTCACCGCCCTGCCACTCGACGCCGTCCGGCACCTGCAGCACCGCGACGCCCGTGCGGCGGATCAGATGGCGATCCTCCTGCAACCCGTGCGGAATCGCGACGCCGCTGCCGAGATACGTGTTCGCCACCGTCTCGCGGCCGTGCAGGCTGTCGACATAGCCGGGCTCGATGACGCCCGCCTCGACGAGCAGCGCGCCGGCCTGGCCGATCGCATCGTGTTTCGAACCGGCCTTCGCGCCGAGCCGGACGAGTTCCGCTGTGAGCAACGGCGGCATCGCGTCTCCTGAGATCAATCGTTGGAATGTGCGTATTGAAATCGATACCACTTTCACCGTCAAGCGTTCCCTGATTTCAGGAAACTGCGTGAAATGTACGACGGCCCTCGCTAGAATAGCCAAAAGGCCTGTCCACGGGCGGCGGCGGCGTATGCGCCAGGCAGTGTTTCCGTCACCCGGATTCAGGGTAAATACCGATCCGAAAAGAAATCGATTCCAGTTGCCATGGCGTTACGAATCAAGGATGTCGCGGAAGCAGCGGGCGTGTCGGTCACGACGGTCTCGCGCGTGCTGTCGAACAACGGTCCGGTGCGCGACACCGTGCGCCGGCGCGTGCTCGAGGTGATCGAGCGGCTCGATTACCGGCCGAACGCGGCCGCGCGCCGGCTGCGCTCGGGCGATACCGCGACGATCGGCCTCATCGTCTCCGACGTGCGCAACCCGTTCTTCACCGAGGTGAGCCGCGCGGTCGAAGACGCCGCGTATGCGCAAGGGATGCGCGTGATCCTCTGCAACACCGACGAGAATCCGGAAAAGGAAGCGATGTATCTGCGACTGATGGAGAGCGAGCGGGTGACGGGCGTCATCTATTCGCCGACGTACGACGCCGCGCGGCATTTCGATGCGCGCGCGCACGCGTTTCCGGTCGTGATGATCGACCGCGCGGGGCCGGCGGGCGTGGCCGATGCAATCACGCTCGACAACCGCGACGCGGCGACGCGGCTCGTCGAGCACCTCGTCGAGCGCGGCTACCGGCGCGTCGCGGGACTGTTCGGCAACGCGAGCACGACCGGCCGCGAACGACATGCGGCGTTCGTCGACGCGCTGCGCCGCCACGCGTTGCCGGCCGAAGCGGAGTTCGTCGATCCGCATCCGCAGGCCGCACATGCGCGCGTGCACGCATGGCTCGCGAGCGATGCGGCCGCGCGGCCCGACGCGATCGTCGCGAGCAACGGCCTGCTGCTGCTCGGCGCATATCGCGCGCTGCGCGAGCACGGCGCGCGCGTGCCGGACGATGTCGCGCTCGCGGGCTTCGACAACGACGCGTGGACGGATCTCGTCACACCCGGCGTGACGGTGATCGCGCAACCCGTCTACGAAATCGGCAAGAACGCGATGCAGTTGCTGACGCAACGGCTCGCCGATCCGGCGATGTCCGCGCGCACGCTGGTACTGCCCGGGGAGTTGATCGTGCGGGGCTCGACTGCGGCGCGAGCGGACGCGTAAGCGCTCAGCATGCCGGAGCAGCCTGTCCACGGCCCGGTGCGGTAAAGCCGACGAGCCGCAGCCTTCGTACGTGCCCGCCGTTCGTGAACCATGTTCGGCGCCGTTCGCGCATCGACACGATGGCATGCCGCGCTCGCCGCGCGTCTTGTCCGGGCGACGACCACGCATGACGGAATCGAAACCCGAGGCGCACTGGCGTGAAGCGGCAAATTCCGCCCGCCGCCGTCAAAAAAACCCATTCCCCAACAATGTCAAGCTAACAAAAATGGTGGGTATTCGCCACTGAATAAATCCTAATCTTTAGTCGAGAGATGGTCGGCACGGCTCTCACATTCAAATTAAATCCGTGCTTTTCGAGGAGTCACAAAATGAGCCAATTTGTCGATGTCCTGGAGGAAATGCGCACGCACTACAAATCCTCGCTCGGTCAAACGTCGCCTCGTCGCTATGCCGCATCGCAGCATCTTGCTTCTTATTTCAGTGCAGCGCAGTCGTCTTCCGCGAAGCTTTCGGCGCAGGAAAACGATTTGCTGAAGGGTTTGCAAATCGACGCTCAATCGTCGGGGCAGGAAGAAGCGAGCGGAATCGAAACCGGTATCGTCCGCGCAACCGAAGCACTGAAGAGTTCAGGAGCGTCTCCCGCTTCCGTCGAAGAATTCAAAAAGAAGATGGAAGAACAGAGAAAAAAGGCGAAGGAGGATTCCAACACGAGAATCGACAAGATTTTCGACACGGCGATCAAAATCGGACTGGAACACCCTGAACTTCAGCACCCCATTGTTGCGTTGATGGATAAGATCGGCAACTTCTTCAATGATCTTTTCAACAAGATTGCGGATTTCATCGTGGGCGTCGTAAGAGATGTCGTCGCGTGGCTCCACAACGCCTGGGACAGCATCAAAAGTACGTTCAAGGGAATCGCGGGATGGATATCCGGCTGGTTCTGACGCCCCGCACCATCATTTGCCGATCCGCTTTCGCGCCAAGCGCCGGCCTCGACGAAATACGACAAGCCGTCGGCCTTCGCTACCGGGCCGCGATCCCGGCAAACGCTCGCCGAACGCACGCGTCGGCCTGACATGGGCGGCTGCGTGCAGCGACGATCGGAATCGGCGCGTGCCGGAAGCGCGACAGGAAAAAGGCTCGGAATCGACCCCGAGCCTTTTTCTTCGGGCGGCGCGCAAGCGGACCACACGCGCGCCCTTCCGAACCGCCGTGCTGCCGCTTACACGTCGAACTTCACGCCCTGCGCGAGCGGCAATTCGCGGCTGTAGTTGATCGTGTTCGTCGCGCGGCGCATGTAGCTCTTCCAGGCGTCCGAGCCCGATTCGCGACCGCCGCCCGTCTCCTTTTCGCCGCCGAACGCGCCGCCGATCTCCGCGCCGCTCGTGCCGATGTTCACGTTGACGATCCCGCAATCGCTGCCCGCCGCCGACATGAACTGCTCGGCTTCGCGCACGTCGTTCGTGAAAATCGCCGACGACAGCCCTTGCGGCACGCCGTTGTGGATCGCGAGCGCATCGCCGAAGTCGTCGTAGACAAGCACATAGAGAATCGGCGCGAACGTCTCGCGCGTGACGACGGCCGTCTGCTTCGGCATCCGCACGAGCGCCGGGCGCACGTAGTACGCGTCCGCATGGCCCACGTCGACGCGCTCGCCGCCCTTCACATCGCCGCCCTGCTCGCGCGCATCGGCGAGCGCCTTTTGCATCGCGTCGAATGCCGCGCGGTCGATCAGTGGGCCGACCAGCGTGCCCGTCTCGAGCGGATCGCCGACCTTCACCGATGCGAACGCCTTCTCGAGGCGCGGCAGCAGTTGATCGGCGACGCTGCGATGCACGATCAGCCGGCGCAGCGTCGTGCAGCGCTGGCCCGCGGTGCCGACCGACGCGAACGTGACCGCGCGCACGACGAGATCGAGATCCGCGCTCGGCGCGACGATCATCCCGTTGTTGCCGCCGAGTTCGAGGAGGCTGCGCGCGAGGCGCCGGCTCAGCACCTGCGCGACCTCGATGCCCATCCGCACGCTGCCCGTCGCGGACACGAGCGGCACCTTCGGCGAAGCGGCGAGCGCCTCGCCGACGTCGCGGCCGCCGAGCACGAGCTGATGCAGCCCTTCCGGCACGACGCCCGGATGCGTCTTGTCGAATGCGCGTACCGCCTTCGCGAACAGCGCATGGCAAGCGATCGCGGTGAGCGGCGTCTTCTCGGACGGCTTCCAGACGACCGGGTCGCCGCAGACGAACGCGAGCGCCGCGTTCCACGACCATACGGCGACCGGGAAATTGAACGCGGAGATCACGCCGCACACGCCGAGCGGATGCCAGGTTTCCATCATCCGGTGGCCGGGGCGCTCGGACGCGATCGTGAGGCCATACAACTGCCGCGACAGGCCGACCGCGAAATCGCAGATGTCGATCATCTCCTGCACTTCGCCGAGGCCCTCGGACGCGATCTTGCCCGCTTCGAGCGTGACGAGCCGGCCGAGCGCCGCCTTGTGCTCGCGCAGCACGTTGCCCAACACGCGCACGAGCTCGCCGCGCACGGGCGCGGGCACCGTGCGCCACTTGAGGAACGCTTGATGCGCGGCGTCGATCTTGCGCTCGGTTTCGGCCGGGCTGTCGGCGGCGAGCGTCGCGAGCGTCGCGCCGTCGACGGGCGACCGGGCGGTCAGCGCGCTGCCTTGCCAGCCGGCCAGATCGACGTCGAGCGCGGCGAGAATGTCGTTGAATTGCATCGCTTCCTCTTCAGAACGGAATCAGGTTGATCGGTGCGGCGTCGCCGCCGCGAATGAATCGATTGGACCGCGTTCGCGCGCCGCATGCAAGCGGCCTGGCCGTTCGGCCTAGCGGTCCGCCGCGAGCGCCGCGCGCAGCCGGCGCACGCCCTCGAAGATCTCCGCTTCGCCCGGTGCGGCGAACGACAGCCGCAGGCTGCTCGCGTCCGCGTCGCGCGCGTAGAACGCCGCGCCCGGCACATACATCACGTTGTGCGCGAGCGCGCGCTTGAGCGCCTCCGCGGCGTCGCGGCCGGCCGTCAGGCGCGCCCACACGAACATGCCGCCCGCCGGCTCGCGCCACTCGACTTCGTCCGGCACGAATTGCCGGAGCGCGCTGACGAGCGCGCGGCAGCGGCTCCCGTAAGTCTGCGCGATCGTGCGCAGATGCGCGGCGAGCCGGCCGCTGTCCAGATAGCGCCGGATCGCCTCCTGCGCGATCGGCGCGGTGCACAAATCGCTCGTCTGCTTCGCGACCGTCATCCGGCGCGCGATCGCGGCGGGCGCGACCGCCCAGCCGATCCGCAAGCCCGGCGCGACGATCTTCGACAGACTGCCGAGGTAGACGGTCCAGTCTTCGGCGCCGGCGTGCGCGAGCACCGGCTTCACCGGCTCGCCGGAGAAGCGCAGGTCCGCGTACGGGTCGTCTTCGACGAGCACGAATTGCGCGTCGGCCGCGAGCGCGGCGAGCGTCGCGCGGCGCGCCGGCGGCAGCGTCGCGCCCGTCGGGTTCGCGAACGTCGGCACCGTGTACAGCAGCTTCGGGCGACGCTCGCTCGCAGGCCACGCGGCGAGCAGCACGGCGAGCGCATCGGGATCGACGCCGTCGCCGTCGGTGCGCACCGGCACGAGTTTCGCGCCCGCGAGCCGCAACGCCTGCAGCGCGGCCGGATACGCGGGCGCCTCGACGAGCGCGACGTCGCCCGGCTCGATCAGCGTGCGCACGAGCAGGTCGAAACCTTGCTGCGAGCCCGTCGTGACGAGCACCTGCGAAGCGTCGCACGTCACGCCGCGCGCGCTCGCCATCCAGTCCGCGAGCGCGCGGCGCAGGCCCGGCTGGCCCGCCGTGTCGCCGTACTGCAGGCACGCGAGCGGATCGTCGCGGGCCGCGTCCGCGAACGCGGCCGCGATGCCTTCCCGATCGAACAGATCGGCGGACGGATAGCCGCCCGCGAACGAGATCATCCCCGGCTTGCCGACGTGCTTGAACAGCTCGCGGATCGGCGATCCCTGCGGATCGGCGAACGGCGCGGCGAACGGGTAATCGACGGCGGCGGCGAGCGTCATGGCGGCTCCGGTACGATGGAAGTCGGGCGAAAGGCGGACGGAAAGCCGGGCGACTCAGGCGGCGGCCGTCATCTTGAAGATGCCGGTGGCGTTGCCCGCGTCGAAGCTCAGATCGAGCGCGCGGCGGCCGGTCTCGGCATCGGCGACCGCGTCACGCGTGATGAATTCGTAGAACGAGCCCGGCACCTCGCGCTCGACGAGCGCGCCGGACGCGTCAACCAACGTGCGCGTCACAGGGTCCGCGCGGAATGCGGTCTGCCGCACGCGCCCCGAGCGCGACACCTCGACGGCCGGCTTGATCGGCCGCCCCAGCGCGCGCTGCGCGGCGGCGAGCGCGTCGACGTCGGGCACGCGGTCGGTCGCATGATTGAACGCGTTGCCTTCGGTCGCGATCCACGCCATCTCGGCCGACTCGGCGAGCAGCGTTTCGTAATCGGCAAGCGCAGGCGACGCATGCTGGCGATCGAAGCAGCGCACGAGCACGGGCACCAGCGCGCAGGCGCCGGCAAGCGGCAGCGACGCGTCGCGCTCGAGCTCGGCGAGCGTCGCGACCGCCTGCGGCGTCAGCGGATCGGCCGACGTCCCGAGCACGTTCGTCACGGCCTGCTGGAACGCGGCGCTGAAGCGCTCCGGATGCAGTTCGCTGACGAAGAACTGCGCGATCTGGTCGGGCGCGTCGAGATGCGCGTACGAGCGGCCCGTCATCTTGAGGCGTTCGAGCGGATACGTGCCGTTCAGCCGATAGCCGAGCGGCCGAAGAATGCGCGTGAATGCCGCTTCGCCGGGCGGCAGCGCGCCGCACGACGGCCAGCGCACGGTGCGCAGCGCGCCATGGTCGAACGTCACGCGGCCGCCGTCGCGCGCGACGTCGCGCGTGTACGCGCGGCCCGTCGGCACCCGTTCGAGCAGATCCGCGAACAGCGCCATGTTGAGCGCCTGCGCGAGCTCGGCGCGCGTGACGACGCCCGGCTCGCAGCGCTCGAAACACGTCGGGACATGCATCAGCCGCATCAACTTGTCGATGGTCGGCTGATCGGAAACGGTGGCGAGCAAGGCGGCGAGGTTCGCGTTCATCGGGTTCTTCCGTGGGTTTGCGTCTTTCTGGCGGCATGCGCGCCACGCATTGAGCGGCGCGCTGAAATGATCAGAGGGTCAATTCTCAATGCGCGAAATTGGCTCGGCAATTGATATAAACTCACCAGTTCATTCCAAAAACTCACCAAGTTACAAATTTCCGATCTTTCATCCGTCGATGCGAAAAGGCATTCCGAACCTCGCGGCGCTGCAGGTCTTCGAAGCGGCGGCCCGCCACGAAAGCTTCACCCGCGCGGCCGACGAGCTCGCGCTCACGCAAAGCGCGGTCAGCCGTCAGATCACGTCGCTGGAGGAGCGGCTCGGCGTCGCGTTGTTCCTGCGGATCAAGAAGCGGGTCGTGCTGACGCCGCACGGCCGGCACTACGCGGCGCTCGTGCGCCGCAACCTCGAGCGGATCGAGCGCGATACGCTCGAACTGATGGCGCAGCGCGGGATCGGCGCGACGCTCGAGCTCGCGGTCGTGCCGACGTTCGCGAGCCAATGGCTGATTCCACGCCTGCCGCGGTTCCGCGCGCTGCGGCCCGACATCACGGTCAATCTGTCGGTGCGCACTGAGCCGTTCCTGTTCAGCGATTCGACGTTCGACGCGGCGATCTATTTCGGCCACGCGCTGTGGCCCGGCACGCAAGGGCGGCTGCTGTTCCTCGAAGGCGACATGCTGCCCGTCTGCAGTCCGGCGCTGCTGCCCGCGGGCGGACGGCGGATCACGCGCGACGCGCTGCTCGATTTGCCGCTCCTGCACCTGTCGACGCGCGCGGACGCATGGCGCGACTGGTTCCGCGCGCACGGCCTCGACAACGACCTGCGCGCGGTGCGCGGGCCGCGCTACGAACTGTTCACGATGCTGACGGCGGCCGCGCACGCGGGAATGGGGGTCGCGCTGATGCCGGCGCTCCTCGTCGCCGACGAGCTTGCGTCGGGGCGCCTTTGCGCGCCGCTCGACCTGCGGCTGCCGAGCGACGCCGGCTACTACCTCGTCGCGCCCGACGCCGCCGCCGACAGCGAGCCGTTCGTCGCGTTGGCCGAATGGCTGGATTCCGTCGCGCCGACACGGACGATAAGCTGACGCGACCATCCTGTTCATCCGTTCATCGGCCGGCGGCAGCCGGCCACGCGAGATCGACCATGACCATTCACATCGGCGACATCGTGCCACTGTCCATCGCCCGCGCCCGCTTTTCCGAGCTGGCCGACGAGGCGCGGGACGGCGGCGAGAAGATCATCACGAAGAACGGCGCGGCGTACGTCGCGCTGATCGACGCCAGGCGGCTCGATCACTATCATCGGCTCGAGCGCGATCGGGCGGCGCAGACAGAGGCCGGGCCGATGCACGGCGGGACCGGGGGCGGCAAAGGCGGCGATGGGAGCGATGAGGTCGCAGATATTGCGGCCGAAGGCATTGCGCCTTTGGCCAATGACAGTACGACGGGCGACTCGGGTGGCGGCTTGGACGCGTCGCCAGTTGAGTGCCGCACCGGGGGCGCCCGCGACGCCGCGGACGGCTCGCCGCGCGGCGGCGGCACGCGTCCGATGCACGACGCATGCGGTTCACGCGCCGCAGACGACGGTTGATGGCCGGGGCGGTTGGCGGTTGACGCCGCGCGGTTCGCGGTAGTCGGTAGTCGGTAGTCGGCGGTCGGCGGTCGGCGGTCGGCGGTCGGCGGTCGGCGGTCGGCGGTCGGCGGTCGGCGGTCGGCAAAGATTGAAACAACTGGCCGAGCGTCGAGCCGCGAGAAATCACGCCCCGAACACAAAGCCCCGGGAACAACGACTCGAAATCGGAATCCGCCAGCCTCCAAGGGCTGCCGGCAACGCGCGACGCCCGCCCGTCCATCCGGGCAGACTCTGCTTCAACGCACGCGAGACACCCGATACGATAGTCAGATCATTCATCCTCGTTCGCTCACACACGACAACCGCATGCAGAACTACTACGAAGCCACTGCGACACGCACGCTCTACCCCGCGCTCGCCGATCGCGTCGACGTCGATGTCTGCATCGTCGGCGGCGGCCTCGCCGGCCTGTCGACAGCGCTCGGGCTCGTCGAGCGCGGCGTGCGCGACGTCGCGGTGCTCGACGCGCAGACGGTCGGCTTCGGCGCGTCAGGCCGCAACGGCGGCTTCGTGTTCGGCGGTTACAGCCTCGACAACGCGGATCTCCTGCGCATGCTCGGCCCCGAGTCCGCACGCGCGCTCTATCGGTTGACGATCGACGCGATCGACCTGATCCGCGCGCGCGCCGCGCGCTACGGCATCGACTGCGAGCTGGTCGACGGCGGCGTGATCCTCGCGAACTGGTTCGACGATCCGGCGCGCCTGAACGCACCGCGCAAGCTGATGAAGGAAGTGTTCGGCGTCGAATGGGAGCCGCTCGACGCAAACGCGTTGCGCACGCGCCTGAAAACCGACCGCTATCACGGCGGGCTCTTCGAGCGCAACGCGTTCCACTTCCATCCGCTCAAGTACGTGCTCGGCATCGCGGCCGCGGCCACGCGCGGCGGCGCGCGGATCCACGAGCATTCGGCCGCGCGCACGATCCGCCGCGACGGCGCGGGCTTCGTCGTCGCGACAGACGGCGGCGCCGTGCGTGCGCGGCGCGTCGTGTTCGCGGGCGGCGGCTATGCGCGCGGCGTGTATCCGCGCATCGAGCGTGCGGTGCTGCCGATCGCGACCTACGTGATCGCGACCGAGCCGCTCGGCGCGCGGCTCGCCGACGCGATCGCATGCCGGTCGGCCGTCTACGACACCCGCTTCGCCTTCGACTACTACCGGCCGCTCGCCGACTCACGCATCCTGTGGGGCGGCCGCATCTCGGTGCTCGAACGCGGGCCGGACGCCATCGCGCGGCTGCTCAAGCACGACCTCGTGCGCGTCTATCCACAGTTGCGCGACGTTGCCGTGCAGTTCGCGTGGGGCGGGCTCATGAGCTACGCGCGCCACAAGATGCCGCAGATCGGACGCGACCCGGATGGCGTCTGGCACGCGGTCGGCTTCGGCGGCCACGGGATGGCGCCGACGACGGTCGCGGGCGAGGTGCTCGCAGCAGCGCTCGCCGAACGGCGGCCCGTGCCGGACGGCTTCGCAAGGTTCGGCCTCACACGCACATTCGGCCTCGCCGGGCTGGCCGCCGCACAACTCACGTACAGCGCGTACGAGGCGCGGGATGCGCTCGCCGCGCGCCGCCGCACACGTTTCGACAAACCCGTTTTTTAGGGTTCTTCGGGGATTTTCGGGAGACGCGAGGCAGACCGTCGCCGGTCGGTGAAGCATCGCTTGTCCGATCTGTAGCGCGAATACTTTTACCCGCCAAAATAAAAAATATAGAGATGTGGCCTGGGTGTTTTGGAAGGTGAAATATTCGCGCCTGTTATTCGCCGCAGATCAACCGTTATTCGTTGGTGCCTGTTGCCCACACGGGTACTTGCGGTTCGTAAATGACGACGTTTCCGTCATTCTGGACGATGAGCGTCGAATACGGCTTGCCATTTGTGTCGCTTGCCCATACGGCTCCGGGATAGCCGTAGATCACAAAATTGCCGTCTTGTTGCATGATTGCTTTTGAGACGGCCTTGCCATTCGTGCCGGATGCCCATAGTGCCCGATGATCGCTCAGACGGTACAGCACGAGATTTCCATCGTCCTGCAAAATGAACTGGTATCGACCATCCGTGGAGACAAGGTAGTCTTCCTTGAGCAAAAATTGATTCGTCAGCAATGTTGCGCCTTTATATGCCATGATGATATCTCCGATTGTAAATTGGGCGACAAGCGCCAATCCACCGTGAACATTCGCGGTGAGATTGCATCCGGATAAAATCTGTTTCTAAAATGTTGAGTTGGTTTCCGCTTCTTCAGCATGAGGCCACTCGTTATAGCGTGGTAAGAAGAATGGTAGGCCGGCCTTGTCATCCGTCAGGCAAAATATTTATATCGTTTACCCTATATTGAACTGGCATATTATTTGTTGGGTAAATTGCTAAAAAATCGCCGATTTAATTAACCTGATATTGTATTTCCCGATCTCGTGGCGGAAACTTCGGACGCTCGAGCACGGACCTTCAAAAGGCGGCAAGGGGGCGGACAGCGACATCCCCGGAAATCTTCGAAGGACCTTTTTTAGAGCCAGGAATCGGGCCGAAGCCAATTGGGGCGCGTGCTAGAATGCGCCGACCATGCCGCCGCCCGATGACGCCAAAATGAAACAAGGAAGCAAGGCCGCCGCGCCCGACGCCGATGCGCGGCGCGATGAGGCGCGCCGCAAATACGATCCCGAACAGACGAAGCGCAACATCCTCGACGTCGCCACGCAGGAGTTCTCCGCGATGGGGCTGTCGGGCGCGCGCGTCGATTCGATCGCCGAACGCACGAACACGACGAAGCGGATGCTCTACTACTACTTCGACAGCAAGGAAGGGCTGTACGAAGCAGTACTCGAGAAAGTCTACGGCGACATCCGCGCGCTCGAACTCGAACTGAACGTCGGCGAACTGGAGCCGCGCGAGGGCTTGCGCCGGCTCGTCGAATTCACGTTCGACTACCACGACAAGCATCGCGACTTCGTGCGCCTCGTGACGATCGAGAACATTCACGGCGCGAAGTATCTCGAGCAGCTGAAGTCGTTCAAGAACCGCAACGTCAGCATCATCAAGACGCTCGAGGACCTGCTCGCGCACGGCGTCGAAAGCGGCGCGTTCCGCGAGGATGTCGATCCGTTCGATCTGCATCTGCTGATCAGCTCGTTCTGCTTTCATCGCGTCGCGAACCGCTATACGTTCGGCACGGCGTTCGGCCGCGATCCGTCGTCGCCGCGACTGCGCACGCGGCATCGCGCGATGATCGCCGAGACGGTCTTGCGTTACGTCGCACGCTGATCGTCGGCGCACGGCGCGTGGGGCCGCGCGCTCGTCGCGCAGCCCCACGACGAGCGCCGAAGTCCGCTCAGGCCTGCGCGTGCGTCGCCGGCGCCGGCTTGGCAAGCGCGATCCGCGCCTTCTCCTCCGGGCTTCCCGCGACGAAGTACTTCTTCGCCCACCGCGAATCCGGCTGCAACGCAAGCTTGCCGCGCACGCCCGTCCCCGAACCCGCATCCGAACCCGAGCCGCGACGCGAAGCGATCGCCAGCGCGCGCGCACGATAGTGCTCGTAAAGCCGCAAGAACTCCGCGAGATAGATCGCCGCGACGCGCGCATCGCGAATCTCCAGCAGATTCTCGTCGTTGAAATGCTCGGAATTCCCGCTCATGTTCGCCGAGCCGCTGTAGACGATCGGATCCGCCCCCTCCGCGTCGATCACGATGAACTTGTGGTGAATGACGACGGGCGGATAAGCGGGCGGCGCTTCCCCCGGAAAGAGCCGCAGCTCCGTCTCGAAGCCGTCCGGCACCGCTGCGGGAGAGAAATACGCGGCGTCGATCACGTCGCGATTCGAACGGCTGCGGTGATACAGCTCGAGGTTCGCGAGACGCGCGGCATCGAGCGTCTTGCCGTCGCGCTGATCCGCGTCCGCCTGCTGCGCGCCGCGCGCGCTGATCCCGTTGACGAGCCCGAACATCATCAGCCCGCGGTCGCCCGCTTCGAAGCACGCGTCGCGCAGCGCGGCATCGGTCGGCATGAAGAGACAAAACGCAACCGAATGCTGCGCACCGCGGATCGCGTCGACAACCGTGTCGATCTGCGTGCGCACGCCGCGCGGCTCCGGCGAAAACGACACGCGCACGCGCGCCGAACCGATTTCGATCGCCTCCGACCAGCCGGGCGCGAGCCGCGCGGTCTCGGCGATGCCCGGATTCGACGCGAGCGCGCGCGCTCGCGCGTTGTACAGCTCGGCGAGCGCCGCCGACTCGAACGTGTGCAGTACGTTCGCCTGCTCGGTGATGCCCTCGGTCGTGAAGTTCGCCGAGCCGGTCAGCACGCGCGCGGGCCCCGTCTCGTCGCCCGCGACGATGAACTTGTCGTGCATGATCCGCGTCTTGTCGCGCGGTGCGAGCGTCGCGATGCCCGTCAATCGGTCGACGGCCGGCTGGTTCGGCGACGGCAGCGGCGGCTCGCCGCGGCCGCGCTGCGTCTCGTGCGCGTCATAGACGATCGCGAGCGCATCGGCGCCGTGCGCGCGGCCGAACGCGTCGAATGCCGGAATCGCCCAAAGCGGATCGGTCAGGTGATAGACCGCCGACACCGCGCGCCGCGCATCGCCGCCGAGTACCAATCCGAAGGTCTCCTGCAGATCGTTCGCAAGCCACGTGCGCAGCTTCAGCGCCGCGTCGGGCGGCGGCGCATCGCCTGCGGCGAGATGCAGCGCGCGAACCTGCTTCGCGAACGCCTGCGAGCTCACCACCGCGCGGTTGAACCACGTGCCGATCCCATCCTCGACGTGCGCGGGCAGCGTGACGCTGCATACGCCCGCATCGGCTTCGAGCACGTGCAGCGACGCGGGCGTGCCGACGACCGGATAGACGTCGTAGCGAAACGTCCGGCCGCGATCCGGTGGATCGATCCGCGCGTCCCACCACATGAATTTCTGGATCGGCGCCTGATCGGTCGGCGCATCGCCTTGGGTGCCGGCCGCGGGGCCGTCGAACGTCAGCCGGTTCGGCAGCCAGCTCGTCGCGGCGCGCGTCTTGCCGTCCGTCGACCAGAAGCCGGGCGTACGCTTGATCGCAAAACCGAGAAAATCATCGCGCCGCCGCGCGTCGGGCCAATCGAAGGCCAGCAGGACCAACGTCGGGGAAAGATAGCTGCGCACGCTGACGGACATCGCCGCCCTCCTCGGCTCATCGCCTTCCAAAGTCGAAGCGTCGAGTGTTCAGCGCTTGCTTGCCGTGCGTGTGACGTTCCGATGAAGTTTCCGTGTCGTGTTTGCTTCGACGCGGCTCGAGGCGGCGGATGGGGCATGGCGAAGGGCGGGCGCACGAGAGGCAGGTGATCGAAGCGGAACGAGACAGGGCGAGGTTCGACGGCACGCTGCGCGGCGCAGCGCAATGCGAGACACATGACCTGCATCGCGGGTGTGCGACACATCGACCGACGCAGCAGCGATCAGCCGCAGGACAATCTCGATCTGCCGGAATGTCGGCGCACGCCGCACCGCCTTGTCGTGCTCGCGCCGGAACACGAAATAGCGCCCCGCTTATCGGAACATGACGTGCATCGCGCGCTCGCGACGCATCGGCCGTTGCCACCACGATCCGCCGCAGACAACAATCCCGCTCCCCAGAACGTCGGCGCGCCGCATCGCCTTGTCGTGCTCGCGCCGGAACACGAAATAGCGCGCCACTTGTCAGAACATCCCGCGCATCGCGCCGTCCACCACGCACCGCCCCACACCGCACCGCTCAACCACAGACGACGAGCTCGATCCCGCGCAACGTCAACGCCCGCCGCATCGCCTTGTCCGGCGCGCGCTCGGTCACGAGGAAGCGGGCCGCCTCCGAGCCATTGATCCGCACGGGCATCACGCGTCCGAACTTCGAGTGATCGGCGACGACGACGGGCGCCGCCGCCGCCGCGAGCATCCGCCCGCGCACTTCGGCGACGACGCGCGAATAATCGGTCAACGTGCCGTCCGGCGTGATCCCGCCCGCGCCGACGAACGCGAAATCGACGTGGTATTGCCCGAGCTGCTGGATCGTGTCGAGGCCGAATGTCGCGTCTTCGTCATCGGACAGCTCGCCGCCGAGAAGCGTCACGCGGTTGCCGTTGCGGCGGCCGAGCACGCCGGCGATCCGCCAGTCGTTCGTATAGACGGTCAGTCGATGCCGGTCGACGAGCGCGAGCGCGACCGCATGGACCGTGCTGCCCGAGTCGAGCAGCACCGACGCGCCATCGGCCACGAACTCGGCCGCGCGCCGGCCGATCGCGCGCTTCGCGTCCGCGTGCGACGCATCGCGCTCGGACACGCTCGGCTCGTGCCGGTCGGCGGCGAGCGCGCCGCCGTGCGTCGTGATCACGAGGCCGCGCGCGGCAAGCGCGTTCAGATCGCGGCGGATCGTCTCGCGCGACACGTTGAGCGCGTTCACGAGCTGTGCGACCGACAGTGCGCCCGCGCGACCGAGTTCGGACAGGATGTAGCGATGACGTTGTTCTGCAAGCATGGCGCGCGGCGCGGCCGGGCCGCGAGTCGGATCGTGAATGACGGATGGCGGGCTATTGTAGTACGGCGCAATGATCTCGCGCCGATCGCCCGCCTGTCCGGCGGCGCCGCGAGCCGGCCTACAGAATCGGGATTTCGCGCAGCATGCGCGTGTCGCGCGGACGATTGCGGAGAAACAGCGCGGACAGCACCGCGCCGATCAGCGCGATCGCACCCGCGAGCACGAACGCGGACACGAACGAGCCGCTGCGTTCGACGATGAAGCCGGTGACGGCCGGCCCGACGACGCCCGACAGGCTCCCCATGCAGTGCAGGCAACCGCTGACGGCGCCGACCCGCGCGGGCACGACGAGGTCCTGCACGATCGCCCAGTAGATCGCGCCCGTCACGTAGAGGAAGAAGAGCGACACGGACATCAGCGCGACCGCGCTCTGCGACGAGCGCACCGAGCCCGCCACCGCGACGCAGATCCCCGCGCCGAGCAGGCAACTCACGAGCACGATCCGGCGCGACAGCATCGCGTTGCCGGTGAGCTTGTAGATCGCGTCCGAGATGACGCCGCCGCACGCGAGGCCGACGGTGCCGACGAGCCACGGCACGACGGTCGCGACACTCATCTCGCGGATGTTCAGGTGATGCGCCTGCACGAGGTAGCTCGGGAACCAGCTCAGGAAGAAGAACAGCACATAGTTGTAGCCGAAGAACGCGACGCCCGTCGCGAGGATGCGCGGCTGCTTCAGGTAATGGCGAAGCGGCGGCGCATCGGCGGTGCCGGCGGCCGGTTGCTGCGCCGCCGCGCGGGCCGGCGCGACACCGCCGGGCACGGCTTGCTCGGCCGTCGATACGCGCTGCGCGGGCCGATCGGACGTCGTCGCAACCCAGACGAGCACCCATGCGAGGCCGATCGCGCAGACGATCCAGAAAGCCGGCCGCCAGCCGAACTCGACGGCGAGCACCCCGACGATCGGCCCGGCGATCGCGCCGCCCAGCGGCGAGCCGGCGCTCAGGAGCCCCATCGCGGTCGCCGCCGATTCGCGCGGCAGCCAGTTGTTGACCATCTTGTTCGCCGCCGAGCAGAGCGGCCCTTCCGCCATGCCGAACAGCAGGCGCACGATCAGCAGACTCACGAAGCCGATCGCGATCGCCGTCATCCCGCAGAAGATCGACCACAGGCCGACCGCCAGCACATAGACGAGCTTCGGCCCGAGCCGGTCCGACGCGAGGCCGCCGATGAAGTTGAACAGCGCATAGCCGACGAAGAACGTGCTGAAGACGATGCCCATCTGCGCAGCGTCGATCCCGAGATCCTTCTGCACCATCGGCGCGACGATCGACAGCGCGACGCGGTCGAGATAATTGATGCCATACACGATGAACAGCAGGAATACCGTGATCCATCCCATCGTTTTCTGGTTCATGCCTGTCTCCTTCATGCCGATGCTGCCGGCGTTCATGTGATTTGTCGTTGCCGCCGGCGCGTCGACGGAAGGCCGACCGCGGACCGACTTCGGCAGTGTGTCGCCGGCGGATGCGGCGGTCGGGCGACGCGTCTTCGGCTCGGCTTTGCGCGCGAAATCCGCCGCACGAAAAACGAAGTCCTTCGCACGGCGGGCGATGGCGAATGCAAACGCGGATGCGAGCGCCCGATCCCGCAGCCGGCCCGCGCGATCAAGCGTCGAGCAACGGCCGCAGCAGCGCGTCCGTGCCGCGTTCGCGCAGCGTCGCCAGATGCATGCCGACGCGCGCCGTCAGCGCATCGGGCCATCGCGCCGCGTCGCGCGACGCGAGCGAATCCAGCGCCGCGCGCACCGCATCGGCCGCGGTCCGCGCCCCGCGAAGGCGATCAGCAAGCGCATCGGCGCCGGGATCGTCGAGCGCGAGCGGCGCGCCCGCCTCGTCGCGCGCGACTTCGACGTAATGCAGCCACGCCGCGAGCGCACGCTCGACAAACGGCCGCTCGACGCCCGCCATCGCGCTCTCCGCGAGCGCCGGCAGCCAGCGCAGCGGCACCTTCTGCGTGCCGTCCGTCGCGATCTGCGCGGTGCGATGCGCGAGCGTCGGGTTGCGAAAGCGCTCGATCAACGACGCGCAATACGCGCGCGCGTCGTAGCCGGCAGGCACGTCGACCGTCGCGAGCAAGTCGCGCGTCATCAGGCCGCGCACGAATGCGTCAATCAGCGGATCGGCCATCGCGTCGGACACCGTGCGCCGCCCGCGCAACTGGCCGACGTAGGCGATCGCGGAGTGCGCGCCGTTCAGCAGGCGCAGCTTCATTTTCTCGTACGGACGCACGTCGGTCGCGACGAGCGCGCCCGCGTCCTCCCAGCGCGGCCGCGCGCCCGCGAACCGGTCCTCGAACACCCATTGCGCGAACGGCTCGCAGACGATCGCCGCCTCGTCGCGCACGCCGATGCGCGCCTCGACCCAGTCGAGCGATTCGGGCGTCGCGGCCGGCACGATCCGGTCGACCATCGTGTTCGGAAACGCGACGTCGCCGCGGATGCGCCGCGCGAGCGCGCCGTCGAACTGCTCCGCGTATTGCGTCGCCAGCATGCGCAGCGTGTCGCCGTTCGACGGTATGTTGTCGCAGCAGACCACCGACAGCGGCGCGCCGGACGCACGCAGCCGGATGCCCGCGGCCAGGACGCCGAGCGTCGTCCAAGGCGCGTCCGGTTGCTGCAGGTCGCGGCGGATCGCCGGATCGTCGACGTCGAGATCCGCGCCGCCCGCCTTCCGGTAATAGCCCTTCTCGGTGACGGTCAGGCTGACGATCGACACGTCCGGATCGGCGATCAGGCTCAGCAGCGGCGCGAGCGCCTGCGGCGCGAACAGCGCGCGATGCACGGCGCCGACGATCCGGGTGCGCGCAGCGTCGCCGTCGCGCTCGGTCACCGAATAGAGATGATCCTGCGCGGCGAGCAGATCGACCGCATGCCTGCGCCGCAGCTCGACGCCGGCGATCCCCCATCGCGTATCGCCGCGGTCGAGCAGCGTCTCGGTGTAGCGCGCCTGATGCGCGCGATGAAATGCGCCGAGACCGAGATGGACGATGCCCGTGCGAAGCGCGCGCCTGTCGTAGCGGGGGCGGGACACGTCGGCCGGCAGATCCCGGCATTGATCAGACGAAAGAAGCGGCATGGTGATTGAATCGGCGATTTGTACCATGGTAGTCAATGCATTGCCGGGAGATTATTCCGAGTGCACATCTATTTTTATCGGTGTAAACGCTATATCGGCTATCTGGCGCGTCAGATGTACCATGGTAGACAGATGAGAGAGACCCTGTCTCGGCCCTTGATGAAGACCCAGTTGATGAACGACAAGGAATCCACGGAAGACACCGTCGTCGCGGCGCTGAACGGCTTCGTGCTCGATGCCGGCAAGTCGTATACGCAGCAGGTGCACGCGCTGCTGCGCAACGCGATCGTGCGCGGCGCGCTGCCGCCGCGCACCGCACTGTCGGAGGCGGTGATCTCGGCGACGATCGACGTGAGCCGCACGCCGGTGCGCGAAGCGCTCGCGCAGCTCGCCGACGAGCGGCTCGTGCAGATCTACCGCAAAGTCGGCACGATCGTCGCGCCGATCTCGGTGTCGATACTCGAGGAAGGACGCTTCGCGCGCAGCACGCTCGAATGCGCGAACCACGTCGATCTCGCGCAGAAGATCACGCCGGCGCAGCTCGCGGAGCTCGCCCGACTCGTCGACGCGCAGCGCGACGCAGTGGCCGCGCGCGACATCGACACGTTCTTCGCGCTCGACGAAACGATGCACGGCCGGATGTTCGAATTCGCCGGCCGGCCGCACGTGTGGGAAATGCTGCAGCCGATGAAGCGGCAGTTCGACCGCGTGCGCTGGCTGCTGCTCGATCGTGTCGAGGACCACGCGCGCCGCGCGCTGCACGAGCACGAGCAGATCCTCGCGCACATCGCGTCGCGCAACATGGCGCTGCTCGGCGCGTCGGTCGCGATGCACGTCGACCGCGTCAGCTCCCATCTGCCGGAGGTGCGCGACCGCGCGCCGCATTACTTTGTCGACTGAACCCCTCACCGGAGAAGCCGGATGAAAATCGAACGGCTGCACCTCATCGTCACCTGCCCCGGCCGGAATTTCGTGACGGTCAAGATCGTCACCGACGAAGGCGTCTACGGCCTCGGCGACGCGACGCTCAACGGGCGCGAGCTCGCGGTGCGCGCGTATCTCGAGGACCACGTGTTCCCGTGCCTCGTCGGCCGGGACCCGCGCGACATCGAGGACATCTGGCAATACCTGTATCGCGGCGCGTACTGGCGCCGCGGGCCCGTGACGATGACGGCGATCGCCGCGATCGACATGGCGCTATGGGACATCAAGGGCAAGCTCGCCGGCATGCCCGTCTATCAGCTGCTCGGCGGCAGGAGCCGCGACGGGCTGATGGTGTACGGCCACGCGACCGGACGCGATCATGACGAGGCGATCGACGCCGTGCATCGGCACATCGAGCAAGGCTACCGCGCGATCCGCGTGCAGTCCGGCGTGCCGGGGCTCTCGAAAGTGTACGGCGTCGGCAAGACCGCGGGCGCGTACGAGCCCGCCGAGAAGGGCCTGCCGCCCGAGGAGCCGTGGGACACCGCGCTCTACCTGCGCCACACGCCGGAGCTGTTCCGCAAGGTGCGCGACGCAGTCGGCGACGCGCCGCATCTGCTGCACGACGCGCATCACCGGCTGACGCCGATCGAGGCGGCGCGCCTCGGGCGCGATCTCGAGCCGTATCGACTGTTCTGGCTCGAAGACGCGACGCCCGCCGAGAATCAGGACGCGTTCCGGCTGATCCGCAGCCATACGACGACGCCGCTCGCGGTCGGCGAGGTCTTCAATTCGATCTGGGACTGCAAGGACTTGATCCGCGACCAGCTGATCGACTACATCCGCGCGACGATCGT
This sequence comes from Burkholderia mayonis, assembly GCF_001523745.2. Lineage (NCBI taxonomy): Bacteria > Pseudomonadati > Pseudomonadota > Betaproteobacteria > Burkholderiales > Burkholderiaceae > Burkholderia > Burkholderia mayonis. The sequence goes on from NZ_CP013387.1 coordinate 1,897,390, forward strand.
CCACGCGGGCGGCATCACGCACGTGCGCCGCATCGCCGACTATGCGGCGATGTACCAGGTTCGCACCGGCTTCCACGGCGCGACCGACCTGTCGCCCGTATGCATGGCGGCCGCCGTCAACTTCGGCCTGTGGGCGCCGAATTTCGGCATTCAGGAGCTGATGCCGCACACCGCGCTGACCGACGAGGTCTTCCCGCACAATTATCGCTTCGAGGACGGCTGTCTCGTGATGGACGACGTGCCGGGCCTGGGCGTCGACATCGACGAGGCGCTCGCCGCGAAATATCCGTACGAGCGCGCGTATCTGCCCGTCGCCCGCTTGCGCGACGGCTCGATGTGGAATTGGTGATCACGCATGAGTGATCACCCGAATGCACGAAACACGAAGGAGAATCAGGACATGCTGAGCGTCGTCGTCGATCGGCCCAATAGCATGGGCGTGCGCGAAATGCCGATGCCCGCGCCCGCCGCGGGCGAATTGCGCGTGCGCGTGCGCTATGCGGGCATCTGCGGATCCGATCTGCACATCTTTCATGGCAAGAACCCGTTCGTCTCGTATCCGCGGATCATCGGGCACGAGTTCGTCGGGCGCGTCGAATCGGTCGGCGCGGGCGTCGACGCATCGCGCATCGGCGAAACCGTCGCGGTCGATCCGGTCATCAGTTGCGGGCGCTGCCACGCGTGCGCGATCGGCCGGCGCAACGTGTGCCGCCACCTGACCGTGCTCGGCGTGCATCGCGACGGCGGCTTCAGCGAATACGTGTGCGTGCCCGCGGCGAACGCCTACCGGATTCCGCCCGAGATCGCCGACACCTGCGCGGCGATCGTCGAGCCGTTCGCGGTCGCGGCGAACGCGACCGCGCGCACCGGCGTGCTGCCGTCCGACGTCGCGCTGATCTACGGCGCGGGCACGGTGGGCCTCACGCTGCTGCAGGTGCTGAAGCGCGTCTACGGAATCCGCGCGTTCATCACCGATCGCCTCGGCGAGCGCCTCGAACTCGCCCGCAAGTGCGGCGCGGCCGACGACGAGGTGATCAACGCCGCGACGGAAACGCTGCCGGACGCGCTGCAGCGGCGCGGGGTCGACGGCGGTCCGACGCTGATCTTCGATGCGGTGTGCCACCCGTCGATCCTCGAGGAAGCGGTGCGGCTCGCGGCGCCCGCCGCGCGGATCGGCGTGCTCGGCTTCTCGTCGGAGCCGTCGTCGATCGTGCAGGCGGAGCTGACGAAGAAGGAATTGACGCTGTGCGCGTCGCGGCTCAATTGTGCGATGTTTCCGCAGGTCATCGAATGGATCGGCGCGGGGCTCGTGCATCCGGAGCACATCGTCACGCACAAGGTCGATTTCCGCGACGTCGCGCAGGCGTTCGATCTCGCGGAGCGCAATCCGCGAGAAAGCTGCAAGATCCTGCTGGATTTCGCGGCGGAATGAACGGCGTCCGATGCCGCGCATCGGGTGCGATTGCGGGAACGTCGAAATCGGGTCGCGGCGCTTCGCCAGTGCCGCTCGCCCACCGCTTGAAAAGCGACATGGCCGCCCGGTTACGACGCTGTACGCCGACAATCGGCAACCGTGCAAGGGCATGGATTTCCGCCACGCCACGCCATGACAAGCAAGCGATGCGCTCCGCATCGCGAAATCGGATCGGCCGCGCGCAATGCGCTCGACGCGCGACGCGCTCGCCCGCGTCGCGTCATCTCATACACGCATGAACGGAAGCGGCCATGCGCGCCGCGCGCCGGCCCGCGGACGGACCGCGCGCTCCAGACGACGCGCCCCGCCGAGAACATGCGGCGCCCATCGCCCCGCTTTCGACGATCGCCTCTCACCCACGAGCAATTCAGTATTTCGCGTCGCACGGCAATCGGCTCCGCCGCACATTGCTAAACTCGCCGCTCGACCCCAAGCCAACCGACAGAGGTGAATCGATGTATCGCAAAGGCGCCGTCCTCGAAATCCAGTTTCCGCCGGAGCGGCTCAACGACGCCGCGGGCGATCCGTACTGGATCGATCTCACGCTCGATGAAGCGCGCCGCCTGCATCAGCAACTGAGCGCGCGCTTCGCGACCGACGCCAGCGCGAATCAGCCGCTCGACACGTTCTCGATCGACTGAAGCGGCCGGCGCGCCGCGCCGCGGGCAGTGCAGATTTCGACAAGACGGCGGCGCACCGCCGCGCGATACTCGGCGGCTTCACCGTCATGTCGGCCGCGCCCGGTCCGCTTCGCATGCCTGCTTCCGCTTCCCTCGTCGCCGCGGCGTTCGTCGCGCTGTGGTCCACGGGCTTCATCGTCGCGCGCGCGATCAAGCCCTACGCCGATCCGAATCTGTACCTGCTCGCGCGCTTCGTAGGCACCGCGCTCCTCTACACGTGCGTCGCGCTCGCCGTCCGTGCGCGTTGGCCCTCGGGGCGCGAATGGGGCCGGCATCTGTTCGCCGGCGCGCTGCTGCAAGGCGTCTATCTCGGCGCGAGCTATTGGGCCGTCGCGCAAGGGCTCAACGCCGGCGTGATGGCGCTCCTAGGCGCGCTTCAGCCGCTCGCGACCGCCGCGCTCGCCGCGCCGCTCTTCGGCGAGCGGCTGTCGGCGCGCGGCTGGCTCGGAATGGCGCTCGGCATCGCGGGCGTCGCGCTCGTGCTCGCGCCGAAGCTCGCCGCCGCCCGCGCGGCGGCGGGAGGCGCGCCCGCATGGGCCGTCGTCGCGATCGCGGTCGCCGCCGTCGCGTCGATCACGGCCGGCTCGCTCTATCAGAAAAGCTCGCTCGCGCAGACCGACCTGCGCACCGCCGTCGCCGTGCAGAACCTCGGCGCGGCGCTCGTCGCCGGCGCCGCCGCGCTCGCGCTCGGCGAAACCCGCTGGCACGGCGCGCCCGCGCTGTGGTTCTCGCTCGCGTGGGGCATCGCGATGCTGTCCGGCGTCGCGGTGATGCTGCTGATGGCGATGCTGCGCCGGGGCGAGGCGGCGCGCGCGACGTCGCTGCTGTTTCTCGCGCCGCCCCTCGCCGCGCTGCAGGGCTACGCGCTCTTCGGCGAGACGCTCGGGCCGCCGCAGATCGCCGGCTTCGCGGTCGCGCTCGCCGGCGTCACGCTCGCGCGCCGTAATTGACGGCCGGCATGCCCGCGCGAATCCGCCTCCGCGGCGGTCCCGGCGCACACGTCCCCGCCGACGCGCGCATGCCCCGGCGCACCATCGCCGAACTTGCTACCATCGAGCGTCTCGACCGCTCGCCGTGCGTCGAACCCGATGCCCCCCGATCAAGGAGACCGCCCATGTCGTACACGCTGTACTACTCGCCGGGCGCGGCCAGCATGGCCGTCCATTGGATGCTGATCGAGCTGCGCGTGCCGTTCGACGTCTGCTGCATCAACATCGACGAAGGCATGCAGCATTCGCCCGACTATCGGCGACTGAATCCGACGGGCCGCGTGCCGACGCTCGTCGTCGACGGCGTGCCGCGCCACGAATCGACCGCGCTGCTGATGCTGCTCGCCGAGCGCCATCCGGAAGGCGGCTTCGCGCCGCCGCCCGGCACGCCCGAGCGCGCCGCGTGGTTCGAACTGATGATCTATCTGGCGAACACGCTGCTGCCGGCGATGCGCAACTGGTTCTACGCGGACATCGATGGCGATCCGGACGGCGCCGACGCGGTCCGCGCGCATGCGCGCCTTCAGATCGAAGCGGCGATGGACGAATTCGACGGCCGGCTGCGCGACGGCCGCGACCATCTGCTCGGCGGCGCGTCACCGAGCACCGCCGACTTCCTCGCGATCGTGCTGATGCGCTGGACGCGCAACATGCCGCGCACGGTGTTCGCGTGGCCGCATCTCGCGCGCTACGTCGAACGGATGCGCGCGCGGCCGTCGTTCGCCGAGCTGACCGCGCGCGAAGGGCTGACCGAATGGCTCAATGCGCCGATTGGCGCGGCGGGATGACTTGCACGACCGCGTGCACGACCACGCGACTGCCGCACTCGCTGCAATCACCGCAATCGTTCGAGCCGCCGAGAACGGCCGATCCAACGCCGCCGCTTCGAAGGAACCCCGCATGCATGTCGATTCGCACGCCATCTTTGCCGTCTTTTCCGTGTATCTCGCGGGCGTCGTGATCCCGGGCCCGAACTTCGTCGCGGTCGCGCACAAGGCCGTCTCGGCGACCCGGCGCGACGCGCTCGCAATGGCGGGCGGCATCGTGCTCGTCAATCTGATGTGGGCGTCGTGCGCGATCCTCGGCGTCGGCATCGTGTTCGCCGCGTTTCCGTGGCTCGCGGTCGCGGTCAAGCTCGCGGGCGCCGCCTACCTGATCCGTTTCGGTTTCCGGCTGATTCGCGATGCCGGCCGCGCCGGCGTTCGACGCGCGACAGCGCCGGGCACGCCGCGGCACATGGGCAGCGATCGTGTCGGCGCCCGCCGCGCGTTCGCGCAAGGCCTGCTGACGAATCTCGCGAACCCCAAGTCAGTCGCGCTCTACGCGGCCGTATTCGCATCGGCCGCGCCCGCGCATGTCGGCTGGCCGACCTTCGCGGCAATGCTCGCGATGGTCGCCACGGTCGCGACGGGCTGGTACGGCTTCGTCGCGCTCGCGCTGTCGCATGCGGACGTCGCGACCGCCTATCGACGCGGCCGCAAGGCGATCGACCGGTTCTGCGGCGGGCTCGTCGTCGCGCTGGGCGTCCGGCAACTGCTGCGCTGACGCGCGGGCTGTTCAGGAATCGCGCTTGTCGTCGCCGGGAGCAGCCGCTTCGTGCGCGCCATCCGCAACGCTCGGGCCACCGGCGTCATGTGCGTGATCCGCAGCGCCCGACGCAGTGGCGCCACTCGCAGCACCGGCACTGCCGGCCGGGCCAGCGGCCCCCGCCGCATCCGCGCCGCCCGCCGATCCGACGCTGCTCTGCACGGCTGCGGTGTCGTCGCTCGCGGCACCTGGGCCGCCCGTCGAACCAGCATCGCTCCCCGCCGCCCCCGCACCGCCCGACGACGCGCTGCTCTCGGTATCCGCATCGCTCGCGGCCTCCACGCCCCCCGCCGAACCGACGTCGCTCCCCGCCGCCCCGGCGACGCCCGCCTCCGCGAGCGTCGCGCGCACGAGCGCGGAGCTCGTCCATTTGACGACGTTCATGAACTGCTGGAAGTCGAGCCCCCAGAAATCCTTCAGCACGACCATCGCCTCGGTGCCGTAAAGCAGCGACAACGATTGCGCGAGCCGTGCAGCCGCCGCCGGCGCGACGCCCGCCTGCAACAGCGGCTCGACCGCGAGCGACAGGAGCCGCTTGCGGTTGCCGCGCCGGTATTTCGGCTCGTCCTCGGCGCGCCGTGCACGCTCGTTCGCCCACTGCTGCAACGCGACCTGCAACGCGGCGCGCAATGCGCCTTCGTGCTGCTCCATCCGCGGATACGCGAAATCGAGCAGTTCATTGACCCGCGCCTCGACCGACGTCGACGTCGGCTGCCATTGCAGCACCGGCCCGAGGCTCTCGTCGACGACGGTGCTGACGAGCGCCGCCTGCGACGGGAAGTAGCGATAAGCGGTCGCGCGCGACACGCCGGACGCGTTCGCGAGTTCGGTGATCGACGGAAACCAGCCTTGCTCGAGCATCGACAGCGCGGTTTGCAGCAGCAGGTCGCGAGTCTGCGTGCGCGTTTCGGACAGCGTTTCCGTTGCGGATACGGTAGTTGGCATGTGTTTTGTGTGGGCGACCGCTGAGACGGCCGTCTCACCTGTGTTAAAGTTGTCGCGGAATCGAATCGCGGTACATCGGGCGACAAACGAACGATTGGCGAAGGAGACCAAATGGTACCCCACCGTAAACAGATCTACGTTGCGGCAACCGTTGATACAAAAGGCGCGGAAGCGCATTTCGTCAAGGACCGGATCGCCGACGCGGGGCTCCCGGCGGTCGTGGTCGATCTGTCTACGCGCGCGCCGGGGCTCGGGGCCGACATCGGCGCAGACACCGTCGCCGCGCATCATCCGGACGGCGCGGCCGCCGTGTTCTGCGGCGACCGCGGCCGCGCGATCGCCGCGATGGCGATCGCGTTCGAGCGCTACATCAAAAGCCGCGACGATGTCGCCGCGCTGATCGGCATCGGCGGCTCGGGCGGCACCGCGCTCATCACGCCGGCGATGCAGGCGCTGTCGATCGGCGTGCCGAAGCTGATGATCTCGACGATGGCGTCGGGCGACGTGTCCGCCTACGTCGGCTCGTCGGACATCGCGATGCTCTATTCGGTGACGGACGTCGCCGGCCTCAACCGGATCTCGCGGCAGGTGCTCGCGAACGGCGCCCACATGATCGCGGGCGCGGTGCGCGACATGCAGCCGCTGCCCGCCGACCTGAAGCCCGCGCTCGGGCTGACGATGTTCGGCGTGACGACGCCGTGCATCCAGGCGGTCGCGTCGCGGCTCGACGCCCGCTTCGACTGCATCGTGTTCCATGCGACGGGCAACGGCGGCCATGCGATGGAGAAGCTCGCGGACAGCGGCCTCCTCGACGGCGTGCTCGATCTCACCACCACCGAAGTCTGCGACCTGCTGATGGGCGGCGTGCTCGCGTGCGGCGAGGACCGCTTCGACGCGATCGCGCGCAGCCGCGTGCCGTACGTCGGCTCGTGCGGCGCGCTCGACATGGTGAACTTCGGCCATATCGACACGATGCCGCCCCGCTACGCGGGCCGCCTGCTGTACAAGCACAACCCGCAAGTCACGCTGATGCGCACGACGCCGGACGAGAACCGCCGGATCGGCGAGTGGATCGGCGCGAAGCTGAACGCGTGCGAGGGCCCCGTGCGCTTCCTGATTCCCGAAGGCGGCGTGTCGGCGCTCGACGCGCCGGGCCAGGCGTTCTGGAGCCCGGAAGCCGACGCGGCGCTCTTCGACGCGCTCGAGGCGACGGTGAACCAGACCGACAATCGCCGCCTCGTGCGCGTGCCCGCGCACATCAACGACCCACAGTTCGCCGACATCGCCGTCGAACACTTTTTATCGCTTCACGCAGCACACCGGAATTGAAGATGAAGAGACTGACACGCGCCGAGATCCTCGAAAAACTGCGCGCGACCATCGCGCGCGGCGAGCCGATCGTCGGTGGCGGCGCGGGAACGGGCCTGTCCGCGAAATGCGAGGAAGCGGGCGGCATCGACCTCATCGTGATCTACAACTCGGGCCGCTACCGGATGGCCGGGCGCGGCTCGCTCGCGGGGCTGCTCGCGTACGGCAACGCGAACGAGATCGTCGTCGACATGGCGCGCGAGGTGTTGCCCGTCGTCAAGTCGACGCCCGTGCTCGCGGGCGTGAACGGCACCGATCCGTTCTGCAATTTCGACGCGTTTCTCGACGAGCTGATCCGGCTCGGATTTTCCGGGGTGCAGAACTTCCCGACCGTCGGCCTCATCGACGGCAATTTCCGCGCGAATCTCGAAGAAACCGGGATGGGCTACGCGCTCGAAGTCGACATGATCCGCCTCGCGCACGGCAAGGGACTGCTGACGACGCCGTACGTATTCAGCGAAGCCGATGCGATCGCAATGACCGAAGCGGGCGCCGACATCGTCGTCGCGCACCTGGGCTTGACGACGGGCGGCACGATCGGCGCGAGCACCGCGCGCCGCCTCGCCGACTGCGTGCCGCTCGTGCGCCGCTGGGCCGATGCGGCAAAATCGGTGCGCGACGACGTGATCGTGCTGTGCCATGGCGGTCCGATCGCGTCGCCCGAGGACGCCGCGTACATCCTGCGCGAGTGCCCGCAGTGCCACGGTTTCTACGGCGCGAGCTCGATGGAGCGCCTGCCGGCCGAAACCGCATTGACCGACATGACGCGGCGCTTCAAGGAGATCGACAGGCGCGTCGCGTCATGATGCCCGCGCGCGTGCGCGCGCCTCTACGAGGAACCGAACGACGATGAACCACACCTCCTTCGCCAGCAGTGTCATCGACGCGCCGACCGAGCGCGTCTGGGCGTTCTTCCGCGATTTCAACGGCCTCGCCGCGTTTCATCCGGCGATCGTCGAAAGCCGGCTCGAGCCGGGCCCGGACGCGCACACGGTGGGCGCGATCCGGTACCTGACGCTGCAGGACGGCTTCGTTCGCGAAAAGCTGCTGAAGCTCGACGAGCCGAGTCACGCGCTCGAGTATTCGATCGTCGAGACGTCGATGCCGGTGCGCAACTATGTCGCGGGCGTGAAGCTCTTCCCCGTCACCGACTCGGGCAAGACGTTCGCGCAATGGTGGGCGAACTTCACGACCGAAGGCGTCAAGTTACAGCCGATTGCGGCGTCGATCAGCGAGCATGTGTTCGCGGCGGGATTTCGCGCGCTCTCGGACAAGCTGCGCGCGCGCTGACATGTCGCAGATGTGTTTCGCCGCGCCGATGCCCGTTTCGGGCGTCGTGCGCGGCTTGCCGGCGGCTTCTGCCGCCGCTGCGTCGCACCGCCGGCTTGCGGTGCGGCAACGCAGCCCCGCCGGCGAGTTCTCGGGTTCTGGCAATGGCCCTCGGATGAAGCCGGAACCTTTTTGGCCGACCTTGACGGGCCGGCCACTTTCTATTCGCAATCGCGCCGCGCATGAAGGCGCCTCCCCACGCAGGAAGCGAACGGGCCGCGCATAGCGCGCGATCCGTTCGCACACCGCAACACTTGCGACACGCGGGCGCAGCTGCGCCGCCCGGAATTCACCTGGATTAAGTTATTCGCCGCCCTGCGTGCGCCCAAAAAGATGCATTTGCCGAACATCAATGCTGCCCTGTCTCGCGACCGATAGCTTGGAAGAAACGAAGCCAGCGAGGGGCGAATCATGAAAGACCTGCAATCGACCCGTGGCCAACTCCGCGCCACGTTCCTGTCCGTCGTGCTGAGCGCCGTCGTAGCGGCGAGCGCGAGCGCGCATGCCGCGACGGCAACCGGCAAGATTTCCGGCGACTTCGGTCCGCCGCAAGGCGAGCCGATCCACGCGGCGCTCGTGAGCCCGCCGAACGTGCCGCCGCCCATCACCCGCCGCTATCCGGCGAAGGTCATCGTCGATCTCGAAGTCGTCGAGAAAGTGATGCCGATCGCGGACGGCGTGAACTACACGTTCTGGACCTTCGGCGGCGCGGTGCCCGGCAACTTCATCCGCGTGCGACAAGGCGACACGGTCGAATTCCATCTCAAGAATCGTCCGGACAGCAAAATGCCGCACAACATCGATCTGCACGCGGTGACGGGACCGGGCGGCGGCGCGGCGTCGAGCTTCACCGCACCGGGCCACGAATCGCGCTTCACGTTCAAGGCGCTGAACGAAGGGCTCTACGTGTATCACTGCGCGACCGCGCCCGTCGGCATGCACGTCGCGAACGGGATGTACGGCCTGATTCTCGTCGAGCCGCCGGAAGGGCTGTCGCAGGTCGACCACGAGTATTACGTGATGCAGGGCGACTTCTATACGAACGGCAAGTATCGCGAGAAGGGGCTGCAATCGTTCGACATGGACAAGGCGATCGACGAGCGCCCGACCTACGTCGTCTTCAACGGCGCCGAAGGCGCGCTGACGGGCGACAAGGCGATGCGCGCCCGCATCGACGAGACGGTGCGCCTGTTCGTCGGCAACGGCGGACCGAATCTCGTGTCGAGCTTCCACGTGATCGGCACGGTGTTCGACAAGGTGCGCGAGGACGGCTCCGACGTCACGCAGAGCAACGTGCAGACGACGCTGATTCCAGCGGGCGGCGCGGCGACGATCGAGTTCCATACGCGCGTGCCTGGCAACTACACGTTCGTCGATCACTCGATCTTCCGCGCGTTCAACAAGGGCGCGCTCGCGATCCTCAAGGTCGACGGTCCGGACAACAAGGCGGTCTATTCGGGCAAAGAGCTCGATACGCTCTACAGCGGCGATCGTGCGGCCGCCGCGGCCGGATCGGTCCCCGCGGCGAACGCGACACCGGCCGCCGCGGGCGCGAATGCCGGCGCTTCGCTCGTCACGACGCGTGCAACGACGCCCGCCGCGCCGCTGTCGCTGCAAGGACAAGTGAAAGCGGGCGGCGCGGTGTTCGCGAGCACCTGCGCGGTGTGCCACCAGAGCGGCGGCGCCGGCCTGCCGGGCGTGTTCCCGCCGCTCGCCGGCTCCGATTTCCTCGCCGCGAATCCGAAGCGCGCGATCGGCATCCTGCTGCACGGGCTGAACGGCAAGGTGACGGTCAACGGCCGCGATTACGATTCGGCGATGCCGCCGATGGCGCAACTGACCGACGACGAAGTCGCGAACGTGCTGACCTACGCGCTGAACAACTGGGGCAATCCGGGCGGCCAGGTCGGCGCGAACGAGGTCGCGAAGATCCGCACGAAGACGCCCGCGGTCGCCGAGACTTCGCACTGACACGATCCACCGACGCCAGGGAGCAACGGCCATGCGCGCTTCGTCGACATCGTCACGCGCGGTTCGACTCGCCCGCATCGCGGCGATCGCACTGGCGCTTGCATTCGCTGCGGCGGGCGCGCATGCCGCCGCGCGCTTCGTGCGGCTGCCGGGCGGCGACTTCGAAAGCGCGCTGCCGCAAGACGTGCCGGGCCGCTCGACGCCCGTGCACATCGACGCGTTCGAGCTGCAGGACGCGCCCGTGACGGTCCGCGCGTTCGCTGCGTTCGTGAGCGCGCATCCCGAATGGCGGCGCGATCGCGTCGCGCGCGTATTCGCCGGTCCCGCGTATCTCGCCGATTGGGCCGACCCGCTGCATCCCGCGCAGCCGACGTCGCCCGACGCGCCCGTCACGGGCGTCAGCTGGTTCGCCGCGCGCGCGTATTGCGCGAGCGAAGGCGCCCGGCTGCCGACGTGGCTCGAATGGGAATACGCGGCGGCCGCCGACGCGACGCGCACCGACGCGCGCAACGATCCGCTGTGGCGCAGGCAGATCCTGTCGTGGTATGAGCAGCCCGCCGCGCGCGTGCTGCCGCCCGTCGGCGGCGCGCCGAACGCCTACGGCGTACGCAACCTGCACGGGCTGATCTGGGAATGGGTCGACGACTTCAATGCGCTCTTCATCAGCGGCGACAGCCGCACGCAAGGCGACCCGGACCAGCAACGGTTTTGCGGCGCCGGCGCGATCAGCATCGTGCGGCGCGACAGCTACGCGGTGCTGATGCGCGTCGCGCTACTGTCTTCCCTCACCGGTGCGGATTCGACCGGAAGCCTTGGTTTTCGCTGCGCCCGTTCGATTTCAGGAGAAATGATATGAAGCTTGGACACCTCACCCGGCGCGGCGCGCTCGCGCTGATCGCCGCCGCATGCGTCGCGACGACCGCCGAAGGCGCGGGCCTGCCCGTCGCAGCCGAGCAAGCGACCGCTGCGACGGCAACCGATTCGCTCTACCCGGCAAACGCAACGCTGACCGATCAGGACGGCAAAACGTTCCGCCTGGCCGATTTGCGCGGCATGCCGACGCTCGTCAGCATGTTCTACACGTCGTGCAAGATGGTCTGCCCGATGCTGTTCGAGACGATCGGCCTCACGCTCGACGCGGGCGGCGAGGCGGCGCGCAAACGGATCAAGGTCGTCGCGGTGACGATCGATCCCGATCGCGATTCGGTCGCGGTGCTGCGCAAGACCGCGAACGCGCACGGCCTCGATGCACGCTGGCGGCTTGCGCGCACCGATCGCGACAGCACGCGCGCCGTCGCCGCGCTGCTCGGCATTCAGTACCGGAAGCTCGCGAGCGGCGAGTTCAATCATTCGAGCACGATCGTGCTGCTCGATGCCGACGGACGCATCGTCGCGCACACGAACACGCTCGGCGAGACGGACCCGGCGTTCGTCGATGCAATGCGCAAGCAGTTGGCCGCGCAATAAAAAAACGGCGACGCGAGGCGTCGCCGCTCGTCCGTCGAACGCTGCGGCATGCCGTGCGTCTCGCGCGAACGCGCTCTGCATCGAACCTCGCCGGATGTCCATGCGCCGCCGCATCCCCGTATGGCATCCCTTCGATCGCGCGTTGCACGCCTGTCGAAATCGGCACACGCCGCCGCGCATCGATCGCCAGCGCGCGAGAGCGCGGGCACACGGACTTGCGCCCGCTGCGCGCCGCCATGCCGTCACGCGCATTCACGCACCGCACCGCCCGCGAGCCGCATCCGCGCGACTCGCGGCGCGCGCCCGGCTCCATCACGCGCCTTCGCGCTTCTTCGCCTGCAGCGCGCGAATCCGCATCACGGCCGCGGCGTCGTGCACCGTCGACTCGTACATCTGCGCGAGATCGTGCTTGAGCGCAGTGCGCGAGCCGCCGTCGAGATACACCATGTGCCCCGACGGATAGAACCGCGCCGACAGGTTCTCGCGCACCTTCGGATCGTCGAGCGGCATCTGCTGCAAGTCGAGCACCGTCTGGTAGAACGGCGTGACGAAGTCGTAGAGGCCGTTCGCCGACAGCACCTTCAGGTCGACGTTGAGCGCCATCACGGCGGCGAGATCGCCCGCCGTGTAGAGGATCACGTTGCCCTTCGCGTCGACGCCCTGCTGCTCGCCCGTCGGATCGACATGGCCGAAGTCCCAGTACTTGAACGCCTGGTCGTTCAGGTCGGTGAACGACGAATTCGACGTGTACTTCAATTGCTCGTTCAGATACGCGTTCCACATCGCCGTGTAGACGCCGGACACCGCCGTCATCGTCGGATCGTTGCCGCCCGAGTTCGGATCGATCTTGCCCGCGATCCCCGATTCGATTCCCGTCACGCGGCCGTCGTACCCGCCGAGCGCCAAGCCGCGCGCCTTCAGCAGCGTCGTCAGGAACAGCGAATTGCCGCGCGTGTCGTAGCCCGCGATGTCGAGGCTCCACGACAACAGCGTCGTCGTGTCGATGCCGGTGTAGTCGGACAGCTTCTTGACGACGGCCGCATCGGCGTGCGGGAACTTGCGCAGCGCGTCGAGATAGTCGGTGCGCGCGAACTGCGCGACTTCCTCGACGAACGCGCCGAGATCGGTCGGCGCCGGCGCGACGCCGAGCCGCTTGTGATACCACGCGTCGGCGGCCGCGGTCGGCAGCGCGCCGACCGGGTTGCCCGCCTGCTTGTAGTCGAGGATCGACGATTGCAGCGTGATGCCGTTCAGGTCGACGCCGTCCTCATGCAGCTTGTACGCGAGCACGCAGCTGCGCGCGGTGCCGTACGATTCGCCGAACAGGAACTTCGGCGAATTCCAGCGGTTGTTCTTCGTCAGATAGCGCTTGATGAACTGCTTGATCGAGTTCGCGTCCTGGTCGACGCCCCAGAAATCGCGGTTCTTGTGCGGCGCGATCGCCGCCGAATAGCCGGTGCCGACCGGATTGATGAACACGAGATCGCTCTTGTCGATCAGGCTGTCCGGATTGTCTTCCATCCGGTATGGCGCGGGCGGCGTGAAGCTCGGCATCGACGTCTTGATCCGCCTCGGCGCGAACGATCCGAGCAGCACGAACACCGCCGACGAGCCCGGTCCGCCGTTGTAGAAGAACGTGACGGGCCGCGATTCCTCCAGTTGCCCGTCCTGCGTGAACGCGACGTAGAAGATCTTCGCGTTCGGCTGTGAACTGCTCGGGTCGACGGTCACGAGGTGGCCCGCCGTCGCGGCGTACGCGATCGTGCGGCCGTCGATCTGGATCGTGTGATGCGTGAGCGCCGCGGCCTCGGTCGTGTCCGTCACAGAATCGTCGGGACCGTTGCCGTACGCGACCGGATCGAAGAATGGCTGATCGCCGTCCGCCTTCGGCGTCACGACGGTCGGCGGCGCATGGACCGAAGCCGACGCGCCGTGATGCAGCGGCTGCACGCCGCCGGAAGATGTCGTATCGATGCTCATCCTGCTGCTCCTTCTGGTTCTATTAGGTGGTGCATGAACGAATCGTCAATCGTGCCAAACCGTTTGCGGTCGATTGCGACGGCGCGCGTGTCTCGGGCAACCGATCGCGTCGAGCCGGCACCGGACCGCATCGGCTTCGCGCGACGCGCGTCCGCTGCCACGACCGCTTCGCCGCAATCGCAGCGAAGCACCGTTGCGATGCCGGCGTCGCCGCTGCGGCTACGCGGGCGCCTTTGCTCACCGCGTCGTCACCGCGTCGACGCCCGGCTCGCCGGCGCCGTCGAGCGTCATGGCTTGCGCCGCCGAACCGCTGCGGTTGGCACCGCCGCCATCGGCCCCGCGCCGCAAAATCTCCGGCGCCGCGACGCCGACGTCAAACGCCCCGACGCCGCAGCCTGCGAGCCGTCGCATCGAGTGCGACGGCGCGTCGGCAGATGAAGCGCTGTCGGAGCGTCGCGCCGGCTCGCGATCATCCCGCCGCGCCGCTCTTCAGCGCCGCCGCGACCTTCGCGCCGTCGGGGCTGCCAAGCCCCGTGCACGCGTCCCAGCCGGGCGTCGCCGCATATGCGCCGTTGTCGCCGACCGAGACGTCGCGCAGCGCGCCCGTGTTCCGGTACAGCTTCGGGTTGATCCAGCCTGCCGGGCTGCCCGCCGCCGCGTTGATCCGCGCGACGAGCGCGGCCCACAGCGGCGCGACGGCGCTCGTGCCGCCCATCGCCGTCGACGTGCCCGCGACGAGCACCTCGTAGCCCGTCGCAGGCGACGCGTCGCCCGCGACGTCGGGCACGCCGCGCTTCGTGAGCGGCGACGCGCTTCCGCCCTGCGCGAGCGTCGCGCTCAGGCCCTTCTGCCAGTCCGGCACGTCGAACACGGCGCTCACGCCGCCGCCCGTCGAGCCGCCGCCCGCCGCATCGTCGTTCCACACGACTTCGCTGCGGATGCCCTGCCCCGGCAGCGCGTCGAGCCGCGTGCCGCCGCACGCGAGCACGTACGGGCTCGATGCCGGGAAGTCGACGTGATTCGCGCCGTCCTGCAGGCCGTCGCTCGAGCCGGCGTCGCCGGACGCCGCGCACACGGTCACGCCGAGCGCCGCGGCCGATTGCAGCACGCGGTTGAACGCCTGCAGCGATTGCGACGTCCACGCGGCCTCCGGACCGCCCCAACTGATCGTTACGACCGACGGCCGGTTCGTCGTGTCGTGCACCGCCTGGTTGACCGCCTGGATGAAGCCGGCGTCGCTGTTCTGCGTGAAATAGACGGCGAGCGTCGCGCCGGGTGCGATCGCGCCCGCGACCTCGAGATCGAGCGCGACTTCGCCGTCCGGCCCGCTGGGATCGCCGGTCGGCGCGTTGCGGCCGGCGCCGACGTTCACGTCGACGAGCGTCGGCTGCCGCGCGAGCCCGAGGCCGCTGAAATACTGCTGGATCTCGGCGGGCCGATATCCGCCGCCGAGCTCGACGACGGCGATGCATTGGCCCGCGCCGTCGCCGGGCGGGAAATCGTAGAGCGCCGCGAGCTGCGGCGGCGTGTAGGTGACGGCGACGCCGCGCGCGGGCTGGAAGGTCGGCCGCACCCGGAAATGCGGGCGTGCCTGCGGACGGTTGTCGAGCCCGAGCACCGCGGTGACGACGTCGTGCAGTTCGTCGGGCAGCGTGACGTCGCCCGTGCGTCCGCGATACTGGCCGATCGTCCGATGCTCGAAGCGCTGCAGCTTCACGCCGAACGCCGCCTCGAACTGCACGATCGTGCCCGACAGCACGACGACGCTCTCGACCGGATCGACGCGCGCGACCGTCAGACCGTGCTGCTTCGCGAACGCTTCGACTTTTCCGACGTCGTCGGGATGCGCGCAGAAACGCTGGGCGAACGCTTCGCGCGAGACCGGCTTCGCGTCGGGATCGCCGCTCGCGAGGCCTTGCAACAGCGTGGCGAGGTGCTGCTCTTCCTGCCGCCGCAACATCACCATCACGTGGATCGTCTCGGCCGGATCGCATGGACCGATGCACGTGGATTCGGCGACGATTTGCGGTTCGTTGCCGGCGTGAAGATGCCTTGCCATATTCGGATCCTCCAGAAGCCGTGGTAACGGGTTGTCAGGATTCGGACACGGTCGCGCGATCGCAGTTCCGACCGGTATGTCGGACGGCGCACACACGCCGTCGACAGGACCATGCGACAGTACGGCAGAGCAAGTGTAAAGCACGCGCGGCGATCCTGTGTCGGCATCTCGAGCGTTCGTGACGGCGCATTCATGGCATCGCGGGGTCGGGCACGCGACGTTCGGCCCACCGCGAACGACGCGTGCCCGCGCAGGCGGGCGCGGGCCTCGCACGACGTGCGCGGCCCGCGAATTCCGGCGCTTCGCGGTTAGTTGCTTCGCATGCGCCAATGGCCGCGTGTGTTGACGCCGACGGCGATGCCGGCGTTCGCGCGCGTCGCGTCAGTCGATCGACAGCCGCAGCGCGAAGCCGAGCAGCACGGCCGAGAAGGTCCAGCGCTGCGCGGTCTGCGCAAGCGGATGCGCGCGCAACCATCCCGCGACGCGCGTCGCACCCGCGACGCACGCGAGATCGAAGCACAGGCCCGCGAGCACGAGCACCGCGCCGAGCACCGCCATCTGCACGATTACCGGCGCGCCGCCCCGCTGGACGAACTGCGGCAGCAGCACCGAGCAGAACAGCAGCGCCTTCGGGTTGAGCAGATTGGTGAGGAGCCCTTTGACGAAGGTCTGGCGCAGCCGCACGGCGGGCTGCGCCAGACCTTCGTCGGACAGCGCGAACGCCGGCGAGCGGAAGATCTGCACGGCGAGGTACGCGAGATACAGCGCGCCGCCGTAGCGCACGGTCTCGTAGAGCCACGGCGCGCTCTTGAGGAGCGCGGCGACGCCGCACGCGGACAGCGTGACGTGCACGGCGCGCGCGAGCCCGAGCCCGGCCGCGGCGGCCGCACCGTGACGCGCGCCGCGGCCGATGCCCGTTTGCAGCACGCACGCCATGTCGGGCCCGGGCACCGCGTAAATGGCGACGACGGCAGCGACGTAGACGAGCAGCAAGTGAGCGGAAAACATGGTCAAACCCGGGTGTCGAAAGGGTTCCATGATGCGTCTGCTCGATGAGGGTTTATTGGCTTATTTGGTTGGGTTACCCGCCAAACTTATCGGAATACACTACTAGTAAGCGCTTTTTTAGAGCATTTCCATATCATGATCGATCTCGACAAAACCGACCGCGCCATCCTCGCCGCGGTGCAGCTCGACGGCCGCATCCCGGTCGCCCGCCTCGCCGACTCGGTAGGGCTGAGCGAAACGCCGTGCGCACGCCGCCTCAAGCGGCTCGAAAGCGACGGCTACATCGAGCGCTACCGCGCGCAACTGTCGCGCAACGCACTCGGCTTCGGCGTCGTCGCATTCGTGCTGCTGCGCTGCGCGGTTCACGACCGCGGCGTCGCGAACCGCTTCGAGCGCGAAGTGCTCGGCATTCCGCGCATCCTGTCGTGCCACAACGTGTCGGGCTCCGCCGACTATCTGCTGCAAGTCGTCGCGCACGATCTCGACGACTACGGGATGTTTCTGCGCGAGACGCTGCGCGTGCTGCCGGGCGTCACGTCGATCGAATCGGCGCTGTCGCTGCGCGAGGTGAAGCGCGAGGCCGAGCTGCCGATTCCTTGAGCGGCGGCGCGCGTCGCCGCCGACCGGGCGCGGCGCAAGCCGTGCGCGCAACGGAGACCGGCGCGCACGCGAGCCTCGCCGTCTGTCGACGCCGCTTGCGCGTCCGCTATCATGCATGGCCTCCGATACGCATTTTCGAGCCCCCCGCGATGACCGAAGCCGAACCGATCTGCGTCGAACAATTCGTCGCCCGCCCGCCTGCACAGGTCTGGGCGGCGCTCACCGAACCCGCGGCGCTCGCGCGCTGGTGGGCGGCGGGCGACGTACGCCCCGTGCCCGGCCACCGTTTCACGCTCGACATGGGCCCGTGGGGCCGGCAGCCATGCGAAGTCACCACGGTCGAACCCGAGCGCCGCTTCGCGATCGCGTTCGCGAAAAGCTCGCTCGACACGACGATCTCGTGGCGGCTCGAACCGGAATCCGGCGGCACGCGCGTGTTCCTCGAGCATGCGGGCTTCGATCTCGACGCGCCGCAAGCGCGGATCGCGTACGAAGGGATGAAGCGCGGCTGGCCTGCCGTGCTCGCGCGAATCGGGCAGGCGATCGGGAACTGAACCCGCCCCGCGCTCGATTCCCCGACCTCGCAGCCGACGAATCGCGCCCCCTTTGAGCGCTGTCATCAAACTGCCGGATCGCGAGCGCTAGCATCAAACGGTCCGTCTCATCAAGGGCCGTCATGAACCACCCCCTGTCCGCCGCGACGAGCGGAGAGCTCGGTCGCACCCGGCATCTGGGCATCGCGCTCCTCGTCGCGCTCGTCGCAAGCGGCGCCGCCTACGTGTTCGTCCATCTGTTCGCCGATCTCGCACCCGTCGGCAAGCGCTCCATATTCCCCTATCTGCTGCTCGGCGTCGCGCTCGCGATCGCGCTCGGCTTCGAGTTCGTCAACGGCTTCCACGACACCGCGAACGCCGTCGCGACCGTCATCTACACGCATTCGCTCACGCCGAACGTCGCGGTGATCTGGTCGGGCATCTGGAATTTTCTCGGCGTGGCGGCGTCGACGGGCGCGGTCGCGTTCGGCATCCTGCAGTTGCTGCCCGTCGAGCTGATCCTGCAGGTCGGTCATGGCGCGGGCTTCGCGATGGTGTTCGCGCTGTTGATCGCGGCGATCGCATGGAATCTCGCGACCTGGTACTTCGGGCTGCCGTCGTCGAGCTCGCATACGCTGATCGGCTCGATCATCGGCGTCGGGCTCGCGAACCAATTGATGCATGGGCCGTCGGGCACGAGCGGCGTCGATTGGGCGCAGGCGGCGGGCGTCGGCAAGTCGCTGCTGCTCTCGCCGATCGTCGGTTTCCTGTGCGCGGGCCTCCTGCTCGCCGCGCTGAAGGCGCTCGTGCGCGTGCCGACCCTCTATCGCGAGCCGCAGAAGAACGAGCCGCCGCCGTTCTGGGTCCGCTGCCTGCTGATCCTGACCTGCACCGGCGTGTCGTTCGCGCACGGCTCGAACGACGGCCAGAAAGGCATGGGGCTCATCATGCTGATCCTGATCGGCACGGTGCCGACCGCATACGCGCTCAACAAGGCCGTCACGCCCGGCGAGACGCAGACGTTCATCGCCGTCGCGCACCAGGCGGCCGCGACACTCACGCGCTACGCGGGCGACGCACCGCCGTCGCCGAATCCTCGCGCCGACGTCGAAGCGTACGTGCAGTCGCGCCAACTGAGCCGCGCGACGCTGCCTGCGGTCCGGCAACTGTCGGACTCGCTCGCGGCCGAGGTCGGCGCGACGGGCTCGATCGCGAAAGTCCCCGAAGGCCAGGCGGACAACGTGCGCAATACGATGTATCTCGTGTCCGAGGCGCTGCGCCTGATGGAGAAAACCGGACAGCCGGCGTTCTCGCCGCAGGACCGCCGCGCGCTCGACGGCTATCGCGCGCAGCTCGATCACGCGACGAAGTTCATTCCGACCTGGGTGAAGGTCGCGGTCGCGACCGCGCTCGGTCTCGGCACGATGGTCGGCTGGCGACGCATCGTCGTGACCGTCGGCGAGAAGATCGGCAAGCAGCATCTGACCTACGGGCAAGGCGCGTCGGCGGAAGTCGTCGCGATGCTGACGATCGGCGCGGCGGACGCGTACGGATTGCCCGTGTCGACGACGCACGTGCTGTCGTCGGGCGTCGCGGGCACGATGGCCGCGAACGGCTCGGGACTGCAATGGGGCACCGTGCGCAGCCTCGTGCTCGCGTGGGTGCTGACGCTGCCCGCATCGATCGTGCTCGCGGGCGCGCTCTACTGGGGCTTCCACGCGCTGCTCTGACGCCATGCGCGCGCGCCGCCGGATTGCAGCGCAAGATTCGGAGCGCGTCGTGTCGGCCGTCCCGCTAGACTCGCCGCATCGACCCATTCACGATGCAGCGAGGAAGCGCCGATGAATACGACGTTCGAACCATCCGCGGCAGCCGCTCGGACGCACGACGAAACGACGGCCTTCGCATCGCGCGAAGCGGCGCTCGCGCGGCGGATCGACGCGCTCGCGTGGCAGACGATCGAACAGGATCTCGACCGCGACGGCCGCGCGATCGTCCGCGGGCTGCTCGCACGCCGCACGTGCGAAGCGCTCGCCGCGCTCTATGCGCGCGACGACTTGTTCCGCAGCCGCGTGACGATGGCGCGCCACGGTTTCGGCCGCGGCGAATACAAGTATTTCGGTTATCCGCTGCCGCGCGTGATACACGCGCTGCGCACTGCGCTCTATCCGCATCTCGCGCCGATCGCGAACCGCTGGAATACGCTGATGCGCGTCGATGCACGCTTCCCCGTCGAGCACGCCCGGTTCATCGAGCGCTGTCATGCCGCCGGTCAGTTGCGTCCGACGCCATTGCTGCTGCGCTACGGCGAAGGCGATTACAACCGCCTGCATCAAGATCTGTACGGCGAGCACGAATTTCCGCTGCAGGCGGCGATCCTGCTGTCCGAGCCGGGCGTCGATTTCGCGGGCGGCGAGTTCGTCATCACCGAACAACGGCCGCGCATGCAGTCGCGCGTGGACGTCGTGCCGCTCGAGCAAGGCGATGCGGTGATCTTCGCCGTGCATCATCGGCCCGTGCAAGGCGCGCGCGGCGCATATCGGGTGAATCTGCGGCATGGCGTGAGCCGTCTGCACGCCGGGCGGCGACACACGCTCGGGATCATCTTTCACGACGCGCTGTGACGCCGGACGCGACGAGACGCGCGCTCTTACGGACAATGCACGCCGCTTCGCATTCGCCCCAATCTTCTCGCTCGGCGAATCGGCCATGTCGAATGAAATGGTTGCGCATGCATCCATCTGCCGCGCCGCACAGGCATCGGCCATGCGATTCGACGGGCCAGAGCGAATCCACGTTCGCGCGCACGATTCGACCATCGCGCCGCCGAGCGCCGCTCGATCATCCGACATGTCCACGCATGCCGCACATGCAACCGAATTGAAAGATATGCTTACGTTGCGAAACGAGATTCATCAGGATAATTGACGATACCGTCGAGCATGCAATCTCCTCCACAGCAGCGCATTCATGTTTTGCGTGTGCTAGCGAAACGTCGAAAACGAATCGATCGCGCTCGCCAATGTTCGGCATCACCCCGTTCGTCAATTTACCTGCATGCGGGACCGCCGCACGCGCCGCCTATTCGCTACTCTTTCCGGCAGCCAGGATCGGCCGCGGTCGCGCGACGCTCGTTAGCCACCGAAGGCCTCGCAACATCGCTCGACGTGCGCCGCTCGTGATTCGGAACGGAGGTGGAACCATACGTAATTTCTTCGATCTGGTCGGACAAGCGGCATCCCGCACGCCGGATGCCGAGGCGCTAGTCACCGACGACACTCGGCTCACCTATCGCGCACTCGCCGCGCAGAGCCTGTCATTCGCCGAGCGGCTGCAAGCGCTCGAGATCGCGCCAGGCGAGCGGCTCGCGATCTTTCTCGACAAGCGCGTCGAGGCCGTCGTCGCGATGCTCGGCGCGGCCGCCGCAGGCGTCGTGTTCGTGCCGATCAATCCGATCCTCAAGCCCGATCAGGTCAATCACATCCTCGCCGACAGCGGAGCGCGCTGCATCGTCACGTCGTCGCTGCGCGCACGGATTCCCGGCGACGACGTGCTCGCGACCATTCCATACGTGATCCTGATCGATGCGAAGACGCAAGCGCCGACGCCTTCCTCGCGCACGACGTATCTGCGATGGACTCAGGCTGACGCGCCGCCCGAGTCTGCCGCGAATGCCCACGCAAGCGCGGCAACGTCACGGCAAACCGACACGATCGATACCGATCTCACCGCGCTCCTTTACACGCCCGGCTCGACCGGCCACCCGAAAGGCGTGATGCTCAGCCATCGCAGTCTGCTGGAGGGTGCATGGAGTGTCGCGCACTATCTGCGTCACACGGCCGCAGACCGCATTCTCGCGGCGCTGCCGCTCGGCTTCGACGCCGGCCTCAGCCAGCTGACGACCGCATGGGCCGCAGGCGCAACCGCCGTGCTCGTCGATTATCTGATGCCGGCGGACATCGTCGACATCTGCCGGCGCGAGCGGATCACCGGCTTCGCGGGCGTGCCGCCGCTCTGGATCCAGCTCTCGCGCGCCGCGTGGCCCGACGACACGCGCGCGCGGCTACGCTATTTCGCGAACACCGGCGGTCACATGCCGCAACCTGTGTTGCGCGCGCTGCGCAGCCTTTTTCCGCACGCGCTGCCGTATCTGATGTACGGACTGACCGAGGCGTTCCGCTCGACCTATCTCGATCCCGCCGAAGCCGATCGCCGGCCCGATTCGATCGGCAAGGCAGTGCCGAACGCGCGAATCCTCGTCGTGCGCGAGGACGGCGCGCCGTGCGCGCCGAATGAGGTCGGCGAGCTCGTTCACGTCGATGCGTGCGTGACGCTCGGCTACTGGAACGATCCTGCACGCACCACGCTCCGCTATCGGCCGTCGCCCGATGCGCGGCCGGGCGGCGCGCAGCGTGAGACGGCCGTCTGGTCGGGCGATCTCGTGCGCCGCGACGACGATGGATTCCTCTATTTCGTCTCCCGCAACGATGCGCGGATCAAGAGCTCCGGCTACCGGATCTGCCCGGAAGAGATCGAAGATGTCGCGCACGCGAGCGGACTCGTTGCCGAGGCCGTCGCGCTCGGCGTGCCGCACGACGAGCTCGGCGAGGCGATCACGCTCGTCGTCGTGCCGTTGTCCATCGACTCGTTCACGCCCGATGCGCTGCGCACGTAGTGTGCGAAGCAACTGCCGCCATACATGGTGCCCTATACGATCGCGACGCGCGCGTCGCTGCCACGCAACCCGAACGGGAAATTCGACCACATCGCGTTGCGCGCGGATGCGGCGAACCTCGTCGAAACGCTTTGACGGCGAGCCTGCCGTGCAAGGCAATTGACCGCCGCACGGCGTTTCGGGTCGACCTTCCCACGCGGCCGGCACGCATGTCGCGAAACTCGCGCGCACGATGCGGCAGCCTTCGCTTACAACCGCATTTCGCCCGCTCGATGCGCTGCGCTGAATTGCCGCGCTCACGTCCACGAGCGCTCGGCGACACGCACTACAGCCGCGCGCGCCCGCATTCGGCCGAATCATTTCTCAGCGCCAGTTTCCGTTCCGCCACGAATATATTCGCGCGCCATTCCTCGACGGAAAACAAGAATTTACCGCGCATCTAATAAACCCGAATCCGTTCGAATATCCACTCGATACCATTCCCTACTGATAGCGATTTCGCGAAACGATGCGGCACTTACTCGGCTCGCACAAAAATCTCGTCCACGCAAAAACGAAATGAACTCGCCCATTGCATCAAGCCAGCGGTTTAAATTCCGGGTGCCGTATCGAACAGGCCACACCCCGTCTCCACATGGGCCAGATCGTTGCAGACAGTGAAAAACACATGGGGTATCGAGATAAAAATATCGAACACCGCCTCAAAATAAATCGCCGATTATCCGAACGCCGCTCTTGCAATCGTTATTACATTTGATATTATTTCCGGACAATTTCAACGTCATTGCGTTATCCGATTTTCATTGGCGACGCGTCCCCAATCCGGTACACGGCACTTCCAAAAGTCTTGATTTTCAATAATGGGGGCATGCAAATTGAGCAGGCTGCTTCAACGCGAATATCGAACAGGTGGGGATGACGGCGCGGGGTCGTCGGGAGAAAGCGCTTCGGCACCGATGTTCTCCGCCGCCTTGCCGGAATCGCGCGACGTCCGCACGCTGATCGAGACTTTCAGGCAGGCGGCGCTGCAGATCGGCTATCAGTATCATGCGATCGTCGAGCTGTCGGGCAAGTCGCATTCCGCGTCGGTCAACGTCGTCTCGCTGCACTACCCGACAGAGTGGATCGAGCATTACACGCGCAACGACTACTTCGACATCGATCCCGTCCCTCGCGCGGCGTTCCGGTACAGCACGCCGTTCTCGTGGAGCGACGTTGCGACGTCGAACCTGTGTGAACGGAATCTGCTGATGGAAGCGGAGGACGCGGGCCTCGACAACGGAATCAGCATTCCGCTTCATCAGCCGCTCGGACACGTGTTGCTGATCAACCTGTCCGGCACCGCGCCGACACACGACGCCGAAGCGAAATGGCGCAACGCCTATCTGCTCAGCATGCAGTTCCATCTGCAATTCCAGAGCATGCGAACGAGCCGCCCCATTCCGCCTTCCGTCCACCTGACGGATCGCGAGCAGATATGCCTGACCTGGGTCGCGCGCGGCAAGTCGTCGTGGGTCATTGCAAACATGCTCGACATCTCCAAGTACACGGTCGACTTCCACATCGAGAACGCGATGGAGAAGCTCAACACGCGCAGCCGCACGTTCGCCGCCGTGAAGGCGACGCGACAAGGGCTGATTTTTCCATGAATTCACCATCCATCCGGGTGCGTTAGGGCCGTCCGTCACGCCCGCCGCGTCGTGCGCCGACGCGACGCGATCGGCCGATTGCATCGGAATCCTGATCGAGCCGCGTCGAACGCCATTCCGTACGCCGTCGTCATCGTCGCCATGCAGCGGCGAGGACATGTCGCGTTCGTATGCGGCGCGCGTTCGGTGCGTGGCCGGATCGTCGTCACGGCGACGCGCGCGCCTCTCAACCATCACCGCTCATACGCGATCGCACGCGCCTTATCTTCACGCCGACGATCGATCCATCGGAGAACGAAGCGCCATGTCATACATCATCGCCGGCCGATTGAACGAACTGCCGCCGCACGTTCAGGCCGATCTCGGCGCGTATCGCTACGACGTGTTCGTCCGCCGGCTCGGCTGGACGATCGCGGCCCACGCGCGCGACGATCATGCGGAATGGGACGAGTTCGACGGTCCGTCGACGATCCACGTCGTCGCACTCGACGACGCGCGTCGAGTATGCGGCTATGCGCGCCTGTTGCCGACGACGGGCCCGTACCTGCTGCGCGATGTCTTTCCGCATCTGCTCGGCTCGGCGCCCGCGCCGCAATCGCCGACGGTCTGGGAGATGTCGCGCTTCGCCGCATCGCGCCGGCGCCGCCGCGCGACCGGGCACCAACCGCTCGGGATGGATTTCTTTCCGTCGGTGCTCTCGGTGGCCGCGTCGCTCGGCGCGACGCGCGTGGTCGGCGTGATGTCGCTGTCGATCGAGCGCCTGTACCGGCGCTCGGGATTCGCGCTGCAGCGCCTCGGCAACGCGGCGCCGTACGCAGGCGGCAGCATCTCCGCGTGCTCGGTCGAATTGCCGCGCCTCGCGTTCGCGCCGTTCGGCCGGATGCAGTGCGCGTCGTGCCTGTCGATGCATTGACGCGAGCGCGTCTGGGCGAGACGCGCGTCTTGTCGTTTTTGCCGATTTCGCCATGTCCGACGTCCGACGCGCAAGCTCGCTTTGTCGCTCGCCGTTCGGCGTCGCTCGGATATCCGCCGAGGCCACGCGCCGTCGGATTGGACGGCCTCCGCCAACTTCGCTGACTGTGCGCCAAGGCTTATGGCCACGGCCTCAGCCGGCTGGCCGCGAGGCAGCCGATTTTGCCAGGCGCTCGGCACTCCCGTCTCGGGATTCCTCATTCGCTTGCACGTCGGTGCTCGCGCTGCCGCCGGCCGCGAGCGTCCGGTCACGCGCGCCGCCGCGCCGCCAGTGCAGCGTCCGCCATCCCGATGCGTCCATGCAGGCCGGCCCCAGTCCCGTCATTCGATCCGGCCCTCATCGACATCCGCAGCTTTATGACTTGACTCAGTTCTGATTTTGAACTTACGATCCAATCACTACATCAAACGATGTAACATTTTTCGATGGATAATTGGCCGTCGACCTAACCGGAGCGTCACGACATGTCCCGTCCCAATTCCGCCGCGGGCCCATCGCTCGCGCAGCCGCTCACTTTGCCGAACGGCATGGTGCTGAAGAATCGCCTTGCGAAATCAGCGCTGAGCGAGGCGCTCTGCGGCCACGATGGCCGCGTGACGCCGCAGTTGATCGCGCTGTACCGGCGCTGGTCGAATTCGGGCGCGGGGCTGCTCGTTACCGGTAACGTGATGATCGACAGCAAGGCGCTCGGCGAACCTGGCAACGTCGTGATCGAAGACGAGCGCGACCTGCCGAAGCTGCGCGAATGGGCGGCGGCCGGCAAGGCGCACGGCAGCGAGTTCTGGATGCAGATCAACCATCCGGGCAAGCAGGCGATGCGCGGGCTCAATGCGGAGACGGTCGCGCCGTCCGCGATCGGCTTCGGGCCGAAGCTCTCCCGGTATTTTCTCGTGCCGCGCGAACTGACGGGCGCGGAGATCGAGAATCTGATCCGCCGCTACGGGACAGCCGCCGCAATCGCGCAGAAGGCCGGCTTCACCGGCGTTCAACTGCACGGCGCACACGGCTATCTGATCAGCCAGTTCCTGTCGCCGCAGCACAACCAGCGCACCGACGAATGGGGCGGCAGCGCCGAAAACCGCCGGCGCTTCGTGCTCGCGGTGTACGAGGAGGTGCGGCGTCGGGTCGGTCCGGACTTTCCGATCGGCATCAAGCTCAATTCCGCCGATTTCCAGCGCGGAGGCTTCACCGAAGACGAATCGCTCGACGTGATCCGTGCGCTCGCGAAAGCCGGCATCGACCTGATCGAAATTTCCGGCGGCACTTACGAGGAGCCCGTGATGCAGCGTGGCGACCGCAAGACGTCGACGATGGCGCGCGAGGCGTATTTCCTCGAATTCGCCGAAAAGGTGCGCGCCGAAGTGGACGTGCCGCTGATGGTCACGGGCGGCTTCCGCAGCCTCGCCGGCATGGAAGCGCCGCTGCGCGACGGCGCGCTCGATCTGATCGGCCTCGGCCGCATTCTCGCGATCGAGCCCGACGCGCCCGCGCGCCTGCTGCGCGGCGAGGAAACGCGGCATCACGTGAAGCCGCTCAGCACCGGGATCAAGTATTTCGACGATCTCGGCTCGCTCGAAGTCACCTGGTACACGCGGCAGCTCCATCGGATCGGCAAGGGCCGCCATCCGATCCCCGACGAGAACGCGCTGAAGTCGTTCCTGCTCGATCTGTCGTCGAAGGGCTGCGCGATCTTCAGGGCGCGCCGCTTGCGTGCTTCGTCATCCGAAGCGCCGGCGGCGCACGGCTCGGCGACGCCGATCGTCGGCGGCCGGCGTCACGACGCGCATTGAGCGATGCGATATGCGTGGCCGTTCGCCGTCGATCGGGAAGATCGATGGCGGACGGCGGCGCTCATTATATTGTCGCGACCGGTCGAAGCGTCTCGGTCATCGCGCCGACGAGTATTCGCGTTGGCTGCGATCAGCTATCACGGCATCGCATCGCGCGCGATCGCGTACAAATCGACCGCCATCCGCAAGCCACACTGGCCGGACCGCCGCATCGCCGCATCGACTGCGAGCCGCGCTATTCAGCCCGCCACGGCGTCAAGCGCCGCTGCATCGCGCGCAGCCCGATCTCCAGCGCGAGCGCGATCGCGCCGATCACGAGAATCCCCGCGACGACGGCGTCCGTCACGAGGAAGCGTGACGCCGAATACACCATGAAGCCAAGCCCGCGCGTCGCCGCGATCAGCTCGGCCGCGACGAGCGTCGACCAGCCCGCGCCGAGCGCGATGCGCACGCCCGTCAGGATGTCCGGCAGCGCGCTCGGCAGCACGACGTGGCGCAACAGCTTGAAGCGCGTCGCGCCGAGCGACGCGGCCGCTCGCAAGCGGCTCTCCGATACGCCGCTCGCGCCCGCGGCGGTCGCGATCGTCAGCGGTGCGAACATCGTCAGATAGATCAGCAGGATCTTCGACGCATCGCCGATCCCGAACCAGACGACCATCAGCGGCAAGTACGCAAGCGGCGGAATCGGCCGGTAGAACTCGATGATCGGATCGACGACGCCGCGCACGATCCGGTTCGTCGCAATCAGGATACCTACCGGAATCGCGGTCACGATCGCAAGCGCGAACGCCGCCGCCATCCGCGACAGGCTCGCGAACAAGTGCTGGCCGAGCGTCGCGTCGTCGAAGCCTTCGGTGCTCAGCGTGATGAGCTTGCGCAGCACCGCCTCGGGGCTCGGCAGCAGCGCGGCCGACATCCATTCGAAGTGCGCGGCGAGCCACCAGCCGCCGACGAGCGCGGCCCATGTCGCGATCGCGGCCGCATGGCCCGCATGCACGCGCTGCCTGCGGCGCTCGCGCGGCGGCGCGCCCGTGCCCGCCGCCGGCAGCGGCAACGTGAGATTGGGATTCTGTTCGGTCGCGGCCAAAGTCAAACCTCCTCGGTTTCCCGCATCAGTTGCTCGACGAGCGCGAGATGGATTTCGGTGAAGCGCGGATCGCTCTTGATCGAGCGCATCGATTCGCCGTCCGCGTAGCGCCGCGCGAAGTCGAGCGAATGGCGCGCGGCGATTCGTCCGGGCCGCGGCGACAGGATCAGCAGCTCGGTCGCGAGCAGCAGCGCTTCCTCGACGCTGTGCGTGATCAGGAAAATCCCCTTGCCGGTCGCGCGCCATACGTCGAGCAGCAGCGTCTGCATGTGCTCGCGCGTCAACGCGTCGAGCGCGCCGAGCGGCTCGTCCATCAGCAGGAACGAAGGATCCGCAGCCAGCGCGCGCGCGAGCCCGACGCGCTGGCGCATTCCGCCCGATATCTCGTCGATCCGATGCTGCTCGAAGCCCGCGAGCTTCACGAGCCGCAGCACCTCGCGCGCTCGCGCGTCGCGCGCTTCGTGGCCGATGCCCTGCATTCGCAGCCCGAACGCGACGTTGTCGATCACGTTCAGCCACGGCATCAGCGCGTCGTCCTGAAACACGACGCCGCGATCGGCGCCCGGTCCCGCGACGGGCGCACCGTCGACGCTCACTCGGCCCGACGTCGGCCGCTGAAAGCCCGCGAGCAACGACAGCAGCGTGCTCTTGCCGCAGCCGGACGCGCCGAGCGCGACAACGATCTCGTTGCTGCCAACCGACATCGACACCTCCTCGAGCGCCGTCAATGCGCCGCGGCGCGATTCGTAGACGACGGACACATGCTGCGCAGCAAGCTTCGCCATATCGATGCCGCTCCGTCGAGTATCAGCGCGCCGCGACCGACGCGCGAACGAACCGGTCCGTCACCGTCGGCCGGTAGTCGGGCAGCACGCGATCGATCTTGCGCTGCTCCTTCAGGAAGCGCGCAGTCGATGCGATCGCGGCGGCCGTCCCGCCGCCGAGCAGTTCGGGCGACGCCTGCTCGGACGCGGTCGGATAAAGATTGCCGGCGAGCAGCTGCGGAATGTCGCCCGTCGTCGCGCCGCTCAGGCGCGAGATCGCGGCGACCTGCGGCGACGCGCTCGTCCACGTCTTTCCGTTCGCGCGATAGTCGGCGATCGCCTGCGCCGTCACGTTCACGAACTTCGACACGAAGTCCGGATGGGCGTGCGCGAAGTCGCTGCGCACCGCCCAGAGATCGAACGTCGGCGCGCCCCACTTGCCGACCTCCGCCGAATCGACGAGCACCTTGCCGCCGCTTGCCTTCGCACGACCGAGCGCCGGGTCCCACGTGTACGCGGCGTCGATCACGCCTCGCTCCCACGCGGCGACGATCTCGGTCGGCCCGAGGTTCACGATCTTCACGCGCCGCGGATCGATGCCCCAGTGCTCGAGCGCCGCGAGCAGCGCGTAATGGCAGTTCGACGCGTAAGGCGTCGCGATCGTCTTGCCGACGAGATCGCCCGGCTTGTCGATGTGCGCGCCGCCGCGCACGACGAGCGCCTCCGACACGCCGGTGATCGCATTCAGCACGACCGCCTGGATCGGCACGCCGCGCGACACCGCCGCGGTAAACGGGCTCTGGCCGACGTCGCCGATCTGGATGTCGCCGGACGCGAGCGCCGCGACGACGTCCGCGCCCGAATCGAAGCGGCGCCAGTTGATCTTCCAGCCGGTGGCCTTCTCGTAAGCGGCGCCCGCCTGCGCGAGCTTCGCCGGATCGGCGCCGTACTGATAGGCGACGTTCACCGTGTCGGCATGCGCGGACTGTGCATGAACGGCGGAAAAAGCGGTGACGGCGAGAGTCGCGGCGGCGAGGATGCGCTTGAGAATCATGAGGGCCTTCTTCTGGATGCGTTGAATTCGGATGGCCGTCGAGATTACCGGGATGCATGTCGCCTGTTAAACAACGAAATCTGCGAAGGATATGAGACGGCGCATTCCGCGTTCGCACCAGGCCGGCTGCAATCCCGGCGATCAAATAAGCAATGCGAATTTCGTTGGTTCACCGGACGAACGTGTTTTGCGACACTCGTCGATTTTCCGCAACAAGCGGCGCGCGAGCGTCGGCTGCGCACGCATGCTGCCTCGCCGATGCCGATGCCGATGCCGATGCCGAATCCGAATCCGAATCGACGATGACTCGACTGAAACTGACCCGACTGACGCCCGCGATCGGCGCGATCGTCGACAACGTGAACCTTGCGAATGCGGTCGACGACGACGTTCGCAGCGCAATCCGCGACGCGCTCGCGCACCATCAGGTGCTGTTCTTCCGCGATCAGCGCCTGAGCGCCGCCCAGCATCGCGATTTCGCGGCCGGGTTCGGCGATCTGCACGTTCACCCGATCTATCCGTCGCATCCGGATGCGCGCGAGATCATGGTGCTCGACAACGAAGTCTTCGATCTGAAGGACAACGCGATCTGGCATACGGACGTGACGTTCGCCGAGACGCCGCCGCGCGCGTCGATCCTCGCCGCGCGCACGCTGCCCGAGACGGGCGGCGACACGCTGTGGGGCAGCGGCTTCGCCGCATACGATGCGTTGTCCGATCGCGTGAAGACGCAGCTCGAGGGCCTCACCGCGCAGCACGACTTCACGAAGTCGTTTCCGTTGAAGCGCTTCGGGCTCACGGCCGACGATCGCGCACGCTGGGAAGAAACGCGCATCAAGCATCCGCCCGTCACGCACCCCGTCGTGCGCACGCATCCGGTGAACGCGCGCCGCGCGCTGTTCGTCAACGACGGCTTCACGACCGAGATCAACGCGTTGCCTGAGGAAGAAAGCGCCGCGCTGCTGCGCTTCCTGTTCGCGCATCAGTCGCGGCCCGAGTTCACGCTGCGCTGGCGCTGGCAGGCCGGCGACGTCGCATTCTGGGACAACCGCTCGACGATTCACTACGCGGTGAACGACTACGGCAAAGCGCATCGGGTGATGCATCGCGCGACGATCGCCGGCGATCGGCCGTATTGAGCGGCCGGCGTACGGCGGCTGTGGCGAGCGAGAAAGATCGCGCAGCGCACCGTCTCGGCCTCGCCGCCGGCGGAACGAACGGATCGCGGGCTTCGGCGCATCGGCGTGCGTGGATCAAGACTGCCGAATCGACTACGTCGCCCTGCGCGCTCGCGCCGAGCCTCGCTAGGCGAGAACCGGGATCGTGCGAAATAAATCTGTTATCGACGAGCGTTGAGTGGAACGGATTCCATTCAGCCAGGCGAACGCTCTCGCACCTGCGGTCACCGCGGCACCCTGCAAACCTACCGCATTCCCACCACTTTTTTCTGGTTGAATTTCGGTTGCCAGGTGCCTTAAATACGCAGTGTGTAGCGGGAAGACAAGCTAATTCCCGTGGTATTGCGAAGGCCCGCGCTCAATGGAGGAAACCGACGTGATGCGATCACCGGAAAAGTGGTTCGCGGGGAATGACGAGCCGGGATGTAAGCTCAATCCGGCGCACGGTGTATGCCGCCGTGGTCACGCGTGGTAGGCAATCTCATCCTTAGCGGTCAGCTTCGACAACGCCTGGCCGCGTTCGACGAACGCCCACCGGATCAAGCGCTCTGCCTTGTCGGGATAGGCGCGCCGCATCATGGACGCCTCGTGCAACGCGAGCCGCGCTTGCACGGCGCGATCGTTGTCAGCGTCGAGCGCTCAGGTCAGGCTAGGCGCACAGAACGCGCTGTCCGAGCCGCCGATCTCGTGCGGCAACCGCAGCCCTCCCGGGGCACGACGCTGCTAGTCGCCGTCTGCGCAGTGAGCACGCTCCTCGCGCGAATGAGGGTGTTGCGATCGGCACATGGCGCGGCGGCCTGCCCGCACGGTAGCTCGATCGACATTCACGTTTCCAGGAGAGCGTGCAATGAAAACAACCGAAAATCACTCGCGTTCTTGCGGCGATGACAACCGTCGAAACCGGCTTGGACAAGCTTGCCTGGGTTGGGCGGCCGGTCTTGTGACCGCGCTGAGCGCGCCTTTTGCGATATCCGCGGCCAAAGGCGACATGCATGCCGCAGCTGTGCACAGCATGCGGGACATGGGAAGCGAGCACATGATGAGCGCGCCGCCTGGCAGCAAGATATCGTTCGCGCTTTCGGAAATCGCGGCCAACGACCCCGAGCCCCCGACGGATTTCCAACTCGGGAATCTGACGAGAAAAATCAAGACAGAGAACCCGAGAACGCAAGCGCTCTTCGATCAAGGCTTGCGCTTTTACTACGCGTTCAACCTTCGCGAAGCATACCGCGCGTTCGAAGCCGCACTCAAACGAGATCCGAACTGCGTCATGTGTCGATGGGGGATCGCGATGTCGCTGGGTGTGAACATCAATCAGATCGATCAGCCGGAACCGGATCGCCGGATCGCGCAACAGAAGCTCAAGGAAGCATGTCTTATAGCCGATGCAGATCAGAAGGAGCGCTCGCTCGTCGAAGCGCTGCTGCCGCGCTACGAAGAGCATCGGCAGATTCCCCGCGAACGCGAGCGCCAGGACCGGCGCAACACCGACTACGCCAAGGCGATGACCACGCTGGCCCACGAGTACCCGGACGATCCCGACATCCAAACCCTGTACGCGGACGCAGTGATGAACCGTAAGCCGTGGGAATACTGGGATCGTCACGGGAACGCTGCCTACCCTGACATTCCTCCGGCAGTCGCTGCGATCAAGGACGAGCTGAAGGACCATTCCGATCACATGGGGCTCGTTCATTGGTATATCCATATTCTCGAGGGATCGGAGAAGCCGAACGATGTGACGGATTTTGCGAAAAAGCTGGCCAGCATGGCGCCCGATGCGGGCCACTTGGTCCATATGCCCTCGCACATCTATTACCGCATCGGCAACCACCGGGAGTCGTTCGAGGCCAATCGGGACGCGGTATCAAAGGATGACGGATATTTCGAGAAGGTCGATGCCGGGCGCCCGGGCGGCATCGATCACCCGGACGGCGACCGATATCGCTGGGGCTACTACCGGCACAACATTCATTTTGCGCTTGCTTCGGCGATCATGACAGGCAACGTCGCGAACATGAAATGGGCGGCAGGCCGCCTCTTGAAGTCGGAGGGCAAGGGTATTACGTTCCGGACCGATCGCTATCGCGGTGTCTATTACCAATCGCTACCGTATTTCATGTCCCCGGACGACATCATCAATCAACCACCGCCCGACGGGGTGGAAAAGGACTGGCGCTTTTCGAGCGTTTCCTGGGACTACGCACGAGTGCTTGCATATGTCCGTAACCACGATGATCGCAATGCGCAAAATGCGTATACGAAACTTGTGAAGGACGTGGCCGCATTCGAGAAGGAGCGGCGCGACGAAGTGATGAACCAGCAGGCAGTGCAAATCATGAAATCGATCGCGCAAGCACGGATCGACCAAATGAAAGGCAACTCGCAAAGCGGGGTGCGCGCTCTCGAACACTCAGTCAAACGGCAGGACGCCATGAACTATGACGAGCCGCCTTACTGGATGGTCCCGGTCAGGCAAACCCTCGCCGCACTCCTGATCGACCTCCATCGTTATGACAAAGCGATCGAGACGCTTCACCAGTCGCTCGGCGACGACGACCCGGACCGCATCCCGTACACGAACTTCAGAGACAACGTCTGGGCCTATTTTGGCTTGACGCAGGCCTATAAAGGCATGGGCAGCTTGACGCCCGACCAGCAAAAGGACTATGACAAAGCGCGGGAATGGCTTGCCGAATACTGCAAGCCGACCAAGAATAATTGCGCGTTGTCGCTCGATCGTATGTAAGCGACCACGGCCGTCTTCGAGCTGAGTATCTATCCGGAACAGTTGTCCGGCCAGCAGCAGCGCGTGGCGATTGCCCGCGCGCTTGCGATGAAGCCGGCCGTGCTGCTGTGCGACGAAATCACGTCGGCGCGCGATCCGGAGCTCGTCGGCGAAGTGCCGGGCGTCGTCGAGAACCTCGCGCGCGAAGACATGACGCTCATCATGGTGACGCACGAAATGCACTTCGTGCGCGCGGTCGGCGACACGGTCGTGCATGCACCAAGGGCGCGTGTGCGAAAGCAGGTTCCTCGATCAGATCTTCGAGCATCCGCAAGCCGTCGAGCTGCAGCGGCTCATTCAATGACGGACGAGCGGGCAACGGCGTGGCGTGCGTGCTGCGCGACGCCGCTCGGCACGCATCGGCCGACGATCGCGTCGCGCCCACACGCCTCTTCCGCGACCGATGCGCCGCATGCAGGCTGCACGCTCGTCTCGCGGGACGCCGTACAAGCGACAGCGACCACGCTACACCACCGCCGGACATCAATCCGCCAGCCCCATCAGCTTCGCAAGCACCGGCCACCGGTCGAGCGCGTCCCGATACGCGAGCCGCGCCTGCTCGTCCAGGTAGCGCGCCGGATCGATCTCGGGCACGTGGCGCGCGAGCCCCGCGATGTCGTTTGCGGGCAGCGGCCCCTCGTCGCGCGCTGCCGCGTTCCGATTCGAATGTGTCATTTTTCGTCGATCCACACGCCGTCCGGCGTCTTCACCGCGTAGCCCGTCGCGGTCGTCATCGTCACGGTGCCTTCGTTCTCGCCGATCATCCGCGTGCGCGGCAGATCGGCCGCGTATTGCGACAGCGTCACGCCCGGCTTGAACGGGCTGTTCGACACGAGGTTCGACAGCAGTTGCGCGACCGCAAGGAAACTGGTCGGCGCGTCGATCACAGTCGTCGTGCCATGGTCGCCCGCGAAGCCGACGAGCCGCACGCCGACCGGCCCGTGCACGATCCGCGGCGTCGGAATCTCGCGCAGTCCCGCGACCTGCTTCGTGTCGCCGCGCAGCGCCGCACCGTGCTCGGGCACGAACACGATCACCGCGCGCCGGCCCGACGAGGCGATCAGGTCCGCGAAGCGGTCGAAGTCGTCCATCAGCCTGCGCGCGCGCAGTGGATACGATTCGAGGCTTGGCATCCGGCCGCTCGACAACTGGTTGCCGTCATGCAGGCTGATCGTGTTGTAGTACAGCGCAACCGGGCCCGCCGTCGCACCGCGTTTCGCGTACCAGTTCGCGAGCGTCGCGTAGTCGTCCTTGATCGCCGAGCCGTCGAACGCGTGCATCGCGACGGACGCGTCCGCGTTCGAGATCATCGGCGCGTTCGGCACGCCGATGTTGTCGTGGATCAACTGGATGAAATTGTCGAAATGTCCGTCGTGGTTCAGCAGTGTCTGCGGCGCGAAGCCGGCGTCCGCGAGCTGCTTGAACAGGTGGCACTGGGCGGGCGCGGGCTTGTACAGGTCCGCGTGCGCCTCTTGTCCGCACGTCGCGCGCAGCACGCGGATCGCGGCCGGCCCGCTGTAGCTCGCCGCCGTGCTGAAGTTCGTGAACAGATAGTCGAAGCGGCCGAGCAGCGGATGATTGCGCAGCTTCGCGACGTCGAGATCGTCCCACGACAGCGAGCACACGTGCAGCACGATCACGTCGAACTGTGTCGCCGGATCGGCGGGCGGGCGGCCGAACGTCACCTGCCGCTGCGATTCCTGCGAGCGGAACGCGGCGAGCGCCGCGTTGCCATCCTGCGGCTGCGCGGCGCGGGCGAGATCGGAGGGCTTCGCGGCGGCGGCGGCCGCAGCCGCGTCGAAACGCGCGAGCGCGGCGCTGCCCGCCTGCCATACGGGCAGCGCGATCAGCGCGAGCAACACGAACGTCGCGACGCGCAGCCAGCGGTTGACGATCAGATAGCCGATCACGACGCCGAGCGCGATCAATGCAAGCATCGGCGGCACGAAGCGCGGCGCGAGTTCCATCCAGTAGCCGAAGCTGAACGAGCGCAGGCTGCCGAGCGTCTCGATGAGCCGCGCGAACGGCGGCACGTCCGCTTCGTAATACATCAGCGGCACGCCGATCGCGAGCGCGAGCGCGTGACGCAGCCATCGCCAGCCGCGCCGCCTCACGGGCGAACTCAATGCGAGCGCCAGCGCAAAGCCGATGTTGGCGATCCACAGCGGCTTCAGGTGCCCCGCCGCGAACAGGTAGATCTTGAGAATGAAGTACAGATTCCAGAACGTCATCGACGTGACTCCGTCGTCAATTGAATCGGCGCGTCAATGACGCGTGCGGTCGGCCGTGCGGATCGCGTGCATCTCGCTCGCGGCCGCCCTCAGCATCCGCGCATAGCCTTCGGCGCCCATCGACAGCACCTCCTTGAGCCCGCGCAGCGGCGCGTCGCCGGTGCCGGTTTCGCGCCAGTCGAGCCACGCATCCGCGCGGCCGAACGTGCATTGAACGAGCTGCCGCTCCTGCTCAAGCGTCAGGCGCTCGAACTGCACGCCGAGATGCGCGTCGTCGATGCGCGTCACGCGCACCGGGAAATGAAACGGCCGGTCGCCGCGGCTCACGCAGACGTCGAGCGTGTCGCCGAGCGCGAGGCGCGCGCCCGGCACCGCATCGAGGCCGAGGCCGCCCGCCGAATAGTCCTTCGTGCGGCATGCGGCCGTCGTGCCATCGGCGAAGAGCAGCGTCGCCGGCACGCGCATCGCGATCCGGTGCGTGACGCGCACCTGCTTCGCCTCGCGCGCGACCGCGAGCGCCGCGCCGAGCATCGCGAGGTTGTACAGCGCCCACGAGACGTTCATCAGGATCGTCGACGCCTCGTCGCCGCCGCCGAGCACGAGACGGACGAAGCCCGCGCCGATCGCCGCGACGTTCAGCACGAACAGCGCGAGATACGGCTTCGACGTCGCCCAGTCGACGTAGCCTTCGTCGATCCGCCCGCCCTTTGCGGTCACGTTGAACTTGCCGTGCTTCGGGCTCAGGAAAGCGATCGTCGTCGGCAGCGCGATGTACCACGCGAGCACCGATTCGTACACTTCGGCCCAGAACGAGTGACGGAAGCGCCCCTGCATCCGCGCGTTCGCGACGTGCGCGAGCGCCATGTACGGCAGCACGTAGCTCGCGAGCGCGAGCGCCGACGCGTTGATGAAATACAGATGGAAGAACAGGTACGCGATCGGCATCGTCAGGAACACGAGCCGCGGAATGCCGTAGAAGAAATGCAGCATCGCATTGCCGTAGCACACGCGCTGGAAGAAGCCGAGGCCGCGGCCGACGAACGGGTTGTCGACCCGGAAGATCTGCGCCATGCCGCGCGCCCAGCGCGCGCGCTGCCGGATGTGGCCCGCGAGGCTTTCGGTCGCGAGGCCGGCGGCCTGAACGGTCGGCAGGTACGCGCTCGCATAGCCGCGGCGATGCAGCTTCAGCGCGGTGTGCGCGTCCTCGGTGACGGTCTCGATCGCGACGCCGCCCACCTCTTCGAGCGGACCGCGCTTCAACACTGCACACGAGCCGCAGAAGAACGCCGCGTTCCAAAGATCGTTGCCCGCCTGCACGAGTCCGTAAAACAGGCTGCCTTCGTTCGGCACGCGGCGGAACGTGCCGAGGTTGCGCTCGAACGGATCCGGCGAGAAGAAATGATGCGGCGTCTGCACGAGCGCGCATGTCGGATCGCGAAGGAATGCGCCCATCGTCGTCTGCAGGAACGAGCGCGTCGGCACGTGATCGCAATCGAAGATCGCGACGTATTCGCCTTGCGTTTGCGCAAGCGCGCTGTTGATGTTGCCCGCCTTCGCGTGCCGGTTGTCGTCGCGCGTCAGATAGCCGATGCCCGCGTCGCGAGCGAATGCTTCGAACTCCGGACGACGGCCGTCGTCGAGCAGATAGACGCGCAGCTTGTCGGCGGGCCAGTCGAGGCTCTGCGCGGCGAACACCGTCGGCTTCACGACGGCGAGCGGCTCGTTGCAGGTCGGAATGTAGACGTCGACGCTCGGCCACTCGGCCGGATCGTCCGGCAGGCGCGCGACCGGACGTTCGAGCGGCCATGCGGTCTGCACGAAGCCGAGCACGAGAATGAGCCATGTGTACGCCTCGGCCGCGTACAGCAGATAGCCGACGAACGCCTCGACCGGCGTGCGGAAATCGAGCGTCTCGGTGCTACGCCACCAGATGTAGCGCGCCATCGCGAGCAGCGCGAACGTCGCGAGCGCGAGCGTCGGCAGACGGCCCGGCACGCGGCGCAGCATCAGCGCGAGCGCGGCGACCGTCGCGAAGAACGCGAACTGGCCCGCGGGCGCGAGCGGCGACGTGCCGGCCGCGAGCCACAGCGCGACGCCTGCCGCGCCGCTTGCCGGCAGCAGCCAGCGACGCGCGCCGGCACGCTCGGCGCCGCGCTCGATGCGCTCGCCCCAGCGATGCCACGGCAGACGCGCGAGCCAACCGTCGACGCGTCGCTGCACGCGTCGCGCGAACAGGCATGCCGGCACGAACGTCGCGTCGATCCATGCGAGCGGATCGCGCGCGCGCGATCGTGCTTCATGCGGCGCGCGCACGAACGCTCGCCAGAGCCAGTCGCGCGCGCGGCGCGGCCGCGCCACGCCCCATTGCGCGGCGGCCCACAGGATCGCCGCGCGCAGCCAGTCGCGCACGACGTCGCGCTTGCCGGGCGCGGGCGCGTGAAAGAGCACGCGCACGAGCCAGTCGAACGACGAGCGTTCGTCGGGCACGCCGAGGCCGCGCGCGATCCAATCGCGAGCGCGCACCACTGCGTCGCCGATCCGCCGGCGGAATGTCGTGTGCGGTTTCATGCGATCGTCCCCGCCGCGCCGCGCCCCACCGTTGCATCGAGCCACGCGTCGACCCAGTTCGCGACGCCGTGCAGATCGTGCGACGCCTGCGAATGCGGCGCGTCGTCGAAGAACCACGTGCCGCGCGCGAGCGCCTCGGGCAGCGCCGCATCCAGATGAACGCGCTGCTCGAGCACGACGCCCGGCCCCGCCGCCGCGCGCAGCATCGCGAGCACGTCGCGCTGCATGTCGCGCGCCGGGTTCAAGCGGTTCACGACGATGCGCAGCGCGGCGGCATGCGCGGCACGCAGTTCCGGCAGCCGAGCGGCGGCCGTTGCGCACGCGGCGGGATCCGGCGGCACGACGCACAACGCGAGATCCGCGCAGCGCAGTGCGTGCGCCGCCTGCTGCGATGGGTAGCGCGCGGTGTCGATCAGCGCCACGCCGTCGGCCGGCAGGTCGACGTCGGCGAGCGCGCGGGCGAGCCATCCGGGTTCGGCGGCCAGCCGCCCGTCGCACGCGAGCGCTTGCGCGGGATCGACGTGTCCGTACGGCACGAACAGCACGCCGTCCGCGCTGCGCCACGTGTGCGCGTGCCAGACGGCATCCGTGCCCGTCAGCGCGTGCGCGATGCCCGCCGACGCGAACGCGTCCAGCCCGAGCTGCACGCCGAGCAGATTCTGCGGATCGAAATCGAGCGCGACGGCCGGCCGCCCACGGCGCGCGAGCAGCACCGCGAGCGCCGCCGTCAGCATCGTGCGGCCCGCGCCGCCCGTCGTCGAAACGATGGCGATCGTCTTCATTGCGCGCCCCGCCGTTTGCGCGCCGCGGCTGCGGGAAGCAGTCGCGCGTGCAGCGCGACCGGCTCGAGCGTGCAGTGCACCGCGTCGCGGCGATCGAAGTCGCGCGGCAGCGACAGGCCTTTTCCGACGCCGGCGCGCGACGTCACGAGCCGGATCGGAACGGCGATCACGACGCCGACGACAAAGCCGGCGATCATCAGCGAAATCATTCGGCCTCCTTGATGTGCAGCGGCATCGCATCGCGCGTGGCGGTGCGGGTGCGGGTGTGGACGATCGCGCCGGCGGCCGGAGACCGGAGCGGATGCGGGAGGCGCGGCGTCGCGATCGATGTGGTCGATGCGGTCGATGCAGTCGATGCGATCGGCATGGGCGATGGCGATACGACGATCTGCGCCGTTTCGGTCGGTGCGCGCGACGCGGGCGATATGGGGAACGCCGATCGTCGCGGCAGCGCATGTGATGCGGATCGAGCGCTCGTTGGCGTCGACGTGCTCGGCGCATGCCGCGGCATGCGTTCGTCCGGCGGGATTTCGATGCGCGGCATGGCCGGATGCTCGACCGCAGTGCGCGCGTCGGGCTCGCGCTTCACAACGGCCGCCGCCGAAAAGAGGTCGCTGTAATCGGCGATCGGCGCGCGCCGGTTTGCCGCATCGAGCGCGCTCAGCTCATGCTCGATGCTCTCCTCCGCGAGATACGCGCCGCGATCCGATATCCGCTCGACCGGCACGCTGAAGATGTATCCGAGCACGTCGCTCGCATCGGCGAGCTCGCACGCGAAAAGGAACAGATAAAGATGCTGCGCGTCGGCGGTCAGCACGTCGCCCGCACGGCGCAACGCGCACGCGCGCAGCGCGTCCGCATGCGGCACGCCCGGCAGCAGCGTCAGCTTCACGAGCGTATGCGACAGCGCGAGCACCGTGCTGCGCTCGAGCACCGCGCGTACATGCGCGCAGAACGCGCCGACGGGCAGATAGCCGAGCACCGTATCGCCGAGCGACGCGGCGAGCGCGGCCCGATAATCGGCCGCGACCGGGCGCGCATACAACTGTCCCTGCAGCGAGCGCAGCACCGCGAGCACGCGCGAAAACGGCAGATTGCGCGCGACGACCTGATTCGCGCCGAGGTTCAGCGCGAGCAGCTCGAACTGATGGCGCAGCGCTTCGCCGCGTTCGACGACGACGATCTTCAGCGCGCCGCCGCATCGCAAGCGCAGCGCGTGGATCGCCGAGCACAATGCTTCGAGCTGCGCGCGGCCGGTGAACGCGAGTACGGCGGTCGCCGCGTGCGCGCCTTCGCAGGCGGCGAGCACCGCGGCGTTGTCGTCGACGACGTCCCAATCGCCCGGCGCCCACGATTCGCGCTCGACGACGCGTCGGCAGACGACGACGCGCGTCTCGTCGAACGCGAGCTGTGCGCCGCCGCGCAGCGCGTGCGCACCGGCCGCCGGCACGGCCGTCAGCCGGCCGTCTCCCGTGAAGCGCAGCGCGCGAACCTCACCCGTCGCGACCGCGCCGCGCGAGCGCCAGAAGTCGACCATCCAGCGCAGCTCGCCGTGCGTACGCTGCAACTGCGCGACGCCCGCACATGCGCCGTGGAATCCGCCGCGTGCGGAGCGCGCGCCGTCGCCGGCGAATGCGGCGGCGCGGTCTGCGGTTCGGTCGTCGGATCGATCACCGGCGCGGTCATCGTTGCGGGCCTCGTCACGAACGGCAGCCGCGGCACGCGACGCGATCGCGCGCGCCCCGTCGGCGCGGCTCGCGTCCGCCTCCGCCGCTCGCGGGTCGATCAGCAGCACGAGCGCGATCCGATGTGCACGGCACCAGCCGGCGAGCGCGCGCCCTTCCTGCGTCAGCGCGACCGGATCGTGCCAACTGAACCAACACTCTGCGCCTTCGACGAAATACAGCGCGTTCGCGCGAAAACGGTAGCGCTTCAGCGCGCGCAGGCCGCCGACGAGACGCGCGAACGCGGGCGGCGACGCGGCGTCTTCTAGCGGATTCGGCGCGTTCGATGCATTCGGCGCGTTCGATGCATTCGGCGCGTTCGATGCGTTCGATGCGTTCAACACCTTCGACGCATCCGGCGCATCCGGCGCATCCAATACATCCGGCATCTCATGCACCTTCGGCACTCCCGATGCGCCTGTCGAGTTCGACGCAGACGCGCCCGACGAGACATCCACCGCCGACGCACCCGCCTCGCCTCCCCGTCGATGCTTCGACGCCCGCGCATCGAAACCCGCGCGGGCCGCGACATCGACCCGGCCCGTGCGCAGCGCCTCATCCGCGTCCGCGTCATCGAGCGGCATCGCAAGCACGTTCAATCGTCGCGGCCAGCCCCGGGCATGCACATCTTCGTCGAAGCCGATCTCGCGCAGCCGCGCCGCGACGTCCGCGCGCTCGCGCGCGAGCACGACCGTGACGTCACGCGTGCGCGCATGCCGCACGCTCTCCCAGATCAGCGCATCGCACGCGGGCGTGCGCGCCGCCGCATACACCGCATACAGCCCGCCCGGCTCGAGCTCGGTCCACTCGTCGGGCAGCGCGTCGATCGCGAGCCGGTTCGGCGCCGCCGCTCGGTCGTGCGGCGTCACGGCACGCGACCACGCACGCCACAGCGCGCGCAAGCGCCCGAACGCGCCCGTCTCGGCGGCGTCGCGTTCGGAACGGATGAAGGTCGAATCGGATTTCACGCGTGTGTCGTTCATGTCGCGTCCATCAGTAGCTCGAATAGAGTCGAACCGGCGACGGCGAAAAGCCGCCGCTGTCCTTGCGTGCGTCGAACGAATAGCGCACGTACACCAGACCGGAGCTCGGCGCGTAGTCGTGCGCGTGATCGATGTCGAACCGCGCGCCGACGACGAGCCGCGCGTTCACGCGATACTCGGCGACGCCGGTGAACCCATACCAGAACGACACGCCGCGCGTCGAGCCCCCCGAAAACACCGGGTGGCCGAGCGCCTGCGCGGTCTTGACGAGCGTCGAGTCCGGCAGTCCGTTCGGGAAGTACGGCGAATCCCGTTCATACGAATTCGACACGCCGGTCGTTGCGGTCACGTCCCATGTGAACGG
This sequence comes from Burkholderia mayonis, assembly GCF_001523745.2. Classification (NCBI taxonomy): domain Bacteria; kingdom Pseudomonadati; phylum Pseudomonadota; class Betaproteobacteria; order Burkholderiales; family Burkholderiaceae; genus Burkholderia; species Burkholderia mayonis. The sequence goes on from NZ_CP013387.1 coordinate 1,939,990, forward strand.
GCCGCGCCGCCCCACCCATTCGATCGGCATGCCGATCGACAGATAACGCTGCGGGCTGTAGTAGCCCCCCTGCCCGTACGTGTAGAAGCGCAGGTTCTGCGCGTAGTGCCAGGCGTTGCCGACGAGTCCCGCGCTCACGCGCATGTCCGCGCGCCGGTAGACGGGCGCCATGAGCCCCGTGCGCAGCGTGACGGCCGAATTGCCGGCGACGCTGCGTCCCGTCAGCAGCCCCGCGCCGAGATCGGCGAACAGGTTCACGCGGCCGATGTCGACGGACGCGTGCAGATCGACGCTGTCGCGCCGCACGCCGCCCCATGTCGCGCCCGTCCACGGATCGCGCAGCCCCGCGTACGACAGCACGCTGCCCGTCTCCGGCCGCCGCGACGCGCTGACCGAGAAGCTCGCCGGGCCCGTGTCGAATCGATAGCGCGCGCCGACGACGACGTAATGCACCGGAAAGCCGAGCGGCGTCGTGCCGACGTCGAAGCGCCACGCGTCGGTCCGGTAGCCGACGCCGCCGCCGACGCCCGTCGCGCGCTGGCGCAGCGATCCGCCGGGCGCCGCCGACGGATCGGCGAGCGCCGGATAGGTCGCAAACGTGTTGAGCGCATCAGCGCGCGGATCGCTCGTGTCGAGTGTGCCCGCATCGAGCCGCACGGCGTCGAGATGGACGAAGACGTGGCCGTCGTAGCGATACGGAAGCTGCAGATAGACGGGCGCCTGATACGCGCGATACGCGGAAATTCCTTCGTCCCCGGACTTGTACGCGGGCAGCCAGCCCGCTTCGATCTCGGGATCGCGGCGCTGCTGCAAGTCGGTCCAGGCGGCCTGCGCGGGTGTCGCGCCGTCGCGTCGCGGCGCGGCGCCCGTCGCGCGCTCCTGCGCGAGCGACTGCCGGTACAGCGATTCCGCGTCGTCGTAGCGGCCGAGCGCCTGCGCGACCCGCCCGGCCGCGACCGTCACGTCCGGACGCGCCGGATACGCAACGCGCAGCGTGGCGGTGAGCCGCGCCGCTTCCCGCGGAAGGCGCAGCGCAGTCAGCCGGCGCACCGCCGACAGTTGCGCGTCGACATCGTCGGGCGGCGTGCGCGCGAGCACGTCGTGCACGAGCGCGAGCGCCTCCGCATGCTCGCCGTCGTCGTCGAGGATGCGCGCGAGCGCGAGCCGCGCGTCGGCGTCGTCGGGGGTGCGCGCCAGCAGCGGCGCGAGCGCGAGCCGCGCGGCATCGTAGCGGCCCTGCGCACGCGCCAGCTCGGCGACCTCGAGCGCGTAGCGGCGATCGGCCTTGCCCGCCGGGCTCGCGCGATCGAGCAGGCGCTGCGCGTGCGCGTAGTCGTTGCGCTCGAGCGCATCGTCGGTCTCGCGCAGAATCAGCCGCAGCGACTGATCCTCGAGGCGCGCAGTCTGCGCGGCGCTCAGCGGCGAGCCGCGCCGCAGCGCGTCGAGCCACGCGGCCAGCGCGTCGTTGCGTTGCGCGCCGCCGAGCAGATCGCCGTAGCGCAGCCGGACATCGGCGTCGGCCTGCTGCGGATGCGCGGCGATCCAGTCGCGCAGCGGCGCGAGGCCGCGCTCGATGTCGCCGCTGTCGATCCACTGTGCGCCAACGGCCGCGAGCATGTCCGGATCGTCGGGTGCGAAACTTCGCGCACGATCGAGCGCGGCCGCGGCGGCCGCGCGGTCGTCGCGCGCGAGCGCGGCGCGCGCGTCGGCGAGCGACGCTTCGGCATCGAGCCTGCGCGCGAACGCGCGCATGCCGTCGGTGCGGCTCGCGTCCGGGATCGCCGCGAACGCCGCCTGCGCGCCCGCGACGTCGTCGAGCGAGTTTCGATACAACGCGACCGCGTGGCGCATGTCGGCCGCGTCCGACGCCGCCAGCCCGTCGTCCATCACCGCCCGACCCAGCTGCGGCAGGCCCATGTCGCGATACAGCCGCGCGAGCGCGAAGCGGGTCCACGGCGCGTCGGGCGCGATGCGCAGCGATGCTTCGTAGCGCTGCGCGGCCGGTCCGCGCTTGCCCGACGCCGCGAGCGCGTCCGCTTGCTGGGCGAGCAGATCGGCGCGCAGCCGCGCGAGCGCCCGGCGATCGTCAGCCGCGGCAAAGCGGCTTTGCAGCGCGTCGATGAGCGGCCCGAGCGCGTCGAGGCGACCGGTTTCTTCGTACAGCGTGCGCACGCTGCGCACGGCCGACACGCTCGGCGTGCGCGCGGCGAGCAGCGCGCGCAGCAGCGGTTCCGCCGCGCGCCAGTCGCGCCGCGCGAGCAGCGAATCGGCGAGCAGCAGCTGCGCGTCGGCGCTGTCCGGCTCGAGCGCGAGCGCCGCGCGCGCGGCGCGCTCCGCGTCGTCCGCCCGCCCTTGCGCGGCCGCCGCGCGGCCCTGCGCAAGCGTGCCCCAGAAGCGCGCGGTGCCCGCGAGGCTCGTCCATTTCGCGCGATTGTCCGGCGCGAGCGCGACCGCGCGCACGAACAGCGCGCGCGCTTCGTCGTGCCGGCCCTCGCGCAAGCGCAGCAAGCCGAGGCCGCCGACCGCGTCGGGATCGCCCGCGCGCGCCCGCGCGGCGCGCACGAGCAGCGGCTCGGCGGCCGCGAAGTCGCCGCGCGCGAGCGCCTGCAGGCCGCGTTGCTGCGCGATGTAGTCCGGATCGCGTTCGAGGCGCCGTTGCGCTTCGCGCTGCTGTTCGAGCGCGGCGGCGTTGCCGCGGAATTCGTCGTCGCCGGGAACGAATGTCAGGTACGCGCGGAACGCGTCGAGATACGCGAGATCGCGGCCCGCCGATTGCAGCACGCTGCGCCACAGCGACAGCGCCGCGCGCCGGTCCGTGTCCGGCCGCGCGACAAGCGTCCACGCGAGCCGGTTCGCTTCCGCGCGCGTGTCGCCGCGCTGGTTCAGCAGCTTCGCGAGGACGGTCGCCGCGTCGACGTCCGACGAATCGGCGGCGACGGTCCGGCGCAGCGCGTCGATCGCCCGCGCGCGGCCATCGGGCGCGCTTGCGACGATCTGGTAATACTCGGCGCCGAGCGTGCCCGTCGGCGCGCCGTGCGGAAACAGCGCGACGATCCGCCGGGCCGCGTCGTCGCCGCGCCCGCTGCGCGCGAGCAGGCGGATCTGCGCCATCTCCTCGCGGCCGCTCGTCGCGACGCGGTATTCGTCGTCGGCCTGGCGCGTCGCGACCGCGCCGGGCGCCGCCGCCTTCAGACGCGCGAGCGCGGCGCGAGCGCCATTCGCATCGCCGACGCGCAGCAGGATCCGCGTCTGCTCGGCGAGCAGCGACGGATCGTCGGGCGCGATCAGCAGCGCCTTGCGCAGCGCGTCGCGCGCGAGGTCGTCGCGATGCTTGTTGGCCCACATGCGCGCCGTCGCGTACAACTGACGCGCGGCTTCGGCATCGGGCGAGTGCGGCGTCGCGACGGGCTGCGGCGTCGCGGGCGCGCCGCGCGGCTGCGTCGGGACGAAGCGGATCTGCGACGATTGCGTCGTCGATATCGAATACGGCGGCGCGGCCAAGCGAAGCGGCATCGACGCGCCTGTGCGCGCGAACGGCTGTGACGCCGCCGCGCGCGCGCGCGTCTCGGACGTCGGCGAGCGTCGACGCGGCACATCTTGCCGCATCGACGCGGCATTCGCCGACATCGCACCCGACGACGTTCGCGGGATCGACACGAGTCGCACCGACGACGCCTGCGTCATCGGGACGGCCCGGACCGGAGCGTCGTATATCGCCACCGATGGAACGGAAACGGGAACGGGAGCTGGAGCCGCTTGCGACGCCGAAGCCGCAATGGCGCTTTGCGCTGCGCCGAACGCCAGGCCGAGCGCGGCATTGCGGATGATCACCGCGATCCCGGCGAGCCGGACACGGCGCCGCGCGCACACCGCGAGGCGCGTCATCGTCAGCGAGCGGGCGTCGAGCACGGCTCGCTCCATCGAACGTTCAGCGTGCCGTCCGCCGCGAACCGGTAGCGCCCGTCGCGCCAGCCAAGCCCGAACAGCGTCAGCACGTTCGCGTAGTAGCCGCTCGCCGCCTCTCGCTCGAGCCGCGCGAGGCGCGCGACTTGCGCATCGGCGAGCGCGTGCTCGCCGCGCGCGTCGAGGAACGGCACGGCCGCCGCGGAAAAACCGGTGTTGCCGTCGCGCGGCCCCGCCACGCCCGTCGTCGCGTCGACCGTTTCCGGCGGCGCGCCGTGCGCGGCGACGTGATCGGCGAACGGCGCGAAATGCGCGAGCAGCGGCTGCGCGAGCGCGTCGCTCGCGTCGAGCATCCCCGCCCACAAATAGACGCGAATCGCGTTGTACGCGCTTTCCGCATGCGAGTCGGCATCCGGCTCGAAGCCGTGACCCGACCGGTACAGCGCCCAGTCCGGCGCGAAGCCGCGCGGCGCGGTATCGATCAGCACGCGGCCGACGCTCGCCGCGAGCCGCGCCCAGCGCGCGTCGTCCGGCAGATGCGCGCCGATGCCGCGAATCGCCTGCGGCGGCGAGTAGCTCGGATTCAGCCGCCACAGATCGCGCATCGGCCGAAAGCCCGCCGGCCCGGGCAGCAGCACGAGGCCAAGCCCCGGCAGCGTCGCGGTCTCGTCGTCGAGCACGCGCTTCGCGAGCAGCGCGCCGCGCGCGGTGTAGCTGCGCTCGCGCCACAGACGCCCCGCTTCGAGCAGCGCGTACGCGATCCACACGTCCGCGTCGGATGCGGCGTTCGCGTCGAGCACGCGCCACGCGCCGTCGGCCGCGCGGCCCCACAGCCACGCGGGCAGATGCGCGGTCAGGTCGCCTTGCGCGAGGTTGTTCTCTGTCCAGTGGAGGAGCGCATCGAAGGCCGGCCGGTCGTTCGCGACGAGCGCGAAGAACAGCCCGTATGCCTGCCCCTCGGACACGGTCCGTTCGTCGGCCGAGCCGACGTCGATCACGCGGCCGTCGGCCGACATGAAGTCGCGCTTGAAGCGATCCCAGCGCGGCCAGGAAGGCGTGCAGACAGCGGCGGCGGACGTGCGAGCGGACTTCGCCGCGGGCGACGCCGACATCGCGATCGTGTCCGTTGCGTCGCGCGGACGCTTGCCTTCGCTTGCAATCTCGTTCGTCAAGACACTCGCGACGATGCGCTCACTCGCGACGACACTCACGCGCTCACCCGACTCGGCCGGCGCGCCGTCGCTCGAACTCGCGTAACCGCCTCGCGTCGCATTGGCGACCGCATCCAGACCCGCTTTCGCGCTTGCAAGCCGGCTCGCATGCTCGGCTCGAAGCGCGCGGCCGCCCGGGTTCACGCCAGCCATTGACGCATTCGCGCCGAGGTTTGGGACGACGTCCGTACTCGCGTCCGCACTCATGGCCGCGAGTGCGGCCGGGTTCGCGCCGAAGCCCCGATTTCCGCTCGAACCTGGCCATGCGGAAGCGGCCGATGCTGGACCGGCGACGTCGCGCCATCCGGCATCGCCTGACGCGCGCTCCGTCGCACGTGCGGCGCTTCCCGAAGCCGCCGCGACGCCCGCTGTCGCGACGCTCGCTGTCATGACGCTCACCGCCGCGACGCCCGCAGACGCCCGACAAAACGCCCGCCAGCATCGCCTGCCCCACCGCGCCCGCGCGCCGCGCACCGCCCGCCCGGCCATCGGCTCAGATCCCCCGCCGCCGCGCGGCGATCCGCTGCAGCGCGCCGAACGCGCCGAGCGCGAGCAGCAGCCCGGCCGCCGCGCCGAGCAGCCCGAGAAGCACCGGATGCTTCGCGACCGCGGTCCACACGCGCGCGTACCACGGCACGTAGCTGACGAGATAGGGTTCGCCGACACGCATGCTCTCGACCGCGCCGGCCCGCACGAGCGCGACGTCGCCCTGCAACTGCGCGACGAGGCCCGGCTTCTCGAATACGTCGAGCAGATCGCCGAGATGCCGCGCGTCGGTCGCGGTCATGGCGACGACGCTGCGCCCGTCGCTGCCCGGCAGCTCGAAGCCGAACAGCGCGGCGAGCGCGCCGCTCTGCTCGAAGCGCGCGCCGCCCGACGGCGAGCGCGCATCGTCGCGCCAGCGCTCCTTCACCGAGAACGTCGCGCGCGCGAAGCCGCCGTCCGCGCCCGCACCGATCGCGACCGGCAGCGCGTCGCGCCAGCCCGACAACTGCGCATACGGCGGCGCGCCGTCGATCACGAGCAGATCCTTGTCCGTGATGCGCGGCGCGTCCGCCGTCCGCGCGACCTGCATGCGCAGCGCCGGGAAGCCGGTCCACTGCCCCATGTGGCCGAGCATCGTCAGGAACGCTTCCTGCTCGACGGGCGACGGCCGCTCGGGCAGCACGATCGCGGTCTGCGACAGATCCGCGTAGCGCGTGAACGGAAAACCGCTGTTCGCGAAGTACGCGAGGTTCGGCAGCGTCGCGTAATGGATGAAGCGCGAGAAATCGATCGTCGAATCGGGATCGATCGCCGCGCGCTGCGGCTCGCTCGCGACGCCCGTGCAGAGCCCCGTCTTCTCCGAATCGAGCGTGAAGCGCAGTTGCAGCTGGTTCGCGCTGCCGACGCGAAACGCCGGGATGTCGACGTCGTTCGTCGCGCGGCTGTCCGCGTCGGACAGCAAAGGCAGCTGCACGCGGCCGCGCGCGTCCTGGCTGCGCGGCGACAGCCGGTACGACTGCACGAGCTGGTCGTTGATCTCGACGGCGAGCATCGAATCGCTGCGCACGGTCGGCGCGGTGTAGCGATAGTGCAGCGACAGCGGCACGCCCGAACCGCTCCACGAATGCAGATCGGCGGGCAAGCGCAGATTCAGCCGGACCGGATCGGGCGCGCTGCCGCGCACCTGCAGATCGGCCGGGTTGCCGATGAGCTCGCGGAACGTCACCGGCCGGTTCACCGGCACCCAGCGCGGCGCGTCGTAAGGCTTGCGCGGCGCGCCGATGTCGATGCGCGACACGCGCGCCCACGGACCGGACAGCGCGGCGTTGCCGAGCACGAGCGCGTTCGTCGCGGCGTCGACGTCGGCCGCGCTGCGGCCCGTGACGACGAGCAGCTTCTTGTCGGGCGCGACCGGGTTGTCGGCGACGACGAGCATCGGGCCGTCGATCGGCGGCAGTTGCAGCGACGCGGGCAGTTGAGCGGCGGCGCCGACGATCACCGCATGATCGTTCGCGGGCAACGTCGACGACACCGGGAAACGCGCCTGCCGGTAATCGGCGAGCGCGCCGAACCACGACGCGAGCACGCCCGCGCTGCGCAGCGTCGCGTCGTCGGGCGTCGCGGGCAGCACGAACGGCAGGCGCAGCCGGCTGTTGTCGCGCCGGTCGAAGAACGGCGCGGGCAGGAGCGCGAGATCGTTCGGCAAGCGCACCGACGCCTCGTCGAAGATCAGCTCGCTCGTCGGGCTTACGTCGGCCCAGAGCGCCGAATGCTCGGGGTCTTCGCAATGATCGAGCGTGTAGTGCGCGATGAGGCGCAGCTCGATCTGGTTGAAGTCGGTGAAATAGCGCGGATCAAGCGGGATCTCCTGCGTGACCGCGCGGCCCGCGTGCTCGCTGTCGAACGGCAGCGTCGCGACCGATTCGCCGTTGATCGACACCTTCAGATGCGACACCGGAAACACGAGCGACGGCGAATACGTATAGGTGAGCCGCAGCCGCGCGGCCGTGACCATCCGGTCGAGCCGCACGCCGGCGTTGACGGTCCGCGCGGTGTCGCTGCCGCGCAGGCGCAGCGTCTCGTACGCGCCGAGCGTCGCGAACGGCACGCGGATCGCGGCGCCGGCAAGGCCAGGCGGCTTCGGTGCGGCGAGCGGCGCGGACGCGCCGGCGGCGGTCGACGCCGACGGCTGTTTCTGCGGCGGCTGCTTCGGCGGCTGCGATTGCGATTGCGGCGCCGCGATCGATGAACCGGGATGAACGAGCGCGGAGGCGATCGCGAGTGCGCTCGCAAACGTTGCAATCGGCTTCATCGGCAGAGCCGATCGAATGCGAAGCCGGCTTCGAAGCCGGACGGCTGGCACCGCCGTCCGTCGATATTCCAACATTCCCCGCAAAAAACCTGGCCTGTTATGGGCGAACATTTTGATTGGCCTGCTGACTGTCTCGATATCGAGTCGCGCGCAATCGCCCGCACAGGCGCAAGCCGCCTGCCCGCCGACAGGACCGTTGGCGGCCTGCGGCTGTCGATTGTTCGCGTGCGTGACCGCGCGCCGTCATCCCGTCCCGACGGCAACGCCCCCGTCATGTCACTCGACGCCGGCCTCGCCGGCGTCGCTCCGCACACGGCGAACGATGGGTTTCGATCGTTCGCGTCCGGCGGACAACGCGCGGAAATCTCTCCACCCGCGCGTCGCCCTGCCGGGAAATGCAACCTTCACACGCCGGCGCGCGCGTCGGAAACGCAATCGCGCAGGGGCGTCGAAACGGCTTCGCCAGCGTGCCGTTTTTAATCTGACAATTTCGATCGCGAATAGGCCGGATGGTGGCACATGCCGGCGCTCGATTACCCCTCGACGCGACAGGCGCTCCGTTGCGCCGCCACTCGACATCGCCTGATCTGCACGATCGCCGCCGGTCGTGTCCGGCTGCGATGCGAATCTCGGCTGGAGCCGATTGTCAGATTGTCAAAAAGCTGCGAATTATACGGGACGTGGCCACCCAAAAGCACACGGGCCAACGCAATTTTTGACGGGAAATCGGCGGGTGCGGCGCAGCCCGGAATCGCACGAAAACAGGGTCGATGCACACTTTGGCACGCGCAAACGAACAACCGGGCGCACGCAAACGTTGCCGCATCGGCGACCGCATCGGCACGCTCGACGCACCGCGACAAATCGACTCGCCGCCGTCGTCGTCCGATATGTCCATGCACCCATAAAAACAGGTCATGGACTGTTTTTAACAAATACAGCCTGAAGCTTGTAAATTCAATTTACAGCATATAGACTGTTTTCTTCGAATATAGGCAGTACTTTGCATATCAATCGGGTGCACGCATGGCCATCACCATCGAACACGGGATCAAGACACTCAGCCAATGGCGGCCCATCTTGCGCGGCTTCCGCAAGGCCGCCGGATTGACGCAAGCGATGCTCGCGAGCCGCCTCGGCGTCACACAGCAGACGTATGCGCAATTCGAGGCAAACCCGGCGTCGGCGAGCGTCGAGCGGCTGGTCAAGGTGCTGCGCATCCTCGACGTCGAGCTCACACTGACCCAAACCTACGTCGCTTCTGCCAAGCCCGCCGCGAAGCAAACGGTCGCCGCGCCCGCGCGCAAAGTCGCGAAAACGACAGGAGGCGGACGCGTCGCCGCAAAGCGTCCCGCGTTGCCTGCGAGGCCATCCGTGCCGGACCTGCACGCCGCCGAGCGCCTGCCCCGCTCGCCGCGCAAGAGCGCCGCCCCGAAGAAGCGGGAGGACTGGTGAGCGCGCGCACGGCTCGCCTGCATCTGTGGATGAACGGCCTGCCCGTCGGCTACTGGGAGCATGCCCGCGACGGCGAGCGCCTCGTCTACTTCGACGAATGGATCGCGGACCCGCAAGGCCGCCCCCTGTCGCTTTCGCTGCCGTTCACGCCGGGCAACCAGCCGTATCGCGGCCGGCTCGTCAGCGACTACTTCGACAACCTGCTGCCCGACAGCGAACCGATCCGGCGCCGGATCGCGATGCGCTACAGAACGGGCGGCACGTCGCCGTTCGAGCTGCTCTCGACGCTCGGCCGCGATTGCGTCGGCGCGCTGCAGATGCTGCCGCCCGACGAAACGCCGGACGATCTCGATCGCATTCGCGGGCACGCGCTCGCCGACGCGGACATCGCGCGCCTGCTGCGCGAGATCACGTCCGCGCCGCAGGCCGGGCAGCACGAGCCGCTCGACGATCTGCGCCTGTCGATCGCGGGCGCGCAGGAAAAGACCGCGCTGCTGCGCCATCGCGGCCGTTGGCTGCTGCCCGAAGGCAGCACGCCGACCACGCATATCCTGAAGCTGCCGCTCGGGCTCGTCGGCAACCGGCGCGCCGACATGCGCACGTCGGTCGAGAACGAATGGCTGTGCTCGAAAATCGTCGCAGCGTACGGACTGCCGATCGCGCATTGCGACATCGCGCATTTCGACGATCGGAAGGCGCTCGTCGTCGAGCGCTTCGACCGCAAGCCGTCGAGCGATGCACGCTGGCTCCTGCGCCTGCCGCAGGAAGACATGTGCCAGGCGACAGGCACGTCCGCATTCGACAAATATCAGGCCGACGGCGGACCGGGTATCGAGGCGATCATGGACGTGCTCGCCGGCTCCGAGCACGCGGCCGACCGCTACGCATTCTTCGCGGCGCAGATCGTGTTCTGGCTGCTCGCCGCGACCGACGGCCATGCGAAGAACTTCAGCATCGCGCATCTGCCGGGTAATCGCTTTCGATCGACGCCGCTCTACGACGTGCTGTCCGCGCATCCGGTGATCGGTCGGGGTGCGAATCAATTGCCGGCGCAGCGCGCGCGGCTCGCGATGGGCGTGCGCGGCAAGAACCTCCACTATCCGATCAACCAGATCCAGCGGCGGCACTGGATCGCGCAGGGCCAGCGCGTCGGCTTCGCGCCGGCCGAAGTCGACGACATGATCGACGCGTTGACCGCGCGAACCGCAGGCGTCGTCGACGAAGTGTCGGCGCGGCTGCCGCGCGATTTTCCGCGAGACGTCGCCGACGCGATCTTCAGCGGGATGCTTCGTCTGAATGCGAAGCTCGCCGCGGCATCGCCGGCGCGAGCATAGCGAAGAAGCGGCGCGGCCGTTGCCGCGAACCCTGTCGCGCGTGCAACTCGATGCGTGGCGCACGCGGTTCATGGGCGACGTGATCGGGCCGGCGATCCGGGATCCGGCTCGCCGCGCGCTCGTGCAGCGGCATCGCGATGCGGGCGATCCGTGCTGCACCGTGGCCGCCGCCAACGTGTTGGTCACGGCGCCGATCGGCAAGGCGCTGGGATTCGACCGCCTGCTCGGCATCGAGCTCGGCGCCGAGGGAGACGATCCGCACGCGCGCTATACCGGCAATGCGGTCGGCGTGCCGACGTTCCGCGAAGGCAAGATCGCCCGCATCGAGCCGAGCGCTGGCTCGCGTCGCTCGGCTATCGCTTACAGGACATGGAACAGCCGCTCGGCGGCGAACGCATCTTGCGACCAGACCGGCGCCTCGAGGACATGGGCAATCGCTCGGCCGGGGCCGCCCCGGCGCCGCCTCGCCCGCTCGGCTCAAGTGGATTTGCGATGCCCGGCGTGCTGCTCGAACAGCCGCCGCACGATCAGGACGATGCCGACGACAATGCAGACAAATACGAACCACAGCGCGAGTACGTAGCCGACGAGTTGCCAGAACTCGTCGACGCGCGCCCGCATCACGGCCGCCGAATAGCCGGCCGCGCTGCTCGCCGCGTCGACGTACGCGGCCCGGTACAGAAAGAACGACCGGCAGACCGCGTTGTCCGGCTGCGTCGCCGACAGCAGCGAGCCCGCCGGCATCGCCCGCACTTCCGCGCATTCCGACGCCGTCATTCCGTCGACGATCGCCTGCTCGACCGGATGATCGACGATCGCGCTGATCCACGTCACACCGATTGCGAACAGCGCGCTCAGGCCTACCGCATGAATCCACCTGGCTAGCCGTCGATGTCGACGATGCTCGTACCTGTGTTCCATCGCATTGCTCCGTTGCGATCCCGTGGACGCGCGGCGCCGACGGGACTCCATTCGCCCGGATGCATACTGCGTGCAGTTGCAGCAAACCGGCTTGACCTGGCTCAAATGGAACGGGTCCCTCCACGCGCCCGATCGCGAAAAAAGCCGATCTCGCACCACCGGGCGAAATCGATGCGCGCGCCCATTCGAAACGCGCGGCCGCCCGTGAACGCCGCGGCGCGCGCGATCCCCTTCAAGCGCGCGACGCGCCGCCTCGATGCGCGTGAGTCAGATCGTCGAGAAACGCCTGCACGATCGGATCCTGCCGGCCGCGCCGCTGCGTAACCACCTGGAACGTCACGTCGTAGCCCAGCATGCCCGGATTCAGCGCCTTGAGCAGCCCCTGCTTCACGTAAGGCGCCGCGAAATGCCGAGGCAGATAGCCGAGATGATGGCCGGACAGGATCAGCAGCGCGACGGCCTCCATGTTGTCGGCTTGCGCGGTAACTTTCGCGGGCGTCGTCGACAACGCCGCTTCGGGCAGCGGATAGGTGCGCCACGCCCACTCGAAATCCGCGACGCTCGACGGCGCGAGCCGCCCCGCCCGCCTGAAGAGCGGATGGCCGCGCCCGCAGTACGCGACCTGACGTTCGACGAAGAGCGGCGTGTACTCGAGCGTCGGCACGCGATGCCAGAAATAGCCGATCGCGATCTGCACGTCGCCGCTCAGCAGACGCTCTGCGAGGTCGCCCGGCGGCCGCACCGAGATCACGAAGCGCACGGCTTCGTTGCGCTGCCGGAACCGCGCGATCGCGTCGCTGATGCGGGCGTTCTCGCTGATCGGCGTGTGGCCGATGAGGCCGATCGCGAGCGTGCCGACGAGCGTCTTGTCCATGTGCCGCGCTTCGCTGCTGAACGCGTCGACGGCCGCATACAGCTTCTTCGCGAGCGCGTAGAAGCGCTCGCCCTTCGTCGTCAGCCGAAAGCCGCTGCGCCCGCGCTCGCACAACCGGAAGCCGACGCGCGTCTCGAGCGTCGACAACTGCGTGCTGATCGTCGGCTGGCTGACGTTCAGCGTCGATTGCGCGACGCTGACGCCGCCCGCGTCGGCCACCGCGACGAACACGCGAATCAGCCGGAGGTCCAGATCCGTCAGGGTGCCGAGCATGCTTCCTCCGCGGCAAGCGCCGCCGATACATGGAATTTCATCAATGTGAACGTTGGATCTTCGTGATTCAAGTCGCACTTTTGGCGACGTACAACACGGCCTGTCGTCGTATTCGGATGATACGGCGCAACCGATACGATGGGAGCAAGACGATGCCGGATCACTATTTCCAGCCGCAAAGCGGCAACGCGATGCCCCGCTTCGGCGGCATCGCGACGATGATGCGGCTGCCGCAAGCGGCGAACGCCGCGAGGCTCGACGCCTGCTTCGTCGGCGTGCCGTTCGACCTCGGCACGTCGAACCGGACGGGCGCGCGGTTCGGCCCGCGCCAGATCCGCAGCGAATCGGTGCTGCTGCGCCCGTACAACATGGCGACGCGCGCGGCGCCGTTCGATTCGCTGCGCGTCGCCGACGTCGGCGACGTCGCGACGAATCCGTACAACCTCGCCGACTCGATCGCGCGGATCGAAGCCGCGTACGACGCGATCCTCGCGCACGGCTGCCGCCCGGTCACGCTCGGCGGCGACCACACGATCACGCTGCCGATCCTGCGCGCGATGCATCGCGAGCATGGGCGAGTCGGCCTCATTCACGTCGACGCGCACGCGGACGTCAACGACACGATGTTCGACGAGAAGATCGCGCACGGCACGCCGTTTCGCCGGGCCGTGGAGGAAGGCTTGCTGGATTGCAAGCGCGTCGTGCAGATCGGCCTGCGCGGCACCGGCTATGCGGCCGAGGATTTCGACTGGTGCCGCAGCCAGGGCTTTCGCGTCGTCCAGGCCGAGGCGTGCTGGAACCGGTCGCTCGCGCCGCTGATGGACGAAGTGCGCTCGCGCGTACAGGGCGGCCCCGTCTATCTGAGCTTCGACATCGACGGCATCGATCCCGCGTACGCGCCGGGCACGGGCACGCCGGAAATCGCCGGTCTCACGGTGCCGCAGGGTCTCGAGATCGTGCGCGGCGCGTGGGGGCTCGACATCGTCGGCGCCGATCTCGTCGAAGTCGCGCCGCCGTACGATCCGCTCGGCACTACCGCGCTGCTCGGCGCGAATCTTGCATATGAGATGCTCTGTGTGCTGCCCGGCGTGAAGCGGCGCGCCTGATCCCTGGCGGCGGACCCGACTGGCAAGCCAGGCCGGTCGAGGACGTTCGCCGAAATCGCGAATGCAGCGCGGCACGCGCGAAGCGGCGTGCCGCGACACCACGTGCCGACGGCGCGCATCGATCGGGATTCGGCCGGGCCGCCGCCGCATTCCGGCGTTCGCCACGCCGCTCCCGGCATGCCGAATCGCGCCTGCAGTTCGCCGGCGTCGGCCGCCTCGCCCGCTCCTTCTCAATCCCGCTCGAGACGAACGAGCCTTTCCGGACGGCGCACACCCGTTGCATCCAATGACTGCATCGACATCGGCCATTATCTCGGCATCGAATCCGAAACTTTCCCGTCCCTTTTTTCTCCAGCAAACGTATGATGATTGCCGCGCGTCAAGCGCATTCACGTACACGCAAGGAGACCCTTAATGAAAACACTGAAGTACGCGGCAGCGCTGCTGACCGCGGCGGCGATGAGCTCGTCATGGGCGCAACCCCCGACCCTCACCGCGCAATCGCACGTTTCCGGCATCAGCAAGGCGGAGCCGACGAAAATCGGCGAGCAGCTCGCTGCGCGTCGCGCGTCGCTGCCGAACCTGCCGCGTCCACTGCCGACGCTGTCCGCCAGCGCGATCCGGCAAGCCGGCGCGCGCGCGTCGCTCGCGACGCGGCAATCGACGCTCGGCGCCGCGGCCGCCGCGACCGTCGCGCCGAGCGTCGCGAACTGCACCGACGTGACGATCGGCGCCGCGTACAACGCGCCCACGGCGCCTGCCGGCCAGGCCGACTGCTTCCAGTTCGTCGCGCCGAGCGCGACGAAGATCATCGCGTACGTCGTGAACCTGCCCGCGAACGAACAGCACGACGTCCATCTCGTGCAGGTCAACGAAGACAGTTCGTGGACAGTGCTCGACAGCCAGGCCGACCTGTCGCCGAACAAGATCGTCGAAGCGATCCCCAACGGCCCGGTGCGTCTGCTGCTGCTCGTCAGCGCGCAGCAAGGCGCGGGCAACGCGACGTTCCAGTTCCAGGTGCTCGGCACGACGGGCTACGACAGCTACGAGCCGAACGATTCGATCCTGCATCCGACGCAGCTGTCCGGCAACCAGCAGATCAACGCGAACCTCGATACGGTCGCGGACTTCGACTACTACGCGGTGCAAGTGCCTTCGACGCAAACGACGAACTACGTGACGTTCAAGGGCGCGGGCACGCAAACGGCCGAGCTCGAGACCGCGCCGAACACATGGGCGACGCTGGCTTCGGGGACGTCGTACAACATCACGTCGCCTGCGGGCGCGACGCTGATGTTCCGCGTCTACGACAAGGGCACGACGGCGCCGGCCGCGCAAGCCTATACGCTGCGCGTGTCGGACGGCGCGGGCACCGCGGGCTTCTACCGCTTCCTCGACACCGAGAACATCACGCATCTGGTACGCACCGGCGGCGAGAACGTCGCACGGGTCGTGACGCCGGGCGTCGCCGCGTGGGATTCGACGGGCAACGTCCGCCTGCCGCCGGGCGAGCGAATCTGGGTGCGCGCATACGATAGCGCGGGACCGAACGGCCCCAACACGCTGTTGACGGAAACGTCGGGCTATACCGATGCGAACGGCAACCTGCTGGTCGATCTGAAAGTCGGCCTGTGCCAAGGCGGCGGGACGGTGACCGGCGACTTCTATACGATGTCAGTGCCCTCCGATCATTGGCGGATCACCTACAACCCGTATTCGTTCGCGGTCGCCTACCTCGACAACGGGAACTTGCATCAGAGCGCATCGATCGCCCGCTTCACGCATATCTGCACCGAAACCTATCTCGGCCGCAAATAAGTGCGAAAAAGGCGGCTCGCTTTCAGCGAACCGCCTTGCATGAAGCCGGTCGACGCGTCGCGCGCCGACCGGCCTGCTGAATCAGTCAATGCGGAACCTGTCGTCGAATCGACAAGGGACCGCTTCGTACGATGTCGAACGCGGGCGCGGCACTCGTCGCCGCGCTCGATCGCCGGCTCAGGCAATTGACGAGAACGCCGCCTCGACGGCCCGCTTTCCGCGTCTACGCGCGCGAGTTGATTGCATTGCGCGTCGCATCGCCGTATGGCCTGTGTCGTCAAGGCGCGCGCCGACACAGTTCCGCATCGAGCGGTTGCCGTCGCCGAAGGCGACGCTCGCACGAATACACGCCCCTTCCCCTCGACCATTCACGCTCTGCACGGCGGATGTCGATCTCGCATTCGTGATCGCGTGCGCGTGCGCCGCAACGCGAGCGACGTCCGACATCGCCGAACGAAGTTCCTCGCTCGCAATCAGCAACGTGATTCGTGCATGAAGGCAAACGCACGCAATCGCGACGCCTCGCACAGTGCGCCGCACCTGCACAGCGTCGAAAACGCGCATCGCAACAGCCGTCATCTCGGCTTGCTGCTCAGCTCCTTCAATCCCCTGATCACGCCGAGCAGCGCGCGCCCGTGCTCTTCGGTGCCGTCCCACGCTTCGACGATCGCCTCGCGCAGCAAGTCGTTGTACGGCGCCGAAAGCCGGCCCGACTGCCGCGTCTCGACGCCGTAGAAACTGCATAGCTTATTGAATGATGAGCTCCTGCGCAGCCGACGCCCGCTCGACAACCTCAGTCGCGAGACGGTGGGCTGACTGACGCCAGAAAGCCTAGCTATTTCGCTGGACGAGCGGGTATCGGCCAACAATCGGCTCAACAGGTCCTGAACAGAAAAATGTGTCTTGGGGGCTTCCATAGTATGCATTATACATATACATTAATGCCTAATGAATTGATCGTCGAATCTGACGATCGGCCGCATTCCGAGAAAGTTGATGACACTGAAACACCTACCCCCGACGTTTTGCTGGACCAAAATCGGTAACGAGTCCGGCGAAGCACTCCCGACCATCGTGCTGAGAAAGGAATGGGAGCGCCGGTTGGGAGGCGGGCGGTTTCTGTGGGGCATCGGCCAGCCACTCGGCAACAGCGCGCAGATCGCCGCGCATCGAACGGGCTCGCTGATCGCGCTGTTCTCGCCGGCGTCTAGCAAGCCGAGACAGGCGGAAAGAAAGCAGGAAGACGCGCTGCTCTGGAACGCGTGGATCGATGCGAGCGGCCAGGTGCGTCAGCTCCCGCCGCATACGTTCATCACGAGCCGCGCGACGCTGCCTTCGGGGCGGTGCCGCGAGCATTACTACGCGCTCGTGTGCGCATCGCCGACCGAGCTCAGCATCGGCACGCGCCTGCGCGTGCATCCTGATCACCTGCGCAGCGTGAGCACGGGCAAGGTGCTCGGCGCCGCGCAAAGCGCGGCGGTCGTCGATTGCATCAGCCGCGAATCCGGGCAGACCGGCAAGCACTATCCGCTCGCGCTGTCGATCGAGCTCGAAGCGCCGTACTTCGTACGGCTCACGCAGCCGAGCGTGCTGAAAGCGCGCGATCTCGCGGAAGTCATGAAGGCGACGCGCGACGGCGATTTCGACACGTTCGTCGAGCAGGTCGCGCGTCTGCGCAGCCAGCCCGCCGCCGAGCAGGCGCGCGGGTTCACGCGGGATCTGTTCGATTTGCCGCCCGTCGAATCCCTCACGCCGTTCGGCCATGCTTCACACGCGCATGCGAACCATGCGTGGTAACGGATCGAGCGCCTGAGTGCGCAACCGGACGCGCGACGCCCGGCAGCACGCGAAGGCTCACGCCGCTTCGCACGCGCCAGTCGCGTGTTGCAATCCGGCCACGGCGGCTCGATCGAGACGCAGAGAATCGGCACGAAGCGTCGCGCGCGGCGGCCGATGCAGTTGCATTCAGTGGTTCACGCCGGTGCGCGTCGCGCGATGCGAACGCTTGCCATCGGCCTGTCATGTTTGGCAACAGAGGAGAAACGTCCATGTCGACCATCCCGCATTCACGGGAAGCCCAGGCCGCGCAGCGTTTTTTCGAGGCGACGCGCAACGTCGATCTCGCCTTTCGCGCCGTTCGCGGTGACGCGGAGGACACGACGTCGAGCGTCGAATACGCGGCGGCAGTGTCGCGGCTCGATCGCGCACTGGATGAGCTCGCGCGGGCTCAGGCGCTGTTCGATTCGGCGGTCCGCATGCGCGCACGCAAACGCAACTGAGTCCGCTTCACGTTCGAACGACGCGCAGCGCGCCGATCTGTCGAAAAAAAACCGCATCCCTTCTTCCGTGACATCGATTCGTCACGCCATCCACCTCTCGGCCGCCGTCGATCGGCAAGGCGACGCGATGTGGCGCGACGGCGAATCGTGTCACGAACGGCGAATCATCGAATGATGAAGAAGCATTCGATGCAAGCGCCGACTCCACCCAAACGGCAACGCAGCGAAGCGCACGCGCCGTTCGTCGGATGACATCTCGTCGAACATGACGGCCGCACGATTCGCGACGTCAGCCGGTCGATGTCGCGCCGCTCGAGCGCAGCGGTTGCGCATCGCGTCGGGACGAAGCTCGCGCGCCCGCGCGAGAAATTCCGCGCCGCTCATGTTCGGCATCCGCATGTCGGAGACGATCAGATCGACCGCGTCGGGCGCGGGGGTCGTTCAGACGTCGTGCTCCGGCCAAGGCGATACGACGCGGTCGTTCGTCCCCGTCGGCAATCGCCATCACATCGTGCTGCAGGGCAGCGGCCTGTGCCTGAACGTGCCGGGCAGCTCGGTCGCGAGCGGCCTGTGCCTGAACGTGAGCGGCGGCTCGCTGTCGCCGGGCGCGCCGCTCATCCAGTATCCGTGCCAGGACGCGAATGCGCTCAACGCCCCCGTTCTCGCTCGGCCTGCCGCAGTCGTTCCCGGTCACGCTGCCGTCCGCGTGGAGTCCGGTGATTCCGCTGCCCGTCAATCCGACCGGCATCGCGAACACGCCGAACGGCAAGCTCGTGATGTGGTCCGCGGATCAGCAGTTCGGCTTCCAGAACGGCGTCGGCGGCAAGACGACGCAAACATGCGGCGCATGCCGATCGGTCTTGCGGCCCGGCCAGCCGACAATCGGGCGACCGCCGCTTCATTCGAGCACGATCGGGCAACGCGGCGGCAACACGTCCGCCGCCATTCCTTCGGCTTGCCGGATCGGCTGCGGAAAACCTCGTTCGTCAGCGATGCCCGCGATCCGCGATCCGTGATCGGAGCCGCCTGCGACGGCGCCACCGCAAGCCGCGCATGCCGTCAACGCCAATTCGCGTCCACCCACTGGCAAACGCGCTCCCACTCGGAGGTCCTCATGTACGCGATCGTTTCGCTCTCCAGCAAGGGCGCGTTGCGCCAGTCGTCGAGTTCGACGGTTTCGCCGAGCACGAAATCGCCGCGCTGGTAGCCTGCGCCCAGCAATTGCTGCGCTTGCTGCGTCGCCAGCATGGCGGTCGCATCGAACGTCAATCCGAGCAACGCGGAGGCCGGCACATCATGGCGCTCGAACGGCCAGAACCAGGTCGTCACGCCCCATTCGAGCGGATCGCCGACCGCGCTCGGACGGATGCCCGCCGGACTGACGCCGGTGCCGAGCGACAGCACGCGCAAGTTTCCGAGATTGCCGCCGAGGCCGCTCGCCAGCGCCTCGGAGACGGCGGTCATCGACGGATTGTTCGCGAACACGCCGCCGTCCGCAAAGTAGCCGAGCGACGGAACTTCGTACGGCGGGAAATAGGAAGGCGCGGCCGACGTCGCGAGCGCCGCGTCGACGAGGCCGACATGGCGATATGCATTGCCGCTCGCGTTCGAGAACGTGCAAGCGGACCAGCTTTGCATGGCCGGATCCCACAAGCGTGCCGAATTGACGACGATCAGTCGACGCAGCTCGGTCAGATCGCCGCCGCCGAGCAGTTCCTGCGCGATGTGCTTGAGCCCCGTATTGACGTACTGGCACGCCACGAGTCCCGGCCCGGCGAATGCGGCGAAGGTCGCGGCGTCCGTTTCGATTGCGACCTTCTGCTCGCGCCACGCCCGGTTTTCCTGAAATATTTCCGCGCCCCGATTCCTGTAGATGTCGACGACTTGCGAAATCGACACGCCGCGCGCAAGCGCCAGCGACAGCAAGCCGCCCGTCGACGTGCCGGCGAAGCCGTCTGCCTTCGCGATGATCCCGCTGCGCCGATCGAGATCCTGAATGAGCAAGGCAGTGATCAATCCCCTGATGCCGCCACCGTCGCAACTAAGAATCTTGAAGGTCATCGCGGTTCTCCTCGGCTGGTGATGCGGATGCGAGCGTTCTGTCGGGAAAACGCCTTGTCGCTCGGTGCATCCGTGAGTGGATCACGTGTGACGTCAGTTCTGTGTTCCCGCGTCGAGTGTGTCGAGTGTGTCGCGTGCCGCGTCCGATGCCACATGTCCGTTTCCATCGCAGCATCAATTCGGTTCGGCATTCCCTTCGGACCGGCCAGTCGTTTTCGATTTCTCCGCAACGATGCCTTCGCACCCGATCGTGCGAAACCGGCCGTTCGCAAGCGGCCTCGGCAACCGGTCACCGCGTCTTCTGCCGGCGTCCCTCGCGGCTTTCCCCGTTCCGTTCCGATAGCGACGAACATCGCGCCATGCGGCGACTCGATGCGCACTTTTAAATTAGGATGTGCGAGCCGCTTTGACCAGGCCGGGATGCAACAAACATGCATGCGTCACGCGCGTCGCGCTTCGACGACGCGCGCACGATCGACCGGCCGGCCGGAATTCGCGGCGACGTGCGGCCATCGCGCCCGCCGTTCGTCGCGAACCGTCCGCGCCCTGCCGGCGCATCGACATCGCAGCCCGGTCAACCCCTGTGACCGCGTCTTCACGACGCCTGCCGCCGGCTCCGCGTCAGTCGCTCGCGGCGGCCGCGCGTCGCGCACCGGTTGCGGCGCCCGCGCCGACGAAGCCCAAACGCGCGATCGCGACGATCCCCGCCATCGACACGCACGCCGGCGCCGCCGCCGCGAGAAACAGCGACGACGACGACCACTGCAGATGCATCAGCGCGCCGCCGAGCACCGGGCCGACGACGGAGCCGATCCGCCCGACGCCGAGGCTCCAGCCGATCCCGGTCGAGCGCAGCGAAGTCGGATAGTAGACCGCCGCGAGCGCATTGAGCGCGGGCTGTCCGCCGATGATCGAGAACCCGGTCAGGAAGATCGCCGCGAACACCGCGACGAGCGACGCCAGCACGAGCGGATGCCCGATCGACGCGATCGCGACGATCGCGAGCAGGAACGTCGTCGCGAGCACGGTCGTGAAGCCGATCCGGTCGATGATGCGGCCGAGCGCGAGCGTGCCGATCACGCCGCCCGCCCATAGCGCGGTGCCGGCGAGCACGGCGGTCGACGTCGAATAGCCGGCGTCGCGCATGACCGTCGGCAGCCAGTTCGACAGGAAGTACATGTCGAGCAGGTTCGCGAAATTGACGAGCCACAACAGCAGCGTGATGCGCGCGCGGCCGTCCTGGAACAGCGCGACGAACGGCATCCCCGCGCGATTCGATTCGACGCCGACGAGCATCGCATCATGCGGCAGCGACGCCGCGGGCACGATGCGCTCGAGCTGCCGGCGTGCACGCGCCGCGCCGCCGTCGCGAAACAGCAGGAACTGGATCGACTCCGGCAACGCGACGAACATCAGCAAGCCGATCGCGAGCGGAATCGCGCCGCCGACGAAAAACACGGCTCGCCAGCCGACGTGCGGAATCAGCGCGGCGGTGATGAGCCCGCCGACCACGCCGCCGACCGTGAAGCCGCACGACACGATCATCATCAGCGACACGCGAATGCGTCGCGGGCTGTATTCTCCGGCGAGCGCCATCGCATTCGGCATGATGCAGCCGAGCCCGAGGCCGGCCGCGAAGCGCCAGCCGATCAGTTGCGCGATCGACTGCGCGAAGCCGGTCGCGATCATGCAGACGGAAAAGAACAGCGTCGCGCCGATCAGCACCGGACGCCGGCCGATCTTGTCGGCGAGCGCGCTGAACACGAGCGAGCCGATCAGCATTCCGAATAATCCGGCGCCGAACACGGGCGACAGCGTCTCCTTCGCGATCCCCCATTCGCGGATCACGACCGGCGCGACGTATCCCATCGCCTGCACGTCGAATCCGTCCATCACAAGGCACGCCGCGCACAGCGCGACGATCGCCCATTGATGCGCGCCGAAGCGGCTGTTGTCTAGCATCTCCCGCACGTCCACTCGCGTATTCATCCGTTGTCTCCTTGTCTTGTCTCCGTCGTTGTCCGCCTGGTGTCGAGGGACGGACAGGCGCTACAGCTCGAGCACGAGCCGCCCGCGCTTCGCGCGCGAACAGCACGCCATCATCCGCGTGTTAGCCGCGCGCTCGCCCGTGCTCAGCACGCTGTCGCGATGATCGACTTCGCCTGCCAGCACGCGCACTTCGCACGAGCCGCACAGTCCTTCCTCGCAATCGCTCTGCACGTCGACGTTCGCCGCGCGCAGCGTCGCGAGCAGCGTCCGGTTCGCCGGCACCGTCAGCGTGACGCCCGAATCCTTCAACTCGACTTCGAACGACTGCCCGGCGGCCGGATCGAAGCGCGGCGCGCCGGCCGCGAAATGCTCGACGCGCAGCGCGTGCGCGGGCCAGCGCGGCGCGCACGCGGCGAGCGCATCGAGCATCCGCGCCGGCCCGCATGCATAGACCTGCGTGCCGGGCGCGACGTCGAGCGCGGCGAAATCGTGGCGCGTGCATTCGTCCGATACGTGCAAATGCAGCCGATCGCCGTGCAGCGCGGCGAGCTCGTCGACGAACGCCATCGTACAGCGGCTGCGTCCGCTGTAATGCAGCGCGTAATCGACGCCGCGTGCGCGCGCTTCCCGCGCGATCGCGCCGATCGGCGTGATGCCGATGCCGCCCGCGATCAGGATCGCGCGGCTCGCGCGTTCGTCGAGCGGGAAATGGTTGCGCGGCCCGCGAATCTTCACGCGCATGCCGGACTGCAAGCGCTCGTGCATCCATGCGGAACCGCCGCGACTCGCCGGCTCGCGCAGCACGGCGATCTCGTACGCGCCGCGCTCGGCCGGATCGCCGCACAGCGAATACTGCCGGGAAAGACCGGTGTCGCCGCATTCGACGTCGATGTGCGCGCCCGCGCCCCAGCGCGGCAACGGCGCACCGTCTGGCACGACGAGACGCACGCGCAGAATGCGCTCGGCCACGGGCGTCACGCTGTCGACTCGCAACGCGCGCCCCGCGCTGCGCGCGTTCGATTCGCCGATCCGCACGGTCAGCGCGAAGCGTCGGACATCCGCGCGCAGCCGCTCCGGATTTTCGGCCGGATCCCATTCGACCCAAATATGCTCCGGACCTCGAAACGATGTGTTCGGCACGTAAGTGAAGCGCTGTTCGGCGAGCCGCATGTGCGGCAGGCGGCGCGTCAGTTCGTCGATGAATATCTGCATCTCCATGCGCGCGAGATGCTTGCCCATGCATTGATGCGAGCCATACCCGAACGTCAGGTGATCGGCCGGGTTGTCGCGGTGGATGTCGAACAGATCCGGATCGGCGAAGCGGCGTTCGTCGCGATTCGCCGACGACGTGACGATCAGCAGCTTCGCGCCCGCCGGAATCGCGACGCCGCCGACCGTCGTATCGCAGGTCGCGAGCCGTCGCCACGCGGCGATCGAACCGTTGTGGCGCAGGCATTCGTCGACCGCATTCGGAATCAGCGAAGCATCTTCGCAGAGCTCGCGCCATGCTTGCGGGTGCTGCAGCAACAGCTTCAGCGCATTCGCGGTCGCGTTCGCGGTGGTCTCGTGCGCGGCGACGATGCCCGCCATCATCATCGAATGCAGGTACGAATCAGTGACGATGTCCGGATGCTCGCGCTGCATGCGGATGCCGAACTGCATCCAGCCGGGTCCCGACGGATCCTCGCGCATCCTGTCGAGCACCTGACCAGCGTACTGCCAGAACTGCCCGACCGCATGCGCGACCGCGACCTGCTCTTCCGGCCGCGGCCGGCCCCACGTGTTGACGGTGTGCGCGATCGAATATCGGCGCAGCGTATCCATGTCTTCTTCGGGAACACCGAGGAAATGCAGCGCGACCGTGAGCGGCACCTCCCACAGCATCTGGTCGACGAGGTCCGCGCGTCCGTCGTCGACGAAGCGGTCGACGTATTCACGCGCGAGCCGCCGCACCATCGGCTCGTGCGCGCGCAGCGCGTCGGGCGTGAACGGCTCGATCAGCAAGCGCCGCCGCGCCGTGTGCGCGGGCTCGTCCTCGTTGACGAGCGTGCGATTCATCGCATAGCCGTACGACGCGAGCACCGCATTCGCTTCCGCTCCGGTCGGCGTGATCTTCTCGAGCGCGATCGACGGGCTGAAGGTCCGGTTGTCGCGGAAGATCGCCTTGATGTCGTCGTAGCGCGCGACGACCCAGTAGCCGAGCTTCGGGCTGTAGAACACCGGCTCCTGTTCGCGCGCCCAGCGCACGTATTCGGGCGGATCCTGCTGATACGCGTCGTCGAACGGATCGAACGCGGCCGCCCCGGCGCTCGCCGGACAACCAGCCGGATGCGCGGCGGCGCCAGGCGAAGCGGAATGGAACGGACACTGCGCGGCATGCGAAGCCGGCGTGGACGCGACGTTCGTCATGGCAGTTCTCCAATTGGCAATTACGTTTTGCGTAACTCTAGTACGCATTGCGTAAATCAATGATCGGGGTTAACCTGCATCGCATTCCCATCGTAGTCACGCCGCTCGAGCAGCGCCTGCCGGCCGCCGCCAGATCGCCGCCTGACCGCTACGACACGCTCTACAATCGCGCTGATGACAAAAAAGGCCCCTACCCCGAAGCCCGCGAAGGCAACCCGCACCCGTGCGCACCATGCGCCCGCGCCGACTCCGCCGCCCCGCTCAGCGCCCGCGCCGCGCGAACGGCGGCAGCGCGTGCAGGCGGCCGCGACAGGCATGGCGGTGCTCAAGGGACTCGCGCGGCTCGGCGGACGCGCGACGCTGACGGCCCTCGCGATGCACATCGACGAAAGTCCGGCGAAAGTGCACCGCTATCTGGCGAGCCTGATCGAAGAAGGCTTCGTGTCGCAGGATCGCGGCACGCAGCAGTACTGCCTCGGCACCGAGGCGCTGCTGATCGGCGTTGCCGCGATGCGCCAGGCCGAACCGATCCGCGCGGCGGAGCCCGCGCTCGTGCGGCTGCGCGAGGCGCTCGAGCTGACGTGCTTCGTCGCCGTGATGGGCAACCGCGGGCCGACGATCCTGCGCATC
The DNA here is from genome assembly GCF_001523745.2 of Burkholderia mayonis. Classification (NCBI taxonomy): domain Bacteria; kingdom Pseudomonadati; phylum Pseudomonadota; class Betaproteobacteria; order Burkholderiales; family Burkholderiaceae; genus Burkholderia; species Burkholderia mayonis. Next base: position 1,965,050 of record NZ_CP013387.1, read on the forward strand.
GAGGAGCCGGGGCTGCCCGTGATCGTCAACGTGCGTGCGGGTTCGGTGCTATCGCTGCTCGGGTCCGCGACTGGCCGGCTGTTTCTCGGCCTGCTCGACGATTCGACGATCGATGCGATGGCTCAGGCCGAGCTCGCGACGGCGCCCGACGAGCTGCGCGCGCAACTGGACACGCGAGATCCGATCGGCGCGCTGCGTCGCGCCGTGCGAGCGGCCGGTTGCGCGGCGGTGCGCGATACGAATCTGAAGGGCATCAGCGCGGTGTCCGCGCCGCTCCGCGATTACACGGGGCACGTATGCGCGGCGCTGACCGTGCTCGGCGCGACCGGGGCGTTCGATGCGTCGCTCGACGGAGAAGCCGCGGCCGCGCTGCGGCGCGAAGCCGACGCGACGAGCGCGGTGCTCGGCTATCGGCCGGCTACGTAGCGACGCGTCGCCGCGCCGATCGAGCATTGCGCTGCAAATACGCGCAAGCGTTCGTCGGCACCGTTACCCTCAATCGGAAGTCGCGTCGACTTCGGCTGCAAAGTCCTCGTTGGCGTTCGAACACCGGCAGCGGGCGACGGAAACGCCGCTCAGTTAGCGCTGCAGCACGATATCGACGCGCCGGTTGTTGGCTCGCCCTTCGGCCGTCGAATTCGACGCGACCGGATCGGCCTTGCCGCGTCCGATCGACACGAGCGTATCGGCCTGCAGCCCGCGATCGCGAAGATAACGGGTCACGGCGTCCGCGCGTTGCTGCGAGAGCTGCAGATTTGATGCGTCGGAACCGACCGCGTCCGTGAAGCCGGTGACGGTCACGCGCGAGAAGTACTTGCCGGCCTGCCGATTCAGCAGTTCGTCGAGCCTCGCGCGAGCGGCGGGAGCCAGCGTCGCCGAGCCGGTCGCAAAAAACGCATCGCCCGACAGATGCACGCTTTCGGCAGCCGCCGGCGGCGCCGCAACAGGCGCGGGCGTCGGCGCGGCGGGTGCCCCACATTGGAATACGAGCGTGCGTGGATCGGCGCGATCACGCAGCGGCCGCGTCGAGTCGACCGTGCGAACCGGCTGGTCGCCGCATTGGCGCCGCGCGACCTTCATGCACGTCGCCTGGCTCGAAAAGATCCCGTGGCAGTCGACCTGATACGTGCTGACGCCGTCCCTTGGCTGCAGTTCATACGCGTTGAACGTCGGACCAGAGGCGCTCGAGCACGCGGTGAGAAACAGGGCGGACAGGATCGGGACGAGATGAAATTTGTTCACTGTATTGCTCCGGAAAAGCCGTGTAGAGAAGCGAAGCCGCGCAGTCGTGCGCCGGCTTCGCGCGCAATCGTCGAGGCCGCGAGCGCCGTTCGTGCCGATGCAGCGCGACTAACCGGACGGACTCGCGAAGCCGGGCACCCGTACGAGTTGCCCGGCCTCTCCGTTACTTCCACTGGTACAGCATGCCCGCGCCCACGACTCGCTGGCTTCCGCTGAAACCGCCGTTCAGTGTCGCCTTGATGTTCTCCGTAATGCGGGCCTGCATCCCGACGGCCATCGCCTTCTGACCGGCGAAGGTCGCCGTGCCGATCCCCATCGCGAAGTTGGAATCGCGGTCCATGTGCGGAATCGACGCCATCGCGGCCGTGGCGGCGATCCCCTCGCGCGCCATCGAATCCGTCTGCTGGATCTGCTGCTGCATCTGGTTGACCTGGTTGCCCAGGTTGTTCACCGACGTCGACAGCGCGGTCGAGACGGCGTTCAGCTGATTGACGTTGACCGCATCGTTGCCTTCGGTGCCCGCCGCGACATTGGCGACCTGCCGCGCCGAGTTCGCGGAGCCCACCGACAGCACACCCGCGCGACCGCCGTCGTTGCTGCCGGTGCCGAGCGCGACCGAGTTGCTGCCGCTTGCCGTCGCGCCGACGCCGATCGCGGTCGACCCGTTGCCCGCCGCCTGCGAGCTGTTGCCGACCGCCGTGCTGTTCGCGCCCGATGCCACGGCCCCCATGCCGCCTGCGGACGCGTTCGTGCCGCTCGGCGCCGGCGCGCCGTTCGTCCCGGACAGGTTGGACGTGAACGACCCGCCGGTAGTCGTCGTCCGCTGGTTGATCAGCGTCGTCAGCTGACTGGCGACCGCATCGAGCTGCGACACGTTGACGGCATCGCTGCCGACGCGTCCTGCGGCCAGCCCGGTGATCTGCCGGTTGCCGACGTTGACTTCGCCCGCCGACGACTGCGGCGAACCGAGCCCGTACGCGATGTAGTTGTTCAGCGCGCCGACCGTCGTCAGCGAACCGGCGCCGAGTGCGACGCTGTTCGCGAACGTCGCGCTTGCGCCGGCACCCAGCGCGACCGCGTCGATCGCGCTGCTGTGCGCGCCCGAACCGTACGCGATGCCGCCCGCGTTGAGTGCGGTTGCATTCGCGCCTTGCGCGATCGATTGCGCGCCTGCCGCAATCGAACCGCTGCCAAGCGCGATCGCGTCCGCCTGAGCCGAGCTCGCGCTCTGCCCGATCGCGATTCCTCCTGGTGCGGTCGCGTCGACGATCGCGCCATTGCCCATGCCGATTCCGTTGTCGCCGTTGACCACGGTCGTCGGCCCCACCGCGACCGACTCCACGCCGACAGCCAGCGAGTCGGCCTGCAGCGAGTTCGCATGGAAGTACTTCTGTCCAGTGACCGCGAACGACGACAGCGCACCGGCGAGCTGCCGGACGGTGACAGCGTCTTGCGCCTGCGTGCCGTCGGCGACGTTGGTCAGTTGGCGATAGGTATTGCCGCTCGTATCGCCGAACGAAACCGCGCCGAGCAGCGCACGGTCCGACGTGTTGAACGGAATCGCGTGACTGCCGACCGCGATCGAACCGACGCCCGACAGAACGGCCCGATCCGACACCGAGCCCGAACCGATCGCGACGCCGCCCGCGACCGACACGTTCGACTGCGCACCGAGCGCCAGCGCATTGGCGACCTGCGCCTGCGCACCGTTGCCGGCCGCGAGGCTGCCGGTACCGCTTGCTATCGCCAGCGGACCGATCGCGACGCTGTCCGTGCCGATGGCCTGGCTGTCGGCCGCAGTGGAATTCGCGTGGAAGTACTTGATGCCCCCGCCGTTCCGGATGTCGTTGACGGCATTGGTCACGTTGGTCACGTTCTGGTTGGTCGCATACAGTTGCGAGCCATTGACCGCGTCCGTGCTCGCCGGACTCAGCGTGGCCGCCGCGACGTTCGTGATCGTGTTCGAACCGCTGCCGCCGTGCGCGGCACTGAACGCGCCGGCGCCGCCGTTCGCCGCCGGATCCCACAACAGCGCATCGTTCTGCACCTGGTTGAGCTGCGAACTCACCGCCTGCAACTGGCTGACGTTCACCGCATCGGTCGGCGCCGCGCCGGCCGCCACGTTCGTGATGCGCCGCTCGACCCCGGCGGAACCGACCGACACTTCACCGGCCGGCGTCGCACCCGCCACCGTTCCCGTGCCGGGGTTGAAAGCGGCCAGCCCCAGATTGGCGTTCGTCGTCGAATTGGCGCCTAGCGCAACCGAATTCGCGGCCGTCGCCTGCGCGTTGCCGCCGATCGCAACGCTGTCCGCGCCCGTCGCCTGGCTGTCCGGCGCCGTCGAGTTCGCGTGGAAATACTTGATCCCGCCGCCGTTCGTCATGTTGCTGATCGCCGTGGTGTTCGCATCGACCTGCTGGTTCGTCGCATAAAGCTGCGAACCGTTGACCGCGTCGGTGCTGCCCGAATTCAGTTGGCCGGCCGCAACGTTCTGGATCTGCCGTTCCGCGCCCGGCGCACCCACGCTCACGGCGCTCGTGGGCGTCGTGCCCGCGAAGCTGTAGGCCGTGCCGCCGATCGTCGCGCCGGACGTCTGCGTTACCGTCGTGGTCGTCGAATTGGCGCCCAGCGCAACGTCGCCCGCGTGGTTCGCGACCGCGTTCGTGCCGATCGCCACACTGTCGGCACCGAACGGCCGGCTGTCGGCGCCTGTCGAATTGGCGTGGAAATACTTGACGCCTGCGGTCGTCCCGCCTCCACCGATCGCATCCAGCGCATTCTGGACAGAGTTGTACGTGTTGCCCGCGTAGTTGAGGCTGGTCGTCACGGCGCCCGTCGCGCTGTTGTACGTGCTGCCGCCGCCGAGGCCGGCCGCGACGCTGTTGCCGAGCGTATCGACGCCCGAGACGACGGAGAACAGCTGCGAGCCGTTGACCGCGTCGGTGCTCGCCGACGAGATCACGCCCGCCGCGACGTTCTGCAGTTGTCGTTCCCGGCCGGGGGCGCCGATCGACACGACGCCATTGGCCGCCGTCGCCGGGCCGGCCGCGGTCCCGGCATAAAGCGCGGTCGCACCCGTGTGCGGCGATGCCGCCGTGCTGCCCGCGCCGAGCGCGACGCTGTTCGCCGACGTGGCGCTCGCGCCTGCGCCGAGTGCCAGCGCGTTGATCGCGCTACTCTGCGCGCCCGAACCGAGCGCGACGCCGCCCGCATTCAGCGCACTCGCATTCGCGCCTTGCGCGATCGACTGCGCGCCGGCGGCCGTCGCACCGCTGCCGAACGCGATCGCATCCGCCTGCGCCGAGCTCGCGCTCTGGCCGATCGCCATGCCGCCGGGCGCCGTCGAATCGACGATCGCGCCGTGTCCGATGCCCACGCCGTTGTCACCATTCACGACGGTCGACGGGCCGACGGCGACAGAATCCGTTCCGACGGCGAGCGAATCTGTCTGCGTCGAATTCGCATGGAAATATTTCTGGCCCGTTACCGCGAACGACGCGAGCGCGCCCGCCAGCTGACGCACGGTCACCGCGTCCTGAGCCTGTGTGCCGTCAGCAACGTTGGTCAACTGGCGATAGGTGTTGCCGCTTGCATCGCCGAACGAAACCGCGCCGAGCAAGGTCCGATCGGACGTGTTGAACGGGATCGCGTGACTGCCGACCGCGATCGAACCGACGCCCGACAGAACGGCCCGATCCGACACCGAGCCCAAACCGATCGCGACGCCGCCCGCGACCGACACGTTCGACTGCGCACCGAGCGCCAGCGCGTTCGCCGCCGCGGCCTGCGCACCGTTTCCGGCGGCCAGGCTGCTCGCGCCGCTCGCGACCGCGAACGGACCGATCGCGACGCTTTCGGCGCCGGTCGCTTGGCTGTCGGTTGCGGTGGAATTGGCGTGGAAGTACTTGATGCCCTGCGAATTGATGTTGTCAATCACCGACCCGACATTGTTGTTGATCGTCGTCGTGCCGTTCGCGTTGTACGTCGTATACGACGGCGCAGAGATCGAGCCGGCCGTCGGATTGTAGGTCGCGCCTCCGCCGAGTGCCGAAGCTGTGCCGTTGCCGAGATTGTTCGTTGTGTTGACGACCGTGCCGAGGCCGGTGGACAGCGAAGCGATGCCCGTCGAGGTCGACGTGGACAGCGACGTGATCGAGCTGGTCGCCGATGAAAGGCCGGTCGACGTCGACGTGGACAGCGACGCCACCGAACTGTCGGTAGAGCTCAAGCCGGTGGACAGCGAAGCGATACCCGTCGACGTCGACGTGGACAGCGACGCCACCGAACTGTCGGTAGAGCTCAAGCCGGTGGACAGCGAAGCGATACCCGTCGACGTCGATGTCGACAGCGACGCCACCGAACTACCGATCGACACGAGACCGGTCGACAGAGAACTGAAGCCCGCCGATGTCGACGTCGACAACGAGTCGATCGCAAGATTGGTCGCATTCAATTGCGAGCCGTTGATCGCATCCGTGCTTGCCGAACTGATGCGCCCGGCCGCCACGTTGGTGATCTGTCGCTCGCTGCCGGACGCACCGACGCTCACGACACTCGTCGGATTCGTTCCCTGAAAACTGTACGTGACGCCGCCGATGGTCGCGCTCGCCGTGGGATTCGGTGCGGCCGTCGATGATCCGGAGCCCAGTGCGACATCGCCCGCATTGTTCGCAACCGCCGACGAACCGAACGCGACGGCGCCGGCCGCCGCCGCCGTCGACGTGTTGCCGAGCGCAATCGAGCCCTGCCCCTGCGCGTTGTTCGAATTGCCGATCGCGACTGCGCCGTTGCCGTTGGCGGTGTTGTTCGAACCGGCCGTCACCGCGCCGGTGCCGATCGCGGTGCTTGGATCGCCGATTGCAACCGCACCATTGCCGCTCACCGTTTGCCCTTCACCCAGCGCGACTGCGCCGGTACCGCCGAGCACTTGGGAGTTATGGCCGCCGGCAATGGAGCCGGTGCCGGCCGTCGCCGCCACCATGTTGCTGTCGCCAATGGCCACGCTCGATCCCGCGAGAGCTTGCGACTTGAAGCCAACAGCCGTCGCATCGCCATTGCTCGCAACCGTCTGGCTACCCAACGCGATAGCGCTGCTCCCTGACGCCGTTGCATTCGTGCCCATAGCGATGGCATTGGTATTGCCCCCCGTCAGAGCCGAGTCGCCTATCGCAATGGACGAGGAACCAGCGGAGCGGGCGCCGGTGCCGATAGCAATGGCGCGAATGCCTGACGCTGCGGCGCCCGCCGCAGCCGCCGGTGCGGATGAACCGCCTTCCGCGACGGAATCCGCCCCACCCAGCGCTATCGAGTTTGCGCCGCTGGCGCTAGAGCCGTTCATCATGCCGAGCGCGCTCACGCCGACGGCGGCAGCGCCCGCCCCCAATGCCACCGCATTCTGCGCCGTGGCGGCAGCCACCGTTCCCGCTGCCAACGAAGAGGGACCGGATGAAGTTACGTCAGTGCCGACAGCAATCGCCCCCGGCGCCGTTGCGCCCGTGCCCGCGACCGTGCGCGCCCCAAGATATACAGAGTTGAGACCGCTGGCGATGGCCTGGAAGCCGATGGCGGCGGTATGCTGCCCGGAGCCGTTGGCCCCATAACCCATCGCGACGGCTTCGGGCCCGCTCGCCACCGTCTGGAAACCGACGGCCGTGGCATAGTCGCCGGTAGAGGCAACGTCAGTGCCAATGCCAATGGACGATAGTCCAGTCGATCCAGTGCCAGCGGCACTGCGTGCGCCCATGTAAATGGAATTGAGACCGCTGGCAATGGACTGAAAGCCGACAGCAACCGCGTTCTGCCCACCGGCGCTGCTCCCCCAGCCGGCCGCCAACGAATACGCTGCCAACGCGGTGGAACTGACGCCGAGAGCAGTGGAGTTCCCCCCCGAGGCAACGGCGAAGGTGCCCAACGCGCTGGCGCCGGCCGCCGTAGCGCTGGCACTGACTCCCAGCGCCACCGAATTGATGTTGTTCGAGACCGTGCCGGCGCCCAGCGCCATCGAACCCTGGCCCGTGGCCGCTGCACCCTGGCTGAGTGCGACCGTGTAAAGTCCCGTGGCATTGGCCTGGTAGCCAAGCGCCATCGCCCCGGCTCCATTGGCTATGGACTGATAACCCACGCACGTCACGCTGCCATTGTAGAAGTTGTAGGGTGCCGTAGAGCAGTTCACTTGCGCCTGCGCCTGCGCATCCCATCCCCCCACACCAATCAGCAGCAGCACGACCAGGCTCCTTGGCGGCGTACTCCAGCGGGCTTTCTCGCTGCTCGACTCGCCAACCTCCGCATCATCCGCCGCCGCGCTTCTCGACGACGAAACTCGCTTCCCGCGCGCACGATCGAGTTCGGACGCGGCAACCCAGGTCCCCAATGCTTCGTTCCAGATCGACTTGAACGACTTGTTCATCTCTGTTTCCCCTCGCTTCTGATGTGCTGGATGACACAACAGCGAACGCGCCGGCAAGCGAAGACGGTTCATCCTGTTCCATCCACGCCAGTCTCGCTCCGCCTCATAGATTTCGGCTTACTAAATATCCTTCGGAATAGCACCGCACGTTTCTCGCGAAACACGTCCATGGGCGTGCGGTCGGCGCGCTCGTCGGCCACGACGCGCAATGGCCGTCGCCGGTTATCGAATCACGGAAACCGATGTCGCCGGCGAGGCGGTGGCGTAACACCCGGCGCACCGCAGGAACGCGCGGTCGTACGCTGTCGCCCCGCGCAAGGGATGACATCGAATCTCATGGAACCCGTCGTTCGGGCGACGCCGGACAGGAGCCGCTCGAATCCCGGGGCGGCCCGTCGCTGCTTATTTCACTCGGGTGGAGGATGACGCCGTTCGGCGCCCGGGAATGAAGTGTGCATCGCTCGATTGCGGATGTTGATGACCGACACCGGCTCGATCGAGCCGGTGTCGTGACCTGCCGCGCCTGAAGTGCTCATATTTTTCGTGCCCGCCTGGTTCGATTGAGCACTGCGCGCGACCGCCTCCGATAGATTGGACCGCAAGGCCGCTGACGCGAAGCAACTCACATTTGCCATCGGCTTGCCAACCGATTTTTCCGAATCTCCGGAATAGGATCGGTAGTTTTCCGAATGACACCCACAGTGAATCAATCGATTGAATTTCTTTGAAGAATTTTTTCAGATCGAATATATCGCCCTGGAACAAGGCTTGAACCGTTCCATCGCCTTTATATATCGATATGTTCTGAGAATTATGAAAATTGCACGACCCTCATGCCCGCCAATCCATTCATGCTGACATTCCCATACCGCGAGAATTTCAGCATGAAATATGCCATTGGAAATGAAAAGACAAACATGCCGAAACGCTGAAATCCCCGATCCAATCTGTATTCTCCAAGAGAACCGATTCCAGCGCCGCCCGATCTAGTGTGCAAGCATTAGATCGGCCAAATCTTTTGCGGAGCGGAAAAATTCTTTTCCAGAGCGGACAATATTTACATTTATACATTTTCAATTATTTCCTATTTCAATGAAAAACAACGACCCGAGAAATATCGATGCAACCCAATAGACAGTATGGTTAATCGACGGACCCACGATCTCTCCGATATTGTCTGTACCGATGCATAAGTTACATAGGCTCATATATGTGGAAACCCGATACCGACGCCCGAAAATCGGAAATAACGACCGAATAGAACAAATAATTCGGCATGTTTTTCCTTTTCCATTTTCCTTCAAACCGGCTGTCGCCGCCCGTTTGCGCAAGAGGATGTCGGAACGAACACACAGTGCACCGTCGGACATGCCGACGTGCCTCACAGAATCCTCCCAGACTGTCCTTTCATCGGCTTATAATTTTTTGCAACAATCGCGCGCCCGTACACGGCGATGCACACAATCTGATCAGGCAACCTTCCCGATTCGTTCGCAATCATGTCATCACGCATGTCAAGTTCGACGTCGCCTCGCGCCGCGCCGGATCTCGGTGGCGCACATATTCTTGTCGTCGATGATCGCCCGAACGAGCTCCGGCTCCTGCTCGAGATCCTGCGCGTCACGCGCTGCCGCATCAGCATCGCGTTCGACGGATTGCAGGCATATCACCGCGCACAGGCGATCTCTCCGGACCTGATCCTGATGGACGTCCGCATGCCGCGCCTGAACGGTTTCGCCGCCTGCCGGCTGCTTGCGTCGACGCCATCCACTCAGACCATTCCGGTCATCATCCTGACCGCCGCAGGTGACCTCGAAGATCGCATTGCAGGGCTCGAGACGGGCGCGATCGACTACATCGTCAAGCCGTTCGAGCCAGCCGAAGTCATCGCCCGGATCCGCAATCACCTGAAGAGGGCGGTGCGCAGCCGACCGTTTGCGCATCTGCCCGCCCTTCCCGACAATCTGGATGCCTCGCTGGTGCGCGCCGCGAGTGAGATCCTGCTGAGCGACCTGCGCAATCCGCCCGCGCTCGAAGATCTCGCGAGGCTGGTCGGCACGCACGAAAAGCGCCTGTCGCGCGTGTTCCGCGACAATCTCGGCCAGACCGTCTTCGAGTATCTGCGCGACACGCGCTTGCGTGCCGCAATGCACTTTCTCGCCGAGACGTCGATGGGCATAGGCGACATCGCCGAAGAGATCGGCTTTTCCACACAGGGCAATTTCGCGACGGCATTCCGCGAACGTTTCGGCATCACGCCGTCCGATTGGCGACGGCAGCACAGTTCGGTCGATGCGCGCGGCATGGCTTCCGAACTGCAGCGCGATGCATAGGCTATACGCGGCATGCGCGCCGGGATGGCGCGTCGTGCTGCTTCTTCCGCTGGTGGCGGCGTTCGCGTGCGCGACCGCGCGAGCAGCGACGACCGAAAACCCGGCGCGCCTAGAAACGATATCGATCTTCGAGGATGCCACCGCGACGATGTCCGTCGATCAGGTGCTGACGCGGTTCGGCGATCCGCAGCACGGATTCTTGCCGGCAGCCGGCGCGCGGTTCAACATCGCGTTTTCCCGCTCGGCATGGTGGATCCACGCGACGCTGGTCAATCGCGACAGCGCTGCGCGCCCGCTCGTGCTGGTGCTTCGCGATGCACGCGTCGACCGGGTCGACTTCCATATGCTCCGGAGCGGTCGATGGACGCTCGGCAGCCGATTTCCCGGCGACGACGGCAACGCGAACCGGCCAGTTGCCCGATACCCAACGCTCGACGTGACGCTGCTTCCGGGCGAAAGCATGTCCGTGCTGATACGCGTCACGTCGCGCAAGGAAATGCGGCTCGCGCCGGCCGCGTTCACGCAGGACGCGTGGCATGCGCAGGAGATGCGCGCCGCCATGTGGAACTTCGGCTTCTTCGGCGGGCTGCTGGCGCTCGCGTGGTGCGCACTGCTGATCGGTTTCTTTTCGGGCAACGGCGTGTTCCACGTGCTGGCGGCGATGGGCCTGAGCACGACGCTGTTCGAAGCAGCGACCCGCGGCTATAAGGGGATGTATCTGTGGCCCGGCGCCACGGAATGGTCGGCGCGCAGCGAGGTGATCTTCGCCTACCTGGCCGTGGCGCTCTTCATCGTCTTCATCCTGAAGGTCGCGCGCGGCGAGAAGGCCAGAATCCCGATGCGCGCGGTCTACGTGACGATCCTCTGCCTCGAATGCGTCGGGATGGCCGGCGCTGCGTTCGGCGATCTGCTCACCTTCACGTGGTTCTGCCTGCGACTGAACACCGTGCTGTCGATCGTGAACATCGGCATTGCGCTAACGCTCGCGATACGCAGAACGCCGACGGGCCGCGTGATGCTGATCGCGGTCACGTTTGCGAGCTTCAATATCCTGATACGCATGCTCGACGGGCTGGACGCAATACCGTCGGCGCTGTCGTGGCTGAAGTCCGACATCTACCCCAACCCGGTGATCGCCATCATCGGTCTCGCCACGCACCTGCTCGTCCTGGCCGCATGGATCGACCACGTGGGCCGTCAGCGCACCGAGGCGAGGAAACGGCTCGAACATTGGCAGCTCACCGAACAGGATCGCCTGCGGGAAGAAGTCGAAAAACGCACGGTTGCATTGAACGAAGCATTGCAGCAAGTGAAGACCAGCATGCAGCAGAAGATCGAGACGCTCGGCTACGTCAGCCACGATCTGCGCGCGCCACTTTCCACGATCAACGGATACGCGAAGCTCCTGTTGCAAAGCGCGACGCGCAGCCAGACCCGGCTGATCCAGTCGATCGATCGAAGCATCCGCTACCAGCTCACGCTCATCGACGAATTGCTCGCCTATACGAAGGCCGAGTTGCAGCCGCTCGGCATTGCTCCGGACGCGACCGATCTGCCCGGTCTCCTGGACGACATCGGCAGCTATGCGATGGCGTTATGCGCGCAGCAGCACAATCGATTCGCCTATCGGCCGCTGACGCCGCTGCCCAAAACACTGTCGATCGACGGCACCCGCCTCCAGCAGGTTCTGCTCAACCTGTTGTCCAATGCGTCGAAATTCACGCGCAACGGCACGGTGACGCTGTCGGTCCACGCGTTCCGGGACGAGGACGCGTACCGTATGGTCTTCGAGGTCGCCGATACAGGTATCGGGATCGACATAACCCGGACGTCCGATATTTTCCGCGCGTATCAGCAGGTCCAGTCCGTCAACGGGAGCACCGGGCTCGGCCTGTTCATCGCGCAGCGTATCGTCAGGGCGATGCAGGGCGAGCTGGTCGTCTCCAGCAAGCCGGGCGTCGGCACGTCGTTTTCATTCCAGACCGTCGCGCCGGCCATCGGGCACACGCTCGTGCCGCCGTCGGAGCTCCTGCGTCCGGTTCGCACCAAGGCTGAGGCCGTACGGGCGATCGCATCGCGCACGACGCGCCACCCACCCGCCCATGCACTCGACGAACTCACACGGTTGGCCAGGGAGGGTCGCCTCACTGATGTCGAGGAATGGCTCGCTCAACATGTGGGCGACTCCGGCTACGCCGCGTTCGTCCAGGATGTGCGAGAGTATCTCGACGTGCTGGATCTTCATGGAATCGAGATGCTGGTCGGCTCGCTCAAACGCGCGGGCAACGCCGGTTCGTCGGTCGACGACGAGCCGGAAGCGGCCGGGCCTTCACCGGTAACGGAGGCCGGCGCGAGCGATCCTGCTGAAGACGAATGTCCGCAATGATTCACTCATGAGTCCCACGCCGCTGCGACGCGTCGAAGCGCGGACAAGCGCCCTGGGCTGGCCCCCGCGAAAACCAGACACGGGGTAACGCTTGAATTGCAGTGAACCAGACTAAATCTGACAGTGGTTGGTTTCTCATGCTCGCGCACATTGGCGCGGAGGGCGTAGCCCGTGGAGGCGATGTGCGCCGCGAACAGCAGGGAATCCGCCATGACTCAGGAACAGAAAGTCATCCGTGCCAAGGTCGGCACGCTCGAGCTGGCCCGGCAACTCGGAAACGTCAGCCAGGCCTGTCGCGTGATGAGGTACTCGCGCGACAGCGTCTACCGGTTCAAGGAACTGAACGATCGGGGCGGAAAGGCTGCACTGCAGGCGATTTCCCCGGAGCAGCCCCCCCTGAAATCGGCTGCCAAACACCCCCTCTCATCCCATCTCGAAATTGACTTTCTTTAAATATTTTCCAAACGAAACTACAAAAAATTGTAGTTTCGAACACCTGCCATTCCAAGCTATGATTAATCCAACAAGCACACATTCAGCACAACATACGCCCATCTCATAAAAATTAGAAAGCAAGACCATCTCAATAAAACAGAAAATAAATTCATAAAATGCGATTTTAATCAACATCCATCCATTCAAGACGCCGCTCATTTCACGAATCGGAGCATAGCCCGTCTGCAGCGGGTTTACACATGGCGCGATCGAAAGCGCCAAATCGGCACGACCGCCGTCATCACCTTCAAGAAAGGAGTTCGCATCATGGCCACGACCACCGAAGAAGAAATCCTGCCGCAGATCCTTCATCACATTTACAGCGTGACCGGCGGAGAAGTGAATCCGTCGTCCGTCTCGACCCCGGCCGTCGAGCTCAAGCTGCAGTTCGACGACGCCAATCACCGCATTTCCGGGTTCGGCCGAGTCGTCTGGGGCAAGGTCAAGCCGCCGAAAGTCACCTCGGATTTCGTCGATCTCATCATCCACGGCGATTACGGATACGTCCCGCCCATTTCGAAGCAAAACGATCCGAATTTTCTGGTCAGAACCCTTCAATTCAGCCTGGTCGGGTATCCCAATCTGCACTGGAATCCGCGCTGGGGCATCGGCCCTCAACTCCAGGTCATTTTCAACCTCAACGCGGTGATTCCCGTCGGATCGAAAACCGGGTATGCCGCCTACAGCTACGGCCTCCCTCACGATCCCGAAAGCGCCGTCTCCGTGGCCGACGCGACGATCCGCCAATTGCTGCTCTGATCGCGCGACCGGATCCTCAACGTTCGAAAGGCACTCGATCACTTCAAGAAACCTTCGGACGCGATGAGCAGTGACCGATGACGCGCCGGCGATGCAATGTCGCCGGCGCCGTCGATTTTCCAGAACGACATCGGAAATCGGCGCTGATCGCATCGGGAAATCATCGCGTGCGCCTCAAAGCACCCGCCCGATGGCCATCGGCCGATTCCAGGGCCGCGCACACGCTCGCCTCTATCCAATCAGGTGCAGAAGCCTGCAAAGCGGAGCGGATAAGCGAAATGCGGACGACCGCGCATCGCCGGTTCAGGAAATATCCGGCTGAAAAGATACCGAGCGATTCCGGCGGTTAATGCGTGGAGCGATTCTCATCAAAGGCAATTTGATTGGCGGCCTTATTTCGTTTCCAAAACCCAAAAACTAGTCAGTTATTTTATTCACAATAGCCATTCCCCGCCATTCACTCACGCGCCATTCCAGACAAAAAAGTAATACAAATTTCTCGCGACGCCCTGCCACTCCATCTACACTCGCCAGACCTAAACGAGGCCGCGAAATGCCAGTTTCTTGCCGTATATCAGGACATTAACGTGATGTCTTTTACATGGGCAAGTAATCAATGCCGGTCAAATGCGATGCCGCGAGTTTGCGATGCATTGCCACCTCGATACAGGCGAGCCAATCCACCATCGTGAACGCGATTACATGAAGAAACTTCTGGTCGTCACGTTGCTTGCCGCTTTGGTTGCCCCCTTGTTTGTGCCAGACAAGAACCCACTGTCTCATCCGCCGCCGTCGACGCGCAGGGCAGCTTGATCAGCCATGAGGAATTCAGGATGCCGGCGGGTCCGGCGAGAGTACGTTGCACCATCCTCACCACCGATCCCGACAATCCGCAAAAAGCCGTTACGATCGAGCAGGTGCTGATGCGAACGGGTCCGGACAAATTGACTTTCGTGCGAGGTGAACAGCCGGCCGATGCAACTCTCTACAGGCAGAGACTGTGTAAGAAAATGGGAGCGGTCCCCAGGATTGAAATGGCTCGAAGAAATCAGGCAGGTCACACGCATGCTCACTCAAACGTTAGTTCCCCGAGCCGAATCCTCGCTTCGCGCGTCTCGGCCCCGCACGATCTGATCCAGTAAGCTGTCTTGAACGGTGCAACGCGCGGTGACGCCACAGCCCCGATCCTCATCCCACACTGCCCACAATTCGCTCAGGCCGGCGTTCGCAGATTCCATTCGCATTTCTACGCCCCAATGCAAGCCTGCGGGCTTTCACCTTACGGACTTCGCTTTCTATTGGCGTATCTATCACCACTGGGACGGATTTTTCACTTAATCAGCATCAGTCATCAAGACACGATCAAAAAAATCGAAGACACATCGATCGGCCTCTTATTAA
Organism: Burkholderia mayonis; assembly: GCF_001523745.2. Taxonomy (NCBI): domain Bacteria; kingdom Pseudomonadati; phylum Pseudomonadota; class Betaproteobacteria; order Burkholderiales; family Burkholderiaceae; genus Burkholderia; species Burkholderia mayonis. The sequence goes on from NZ_CP013387.1 coordinate 1,980,072, forward strand.
TTTAACTCTTACTTATCTGACAACGTTAAAATTCGACGCCATGCCGTCCCCATAAAAACTACCACATTGATTTCAGAATTCGCTCTCGATCAAATTGCACACTTGCCAAACATGACCTTTCAACCTATGCTGAATTTTTGCCATTTCCGCACATCGAATATGAAAATCAATTAATTTAGCGATTAAATAGTTAAATTCAATTCAAGCTTCATTCTGCGCGTGATTTTTTAACAAACCAATCACACAAATACAACACCCGCTCGACCAAGCTTATTAAAAAGATGATCGCCGACACCAGACATCATCAGTCGAGCTCGCGCAATATGCGTGTCGGATTGGGTGTGAGGTCAGCCATAGCATGGCTCGGCCAATACAAGAGATCCGCACTATCACAAAGAAGGAACTGAAAATGAAAAAGATGCTCGCATCGCTCGCTATGCTGGGGATTCTCGCGTCACCCGCGTGGGCTGACACTCCACCGAATTGCCAGAACCCATCCGGCTCATGGCTCAATGAATTGGGCTCGACCATGAAGATCACTTCCATCAATGGGACTGGAGCCATTACCGGCACGTACGTTTCCCCCTCTGGAACAACCGGACAGACTTTTTCGCTTTCTGGCTGGTTCTATGCAGCGCCACCTACGAATAACGGCCTAGATCAAGTGACATTGGTCACGTTTTCCGTAAATTGGAACAATGCCGCGGCCCGCTACAACAGCATTACGACGTGGTCGGGGCTTTGCCGAGTAACGAACAACGTGCCGACGATCACAGCGCTTTACTACTACTCAAATGCTTTCGCCCAATATTCGTGGAAGCACATCAATGTGGGGCAGGATATTTTCCAGCCAATTGGCTCGCAATAAGGGAACGCCATCCGATAGTTTCGTGAACTTGCTTGCGTACCAGCATCTGGACCTAAAAAGAAAACGCCCCGCTACCGAAAAATCGGCGCGGGGCGCAGGCTGAACTGCATAAGTAAGCCCCGAGGCTTTCGCACTCAGGGCTTCGTTTGGGCGCACCCTGCGCCCGATGTCATCAATATAGAGAAACACGATGCGGTTTACAACCCCTTTTCAATTACGTCATCGAATGAGGACTACGCCGGCTGATGTTCCTTCAACCATTCACGCAGCGCGTCGTTCATGCGCGTCTGCCAACCTTCGCCTGTCGCCTTGAAGGCGTCGACGATGTCGATGTCGTAGCGCACGGTCAATTGCATCTTTGGAGCCTCAAGCGGCGGACGGCCGCGCTTATCTCGACGCGCCATCTTCGCAAAGTCCTCTGCCGGCACTTCGAACGTGTCGGAGTCGGCCGCGATGCCGCGGTTGATTGCCGCATCTTCGCCGTCCGTCGGCATGACGATCTTACGGTTGCTCGACATAGCTCTTGGCCTCCCACTTGTTCGCCTTGCGAATGCTGATGATGTGCATTGAGTCGCGACGCTGCTTGAACATCATGCAGTAAAAGCGATCGCCGATCACACCGAACCCGACCTCGCGAACTTCATCGTAGTCGCGTCGGGCATCCACGTAGGACAACACATCCGCCCAATCCAGCTGCGCCGCAAACGCCAACGAAACCCCATGCTTGGCAACGTTCGTTTCGTTCTTGGCCGGGTCGAAAGCGATATCCATTTGAATTAGTGTAGTTACGATAATCATCGAATGCAGGGGTTTTTGTAACCACACTATTTCGGAACACTTCAGCAATCCGCGGCGCTTTAGCGGCCCAAGAATCAAGCACTTCGCCTGCTGGCATACGGGTGCGCAAGACGTGGCAGCACTCAAACTTCCCGCTCGGGCCATACGAGCCAGATTGCGAGATCTTCCATCGCGCCGACTACTTCGATGATCCGCATGAGCCGGACGGCGAGAAGTCGCCGGAAGGAAAGTACTGGACATCGCGGCCGTCGATCCACATGCCGCGCGCAACGTCCCGCATCACGCTCGCAGTCACAAGCGTGCGCGTCGAGCGGCTGCGGGACATCACCGAGAACGACGCAGAGGCGGAGGGGATGTTTGCAAGCGCCTACGAGTACGGCAACGGCGAGGGCACCGAAAGCGCGCGCAAGTCGTTCCCATGCCTCTGGAATAGCCTCAACGCCTCGCGCGGCTTCGAATGGAATGCGAATCCGTGGGTCTGGGTCGTCGAGTTCGCAAAGTTGTTCGGATACTAAAGATCCCCTTCATCGATCTGGATCACGAAGGGTTCAGGGACATCGACTGGGCCAAGCGGATCGTACTGCACCATGCGCACCGCGACGATCTCGCGTATGCGTTTCTCGATTCTGGTCTGCTCGATCACATCGCTGGTTTCATGGCGATTGATCGCGCCGACATCGATCACGATCACCATCGGCGTATTGCGACGCAGCGAATCGTCTCGATCTGCGACCTGCCATCTGACGATGACATGGTTACTCCGATTCCCTTCCAGAAACTCTACGTCTGATGGAAAATCGTCATGCAGTATGAAATCCAACCATTCGGACTCGCGAGACATATCGGCCTCCGTTGTGGATCTTTATGCTAGCAGTTATATAGCTCTTGCCTGCTGGGCGAAGAAGCCTCGTGTAACATGGCTTCCGCGTAGTTTCACCTTTCGACGTATCGATACATCAAAATATATCGTTCCCCTCAAGCGCTGGTCAGCTCCCAAGGAGCACTTGCAGGAGCACTTGCGGAAGCAATAACGCTCTCCGAAATAGCGCCAGCGAACGTATAAATCTTACCTTCAATTGTGCGAGACAGTTCGAGCTGGGACGCGCCATTCTCTCGCGTGTAAAACCGATCGAGGGCGATACAGCCCGAAAACAATACTGGCACGCCCAACGCGGACAAGTAAACGCATGACGACATGATGCGTCTCCGTTGGCTTTTGACTGTTTGGAACAGGCACTGATGGGGATCAATCAAATAAATATAGCAAAGCGAAGTATCTTCGAATCACAAGGGCGCATTATCGACATGCCGACGTGCCTCGTCGCGCCGATATCCTTGACGCCCCATATCGGAACATCAGCCGCATCGACAAAGATTGCAACGTTATCCAGCGCTTCCGTCTCGGTCATAAAACTGACGTCTACGACCTCGATTCCCTCTACCGACACCTCGCATCATGCCAATCGAAACCATCACAAAAAATCGGCGTCGGCGACTTCCGTCGGAATGGTGATCCCCCAGGCCAGCGACGAGCGTCACGTGTACAAAGGCCGTCGAGAAATGCTGGAGATCGCGCGTGCGTGCCCAAATCGGCAGGCTCGCGCAGCCATTCGGGCGGCCTTCTACTCGGGGATGCGATTCAACGAGATCCTGCGGGCGAAGCCAACCAAGAATGGATTTTCGCTGGGGACGAAAAAAATGGGCGACCGAGAATCGTTCCGATCCATTCCCGTATCGCGGTCACTGCGCGCCGAGTGATGTTCACGATCGCTCCGTGGAAATCCAAACGGTACGCCCATCTGGTGACCGACAAACTCGCCGACGCGGTGAAAAAGATCGGCGCAACAAGGATCGGGCAGAAAAACCCCCATCGTAGGGCGAATAATCGCCGAATGGGGTTCATCCAATCTGCCGCAAAGCCTTGTGGCGGAAGGCAGCAGACTCCTGAAACGGCCGCGGCAGCGTTGCTAGGTAAGGATTTCGCTGTCGCCGCGAGCAGCTACCCACAACCCTACCCACAATTGCATCAGCCCTACTCTTTCGATACTGACTCGGCCGCCATCTCGTCGGCCGGATAGAACTGCAGCATCGTGCGCGCGGCGTCGACGTTCTTCGCGTGCAGCCACTCGTCATAGTCGGCTGGCCGCAAGATTACAACTGACCGCTTCTCATCGCCTGGGTGGTGCATGTGTTTCATCAAAGGATGCTCGTCGGCGTTCACCGTCGGCATTGCCATTGCTAGGGTTTCATCGCCGTCCGCCCCTTTCCACGCCCGCCATATACCTGCAACGCAAAGCGGCCGCCAGTTCTCGAGACCTATGCGATAACGCACGTGCTTGCTGGTCTCCCAGTTCGGCTCATAGATCCATCGTGCCAGGATCAGGCTGCGCTGGCCAGCGCACCACGCCGCACGGTATGCCGGCTTCTCACCCACTGTCTCGGCGCGCGCGTTGACCGTCAGATACTTCTTTCCCGGCGGCTGGTGCGCCTTCGGGATCACGGCCGCTGCACCATCGCCGGCCGCGCGCACGATCGGTGCCGCACAATCTGGCCAGATCTCGGGTTGCATACTCTCATATTTTTATAAGCACACCATCAACCCAAAATGAATTATTAAAATATCAGACCCTCAAATTAAAATACACTCACACTTGACAGCTACCATTATTCATAGGTTGAATTAAAAAATTAAAATCATACAATATTCAACGATTCCCTTCATCTTGAGCGAACGGGATCGCATTTCCACCAATAACCAATAGGAAATAATCATGCTTTTGGATAATTTTGCAAAAGAATATGCTTTTGTTTCAAAAATCAATGTCTCCAATCTCGACGCAAGCGCCAATTGGTATCAAAAAAATCTTGGCCTGGTCCCGGATAGTCGTTACGACGCTCGATCATGGAGACAATTTAATCTCCCCGATCTCAAGCGAGTTGCTATCGGACTCAATTTAGACAGTTCAAAGGTCGGAACGGGCGGCGCCGTGCTTACGTTCGTGGTCAATGACATTGATGGCGCGCGCCAACAGCTCATTGAGAACAAGGTTCCCGTCGACAACATAAGCGATGTAGGCGACGGCGTGAAACTGTGTTTCTTCAAAGATCCGGACGGAAATTTACTGGGTCTTCGCCAGAACCCTGCCTCTCAACCGCGCGCGGAAAAGATTGGTTATTAACCGGCACTCCGTTTTAGTGCATTAACGCACAAACCAATTCAACTCATACCAACAATCCTCTAAACGCATAACAGCGGCGGCACGCTCGGATGTGCCGCCACACCGACTTGATTTCTTCGCGCCGGTTCACATGGGCGCAGAGTCAGCCACCATCGCATCGGCCGCGTAGAGCTGCAGCATCGCTTGTGCGGCTTCGATTTTCTTCGTATGCAGCCATTCATCGTAATCGGCCGGCCGCAGAATGACGACGGAACGTTTCTCATCGCCCAAGCGGTGCATGTGCTGCATGATTGGATGACCAACGACGACGTTCGTCGTGTCGCCCATGCACTTCGTCGGGATGCCGACCGGGTCGAGATAGCCGACCAGCTTCGTCCATTCGAACTTCGGGACGATGGAAATCGGGATAGGGGCGGCCAGTGACCTAGCCGATCCCCTCCCACACCACCCGGCATGCGGGTCCGCACCGGGCGGTTCTACGAATTCGGCGTTGCCGTGTCGGCCGGTCGACATAGCCTCCGAGAAGCTGAACAGGCGCTCACGCAACTGGCCGACACGCTGCCGGCTATGGTGATCGATACCCTGCGCGAGCAATTGCATCGCATCGGCATGCTCACGAAGGACATCGCCGAAATCGAACGCAGATTGACTGTTTGGCAGCGACAAAACGAAGCGGCCACGCGCCTCATAGCCATCCCCGGCGTCGGCCTGCTTAGCGCCACCGCCGCCGTGGCCACAATCGGCGATGCCTGCATGTTTCGCTCTGGGCGCGAATTTGCGGCATTCCTGGGTCTGGTGCCGCGACAAAGCGGCACGGGTGGCCGAGTAAAACTGCTTGGCATGAGCGCGGCGACATCTACATGCGTACTTTGCTGATTCACGGTGCGCGCGCCGTGCTCGCACGCGCTAAGCATTTGAGCGAAGCGCTGCAACGACTGCTCGCGCGACGACCGTTCAACGTGGTGGTCGTCGCTCTGGCGAACAAAATCGCGCGCACGATCTGGGCGCTTCTTGCTCACGATCGGACGTACGAAACCAGCGACGCGGCGCGAGCTGCGTAATTGTTCAACTCACTATAGGGAATGGGTCGCCAATAGGTTGCGCAGGTTGATGTACGCGTGATGGCAAAACAGGTCGGACCGTGGGCAAGCAAGCCTGAATGGGCGTAGGTCCTTCGAGGACTTCCAGGAGTTGAGGCCTTCCCCAGCAAATTCCATCAGGGCCAGCGGACCGACATCCGCACCGTAGGCCGGATATAAGTCTGCAGCCTGATCCTGTCCGCCGAACACGAATATCACCTGGCAAACCGGGAGGCGTCCATATAAGTGCGCCCATGCTGGGCGCACATGAAAAAGCCGCTCGAAGGCGGCGGTGAAAATATTCGTGTCCAGACAATGGTGATAACATCGGCGCAGGCCAAATCAGCACCCGAAACAATCTCACAACAGACCTATGCAAATCGAAAATTCGGTAAAGTCCAAGTCGCGCCCTTGGTTCATGGATGACTCGCAAGTTGAGGCTAAGCTTGCCGGTTTGGATGCAGATGTAAGACATCATGCCCAGAACATCATCGAGCACGGCTTCACGGTAATTCGTAGCTCTATCTCAAAGGAGCGTTGTACGTTTCTGGTGAATCAGTTCAAAGAGTTCGCGCGATTGAACCCAGAAAAATTCAAGAAATTTATTGATTCCGATGGGCACTATCCGCGCATCGTGAATTTGCATGCGGCGATGCCAGAACTCTTTGAATTGTTTTCGAAAAATCACACAGCCTACCGCGTCCAGCAAGCGCTTTTCGATGCGACACCAAGTCTTTATACATCGCTCTTCTACGAGCGCGGCTCTGCACAAACACCCCATCGAGACACCCCAGTTTTTTCTACTAAGCCTGAGTACTTTTATTTCGGTGTTTGGGTGGCCCTTGAAGACGCCGATCTTGAAAACGGTGCACTACAGGTTTATCGCGGCGGCCACAAAATACCGGAGCTCGATCGCGAAAAGATCGCATTGGGAAGATTCAAAACGCTTGAAGAAATTCCGCCGACATCAAATGACCTCTGGGTTGACTACCAGAGCGAAGTCGTGCGGCGTTGTGAAGATGCCGGCCTGCAAATCGAATCCCTTTGCGTCGAAGCAGGCGACACTGTCATCTGGCACCCGCAGTTGCCTCACGGTGGCGGCCCCATCGCCAATTTGGCCAAGAGCCGGTTCAGCCTTGTCATGCACACCACACCTGTCGGTGTACCGGTGTATCACCAGGACAAGTTCTTTAATCCGAATGCCGAAGCCCCCATCGATGCCCCCTGGTGGTACGAAGAAATCGACGGCGCTCATCGTGTCAAACATACGGAAGTGAACTTCGCGCACCAGGAGTCCTTCCCGGTGAGCGAATTTCATCGGCCTGAAAATGCAGAGAAGCAAACGCCTAAAAAAGGGCTTCTCCATTCGCTGAAGCATATTCTCAGCTGATCTCACCCAATGGACGGCGGATAGTATGTTTCATTATCGTCCGTCGTCCAGCCAAGAGCGCTGCCCCCCAAAGCCGCGCCGGACAAGGCTTTGATGGTAGTGAGCGGGAGTAAACGAGAAACTGCGAGAGTCTTAAGTGGCGGAAGGCAGCAGGAGTCGAACCTACCTAGCGCGGGCTGACCGCACCAACTGGGTTTGAAGCCCAGCCGCACCACCGGATACGGATGCCTTCCTGCGAAAACGAGAGCGGAAACCGCGTACGCGGTCCCGTCGAGAATCGTCGCGAACGATTGAGAACTATGGCGAGCCGAGCAACCGACTGTCGGCGCGCAACCAGTGAAGATCGCGCTGGAAGCGAGTATACCCAACGCGATCGAAGAATTCGAGGATTTGAATCGCGCGCTTGCGGCCGAGGCCCGTCGCGTCGCGAAACGTCGCCGCGTCGAGCGCGCCGCCGTGCTCATGCACGAGCTGCGAGATCAACCGCGCGAGCTGCGCGATCACGTCGCGATGGTAGAACAGGTCGCGCACGACCTGATGCACGTCGCCGCGCCGCGCAAGCTTGCGCAGCAGCGCGCGCACCGCATCTTCCGCAACGCCCGTCGTCGTCGCGAGATCCCGCACCCAGGGCGGATCGTAGCGCCCCGCCGCGACGAGCGGCAGCAAGCGCCCAGCCAGCGCCTCCTCGCTCGCATCGAAGCTCACCGCGTGCGACGGCAGATGCAGCCACGGCCCGCTGCGCGCGATCGCGCCTTCGGCGATCAACGCATCGGTCAGCGCGCGCCACAACGCATCGTCCGCGAGCGGCGCCGCGATCCGGCGCAGCCGCGCGACATCGGGCCCCTGCTCGTCCGGCGAACGCTGGTGGAACGTCGCGAGCGCGTCGAGCACGCGCGTGCGCAGCGCATCCCAATGCCCGCGCGCGACGACGCGCGCGTCGTCCGCATGCTTGCCCGGCGCGGCAATGTTCACCGCATCGGCGGGCAGCGCAAGCGCGCCCGATGGCAAGCCGGTCAGATGCATCAGCATCGCGCGCGTGACACCGAGCGGCGCTTCGTCGAGCAATGCGTCGAGCCGGCCTTCGTCGAGCCATGTCGCGAGCGCGTCGAGCCACGCGCGGCGCGCGCTCGTGCGCCGCTTGCGCGCCGGTCCGAACGGATCGAGCACGCGCCCGCCGCCCACCGTGCGCGTCGCCTGCGCGTTGCGCACGATGAAGCGGTCGCCCGGCGCCGCGAACACCGGCTCCGTGAAATTCAACTGCGCGCGCGCGCGCTGGCTCGGCCCGAGCGTATCGCCTTCGAGCAGCGCGACGTGCGCAACCCGGTGCAGCGTGCCGAGATGCACGTGCAGCGGCGTCCAGTGCGAGATCGTCAGATCGGCGTCCGCCGTCAGCGTCAGCTCGACGTCGAGGCGCGGCGACAGCGTCGCGAGCCGCGCGTCGACGATCGCGTCGCCGCGCGCGAGCGCCGCCTTGTCGATGCCCGCGAGGTTCAGCGCGCAGCGCTCGCCCGCGTGGCCAACGTCGGTCGCGCGGTTCTGCGCATGGATGCTGCGCACGCGCACGGATTCGCCTGTGCGCGCGACGGCGAGCGTATCGCCGACGCCCACGCGCCCCGCGAACGCGGTGCCCGTCACGACGGTGCCTTGCCCCGCGAGCGTGAACACGCGATCGACCGCGAGCCGGAACAGGCCGTCGTCGCGCCGCGCGCGCCACGCAAGCGCAGTGTCGCGCAGATGCGCGTTCAGCGCGGCGACACCCACGTCATCGGGCTCGGTCGCGCGCGTCTCGACGATCGGCGCATCGGCGAGCGGCGACGTCGCGAGCCACGCGCGGATCTCGTCGCGCACCTGCGCGATGCGCGCCACATCGACGCGATCGCATTTCGTCAGCGCGACCGCGCCGTGCGCGACGCCGAGCAATTGCAGGATCGCGAGATGCTCGCGCGTTTGCGGCATCACGCCGTCGTCGGCGGCGATCACGACGAGCGCGAAGTCGATCCCGCACGCGCCCGCCGCCATCGTATGGACGAGCTTCTCGTGGCCGGGCACGTCGATGAAGCCGAGCACGTCGCCGTTCGGCAGCGGCGTATATGCATAGCCGAGCTCGATCGAGATGCCGCGCGCCTTCTCTTCCTTCAGCCGATCGGTGTCGACGCCCGTCAGCGCGCGCACGAGCGTCGTCTTCCCGTGATCAATGTGGCCCGCGGTTCCGACGATCATGCGTGCGTATCCGTCGACGCTTGCGCGCATTGCGCGACGAACGCGGTCTCATCGTCCGCTTCGAGGCAGCGCAGGTCGAGCCGCAGTGCGTCGTCGGCGACGCGGCCGAGCACCGGGCGCGGCCAGCCGCGCAGGCGTTTCTCGAGCTGCGCGAGCGCGCGGCCGCTGCGCTTGCCGTCGGCCGCGCGCACGACGACGCCGCAGCTCGGCAGTTGATCGACGGGCAGCGCGCCACTGCCGATCTGGCTGAACATCGGCTCGACGTTCACGACGAACGCCGCGCCGATCGCGCGTTGCAGCGCCGGGCGCACGCGCTCGGCCGCCGCCGCGATGTCCGCCTGCGGACGCGTCAGGAGCCGCAGCGTCGTCAGCCGCTCGCGCAGGAATTCCGGCGCCTGGTACAGGCGCAGCACCGGCTCGAGCGCCGCGAGCGTCAGCTTGCCGACGCGCAGCGCGCGCTTCAGCGGATGCCGCTTGATCTTCCCGATCAGGTCGCGCCGGCCGACGATCAGGCCCGCCTGCGGGCCGCCGAGCAGCTTGTCGCCGCTGAACGTGACGAGATCGGCACCCGCTTCGACCGTCTCGCGCACCGTCGTCTCCTTCGGCAGCCCCCAGCGCGTCAGGTCGACGAGCGTGCCGCTGCCGAGATCGACGGCCACGGGCAGCCCGCGCTCGCGCGCGAGCGGCGCGAGTTCCTGCAATGTCACTTCCTTCGTGAAGCCGCTGATTGCGTAGTTGCTGCAATGCACCTTCATCAGGAGCGCGGTGCGCGGTCCGATCGCTTCCGCGTAGTCCGCGAGATGCGTGCGGTTCGTCGTGCCGACCTCGCGCAGCTTCGCGCCCGCGCGACTCATGATGTCGGGGATGCGGAACGCGCCGCCGATCTCGACGAGCTCGCCGCGCGACACGATCACTTCCTGCTTCGGTGCGAGCGCGGACAGCGCGAGCAGCACCGCGGCCGCATTGTTGTTGACGACGGTCGCCGCCTCCGCGCCCGTCAACTCGCAAATGAGATCGTCGATCAGATCGTCGCGATCGCCGCGGCGGCCGGTCGCGAGATCGAATTCGAGATTCATCGGCTGCGTGAGCGCCTGCACGACCGCGCGCACCGCTTCGTCCGGCAGCAGTGCGCGGCCGAGATTCGTGTGCAGCACGGTGCCCGTCAGGTTGAACACCGCGCGGATCGCGCCCGCGGCGTCGGCCGCGAGCCGCGCGCGCACGTCGGCGGCGATCCGCGCATCGTCGAGCGTCTCGGCCGCGGCCGGATCGCGCCGCGCGGCGTCGCGCCACGCGTCGAGCGACGCGCGCACCGCGGCGAGCGCGCGCGTGCGCCCGTACTCGTCGACGAGCGGCCTCATCTCGTCCGACGACAGCACGCGCTCGACCGACGGCACGCGCGCCAGCAGCACGTTCAGCTCGTTCGCGCCGGGTTCGCTCACGTCCGGTCGTCTCCTGCGGATTCGGCCGGCAGATCCGGCCACAGCAGCGGATTCGGCGACGCGCGCCGGTAGCCCGCCTCGCCCATCAGCAGATCGAGCGTGAGGCTCGCGAGATCGTCCGCGAGCGGCTCGACGTCGTAATCCTTGTCCTGATAGCCGATCTTGCGATACGTATGGCACTCGTCGCACGATTCGGCCTTGATCGCTTCGCTGCCGCCTTCGATCCCGTGATACGCGATGCCCTTCGTCGAATCGCAATGCGAGCACTTCGTGCGGACCATGTGCCACTCGGTCGAGCACAGCCCGCACTGGAGGAAGCGGTAGCCCTGATACGGGCCGCCGACGCGCACGATGCTCGCGACCGGCTGCGCGCCGCACACGGGGCACAGGCCGGGCTGCTCGAGATACGGGACGTCGGCGGGCGAAATGCGGCTCGCGAGCGCGGTCCACACGACCTGCAGCGCGGCCATCAGGAACGGCGCCGACGCCGGCTCGATTTCGGCGAAGCGCTGCGCGAGCAGCGCGTCGGCCTGCGCGTCGAGCTCGGCGCCCGCGCGCAGGCGCAGCCCGTCGATCAGCTTCGCGAGCGGCGGATTCACGAGGCCCGCGCTTTCGATGCGGTCGAGCAGGCCTTGCAGCACGTCGCGCCAGCGCGGGTCGCGCTCGCCGCCGAGCGCCGGCGCGAGCGGCATCGAATGGCGCTGCGCCTGCTCGATCGATTCATTCGCGGGCGCGTTCGCGTCGAATGCCTGCAGCAATTCGTGCTGCGCATCGGCGACGACCGCCATCAGCCGCAGATAGCCGGCGATCGGGTTCAGGTCGGCGAGCTTGCGCAGCCGCGCGGCGCGCGCGGCGAACACGATGCCGCGCTCGGGCATCCGCACGCGCGGAATGGCCGATTGATCGAGCGACGCGATTTCGCTCGGTTCGAGAATACGTTGGGTTGCGTCAGTCACGTGAGTGCCCTAAAAAAACAAGCGCCGAATCGTCGGCGCTTTTTGTTCCGTCTGCCGCTCGCCCGCCCGCCGGCCGCGTGGACGGCCCGGCGGGCGGCGCGAGGCGCGGACCGTCCGCGCGCTGCGTCGGCATGTGCGATGCGTCGTTACTTCACGCTCTCGCGAAACCACTTCGGATGGTGCTTTCTCGCCCAGCCGACGGTCACGGTGCCGCGCACCATCGCGCCGATCGAGCCCTTCACCCACAGCGCCGCGTACACGTGCACGACGATGCCGACGATCAGCACGAGCGCCGCGACCGCATGCACGACGGCCGCCGCGCGAATCACGCCGATCGGGAAGTAGAACGAGAAATAACGCCGCCAGATCACGATCCCGGAGACGAGCAGCAACAGCAGACACGCCACCATCGCGAAGAATAGCAGCTTCTGCCCCGCGTTATAGCGGCCGACTTCCGGCAGCTTGTCCTCGCGGTTCGCGAGCACGTCGTCGATCTGCGTGAGCCACTGGCGGTCGCCCGCGTCGAGCAGGTTGTGGCGCCAGTAGCGCACGACCATCACCGCGAACGACACGAACATCACGAGGCCGACGAACGGATGGAGGATCCGCGTCCATTGCCCGCCGCCGAACAGCGCCGTCATCCAGAACATCGACGGATGAAACAGCGCGAGCCCGGACAGCGCGAGCAGCACGAACGAGATCGCGGTGATCCAGTGGTTCGAGCGCTCGTTCGCCGTGTAGCGGACGATCAGGTTGGGGTCGTCATGCTTCATTTCGCGTCCTCCTTGATGCGTCGCGCTTCGTCGCGGGCGGCGGCCTCGTCGTCTTCCGTCACTTCGTTCGGGCCGACGCGCGTGTAGTGGAAGAAGCCGGCGAGCGCGGACAATGCGATGCCCGCGACCGCGAGCGGCTTCGCGATGCCCTTCCACAGCTTCACCATCGGACTGATCGACGGGTCGTCGGGCAGGCCGTGATACAGCGACGGCTTGTCCGCGTGGTGCAGCACGTACATCACGTGCGTGCCGCCGACGCCCGCCGGGTCGTACAGCCCCGCATGCTCGAAGCCGCGCCCCTTCAGATCGGCGATCCGCTCGGCCGCGTGCTGCTTCATGTCGTCCTTCGTGCCGAACACGATCGCGCCCGTCGGACAGGTCTTCACGCATGCGGGCTCCTGGCCGACCGCGACGCGATCGGAGCACAGCGTGCACTTGTACGCGCGATTGTCCTTCTTCGAGATCCGCGGGATGTTGAACGGGCAGCCGGTCACGCAGTAGCCGCAGCCGATGCAGTTCTCCTCGTGGAAATCGACGATCCCGTTGTTGTACTGAACGATCGCGCCCGGCGACGGACACGCCTTCAGGCAGCCCGGGTCCTCGCAGTGCATGCAGCCGTCCTTGCGGATCAGCCATTCGAGGTCGCCCGCCGGGTTCTCGTATTCGGAGAAGCGCATCACCGTCCACGAGTGCTCGGTCAGGTCGGCCGGGTTGTCGTACACGCCGACGTTCGTGCCGACTTCGTCGCGCAAATCGTTCCACTCCATGCAGGCCGTCTGACACGCCTTGCAGCCGATGCACTTCGATACGTCGATCAGCTTCGCGACGCCGCCCGTCGACGGCTCGCGCGCGGTGGGCGGCGGCGTCGTGGTGGCGGAGACGCGCTTGATATCCAGCGATTGCAATGCCATCTCTTCCCCCTTACGCCTTTTCGACCTTCACCAGGAACGACTTGAATTCCGGTGTGTACGAGTTGCCGTCGCCCACGGACGGAGTCAGGGTATTCGCGAGATAGCCGGGCTTCGTCAACCCCTTGAAGCCCCAATGCAACGGGATGCCGACCGTCTGCACCTTCTTGCCGTCGACCATCAGCGGCTTGATCCGCTTCGTGACGAGCGCCACCGCGACGATGTGCCCGCGGTTCGACGACACCTTCACGAGCTCGCCGTGCGCGACGCCGACTTCCTTCGCGAGATCCTCGCCGATTTCGACGAACTGCTGGGGCTGGATGATCGCGTTCAGCCGCGCATGCTTGGTCCAGTAGTGGAAGTGCTCGGTCAGACGATACGTCGTCGCGACGTGCGGGAACTTGTCGACCTTGCCGAACGCCGCCCGATCGTCCGGGAACACGCGGGCGGCCGGGTTGTTCAGCGCCCGCGGGTTGTTCGGATGCAGCGGGTTCGCGGCGAGCGGCGTCTCGAACGGCTCGTAGTGCTCGGGGAACGGACCTTCGTTCATCCCGGCGCGCGCGAAGAAGCGTGCGACGCCTTCCGGGTTCATGATGAACGGGCCCATGCCGGTCTCGGGCGGCTCGTCGGCCTTGTAGTCCGGAATGTCCGGACCGGTCCACGCCCTGCCGTTCCACGCGACCAGCTTGCGGGTCGGGTCGAACGGCTTGCCGTTCACGTCGCACGATGCGCGGTTGTACAGGATCCGCCGGTTCGCCGGCCACGCCCACGCCCAGCCGAGCGTCTGGCCGATGCCGGTCGGATCCGAGTTGTCGCGCCGCGCCATCTGGTTGCCCGCTTGCGTCCACGCGCCGCAGAAGATCCAGCAGCCGCTCGCGGTCGTGCCGTCGTCCTTCAGCTGCGCGAAGCCCGCGAGCTGCTCGCCCTTCTTCACGAGCGTCTTCGCCGGGTCCTTCGGGTCGGGCAGATCGGCGAGCGCGCGGCCGCTGAACTCCATCGCGAGCTCTTCGGGCGTCGGGCTTTCCGGATTCGCGTACGGCCAGCTCAGGTTGACGATCGGATCGGGATACTTGCCGCCGTCCTTCTGGTACATCTCGCGCATCCGCAGGAACAGCCCCGACATGATCTCGAGGTCGCTCCTCGCCTGGCCCGGCGGCGCCGCGCCCTGCCAGTGCCACTGCAGCACGCGGCCCGAATTGACGAGCGAGCCGCGCTCCTCCGCGAAGCACGAGGTCGGCAGACGGAACACTTCGGTCTGGATCTTCGACGCATCGACGTCGTTGAACTCGCCGTGGTTCTTCCAGAACTCGGACGTCTCGGTCGCAAGCGGATCCATGATCACGAGCCACTTCAGCTTCGCGAGCGCCTCGGACGTCTTCGCCTTCGACGGCGCCGCCGCGAGCGGGTTGAAGCCCTGGCAGATGTAGCCGTTCATCTTGCCTGCATGCATCAGCTCGATCGTCTGCAGCAGGTCGTACTGCTTGTCGAGCTTCGGCAGATAGTCGTAGCCCCAGTTGTTCCCGGCGCCGACCGCGTCGCCCCACCACGCCTTCATGAAGCTCACGTGGAACGCGCGGTAGTTCTTCCAGTAGCTCAACTGGTTCGGCCGCAGCGGCTGCTGCGCGCGTTTCCGGATGTACGCGTCGAAGTCCTGCTCGGCCTGCATCGGCAGCGTCATGTAGCCCGGCAGCAGGTTCGACATCAGCCCGAGGTCGGTGAGACCCTGGATGTTCGAGTGGCCGCGCAGCGCATTCATCCCGCCGCCCGCGATGCCGATGTTGCCGAGCAGCAGCTGCACCATCGCGCCCGTGCGGATCATCTGCGCGCCGACCGAGTGATGCGTCCAGCCGAGCGCGTACAGGATCGTGCCGGCGCGGCCGGGCACGGCCGTCGTCGCGAGCATCTCGCACACCTTCAGGAACTTGTCCTTCGGCGTGCCGCAGATCTTCTCGACCATCTCCGGCGTGTAGCGCGAATAGTGCTGCTTCAGCAGGTTGTAGACGCAGCGCGGGTGTGCGAGCGTTTCGTCGACCTTCACGAAGCCGTCTTCGCCGCGTTCGTAGTCCCACGTCGACTTGTCCGGATACGCGTGCTTGTCCGCGTCGTAGCCGGAAAAAATGCCGTCGTCGAACGCGAAGTCTTCGCGGACGATGAACGAGAAATCCGTGTAGTGCTTGACGTACTCGTGCTGGATCTTGTCGTTCGTCAGCAGGTAATTGATGATCCCGCCGAGGAATGCGATATCCGTACCGGTGCGAATCGGCGCGTAGAAATCGGCGACCGATGCGGTGCGCGTGAAGCGCGGATCGACGACGACGAGGCGCGCATTGCGATGCGCCTTCGCTTCCGTCACCCATTTGAAGCCGCACGGGTGTGCTTCGGCGGCGTTGCCGCCCATCACGAGAATCACATCCGCGTTCTTGATGTCGACCCAATGGTTCGTCATCGCTCCACGGCCAAACGTCGGGGCAAGACCTGCCACCGTCGGGCCATGTCAGACACGCGCCTGGTTGTCGAACGCGAGCATCCCCATGCTGCGCACGGTCTTGTGCGTCAGATAGCCGACCTCGTTGCTGCCCGCCGACGCGGCCAGCATGCCCGTCGTCAGCCAGCGGTTGACCTTCATGCCGTCGTCCGTCGTCTCGACGAAGTTCGCGTCGCGGTCCGCCTTCATCAGCTTCGCGATCCGGTCGAGCGCATCGCGCCACGAGATCGGCTCCCACTTGTCGGAGCCGGCCGCGCGGTACTCGGGCTGCGTCAGGCGGCTCGGGCTATGGATGAAGTCGACGAGGCTCGCGCCCTTCGGGCACAGCGTGCCGCGGTTGACCGGATGGTCGGGGTCGCCCTCGATGTGGATGATGCTCGACGTGGCGTTCTTCGCGCCGTCGCCGAGGCTGTACATCAGGATGCCGCAACCGACCGAGCAATAGGGACAGGTGTTGCGGGTTTCGACAGTGCGCGCCAGCTTGTATTGGCGGACCTCGGCGAGCGCTTCGGCCGGTGAGAAGCCCATCAGGGCTAGACTCGAGCCGGCGAGCGTCGTCGCGGACAGCTTCAGGAACTGGCGCCGGGACAGTTGGAGCATGGTGGTCTCGGGCGGGTTGTATTGAAGGGGGACAGATTGATTGGATGTCGTTGCGTTGCCGGGTTGCTGGGTTGCTGGGTTGCTGGGTTGCTGGGTTGCTGGGTTGCTGGGTTGCTGGGTTGCTGGGTTGCTGGGTTGCTGGGTTGCCGGGTTGCTGGGTTGCGGGTTTCGCGGCCGCCCCCCGGCGCGGCGTCCGGCGGGAGCCCGCGACGCGGCGGTGACGGGCCGCGTCGTCTATCGTCTTTCCTTTATATGACAACACGAGAGGATCGGATAGCGGAACCGTCACCAATAAGGGAAAACCATTTCTTACAGCGCGCAAGGTTATCAGATTGCGCCAAAACGCGGCGTGTCACGCGAGGCTCGCGCGCACCGGCACAGCGCCGCGCCGGTCGGCGGCCCGGCTTGACGCCCGCCGCAGCGCGATCGGCCCACCCGGACGCCGGACGATCGGCATCGACCGTCCGCGCCGGGGCCGAACACATCGACGAGTTCGGCCGGCATGACGCGCACGCCCCGTCCGCGCGTCGCCGCCGATGCGTTTACGGCATCCGGTTCGAAATATTGAGCGGATTCCTGGGCGAACGACCGAGCGAAACCGGTCCGGACGAAAGTCTTGCCAATTGAAGTCTTGTCTACCGATTCGCCTACCCACGACGAATCAGCCACTCGAATATTTAATAAATTCATATTTTAATTATTCGAGATTATCCAATCCGGTTCGTCCCATATAATCGACATCGGCATTTTAGCCAATTCGCCATTCAATTCAGATTGGGAGGTAATGATGGGATTTTTGCATACGAATGCGCTTTCTTCGTTATTGGCGGCCGCCCTTTGCGCGGCAACTTTCCAGGCCGCGTACGCCGATGTGAAGGACGGCAGGATAGTCATCGCGAACGATGACCTGAATCTGTCGCGGCCGCTGCCGCAAGCCGTGTATCGCGCCGATACCCGCACGCCGGACCAGATATTCCAATATGGCTTTGGCGCGCGCGGCAATTCATACAACATCCGGAATCATGTGATCGGCGGTGCGAATCTCGAAAATACCGGATTCGTGAGCACGACGGCGAGCCGCGAAATCGCGACGCAAATCGCCAACAGCAATCGGCTCGAACTCGCGTCGGCGTGCGGCGCGAGCAGCGACGGCCAAACTACGTTCACGTGCCGCGCATTCGTCTACGAAATCCGCGCGACCGGAAACATGATCTACCTGCCCGATCAATTGACGTCGGATTTGCAGCGATATGCGGGACAGCAGGAGTGGGCGGCGATTCATTCGATCGATCCGCGCCAGATCGTCCGGGCGACCGAGTATCGCGTCAATTTCGTCAACAACATTCCGCAAGGCGGCGCGACGCAGGTGCGCGTCTGGGATAACGTCGCCGGACGCGGCGCCGGTTACGCCGGCTACGATCCGAATTTCATCGGCTACGATCCGGACAACCGGGCGAACAACCACGGCTGGTCATCGACGGCCGACGTCGGCCCGACGTCGACGACCGACCGCCGCTGCACGTCGCAAACCGTCGCGACGAGCGTGACGCGGCCATCGGGCTCCGACCTGGCGATCGCGGTGCCCGAATACTGCGAGGCGCACGGCGGCGTCGTGCTCAGGAACAGCAATGTTCCGGGCGGGGCGAGCGTCGTCGAGCCGGTCGATTTCCGGAATGCGACGCATACGGGGGAAACGCAGAGGTGGCGCGAAACGGCCGATCAGCGCGACAACGACCTGTTGATCGACTCGATCAAGCTGACGTTCACGCCCGCTTATCCGAAGTGACGCGCGGCGTGACGGCGCGGGCGGCGCCTCACGCGTCGTCCGGCTGCGTTCCCGCCTGGTTCCAGCCGAGCGCGTCGTATAGCCGGTAGCGCGCGATGCCGGGATATCGATGGCGGGATATTCATGCAGCGCGAGATCGGCGACCCAGAAATTGTATGCAAGCGGCAGCGGGAACAGTGTCGCTTGCAGGTACTCGGCGCGCACGGGAATCGCCGCGACGCCGAAATGCGCGAAATACAGCACGCTGCGCCGCAATTGGACGCCCGACGTCACGAGCAGCACGCGGTCCGCGCGATAGCCAGCCAGGACGACGCGCGTGAATTGCGCGTTCCGCGACGTGTTCATGCTGCGCGTCTCGGACAGCACATCGGCCGCGTCGATGCCGAGTCCGATCAGCGCATCGCGATGGACGGTCGCTTCCGGTACGCTGTTGAGACGCGCGTCGCCGCCGCTCGCGACGATCTTGCAGTCGGCGTTCGCGCGCGCCTTTCGGCAGCCGCGGTAGAGGCTCGCCGCCTCGACGATCCGCGAATAGGAGAACGTGCCGGGCTCGACCGCGCCCGTCGCGGCGATCTTCTCGGTGCCGAGCCCCGGCATGACGATCGCGTTGCGCTCGCCCCATTCGACCGCCGGCCGCGCCGCATACGGCGCCTGCAGATCGCGCAGCAGCCAGGCGGGCACGGGGCCGCAGCCGATCGCGAAGAACAGGAAGGCGGATGCGGTGAACGTCGCTCGACTCGTGTGCCGCCGCTTGGCGATCCAAAGCAGCGCGGCGACGACGCCACGGCGGTCAGCAGCGCGAGCGTCATGCGACGGCCGCCGGCGCATCGGCGGTTGCGAGCGGGCGTGGGCGGACCGGTGGAGCGGTTCGTGCTGCGGGGCGGGCGGATCGGTGCATGGCGGCGGTCGAACGACAACGAGGCTGGAGATTACGCGACGGGCGGGGCTTCGAGGCCAGCATGTGTTCGGCTGGGCCGGAGACGGCGAAAGCGCCGGGCGGATGGAGCCTGCGGCGATGTCGGTATCGACCGCCGTAGCGGTGTCGAGGTCGAGGTCGAGGTCGAGGTCGAAGCCGGGGCCGGGGCCGGGGCCGGGGCCGGGGCCGGGGCCGGGGCCGGGGCCGGGGCCGGGGCCGGGGCCGGGGCCGGGGCCGGGGCCGGGGCCGGCATAGATTTTCACACGAACGTCCCGACACGCCTGAAGCGATGCATCAAGACGCATCGCGGCACGGCTCGGTCGAACCGCATGCCGCCCACCTGCCGCCTCCGAAAACGCACGCGCCATCGCCGCTCAAAACGACGGCAACCCCGGCGGATTCGTCTCCGATTTGCCGACCGCCTCCGACAGCAGCCCCCATCGCGCGAGCGCCTGCCGATACTTGCCGCTGCGGATCAGATCGTTGGTCGCGAGCGTCAGCGCATCGGCAAGGCCGCTGCCCTTGCGCGTCGCGATCGCGACGTCGGCCTTGACGGGCCAGCCGGCGTTCACGCTGCCGACGCTGCGGATCCTGCCGTCGCGCGCCGCCTGGTACGCGAGCGTCGCGTTCGGATTCAGTTCGGCATCCGCGCGCCCGGACAGCAGCGCGACGCGTGATGCGCCGTCGTCGTCGAAATACAGCACATCGACCGGCTTGAGGCCCTGCGCGACATTGCGACGGTTCCATTCGAGCAGGATGCGCTCCTGGCTCGTGCCCGACGCGGTGATGATCCGCAGGCCCGCGATGTCCTTCGGCTCGGCGATCCGCGCGATCGGGCTCGCGGTCCTCACGTAGAAGCCGTGCAGGCCGAGCCGGTACGTCGTGAAGTCGAACTTCTCCTTCCGCTTCTCGGTGACGCCGACGTTCGAGATCACCGCGTCGTACTTGCCGGAGCTCAGCCCGAGCGGCCAGTCGGCCCATGCGACGGGCAACAGCGCGAGCCGCCGGCCGAGCGCGTCGGCGATCAGTTGCGCATAGTCGGGATCCGCGCCGACGACCGTGCGCGCGTCGGACGCGTAGGTCGCGACGGGCGGCGCATGCGGCGCGATCGCGACGATGAACGCGCCATCGTCGACCCAGCGGCAGCGGCGCGCCGCGTCGGCGGCGGCCGGATCGCGCACCGCGCGCACGCGGCCCGCCTGGCGCGGATCGAGATCGACCGCGACGCCGGCGGCGCGCGCGCCGAGCGGCGTTGCTGCGAAGGCGGCTGCGAGCGCCGCGGCGCCGCCGACGAAAGTGCGTCTGTCGATCATGGCGTCGACGCCTCCGGCTCCGATAAAACGGCGCGACACGAGGCAAGCACACTCGATTGCGCGGACCGCCGGCGCTTGTCGACGTGCGCGCGGCCACCGCCGCCTCCGTACGCGATGCCGTCGTGTCCGTCGTGTCTGCCGTATCCGCTGTATCCGCTGTATCCGCTGTATCCGCTGTATCCGCCGTATCCGCCGTATCCGCCGTATCCGCCGTATCCGCCGTATCCGCCGTATCCGCCGTATCCGCCGTATCCGCCGTATCCGCCGTATCCGCCGTATCCGCCGTATCCGCTTCGTCCAGCGTCGTCGCGACGGCCGCCTCCGCAACCGCCACGGCCGCCGAGCCGCATGCCCGTCTCTCGCCGCGCCGCCATCACAGCACCTTCGACAGGAACGCGCGCGTGCGCGGATGCGCGGGCGCGCCGAGCACTTGCGCGGGCGGCCCCGCTTCGATGATCCGGCCGTGCTCCATGAACAGGATCGTGTCCGCTACCTCGCGCGCGAAGCCGATCTCGTGCGTGACGATGACGAGTGTCGTCCCCGAGCGCGCGAGTTCCTTGATCACGTCGAGCACCTCGTTGACGAGCTCCGGATCGAGCGCGGACGTCGGCTCGTCGAACAGCAGCACCTTCGGCTTCAGCGCGAGCGCCCGCGCGATCGCGACGCGCTGCTGCTGGCCGCCCGACAGTTGGCGCGGATACGCGTCGGCCTTCGCCGCGAGGCCGACCCGCGCGAGCAGCTCGCGCGCGACGCGCTGCGCTTCGGCGCGCGTCGCGCGGCCCGACGCGACAGGCGCCTCGACGATGTTTTCGAGCACGGTCAGATGCGGGAACAGATTGAAATTCTGGAACACCATGCCGACGTCGACGCGGCGGCGCAGCACGTCCTTCTCCTTCAGTTCGTACAGCGTGTCGCCGTCGCGGCGGTAGCCGATCAGTTCGCCGTCGATGTCGATGAAGCCGCCGTCGACGCGCTCGAGATGGTTGATCGTGCGCAGCAGCGTCGATTTGCCGGAGCCGGACTGGCCGAGGATCACGGTGACGCTGCCCGCCCGCGCGACGAACGACACGTCGTCGAGCACCTTGTGCTGGCCGAAGCTCTTCGACACGCGCTGGACGGCGACCTCGCCGCCGCGGCGCTCGCTCGCCGACGGGCGCGCGGCGGCGACCGGCGATCTCGCGTCGGCGGATGCGCCCGATGCGGCGAACACGTCCGAAACAGCCGACGCAGACGACTCAGGCGATGCGGCGCTGCCGGGCACGGTGGAGACATCCGAACCACCGGGTGCGCCAAGCGTCGCCGCGCCCGTCGCGCGTGCTGCGCCCGCCAGTCCGGCCGACACCCGCGACACCCGCGCGAATCCCGCGCCGGAAGCCGACGCATCGCCCGCCGCGCGCGGCTCGTCCCCCGCGCCGCGCCTCGTCCTGCTCGCCTCGCTCGCCGCGTCCGCGCCGCCCGCCCGCGCCGTCGCACGCTCGACGCACCCGCGCCGCGCCGGCAGTGCATCGGTCAACTTGCCGACGATCGCCGCAAGCGGCGACCGCGCCGGATTGCGCACCGCGCCGCGCGCGTAGCGCCGCTCGACCTGCGCCTGAACGATCGACAGCACGGTCAGGATGATCAGATACCAGACGGTCGCGACCATCAGCAGCGGAATCACCTCGAGATTGCGCCGATAGATCACCTGCACCGTATAGAACAGCTCCGGCATCGCGAGCACGTACACCATCGACGTCCCCTTCGCGAGCGAGATCAGATCGTTGAACGCGACGGGCAGAAACGCGCGCATCGCCTGCGGCAGCACGATGCGCGTCGCCTGCCGCGCACGCGGCAGGCCGAGCGCGGCGGCCGCCTCGAGCTGCCCCGCGTCGACCGACAGGATGCCGCCGCGAATTCCTTCGGCCGCGAACGCCGCGTGGTTGAGCGTGAGGCCGAGCACGGCCGCGCAGAACGGGCTGATCAGATCGGTCGTCGCGACCTCGGCGAACGTGACGCCGGTGAACGGCACGCCGAGCCACACGTGTTCGTACAGATAGCCGAGATTGTTGAGAATCAGCAGCAGCACGACGAGCGGAATCGAGCGGAACAGCCAGATGAACGCCCACGCGCACGCGGCGACGAGCGGCGAGCGGGACACGCGCGCGAGCGCGAGCGGCACGCCGAGCGCGAAGCCGAACAGCGCGCCGAGCGCGGTCAGCAGCAGCGTGCGCGCGAGCCCTGACAGCACCGGCTCCGACAGGAACCACTCGGCGAATACCGGCCAGCCCCACTGCGGATTGCCGAGCACCGAATTCAGCACGAGCGCGACCAGCGCGGCGGCGAGCACGGTGCCGGCCGTCCGCGCGCGATAGCGGGCCGGCACGATCCGAAAACGCGGCGCGTCGCCGCGCGCCGCGGGAATGCCTGGCGTCGGCAGCGCGCCGCCGACGGCGTGAGTGATGTCGCTCATGGTCGTGTTTCCTTGCTGGATCGATGGCGCGCCGCGCGGTTGCCCGACGCCGCGCCCACGCGCGACACGGCATGCGCGGCGCGTTTTGCGACGGCACCCGGCGCCGTCATGCGACCTCGGCCGCCGCGTGGCGGCTTTCCTTGCGCGGCAGGCCGAGGTGCTCGCGCAGCGTGCTGCCGTCGAGCGTGCGCCGGTAGCGGCCGCGCGCCTCGAGCGCCGGAATCACGAGCTCGACGAAATCGTCGAGCCCCTGCGCCTGCACCGCGAAGCCGAGGATGAAGCCGTCGCCCGCGCCCGCGTCGATCCAGCGGATCAGCGCGTCGGCGATGTCTTGCGCCGCGCCGATGAACTGCGGGCGCGGCGTCGCGACGGCAAGCGCCGTCTCGCGCAGCGTGAGCCCTTTCGCGCGCGCGTCGGCCTTGATGCGGTCGGTCGTCGAGCGGAAGCTGTTGCGGCCGATGTCGCCGAGCTCCGGGAACGGCGCGTCGAGCGGATACCGCGTGAAGTCGTGGTGATCGAAGTAGCGGCCGAGGTACGCGAGCGCGTCGTCGATCGTCAGCAGATCGCGGATCGCGCGGTACTTGTCCTCCGCCTCGGCGGCCGTGCGCCCGACGATCGGACCGATGCCGGGGAAGATCTTCACGTCGCCGGCGCGGCGGCCGTGCGCGAGCGCGCTGTCCTTCACGCGCTGTGTGAACGCGCGCGTCTCGTCGAGCGACGGCGCGTGCGTGAACACCGCGTCCGCATACTTGCCCGCGAGCGCGATCCCCGCGTCCGACGAGCCCGCCTGGAAGATCACCGGCTGCCCCTGCGGCGAACGCTGGATGTTGAGCGGCCCGGCGACCTGGAAGAACGGGCCCGCGTGATCGAGCGCATGCAGTTTGTCGCGATCGAAGAAGCGGCCGCTCGCGCGATCGCGCACGAAGGCATCGTCGTCCCAGCTATCCCAGAGGCCCTGCGCGACGCTCAGATATTCGTCGGCGATCTCGTAGCGCAGCGCGTGGTCCGGATGCTTCGTCCCGTAATTCTTCGCGGTGCCTTCGAGCGGCGTCGTCACGACGTTCCAGCCGGCTCGGCCGCCGCTCAGCAGATCGAGCGACGCGAACTGCCGCGCGACCGTGAACGGCTCGCTGTACGACGTCGACACAGTGCCGGCGAGGCCGATCTTCGACGTCGCAGTCGCGAGCGCGGACAAGAGCGAGATCGGCTCGAAACGGTTCAGGAAGTGCGGGATCGATTTCTCGTTGACGTAGAGGCCGTCGGCGACGAACGCGAACGCGATGCCGTTCGCCTCCGCCTTGCGCGCGACGCTCAGCATGAAATCGAGGTTGACGCTCGCGTCCGGCGGGTTGCTCGGATGCCGCCACGCGTTCATGTGGCTGCCGGCGCCTTGCAGCATGATGCCGAAGGGGATCGTGGACTGGGTCATGGCGAAGGTGGGTGTCGTTGGAATCGCACGACAGCGCGCCGCCGCGGCGCGCCGTCCCGGCGGCTCAGGTCTGCATGGACTGCTGCTCGCGCGCGAGCAGCTCGACCGACGCGAGCCGCGCCGGATAATGCGTGACCGGCGAATCGACGACGAACTCGCCGACGCCGTAGCGGCGCGCGAGCGCGTCGAGCTCGCGATGCACGTCGTCCGGCGCGCCGGCGATCACGTGCGGGCGCAGCTCGTCGATCCGGTAGTCGGTCGCGCCGCTCTGGCGCGCGAACTCGGCCGCCGCCTGCGCGCTGCCGAGATTGACGCTCTGGCCGCCCGCGAGCTTCAGCTTGAAGATCCGCAGCGCGCCGATCAGCCGCTCGGCTTCCCCTTTCGTCGGCGCCGCGACCGCGTACAGCGCGAGGAGCGGCGCGCGCCCGGCCGCGCGGCGATACGCGTCGAGCGAGCGCTCGACGTTCGCCTCGTCGCCGTTGAAGTGTCCGGCATAGCAGAACTGCCAGCCGAACCGGGCCGCGAGCGCGGCGCTCTCCGGCGAGCCGCCGAGCAGCACGCGCTCGGGCGCCTCGGGCGGCACCGGCAGCGCGACCGCGCCGGCGAGCGGATGATCCTCGGCGACGCCCCAGTTCAGGAACGCGTCGAGCTCGGCGAGCTGGTCGGCGAACGCGGGCTTGCGCGGCCTGTCGTGCAGCGACTGCAGCGCGCGCGTCGTCAGCGGCAGGCCGCCCGGCGCCTTGCCGACGCCGAGATCGACGCGCCCCGGCGCGAGCGACGCGAGCAGCTTGAACGTCTCGGCGACCTTGAACGGGCTGTAGTGCTGGAGCATCACGCCGCCGGACCCGACGCGAATCCGCGACGTATGCGCGAGCACGTGCGATATGACGATCTCGGGCGCGGAGCTCGCGAGCCCCGGCGCGCCGTGATGCTCGGCGATCCAGAAGCGGCGATAGCCGAGCGCCTCGGCGCGCCGCGCGAGCGTGACCGTGAAACGCAGCGCGTCGGCCGCCGTCGCGCCTTCGGCGATCGGGCTCTTGTCCAGCAGCGATAACGAATATGACATGGCGGATGCGAATGCAGGCTACGGGAAATCGGAAAGAGCCGGGCGATGCGGCAAAGCGGTGCGGAGGCGCCGCGCGCCTGCCCGGCGCTATCACGTTATTGAGCGGCGCTACACGTTGGCTTCATCAATCGGCTTCATGCAGCGGTTCCAGCGGCTATACGCGGCTATGAGCGGCTACACGCGGGCTGCGACGCGACGCACCGATCGCGAAGACCGGCCGGCGCGCCGATGCCACGCGTCAAGTCTTCGGCAAGCCCGGCGGATTGGTCCGCGATACGTCGATCGCCTCGGAGCCGAGACTCCAGCGATCGAGCACGCGCCGGTAAGCGCCGTTCTTGATGAAGTCGTTGATTGCGATCGTGAACGGCGCCGCGAGACCGCTGCCCTTGCGCGTCGTGACCGCGATGTCCGCGGTGCGCGGCCAGCCGCCGCTCACCGCGCCGACGAGTTTGGTCCGGTGCTGCTGCGCGGCCTGGTAGGCGAGCACCGCGTTCACGCTGAAGATCGCGTCGGCGCGGCCCGACTGCAGCGCGACGCTCTTGACCGCGTGATCGTCGTAATACTGGACAGTGACGGCCTTGAGCCCGCGCGCGACGTTCCCGCGGTCCCATTCGAGCAGGATCTTTTCCTGATTGGTGCCGGCGTCGGTGATCACGCGCAGGCCCGCGACGTCCTTCGGTTCCCGGATCGACGCGATCTTGCTGTCGGACTTCACGTAGAAGCCGACCTGATCCTTGCGATACGTCGAGAAATCGAACTTCGCCTTGCGTTCCTCAGTCACGGTCACGTTCGACAGCACCGCGTCGACGCGGCCCGATTCGAGCGCGAGCGGCCAGTCCGCCCACGCGAGCGCGACGATCTTCAGCTTGCGGCCGAGGCTGTCGGACAATAGTTGCGCGAGATCGGCGTCGAAGCCGACGACCGTGCGCGCGTCGGTTGCATACGAACTGATCGGCGGCTGGCTCGGCGCGATGCCGACGGTCAGCGTGTCCGGCTCCGCGAACTTGAAGCGCGCGGGCAGCGCGCGGACCACTGCTTCGTCGCGCGCGCCGCGCACGCGTCCGGGCTGCTCGGGGCTCAGGTCGAACGTGACGGCCGACGCCGCCGCGCCGACGCCAGCCAACACGGCCGCGACGACCGCGCGTGCGGCCCATCCGGCGATCGATTTCGTGTATTGCGATTTCATCGGCGATTCCTGTGCGTTGCGAATGTCTCGTCGTTTTCGATGCGAAGCGCGGGCCGGGACGCGCGCCACGTGCGCGCCGCCCGCCGCGCCTCGCGTCATTCGACCGGCGCGGCCGGCACGGGCGCGCGCAGGTCGTCGAGCGTGCCGACGCGGGCGGGCCCGATCAGATCCTTGCCGAACGGCAAATGCACGTAGATCTCCGGATCGACGTCGCGATCGAATAGCGCGGCATAGCCGGCGTCGAGATACAGCGCCCACGCTTCCGGCTGCCGGAATCCCGTCGTCAGATAGACGCGCCGATAACCCTGCCGCGCGGCGCGCAGCTCGAGTTCGCGGACCACGCGCCGCGCGAGCCCCTGGCGTCGCAAATCGGCGCGCGTCCAGATCCGCTTGAGCTCCGCCGTTTGCGCGTCGTATCGCTTGAAGGCCCCGCCGCCGATCGTCTCGCCGTCGCGGATCAGCAGGATGAACGCGCCTTCGGGCGGCGTGAACAGCTCGGCCGAATAGCGCGCGAGCTCCGCTTCCGCCGACGCGCGGCTGTCGGGCCGGTACGCGTGATAGCGCGTCGCGTATTCGTCGACCAGCGCGTCGATCAGAGGCTTCGCGCGCGCGTCGTGCGGCGCGGTGTCGATAATGCTGTCGGTCATGGCGATGTCGTCGGAGGCGAACGGTCACGCGCGGACGATGCGCCGATACGCCGGCTCGCCGCCGCGGCGCGCCCGTTCGTTCTACGGAATGTGGGCGGCGCGGCCGCGTCGCGTTCGATGTGCGCCTGCTTCGTTCGGCGCACGCCCGTCGCGATGCCATCGCGCTGCCATGCACGTCACATTAGCGTTTCGACTCGCAAAGACTAACCAAGCAATTTCGATATCGATATCGACGGCGGTGTAGCAAGGATTTCGTCGAAACGCTCGTTGCGCGGCGCGAATCGATCGCGCCATGGAGGAGTGGCTCGCAGAATTTGACTTGCGGCTCTGGACGGAGAACCGGGAGCGCGTCGAATCGCCATGCGCGCCGACGAACCGGCTCCACGCGCGTCGTCACGAAAAAATGAGAGCGCGCACGCCCTCTTACCAATCCGCCCCGATTTCGCGAACGCCGTCCGGCAAACGAAGCGGCGGACGAATCACGGGCCGCCCGCGTCGACGTGAACGGCGGAGCCCGCCGCGACATCGACGGCGGCCGCCCGGGCCGGCAGCGCGGATCGGGCTTTGTCCGGCCCCAGAAAGAACGAATCGGCGTTCCACCAATCGATGCCGAGTTCCTTCGCCTTATCGACGGAGCAGATCAAGAGCCGGATGCGGATCGTCAGAAGCTCGACGTCGACCAGGTTGATCCGGATATCGCCGGTGATGACGACGCCCTTGTCGAGCACACGCTCGAGGAGATCGGCCACGGTCGTGCTGGAGACGCTGTGCTGGGGCGAAGCGATGCGTGGCTGGCTCATGGGATGGTTCTCAAAAAAGACGGCCGAGCGGGCCGAGATCGAGATTGAGATCGGCGCCGGTGAAACCGAACTGCCCGGCGAGCCGCTCGATCTCCTCGGCCTGCCGCATCAGCGCGAGCCCCAGCCGCTCGATTTCGTCGTCGTTCAGGCTGCCGGCGTCGATTCGCCGCAACGCCTGCCGTTCCAGCAGTTCGTGCAACAGCTTGATCAGCGCCAGAACGAGCTTCGCGAGGCCGTTGCCCGCAGAGGCGGCCGTGACGTCGACGCGTGGCGTCGCGCGCGGCGGCGGCGCCTGTTGCTGAGCCAGCGCCTGTTCCAGCGCGGCGGCGAGTGCGGCGGCGGTCGTTACGGCAGCCGCGTGCGGCCCATTCATCGGGATTCCTCTTCGAGCGGCATCGCGCGGCCGGCCAACGCGGTTTCCACCGAGGTCAGGAGCAAGCGCAGATGCAAGTAGAGCAGATCGACGTCAGCCACCGAGACGACCACGTGGGCGGAAATCACCGCGCCCTTGTTCAGAATCCGGTCCAGCGACTCGCACAGGGACAGCCGTTCGGCGAGCTCGGCCGGCACGGGTTCGCCGTCCGCGCTGCGCACGGCTCGAGACGGCGGCGAGCAAGGCGGCGTCACGACGTTTCCAGGCTGTCCAGATGATCGAGCAGCGCCTGTTCGCGCGCTTCGAACGCAGCCTCGTCGATCTGGCCGGATTCGAGTTCGCGATAAAGATCGATGAGCGCCGCCTTGGTCATCTCGATGTCGGCGATCGTCTCTTCCTCGGCGGCCTGCGCGATCTCTTCGAAGATCCAGAACATGCCCTTGATCGGCGCGGCCAGCAGGTTATCGAGAATGAACATGGCACCCTTCAGAGACTCATGTTGAGATTGACGAAATGATGAGGCGGACACGGCCCGCTGTATTTCAGCACGAGCGCATCGTCGAGTTTCTGCGACGCGGCGGCCACGCCCGACTCGAATCGGCCGAGGTCGGCGTTTCGCACGAGGCAGGTCAAGCGCAGGATTTCCGTCTCGCTGCGCGGCGGGTCGTGCCGGGTCTCCTTGCAACACGCGTCGAGCGCCTCGTCCACCAATGCCGCGTGACGCGCCCGCTCTTCGTTCAGCACGCGTTCGAAGCGGCTGCCCAACTCGATCTTGTCGTCGCGCGTGACCGCGCCGCCGCGCGCCAGCATGGCGTCGCGCGCAGCCTTGAGATCGGGGCGGACGTCGATCAGATAGCGAAAGACGTCGGGCACGTCCCAGTTCAGTCGCACGCTCATTTCCACGTGGTCCGCGAGCCGCGCGAGTTCGCTGCCGAGCATGGTCCGGTGCTTCTTGAGCATCCTGCGCAGCGCGATTTCGCTGGTGGCGATCGTGCCGAACGCCACCGGCAGCACGGTGCCCTCGGCCGCGAGGCTCTGGATGACCGTGTGATGCGCGAGCAGATGGCGCCGCTCGGGACGGACTTTCGCGAGACCCGTGTCGCTGACGATCGCCGCGACGTCGCCGTCGGTCAACGCGTAGACGGCCGTTCCGCCGATGCCCGACGGAAGGCTGGCCGGCACCTCTCGCGCATGCTTGACGGCGTACAGATAGCGCGCGCCGCTATGGCTGGTCATGCTGCACCTCATGCGGCGCCGGCTTGCGGATAGTCGGCTTCACGTTGGGAGGCACGAGCATGGGCGCGTCCTGAAGACGGACAGACTCGATGCAGCCTTCGACGATGTCCACCATCAGCAGCGAATGGCAGACCCAGCAGCGCAGCGCGCCATGGTATCGAGCGTAGGAGTCGTCGTCGACTTCGATCTGGTGCCCGCAGGAAATGCAGTTGATGTTCATGATGTCCCTCTCAATATCGAATCCGGAACGATCCGCCGATGTCGCCGGCCTGCGGCGCTTCGCTTTCGATCGCCGCATACAGCCTGGCCTTCTCGCGCTCCAGATCGGCGAGCCGGCTGTCGACGCTGGCGATGCGGCGCTGCGCGGCCCGTCGCTCGATGTCCCGCCGGCTTTTTTCCATTTCGATGCACGAGATCCGCATGTACATGCTATGCACCGGCATCGCTGCCGAGGTGGACGTATGCCGGGCACGGATGTCGTGCAGCCCTTTTCTCGGAATCGGCATGATTCATCTCCGCGCTTTCGTGCGCCGGCCTGCTTGACGGGCCGGCTGCGCCTCCTGCTCCAGATCCACCCCGAGGATGTCTCTGCAGGCCCATACGTAGCCGGGGTTGTCGCGCGTCGCATCGCCGCCGCGATAGGCGAGCGCGCGAGCGAGCGCGATGGCCGCCCGGATGCTGGGATGGTGGCCGTCGCCGCCGGTGTCGCGCAGCCGGCGGGTGAGATCGACGATCCGCTCGGCGTCGACGCGCTCGATTTCGGATCGGGCCCAGACGATCTCGACCTCCGTCTCGCGGTCGTAGTGCCCCACTTGAATCGTGATCAGCCGGCCCATCAACGCGTTCTGCGTCTTGTGCACGCCCACGTACTCTTCCGGATTCGACGTGAAGATCGCGCGAAAGCCGGGATGCACCGTCAGATAGCCGGCGCCCGTCATGCGATTGGGCAAGTTCAGGATGCCTTCCGACAATACCGGCAGCAGCGCGTTGTTCGCTTCCGGCCGGGATCGGTTGAATTCGTCGTAGATGAGCGTGAGGCCGTGCTGGCAGGCCGTCGTCAGGCGATTGTCGATCCAGGTCGTGGTCATTTCCTCCTCGGTCTTGACCACCGAATGGATGAAGTTGTCGACCACCCGCGAGCGGCGATATCCGGCGCCGCGACCGACGAGATCGGCGCTGCCGAGTTCGTCGTCGCCATGCATCAGCACGACTTGCCGACCGAGCTGAGCGGCGATGTGGAATGCGAGCGTGGTCTTGCCGGTGCCCGACGGCCCCGCAAGATGCACCCCGTAGCCGGCGCCGAGATAGGTCAGCGCACGTTCGGTGAGATTGCGAACGGCGGGCGTCTGCACGAATTCGGCACTCGCTTCCAACCGCACCCTGTCCCGGGCGGCGCCGTCGCTATTCACGCCGCGCGCCGCTGCAACCAGTTCCGGCGGTGGGGCGAGATCGGTCATGATTCCCTCCAGTTATCGGAAAAGCATCGGCCAGGCGCAGCGGTCGGTCGAGCGCATCGATCGGTGGGCCGCCGCGCCCAGTCGCAAACGGCCCTAGCCTCGCCAAGCGCGGCGGGCTCCCCTCAGATCGGCGTCGAACGCCTGCCGCAGATCACGCACGCGCTCGACCAGGTCCGTCACGAAAGCCGTTCTGGCGTCGAGCGCGTGGCTGAACATGTCGGCATTGGCCGAGTGCAGTTGCCGCAACAGTTGCGCGACTTCCGTTCGCAGATCCTCGCGCGAATCCGCCAGCTTCTGCAGCAGTCTCTGCCGCTCCCTGTGACCCGCCACGACTTCCTGATGCAACCGGGTCATGTCTTGCGTCATGCTGTTCATGGCTGTTCCTTTCGAGGCCGACCGCTTTGCCGCGGCCGGAAACCAAGTTGCCCGCCACGCGGCGGCAACGTCGGTCACGCTGCTGGCGCTGCGGCAGTCGCGGTCAAGCCGATTGCTTCGGCATACTTGAGATAGGTTTCGACCGACGCGATGACGACGCGGGCCTCGATCGAGAGCAGCTCAATGCCGACAAGCGACACCTTTGCCCACACGTCGATGACGATGCCCTTGTCGAGGATGCGATCGACAACTTCGGCCAGGCTCGAAGAGTCGGTCGATTTTTGCACTTTGGCCATGATGGCCTCCTTGCTATACGTTGATGGGAAAAGACATTTGCGCTGCAGGAGCAGGCTAGGGCCACCAAGCAACCCCCATGCCGGAACACGGAGCATCGTGCGAGAAAGTTGTCGTGGATGCCGTCGTCGGTCACGCGACGCCGATATGCAACGACTTTGATTCCGAGGCAGGCGAAATCAGCGCGAAATCCCGTACTCGAAACAATGAACCGGCGTCGCAATTTTCAATTTTCGTGTTTCGATCAATGTCGAATTCGATTGAAACGTCTTTTGCGCAAACGTGCATATCCGGCGTATGGAGGCGGTGTCGCGGTATGGAAAGCATTCCATGGAGCGCTTTCCATACCGTCCCCAATGCGCGAAGCATGCGCCGTAAAAATGCCGACGCGGACGGCCATATATTTCCTATGCTGAGAATTGCAGCATAAGGTCGACACCATACAAATACGGCGACACATAGGGGAGCGGCCATGCCCGACAGCAGCCGCACATTGATCTGCATTCCGATTCTCCATTCCGGCATCGACATGGGGCAGTTCGCTCCGCTCGTCGACGATGCGGCGCAAGCCCATCTCGGCGCCGACACGTGGCAACGTCGCATGATCGACGTCGAGCGCATGTGGGACGGCATTGAAGAAGCAATCCCTCGGCTCGGCCTCGACCTGAAATCCGTGCGCATCTATCAGGACGGCTTGCCGGTATGCGGCCGCGAGCTCGAGATCGTCGACGATCTCGCGAAGGCCGGCAGCCGCAATCATCGTTTGCTGCAAACGCTGAGTCGGCAAGGCGCGACGCTGGTTGGCACCGAAGCGCC
This sequence comes from Burkholderia mayonis, assembly GCF_001523745.2. Classification (NCBI taxonomy): domain Bacteria; kingdom Pseudomonadati; phylum Pseudomonadota; class Betaproteobacteria; order Burkholderiales; family Burkholderiaceae; genus Burkholderia; species Burkholderia mayonis. The sequence goes on from NZ_CP013387.1 coordinate 2,012,910, forward strand.
GGAATTGCTGGTGGAGGAATACGAGCTCGCGTGGCGGCTGCTCAACGCCGCGTCCGCGAACCGGCAACGAACCGACACCGAACGCCAGCTCGCGGCCGACCTGCTGCAAAGACGCGACCGGTTCATTGCGCGCCGGATCGACGAGACGCTGCCGGCCGGCGGCACCGGCATTCTGTTCGTCGGCGCGCTGCACCGGGTGGCGCCCCTCTTGCCGGCCGATCTGGCCGTGAGCTATCCGCTCGGCAGCCCGACGATCTGAGGCGGCGAACGCCATGAATACGGTTCCAAGCCCGATGCCCGCGCGCGTGCTGATCGTCAACGAGCCGATTTTCGGCTCGCGGCTGACCGAGCTGCTACGCCACGCGGGCCTCGACGCCGTGTCCGCGCAAACCGGCTACGCGGCGCTGCGGACCCTGGAGCAACAGCGCTCCGACGCCGTGGTGCTCGACGACCGCCTGCAGGACATGAGCGGGCTGGACCTGCTGCACGCGATCCGGCGACGGACGCCGCAGATGCCGGCAGTGATGCTCACCGACCATCCGGACGTGCAGGGCGCCATCTGCGCGATGCGGGACGGCGTTCAGGACTACATCTCGAAGTCGGTCGACGACGACGTGCTGGTGCGCGCGGTCAGGACGGCGCTGACCAGCGGCGGCGGCCGGAGCGGCGAGCCGTCGGTCGCCGCCAGCCTGTGCGAAAGCATGGGGCCGAGCGAAGCCGTCGCCCGCCTGGTCGCCCGGATCGGGCTCGTGGCGAAGAGCACGTTTTCGGTCCTGATCCTGGGCGAAAGCGGCGCGGGCAAGGTACTGGTCGCGCGCGCGATCCATCGCAGCAGCGGGCGGCGCGCGGCGCCTTTCGTCGCGATCGATTGCGGCGCGATTCCGGAGCAACTGCTCGAATCGGAACTTTACGGCTACGAGAAAGGTGCGTTCACCGGCGCGGCCGTCGCCAAGTCCGGCAAGTTCTCGGCCGCGAACTACGGTACGCTGTTTCTCGACGAGATCGCCAATCTGCCGCTCGCGTCGCAAGCCAAGCTGCTGCGCGTGATCCAGGAGCGCACGCTGTATCGCGTGGGCGGCAACACACCGCTGCCGCTGGACGTGCGCATCGTCGCCGCCACCAACGAAGACATCGAGCAAAAGGCGCTCGATGGCGGCTTTCGCCGCGACCTCTTCTTCAGGCTGTCCGAATTCGTGATCCACGTCCCCGCGTTGCGCGAACGACGGGACGACATCCTTTACCTGGCGCGGCACTTCGCCACGCAAACCTGCACGGAATTGGACAAGTCCCCCGTCACGTTCTCCGACGCGACTTGCGAGCGCTTGTTGAATCACCCGTGGCCGGGCAACGTCCGGCAGCTACGCAACACGATCCGGCAAGCCGTCCTCGTCGCGGGCGACATCGTGCAGCCGGCTCATCTCAATATCGCCTCGTCCGGCAAGCATGCGGCGCCGGCGCCGGAATTCGGCTGGGAAGGACTGTCGCTGAAGGAAGTGGTACGACGCAATATCGCCGACATCGAACGGCGAGTGATCGAACAGGTGTTGCAGGCGACCCATGGCAACAAGGCCCAAGCGGCACGAGTCTTGCAAGTCGACTACAAGACCATCCATTCGAAGGTCAAGGAGTACCGCATCGAATTCCGAGGAGTCGACGATGAAGACCAAGCGTGACGGAGCGAAAGAAGCCGCCAGTGGCTTCGAAGGCATCATGTCGGGCATCGTGAACCTGGTGGAGAAACTCAACGAACTGGCTCAGACCGGCAATGAACTTCAGCTGCTGAAAGAGCATACGACCGATGCGGGTATCCGGGGCGTCTACGGCATCAACATCAAGGTCGGTTTGGGGCAGGACAAGGATAGGGTCTCGGTCGAGCCGTTCGGCAACATCCGCAAGGACAAGTCCGGCCACGCGGTGGTGCAGGAAGTGATCGAACCGATCGTGGACGTGTTCGAAGAGACCGACCATACGCTCGTGGTGGCGGAAATGCCGGGCGTGAGCCTGGAAGACGTGAGGCTCGACGTCCAGGACGACGTGCTCACGATCGTCGCGGAGCACCGGCCCAAGAAATACATCAAGGAAGTGCTGCTGCCTCGCCCGTATACGCGCGACCAGATGCAATTCGGCTGCAACAACGGGATTCTCGAAATCAAGTGCACGGACTGAAACGGCCATGGACAAAGCTGAACAGACCGGGCTCCAGTTGCGGGTGACCGAAGGGAACGCCCGCGACGTCGGCCGGGCGCTCGCCCGCATGGGGCCGGAGGATCTCGAACTGCTGGCCGCGGCGGTAGGCGATCTGGTCGAAGTGCGCGGCAAGCGCACCACCGTATGCAAGGCCATGCTCGCGCACAAGGAGTTGCGCGCCCAGTCGCGGGTGCAGCTGGACGGCGTCGTGCGCGGCAACGCCGGCGCCGGCATCGACGAGCTCGTCACGCTGAAGAAAGTGACCGCGCGTCCGGCAAACCTGGTGCAGTTGGCGCCCATCAACGCCGCTCCCGCGCCGAGCGACCTCGACTACATCGCGGGATTGCTCGACGGCCTGCCGGTGATCGAGGGCGACCGCATCCGCGCGACGCTGTTCGGCAGCCGCAGCGCGGATTTCAAGGTGACGAGCTGCACGCCGCGCGGACCGGTGCTGATCGGCCCGAACACCGAGCTGTCGATCGGACGGCCCGCGAAAGGCGAACCCGCGGTGGCCGCCCCGACCCTGTCGTACGAAGACATCGGCGGCCTCAAGCCGCAATTGATGCGCATCCGCGAAATGATCGAGCTGCCGCTGCGCTATCCCGAAGTCTTCGAACGGCTCGGCGTCGACGCGCCCAAAGGGGTGTTGCTGTACGGCCCGCCGGGCTGCGGCAAGACCCTGATCGCGCGGGCCATCGCCCATGAGTGCGACGCGACCTTCTTCGCGGTGTCCGGCCCCGAGGTGATACACAAGTTCTACGGCGAATCGGAAGCGCACCTGCGCAAGATTTTCGAGGAAGCCGCGCGCAAGGCGCCCGCCATCGTCTTCCTGGACGAAGTGGATGCGATCGCGCCCAAGCGCGAAACCGTCGTCGGCGAGGTGGAAAAGCGCGTGGTCGCGCAACTGCTGGCGTTGATGGACGGCCTCAACGGCCGTCAGCAGGTCATCGTGATCGCCGCCACCAATCTGCCCAACGCGCTCGATCCGGCGTTGCGCCGGCCGGGCCGCTTCGATCGCGAGATCGCGATCCCGATCCCCGATCGCAACGGCCGTCTCGAAGTGCTCGAAATCCACAGTCGCGGCATGCCGCTCGCGGCCGACGTCGAGCTGGAACATCTCGCCGACATTACTCACGGTTTCGTCGGCGCGGATCTCGAGGCGCTGTGCAAGGAGGCGGCCATGCTCTGCCTGCGCCGCCTGCTGTCGGAACTCGATCTCGGCCTGCGCTCGATTTCCCTCGAGCAGCTCGATCGCCTCATCGTGAACATGGACGACTTCCTGTTCGCGCTGGCCGAGATCGATCCATCGGCCATCCGCGAGGTCTTCGTCGAAATTCCCGACGTGCGCTGGGAAGACGTCGGCGGCCTCGGCAATACGAAGGCGCAGTTGATCGAAGCGCTGGAGTGGCCGCTCAAGTATCCGGAGCTGCTGACGCGTGCGGGCGCCAAGCCGTCCAAGGGAATCCTGCTCGTCGGCCCGCCCGGTTGCGGCAAGACCTGGCTCGCGAAGGCCGCGGCCAACGAGTGCGGCGTCAATTTCATCCCGGTCAAGGGTCCCGAGCTGATGTCGAAGTACATCGGCGAATCCGAAAAAGGCGTGCGCGACGTGTTCCGCAAGGCGCGGCATGCGGCGCCCTGCCTGCTGTTTTTCGACGAAATCGACGCGCTCGCGCCCCGGCGCGGCGAAGGCGCGTCCGGCGCGCACGTGCCGGAACGCCTGCTGTCGCAATTTCTGGCCGAATTCGACGGCATCGAGGATCTGAAAGGCGTGATGGTGCTCGCCGCCACGAATCGCATCGACATGCTCGATCCTGCCGTGTTGCGTCCCGGCCGTTTCGACGAGATCATCGAAATCGCGTTGCCCGACCCGGCCGCCCGCCGCGAGATCTTCGACGTGCATCTGCGCCGCAAGCCGCTCGCGACCGACGTGGCGAGCGAACACCTGGCGGAGGAAAGCGGCGGGTTCTCGGCCGCCGAGATCGCGTCGGTGTGCCGCCGCGCGGCGCTCTCCGCTGTGCGCCGCGCAGTCGCCGCGGGCATCGCCGATCCGGCGCTGGTGCAACTGAGCGGCGCAGACCTGGACGACGCGATCCAGGAGGCCCGGCAGCGGCGCAAGCAAACGCAATGAACGACGCCCTCTATCTGTTTTGCTTCGCGCGCGCCGCCAGTCTCGACCCGGCATTGGCCGCGAGACCGCCCGATGAGCCGCGGCTGCAACTGTTGCGCGAAGGGAATCTGGGCGCGGTGCTGTGCGACGCGTCGCGCAGCGAGTTCGCCGGAGCCGACGCCGAGCGGCGGCTCGCGGACCCTGCCTGGATCGCCGGTCGAGTGGCGACCCACGCCGCGGTGATCGAGTGGGCGATGCGCTATTCGCCCGTCTTTCCGGCCCAGTTCGGCACCTTGTTTTCCAGCGCCAACCGGGTCGCCGCGTTGATGCGAAGCTGTCACCCGCGCATCGGCGGCGTCCTCGATCATGTCGAGGGCAAGACGGAGTGGGCTGTCAAAGGCTGGCTCGATCGACCGGCAGCCACCGACTCGCGGGCCGCGTCGCTCCGCGCCGACGAGCTGGAACCCGCGTCACGCTCGGCCGGCGTCCGTTATCTGCGCGAGCGGCAGCTTCTGGCGCGGGCCAGCCAGAATCTGCGCCGCTGGCTCGAGCAGAGCGTGCCGCAAGTCTCGGCGCGATTGCAGCGCCACGCGGTGGAGATGCGTAGCCGGCCGTGGCGGACATCGGATGCGCCGAACGAAATCGTGGCGAACTGGGCGTTCCTCGTGCGAAACCGCGACGTCCCGGCATTTCGCCGACAGGCGGACGCCATCAACGCCGAGCTCGCCACGCAGGGATTGCGCTTCGACCTCTCCGGGCCATGGCCGCCGTACAGCTTTTGCGTCCCGCTCGCCGAAGAAGCAACATGGTCTGGCTGATCTACGCCGTGCTGAAGCCGAGGCGCGCCATCGCGTTGCCGCCCGGCGTGGACGGCGCGCGGCTCGATATCGTGGACGGCGCGCACCTCTGCACCGTCGTCTCGGAACATCGTCAGGCGCCGTCGGCGACGGTACCGGCGGCGCTCGCCTTCGGCCAGGCGGTGACCGCGCTGTTCCGGCACGGCGCCATCGTGCCGATGCGCTTTCCCACCTGTCTCGACGACAAGCAAGCCGTGCGCGCGTGGCTGGACGACGAATGCGACACGTATGGTGCGCTGCTGCAGCGGATCGACGGCTGCGTCGAAATGGGGCTGCGATTCCAATTCGCCGACGAACCGCGTGCGCAGTCGCGGCCGCACGCAGGCGGTCCCGGCCATGCCTACCTCGCCGCTCGCGCGGCGCCGAGCGCCGTCGCGCTGTCGCAGGGGGAACGCATCGCGGCGACGCTTCGCGGCCTGTATCGCGACTGGCGGTTCGACGGGCGGGTGGAAGGCTTCGCTAGCCTGAGCTTTCTCGTCCGGCAAACCGCGCTCGACGGCTTCCTCGCCCGATGCCGGCAAACGGCGCGCCGGACCGCCTTGCCGATCTACGTGTCGGGGCCGTGGCCGCCGTACAGTTTCGCCGCGGACGAGCGCTCATCGGCGCCGGGTTGCATGGCATCCTCCGGCCGACGAGTCGCACTCGGCCTCGACAGCCGCGTCAAGATCTGAAAACGCCGCAGATTCGATACAACGCGACGACGCTCGTTGAAAACCGCGTGCGAATTGCCGCGCAATCCGCAGCCAGACGGAGATCGGCGTGACGATGCAGCGGGCCGTCGAATGCGCACGACCACCGCGCGCCATCACGCCGATGCGTCGTCTTCCGCGAGCTGAAACAGGCAATCGCCGCGTTGCACCTGCGCGGGCACGCGTTTGCAGACGACTTCGCCGTCGCTCGCGAAGCGCTGCGTGACGGGCTCGCGCAGCGGCGTATCGGGAAAATGAATCAGCGCCGCGGGCTGACCCGCGCGCACGCGCCCGCCCAGCTCGACGAGCGGCTCGTAGAGCCCCTTGTCGTACGCATACACGTAATGATGCGCGCCGCCCACCCGCATGAAGCGCGTCTGCGCGGGCGGACTGTCCGGCACGAGCGGGCCGCGCAGCGCGCCGACGAAGCCGAGGAAATGCAGCAGGCCGCGGCGTGCGTCGCGAATCAGCGCCGGATCGGACATCCCGCCGCCGCCCAGTTCGGTCAGGATCGAGATCGCGCCTTGCCGGCGCGCGGCCGACGACGCATGCACCGGGTTCGGCGCGTGCAGAAACGCGCGCGGCAGGCCGAACGCGGCGAGCAATTCGCGCACGCGCGCGCGCTCCGCCGCATCGCGCGGCTCGAGCGCGAGCATGTTGCCGCCTTGATAGAGGAGCGAGCTGCCGCCCGAATGCAGATCGACGAGATACTGCGCGCGCGGCAGCAGCATGTGCTCGATGTAGTCGGCGATCACGTCGGTCGGCGTGCCGGCCGGGTCGCCCGGAAAGCTGCGGTTCAGGTTGCCGCCGTCGATCGGCGATACGCGCGAGCCCGCGTCCGCCGCCGGGAAATTCGCCATCGGCAGGAAAATCAGTTGCCCGTCGACCATCTCCGCGTCGATCTCCCGCACGACGCGCGATACGACGATCTGCCCTTCGTACTCGTCACCGTGGTTGCCGGCCATCACGAGCACGACGGGGCCGCTGCCGTTGCGAATCGACACGATCGGAACCGGAATCCATCCGTATGCCGAACGATGGACCGAGTGCGGCAGGCGCAGATAGCCGGCGTGCTTGCCGTTCGCGTCGAGATCGATTTCGCTGCGGATCGGATTTCGGAAGCGGGGGGTGTCGGTCATGGTCGGCATCGGCCTGCGACGGCCTGAGCAGTAGCGGGACTGTGTGTGGAAGCTCACCGGCAATCGCCGGCGGGCGCTCGGGGTGCTGCGGCGTGCAACGCATGCGGTTCTGCGACGCCGTTGCGACGGTGCGGTACTGCGGATGCGCCGATGCTGCGGCCGGCGTGCGCCATGTCGACGGCGCGAATGTCGCGGCACGGCGCCGCCGCATATGTCCTGAACGTTCACGGAACAACAGCGTCGCTCGCTTCGCGGGCGCAGCGGGCGCAGCGGGCGCAGCGGGCGCAGCGGGCGCTGCGGGCGTCGCGGGCGCTGCGGGCGTCGCGGGCATCGCGGGCATCGCGGGCGTCAGGATCGTAGCGCGCCGCCGCATCGACGGGAACGACGAATGCATCTGATCGTAATGCGCCGCTTGCTGCTTTGCATAGTGCATCAGCAGCATGGTCGCCGCCGAACGCATCGCACAACGGTTTTCTGCTAACGTCGCCTTGCGAATGCGTTCGTTCCACGCAAGCGCCGCCGGCGAATGCGCCTCCGTTCGCGTGACCGGCTCGGGCGTGCAACCGACTCGAGCGCGCGCCACGCGATCCGTCCCGCGACGCACGCGCGGCCCAAGCGCCCCAACCTTCCGGAGCCCCTCGCATGACAACACACCGGTTCGACGTGTTCGGCAGGCAAATCCTGATCGAGCGCATGCAGGATCGCTGGGTGCCGTTTTATCCCGGCACGGACGGCAAGCGCCGTCCCGCGCATTTCGTCATTCCCGATTTCCTCGAAGCCGACGAGCTGAGCCAGTATCTCGGCGACCTGTTTCACGAAAGCGCGACGCCCGACAACGGCGACGTTCGCCGTCTCGATCTTCCGGAGCCCGATTGACCGTGCGGGCGGCGGCTGCATCCGCCGTCGGCGCCGTAGCGAAGCGCAACGACGGCATGCCGGCGCGAATCCGCGGAGACGCAACGCGCAGCCGGCCCGGCGCTCCACGTTGTCGCCCTTCTTCTCCGGATTGAATAAACTTTTCTCATTGCGCGGCGTCCGACGCAAAAACGGCAAACAACCCTGGCGCGGCTCCACGCCCGCGCCCGTTCGCGCACCCCATGAAATCACTGATCCCGCAGCAACCGCACAAGCTCGTCCGTCATAACGTCAACTGGGCGGTGAACGCGTTCAAGCGCTTCTCCACCGACCGCTGCTCCGCGATGGCGGCGAGCATCGCGTTCTATTCGGCGTTCTCGCTCGCGCCGATGCTCGTGATGGTGATCGCGGTCGCCGGGTGGTTCTTCGGCGCCGACGCCGCGCGCGGCGAGGTGTTCAGTCACGTCCACGAATTGATCGGCAACGAGGCGGCGGCCGGCGTGCAGACGATCGTCGAGAACGCACACCGCAGCGGCAGTCGCGGCGGCATCGCGGCGCTGATCTCGTTCGCGATGCTCGCGGTCGGCGCATCGGCGACGTTCGCATCGCTCAACACGGCGCTCAGCGTGATCTGGCCTGCGGCCGGGACGCGCGCATCGTCCGTGCTCGGCCTCGTGCGGGTGCGGCTCGTCTCGTTCGGACTCGTGCTCGGCGTCGCGTTCCTGCTGATCGTGTCGCTGGTGCTGGACACCGCGATCACGTTCATCGGCCGCTGGCTGTGGGGCAACTCGCCCTATGTCGTGATCGGCAACCTGCTGCAGTTCTCGATCGGCATCGCGGTGCTCGCGTTCGCGTTCGGCACGTTGATGAAGTTCCTGCCGGACGCGCGCGTGTCGATCCGCGACGCGATGACGGGCGGCATCGTCTCCGCCGTGCTGTTCTCGGCGGGCAAGAAGCTCTTCGCGCTGTACCTCGCGCACGCGGGCACCGCGAGCGCGTTCGGCGCCGCGGGATCGTTCGCGGTGCTGCTGATGTGGCTGTACTTTTCGGCCGCAGTGCTGCTGCTCGGCGCGGAATTCGCGGCGGCGCGCGGCGCCGCGCACGCGGCGGACGACGCCGCTGCCGCTGCCGACGCCGAAGCCCACGCCGATACCGCTGCCGCTGCTGCCGAAGCCGAAGCCGCGGCGGTACGTCGCGGCCCGCGCGATTGACGCGATGGACATGTGACTCTAGACAGTCCGCTCCTTACGCCTGCCTTTCCGGGTCTTGCGCCTAAGCAAACGATCGGCTCGGCGCGCAAGTGCGCCGAACGCGGTCGCGCGGATGCATTCCGCCGTACCGTCTTGCGGCGTAGGACCGCGCGTTGAACGCGCTCATGGCCCGACCCGCAAGCGCAAACGTTTGCTCACCCTGATTTTGTTGCATGAACAACCCCGAAACGCTCGTCCTCCCGCGGACGATGCTTGTTGCCGCAACAATCGCAACGCAACAATCGATCAGTGTTCCCCGAACCGAAATAGTCGTTTATGTGATTGATATAAAACGACTTTCCCTCACTGTTACCTTTTCGAGACACTTTATTTTTTTGGATTTCTTGCGTCTGGTGCAGTGCGCTATTCTCCAATCCGCAACAAATAACGACTCACTCGCGTGGAGAAATAACTCGATGAAGAAACTTGCTCTGTCTACCCTCTCGCTCGCCCTGCTGGGCGCAGCCGGCGCAGCTCAGGCTCAAAGCAGCGTCACGCTGTATGGCGTGATTGATACGTCGATCACTTATGTCCACGGCAACGACGGCCAGGCCAACAACGCCTGGATGATGGGCAGCGGCAACCTGCAAGGCAGCCGCTGGGGCCTGAAGGGCACCGAAGATCTGGGCAACGGCCTGAAGGCGATCTTCCAACTCGAAAACGGCTTCAATTCGGCCAACGGCGAACTCGGCCAAGGCAGCCGCATGTTCGGTCGTCAGGCGTTCGTCGGCCTGCAAAGCGATCAATACGGCACGCTGACGCTCGGCCGCCAGTACGATCCGCTCGTCGACCTGGTTCAACCGGTCACAGCAGACAACTACTTCGGCAGCCTGTTCGCCACCCCGGGCGATGTCGACAACAACGACAACAGCCTGCGCGTGAACAACACGGTCAAGTACACGTCGCCCGTGTTCGCCGGCCTCCAGTTCGAAGCCCTGTACGGCTTCAGCGGCATCGCGGGCTCACCGGGCACCGGCCAGACGTGGTCGGCCGCTGCTGCATACAACAACGGCCCGCTCGGCGTCGCAGCCGGCTACTTCCATACGTCGAACTCGGCACCGCTCAGCGCCGCCGGCATTCGTACGGGCTGGGGTGGCTCGTCCGACGCGATCTTCGACGGTTCGAACAACTCGCTGTTCCTGAACAACGGCTACGCGACGGCCAAATCGATCGGCATCGCTCAAGTCGGCGCTCAATACGTGATCGGTCCGGTCACGTTCGGCCTCGGCTACAGCAATGCGCAATACAAGTCGGACAACGCTTCGGCGTTCGGCTCGACCGAGAAGTACAACACGGGTCGCGGCTTCGTCACGTACCAGGCGACGTCGGCACTGCTGCTGGGCCTCGGCTACATCTACACGAAGTCGAGCGGCGATTCGAACGCGAAGTACCACCAGGTTTCGCTGGGTGCGGACTACTCGCTGTCGAAGCGTACCGATGTCTATCTGGCTGGCGCGTACCAGCACGCAAGCGGCACGCAAGCCGGCGGCGGCGAAGCACAGGCGTCGGTCGGCTCGTACGGCATCGGCGGCACGAAGTCGCAAGAAATCGTCGCTCTGGGCCTGCGCCACAAGTTCTAAGCGCAGCCGCAAGCAACGGTTCGGCGACGCTCTCGGGCGTCGCCGGCCGCGACCGCAGAGCCAGCCTGACGCATGTGCGGACGGCTGGCTTTTTTGTTTTGTTAGCAGTGCCGTGCGGACGTACATGCCACGGCAAGAAGACAGTGTTGGCGATTCGCCCGACATCGGCGCGCGCCATGCCGCGCCGCAAGCGCTATACGCGTTCCGCAATCTCGGATAAGGCAACGAGCCCCGAACTTCGCTCGCAGAGCCAGCAAGGCCGGCATGATGCGCCTGCGAGCCAAAGGCTTCGCTGTCGCGAGCCGGGCGGCGCGCAACGAGCAACGCAGCACGGTCGACGCTTTCCGGCGACGCGCGTCGCCGTTTCTCGGCGCTCGGCACAGCACGCTTTCCCGCGCCACACTTCCCCAGTACGATCGCGCGCTTGGATCCGGCGGCGTCTCCGTACATCGCCCGTCAACGCCGCCCAATCCGACGCAGATCATCCGTCGGCGTTTCGCTTCGCCAGTCTGCATTTGAGCCTAGCGCTCGACGCGCGCGGGGCCGAACGACGATGACGATGACGGCGGCGGCGGTAGTCGCCCGCCGACGATCCGCCACGCCGCCATCGCACGGCATACGTGACCGAGCCCTGCCCTCGCCAACCCGATCGCGCCGCACGCTATCGTTGCCGTCGCGCGTGCGAATGCCGATGCGCGTGCCGACCGGTTGCTCCACGCGCAATCTCAAAATGAACCGGCATGCTATCGCCTGCGCGTACCCGACACCGCCACGCCGCACACGTCCTTCGCCGGTCTACATGCGCGTGCTGCGCCGATTTGCTCGACCGTCGACGACTCCTCACTGAAATCGCCCGGCGACGCTTCCATTCGCCATGGACAGCCCGCTTGCTCGTCCGCGCGCCGCGTCGCGTTGCAAGTGCACGGACATCCCGGACATCCCGGCTCGCCGGCGAGCGTCGCGCGACATCGCATCGTCGCCGCGTCGATCCATCGTTCGCCGACAACCAGGAGACTTACGTCTAGCCGCATCGCTGCAACGCCCGCTCCGCCGTCACGGCGACCGCGCCGCGCGCCCCGTTCGCAACCACATTCACTACGCCCGCGCACGACTCGCCGCGCGCCGGACGCCGCACACCTTGCGCCGCACCGCGCCGTGCACAGACAAAAAAATCCCCGCGCGCTTTCGCACGCGGGGACTTTTTCGGACTATCGCAGCTACCGGACGATTCCGGCAAACCGCACGCCGTCCTTACGCTGCCGCGTCCTTCAGCTTCTTCAGCGCACGAGCCTTCACGCGCACGCTGGCCGGCTTCGCCGGGAACCAACGTTCTTCGCCCGTGAACGGATCCTTGCCGAAGCGCTTCTTCTTCGCCGGCACGGCTTGCGCCGAGATCTTCAGAAGGCCCGGCAGCGTGAACTCGCCCGCACCCTTCTTGTGGATCGAACCGAGGATCGCGTTCTCGAGTGCCGTCAGCACAGCCTTCACGGCCTTCAGTTCGACCTCGGCACGCTCGGCGATGTGAGCGGCGAGCGACGCCTTCGTGAACGAGTCCTTGAGCGGCGTCGGAGCGGCAGGCGCCTTCGCGACAGCCTTCTTGGCCACTACTTTCTTCGCGGGCGCTGCTTTCTTGGCAGCCACTTTCTTGGCCGGTGCGGCAGCCTTCTTAGCCACCTTTTTTGCGGAAGTCGCCATGTTTCTCCTACCAGGTGTGGTCGTTGGATACACGAAGCGCGCGACATGCGAGCTTCAACGCCGGATTCTACAAGCGCCGCGCCGCTTCGTGCAGCACTTTTATGCGTTATCCGCGGGTTTCCCGCAGGTTTTGTTGCGCGCCGCTGACTACGGATGTCGTTTCGGCCCGTGTATGCAGCGTTTTTTTGTGTCGCGCGCCGAATCGAAACGGCGAATTATGTTCGACATTTGCATTCCTATACTGTCCGTCGGCATCGCATCGCTTGGGATATGGAATGCGCGCAATCAAGCATGTTAGAGGGCTCGACGGTTTGCGCGCCGTCGCCGTCACACTTGTCTTCCTATCGCACCGCGCGCACTTTGGCGCGGTCGACGTCGGCCAGATCGGCGTCTGGACGTTCTTCCTCATCAGCGGCTTTCTGATCGTCGGCGAACTGCACCGCAGCCGGCTCGCGATCGAGCGCGGCACGTCGTGCCGCCGCTACGCGTTCTGGCTGTTCGCTGGCAAGCGCGCGCTGCGCATCCTGCCCGTCTACTACCTGCTGCTCGCCGCGCTCGCGATCGCGCATCGCCACATCTATCAGCACGGCGTCGACCTCGGGCTGCGCTGGCACGCGGTGTTTCTGTCGAACTATTGGATCGGCGCCGTCAAGGACGGCTGGCCCGGCAGCACATCGCACTTCTGGAGCCTCGCCGTCGAACAGCAGTTCTACCTGATCGCGCCGCTCGCGCTGCTCGCGACCCGCGCGTCGCGCCATCTCGCGTATTGCGCGGCGGCCGTCGCGCTCGCCGCGATCGCGCACGCGCTGCTGTATCTGCAACACGCATCGCCGGTGCTCATTTATGCGTTCTCGCCGTGGAATTTCGCGTTGATCGCGCTCGGCGGCATCGGCGGGATCCTGCACAGCGGCGGCGTGGCCGCGCCGAAAGGCGCTGTCGGCACACTCATGCTTTGGGCCGGCGCTGCAGGCGTGACGTTCTGCGCAACGCTGGCGATGTGGGCCGCGCCGCTTTCCGCCACGGCCGGCGGTCCAGCGGACGTCGCCCTCGGCGTCTCGCTCGGCATCCTGCTGTTCTGGATCGTGAGCCGTCCCGAACATCCAGCCGTCGCGCTGCTCGAATGGGCGCCGATCGCGTACCTCGGCGCCATCAGCTACGGGTTCTATCTGTTCCATAACCTGATTCCGGAGCATCTCGGCGTGATGCCGGGCCTCTACGAACGGCTGCACGTCCCGCATTCGCTACGGGAATTGCTGCCCGAGATCCTGCAGTTTCTGCTGTCCGTGCTGCTCGCGCATCTGTCGTGGCAGTACCTGGAAAAGCGCGTGCTGGATTACAAGAAGCCGCTCGAGAGCGCGTTGCGTCGGCGGTTCGCGCCGCGCGAGCGCACGGCCGTGCGGTGACGCGCACGATGCTGCTAAACGCGTGTATTCGACGACAAGAGCCTGGACCGCTCGAAGCCGCATTGCGCCGCGGGTTCGCGAGCGGCTACACGGGACACTTGATCACGCAAGAGTCATTTGAGCGCCGGAAGTCGGTACGCGGCCAGGCCATTTTGCATGCGGAGCGCTTCCCCGCGCCGCGCCGCCCCGGACATAAAAATGCCCCGGCTCATGCGAACCGGGGCCAACGGAACAACCACCACACACCTTGGACGTCAGAAGACAGGGATGCTAAGCGACTGCGGCAAGCGCGGGCAGACAGTTGCGCAGATACGCCTCGAAATCGCGGCCGACTTCCGGATGCTGGAGCGCGAGCTCGACAGTCGCCTTCAAATAGCCGAGCTTGCTGCCGCAGTCGAAGCGGGTGCCGTAATAGCGGTACGCGAGCACCTGCTCCTCGGTCAGCAGCGACTGCACCGCATCCGTCAGTTGCAGTTCGCCGCCCGCGCCCGGCTTCGTCTTGCGCAGGTGATCGAAGATGCTCGGCATCAGCACGTAGCGCCCGACGACGCCGAGATTCGACGGCGCATGCTCGGGCGCCGGCTTCTCGATGATGCCCGACAGCTTGATGATGTCCTCCTCCCACTCGCGCCCTTCGACGACGCCATACGAGCGGCTTTCCTCGCGCTCGATCGTTTCGACGCCGATCACCGAGCTGTGATAGTGGTTGAAGACGTCGACGAGCTGCTTGAGCACCGGCTGGTCGCCGTGCAGCAGGTCGTCGGCGAGGATCACCGCGAACGGCTCGCCGTGCACGAGCTTCTCCGCGCAGAGCACCGCGTGACCCAGGCCGAGCGCGGCCGGCTGCCGCACGTAGAAGCAATCGACGTGACTCGGCTTGATGCTGCGCACGAGTTCGAGCAGCTTTTCCTTGCCGCGCGCCTCGAGCTCGGACTCGATTTCGAACGACTTGTCGAAGTGATCTTCGATCGCGCGCTTGCTGCGCCCCGTCACGAAGATCATCTCGGTGAGGCCTGCGTTGATCGCCTCTTCGACCGCATACTGGATCAGCGGCTTGTCGACGACCGGCAGCATTTCCTTGGGACTCGCCTTGGTGGCGGGCAAAAACCGTGTGCCGAGACCGGCAACGGGGAACACGGCTTTGGTGACTTTCAACATGATCGCATCCCGAAAGTGTTGACGGTTGGCCGGGCGTCAAATGTCGGGATCGCGCGCCAAGCGCGGCTGCACTCGACGGGCGATGCGCATCGGCATTCGACGCGCCGGCAAAACATCAATCTGAAAAAATCGTCTGCTTGACGCGGCGCTTCTTTCATTAATATGAAAGGACCGCCCGGATATAATCACATTCGGATAATCGTCGCGGAGTCGGTCGATCTTGCCGACCCGCCGGGTGCTTCGCGACAATTTACCGATTCGATCCGTTACATTCAATTATTCGAATTCCTCCGAATAAGGCGCGCGGCCGAAGCCGAAGCAGTTGATCGGCTCGTTCTTCAGCGCGTCCCGATAAGCCGACAGCACGGCCATGACGAGCAATACGGCACCGCTTGCGATCCAATGCATGTCCATCGTGGGCTCCCTCCTTCAATCGACATGGGATCTCAAGCTATCAGAAAAAAATCGATAAATAATTTGCCGCCATACCGCAACGTGAAAACCGTTACGAATGGATACGAATAATTACATTTATTGGATAAGCGATTTTTTTATTCTCCCACCCGGATTTCTTGCGGATTACGATCGAATGGCGTCTTTCGCGTCTTTCTCATTGCAAGGAACCGGACCGCATGAATGCTTCGAGCGTGACGTTGGGCGCGCGGCCGCCCGCCACCGACCACAAGGAACACCTGATCGACGCGCTGCGCGGCTTCGCCGCGCTGCTCGTCGCGTACTTTCACTGCCGGCAGGTCGTGTGGGTCGGGATGCAGAACTTCCATCGGACCTACGGCCATTCGCTCGATCCGAGCGTGATCGTCGGCTATCTGACGTTTCCGTTCGCGTGGGGCTCGGCCGGCGTGCCCATCTTCTTCGTGATCAGCGGCTATTGCATCCACCGCAGCGCGGCGCTCAAGCTCGCCGCCGATCCGGCGTACCGGCTCAACGCGCCGAACTTCTGGGCGCGCCGCTTCGCCCGCATCTATCCGGTGCTGCTCGCCGCGCTCGTCGCGACGCTCGCGTTCGACTCGATCAGCCTGCAGCTCGAGCCCGTCAGCCACAAGATCCGCGACATCGGGCTCACGCCGTTCGCCGTCAACCTGCTGTCGCTGCAGGGCGTCGCGGGGTACACGTACGGGTCGAACGGCGCGCTGTGGACTCTGTCGCTCGAAGTGCAGTTCTACGCGATCTACCCGCTCCTCTTCGCGGCGCGCCGCCGCTTCGGGATGCTGCCCGTCGTCGTCGCGATCGCACTCGTCAACGTCGCGTCGGCCTGGCTGCTCGAGCGGCACGATCTGCAGTTCTTCACGTCGTACTGGCTGTCGTGGACGGTCGGCGCGTGGATCGCCGACGTCCGCGCACAGCGCGACGCGCACGTCGCGCCGGCCCCGTCGCGGCTCTGGTACGTGGCCGCGGCGATCGGCGTCGCGCTCGGCTGCGTCGCGTTCCACTTCGGCCAATACGGCGCGTTCCAGCTATGGGCGGCCGGCTTCGCGTGCTATCTGTACGCGGCGCTCGCGCGGCCCGTGTCGGCCTGCGCGCCGATGCGGGTGCTGTCGTGGTTCGGCGATTTCAGCTACTCGCTTTACCTGATCCATCTTCCGTTCTTCGTGTGCGTCGCGTCGGTGCTGTACCGCTCCGGGCTGCAGTTGTCGATCTGGCCGTCGTTCGCGTTCATCGCGGCCGTCGTGCCCGTCGCGTATCTGTTCTACCGGATGTTCGAGCTGCCGGCGATGCGCTGGTCGGCAAGCCTCAAGCCGAAGCGGGCCATCGCAGCGGCCGCGCAGCAGCGGATGCCCGTCTGACGAACGGGGCGGGCGGCTTGCGGCGCCCCGTGGCGGCGGCGCGGCCCGCCGCGCGAGGATCGAAGCGGCCAACGCGTGCCCGTGTCGGCGGTACGAAAACGCTTGCCGTCAACATGCGCCGAGCGGCCCGGTAAATCGGGCGCATGCATGGCGACGTCGCGGCGAATGTCTTCGTCGCGTCGCCCTCGATACGTCGGTCGAAAGCCGGTCTATATGGTCTTGGACGCGTGAAGACAGCGATCCGAACGTCGCCGCTGCGAACGGTCGCGCGGCACGTCAGGCACGCCGCCCAGCAGCATGGCATTGAACGGACACGCAACAATCCGAGCGGCTGCTCGGCAATATCGCGGATTGCGAAGGAATCCCGGCGTCTGCCGACGACGAGCGCGACAGCGCGTTCAGGTACCCGGTATCGGCAATGTGATCGCCAGGCCGCCGCGCCGCCCGCTCGCCGCCAAACCGGTTTCACCGCCGCCGCGCGGTCCCGACGAGAATCCGCTCGACCTGCTCGACGTAAGTCTGCGTGCCGAAGCGGCTCACCGCGGTGTCGTAGCCATTCGCGACGAGCCGCTCGTACAGGACCGCGTCGGTCCGCAGCGCGGCGAGCGCGTCGGCGAGCGCGTGGGCGTCGCCGGGTTCGCAGAGGAGGCCGTTCACGTCGTCGTCGATGATCTCGACGACGCCGCCCGCGCGCGCCGCGACGACCGGCCGCTTCGCGAGCATCCCTTCGACGATCACGCGGCCGAACGGCTCCGGCGTGATCGACGTGTGCGCGACGACGTCGACCGCCTTCATGCACGCGGCGACGTCGCGCTGGAAGCCGAGGAAATGCACACGCTCGCCGAGCCCGTGCAGCGCGACGTGGCCGCGCAGTTCGGCCGCGTATTCGTCCTCGCCGAAGAGCGGCGCGCCGACGAGCGCGACGTGCATGTCCGGATAGAGCCGCGCCGCCTCGAGCAGCACGTGCTGCCCCTTCCAGTGCGCGAGCCGGCTGAACGAGGCGACGATCCACGCGTCGGCCGGCAAGCCGAAGCGCATGCGCAGCGCGGCCTGGCGGACCGGTTCCAGCGCGACGAACGGCTCGGCCGAGATTCCGTTGAAGACGACCTGCACCGCGCGGCGGTCGAAGTCCGTCAGCGCGAGGAACGCCTGCGCGGACGCGTCCGAGTTCGCGATCACGCGCGTGACGCCGAGCCGCGCGCAATGCTTGATCGCGAGCCGCTGCTTCGAACCGAAATGCGCTTCGCTGACGATGTCGCGCAGATGCCAGACGACCGGCTTGCGCGCGAGCCGCCCGGCGAGCGCGCCGACCACCATCGCGCGCTGCGTATTCGCGTAGATCACGTCGGCGTCGCGCGCGCGGCGCGCGACGTCGCGCACGAGCGCGAGCAGGCTGCCCGCCGCGCGCAGCGACACGCCGCCCTGCTTGTGAACGCCCGCGAGTGCGCGCTGGCCGACGACGTCGACACGCACGCCCGCTTCGTCGAGCGCCGCGCGGAACGGACCGTCGTCGAACAGCACGACGTCGGCCGAATCGCGCAGATGCTTCATGATTTCGAGCAGCGACAGCTCGGCGCCGCCCAGCACGCCGCTCTGGTCGAGCACGAGCGCCTTCAGGCCGCTCGCCGCGAGCGACATGCCGCTGGCCGGCTGCGCGGCGCCCGCGCGCATCGCGCGCGCCTGCGCGTTCGGCAGCAGCGCATCGATCTGCGCGACGAAGCGCCGCCGGAAATGCGCGGCGGAAAACCGCTCGGCGTTCGCGCGGCAGTCCTCTGGCTCGAAGCGGTCCGGCGCGCGCTCGAAGTCGTCGACCGCTTCGACGATCGCGCGCGCGCTCTGCTCGTCGAAGAACACGCCGGTCGGCCGCTCGTGCGACGCCGCGTCGCGCACCGTCTCGAGCGCGCCGCCCTTGCCGAACGCGATGACGGGCGTGCCGCACGCCTGCGCCTCGACGACCGAAATCCCGAAATCCTCCTCCGCCGCGAACACGAACGCCTTCGCGCGGCGCATCCGGTCCTGCAGCACCGAGAACGGCTGATAGCCCATGATCTCGACGTTCGGCGCGGCCTTCGCGCGGATCTTCCGCATGTCCGGGCCGTCGCCGATCACGACGAGCCGCCGCTCGGGCATCTGCGCGAACGCTTCGACGATCAGGTCGATCTTCTTGTACGGCACCATCCGCGACGCGGTCAGGTAGAAGTCTTCCTTGTGCGTCGACAGCGTGAACGCGTCGACGTCGACGGGCGGAAACACGACCGCGGCGTCGCGCTGATAGACCTTGTGGATGCGCCGCGCGATGAACGCCGAGTTCGCGACGAAGCGGTCGACCGAGTTCGACGTGCGCACGTCCCAATTGCGGATGTAATGCAGGATCAGCCGCGCGACCGCCGATTTGACACCGCGCGTCAACTGCGATTGTTCGAGGTACTGATGCTGGAGATCCCACGCGTAGCGGATCGGCGAATGCACGTAGCTGACGTGTACCTGGTCCGGCCCGGTGAGAATGCCCTTCGCGACCGCGTGGCTGCTCGAAATGACGAGATCGTACGCGGACACGTCGAGCTGCTCGATCGCGAGCGGCATCAGCGGCAGATAGCTGCGGTACTTCGTGCGCGCGTACGGCAGCTTCTGGATGAACGACGTCGTGACCGGCTTGCCGCGCAGGAACGTGCGATCGTCGACGAAATCGACGAGGCTGAACAGATCCGCGTCCGGAAAGCACGCGACGATCTGCTCGAGCACGCGCTCGGCGCCCGCATAGGTGACGAGCCAGTCGTGGACGATCGCAACGCGCAGCGGCCGCGCCGCGTCGCGCGCACGCTGCGGAAGCGGCGGCGCATCGGCGACGCGCGCGTCGCGCTCGACGTCCTGAAACGTCGCGGCGCGCTGCAACGGGTGTTCTGCAAGATCGCGATTCATACGCTCTTCCTCGGGTTCAGGCGCACGAGCACGCTGCGCGCGAGCGCGCGCATGCCGGGCGTCATCGTGATCGACCAGCCGACATTCAACGCGACCGCGACCGCGCACCCGGCGACCGCGGCGGCGAGGCCGCCGGGCAGCGCGTGCGCGAAGTAAAGGCTCGCAAGCAGGAATGCGAGGTGCGCGAACATGTCGAGCGCGATCGCGCGCATCCGGATCGCGGACAGATACAGCAGCACGCCGTAATCGACGAGCGCGCGCGCGGCGACGACGACCGCCGCGCCGATCAGCCCGAAATGGTGGATGCCGACCCACAGCGCGCCGACGAAGAACGGCATCTGCACGAGGCCCGCGGCGGCGGCGCGCGCCGGGTTGACCTGCGACTGGATCAGGATGCGCGTGACGCTTGCCTGTCCGACGAGCCACACGCTGATCACGAGCACGCGGCCGACGGGCGCCGACAGCTCGGCGAGATCCCGGCCGATCCACAGCGTGAGGAACGGCCCGAGCGCGAAGACCGCGACGATCGCGACCGGCGTGAACACGCCGTTCAGGAATTCGAGCGACTGCTTGACGAGCGTGTCCGCGTGATCGCGGCCGACCGCCGACAGCCGCGGAAACAGCGTGCGCACGAGCGCGTTCGGCAGCATGTTCAGGCGCGTGACGAGGTTCTGCGGCACCGTGTAATACGTGACGTACTTCGCGCCGAGCCCCGCGCCCAGCATCACGCGATCGAGCGTGTCGGCGATCATGCTCGTCGTGCTCGCGATCAGCATCCAGCCGCCGAAGTTGAAGAGTCCCTTCGCGGTGCCGAGCTGCGGCGGCTCGATCTTGCGGATGCCGAGCACCTTCATGCTCGCCGAGCCGAGCATCACCGCGGCGATGAAGCGCGCGCCGACCGCGGCGGCGAGCACGACCTGCAGCGTCGGCGCGACGAGCCACGCGGCGAACAGCGGCATGAGCTGGAACAGGAAGGTGCCGATCGTCTGGTTCGTGTTGAACACGCCGAAACGCTCGGCGCCGTTGATCGCGCCGGCGAACACCCACGACACGTTCGCGAGCGGAATCGCGAGCGCGAGCCACGGCAGCGCGAGATACACCTCGTGCTGCAGTTCGGCCGACAGCTTCGTGAAGTACGCGGTGTACATGAACGCGCCGAAGTAGATCAGGAGCCCGCCCGCGATCCCGGTCGCGAGGTTCAGCCAGAACGCGCTCCAGAACACGCGCGCGCTCTCTTTCGCGTCGCCGCTCGCGAGCGCCTTCGAGATGTGGTTCTGCGCGGCCATGCTCATGCCGAGATCGAGGATTCCGAAATAGCCGATCAGCGTCCACACGAGGCTCACGACGCCGTAGCGCTCGACGCCGAGCGCCTTGATGTACGCGGGCACCGTCACGAGCGACACGAAAGTCGGCAGGATCAGGCCGAAGAAATTGATCGCGACGTTCTTCAGAATGCCTTTATCCATGGTCACGCCACCCCGCCCCGTTCACGCCCGCCCTCGTCCACGCGCCGGTCATTGCGGCCTCCATCGATACATCATCACTTTGCCGCGCGCGTCCTCCTCGACGAAGATCAGGTACTCGCCGTTGTCGCGCTTGTACGCGCTGATCCCGAACGGGACGTCGACCCAGCCGGACGCGCGCCCGACTTCCGGCCCCGGCTTGATCACGCCGAGCTCGCGGCCGTTCTCCTTGTCGTACACGTGCACGGTGCCGACCGGCTCGACGCCGAACAGATAGCGGCCTTCGACCGTCAGGCCGATCAGCGTGAAGATCGGCTTCGCGTCGAGCTGCCACGGCAGCGAAACCTGGTAACGCACGACGGGCGAACCGCTCGACCACTTGTCGAAGCGCACGAGCACGCGCCCCACTTCCTTCGAAAGGCCGCCCACGCGCGGCGCGCCGGCCGTGTAGCCCGTCACGTACAGCGTGTCGGTCGACGCGTCGTACAGCGAGCGCCGCAGTTCGGTGAACGGCGCGGGCGTCGGATACGTCGTCAGCTTGTCGTACGCGTAGATCGGGTTGCCGGCCTTGTCGAGGCCGCCGAAGCGGAAGCGCCGGATGCCGCGCGTGTCGCTCGTGCGCCAGATGTCGCCGCTCGTGTCGACCCACCAGCCCCAGCCGCCCGCCATGCCCTTGCCGGTCGTGTTCAGCTCGAACTCGCCTTCGTCGATGCGGCCGTTGCCGTTCGCGTCGCGCCAGATCCAGTCGCCGCCCGACGGCCGGTTCGGCACCTTGTCGACGGGCCGTGCGCGGCCCGCGAGCAGCCCCGACGGAATCGCGGTCTCGCCGTCGCGCTTCGGATCGAAGCGATAGATCTTCAGATGGTCCGCGTACATGTCAGTCAGATAGAGGAACGTGCGGCCCGCGACCTTGCGCGCGAACGGCATCCCCGGCCATTGATCGGTGTTGAACACCGGATCGTCCGGATACTTGAAGCGGTTCGACAGGAATCCCGCATATTTCCATTCCTTGCCGACGGGCTTCGACAGATCGAGCTCGAAGCGCTTGTTGCCCGTGTAGACGCTGTTCGGCCGGCCCGGATCGATCCACGCGCCATCGACGAACAACAGGCCCTGCACCTGCCAGCGCAGCCGGCCGTCCGGCGCGTAGCTCTCGAGCGTGCTGCCGAGCCCCGCGCCGATCGTGCCTTGGCCTTGGCGCGGCCCGATGCCGTTCGTCGCGACGTAGACGTTGCCCGCGCGATCGACGCCGACGCCCGTCAGCCCGTTGAAGCGCTGCGGCCCCGGCCGCCCCGCATAGCCCGAGAAGATGCCGCCGCGCTCGCCGAGCGTGCCTGACATCGCATAGCCGCCTCCGCCGGATTTCGAGAAGATCAGGACCTGCTGGCGCGGGCCGTTGTCGGCGATCAGCACGCGGCCCTTCGCGTCGGTCGCGACGTCCACGGCGTCGGTGCCCGACGGCAACGCGGGCGCGTCGTCGATCGCGCGGCCGTCGGAGCGCACGTGCGCGAGTTTCGCCGGCCCGTTCACCGTGCCGGTCAACAGCCACAGCGTGCCGTCGCCCGCGAGCGCGATCCGGCCCGGCTCGTGCGCGCTCCACGCGCCCTTCTTCTGCATCGTCTGCGCGTCGTACACGTTAACGGTGTCGTGCAGCGGATCGGTCGCGTACAGCACGCTGTCGTTCGCCGCGAGGCCCGCGATTTCCGCGCGCGTGTCGGTCGGCACGTCGTTGACCATCAGGAAACTCGCCGCGAGCTTCGCGCGCGCGTCCGACGCCTTCGCGCTGCGAAACGGCGCGGCCTGCTTCACGTCGCCGATGTCGCGGCGCGAGATCCCATACCACTGCCGGCCCTTGTCTGGCCAGAGGCTCGGTCCGACGAGTCGGCCTTTTTCGTTGCCGACCGCGATCGCGACGTACGCATAGCGGCTGTTGACAGCGATCGCATTGCCGCCCGCGTTGCCCCAGCCGTGCGTGCCGCCCGCGAAGCCGAGCATCTTGCCGTCCTGATAGACGCTCGCTTCCGCGCCGCTTTCGTCCCACGGCGCATTCGTATACACCTTGCCGTCGGGCGCGACCGCGATCGCGTGAATGTCGATCTGCGTCCACGTGCCGTCGCCATAGCCATAGGTGTTGCCGATCCACGACGTCGTCGCGGGCAGCACGTTCTCTGCTCTCGCGGCGCCCGTCAGCATCGCCGCCGCGCACACCGCCACTCCCATCCGCATCAAACGTCGCAAAACGCCTCTCCCTTCGACCGTGACGAGACGCCCGCGCGCGCCTGGCCGAAATGCGAGCCGGACGCACGAAACGCTCGTGCGTTTGCGACGCATGCACGCATCGCAAAATAGGTTTCAAACGATGCGAAGCAGGTTACAAGCAAAAATATTCACAAGAAATTTGGAAATATTTGCGGATATTTCGATGCGCGATCGTGTATCGAATGATCGTTTCGAGCCGCTTTCCGCCGGCGAGAACGGCCGGCGGCGCCTGCGGACGCGCGTAGACAATGCCGCGCGGCATCGCGCGCGCGATCAAGACAATCGGGGTCGAATTTCGCATCGCATCCGCCGGTCGCCCGGCGGACGCGGCTGCCGCGCCGCATCAGAAAAAATCGAACGAACCACAACGCGTTTTTTTGCGGATTTCTTTTCCCTAAAATCGATTTCAACTCGATCTTTCATTTATTTCAGCGGATGCACGACGATCGGAACGACGAAAGCGCAACGCGCGGCCGGCCTCGAATCGTCATCGTCCGCGCCTATGCACGATGACTCGCGATACGCTCGTTGCCCCGCCCGCCCATGCCGGCCGCATCGTCCAGCTCGACGGCCTGCGTGCGTTCGCCGTGCTCGCCGTGTTCTTCCAGCATGCGCTGAAGGCCCCGCTGTGGATCGGCGTCGATCTCTTCTTCGTCCTGAGCGGCCTGCTCATCACCGGCATCCTGCTCGAACGCAAGGCGCGCGGCCAGTCGTACTTCGGCTACTTCTACGCGCGCCGGGTGCGCCGCATCCTGCCGCCGTATCTGCTGCTGCTCGTCGTCTCGTCGATCCTGTTCGGCGTCGAATGGGCAAAACACTGGCCGTGGTACGCGTTCTTCTCGACGAACATCGGGCTGTCGCTCGGCGGCATCGGGCACGAGAGCCTGAACGTGCTGTGGTCGCTCGCCGTCGAGGAGCAGTTCTACATCTTCTGGCCGTTCGTCGTGCTGCTCATCCCCGAGCGCGCGCTCGCGTGGGTCGCGGCCGCGCTGATCGTCGCGGCGCCGCTGCTGCGCGCGGTCGCCACGCCGTGGTTCGATTCGTTCTGGCCGATCTACTACCTGACGCCGTTCCGGATGGACCTGCTCGCCGCGGGCGCGCTGCTTGCCGTCGCGCTGCGCCGCGACCGGCGCGCGCTCGAGCCGTACTACGGCGCGGCGATCGCGCTCGCATGCGCGGCGCTCGCGGCGCTCGCGTGGCTGCACCTGTCATATCCGCGCTTTCGCGCGGCGAACACGCCGCTCTCCAACGCGACGCTCTACAGCATCTCGCTCGTGCTCTGCACATCGATCGTCGTGATCGCGCTGCGCGGCCGCGGCCTCGTGCAGCGCGTGCTGACGAATCCGGCGCTCGTCTATATCGGCACCGTCAGCTACACGATCTATCTCGTCCACCTGAGCGTGCTGTATGCGCTCTGGCCGCTGCACCTGAACCGCTATCCGACGGCGGCGCTCGCGTTCGGCATCACGCTCGCGTATGCGACCGCGAGCTGGTACGGCTTCGAGCAGCGCCTGACGCGCGGCGCGCCCCGGCAAGCGCTCGCGGGCGCCGCGCGCGCATCCGCATGATCCGGTTCACCCATCGTTCGATTAGGAAACCGCAATGACCCAAGCACGCAAGGCGATCATCACCGGGATAACGGGCCAAGACGGCGCTTATCTGACGAAGCTGTTGCTCGACAAGGGCTACGAGATCGTCGGCACGTATCGCCGCACGAGCTCGGTGAATTTCTGGCGCATCGCCGAACTGGGCGTCGACCGGCATCCGAACCTGACGCTCGTCGAGCACGACCTGACCGACCTCGGCTCGAGCCTGCGCCTCATCGAACGCGCGCAGCCGGACGAGCTGTACAACCTCGCCGCGCAGAGCTTCGTCGGCGTATCGTTCGATCAGCCGACGACGACGGCCGACGTCACGGGCCTCGGCGCGCTGAACCTGCTCGAAGCAATCCGCATCGTGAATCCGAAAACGCGCTATTACCAGGCGTCGACGTCGGAGATGTTCGGCAAGGTGCAGGCGATCCCGCAGACCGAGAGCACGCCGTTCTATCCGCGCAGCCCGTACGGCGTCGCGAAGCTGTTCGCGCACTGGACGACGGTCAATTATCGCGAGTCTTATGGCATTTTCGGTTCGAGCGGAATCCTGTTCAATCACGAATCGCCGCTGCGCGGCCGCGAGTTCGTCACGCGCAAGATCACCGACACCATCGCGAAAATCAAGCTCGGCAAGGCGAACCGGCTCGAGCTCGGCAACATGGATGCGAAGCGCGACTGGGGTTTCGCGCTCGAGTATGTCGAAGGGATGTGGCGGATGCTGCAGGCGGACGAGCCCGACACCTACGTGCTCGCGACGAACCGCACCGAGACGGTCCGCGATTTCGTGCGGATGGCATTCGCGGCGGCCGGCTACCAGCTCGAATGGAGCGGCAAGGCCGAAGACGAGCGCGGCATCGACACGGCGACGGGCGACGTGCTCGTGTCGGTGAATCCGAAGTTCTACCGCCCTGCCGAAGTCGATCTGCTGATCGGCTGCGCGGACAAGGCGAAGGACAAGCTCGGCTGGACACCGAAAACAACGCTGGAGGTGCTGTGCCGTATGATGGTCGAAGCCGACATCA
This sequence comes from Burkholderia mayonis, assembly GCF_001523745.2. Classification (NCBI taxonomy): domain Bacteria; kingdom Pseudomonadati; phylum Pseudomonadota; class Betaproteobacteria; order Burkholderiales; family Burkholderiaceae; genus Burkholderia; species Burkholderia mayonis. The sequence goes on from NZ_CP013387.1 coordinate 2,038,893, forward strand.
CGCGAAACCACCACCATGAAACCTTCTGAATCCGGCGCGCGGCGCGCGCTCGTCACCGGCATCGCGGGCTTCACCGGACGCCACCTCGCCGAGCGTCTCGAAGCGGCGGGCTACGACGTGTGGGGCACGGTCGCGCCTGACATCGACGTGTCCGACACCGACATATCCGGCGATCCGCTGCTGCGGCGCTGGCAATGCGTGAAGGCGGATTTGCTCGACGTCGACTCGCTGCACGCGGCGGTCGCCGACGCGCGGCCGCACACGGTCGTACACCTCGCGGCGCGCGCGCACGTCGCGCACGGCAATCCGCAGGACACCTACCTCGTCAACGTGGTCGGCACGCGCAACCTGCTCGCGTCGCTCGCGGGCCTCGACGCGCGCCCGGCTGCGGTGCTGCTTGCGAGCAGCGCGAACGTCTACGGCAACGCGCCGAGCGAAGTGCTCGACGAAACGACGCCGCCGCAGCCGGCGAACGACTACGCGGTCAGCAAGCTCGCGATGGAATACATGGCGAAGCTCTGGCTCGACCGCTTGCCGATCGTGATCGCGCGGCCGTTCAACTACACGGGCGTCGGCCAGAGCGAAGCGTACCTGTTGCCGAAGCTCGTCGCACACTACGCGCGCGGCGAACCGCGGATCTCGCTCGGCAATCTCGACGTGAGCCGCGATTTCTCCGACGTGCGCGACGTCGCCGACGCCTACGTGCGGCTCGTCGACGCCGCGCCGGCGGGCGAGACGTTCAACGTGTGCGCGGAGCGCGGCCATGCATTGAAGGAAGTGCTGGCGATGCTCGCGCGAATCGCGGGCTACGTGATCGACGTCAGCATCGATCCGCGCTTCGTGCGCGCGAACGAAGTGAAGAAGCTGGTCGGCTCGCGGCAGAAGCTGCGCGGCGTGATCGGCGACGTGCGCAGCACGCCGCTCGACGAGACGCTGCGCTGGATGTACGACGCCATGCGCGCGGCGTTCGTCGCACGTGAAGGTCAGCCGGCGAGCTGAGCGTCGATGCTCTTCGCGAACGGCGACGGCGTGTCGCCCGTGTGCAGCGTCGTGACGGTCTCGATCAGTGCGATCCCGCACTCGTCTTCGGCGACCGGGTTGTGCATCGTGTTCTTCGGCACGATGCAGAAATCGCCGGCGTTCAGCACGACGTCGCGATCCTCGAACTGGATCCGCAAGCTGCCGTAGACGACGTAGAACATTTCGTCCTCGTCGGCATGCTTGTGCCACGTGAATTCGCCCTTCAGCTTCGCGACCTTCACGTACTGGTCGTTCACGCGTCCGACGACACGCGGCGACCAGTATTCGGTCACGTCGCGCAACGCCGCTTCGAAGTTGATGCCGGTGCCTGCCTGGAACATGGGGACGCTCGTTGTCGATGCATTCGAGCGGCCAGCTTAGCAGCAACCGCGCGAATGCGCCGAAGCCGGCCTGTCGCGGCTCGGGGTGGCTCGGGGTGGCTCGGGGTGGCTCGGGGTGGCTCGGGGTGGCTCCGCTCGGCGCGGTTGAAGAGAGGTGAGATATTTCCAAGGGAGAACGCGCGATATTTCCGGTATGACGCGGGATGGGACGGGATCACTCGGAACGGCGCTTGCAAACCACTTGCGTAGGTTGAAACAGGAATATATCTCTCTGGGGCAAGGCCCGCGAGGGCCGCGTCAGGCCGAAGGCGAGACTCGCGAGGAGACAGTGGTCAACGGTGGGACCGCGAAGCGGTTGTCCCCGCCCTTGTGGTGGGGGCAACACCGTTGTCCACTGGCGGACGCGGGATTTACGACAACACTTGCGGACCGATTCTGCGGCACCACGTCGACGGCTGCCGAGAAGTCTGAGGGGCGGCTACCTGCCTGTCAAGGCGGCCCCATCACGCTCAATCAGTTGAGGCGGGACTTGCAAACAGGTCGCGTTGACGGGCTGCGATCTCCTCCCGCCTGACTGCCTTGATGATCTTGTAAATCCACTGGAGCGACACGCCGAACTTCCTCGCCAGCTCGGCATGGTTGTCGCCGCGGAACTCGTCAAAAATCTGCCGATCGCGCTGAGACAGTCGGTAAGACACGCCCATCGGAAAATAGATGTTCTGGCCGCCCCAGTGGCCGGCCATACGATCGGCGATTTCGCGGCCGAGCTGGTTGGCTTGATCGGCACCTATGTCGGCCAGCTCGACGAGGGCGTGGGCGACCTGCAGAGACAGGTCGACCAGCAGCTCCGGCCCTTTACTCTTGAACGTTTCGTCTGACTTCATACGGCCTCCGTCGTCCTGGTACGCCATTTCTTGAGGTGCTCGATTACTCGCGACGCCTGGGGCGAACTGAGCCAGTTGAGCGAGTCGACGCCGGTCATGCGCTTGACGAACGCCGCGAGCGCTTCCTCAGACCTGTTCTGTACAACACCGCGGTCGGCCAGTTCGAGCCAGAGGCCGCGGATCATCTTCGATTGCTCGTCGTCTGCTTGCCCGCGTACGCCCTTTTTGGAACGCACCTTAAAGCCGCAGCGCTTCAGGTGTTCCAGAACCTTTTCCAGGTCTGGAATGGTCAGGTCGGCGGCTGATTCCTTCTTTCCAATCTGCCTCAGCACAGCACGGTAGCTGTCGTCGGCCATCGCGAGATCACGCTTTGCGACGTGAATCAGGCGAATGAGCTTCTGCCGGGCCTGAGGCCCGCGGTCAGATTTCGAATACATCGATGTCGTCCGCTTCGAAGGAAAACTCGTCGTAGTCAACGACACTCAGGCCGCTCGATCCGTCCACGGCCGGGAAGCCCTCAATACGACCGGCATTAAATGCGTCCTTCGGAGACAGCGCTTCAACGGACGCCGCGAAAAAGCGTGCGGCAAACAGCTTTAGGAACGCCTGGAGCGGGCCGTGCTGCTCGATGTATGCCTCGCCCTCAGACCAGAATCGAACCAGCTCACACAGCTTGTCGTCGGTCAGGATGTCGTGATCGACGTCCACGACGATCTCGTAGCTGAAGTCGTGCGTCAGCACGTATTGTTTGATGGCAGTCATGTCGTCTCTCGCGGTTCGGTTATTTTCGTGTCCTGGTCGTGCATCGCGGTAGAACGCCGCGAGTGGCGGACGCCCGATCCGTCGGGCGTCTCGCCGCAGCTCGACGATTACTTGACGGCGTCCTTCAACCCTTTACCCGCCTTGAATTTCGGCGCCTTCGAAGCCGGGATCTTGATTTCCTCGCCGGTCGCCGGGTTGCGGCCGGTGCGAGCTGCACGCGCGCCAACGCTGAACACGCCGAAGCCCGTGAGCGTCACGGTGCCGCCTTTCCGCAGGGACTTCGTGATGCCTTCCAGGACGGCCTCCAGTGCAAAGCCGGAATCGGCTTTCGTCAGGCCCGTTTCGGCCACTACGTGGTTGATCAGGTCCGCTTTGTTCATAAATGCTCCGTATGGTGGATACCGCGAGACGCTCGCGGCCAGCGAAATTTCTCGGTGTCTCGGTTACGCGTTCGCGATGTCGAGCGGAATCTGCACGTATTGATCGGTGTCGCCGACGCGCTCGTAGACGCGGACATACGACTTGCTGCCGATCACCTGCAGCGCCTCGCCGATTGCCCGCATCGCTTCGAGCCAGCGCGGATCGGTGATGTCCAGGCGACGCAGCGCGAGAACGCGGCCGGTGTTGATCTGGCCTTCCTTGTCCGTCGCAAACGCTTGCGTCACGATCGCCTGAATCTCGGGGCGGGCGTCCGTGGTCCAGTCACGCAGACACTCGTCGATCATCGATTTGGCGGCCTGCAGGCGCTCGTCGAACGCGATGCGGTCCTGGATGGCCCGCTGGATTCGATAGCGACCGTCGAACGAGTACAGCGTGACGTTGCCCTTCTTACCGCCGACCTTCGAGCCGTATTCTTCGGCGGAGAGGTCGATGAAGGCCGAGATATCGCCGAAGATTCGAGCCTTCAGGTCGACGAGCCCCTTCGATCTCGTTTTGGCTTCGTCCGCCAGCTCGCGAACGAGTCGATCGCGCTCGCGGTCGATCGGTTTGATCATGCTTTCCGGGATCAGGCAGCCTTTCGCGTCCTGCCAGTAACCGTTCGGAATCTGTTTCTGGTCCATGTGTTGCTCCCAATTGGTGAATGGTTGAAGGTTGACTAGCTCGTCCACCAGCGGCGTATTTCCTTGCGACAGAGGCAGATGAGAAAGACGATTCCGGCGCAGATGATGACGACGTCGCTCATAGCCGACCTACCGGTGGTTGTGTGACGCGCGCGACGCGGTAATTCAGCGTGCGGAGCCGGCCTTGCTTGTCGACGAAGTCGACGACATCACCGCGGCTCAGGTCGGTCGCTCCAATCACACGTACGCCCTCCCAAAGCCAGCCCTGAAACGGGCTGCACTCGACAACGATTCCGTTCTCGTCGCACTTCCATTCGGTGAAATCCTGTCCGCGATCTTCGAGTTCGATGATCAGCATTTCTTTTCTCCGGTGACATGCGCGTCTACCTGACGGGCCGACTCTTGCGCAAACTCCCGATCGAACGCTCGCAGCTTCTTCAGGCGTGCGAGCACTGCGCGACGAACGGTTTTCTGGAGATACGGCACCTTCAATGCGGCTTCGCACTTCACGCGGTCGAAGTGACGCACCATGAAGATGCGACCGCCGGCCGAGCGGTACTGCGTCTGCACGTCACCGCGACGCGGGCCAAGGAATGGGTTCATGCTGCGATCTCCCAGGTCACGCGAACGCTCATGAAAACGACGTAGGCAAACTGACGATTGCCCTGCCGATGGACAGTGACGCCGCCCGCACGCTTCCGCAGCACGTCGGATGACTTCGCGAGGTACGGGCCGATCTGAATCGTCGGCCGGCCGCCGTCGCGCGGCGCGATCTCTTCCGAGAGCACTCGATAGCCCAGGCCGCGCAGCGCCCGCGCGCAAGCGTTCAGCAGCGTGAGACGCGAGACGCACTCCGCGTCGAACACCCGCGTGCCATCAGGCAGCAGACCGCGCGGGGCGGAGAGTTTCATTTGCACGATGGCACCCATGTCAGACTCCCTTGATCACGTCTGCATTGACGACCGGCACGCCCAGGCCGGCGGCGAGGTTCATTGCGGCCGTCAGGAGGTTGCCGACCGCGAGCGGATACAGGAGCGACACCGTTTCGGCGCGATCGCGTCGCGTGCCGGTCATCGTGAGCCGCGCGCGCAGCGCCTCGACGCCGCTCGCGTCGATCACGTCGCTGACCGGCTTGTCGAGCCGGCCGAACTTGAACCGGAGGTATTCGTCCAGGCGCGGGCCGTCGAGCGGCGCCAGTTCGACCATTTCGCAGCGCTGCACGACTTCGCGGACGTCCTGATTCCGCTCGGACAGCTTGACCTTCAGCTCGGGTTGGCCGATCAGGATGATGGACAGCAGCTTTTTAAAGCCCATCTCCAGCTCGAAGAAGCGCTTCAGATGCTTGAGCGTCGCGATAGGCAGCGCGTGAGCCTCATCGATCACGAGGCAATGCTGGTAGCCCGCCGCGTGGCTTTCCTTCAGCGCCTTGTGCAGTTGCGCGAAGCGGGCTTCCGGGCTGCTCTTGACCTTCTCCAGCGGGGCCACGGCGGCCATGATCGCTTCCGCGATGTGCGTCGCCTTCAGCGTCTTGCCTTTCTGGTCGTTGTCCTCCATCGCGAGCACGTAGGGCTTGATGACGATGATCGGGTGGCTCTCGCGCATCACGCGGTCTTCGAGGTCACGCATCAGCGTCGTCTTGCCGCCGCCCGATTCCGCGACGACGGCGAGGAGCCCGCCATGCTTCGCGGTCTGGAACATCGCCTCGCGCACGTAGCGGATATCGGGGCTGACGAACATGTCTTCGTGCGACTCGATGTCATCCGCGAACGGGTCACGGAACAGGCCGAAGTGCTTACGGGTAGCTGGTGCGAGAACCTGTTTGCGCAGTAACATGGATTCCTCCTGGTTGAGATCGGTATTGCTGTTCGGCTGGGAGACCGGGTGGCCCGTCGTATCCGCCAAGACATCGGTCGGGCCACCCACCTTTTTCATTTCGTCGAAAACACCTGAGCCCGCGTCCGACACCCCTTTGTTCTCCAGGTAGTCGAGAATTCGTTCCCGCAGGTCGAGGTCGTCGAGGCTGCGCGGCCATACGCCGTGATTCACAATCTGGGCGACCGCGGCCTGCGACAGATTCAGGTGCTCCGCAAGTTCTGCCTGCTTGATAGAGGCACGTTGCAGAACGCTTTTCAGGATCAACATCATTGACCTCCTGCCGCTGCGCGTACGAGCTGCAGCGGTTGCTGTTGACCCGCACGCGGGCCGGTAAGCTCGGCGACGATCGCGTCGAGCTGCTCTTGCGGTACGCCGTCCGGATAGCGCTGTTGCAGCCAGCGGAATCGGTCAGCGCTCCAGTCAACGCCAGCAGCTTCGACAGCCGCCTTGATCTGCTTTGCCGCCTCGATCAGCGTGAGCGGTGCCAGTTCGACGCGCGGTGCAACGAGGTCGTGTTCCGTGCCGCGGCGCGGCAGGTACGTCGGAAGATCAGCTTCGTCGAGGTGCTTGTACGGGTCCAGGCGGCCGCCGAACGGCAGTGCTTTGCCTTTACGAGCCGCGTCAGCCTCCGCAGCCGTCGACGTACCGGTAACGAGCTGCTCAATCTGACGGAGCGCGTGTTGCGCCGGTGTATCGGCATGACGGCGGTAGGTTTCGCCGATCACCGCGGCGCTCTCGGCGTAGCCAAATTCGGTACGCGTCACGACCGGGACAACGAAGAACGTCTCGTGTCCGTCTTCGCCCGTCAGGACGGCCTGTGCGGCATCGTCGCGCCACGGATTGCGCGTGATCATCAGCTTCTCGCCGACCATGACGCCCGGCACCGACGACACGTCGTATTCCTCGCCACGGAACGACACGCGCAGCTTCGGCGTGACCTTTCGGCTTTCCGGCGCGGCAACCGCCAGTTCGCGGCAGACGTCGAGAGACGGGGCCTTGATCAGTTGCTGGGCGGTAATGCGCATCCACGCCTCGCTACGCGTAGCGCCGTGGCGGCTATGCGTTTCGGTTGCATTGAAGTGCACGCGCCACCGCTTCGCGAGCGCATTCAGTTCGTCGAGGCTGGTCACCGGTTGGAACTTGAGGCCCGGTTCGAACTTGCGCTCGATGAGGTTCCGCGCGTTTTCCACCTGTCCCGTGGCGCGTGCATTGCCGACCTTGTGTACGATCAGCTCGATACCGAGCGACCGGCACAGATTGCGCGTCATGGAGGCCGTGTTCGCCGAGCCCGCGTCAAGCATCAGAATGCGCGGAACTCCATGCAGCAGGTCGGCGCCGCCGCGTTCCTGCATTGCGTTAATGAGCGTCGAGCAGAGGTTTTCACCTGATTCCGCGCCCATCACGTACTCGGTGTAAATCCAGTCGCTCGCGTGGTCGGAGATTTCGTAGCTCCACACGCGATCGGCAGCGATCCGGGCGAGGTTCTTCGGCTTGTTCTTGTAGAACTCGGCGTGATCCATCACACGAAGTCCGTTCGCACGGGCGTCAGCAGCAGGCTTCAGGTAGTACAGCACGCACAGGCTCGCGTCGATCTGCCATACGTGATTCGGATGCAGGCTCGCCAGCTCGGTCACCGGGGCCGGTGCAAGCAACTGGTCGGGATGCACGCCGTACATGCGCAACGCGCGTTGAATCGCGCTATCGGACAAGGGCCGCAGCTCGCCCGTGGACTCGTCGAGGAATTCCGCGCGGATCATGCCGTTCGCGTGCAAGGTCTGGGCCGCGTCGCCGACCGAATACAGGCGCTTGCCATTCTTCCGGGTCGACTCGATGAGCGTCGCGGAAATCAGCATGGCTTCGTCACGCGTCAGCGAGCTTTGACCGGCGTCGACACGGCGCTTGCGTTGCGTGGTCACAGTGGCTTCCTTCAGTTTGCGCATCAGGGTGGTGAAAGACAGGCCCAGCTCGCGGCAGGCCGCGTTGTAGATCGCACCTTTCTTGCCGTGGCCGGCCGCGCGCGCTGCCTGGGCGACAGCCACAATGCGTTCGTTCAAGACGGCACTCATCGTCGCGGGCCCCCGAGTCAGATAGCGGCGCGTGAGTAGTCGTCAGCCGCAGTTGCCGTATCACGCAGCCATTGCGGGACGTCGTCACCGTCCGTAGCGGTCTTGACGCCGAACTCGCTTCGAAGCTGGTTGAGCGACAACTGGATTTGACCTAGGACGCCGGCCATGAAGTCGTCGTGCGGCGCACCGTTCGTCTCGGCGTGCTGAGCGAGGGTTTCGAACGCGGCACGCAGATTGCCGCGAATGACCGACTCCGCTTCGAAGGCGATCGCGCTGGTTTCCTTGCGGATTTCCGCGCCTTCCTGGTCCGGCGTGACCCGCTTGACGCGCGTTTTCTTCGCGGCCAGCTCGTCGATCTTCGCGTTTTTGTCGGACAGCAGGCGGGCCTGTGCCGTGGCGTTTTCATGCGCTTCCCGAAGCGCGGCACGCAGTTCGCGGCTGGTCATGCGGTCGATATCGTCGAGGTCCATCCCGGCGATCGTGCCGCCGTCCGCGAGCGCCGCCAGCTCTTCGTCATCCTCCGTCATCAGCTCGAAGAGCTTCGTTTTTCCCAAATGTGCCAGCGCTGGCAGATTTGCCTTTAACGTCGGCGATGAATACTTGACAGCGGCTTGCATCATTCGGGCGGCTGTTCGATGCGGAAGCCCGAGTTGTTCCTGGGCGATCTGAATGAACTCCCCATGCGGCTCGTTCTCCTTCAGAAGGATCAGGCGCTTACCGGCTTCCAGCATCGCTTCAGCGGATTGCGCCATGTAAAAGCGGGCCTCGTTCACAACACGATGGCGCTCGTACGGCAAGCCATCGCCGAACTGCTTCGAAATTTCGCTGGAGCGTGCTGCGAGTTTGTTCGCTGCGTCGGTGAGCGCAGGAAGAACCTCCAGGGTGTTGTCCGCGGGAACGGCGGTAGTTTCTTGAGTTTTGCGGCCCATAGCCTTCTCCAGTTAGACGTACTTCTTCAAGCGGTTTTCGGTTTCATCAATGCGAGCGCGGGCGCTATCCAAGCTGCGCAAGATGCCTACGGCGTGTTGCGCCAGCTTCACGGACGGTCGAATCCGCCCCGTCTCAGGAATCCGCTCGGCGAATCCCATCGCCTCAAGCGTCGCTACGTAGCGCGTGATGTTCGAAGGCGACAGGTTCGTCGCCTTGGCGACTTCACCCGGCGTCAGACCGTGCGCGAAATGACCGAGCAGGACGTTGAGAACCTCCAACACTTTCTCGGCGGACTTCGTGGTTGCGTTCGTGGTCACTCGGGCGCCCCCAGGTCGAGCTCGGGTTGGACATGGCGCTCAACGTTGCCGCGATGCCATGCGAGCCCCTCCATTGCTTGCTGAATCGTCGAGATCGTTTCGTCGGCGTTGGCAGAGCCGGCGTAGAAGTCGAGCAGTTGTCCAACGGCCGCGTTGAGCGTGCGCTGCAAGACCTGCATGTCTTCAGCCGTGGCATCGCGACCGGTCGGGATGTCGATGATCAGACGGCCGGCGCTGGCTGCGACCCAGCGAGTAACAAAATCGGCACCGCAGGCGTCTTCGAACGGGCGGATCAGCGAGATCGGCATGCGGCCTGACTGGAACCACTTGTAGAGGGTCCAGTGGTCGGCAAGCCCCATGTGTTCGGAGATTCGCTCGACACTGAGGTTGCGCCGCTCGCGTGCATGCTCTTTGCAGAGTTCTAGCGCGTGCCGGAGGCTATGCGGCTGAATACGTTTCCAATTGCGGCGGCTCATTGGGAATCCCCATTCAGAACGGTTTCCGGCCGATTCCAAACAAATTCCCGTTTTGCGCCTATGCAACAACGTTGCGACTCGTAGAATGAAAAGCGGTTACTCTTACGGGAAAAATGTTCCATGACGGACTCGGATTTCAGTGAGTTGGCGGCACGAGTAGATGCTGTTGGGCAGACGATGCTTCGACTCATCGGCCACCTCGAAGAACAAGGCTGCGTCGACGGCGTACGCTTTTCGCAGGCGCTGCGCCGCTTTGGTGCTGCCCGTCGCCAGTTGCCGGACCAAATACAGGCTCGGGGCGGCGACGTCGTCCTGCAGATGGTGCAGATGCTGGACGAAGCGAGATCCTGCCGATGATCGGGCTGTCGAACCGGAAGCCGAAGGCGTCGCGCATGATTCGCCTCAGGCGGCGGTTTGCTTGATGCCGGCCTTGACGGCAATGTCGTGCGCGCGGCCGAAATGCGCCTTGTCGACGCCGTTGAGGACGCGATAGACGGCGCTGGGCGGAAACTCGTTCTCTTCGGCCCATTGGCGGATGGTTTTGCCTTGGCTGCGGAGCCAGGCTTTGAATTTGGGTACAGTCACGGTTAGCCTCCGTGGTGGTTCGAGGGAGACAGTGGCGAAGCATCTTTGCCGGTGAATTCGCCGCTGTTTGTGAGTGAAGTATGGTATGCGTTTGATTACCTGTCAAGCGCAAATTGGGTAATCGTATGGATTCGATAGGCGAGCGCCTGCGCGAAGAGCGTGAGCGATTGGGGTATAGCCAGACGGCATTCGGGGCGCTGGCGGAAGTGACCAAGCAATCGCAGATCAAGTACGAGAAAGGCGAGCGTTCGCCGGACGCTAGCTACCTCGCGGCAATCATGCGTGTCGGGGCTGATGTCCAGTACATCGTCGGGGCAATTCGGTCGTCGATGGCGTTAGCGCCCGATGAGCAAGAACTCGTCTCGCGATATCGGGCAGCGTCGCTTGAAGTCAAAGCCGCCGCAATCGGTGCGCTTACGGCCGCAAGCACGACAAAGAGCGCGACCCGTCAGGAACAGGTCTTTCACGGATCAGTAGGGCAGGCCGTAAAGGTCGAGGGGGGCCTCGATCAGCAGGGAATCAGTTTTTTCGGTAAAGGCAAGAAGAGAAAATGACCAATGACGCTAACGGGAAACAGGAGTTCAACAAGCGAGTCGGACAAGCCATACAGGCCGGAGAGGCACACATCGCCGATCGCTCGGTACATGTGCATGCCGGCGCAATCGGAAACATTGCTGGCCGGGACATCGTCAACCACGGCGTGCCGATCTCAAACAGCAATGTCGTGAACCTTCAGTTCGGTTCAAAGGAACCAGTCGAGTTCGTGACGAACCATCAGAAAGGCGTGATCATGGAGCTGGTTGGCCAGATCGCGGACGCGACCGGGAATGACGTCCTCAAGATTTCCCGTGCAGTGCTGGCCCGCGCTGGCGCGAAGCGGGTCAAATGGATTCGTAGCGATAGATACCTCGATGTTGAGCAATACCTGTCGTCGTGGTTAAACCGCGTGGCGATCAAGCAGGCAACGCCAAGCGAGACCCAACCGGAATCCATCCGCCCAGCTCCCGTCGAAAGCCGTAGCGTCGACTTGTCTCCGCAACTTCAACTCGCCCAGGCGCAGCTCGCGTCCACCCGAACGACACTGAAAATCACGCTGTTCGCAGCGCTCGCGGGGATCGCCGTGCTCGGTTACTACGGCTGGACCAGCCATCAGACGATCGGCCAGCTCCAGGCAGCATTCGGCGGATGCCAGTACGCGGGGAAAACGTACGCGGTAGGCGCCATCATCGATAACTCGGACGCACCCGACATCGAATGCGTTGTGACGTCAGACGGCAAACCCGGCATGTGGCGTGATCTCACGGCGCGGCGCAAGCGCTGATGATCGACCGGGCGCATCGACCAACCCGAATCTCAACGAGCATTAATTCCTTCTCGAAACAGCAGACAGCAAAATGACCAATCCGAAGAACAACCCGAATTCCGATTCCAACAACAAGGGCGTGCCGGTATACGACAGCGTCGATCATGGGGAGCGCCGTGATTACGGCGATCTCAACAAGGGTTTTGAAGTGGTCAACACGCTGCCGCCGCCTCCGCCGCTGCCGACACGGGATAACAGCAATGGGAACGACCAGTCTTGAACTGCAGTGGCATAACCAGCTCTTCGACATTCGCCGGTCTATCCGCTACCACAACCGCCGCCGCGCGTTTTTCGATCGCCTCGACCAGATGACCAACATGCTGTCGGTGATCTTCGGGTCGACGGCGGTCTACGGCGTGCTCGAACAGCAATACAAGGCGGTCGCGCTCGTCGCGGCCGGGCTCGTCACGGTGCTGTCCGCGATCAATCTGGTAGTCGGATCGTCGCAACGCGCGCGGGCGCATGCGGATTTCTCCCGGCAGTTCATCGGGTTGGAAAAGCGCATGGCGCTGTCGGTGCCGGATGATGCCGTGTTGCTGGCGGTGCGCGGGGAACGTTTGACGATCGAGGCCGAGGAGCCGCCGGTCCTGCACGTGCTCAACGTGATTTGCCACAACGAGCAAATGCGGGCGATGGGATACGCGGATGCCGACCTTGCGAAGGTGGGATTCTGGCAACGCGTGTTCTCCCAGCTTTTCGATTTTCGAGAGTACTTGTTGCGCGCACAAAAGCCGTAAGAATTGAGGAAACAATGTTTGCAAAGGATATTGAAACGTCTGAATTGCTTCGCGAAGCAACACGTTTTTCAGATACGGGGGACTTGGATAAGGCGATTGCATGTTTGAAAGAGACGCATCGACGAATGGCAATATCGCCGGTGTCATATCCTGTAGAGACTTGGCTGCGGCTGCCGCTTTATTTGCAGAAGGCCGGGCGCTTCGCTGAGGCGATGGATGAATTCGCAAAGCTTGTTGCAAACACGCCTACGCGCATCGCTCGCGAACAGCCCCATCTCTCCGCCGCGAAGCACGAAAAATTCGTCACGCAAGATATTGCGATCATCGAGGGCAAAATTCGTCTTGCTTCGGAGCGTGAGGCCAAGACCAAAGCGAGAAAGAATGCGAAAAGCTAAGACGCACATCGGGTGAGCTTCTCAAGTTCTAGCTTCTGATTCGACTTGCTACCGGCCGTATGTGTGCCTATGCTGGATGCTCCGTGCGGTGGAGTCCGATATGAACATTCATCCCGTCATAGCCGCATTCGAGCGTCAGGCGAAGATTCTCGACGTAATCGGTGACGCGCAGGATGCAGACGACGCGATCGCGCTGCTCGCTGGCTGGATCGACCTCGCACTTGAACACCTGACCGACGACGATGTGAGCGTACTCGTCAACGTTGGTGGGCTGCTGTTTCGCGACGGCCTGCAGCGTAAAAACGCTTCCGCGAGCGGCCCCTAAAGCGGATTAAAAGACCTACCCGTGCATGCCGTCCAAGATGACAGCATATCCACTACGGGAGGTCATATGCCCTTCATCAAGCGCTTCCCGCGGCTGACGAGCTGGCTCGTCGCCGCGATCATCCTCGTTGCAGCCATCGCGCTTTTCTCGCCGCAGCAACTGCCCGTCGCCCTCTACAAACTGAGTCTCGTGAGCCTCGCGGCCGTCGTCGCGTACTGGCTCGATCGCGGGCTTTTCCCGTACGCGCGCCCGGACAGCTACCTCGAACACGACTGGCGATACGGCTCGCTCGAAGCGCCCCTCGACGCCGATTTTCGCGTCGTTTCCGGGTACGAGTTGGTGTTTGCCGCGGCCATGCTGCGGCGGGCGGTGATCGTGCTCGGCGTTGTGGTCGGCGTCGCGCTGGGCCTCTGATCATGCGCGCGCTGATCGCCTTTGTCGTCGCGCTGCTCGGCGCCGCCGCACCGGTCGCCGCGCAAGTGCCGGCCGAAGCGTTGACGTATCGCGCCGAGCTGACGCGCAACGCGCGCGCCGTCTGGGGCATCGATGCGCCTGTCTCGTCGTTCGCGGCGCAAATCCACCAGGAAAGCCGCTGGCGCGCGGATGCCGTTAGCGTCGTTGGTGCCCGTGGCATGTCGCAGTTCATGCCGTCAACGGTCGACTGGATTGCGGGTGCCTACCCGGCCGAGCTGGGCGAGGCGCAGCCGTTCAACCCGTCCTGGTCGATTCGTGCGCTCGTGCGCTACGACCGGCACCTCTGGGAACGCATCACGGCAGCCGGCGCATGCGAGCGCATGGCGATGACGCTGTCGGCCTATAACGGCGGCCTGGGCTGGGTCTATCGCGATCAGCGTGTGACGGCCGCCGCTGGCGCCGATCGGCAACGTTGGTTCAGCCATGTCGAGCGGTTCAACGCGGGCCGACATGCGGCGGCGTTCCGCGAGAACCGCGGCTACCCGCGCGTGATCCTGCGCACGTTCGAACCGCGCTACGTGAAGGCCGGGTTCGGGCCGGGAGCATGCTCATGAACTTTCCTGTCTTGCTTTCGCGCGGCCAGTGCGTCGTCGCCGCTGTCGGCGCCGCGGCGATCGGCGCGATCGCCGCCGGCGCGATCGCGTACTTCGGCGGTTACCACGCGGGCGCGCTCGCCGGCGACGCGAAGGTCGCGAAGCTCGAACGCCAGTATGCGGACGGCGCACGCGACGCCGTCGAACAAGCGCGCATCAAGGAACGCGCGGAGACGCAGCGCGCGGCGGCGCTGGCGGGCGACCTGTTCGCCGAGAAAGCCCGGCACGCGCTCGAAGTCGACGAACTGAAACGGAGAATTCCCAGTGTCACGAGCCAATACCGCCCGGCGCCGGATGCGCCTCTTCAGGACTTGCCTCGCTGCGTTTTCACTGTCGGCTTTGTCGGCGTGTGGAACGCCACCGCCGGCGCCGCTGGTATGTCCGCGACCGGTGCTGTCGCCGGAGCTGCTACGCCGACCGGCACCGATGACGCCCTTGATTCCGGGGTACGCCAGGACGACATCCTCGCCCACCACGTCGACGCCAGCCGCCGCAGCCGCGACATCGAATCGCAACTGAACAAGCTGATCGACTACATCGAGGGAGAAACGCGGTGACGTTACAGGTGGAATTCTGGCAACTGGTGTCGATGCTCGCGACGTTCATCGGCTTGCTGATCGCGGCCGGCAAGGTATTGCTTGTGCAAATCGAGCGTCAGCAGAGCGCCCGCGACAAGCGACAAGAGGACCAGCTCGAGACGCTGGGAAAGCAGCTCACGCGGCAAGCCGATTACACGGCGCGGCTGGAGCGCGACTTTCTGCGATTTCAGGCGGATCTACCGCTCCAGTACGTGCGCCGCGAGGACTACGTGCGCAACCAGACGGTCATCGAAGCCAAGCTCGACGCGATCGCGCTCAGATTCGAAAACTTACAACTCCGGGGAAATCAATGACGCCCACCAATCCGCTGGGAATCGACCACGCCAAGGTACGCCGCGAATCGCTGCGCTGGTATCTGATTCTGGCGCTGTACAACGCGCGACCCGAGGAAGTCGTCGAGGACGTGATCCAGATGACGATGCGCTCGATCTTCGCCGACATCACGGCGCTTGAAGTGCGCAAGGAGTTGGACTACCTCGCCGATCGCGTGCTGGTGAAGCTGCGCAAGGAACCGTCCGGCCGCTGGTGGGGCGACCTCACGCGCTACGGCGTCGACATCGCCGAGTACACGATCGATTGCGAGCCGGGCATTGCGCGGCCGGCCAAGTACTGGAGCCAGTGACATGGGGCGCAGCAGCGGCGTGCAACGCCTACCGAAGGCCGTGCGCGAATGGCTCGAAAGCGCGCTCGTCGAGGGCAACTTCACGGGCTACCAGGAGCTGGAGCAAACGCTTCGCGACAAGGGTTACCAGATCAGCAAGTCGGCGATCCATCGGTACGGGCAGCGCATCGAGCGCCGCTTCGCCGCGATCAAGGCGAGCACGGAAGCCGCACGCATCCTGACCGAAGGCGCCGCCGACGACCAGGACGCGCGCTCCGAAGCCGTCATCGCGCTCGTGCAGACCGAGATGTTTGAATCGATCGTCAACCTGCAGGAAGCGACCGACGAAGACGCTGATCCGGGCGAACGCATTGCGCTGCTGTCGAAGGCCGCGAAGAACATCGCGACGCTGGCCCGCGCGAGCGTGAACCAGAAGAAATTCCGCCTGGAGGTGCAGGCGCGCGCGGAAGCGGCAGCCGCGGCCGTCGACAAGGTCGTCAAGAGCGGCGGCCTGTCCGATGACGCGGCAGACGCGATCCGTCGTCAGATTCTCGGGATTGCCGGATGACGATCGTCGAAACCCGTGCAGATCGGGCGCCCGCCGTCCTGCTGCCGTATCAGCAGAAATGGGCCGCCGACACGTCGCCCGTCAAGGTGTGCGAGAAGTCGCGCCGCGTCGGTTTGTCCTGGGGCGAAGCGGCCGATTCGGCGCTGCTCGCAGCCAGCCAGCGCGGCATGGACGTCTGGTACGTCGGTTACAACAAGGACATGGCGCAGGAGTTCATCCGGGACTGCGCCGACTGGGCCAAGTTCTACAGCCTCGCGGCCGACGAGATCGAGGAAACCGAGGAAGTCTTTCAGGACAAGGACGGCGACAAGTCGATCCTCGCGTTCGTGATCCGCTTCGCGTCGGGCTTTCGCGTGACGGCGCTGTCGTCGCGCCCGTCGAACCTGCGCGGCAAGCAAGGCCGCGTGATCATCGACGAGGCAGCGTTCCACGAGCAGCTCGGCGAGCTGCTGAAGGCGGCGATGGCGCTGCTGATGTGGGGCGGTCAGGTTCACATCATTTCGACACACGACGGCGTCGACAACGCGTTCAACGAGCTGGTCACGGATGTTCGCTCCGATAAGAAGCCGTACAGCCTGCATCGCATCACGTTCGAAGACGCGGTTCGTGACGGGCTCTACCAGCGAATTTGCTTGCGCAAGAACGAAGCCTGGACGGCCGAGGGCGAAGCCAAGTGGGTCAAGGACATTCGCGCGTCGTACGGCGCGGATGCCGAGGAAGAGCTGGACTGCGTGCCGAAGAACAGCGGCGGCGCATGGCTCTCGCGCGCGCTGATCGAGTTGCGCATGTCGTCCGATACGCCGGTGCTGCGCTGGGCCTGCAAGCAGGGTTTCGAGGTGCTTCCCGATCACATTCGCGCGGCCGAATGCCGGGACTGGCTCGACGCGACGCTCGGCCCGCTGCTCACGACGCTCCCGGCCGATGCCCGTTCGTACAACGGCGAGGACTTCGGCCGCACGGGCGACCTGACGGTCCATGTGCCGCTGATCGAACAACAAAACCTGATCCGTCGCGTGCCGTTCATCGTCGAGCTGCGCAATGTGCCGTTCCGACAGCAGGAGCAAATCGCCTTCTACCTGCTCGACCGTCTTCCGCGCTTCACGGGCGGCGCCTTCGATGCGCGCGGCAACGGCCAGTACCTCGCAGAGATCGCCATGCAGCGCTACGGCGCGTCGCGCATCCAGCAAGTGATGCTGTCGGAGTCGTGGTATCGCGAACACATGCCGCCCGTGAAGGCCGCATTCGAAGACGGCACGCTCGACGGCCTTCCGAAAGATGCCGACGTGCTCGCCGACCTGCGCGCCGTGCAGGTCATCAAGGGCGTGCCGCGCGTCCCGGACGTGCGCACAACTGGACAGGACGACGGCAAGCGCCACGGCGACGCTGCCATTGCGGTGGCGCTTGCGTATTACGCGAGCCGAGAACTGAACAAGGGGCCGGTGACCGCCAAATCGCGGCGGCGCCGTTCCAGCGTCCGAATGACAGAGGGTTACGCATGAGCAAGGGTTTGTGGGTCAGCCCCACCGAGTTTGTAAAGTTCGGCGAGCCGGACAAGTCGCTGTCGTCGCAGATCGCGACGCGCGCGCGCAGCATCGATTTCTTCGCGCTCGGCATGTACCTGCCGAATCCGGACCCGGTGCTCAAGGCGCTCGGTAAGGACATCCGCGTCTACCGCGAGCTGCGCGCGGATGCGCACGTCGGCGGATGTGTGCGCCGCCGCAAGGCGGCCGTGAAGGCGCTCGAATGGGGCCTCGACCGTGGCAAGTCAAAGAGTCGCGTCGCGAAGTCGATCGCCGACGTCTTCGCCGACCTCGACCTGTCCCGGATCATCACCGAAATGCTGGACGCCGTTCTGTACGGCTATCAGCCGATGGAAATCACCTGGGGCAAGGTCGGCAACTACATCGTGCCGATCGACGTCGTCGGCAAGCCGGCCGACTGGTTCGTCTACGACCCGGACAACCAGCTCCGCTTTCGAAGCAAGGATCACTGGGTGCAGGGCGAAGAGCTGCCGGCCCGCAAGTTCCTGGTGCCGCGCCAGGAGGCGACGTACCTGAATCCGTACGGCTTCCCGGACCTGTCGATGTGCTTCTGGCCGACCACGTTCAAGAAAGGCGGCCTCAAATTCTGGGTGCAGTTCACCGAGAAGTACGGTTCGCCGATGCTGGTCGGAAAGCATCCGCGTAGCGCGTCGGACGCCGAAACCAACCTGCTGCTCGACCGCCTGGACGACATGGTGCAGGACGCCGTCGCGGTCATTCCCGACGATTCCAGCATCGAGATCAAGGAAGCGGCCGGCAAGTCCGGTAGCGCCGACGTCTACGAACGCCTGCTGCACTTCTGTCGCGGCGAGGTGTCGATTGCCTTGCTCGGGCAGAACCAGACCACCGAGGCGACGTCCAATCGTGCGTCCGCGCAGGCCGGGCTTGAGGTGACGGACGACATTCGCGACGGCGACAAGGCGATCGTCGGCGAGGCGATGAACATGCTGATTCGCTGGATTTGCGACCTGAACTTTGACGGCGCCGATCGGCCTGTCTTCGACATGTGGGAGCAGGAGCAGGTCGACGAGATCCAGGCCGGCCGCGACGAGAAGCTCACGCACGCCGGTGCGCGCTTCACGCCAGCGTATTTCAAGCGCGCATACAACCTGCAGGATGGCGACCTGGACGAGCGGCCACTGCCGGTGTCCGCCGTCGACGCGGTCGGCGCCGCATCCTTCGCAGAGTTCGAAGCACCCGACCAGGATGCGCTCGACGCCGCGCTGAACACGCTGTCCGCGCGCGACCTGAATGCCGACGCACAGGCGCTGGTCGCACCGCTTTTAAAGCGGATTGCGAACGGAGCGAGTGCCGACGAGCTGCTCGGCATGCTCGCCGAGCTGTATCCGAACCTCGACGCAGACGCGCTGCAGGAGCGGCTTGCCCGCGCGATCTTCGTCGCGAACCTCTGGGGGCGTCTCCATGCCTGAAGCGGTCGATCTCGGCTACTGCATGAAGCTCCCGCCAAAGAAGGCGATCGAGTATTTGCGCAGCAAGGGCTACGAGATCACGTGGGACTGGGAAGAGCTTTGGCAGGACGCGCAGGCCAAGGCGTTCACCGTCGCCAAGGTGACGCGCCTGGATATCCTGCAGGACATCCGCAACGCCGTCGAAACCGCGATCAGCGAGGGCAAGACGCTGCGCTGGTTCACGAAGGAGCTGACGCCCGTCCTGCAATCCAAAGGCTGGTGGGGAAAGCAGGAGCACGTTGACCAGGACACCGGCGAAGTCAGCCAGGTTCAGCTCGGCAGCCCGTGGCGCCTGCAGACGATCTACCGGACGAACCTGCAGACCGCCTACATGGCCGGCCGCTACGCCGAGCAAATGGCGAACGTCGACGATCGGCCGTACTGGATGTACGTGTCGATCCTCGACAGCCGCACGCGCCCGAGCCATCGGGCAATGAACGGCAAGGTGTTCCGATACGACGATCCGTTCTGGCAGTCGTTCTATCCGCCGAACGGTTGGGGCTGCCGATGCCGCGTGGTTGCGCTGTCGCACGACGAGATCATCGTGCGGGGCATCAAGGTCGAGGCGGCCAGCGACCGCCTCGGCAAGACGCTCAAGCTGGTCAACGAGAAAACCGGCGAGATGCGCGAGGTCGCGACGTTCCGCACCATCGACCCGGTCACGCGTCGCGAGATCGTCGTGTCGCCGGACGTCGGCTGGAGCTACAACCCCGGCGCCGCGGCGTGGCAGCCTGACCTGTCTCGATACACGGGTGATCTCGGCACGATCGCCAGGAGGGAATTGCAATGAGCGATTTCGTGAAATTCCAGATCGATGACTCGGCTCTGCGCACGCGCTTGCTCCAGCTCGAACAAGCCGGCCATCAGAAGGCCGGCGCGATGCGCAAGATCGCGCAGGCCCTCGTGCTGGTCACCGAGGACAACTTCGCCGCGCAGGGGCGGCCGCGCTGGCAAGCGCTGTCGGACGCGACGATTCATATGCGCGTAGGCGGCAAGAAGGCGTACAAGAAAAACGGCGAGCTGACGGCGGCCGCGTCGCGTCGCAAGGCCGGATTGATGATCCTGCAGGACAGCGGGCAAATGGCGGCGAGCGTCTCGACCGATCACGACGACAATTCGGCTGTCATTGGCAGCAACAAGGAGTACGCCGCGATTCACCAGTTCGGCGGGCAAGCTGGCCGCGGATTGAAGGTCACGATTCCCGCTCGGCCGTGGTTGCCCGTTACTGCCGATGGCGAGCTGCAACCTGAAGCGGTTGAGCCGGTGCTCAACACCATCCTGCGTCACTTGATGGGCGCAGCGAATCGCCGCTAACCTGTCGACGAGCCGATCGCGCTCTGCGCGCCTCCGGACCACCCGAGGCGCGCAACGATAGCCTCAGCACCCTGACGCTGCCTCGTAAAGTTTTATAAAGGCTTTATGGGTTTGGTTCGAACCCGCCGCGCTCCCTACATCGCGCGTACAGCCCCGGTTCAATCGTAAAGCCGATTAAAAGACCCGTCCCGTTCGCCGCCCGATGATGGGCGGCATGAACGCGAAACCACTCCACATTTTCCGGGCAGGCACACAGACCGACATGAGCGGTCGCGTGCTTGAGTTCGCCGAAACGGATCTCGCCGCGACGGCTGCCGCATACGACCCGAAGGTCCACGAAGCGCCGATCGTCATCGGCCACCCGCGCGACAACGCGCCGGCGTGGGGCTGGGTCGCTTCTCTCTCGGCGTCGGCCGGCAACCTGCAGGCCGAGCCCACCCAGGTCGATCCGGCGTTCGCCGAACTCGTCAGCGTTGGGCGCTTCAAGAAGATCAGCGCCAGCTTCTATCACCCCGATTCGCCGCACAACCCGACGCCCGGCGTCTACTACCTGCGCCACGTCGGCTTTCTCGGCGCGCAGCCGCCGGCGCTGAAGGGCCTGCGCGACGTGAATTTCAGCGACGGCAACGAGGGTGTTGTCGAGTTCAGCGACTGGGGCCAGGAGCTGAACGCCGGCCTCTGGCGTCGCCTGCGCGAATGGCTGCTGACGCAATTCGGCCAGGACACGGCTGACCTGGTCATTCCCGACTGGCAAATCGAATCGATCCGCGAAGTCGCACGGCAAGACGATGCGCCGACCAGCGCATTCGCCGAGCGCGGCTCGGCAACCAAACCCACCACCACTCAGCAGGAGAACGCCGCAGTGACCCCCGAAGAAAGGGCCGCCCTGGAGGCCGAAAACAACCAGCTCAAGCAGCAGCTCGCCGACGCGCAGGCGCGTGAACGCAAGGCAGCGGACGATCGCCGCCACGGCGAGCACGTGTCGTATGCCGAGCAGCTCGTCACCGGCGGCACGCTCGCACCGAAGCACAAGGATGCGGTCGTCGCGGTGCTCGATTTCGCCGCGCGCGAGCCGTTCGAGTTCGGCGAAGGCGATGCCAAGCAACCACTGGCGACCGCATTCCGGTCGTTTCTCGGCGAGTTGCCGAAGGTCGTCGACTTCGGTGAGCACGCCACGCGCGAACGCGCTGGCGTGACGACGACGGACGCCGACACCGTCGACTACGGCGAGAACGTCGATCCGAAGCGCGCCGAGCTGGACGGCCGCATTCGCGCGTACATGCGCGAGCACAACGTCGACTACGCGGCCGCCGCAAACGCGGTGATCCGCTAACCACCGGCGAAAGCCACTGCAAAGGCCATTGAGCCAGGAGAAATGATGGGACGTCTCTCGAAACTGCGAATCGTCGACCCGGTGCTGACGAATCTCGCGATCGGCTACACGAACGCCGAATTCATCGGCCAGAGCCTGTTTCCGATCGTCGAAGTGGAAAAGGAAGGCGGCAAGATTCCGAAGTTCGGCAAGGAATCGTTTCGCCTCTACAAGACGGAACGTGCGCTGCGTGCGAAGTCGAACCGCATGAATCCGGAAGACCTGGGTAGCGTCGACGTGATCCTCGACGAACACGACCTCGAGTATCCGATCGATTACCGCGAAGACCAGGAATCGGCGTTTCCGCTGGAACAGGCCGCCGTCCAGACTGCGACCGAAGCGATCCAGTTGCGCCGGGAAAAGATGACCGCGGACCTCGCACAAAACCCGAACAGCTACGCGGCGACCAACAAGAAACAGCTCACCGCGGCCGAGAAATTCACCGCGGCCGGCAGCGATCCGGTTGGCGTCGTCGAAGACGGCAAGGAAGCGATCCGCACGAAGATCGGCCGCCGGCCGAACACGATGGTGATCGGTGCGTCGGCCTACAAGACGTTGAAGAACCACCCGCAGCTCATCGAGAAGATCAAGTACTCGATGAAAGGCATCGTGACCGCTGACCTGCTGAAGGAAATCTTCGAGGTCGAGAACGTCGTGGTCGGCGAGGCGATCTACGCCGATGATCGCGACCGCTTCACCGACATCTGGGGCGCCAACATCGTGCTCGCCTACGTTCCCCTGCAGCGCGGCAGCCAGCAGCGCACGCCATACGAGCCGTCGTATGGCTACACGCTGCGCAAGAAAGGCAATCCGGTCGTCGACACGCGTGTCGAGGACGGCAAGCTCGAACTGGTACGCAGCACGGACATTTTCCGTCCGTACCTGCTCGGCGCAGACGCCGGCTACCTGATCTCGGGCATCAACGGCTGATCGCGCGACGCGCCGAATCCCGTACTGACCACGTTTCGCCCTCGGGCGAGACCCACCCGAACGGAACATGACTCATGAAAACGCATCAACCGATCCTTACCACTTCCGTTACCGCTGCCGCCGGCCTGAACCGCTTCCAGTTCGTCGGCTTCGATGGTGGCGTGTGCGCAGCCGGCGCGAAGGCGCTCGGCGTTGCCGAAACGACCGCCGATGTCGGCGAGCAAGCGTCGGTCAACCTGCTCGGCGTCATCCTGGTCATGGCCGGTGCGCCGGTCGACGAGCACGCCGAGGTTGAGGCCGACGCTGCCGGCCAAGCCATTCCGAAGGCGACGGGCGCGTCGAACGGCTACGCGCTCGATGCCGCGACGGCTGCTGGCGACGTCATTCGCATCCTGCGGGGCATTTGACGTGCGTTACTGCACGCTGGCCGACCTGAAGGTGGCCGTGCCGGAACGGACGCTCATCGAGCTGACGAACGACACGACCACCGATTACGGCGCACCGGCGCCGACGACGATCAATTCCGACATCGTCGAAAGCGCCGTGCGCCAGGCGGAGGAGATCGTCGACGCGCACTTGCGTGGTCGCTACAACCTGCCGCTGTCGCCGGTGCCGACGGTCATCAAGGATGTCACGGTCAATCTGGCCCGGCACTGGCTGTATGCCCGCCGACCGGAAGGCGCCGCACTGCCGGACACCGTGTCGCAGACCTTCAAGGCGTCGATGCACATGCTCGAAAAGATTCGCGACAACAAGCTGACGATCGGTGACCCGAGCGGTACGGCGACGCCGGAGCCCGGCGAAATGAAAGTACGCGCGCGCCGTCGCGAGTTCGGTTCGGACCTGCTGGAGCGCTATTGATGGCGACGACGCTTGAAATGGTCGACTCCGTTGTCGCGCGGCTTCGCTTGAAGCTGCCGGCGCTGGTGACCGAGTACTTCCCGGAGCGTCCGGACGATTACCGGCTCAACCATGCGGTCGGCGCGCTGCTGGTCAGCTATCCGGGCAGCCAGTACGACACGACCGTCGACACCGACATGGTTGTTCAGCCGCGGCGGGTGAAGTTCGCGGTTGCGATCGTGCTGCGCCAGCTCAACGGCCGCGGCGGTGCGATCGACGTGCTCGATCACGTTCGCACCGCCCTGGTGGGTTTCCGCCCGCCGGACTGCAAAAAGCTTGCGGCGGTCAGCGACAAGTTTCTCGGGGAGTCGGCCGGCTTGTGGCAGTACGTGATCGAGTTTTCGGCGGGCGCCGTGATTGTCGAGGACGCGGAGCCGAATGAAGGACCGCTGTTGACGCAAGTTACCTATGAGGAGGAATCGTGAAATACCAGTACAGCGGACCGACCAGCGGCGTCACGCTGCATGACGGCGAGAACGTCCAGGAAGTGATGCTTCACACGGGCGCCGAAGTCGAGTTGCCCGAGGGGCACGAGTACACGGCGACACTGTTGGCGATGGGCTATCTGACGCCCGCGTCGACGAAGCCCGCCAAGCCCGCGCGCACCGGCGCGATGGATGATCAACCGAAGACCGCGGACAACGCGGTCGTCGCGAAGGGAGTGTGAGCGATGGCGGCAAACTACTTGCATGGCGTCGAAACCATCGAAAAGGAAACCGGCTCGCGGCCCGTCAAGGTCGTGAAATCGGCCGTCATCGGTCTAATCGGCACGGCGCCGATCGGGCCGGTTAATACGCCGGTGCAGTCGCTGTCCGACGTCGACGCCGCGCAGTTCGGGCCGCAGCTCACGGGTTTCACGATCCCGCAAGCGCTCGATGCGGTCTACGACTACGGCAGCGGGACGGTGATCGTGATCAATGTGCTCGATCCGGCGGTGCACAAGAGCAACGCGCCGAGCGAGCCCGTCACGTTCGACGCAGCAACGGGCCGAGCCAAACTCGCGCATCCGGCCGCATCGAATCTCGTGCTGAAGAACGACTCGGGCAGCGCGACGTATGCCGAAGGCACCGACTACGCCGTCGACCTCGTCAGCGGCATCATCACGCGGATCAAGACCGGCGCGATTCCGGCTGGCGCGACGGCGGCCAAGGCGACCTACGACTACGCGGACCCGACGAAGGTCACGGCCGCCGACATCATCGGCGCGGTGAATGCGGCCGGCATGCGCACGGGGATGAAGGCGCTGAAGGATACGTACAACCTGTACGGCTATTTCTCGAAGATCCTGATCGCCCCGGCGTATTGCACGCAAAACTCGGTTGCGGTCGAGCTGGAAGCGATAGCCGTGCAGCTCGGCGCGATCGCGTACGTCGATGCGCCGATCGGCACCACGCTCGCGCAGGCGCTGGCTGGACGCGGGCCGGCGGGCACGATCAACTTCAACACGTCCAGCGACCGCGTACGCCTCTGCTATCCGCACGTGAAGGTCTACGATGCGACGACCAATGCCGACCGGCTGGAGCCGCTCTCATCGCGCGCGGCGGGTCTGCGGGCACGCGTCGACCTGGACAAAGGCTATTGGTGGTCGAGTTCGAATCAGCAGCTCCTCGGCGTGACGGGCGTCGAGCGGCCGCTGTCGGCCATGATCGACGATCCGAAGTCGGACGTGAACATGCTCAATGAGCAAGGCATCACGACGGTGTTCAACTCGTATGGCTCGGGCTTGCGCCTGTGGGGCAATCGTACGGCTGCATGGCCGACAGTCACGCACATGCGGAACTTCGAGAACGTGCGACGCACCGGCGACGTCATCAACGAGTCCATCCGCTACTTCAGCCTGCAATTCACGGACGTGCCGATCGATCAGGCGGTCATCGACTCAATCGTCGAGTCGGTGAACGGATTCGCCCGTAAGCTGATCGGTGACGGCGCGCTGCTCGGCTTCAAGGCATGGTTCGACCCGGCGCGCAATCCGAAGGAAGAGCTGTCTGCCGGCCATCTGCTCATCAGCTACAAGTACACGGTGCCCCCGCCGCTCGAGCGGCTCACCTACGAAACCGAGATCACCTCGGAGTATCTGCTCACCCTGAAGGGAGGTAACTAATCATGGCGGGTGGCGTCAAAATCAATCGGATCACGAACGCCAACGTGTATCTGAGCGGAAATTCGATGCTTGGCAAGGCCGAAGAAATCAAGCTGCCGGACGTCCAGGCGATCATGGCCGAGCACAAGGCACTCGGCATGATCGGCAAGGTGGAACTGCCCGGCGGCCTGGACAAGCTCGAGGGCGAGATCAAGTGGAACTCGCTCTATGCCGACGTGGCGAAGGCGATGGCCAATCCGTTCAAGGCGGTTGCGCTGCAATGCCGATCGAGCATCGAGATGTACGGCGCGCAAGGCCGTGTGCAGGAAGTCAGCCTCGTGACGTACCTGACCGTGATGTTCAAGAAGAATCCGCTCGGCACGTTCAAGCAACACGAGAACGCCGATTTCAGCTCGTCGTTCGGCGCGACCTACATCAAGCAGGTTATCGACGGCGAGGAAGTGCTGGAGCTGGACTATATGGCCAACATCTTCCGCGTCGGCGGCGAAGACATGCTCGCCGACTTCCGCGCCAACATCGGCGGCTAACCCCACACCTGAGCAGTCGTCCTCGACTTTGGCCCGCTTCGGCGGGCCTTTTTTAATTCTCTCCTCGATACAGCTATCGCGCGCGTGTCGACAATGTGTGCTCTACCTCTACGGAGCACATCGTGAAAATCCCCCTCAAATTCCCCGTCAAACTCGCTACCGGCCAGACGCTCACGGAACTGACGTTGCGCCGCGGCAAACGTAAAGAAATGGCTCTCGCGGCCAAGTACAGCGAAGACCCCGGCGAACAGGAAGACTTCCTGCTCGCCACGCTGACCAATCTCACCGTCGAAGACATCGGCGAACTCGACCTCGCCGACTCGAAGCGGCTCATGGATTCCTTTCGCAGCATGGTTGAGGGACGGGATACCGCCGGAAATGCGGGCGCCCAGCGACCAGCCGCGGAGCAAGGAAACGCAGACGCTGGACTCGGCGCTGCGACCGCTGGATGAGGTATTGCTACTGGTGCTGAAGATTCAGCCGTCCGAAATCGCTGACCTGGACATGGACGACTACTGGCACTGGATCGACGCCGCGGAGCGGGAAATCAAGCGACGCGTCGACACTTCGAAGGGATCTTGAGGTCAGGCGGACCGGCGGCCAAGCCGGCCGCACAGCCACACGACGGCCTTGATCGCCGCAGCGATGAGGTACGAGCCGGCCACCACGACCGGCCCGAGAAAGGCGAAAGCAAAAAACGCGACGATGCCGAAAACGATCGGCACGGACCACCAGGGCAGTTCGATGAACAGCCAGACCGCGAGCGCGACGCCCGCAATTGCAATCACGGCGTAGGTAATGCCTTCGGCGATGGACTGGATGTTCATGGGTGGCCTCGTAATTTTCCGGTAAGGATATGGCAAGCGAATTCTATATCGGCGTAAAGATCGGCGCGACACTACTCGGTAGTTTCGGTGCCGCGCTGTCCGGCACGCGCACAACGCTGAACGGGCTCGGACGTGTCGCCGACGAGCTGCGTGCGAAGCATACCCGCCTCGGGGACGCAATGGCGCGGGCGGTCGCGCATCCGATGCGCAACGTCGCCGAGCTGCGCGGCCAGTACGACCGCCTGGGCCGGACCATCGATCTGGTCCAGGCGAAGCAAGCGGCCCTTGCGACCCGGCTGGCACGCGGCGCCGCGCTGCGCGAGCAACGCCAGGGGCTTGGTGCGGACATGCTCGGCACCTATGCGACCGCCGTTGCGACGGCCGCGCCCGTCATTGGCTCTGTGAAGCAAGCAGCCAGCTTCGAGGCCGGGCTGCGCGATATCGCGATTACCGGCAACCTGACGCGCGATGAGGAGTTCCGTATCGGCGAAACGATGCGTCGGGCGGCTCTTGCGACGAGTCAGGGCCACAACTCCATTCTGGAAGGTGTCGGCACGCTAGTTGCCGCCGGGATGGACGCCAAGGAAGCCGGCCAGAAATCCAGCCTCCTCGGTCAAGTGGCGACAGCGACGAACGCCGACATGAAAGACCTCGCAGGTATGGTCTATTCGTTCTCCGAGACGCTTGGGATCAAGGGCGACGCGTCGCTGAAAGAAGCGTTCAACCGCGCCGCGTATGGCGGCAAGCTCGGCCGGTTCGAGCTGAAGGATATGGCCAAGGCCCTGCCTGAAATGACCGCGGCGTTCGCCGCCAAGGGCATCAAGGGACAAGACGCGTTGACGCAGATTATTGCGAGCCTCGAAGTCGGCCGCGAAGGCGCCGGCAGCGGCGACGAGGCTGTGACGAACCTGCGCAACTGGCTGTCGCACATGAACGCGAAAGCGACCATCGACGCGTACAAGAAGGCCGGCGTCGACTACCAGAAGTCGATGTCCAATCTGGTCGCCGGCGGTTACTCCAGCTACGAGGGTTCGCTGCAGATCGCGCAGAAGTTCATCGCATCGCGCGGCGACGTCTTCATGAAGCAATGGAAGGCCGCCGGCGCCAAGGGCGATGAGGAAGCGCAGCGCAAGCTAATGGAGAGCTTCGGCCTGAACGAGGTGTTCCAGGACATCCAGACCATCAATCACCTGCTCGCGATGCGCCAAGGCTGGGACAAATACCAGCAGAACAAGAAGGATATGGGCAGCAAGCAGGCGCTGAACACGATCGACCAGGACTACGCGCGCCGCGCGGAACTGGCGACCGTCGCATGGGGCCGCTTTCAGACTCAGATTGTGGATCTCGGTATCACGGTCGGCCGTGCGCTGTTGCCGTCGCTCACGGACCTGATGAACACGGTCACGCCGCTGATCCAGCGCACCGCACAGTTCGCGGCCGGCCATCCCGGCCTGATCCGCGGCTTGGTCGGTTTCGCAACGGCGGTTATCGGTATGAAGGTCGCAACGCTCGCGGCCGGCTGGGGCCTAAATTTCTTCGTCAAGTCGCCGCTGAACATGGTCAGCACGGCGCTGACGACCGTCGGGGCGAAGTGGACGCTGTTTCGGGCGCTCTGGATCGGCGGCGGTTCGCGCCTTTCCACCGTGTTTCAGATTTTCGGGATGGGTGCAGGAACGGCCGGCAAGCTGGCGGCCGGAATCGGGCGCGCTGGGAGCCTGTTTATGGGATTGGGCCGTGGTGCGCTCGTGGTTGGCCGCGCGCTACTCCCGTTCGGTCAGGGCATGCTGATGACGATCATCGGGCCGCTGCGCCTGCTCATCCAGGGCGGGATGCTGCTCGGTCGCATTCTCGGCGGGCAGTTGGTCAATGGCCTGATGCTCGTCGGCCGCACGGTGCTCTGGCTCGGACGCGCGCTGATGCTCAATCCGATCGGCATCGCCATTACGGCGATCGCCGTCGGCGCTTACCTCATCTATCGCTACTGGACGCCAATCAAGCAATTCTTCGGTGGTATCTGGAACTCGATCCGCAGTGCGTTTAGCGGCGGAATTGGCAGCGTCATGCGGCTGATTATCAACTGGTCGCCGCTCGGCCTGTTCTACCGCGCGTTCTCGGGCGTACTTCGCTGGTTTGGCGTCGGGCTCCCGAAAACCTTCGCCGAATTCGGCTCGCACCTGATCGACGGCCTGGTCAACGGTATCCGTAATCGCTTCACGAGCGCGAAAGACACGCTGGTGGAATTCGGAAGCAACGTGAAAGCGTGGTTCGCCAATACGCTCGGCATCAAGTCTCCGTCCCGCGTGTTCATGGGGTACGGCGACAACATTGCACAGGGCGCCGCGATCGGCATCGGACGATCGTCCGCAATCGCCGCGCGCGCGGCCGCCGGGATGGCAACGCAAGCCGCGGCCGCAGCGTCCATACAGCGTATCAATGCGGCCCGTGGTGGCACGCCGGCGGGCGCTTCGGTAGCCGGCGCTGGGATCACGGTTCACTTCTCGCCGACGATCACGGTTCAGGGCGGTTCGCCCGAAGGCGTCAGGGACCAGGTGAACCAAGGGCTCGGCCTGTCGTTGCGCGAACTGGAGCGGATGCTCGATAACCTGCTCGCGCAACGCGCGCGCCGCTCGTACGGGGGCTGACGTGTTCGCAATTCTTGGCGATATCGAGTTCGACCTGATTGGCTACTTCGACGGTTTCGACGCGACCTTCGGCGCGGACTATGCCGAGCACGCGCTCCTGCAGGGCAAGCCGCGGCTGCAGCGCATGGGTGACAAGCTCGATGACATCCGGATTGCCCTGTCGTTTCACTACTGGTACTGCGACCCGGAGGCCGAGCTGGCGAAGCTGCGTGCGGCCGTGAGCGCGAAACAGGCCATGGCGCTTGTGTTCGGCAATGGCGATTACAAAGGCTGGTTCGTGCTGACCGAGGTTCAAGCGACCAGCAAACAGACCGATACGTCAGGGACGGTGCTGTCACTCGAGGCGAACATTACGCTGCGCGAGTTCGTCGGCGACAAGAAGAACCCGCTCAAGCCGCCAGCCGTGCAGCCCAAGGTGCCTCCGGCGGCCGCACAGGCAGTTTCCAGCGTCGCGTCGGCAGTTTCCACAGCACGCGGCACGGTCCAGCAAGCCGTGACCTGGGCGAATCAAGCGCAGTCCGCGATGCGCGCGGCCGTCGATGCGGTCAAGGCCGTCCAGAAGCTGAAGGACGATCCGCTCTCCGCGTTGAGCCGCTCCTCAAGCGTGCTGACCAACATCAAGCAAGCCGCCGATCCGTTGGCGAATCTATCACCGGCGCTGGCATCGCTGACGGACCAAATTCCCGAAGCGGCCGGCATTCTGCGAGCCAGCAATACCGCACTGGACGCTGTTCGATCGGCGGAAGGCCCTTTGGCGAATGCAACGATCGGCACGATTACGGGCGCGATCGACCATGCGGCCGGGCAGCTCACGACGGCGACCGGCGCGCTGAGTTCGGCCGCGCCCAGCCTCAGCAAACTGGCCGCGAAAGTTGCGACGCGGAGGATTTAATGTTTTTGACCCACATCACAACCGACGGCGAGCGGTGGGACCAAATCGCCTACCGCTATTACGGCGACCCGTTTGCCTACGAGAGGATCATTGCCGCGAACCCGAGCGTGCCGATCACGCCGCTTCTCGCGAGCGGCATTGCGCTGTCGATTCCGGTCGTTGCCGCCGACGACGTACTTGATGAGGAGCTTCCGCCGTGGATGCGGTAGTCGATACCCCGACGTCGGTTGCCGACGTTCCCGAGCCAGTTTTTACGCTCGTCTACGAGCAAAAAAACATTACCAACGACATCGCGCCCTACGTGGTGTCGGTGTCGTACACCGATTTCCTGTCCGGGCAGTCCGACGAGATCGAGGTCGTGCTCGAGGACACGGACGGCCGCTGGCTGGACGCATGGTATCCGGGCAAAGGCGACGCACTGACGCTGAAGATCGGCTATACAGGTGCGCCGCTGCTCGCGTGTGGGCGCTTCGAGATCGACGAGATCGGCTTTGACGAACCGCCCTCGACAGTCACGATTCACGGGCTCGGCACCGGCGTGAAAGCGTCGGTCCGGAGCCGCAAAGCCAAGGCGTACGAGCACACGACGTTGGCTACGATCGCGGCGCGCGTCGCAAAACGAAATCACCTGACGCTCACCGGTCGCATTCGGGATATCCGCATCGACCGGGTTACGCAGTATCAGGAACAGGATGTGGCGTTCCTGACGCGGCTCGCGCGCGAGTACGGGTATGCGTTCAAGATTTCGGGCAGCAAGCTCATCTTCAGCGAACTCGCGGACCTGAGAGGATCGGACGCTGTGCTGCAGTTCAAGCGCGAAGACCTCAAATCGGTCCGCCTGCGCGACAAGATCAAGGACGTCTACGCACAGGCCAAGGTCGGCTATCACAACCTGAAGACGAAGAAGCTCGTCGTCTACGGTGTGGCCGGTGATTCCGTGGGCGTCGTCGGTCAGTCCGAGGTGGCGGCCGGCAAGCGTAAGTCTTCCGGTCAGGCGACGAGCGGCGACACGTTGCGGCTGTCGACTCGGGCCGGCTCGAAGGCAACGCTGCAGACGAAGGCCCGTGCGGCACTTGACCATGCGAACCTCAAGCAGACTGGCGGAACGGTCGAGATGATCGGCGATACGAAGCTGGCCGCGGGTGCATCGATCGAGCTGCGCGAGCTTGGCAAGCTGTCCGGCAAGTATCTGATCGAGTCGGCACGGCATCGTCTCAATCGCGGCGGTGGCTACCAAACGGAAGTTGAGCTGAAGCGCTCGGCGATCGCGGTCCAGGCCGGCAAAGGCGGCGGCGCCGCGAAGAAACCCACCAAGGGGCTGCAGGTCTACGGCGTCACGGCGAAGGGCGACGTCGGTGTCGTGGGATCTACGCCCGTTGCGGCGAAAGGCAAGAAGAAATGAACGATACCCTCGACGAGTTCGGTGCAACGATCAAGTTCGGTACGGTCAGCGCTTCGAAGCCCGGCTTCGCGCGCGTGCGGCTGACCGACCTCGGCAACATGCGAACCATGTGGTTGCCGATCGCGTATCCGAAGACCTTGGCCGATCAGGCTTGCTGGACCTACGATGACGGCGAACAGGTCGCTGTGCTGCTGGACAGCCGCTGCGAGGACGGCGTCATTCTGGGCGCCATCTACTCCGATGCCGACAGACCGCCGGTGACCGATCCGAACAAGTTCATCGTGCGCTTCAAGGATGGCGCGGTGCTTGAATACGATCGTGCAACCCACACGCTGACGTGCTCTGGCATGCAGACGGTGATCGTGGATTCGAAGACGGAAATTGTGCTGCGCGCGGGCGAGAAGGTAACTGTCGACACGCCGGAGGCCGAGTTCACCCGTAACGTCACGGTGAAGGGCAAGCTGACCTATCGGGGCGGCATGGCCGGCTCGGGCGGCGACGGCGCGGTGCTGACGGGCGACATGAAGATCAACGGCAACGTCGACGCATCGGGCACGATCATGGACGCCGGCGGTAACTCGAATCACCACAGCCACTGAGCTTTTAGCCGGCTTTAATATCCCTTCGCGCGGTCGCGCGGCAACATTGCTGCATGACCCAGCTCTCAGAAATCACCTCCGTTCACTGGCAACCGGCCCTTAACCGCGACGGCGTGGTTGAGGGCTTGGACGACATCAATCAGGCGATCAGCCTGATTCTGGGAACGCCACAGGGTAGCGACCCGCATCGCCCCGATTTCGGTTCAAAGCTCTATCTGTACCTCGACATGCCGATCGACCGCGCCACACCGCATATCGTGCGTGAGTCGGTCGACGCGATCCGGCGCTGGGAACCGCGTTGCGAGGTCGTACGCGTCATTCCGTCTATTGCAGAATCGCGCGAAACGATCCGCGTGCAGTGGCGGCTTGCCGACGGCGTCATTCGCGAGACGGAGGTGCCGCGATGACGCTCGACGAACCGGATTTCATTGCCCGCGACCCCGAGGTCATTACGGCGGAGATTGTGGCCGACTACGAGGCGCGCACGGGGAAGACGCTGTATCCCGCGCAAGTCGAGCGTGTCCTCATCGACATCGTTGCCTATCGCGAAACCCTCGTTCGTGTCGGCGTCCAGGAAGCCGCGAAACAGAACCTCGTCGCGTTCGCTCGGGCTCCCATGATCGATTACCTTGGCGAGCTCGTCGGTGTGACTCGGCTGCCCGCGCAGCCCGCGAAGACGACGCTCCGCTTCTCGACCGACGCGGCGTTGCCGTCGAACCTGCTGATCGCTGCCGGCACACGCGTAGAAACGAGCGACGGTGCCGTCTCCTTTGCGACCGACGTCGACGTGACGCTCGTTGCAGGCCAGTTGACGATCGACGCGGCCGCGACCTGCGAAACGGCTGGTTCGATCGGGAATGGCTGGCAGCCGGGCCAGCTCGGCTCGCTCGTCGACGACTTGGGCGACGTCGACGTAATCGTGGCCAACACCAAAATCAGCGCGGACGGGTATGAAGAGGAGGACACCGACCGCCTGCGTGAGCGCATCAAACTGGCGCCAGAGGCATTCAGCACGGCGGGCTCGCGGCTCGCCTACGTGTTCCACGCAAAAAGTGCACATCAATCGATCATCGACGTCGGCATCATCCAGCCGGAAATGGAAATGCGAGATGGTCGGCTGGTTTCGGTCAACGGAGTGCCGCCCGGCTGCGTGCAGGTCTATCCGCTCGTCGACACGGGACTACCGAGCGACGCGATTCTCCAGCTCGTGCGAGACAACCTCGACGACGAGCGCAAGCGCCCGCTGACCGACTACGTCGACGTCCGATCGCCGACGCCGGTCGATTATGCGATCGACGTGCGACTCACGCTATACAAGGACGCCGACGCCGACACGACGATCACGCAGGCGCGCGCCGCCGCGAAAACCTACCGCGCCGATCGTGCCGCCGGCCTGGGGCGCGACATCGTCCCGCGCCAACTCAGCCGCGCCGTCCAGGTTCAAGGCGTGTACGACGTGGACCTTCTCGGCCTCGAGCTGCGCGTGCTTGCCGGAAATGAATGGGCGCGGTGTACGGGCGTGAGCGTTGTGCCGATCGGAGTAGCAAATGGCTGATTTGCTGTTACCGCCCGCTCTGGCGAAAGATGCGCGCTTCAAAGCACTCGCGCAGTTGGTCGAACGACTCGACAACGTTGACCTCTCTCCGCTCCTGGTCTATCTGATCGACGGTGTTGACGCGTCCGCTTTGCCGTTTCTGGCCGACCAGTTTTCCGTCATGGGTGAGGACGGATGGAACCTCGCCGAGTCGGACGAAGCCAAGCGCGCGCTGATCAAAGGTGCGATCGAGCTTCATCGCTACAAGGGCACGCCGTGGGCAGTCCGCGAAGTCATCCGCCGTCTGGGCTTCGGCGAAGTCGAGCTCGTCGAGGGCATCGCGCGCGTGTTCTACGACGGTAAGCGCCGTTACAACGGCTGGATGGTGCACGGAGATTCGGGTTTGTGGGCGGTCTACCGGGTCATCCTACTCGATCGGGCAATCACCAATGATCAGGCGGCGCTGCTGCGCGCGACGTTGGCCGCGTTCGCGCCGGCGCGCTGCGTGCTGGCCAGCCTCGAATACCGGGGCGTGCCGGTGCGTTACAACGGCGCCGCCCACTACGACGCACAGTACAACCACGGGAGCAGTTAATGGACAAACTCGTCGAGTCTTCCCAATGGGAGGAAGACCTTTACCAAATCGAAACGTCTGATCCCGTCGAAGGCGGTCCGGATGGCGTTTCGAACAAGCAGGCGAAGCAGCTTGGCGGCCGCACGCGCTATCTGAAGCAGCATGTCGAACAGTCTCAGTCCGGTCTCGCGAGCCACATTGCCGCGGGTGATCCGCATCCGCAGTACGCGACCAAAGCAGACCTCGTCCAGGAACTTGGCAATCTGGTCGGTCAGGCTCCGGGGACGCTCGATACGCTGAATGAGATCGCCCAGGCGCTCGGGAAGGATCCGAATTTCGCAACGACGATGACGAATGCGCTGGCATTGAAGGCGCCAATCGATTCGCCGGTTTTCACCAGCGTTGCGAAAGGGGTAACACCTCCTCAGTTCGACAACAGCACGAAGCTGGCGACGACGGCGTTTGCGCAGCGTGCGCTCGGCAACCGTCAGGCGATCAGCTCGACAAATACGAATCAGACGCTCACTCTCGCTCAATGCGGACAGACGCTGCAATATTACAGCGCGTCGGGCGGCGTATGGACCCTTCCCACCGCCGCGACAATCCCGAATGGCGCTGAATACGAAATTTTGAACGGGGGCAGCGGAACGCTCTTGATTCAAGTGGCTGGTGGCTCCGACAAGATCATTAGTAGCGCTGGCGTTGCCATAGCGTCCGTTACCCTTCAGTCCGGCGACTCCATTCGGATCGTCGGGAGTGCTGGAAGTTATGTATATGCGACTGGCGGAACTGGGACGATTCAGTGGTCTGCTTCGTTCGGCTCGTCCATCGCGCTAAACGGCTATCAAAAGCTGCCGAGCGGTTTGATTATCCAGTGGGGGGCTTTTACCAGCAGTGCGTCCGGAGATACGAGTGTCGCTTGGCCGATCGCGTTCCCGAGTACCTGTTTAAGTGTGATATCCACGCCAAATAACAATGGCTATTCAATGGTGACGCAATACAACAGCAGCAGAACCGGGGCGCTCTTCAATAACTGGCAGATGAGCGGTGGTAGCGCTGTGCGAATGGCCGGGGCTGTTCAATACGTGGCAATCGGAAACTGAAATCATGGGCCAAAAACAAGCAGCATACGACGCGAAAGGCAACATCGTTGCCTTCTACGATACGGTTGACAGCCCGGCGCCGCAGGGGGCGTCGGTGATCAACTTGACTGATGAGGAATGGGTGGCTCTCGTGAATGCGCAGGCGGCCGGCAAGCGCATCGTTGTCGACAGTGCCGGGAAACCTGTTGCGCTCGATCCGCTGCCGCCAACGCGAGCAGAGATCGCAAGCGCCAAGCGCGCAGAGCGCGACTCGGCTCTCGGCGCGACCGACTGGCTCGTTGCTCGACACCAAGACGAAAAGTTGCTTGGCAACGGGACGACGCTGTCGGCCGACCAGTTCGTGATGTTGCTCGGCTATCGGCAGTCGCTGCGGGAATGCAGTTCAATGCCGAACTGGCCCGACGTAACACTTCCGTCGCCCCCGCCGTTCGTGTACGAGCACGGGATGGCTTCTTCGTAAAAGACAGAGCGACCGCCGTGGGTGTTGGAGCACCCGCGGCGGCCACCGCATCACTGCTGTAGCCAGTGAATTGGCCAAGGCCCCGCCACCTTCCGGAAGGCGGGCGCCATTCTATCCTACGGAAAGGGCTTTCACATATGGCAAACAGTCAGCGCGCGCCCACGCCGCAATTGGCGGCCGGCGCACTCGATATCCGTTGTGGCCAGTGCCGCCGCAAGCTGGCCTCGGGCCGGTACATCGAGCTGAGCATCAAGTGCCCCCGTTGCGGGGCGATCAATCATCTGAAGGCCGCGAGCCTCGAACCAGCGCGCCACCGAGCGCCCAGACACATGGAATTTTGTAATGGGCGCGAAAATGCCTCTCCCGGTCAAACAGCCGGGTCGTAACGGGTACAAATACAAGCCGCGGTACGGCGTTGTCGTCGTCTGTCGGGATGAAGCTGAACAGCAGGCGGCCTATCAGGCTCTGCGCAAGCAGGGTTACAAGCTGAAGGTGGTGTGCGTATGAAGCTGGCCGTACACCACCGCTGCGCCGACTCGACGTCGTATCGCGCAGCGCGCGTTAAATCTCTGTTCAACGTCGACGATGGCCGGCGCTTCGATCTCGAGGCGGATCTGCCGATCGACGACCAGGACTGGCAAATCGGCG
This sequence comes from Burkholderia mayonis, assembly GCF_001523745.2. NCBI lineage: Bacteria > Pseudomonadati > Pseudomonadota > Betaproteobacteria > Burkholderiales > Burkholderiaceae > Burkholderia > Burkholderia mayonis. Next base: position 2,075,703 of record NZ_CP013387.1, read on the forward strand.
TTATCGTCGGGCCGTCCGGCTCAGGGAAGACCAGCCTCGGAAAGGCGATCGGGCCGTTGTACGCACCCGCATGGCCGGCGCGCAAACCGATCATCGACGCGATCGCGCCCAAGGGCTCCTTCGACGCGGTGACGGCGGCCTTGTCCGCCGTGGGTCTCGGTAGCGTGCCAACATGGCTCCGGCCATTTTCCGTGCTTTCCAACGGCGAGCAGTTCCGAGCGACCTTGGCTCGGCTCGTATGTGAAGCGCCGCAACTGGCTGTCATCGACGAATTCTCGTCTGTAGTGGATCGGCAGATCGCGCGAATCGGCGCCGGCGCCTTCTCGAAGGCATGGAGGCGCACAGGCGGCCGCGTCGTGCTCCTGTCCTGTCACTACGACATCCTTGATTGGGTCCAGCCGGATTGGGTTTTCGACACCGCATCCGGCTCGTTTGAACGGGGGCATCTTCGGCGCCGGCCGCCCATCGAGTTGGACGTCCGGCAAACCGACTGGCAATACTGGCCTCTGTTTGAGCCGCATCACTATCTGAAGCTGCCCCGGATGATCGCGGCGACCAATTACGTCGGATGGATCGACGGCGCGCCTGTTGCGCACCTCGCCGTCAGCACACGTCCAGGTCTCATTGAGGCCCGCGCATGCCGCCTCGTCGTGATGCCTGAGTGGCAAGGCGCGGGCGTGGGCATGCGGTTTCTGAACGTGGTTTGCGACGCCTGGAATCGCGGCCGCAACCGGTACGGCAGACCGATGCGGACGCTTTTCCATACGAGTCATCCGGGACTTGCGGCCGCGCTGCGCCGCGATCGACGCTGGACTCAGGTTTCCGGCGGCTTGGTTGGCGAGAGCCGGCAGCGTTCAGTTGAATCGCTGGCGGCCAGTCGCGCGCGCGCCGGCGCTGAGGGAAAGGCGACCGGCGGCTACGGCGGTCATTTCCGGGCGGTTCAAGGATTCCGTTTCCTTGGCGAGGAGGCGGCATGCGCTTGATGATCGTCGGCCAGAAATGGCTCGGCGCTGAGCTGCTCCGGCAGTGCGCGAGCGCCGGGCACGATGTAGCTGCCGTCGCCGCGCCGGGTGCGGTTGGCGAGGACTACGACCGCCTGTATGCGGCCGCGCAGCAGCTCGGGGTGCCGGCGCTCGTCGTCGGCCGTCGGCTCGACGCGGACGCTGTTCCGGACGGCGTGGACCTCATTCTTGCCGCCCACGCCCATGCGTTCATCCCGCGCGCCGCTCGCGAGCGGGCGCGGCTTGGCGTTCTGGGATACCACCCGTCGCTGCTGCCGCGCCATCGAGGGCGGGACGCCGTGCGCTGGGCTATTCACATGCGGGAGCCTATAACGGGCGGCACGCTCTACTGGCTCGACGATGGAGCAGACACCGGTCCGATCGCGTTACAGGATTGGTGCCATATCCGGCCGGAGGATACGCCGGCGTCGCTCTGGCGCCGGGAGCTAGGCCCAATGGGACTGCGCCTGTTTGCGGCTGCGCTGGCGATGATTGAAGAAGGCGAGTGCCGGCAGCTTGCGCAAGACTCCGCGCTGGCCACGTGGGAGCCGGCGTTTCATTCGAAGTCGCTGGCCGCGGCGGCGTAACCGGGCGATTGCATGGGCGGTTTGCAATTCGTTTGCGGCATGTGCAAACTCTGCCCATCCCAATTTATCGCGCGTGATCGCGTTCAAATATCGCGCCGCGCTTCACGCGGTGCCGCGCGGCTCGGCACGATGCGCATCAAGCACGATGCGCCGAGTCGAGCCGCGTCGAAACCGGCCGCGTCAGCCGGCGAGGCCGCGCGCGAGATCGCCGCGGATGTCCGCCGGATCCTCGAGCCCGACGGCGAGCCGGATCAGCCCTTCGGTGATTCCCGCCGCCTCGCGCGCTTCCGGCGCGATCCGGCTGTGCGTCGTCGTCGCCGGATGCGTGATCGTCGTGCGCGTGTCGCCGAGGTTCGCGGTGATCGACACGATCTTCGTGCCGTCGATCACGCGCCATGCGTTCGCGCGCTGCTGTTCCGGCGTGTCGCCCGTCAACTCGAACGACACGACCGAGCCGCCCGACTTCTGCTGACGCTTCGCGAGCGCGTATTGCGGATGCGATTCGAGCCCCGGATAGAACACGCGCTTGACGGCCGGATGCGCTTCGAGCCAGCGGGCGATCTCGAGCGCGTTCTCCGACTGCCGGTTCACGCGCAACGACAGCGTCTCCATCCCTTTCAGCAGCACCCATGCGTTGAACGCGGAAAGCGTCGGCCCCGCAGTGCGCACGAACGGGAACACCTTCTCCATGATGAACGCCTTCGAGCCAACGAGCGCGCCGCCCAGCACGCGGCCCTGGCCGTCGAGGAACTTGGTCGCCGAGTGCATCACGACGTCCGCGCCGAGCTTGAGCGGCTGCTGCAGCACCGGGCTGCAGAAACAGTTGTCGACGACAAAGAGCGCGTTCGCTTCCTTCGCGATCTTGCCGATCGCCTCGATGTCGGCGAGCTCGGTCATCGGATTCGACGGCGTCTCGAGGAAGAACATCTTCGTCTCGGGACGCACGGCGGCGCGCCACGCGTCGAGATCGGCCGGATCGACGAACGTCGTCGTGATGCCGAACTTCGCGAAGATCTGCCCGAACATGCCGAGCGTCGAGCCGAACAGGCTGCGCGAGCTGACGAGGTGGTCGCCCGCCTGCAGCGCGGCCATCACGACCGACATGATCGCCGCCATCCCGGACGCGGTCGCGATGCACGCCTCGCCGCCTTCGAGCGCCGCGAGGCGATCCTGAAACATCGTGACGGTCGGGTTCGTGAAGCGCGAGTATGTGTAATAGTCTTCCGAATGCTTGAAGCGCTCGGCCGCCTCGGCCGCGCTCGCATAGCAGAAGCTCGACGTCAGGAAGATCGCTTCCGAATGCTCGTTGAATTCGCTGCGCAGCGTGCCCGAGCGGACGGCGAGCGTGTCGAAGTTGAGAGAGTCGTCCATGTTCCGTTCATCCGTTTTCAAGCGCATCGCCGCCATGCGCGCCGCGCGGCGAATGCGCAGACCAACAAAAAGCCCGCTCATGCGTCGGCATCAGCGGGCTTAGTGTGCGGTACGAACAGCTATCGACTCGGGCCGGCGTGGCGCTCCTCGCCGGCCTTCGCTTTAGCTGTTTCGGGTTGCCCCGCGTCCGCAAGCTGAAATCAAATCGACGCAAGGCGCCATCGTATCACGCCTTTTCGGTCGCGTGCGCGCGGCGCTCACTCGACCGATAGCTGCAGGTTCATCTGCGAGCGCGCGGCGCCTTCGCCGCTCGGATCGCGATCCGCCTGCGACGCGGGCGCGAGACGCGCGCGCTCGATCGCGTCGAGATACTCGGGCGTGACGTCGCCCGTAATATAGTCGCCGTCGAAGCACGACGCCTCGAAGCGCTCGAGCGACGGGTTGATGTCGCGCACCGCGCGGCGCAGATCGTCGACATCCTGATAGATCAGGTAATCGGCGCCGATGATCTTCGCGACTTCCTCGTCGGTGCGGCCGTGCGCGACGAGCTCGCCGCGCGTCGGCATGTCGATCCCGTAGACGTTCGGGAATTTCACGGGCGGCGCCGCCGACGCGAAGATCACCGACTTCGCGCCCGCGTCGCGCGCCATCTGCACGATTTCGTGCGACGTCGTACCGCGCACGATCGAATCGTCGACGATCAGCACGTGCTTGTCCTTGAACTCGATGCTCATCGCGTTGAGCTTCTGGCGCACCGACTTCTTGCGCACCGCCTGGCCCGGCATGATGAACGTGCGGCCGACGTAGCGGTTCTTGAAGAAGCCTTCGCGATACTCGACGCCGAGCTTCGCCGCGACCTGCATCGCAGCCGGACGCGACGAATCGGGAATCGGCATCACGACGTCGATCGGCACGTTCGGCAGCTCGCGCTTGATCTTCTCGGCGAGGTAATCGCCCATCCGCAGACGGACGTTGTAGACGGGCACGCCGTCGAGGCACGAATCCGGACGCGCGAGGTACACGTACTCGAACATGCACGGATTCAGGCTCGGCTTGTCCGCGCACTGGCGGCTGTGGAACTTGCCGTCGACGTCGATGAAGATCGCCTCGCCCGGCTGCACGTCGCGGACGAACTCGAAGCCGATGCCTTCGACCGCGACCGACTCCGACGCGACCATCCATTCGGTGCCGTGATCGGTTTCGAGCTTGCCGAGGCAAAGCGGGCGGATGCCGAACGGATCGCGGAACGCGAGGAGGCCGTGGCCCGCGATCAGCGACACGATCGCGTACGAGCCGTGCGCGCGGCGATGCACGCCCGCGACCGCCCTGAACAGCGAATCCGGATCGAGCTCGAGGCCCGTCGTCGACAACTGCAGCTCGTGCGCAAGCACGTTCAGCAGCACTTCGCTGTCGGAGTTCGTGTTGATGTGGCGGCGGTCGATCCGGAACATCTCGTCCTTCAACTGCTGCCAGTTCGTCAGGTTGCCGTTGTGCGCGAGGATGATGCCGAACGGCGCGTTCACGTAGAACGGTTGCGCTTCGGCTTCGCTCGACGCGGAGCCCGCCGTCGGGTAGCGGACCTGGCCGATCCCGGACGTGCCGGGCAGGCTGCGCATGTTGCGCGTGCGGAACACGTCGCGCACCATGCCGTTCGCCTTGTACATGTGGAAATTGCTGCCGTCCGCCGTCGCGATGCCCGCTGCATCCTGACCGCGATGCTGCAACAGCAGCAAGCTGTCATAGACGAGCTGGTTGACCGGAGACTGGGAGATAACGCCTACGATGCCGCACATGGCATGTCCTTCAACGATACAAAAAACGGTTCGGTCGGTGCGCTCGCGCGATCAGACGTGAATGTACGCGGCGAGCCCGTCGGGCAAGAGCGGCTTCAGCTCGCGCACGCCCTGTTCGGCGAACGGACGCAGCAACGCGTCGCGCCAGAAATCCTGTTTCGGCAGCTCGGTCAGGCCGGCCGCGGCGACGAGCAGCACCACGAGCAGCACGCCGCGCACGAGGCCGAACATCATGCCGAGCGACCGGTCGACGCCGCCCAGGCCCGTCGCCTGCGCGATCCGCGACAACAGCGCGTTCGCGACGCCCGCGACGAGCACGACGCCGATGACGATCAACGCAAACGCGATCACCCATTGGGTCAGCGCGCCGCCCGGCCAGGTCGCCGGAATGTAAGGCAGCACGACGCCGACGAAACGGCACGCGATCAAAAATGCGGCGATCCAGCCGATCAGGCCGAAGATCTCGCCGACGAAGCCGCGCCACGCGCCGCGCAACGCCGACAGACCGATCACCAGCAGGACGGCGTAGTCGAAAGCGGTCAGCATCGCCCGTTACTGCGCGAGGCCCGCTTCGCGCACCTTCGCGATCGCGGCGGACGCGGCCGCGCGATCGGCGAACGGCCCCGCGCGCAACAGTGTAGCCGTACTGCCGTCGGCCTGCTTGCGATGCTCGACATAGGCGGGCACCCCCGCCGCTTTCAACTTCGTCGCCCAGGTGCGGGCGGTCGAGTCGTCGCGGAACGAGCCGAGCTGCAGCGCAAAGCGCGCACCGGGCGGCGATGCGGGCGACGATGCATCGCCGTCGGCCGATGCCGTCGCGGCCGGCGTGCGAGGAGCCGCGGCAGTGTCCTGCGGCGGCATCGCGGCCGGCTTCTGCGCGGCGCTCGGCGCCTTCGCGGCGGCGGTTTGGGTCTTCCTGGCTTCCTGAACGCCCGACTTCGCGGCCGCAGCGGGCGCCGGCGCGACGCTCGCCGCCGCGACAGCCCCGGACGCGGGCGGCTCGTCGTGCGCGACGCCCGCCTGGACGTCCGATGCGTCTTCGTCGTTCGCGGCGGCCGCCTGGTGCGACGGACGGCTCGGGATGTCGATCGCGACGTCGTCGGTGACGGGCTTCGGATGCGAATCGAGCACCATCGGCAGCACGATCACCGCGGCGACGACGAGCGCGATCGCGCCGACGAGGCGCCGACGCGCGCGTTGTTTTTCAGGAAGGGTCGGATCGAGCAGCAGTGCGTCGGTGTCGGGCCGCTCGGTGCGGCGCGACCGGCGCTCCACGCGTTCGGTGCGCACGGTCCGGGCGCCGGACCGCGACCCGCGCCTTTGCGGCGCGTCGTCATCTTTCTTGCCGAACGAAAAAATTCCCATGTATGGCTGAACCCGAAGCTACTCGTCAGTCAGTGGTCATGGCGGCGGTCCACGACGGGCATCACCCCCGCTACCGTGTAGAAGCTACCGAAAACCACGATTCTATCATTGTCGGATGCGCTTTTTAGCGCATCGAGGAACGCATCGGCCGGCGTCGCGTGACGCGCGACGCTATGTTGCGCGCCATTTTCGACGCCCGCGCCGCGCAGCACGCGCTCGAGCACCTCGGCCGACGCCGCGCGCGGCAGCGGCAGATCGGTCAGATGCCAGTGGTCGATCGAGCCCTTCAGCCGCTCGACGATCCCGGCGAGATCCTTGTCGGCCATCGCGCCGAACACCGCGTACGTGTACGGGTAGTAGCCCATGCCGTCGAGATTCTGTGCGAGCACCGCGGCCGCGTGCGGGTTGTGCGCGACGTCGAGCAGCACGAGCGGCTTGCCGGGCAGCACCTGGAAGCGCCCCGGCAGTTCGACGTTCGCAAGCCCGAGCCGGATGTCCTGCGCGGACACGGGCAGCTTCTCGCGCAGCGCCTCGAGTGCGGCGAGCGCGGCCGACGCGTTGAGCAACTGGTTCGCGCCGCGCAGCGCCGGATACGCGAGCGCCGGATAGCGCTTGTCGCGGCCGACGTAGGCCCACTGCTGGCGCTCGCTGCCCGGCTGCGTCGCGAAGCGGAAGTCGCGCCCGACGAGCCACAGATCCGCGCCGATCGCAGCCGCGTGATCGATGAGTGTCTGCGGCGGCGTCGGGTCGCCGCAGATCGCGGGCTTGCCCGGACGGAAGATGCCCGCCTTCTCGAACGCGATCTTCTCGCGGGTGTCGCCGAGATATTCGATGTGGTCGACGTCGATGCTCGTCACGATCGCGCAATCGGTATCGATCACGTTGACCGCGTCGAGCCGGCCGCCGAGCCCCACTTCGAGGATCACCGCGTCGAGCCCGCGCGACGCGAACAGGTGCATGATCGCGAGCGTCGTGAACTCGAAGTACGTGAGCGACACCGGTTCCGGCAGGCTCGTGCGCGCCGCCTCGACCGCCTCGAAGTGCGGCAGCAGCTCGTCGTCTTCGACGATCCGCCCATCGACGCGCGCACGCTCGTTGAAGCGCAGCAGGTGCGGCGACGTGTGGCAGCCGACCTTATAGCCCGCGCGCACGAGAATCGTCTCGAGGAACGCGCAGGTCGAGCCCTTGCCGTTCGTGCCGCCGACCGTGATCACCGGGCACGCGAACTGGAGCTTCAGCGCGTTCTTCACCTTGCCGATGCGGGTCAGGCCCATGTCGATGCCGACGGGATGCGCGCTTTCGAGGTGCGAGAGCCACGCGTCGAGAGTGGGAAAAGTGCTCATCGAATTCAAAGCGAATCAAAGCGAATACGCCGAAAAAACAAACGCGCCGCTCGGCGCAAGCCGAGCGACGCGCGGTCGTGCAATCACCCGCGTGGCCGTCAAGCCAGCGCGTCGGCCGGCTGGCGCTGCAGCAGCGCGAGCAGCTGCGCGATCTCGTCGCGCATCTTGCGGCGGTCGACGATCATGTCGATCGCGCCCGTCGTCAGCAGGAACTCGGCGCGCTGGAAGCCTTCCGGCAGCTTCTCGCGGACCGTCTGCTCGATCACGCGCGGGCCGGCGAAGCCGATCAGCGCCTTCGGCTCGGCGATCACGACGTCGCCGAGGAACGCGAAGCTCGCCGACACGCCGCCCATCGTCGGATCGGTCAGCACCGAGATGAACGGCAGCTTCGCCTCGGAGAGCTTCGTCAGCATCGCGGTGGTCTTCGCCATCTGCATCAGCGACAGCAGGCTTTCCTGCATCCGCGCGCCGCCCGAGGCGGTGAAGCAGATGAACGGCACCTGCTGCTCGAGCGCGTTCTGCGCGCCGCGCGCGAAGCGCTCGCCGACGACCGAGCCCATCGAGCCGCCCATGAACGAGAACTCGAAGCACGCGGCGACGACGGGCAGCGTGCGGATCGCGCCGCCCATCACGACCATCGCGTCGGTTTCGCCCGTCTCCTCCATCGCTTCCTTCAGACGATCCGGATACTTGCGGCTGTCCTTGAACTTCAGCGAATCGACCGGGACGATCTCCTGTCCGATCTCGTAGCGGCCTTCCGAATCGAGCAGTGCGTCGAGGCGCTCGCGCGCGCCGATCCGCATGTGGTGATCGCACTTCGGGCACACGTGCTGATTCGCGTCGACGTCGTTGCGGTACAGCACCGCTTCGCACGACGGGCACTTGACCCACAGGCCCTCGGGAATCCCCTTGCGGCTTTTCGGATCGGTCTGCTTGATCTTCGGCGGCAACAGTTTGTCGAGCCAGCTCATCGTATGGTTTCCTGTTCGGTGGCGGGCCGGGCAGTCTGCACCCGGGCCCGCCGTCAGCTATGTGTTGACTTCTCGCGCGTCGCTTACGCGGCCGGCTTGCGTGCGCCGTCGATCGCGGCGCGCAGCTCGGCGACGAACCCCTTGAGCTCGGCGGCGGCGCTTTCCGGCGCGGCCTGCTCGAGCAATTGCACGAGGCGGCTGCCGATCACGACGGCGTCCGCCACCTCGGCCACCGCGCGCGCCGTCGCGGCGTCGCGGATGCCGAAACCGACCCCGACGGGGAGCGGCACACGCGCCTTGATGGCGGGGATTTTACCTGCAATGCTCGAAACATCCAGATTTCCCGCGCCGGTCACGCCCTTGAGCGATACATAGTAGACGTAGCCGCTCGCCACGTGGGCGACTGCGGCGATCCGGTCGTCGGTCGACGTCGGCGCGAGCAGGAAGATCGGATCGATGCCCGCCGCGCGCATCTTCGCGGCAAAATCGTGCGCTTCCTCGGGCGGGTAGTCGACGACGAGCACGCCGTCGACGCCCGCGGCGCGCGCGGCTGCCGCGAACGCATCCTCGCCCATCCGCTCGATCGGGTTCGCGTAGCCCATCAGCACGACGGGCGTCTTCGCGTCGCGCTCGCGGAAGCGCTTCACGTCGTCGAGCACGCTATGGAGCGTCACGCCCTTCTCGAGCGCGCGCTCGGACGAGCGCTGGATCACGGGACCGTCCGCCATCGGATCGGAGAACGGCACGCCGAGCTCGATGACGTCTGCGCCGCCTTCGGCGAGCGCGTGCATCAGCTCGACTGTCCTCGCCGGATCGGGATCGCCCGCGGTGATGAACGGGACGAGCCCTTTGCGCCCTTGGGCGGCGAGTGCGGCAAACGTATTCTGAATACGGGACATGACTGTTTCCTATGTCGATCCGGAGTTAGCGCTTTAGCGCTTACTCCGGTCCCATGCAAAGCTGTCGATCCGGAGTTAGCGCTTTAGCGCTTACTCCGGTCCCATGCAAAGCTGTCGATCCGGAGTGAGCGCTTCGGCGCTTACTCCGGTCCCATGCAAAGCTGTCGATCCGGAGTTAGCGCTTTAGCGCTTACTCCGGTCCCATGCAAAGCTGTCGATCCGGAGTGAGCGCTTTAGCGCTTACTCCGGTCCCATGCAAAGCTGTCGATCCGGAGTGAGCGCTTCGGCGCTTACTCCGGTCCCATGCAAAGCTGTCGATCCGGAGTTAGCGCTTTAGCGCTTACTCCGGTCCCATGCAAAGCTGTCGATCCGGAGTGAGCGCTTCAGCGCCTACTCCGGTCCCATGCAACACAACGTTCGCTATCGCGCACGCCGCGCTACTCAAGCGCCGGTCGGCGCCACCAGCGCCGTCACGCGCTCTCGCGCGATCGCGCAATAGCTTTCGTTGATCTCGTAGCCGACGAAGTCGCGCCGCTGCCGCGCGCAGGCCACCGCGGTCGTGCCGCTGCCCATGAACGGATCGAGCACGCGGCCGCCAGGCGGGCAACTCGCGAGCACCATCCGCTCGACGATCTCGAGCGGCTTCTGGGTCGGATGGTCGACCCGCTCCGCATGCTGGCGGTGCAGGCGCGACACGGACCAGACGTCCTTCGGGTTGTAGCCCATCTCCAGCCACTTGCTGCCTTCGAACAGCTTGCGCGAGCGCGCTTTCTTCGTATCGGCGTCGTACGGGATGCGGACCGGATCGAGATCGAAGTAATAGCCTTTCGACACCGCGAAAAAGCCTATGTTGTCGTGCACCGACGTGAAGCGGCGCGTCGTGCCGCCCATGCTCGGCACGCGCCGGTCCCAGATGATCTCGTTGACCATCGTGAGCTTCGTCTTCAGGAAGCTGAAGATCTCGGGCGCGTACTGCCATGTGCAGAACACGTACATCGAGCCGCTGGGCTTGAGCTTCGGAATCGCGAGATCGAGCCATTCGCGCGTCCACGCGAGATGCTCGTCGCCCGAGCGCTTGTCCGAGTCGTTGCCGTAGTCCTTGCCGAGCCCGTATGGTGGATCGGCGACGATCAGGTCGATCGACGCATCCGGCAGGCTCGCGGCTTCGGTCAGGAAATCGCGGTTGTGCAATTCGATGCCGGCGGGCAGCGCGCAGGCGGCGGACGCGGCCGGAACCGCTTCCGCTTCGCTCGCCGCGCCGCCCCCCGGCTCTTCGATCAGGTCGCGCATCGGTCGGGGTTCAGAGCGCGATGCCCGATCGCTCGGCGACCGTGTGCATGTCCTTGTCGCCCCGGCCCGACAGGTTGACGAGCAGGATCTTCTCCTTCGGCAGCGTCGGCGCGAGCTTCGTCGCATAGGCGATCGCGTGGCTCGACTCGAGCGCCGGGATGATGCCCTCGATCCGGCAGCACTCGTGGAACGCCTTCAGCGCCTCGACGTCGGTAATGCCGACGTACTGCGCGCGGCCGCTGTCCTTGAGCCATGCGTGCTCCGGGCCGACGCCCGGATAGTCGAGGCCCGCCGACACCGAATGCGTCTCGATGATCTGGCCGTCGTCGTCCTGCAGCAGGTACGTGCGGTTGCCGTGCAGGACGCCCGGGCTGCCGCCGATCAGCGACGCCGCGTGATGGCCGGTGTCGAGCCCGTCGCCCGCCGCCTCGACGCCGATCAGCTGGACGGCCGCGTCATCGATGTACGGATAGAAGATACCCATCGCGTTCGAGCCGCCGCCGACGCAGGCGATCACCGCGTCCGGCTGCCGGCCGGCGAGCTCGGGCATCTGCACCTTGCATTCGTCGCCGATCACGCGCTGGAAGTCGCGCACCATCATCGGGTACGGATGCGGGCCCGCGACCGTGCCGATGATGTAGAACGTGTTCTCGATGTTCGTGACCCAGTCGCGCATCGCTTCGTTGAGCGCGTCCTTCAGCGTGCGCGAGCCGGATTCGACGGGCACGACGGTCGCGCCGAGCAGCTTCATCCGGTAGACATTCGCGGCCTGCCGGCGCACGTCCTCGGCGCCCATGTAGACGATGCACTCCATGCCGAAGCGCGCGGCGATCGTCGCGGTCGCGACGCCGTGCTGGCCCGCGCCCGTCTCGGCGATCACGCGCTTCTTGCCCATCCGCTTCGCGAGCAGCGCCTGGCCGATCACGTTGTTCACCTTGTGGGCGCCCGTGTGGTTCAGGTCTTCGCGCTTCAGGTAGATCTGCGCGCCGCCGAGCATCTCGCTCCAGCGCTGCGCGTGATAAATCGGCGACGGACGGCCGACGAAGTGCTTCAGCTCGCGTTCGTACTCGGCGACGAAGTCGGGGTCGCTCTTGAATTTCTCGTACGCGGCACGCAGCTCGTCGAGCGCGTGAATCAGCGTTTCGGCGACGAACACGCCGCCATATGGGCCGAAATGGCCACGATCATCGGGGAGGTTGTACATGACGTCACTCTCGGTTCGACCGCGCGGCGCGCCGGTTCTCGCTTCCGGCGCCCGCCGCGCGGGCTGGCATCACCCGGCGTCCGCTTCGCGCACTGCGCGCACGAACGCCGCCATGCGGGCGCGATCCTTCACGCCCTTTGCGCCCGGCGTTTCGATGCCGCTCGAGACATCGACCGCGAACGGACGCACCTGACGGATCGCATCACCGACGTTTTGCGCGTTCAACCCACCACTCAAAACGGCCCGACGCGCGAGCTCTGCTGGAATAAGTGACCAATCGAAGACCTTGCCGCTGCCGCCATAGTGCTCGACGAGGGTGTCGAACAAGAAACCGCGGGCTGCCGAATATTGAAGTGCCGATTCTACCAAATCGGCCGGCCGAGTCGCCACGCCCACGCGCAACGCGCGCAGCCACGGCAGCCGCGCGGCGGCGGCGAGCGCCGCGCACTGCCCGGGCGTCTCGTCGCCGTGGAATTGCAGCATCGACAGCGACACTTCGCTCGCGACGCGCGCGATCTCGTCCGCGGTCGGATTGACGAACAATCCGACGACCGACACGAACGGCGGCACGCGCTTCGCAAGCTCGGCCGCCTGCTCGATCGTCACCGCGCGCGGGCTCTTCGGATAGAACACGAGACCGATCGCGTCGGCGCCGAGCTCGGCCGCCCAGTCGACGTCGCCGGGCCGCGACAGCCCGCAGAGCTTGATCCGCGTGCGCGGCGGCGGCGCGGCGCGCCCGGCTTCGTGGTGCGCGTCTGCGGACGGCGCGTCGTTCGTCGTATCGGTCATCATGGTCGTCCGTCCAGATCGGCCCACACGCTGCTCCACGACACGCTGCCGAGCTGCGCGGGCGGCACCGCGAATTCGGCCGGATAGCCGACGTGCGCGAGATAGAGCCCTTCGGGCATGAAAGTCGGCGCCGCGCAGTCGCGGTCGCGGCTGTCGAGCACGTCCGCGAGCCACGACGCCGGGTAGCGGCCGCGTCCCACCGCGACGAGGCAACCCATCAGGTTGCGCACCATGTGGTGCAGGAACGCGTTCGCGCGGAAGCGGAAATGGATGAAATCGCCGTCGGGACGGATGCCGATCTGGTACAGATGCTTGATCGGCGACTTCGCCTGACACTCGGACGAGCGAAACGCCGAGAAATCGTGTTCGCCGACGAGATATTCGGCGGCGTCGCGCATCGCGTCGACGTCGAGCGGCATGTGGACCCAGCCCGCGCGTCCGGCGAGCATCGGCGAGCGCACCGGATGCACGTAGAGCGCGTAGTAATAGGTGCGCTCGAATGCGGCGAAGCGCGCGTGAAATGTGTCCGGCATCGGCTTCGCCCACTGCACGGAAACCGTGGATGGCAGGAACGCGTTCGTGCCGCGCACCCACGAGAAGTCCGCGCGGTCGAGCGCCGTATCGAAATGGACGACCTGGCCGAGGCCGTGCACGCCCGTGTCGGTGCGACCCGCGACCGTCGTGTGCAGCGAGGTCTGCGCGAATTCGGCGAGCGCCCGCTCGAGCGCGTCCTGGACGGTCTTGCCGTGCGGCTGCGACTGCCAACCGCAGAACGCCGCGCCGTCGTACTGAATGCCGAGTGCGATTCTCATCACGACAGATCGGCCAGTTTGGCGAGCATCACGTGCGCTTCGTCGCGCGTGTCGGCGTGACCGGCTTCGATCACTTCGTGCAGCAGCGTGCGCGCGCCGGCGAGGTCGCCGAGCTCGACATATTCGGACGCGAGCTCGAGCTTGTTGCGCGCGATCTTCGCGAGCGCTTCGGGCGTGAACACCGGCAGCGACGCGCTCGGGCCGGTCGGCAGATCGAGGTCGAAATCGAGGCTCAGCGCGCCGAATTGCGCGACGCCGAGCGGCGGCAGGTTCGGAGACGATGCGGCCGGCTCGCGGCTCGGAGCGGCAGGCGACGGCGCGGCGAACGATGCGCCGGGCTGCGGAGCAGCCAACGGCGTCTCGGCGTGCCCAGGAAGCGCGTTCGGCAGTGCGAAGCCAGGCGTACTCGCTTCGTGCGGCGCGGCGGCCTGCGGCGATGCGTCTCCGGCCTGCTGCGGCGCAGTTTGCGGCGGCTCGTCCGCGTGCGGCGTAGCTTCGTTCGACGTCAGCGGCTGCGCCGCGCCGAGCGCCGCGGGCTGGGACAACGCGCCCGCCCCCGATCCGCCCGCTCCCGCCGCAAATGCCTGAGATTCGGCTCCCGACGCATCCTGCCTACGCTGCCCCTCCGATTGCGATTCGATCGCGGGCGATCCGGCCACCGGCGCCGCCGCTTCACCCTGTTCGGCTCCGCCCAGCGGTGTCGCCTGATGCGGCTCGGCCCCCCACGGGCGGGCCACGGGCGTTTCGTCGCGAAGCGATTCGCCCCCATCATGATCCGCCCCTGGCGTTGCTTCGCCATGCGTTCCCACTTCACGCGAATCTTCCGCGCCAATTGGCCGGTGCGTGGCGGCTTGACCGTTAGTTGCGCTCTGCGCCGAACCCGAACCGGCCGGCTCGGCATGCTGCGATTCCGCCACTTGGCCCGCATCGTCCGAAATCGACGCGCGGGGTGGCAGCGGCATGTCGAGGCTGTCGAGCGCCGTGATCGCATCGTGCGGAAATGCCTGGCGCCACGCGTACGGCGCCGTCTTCGCGCCGGTCTGCGGAACACCGGACTGTGCGTCGTCCGATTCGGGCGTATGCGGCGCGCCGCTTCGCTCGTCCGGCTGCGGCATTTCCAGCGTCAATGGCTCGACGGGCGGCGTTTGCGGCCCACGAGTCGCAGCGATGTCCGGCCCGGTCGCAGGCGCCGACTTCGATTCGGCGATCGTCGATTCGGTCTTCGTCGGCGCAGTCTTCACTTCGGCGGGCGGCGCGATCGGCGACTCGCGATGCGCGGCAGCCGTCGCAGCTTGCCCGCCTGCTTCGCGCTTTTCTTCGGCCGCCGCATCCGGCGCACCGGCAATGGCGGCGACCGCATCCGGATCGAGCGCCGGCGCCGGCGTGAATGCGCCCGGCTCGATCGCGTCGGCAGGCGGCCCCTTCTTGCGCCGGCGCAGCGCGAAGCCCGCGATCAGCGCGACGACGGCCGCGCCGACCGCGATCGCAGCCCCCGAATTGAACGACAGTTGCGGCACCGCGGTGCGCGGCGCGGTGCTCACGGGCGGCGTCACGGCAGGCGCGGAAGCGGCGCTCGTCGTCGATCCGGCCGTCGCCGCCGCTTCGGAACCGCCCTCCCCCGAGCGGGGCACAGCGGACGCCGCCGCGCTCGGCTGCGGCTTCTGCGCGCTTCCGGCCACCGGAGCGGGCGTCAGCGCGCCGTTCGCGGCAGGCTTGCCGATCCCGTGCTTCTGCAGTTCCATCAACACGCGATTCTTCAGCGCGAGCAGTTGCTGCAGGCTCGACGGCCGCGCTTGCGACGCGCCCGTCGCCACCTGCGCCGACGAACCCGACAGCGCCAGATTCGCGGCGCCAGGAACGAGCAACGCTTCCGCGCCGGCCGCCGACGCGCCGCTCGCGGCGGCGGGGGCTTGCTGAATCGAACCGCTCCAGACGTGCGGACCGCCGACACTGGACGATGCCGCGGGAGCCGCCGCCTGCGCGGCTGCGGACGGCGCATGCGTCGAAGCGGCGCCGGGTGCCGATGCGCCGTTCGCGCTCGACGCCGTGCCGGCGGCAGCGGAAGCCGCAAGCGCCGCCGCGGCGTGCGATGCCGTCGACATCGACGTCGCCGCCGGATGCGACGCCGCAGCCGTTGCCGCCGACGCGACCGCATGCGACGCCGCGCCCGCCGCCGAAGCCGCACCGCTCGCCGCGGCGCCGCTCGCGGCCGCACCGGCCGCCGCGCCTGTCGCATCGAGCGTCGGCACCGCCAATTGCGCGCCGATCTTCAAGCGGCTCGGATCGCGCTTCATGAACGCCTGCGGATTCGCATCGAAGAGCGCGCGGCCCACGCGGGCCAGCACGGCAGGATCGTGCGATTGCGTGACGGCGACGGCGATGTCGTTGAGCGACTGGCCGGGTCGCACGGTGATCGTGAGCGGCGCGGCTGGGTCGCCCGCCGCGGCGCTCGCCGCATCCGGCGCCGCGTGCGCGACGGTCGCGCCGGCAAGTACGAGGACGGCGGCCGCGACAGCGCGTCGCGCGGACGGGCGGCCGTCAGAGATCGTCGTAGAAGAAAGGAATCGAAGCGTCATCGGCTTGGTCGCCGCGGCATTACGCGGCCTGGGTTCGCGTTTGGAATGAGACAAAATCGGACCGCAAATAAAAAAGCGTCGCGTGAAACGCGACGCTTTCGGGTTGTGTACGCGTCGTAATCGCGTAGTTTACTTTACTTGTCGAGCAGAATGCGCAGCATCCGGCGCAGCGGTTCGGCCGCGCCCCACAACAATTGGTCGCCGACGGTAAATGCCGACAGGTATTCGCCACCCATTGCGAGCTTGCGCAGCCGGCCGACCGGCACCGACAGCGTGCCCGTCACGACGGCGGGCGACAGATCACGCATCGACGCTTCGCGCTCGTTCGGCACGACCTTCACCCAGTCGTTCGCCGACGCGAGGATGCCGTTGATCTCGTCGAGCGGCACATCCTTCTTCAGCTTGATCGTGAGCGCCTGCGAGTGGCAGCGCATCGCGCCGATCCGCACGCACAGGCCGTCAACCGGGATCGAGCCCGGCTCGCCCATCGCCGGCTTGCCGAGAATCTTGTTGGTTTCCGCGCCGCCCTTCCATTCTTCCTTCGACATCCCGTTGCCGAGATCCTTGTCGATCCACGGAATCAGCGAGCCCGCGAGCGGCACGCCGAACTGGCTCGTCGGCATCGCGTCGCCGTTCATCGCGGCGAGCACGCGGCGGTCGATGTCGAGAATCGCCGACGCCGGATCGGCGAGCTGCGCCTGAACCGCACCGTTCAGCGCGCCCATCTGCGCGAGCAGCTCGCGCATGTTCTGCGCGCCCGCGCCCGACGCGGCCTGGTACGTCATCGCCGTCATCCAGTCGACGAGGTTCTCGCGGAACAGGCCGCCCAGCGCCGTCAGCATCAGGCTGACCGTGCAGTTGCCGCCGATGAAGTTCTTCGTGCCCTTGACGAGCGCGTCCTTGATCACGCCGAGGTTCACGGGGTCGAGAATGATCACCGCGTCGTCCTTCATCCGCAGCGACGACGCCGCGTCGATCCAGTAGCCGTTCCAGCCGGCCGCGCGCAGCTTCGGAAACACGTCGTTCGTGTAGTCGCCGCCCTGGCACGTGATGACGACGTCGCACTTCTTCAGGTCGTCGATGCTCGTCGCATCCTTGAGCGTGGTCTCGTTTTTCGCGAATGACGGCGCCTTGCCGCCCGCGTTGCTGGTGCTGAAAAACACCGGCTCGATCAGATCGAAATCGCCTTCTTCCTGCATGCGCTGCATCAGCACGCTGCCGACCATGCCGCGCCAACCTACGAGACCTACGTTCATGACTCATCCTTTGCTGGAGCTTCCCCGCCTTTTCCGTCCCCGGCGCGACCGCGCGGGGAAACAGGCGGGCACGACGGACGACGATCAGATTTTCGTGATCGTTTTCGTGATGATGATTTTGCCGACGAGAATGGCGCGCGCACCCGCACGGGCTTCATTGCCGTGGGGTTTCAAGACCGGGGAGATCAGGGAAGTCAGCGCCATCGCTCGAGTCTACACAAACCCAAGAGGCCGCACAACGGCCAGGAAAACCGGACGGACCCCGTTTTCGGGGCCGCCCGGCCGAACTGCGACGACGAACCGCTCCGAACGCGCGGCCCGTGCGCCGCGATTACAGCGCGGCGACGACCGCGTCGCCCATCGCCGCGGTGCCGACCTGGCGGCAACCCGGCGTCGCGATGTCCGCCGTCCGGTAGCCCGCTTCGAGCACCTTCTTGACCGCGTTCTCGATCCGGTTCGCCTGTTCGGCGCGGTTCAGCGAGTAGCGCAGCAGCATCGCGGCCGACAGGATCGTCGCGAGCGGATTCGCGACGCCCTTGCCTGCGATGTCCGGCGCGGAACCGTGCGACGGCTCGTACAAGCCCTTGTTGTTCTTGTCGAGCGACGCCGACGGCAGCATGCCGATCGAGCCCGTCAGCATCGACGCTTCGTCGGACAGGATGTCGCCGAACATGTTGCCGGTCACGATCACGTCGAACTGCTTCGGCGCCTTCGCGAGCTGCATCGCCGCGTTGTCGACGTACATGTGCGACAGCTCGACGTCCGCGTATTCCTTCGATACGTCGATCATGATGTCGCGCCAGAACTGCGACGTCTCGAGCACGTTCGACTTGTCGACCGACAGCAGCTTCTTCGCGCGCTTCTGCGCGGCCTGGAACGCGACGTGCGCGATGCGGCGCACTTCCGGCTCCGAATAGCGCATCGTGTCGAAGCCTTCGCGCGCGCCGGCGAACGGGCCGTCGGGCGCTGCGCGCACGCCGCGCGGCTGGCCGAAGTAGATGTCGCCGTTCAGTTCGCGCACGATCAGGATGTCGAGGCCCGCGATCAGCTCGGGCTTCAGCGGCGACGCGTCGACGAGCTGCGGATAGCAGATCGCCGGGCGAAAGTTCGCGAACAGCTCGAGATGCTTGCGCAGACCGAGGATCGCCTGCTCGGGGCGCAGCGCGCGCTCGAGCGAGTCGTACTTCCAGTCGCCGACCGCGCCGAACAGGATCGCGTCCGCTTCCTTCGCGAGCGCGAGCGTCGCTTCCGGCAGCGGATGGCCGCTCGCCTCGTAGCCGGCGCCGCCGACGGGCGCCTGTTCGAGCTCGAACGTCTCGCCGAGCGCGTTCAGCACCTTCACCGCTTCGTTGACGATCTCCGGACCGATGCCGTCGCCGGGCAGCACTGCAATCTTCATGCGAAATTCCTGACTGGATGAATGAGTTGTTGGATTCGGACGAAGCGCGCGCGCCGGCCATCGGTCGCGGCGCGCGCTCGCGCGAGAGAGCCGTCAGCCGATCAGCCGGTTGTCGAGCCACGGCTGCTTCGCGAGCCGCTCCGCTTCGTACTGACGGATCTTGTCCGCGTGGCGCAGCGTGAGGCCGATATCGTCGAAGCCGTTCACGAGACAGTACTTGCGGAACGCGGTGATCTCGAACGGATACTCGCGGCCGTCCGGCGCGCGCACGACCTGCGCGTCGAGATCGATCGTGAGCTGATAGCCGTTGAACGCGTACGTCTCGTTGAACAGGTGGTCGACCTGCTGCTCGGTCAGCACGATCGGCAGCAAGCCGTTCTTGTAGCAGTTGTTGAAGAAGATGTCGGCGAAGCTCGGCGCGACGATCGCGCGGAAGCCGTACTGCTGCAGCGCCCACGGCGCATGCTCGCGCGAGCTGCCGCAGCCGAAGTTCTTGCGCGCGAGCAGGATCGACGCGCCTTGGTAGCGCGGCTGGTTCAGCACGAAGTCCGGGTTCAGCGGACGTTTCGAGTTGTCCTGGCCGGGCTCGCCGTGATCGAGATAGCGCCACTCGTCGAACGCGTTCGGGCCGAAGCCCGTGCGCTTGATCGACTTCAGGAACTGCTTCGGGATGATCGCGTCGGTGTCGACGTTCTCGCGATCGAGCGGCGCCACGACGCCGGTATGCACATTGAATTTTTCCATGATCCGTCAACCAGATTGGAGGCCGGCCGCGCGGGCCGGCGAAATCGAATCGTCGCGCTCGCGCGCCGTCACTCCGCAGCCTTCTTGATCGCGTGGCCGGCGGCGTTGATGTCCTCGCCCATGCCCGCGACCGTGTTGCAGCCCGCAACGCCGAACGCGAAGCCCGCCAATGCGATCACGGCGGCGAGCCGCCCGAAAAATGCCGTTGCTTTCACGCACTCACCCCAGCTTGCGAATGTCGACGAAGTGGCCTTCGATCGCCGCCGCCGCGGCCATCGCCGGGCTGACGAGATGCGTGCGGCCGCCCTGGCCCTGACGCCCTTCGAAGTTGCGGTTCGACGTCGACGCGCAGCGCTCGCCCGGCTCGAGCCGGTCGGCGTTCATCGCGAGGCACATCGAGCAGCCCGGCTCGCGCCATTCGAAGCCGGCTTCCGTGAACACCTTGTCGAGCCCTTCGCGCTCGGCCTGCGCCTTCACGAGGCCCGAGCCCGGCACGACCATCGCGAGGCGCACGTTCGGCGCGACGCGGCGATTGAGCTTCTTGACGACGTACGCGGCCGCGCGGATGTCTTCGATCCGCGCGTTCGTGCACGAGCCGATGAAGATCTTGTCGACGTTGATCGCCTCGATCGGCGTATTCGGCGTGAGCGCCATGTACGCGAGCGCGCGCTCCATCGCGTCGCGCTTGACCGGGTCCTTCTCGCGCTCGGGATCGGGCACGCGGCCGTCGATCGACGTGACCATTTCCGGCGACGTGCCCCACGTGACCTGCGGCACGATCTCCGCCGCGTTCAGCTCGACGACGGCGTCGAACCGCGCGCCTTCGTCGGACCTGAATGTCTTCCAATATTCGGCCGCCTGATTCCATTCCGCGCCCGTCGGCACGAAGGGACGGCCCTTCAGGTATTCGACCGTCGTGTCGTCGACGGCGACCATGCCGGCGCGCGCGCCCGCTTCGATCGCCATGTTGCAGACCGTCATCCGGCCTTCCATCGACAGCGCGCGAATCGTCGAGCCGCCGAATTCGATCGCGTAGCCGGTGCCGCCCGCGGTGCCGATCTTGCCGATGATCGCGAGCACGATGTCCTTCGCGGTGCAACCGCGCGGCAGCGGGCCCTCGACCTTCACGAGCATGTTCTTGCTCTTCTTCTGCAAAAGCGTCTGCGTCGCGAGCACGTGCTCGACTTCCGACGTGCCGATGCCGTGCGCGAGCGCGCCGAACGCGCCGTGCGTCGACGTGTGCGAATCGCCGCAGACGATCGTCATGCCGGGCAGCGTCGCGCCCTGCTCGGGCCCGATGATGTGGACGATGCCCTGACGGACGTCGTTCATCTTGAATTGCGTGATGCCGTATGCATCGCAGTTCGCGTCGAGCGTGTCGACCTGCAGCTTCGACACCGGATCGGCGATGCCGTGGCTGCGGTCCGTCGTCGGCACGTTGTGATCGGAAACCGCGAGATTCGCGCTGATTCGCCACACCGGACGCTGCGCGAGCTTCAGCCCCTCGAACGCCTGCGGGCTCGTGACTTCGTGCAGCAGTTGGCGATCGATGTAGAGCAATGTGGTGCCGTCCTCCTCGGTGTGGACGACGTGCGAATTCCACAATTTGTCGTAGAGAGTCTGTGCCATGGGTATGCGGGGTCGTTTGACTGCGAACATGCGTTCGGGTGCAGTCGATTATGCCACGCGAAGCCCGCACCTTTGTACCAGGAAAACGAAAAAACCCATAAAAAACAGTGGGTTGAGTGGTACAGCCGATACGGGTATCAGGATTACCCGGCAAATCGGAAGGAAGGCATCGCGCCGCCGGAATCGCGAACGCTTCGCTCACACCCATTCCTGCGGCGCGTCGTCGCCGTCGGCAAGCGTGAGCCCGTCCGCAGGCAGCGGCAATGCGGTCCGATAGCGGACCTGCTTGAGCGCGAAGCTCGACCGGATGTTCGACACGCCGGGAATCGTCGTCAGCTGATCGAGGATGAAGCGCTCGAGGCTCTTCATGCTCGGCACGACGACGCGCAGCAGGTAGTCCGCGTCGCCCGACATCAGATAGCACTCCATCACCTCGGGCCGCTTGTCGATCGCCTCCTCGAAGCGGCGCAGCGCGTCCTCGACCTGCTTCTCGAGGCTCACCTGGATGAACACGTTGATCCGCAGCCCAAGCGGCTCCGGATTCAGCAGCGTCACCTGCTGCTTGATGAGACCGAGCTTCTCGAGCGCGCGGACGCGGTTGAAGCACGGCGTCGGCGACAGGTTCACCGCGCGCGCGAGCTCCGCGTTCGTGATCCGCGCGTTCTGCTGCAGTTGATTGAGGATGCCGATGTCGATCCGGTCCAGCCGGCGGGAAGGAGCGCTCATAGTACAAATATTCTGAAAACAGAGATTTTTCAGGAATTTGTACGTTACACGAAACCAAAATTCCAACCAAAAGAGATGCACATTCTGCGGCTGCGTGGATAACCTTGACGGCTGTTGCTGCCGATGTCGCTTCCTCGAACCCGCCCCATCTGGAGCCGCGCATGAACGACTTGTCGAACGGTATCCGCCCGGTCCTCTCGGCCGCGCGCCGCCACGACGACACCGATCCGCAGGAAACCGCCGAATGGCTGGACGCGCTCGACGGCATCGTCGAGCACGCGGGCGTCGACCGCGCGCGGTACCTGCTCGCGCAGCTCGCCGAGCACGCGGCGCGCCGCCGGATCGCGCCGCCGCACGCGAACACGACGCCGTACGTCAACACGATCCCGCTCGACGCGCAGCCGCCGTATCCGGGCGACCTTCAGCTCGAAGCGCGCCTGGCGGCCGTGCTGCGCTGGAACGCGCTCGCGATGGTGGTTCGCGCAAACCGCGCGTATGGCGAGCTCGGCGGCCACATCGCGAGCTACGCGTCGGCGGCCGATCTGTTCGAGGTCGGCTTCAACCACTTCTTCCGCGCGGCGGGCGACGCGTCGGGCGGCGATCTCGTCTACTTCCAGCCGCACTCGTCGCCGGGCGTCTATGCGCGCGCGTTTCTCGAAGGATTCCTGAGCGAAGCGCAGCTCGAGCACTATCGGCGCGAGATCGCCGGACCGGGCCTCTGCTCGTATCCGCATCCGTGGCTGATGCCCGATTTCTGGCAGTTCCCGACGGGCTCGATGGGCATCGGTCCGATCAATGCGATCTACCAGGCGCGCTTCATGCGCTACCTGCAGAACCGCGGACTGCTGCACACCGACGGCCGCAAGGTGTGGGGCTTCTTCGGCGACGGCGAGATGGACGAGCCCGAATCGATCGGCGCGCTGTCGCTCGCGGCGCGCGAAGGGCTCGACAATCTCGTGTTCGTGATCAACTGCAATCTGCAACGGCTCGACGGCCCGGTGCGCGGCAACGGCCGCATCGTCGACGAGCTCGAATCGCAGTTCGCAGGCGCCGGCTGGAACGTGATCAAGGTGCTGTGGGGCTCGGACTGGGATGCGCTCTTCGCGCGCGACGCGACGGGCGCGCTTGCGCGCGCGTTCGCGCAGACGGTCGATGGCCAGTTCCAGACCTTCTCGGCGAACGACGGCGCGTACAACCGCGAACGCTTCTTCGGCCAGGACGACGCGCTCGCGTCGCTCGTCGCGCATCTGCGCGACGAAGACATCGACCGGCTGCGCCGCGGCGGCCACGACGCGTGCAAGCTGTACGCCGCGTACGAAAGCGCGGTCCGTCACGAAGGCCGGCCGACCGTGATCCTCGCGAAGACGATGAAGGGCTTCGGAATGGGCGCGATCGGCCAGGGCCGGATGACGACCCATCAGCAGAAGAAGCTCGACGTCGAGCACCTGCTCGCGTTCCGCGACCGTTTCCGGCTGCCGCTCACGGACGAAGACGTCGAGCAGCTCCGTTTCTACAAGCCCGCGGAAGACAGCCCGGAGATGCGATACCTGCATGCGCGCCGGGCTGCCCTGGGAGGCTGTCTGCCCAGAAGGCGGAAAGCGGCGACGACGGCATCGACCGTGCCGTCGTTGCCTTCCTGGGGGCAATTCGCGCTCGACGCCGGCGGCCGCGAGATGTCGACGACGATGGCGATCGTGCGGATGCTCGGCGGCCTGCTGAAGGACGCGGCGCTCGGGCCGCGCGTCGTGCCCGTCGTCGCCGACGAGGCGCGCACGTTCGGGATGGCGAACCTGTTCCGGCAGGTCGGCATCTACTCGCCGCTCGGCCAGCGCTACGAGCCGGAAGACCTCGGCTCGATGCTCTACTACCGCGAGGACACGCGCGGACAGATCCTCGAGGAAGGCATCTCCGAGGCGGGCGCGATGTCGTCGTGGATCGCCGCGGCGACGTCGTACAGCGTGCACGACCTGCCGATGCTGCCGTTCTACATCTACTACTCGATGTTCGGCTTCCAGCGGATCGGCGACCTGATCTGGGCCGCCGCCGATCAACGCGCGCGCGGCTTCCTGATCGGCGCGACCGCCGGCAAGACGACGCTCGGCGGCGAAGGGCTCCAGCATCAGGACGGCACGAGCCATCTCGCCGCGTCGACGGTGCCGAACTGCCGCGCGTGGGATCCGGCGTTCGCGTACGAAGTCGCGGTGATCGTCGACGAAGGGATGCGCGAGATGCTCGAACGGCAGCGCGACACGTTCTATTACCTGACCGTCACGAACGAAAACTACGCGCAGCCGTCGCTGCCCGCGGACCGGGCCGACGCGGTGCGCGACGGCATTCTCAGGGGCATGTATCCGCTCGACGCGACGGCGCAGCCCGCCGCGTGCGTCCAGTTGCTCGGCTCGGGCGCGATTCTCGGCGAAGTGCAGGCGGCCGCGCGCATGCTGCGCGACGGCTGGCAGATCGATGCGGCCGTGTGGAGCGTGACGAGCTTCACCGAACTGCAGCGCGACGGCATCGCGGCCGAGCGCGCGCAGCGTCTGTTCGACGGCGACGAAGCGAACGAAAACGCGACGCCTTACGTCACGTCCGCGCTCGCCGCGACGCGCGGGCCGGTGATCGCCGCGACCGACTACGCGCGCGCGCTGCCCGAGCTGATCCGCGCATACGTGCCGCGCCGCTACGTGACGCTCGGCACCGACGGCTTCGGCCGCAGCGACACGCGCCAGGCGCTGCGCGCGTTCTTCGAGGTCGATCGCGCGTCAATCGTGATTGCGGCGCTGCGCGCGCTCGCCGACGACGGAGCCGTGACGCGCGACGTCGTGCGCGATGCGATCGAGCGCTACGGCAAGCGCGACACGTCGCGCACGCCGCCGTGGGAGCGGTGACGGCGCGAGCATGATGCGACCGACGCCCGTTTCAGCAGGTCGAGCGCGCGTCTCCGACGCAATGGCTTCGCTCGGCGCGCGGCACGCAGGCATTTGCGGGCGCCGGGGCGATCGTATTTCGCCCCGGCGCCAACGCCTGCCGACCGCTCACAACCCGAACCCCATCTGCTCGCGCCCGAGCGCGGTCAGATCGTCCGCCTGCGCACGCCCGGCGAAATCCGTCTCGAAGTGATCGGCCGGAAAATCCGGCGGGCTCTCGCCGCGCAGGAAGCTCGGCAACTGCCGCGTCAGGTAAGCGTCGTTCTTCGCGCACCCCGGCGCCGACGCGATGTACATCACGTTGCTGTAGCCCGTCCCGCGATGCGCGTCCTCGACCGCGTGCACGACGTCGCCGTGCCAGAACACCGCGTCGCCCGGCTGCATCGGCGGAATCGGTGCGAGCGCGGCGAGGAGCGGCGCATGCCATTCGGGCAGCACCGATAGCGCACGGCCCGGCCGCGCGCCGCACAGGTCGTCGCCGGGCACGTCGTCCTGCAGCGCGCGCAGGACGACGTAGGCCATCGCGTTCGCGATCGGAATCAGTTGCAGCGTCCCGTCGCCGGGCCCCTGCGGCGTCAGCGCCGTCCAGCCCTGGAACGTGCGGAACATCGAGCAGACGGCGGGCGACGGAATCTCCTCGACGTCCGGCCGGAACGCCGCGTCGAACGGATCGTAGGCGCGCCAGTCACCCGCGAGCACGTGCCGATAGACGCGCCGGAAGTTCGGCCCGAGCCAGCGCTCGACCGAGCCGCCGTCGACGTGCGGCGACAAGCCGAGCGACGACGAGCCCGGCGGCCGCCGGCGGATGCGGTCCGCATAGGCCGGCACGCGCGCCGGATCGAAATGCACGCGCCCTTCGCTCTGCGCGCGCCACAGCCGGTTCAGGAAAACACGCGCCAGGGTCAGTTCGGGCGACTGGCGCGCGGCGATCTGCGGCTTCGACCAATAAACGCCGTAGATCTGCGGCTTGCTCGACGCGAGCGTGCCGAAATAGCGGTCTTCCGCGCGATGGGCGAGTTTGTCGTCGAGCCGGTTCGACTCGACGTACGCGGTGATCTCGTCGTTCCAATCGCTCGCCCGCCGCGCGTCGAACACGCCGCGGATCACGCAAGCGCCACGCGCCCTGAGCGCGGCGAGCGACGCCGAATCGACGCGATCCGCGGCGACGTCGGCGAAGCGCAGCACGGGGATCGTGTCGCGGCCTTGCGCGCGATCGGTCAGGATCGAGTCGGCTTGCCGCGCGATCTCGCCCTCGAGCTCGCGAAACACCTGCGCGCGGTTCGGCAGTGCGGCGCGCAGCGCCGCTTTCGTCGTGCGGATCGCCGCCGGCAGGTCGTCGATATGAAACGGCATCGGGTGTCTCCTTGATCTGATTCTGGATGGGTGCGGCGTACGTCAACGCACCCATTCAGCGTAGATCGCCTGATCCGTGAGAAGTGATGCAATTGCGCCAACCATCGATAGGATTACGCCAGCCGTCCGGACAAGCGCGCCGAAGGCCGAAAGAACCGCCACGCGGCCTGGCGCGGGAGCAGTGCACGACGCGCGACGGCACGGCTTTCGGCGTTGCAACGCATCCGATCGGGGAGAGCGACGACGACGCGGCAACTGCCGCGTCCGCGTCCGTCGCGGGACCGCGCGATCAGCGCGCTATCACCGGCGGCGCGAGCATGTAGTGCTCGCTCGAGAACATCGCGGCGCGATGCTCGTCGCACAGCGACTGGGCCGTCTCGCGAGCGCGGCGTGTTCGACATCGCCGCGGCGTCATAGGTGGCCATCGCAACGAGCGCGTGCGCCCAGCCGGGCGATGCGTCGCGCTGCGCGCCGACAAAGACGGGCTGCGCCCATTGCCGGCAGTCGGCCGCCGTCGATCGTACGGGCATCGGAAGCGCGGCCCGCTGCACGTTGTCCTCGGCGACGCCGGCAATTGCGCCTTCGATCGCCAGCAACCAGGCGAGCGCCACGACAAACCGCATTGCGCACATACGCTCCACCTCGCAAAAGATAGGGAATGCACGCATTCCAGACGGCTGCGCGCGGTGCCATATGCCGATTCGGCCGCATCGCGCCCATTCTCTCCCGCCGCGCGATCGCCGGCCGCACGACTGCCGTCGAAGGGCTTTGGCTACGCGCCGACGCTTATTCCCGCCTCGAAGCGGAGACGCGCACGTCTACTCCGGCTCGTGGCAGCATACGCACAGCTTGTTGCCGTCGAGATCGCGAAAGTACGCGCCGTAGTAGTTCGGGTGGTAGCGGGGTCGCAAGCCGGGCGCCCCTTCGCTCGTGCCGCCCGCTCGCAGCGCGAGCGCGTACACGCGGTCGACCATCGCGCGATTCGCCGCGAGAAACGCGGTCATCTGACCGTTGCCGGGCGCGTGCTGCGCGCCGTCGAACGGCCGGCCGATCAGGAACACCGGACGCGGCGCGTCGGCCGGCATCCAGCCGGTCCAACCGTCGGGATCGCGAAACTTGAGCGCGAACTGCAACGCTTCCATCAACGGCGCGTAGAACGCATAAGCGCGTTCTACGTCGGTTACGCCCATGCAGACATGTGAGAACATTCGCGTGCCTCCCGGATCGTCGAAACCCGACGATGATGCCACGCCCACCCGCCACGCGGACGAATGGACGCCGACATGAAGCCGCGCTACGAACGCATCGCGATTCCCGAAGGCTGCTCGGTCCGCGTCTATCGGCGCAGGCTCGCGCAGATTCCGTTCGAATGGCACCACCATCCGGAATACGAGCTGACGCTCACGCTGAACAGCCGCGGCAAGCGCTTCGTCGGCGATCACGTCGCCGATTACGCCGGCGACGATCTCGTGCTCGTGCCGCCGAACCTGCCGCATACGTGGGCGTCGGACGCGCGTATCGATCCGGACGCGCCGCTCGTCGCACTCGTCGTCTGGTTCGACGGCGACTGGGCACAGCGCATCGCCGACTGCTGCCCTGAATTCGCAGGCTTGCGCACGCTGCTGCGCCGAGCCGCGCCAGGGCTCGCGTTCGGGCCGGACGCCGCGGCCGAGATGCGCTCGCGGCTGCCCGCGCTCGTCGACCGCGCGCCGCGCGTGCGGCTCACGACCGCGCTCGACGTCCTCGCTTTCCTCGCCGACGCGCACGCGACGCCGCTCGCGACGGCCGCCGCCTACCACACCGCCGACGGCGCCGCGCTCGCGCCCGAAGCCGAGCGCCTCGACCGCGTGCTCGACCTGCTCGACCGCCGCTTTCACGAACCGCTGCGCATCGCCGAACTCGCGGCAGTCGCGCACCTGTCCGAGCGCTCGCTGCAACGGCGGTTCGCGCAGCACGTCGGCGAAACCATCGGCCGCTATCTGCAGCGGCTGCGGCTCGCGCACGCGGCACGGCTGCTCGCGTCGACCGACTGGCCGGTGTCGCTCGTCGCGACGCGCTCCGGCTATGCGAATCTCGCGAACTTCAATCGCCAGTTCCTCACCGCGCGACAGATGACGCCGCGCGCATACCGGCAATTTCTCGCGGAGCACGACCGCCCGCCCGACGACGCGCCGGCACGGACGAAAGGCATCGACGTGCGCCCGCCGTCGCTCGAGCGCGGTACGACCACGAAAACGCGCCGCTGAAAAACAAACACCCCGACGGGCGAACCGTCGGGGTGTTTCATTCAGCGTTGCACGCACCACGCGCGGCGGACTGGCCGCACGCGCTGCGCGCCGCCGATCAGCGCTGATCGATCGGCTTCGCCGTACGCGGGGTCTCGCCGATGAAGAGCTGCCGCGGGCGACCGATCTTCTGCTCGGGATCGGCGATCATCTCGTTCCACTGCGCGATCCAGCCGACCGTGCGCGCCATCGCGAAGATACAGGTGAACATCGACGTCGGGATGCCCAGCGCGCGCTGAACGATGCCCGAGTAGAAATCGACGTTCGGGTACAGCTTGCGCGACACGAAGTATTCGTCTTCGAGCGCGATCTTCTCGAGCTGCATCGCGAGCTTGAAGAGCGGATCGTCGTGCAGGCCCAGTTCGTTCAGCACTTCGTAGCAGGTCTCGCGCATCAGCTTCGCGCGCGGATCGTAGTTCTTGTACACGCGGTGGCCGAAGCCCATCAGCTTCACGCCCGAGTTCTTGTCCTTCACCTGCTTGATGAACTCGGGGATGTTGTCCGGCGTGCCGATCTGCTCGAGCATGTTCAGCGCGGCTTCGTTTGCGCCGCCGTGCGCCGGGCCCCACAGACACGCGATGCCGGCCGCGATACACGCGAACGGGTTCGCACCCGACGAGCCCGCGAGACGGACCGTCGACGTCGACGCGTTCTGCTCGTGGTCGGCGTGCAGGATCAGGATGCGGTCGAGCGCGCGGACGAGCACGTCGTTGACCTTGTACTCTTCGCACGGGTTCGCGAACATCATGCGCATGAAGTTCGCGCTGTACGACAGGTCGTTGCGCGGATAGACGAACGGCTGGCCGATGCTGTACTTGAACGCCATCGCGACGAGCGTCGGCAGTTTCGCGATCATGCGGATCGCCGACACTTCACGGTGACGCGGGTCGTTGATATCGAGCGAATCGTGGTAGAACGCGGACAGCGCGCCGACCGCGGCGACGAGAATCGCCATCGGGTGCGCGTCGCGGCGGAAGCCGCGGAAGAAGAACTGCATCTGCTCGTGCACCATCGTGTGCTTCGTGACGGTGGCGACGAATTCCTTCTTCTGCGCGGCGTTCGGCAGCTCGCCCTTCAGCAGCAGATAGCAGGTTTCGAGGAAGTCCGCGTTTTCAGCGAGATTGTCAATCGGAAAGCCGCGGTACAGCAGTTCGCCCTTGTCGCCGTCGATGTACGTGATCGCCGAGTTGCAAGACGCCGTCGACATGAAGCCCGGGTCATACGTGAACTTGCCGGTCTGGCCGTACAGCTTGCGGATATCGATTACGTCCGGGCCCATCGTACCCTTGTAAATCGGCAGTTCGACGCTCGGCGAATTGTCGCTGAACGATAGCGTGGCTTTAACATCAGACGGGGTCATGACACATCCTCAATCGAAAAAAGAAACGGATTCGATAACGGGCACAACGCTCTCAAACGCTGCGCAGCATCTCCAGCAGCCTGGACATGTCCGGGCCGGCAAAGTCGCCTTCTGGTTCCTTGCGTGCGAGCAGCAAGTCCATCAGGTCGTTGTCGCTTAGATCCAGCAGGCGCGACAGTGCGCTCACGTCCGCGTCGCTGAGGTCGTGCTCGTGTCTGTCGAAGAAACGCTCGAAAATGAGATCGTTCTCCAGCAGACCGCGCCGCGCGCGCCAGCGAAGCCGCGCGCGGCGATGCGGGTCGGATTGATGCGACGATTCGCTCATGTCAGACCGCGCGGCGAACCATCAATTCCTTGATCTTGCCGATCGCCTTCGTCGGGTTCAGGCCCTTCGGGCACACGTCGACGCAGTTCATGATCGTATGGCAACGGAACAGACGGTACGGATCGTCGAGGTTGTCGAGGCGCTCGCCCGTCGCACGATCGCGGCTGTCCGCGATGAAGCGATACGCCTGCAGCAGGCCCGCCGGACCGACGAACTTGTCCGGATTCCACCAGAAGCTCGGGCACGACGTCGAGCAGCTCGCGCACAGAATGCACTCGTACAGGCCGTCGAGCTCGTCGCGCTCTTCCGGCGACTGCAGGCGCTCCTTCTCGGGCGGCGGCTCGTCGTTGATCAGGTACGGACGGATCGAGTGGTACTGGTTGAAGAACTGCGTGAAATCGCAGATCAGGTCGCGCACGACGGGCAGACCCGGCAGCGGCCGCAGCACGATCTTCTGCGGCAGGTCGTTCAGGTTCGTCAGGCACGCGAGGCCGTTCTTGCCGTTGATGTTCATCGCGTCCGAACCGCATACGCCTTCGCGGCACGAGCGGCGGAACGACAGCGTCTCGTCGACCGACTTCAGCTTGACGAGCGCGTCGAGCAGCATCCGCTCGTGCTGGAGCTCCAGCTCGTACGTCTGCATGCGCGGCGCGGCGTCCTTGTCCGGATCGTAGCGGTAGATTTCGAAAATGCGTTTGGCCATTTCAGATTCCTTTGCGCTGGCTTAGAACGTACGCGCCTTCGGCGGCACGGACTCGACCGTCAGCGGCTTCATATGGACGGGCTTGTAGTCGAGGCGATCGCCTTCGCTGAACCACAGCGTGTGGCGCAGCCAGTTGTCGTCGTCGCGGTGCTCGTAGTCGCTGTGCGCGTGCGCGCCGCGGCTTTCCTTGCGCGCTTCCGCCGACACCATCGTCGCGCGCGCGACCTCGATCAGGTTCGCCAGCTCGAGCGCTTCGACGCGCGCGGTGTTGAACACCTTCGACTTGTCCTTCAGGTGCACGTGCGTGACGCGCTCCTTCAGGCCCGCCATCTGCTGAACGCCCTCTTCCAGCAGCTTCGACGTGCGGAACACGCCCGCATGCTTTTGCATCGTCGCGCGGATGTCGTTCGCGATGTCCTGCGTGTACTCGCCCGACGTCGACTTCTCGAGCTTCGCGAGGCGCTCGAGCGAGAATTCGGCGGCGTCCGCCGGCAGCGGCTTGTGCTCGCGCTGGTTCTTCACGTGCTCGACGATGTGGTTGCCGGCAGCGCGGCCGAACACCACCAGATCGAGCAGCGAGTTCGTGCCGAGGCGGTTCGCGCCGTGCACGGACACGCACGAGCATTCGCCCACGGCGTAGAAGCCGTTGATCGGCTCTTCGTGGCCGCGCGGCGTGCCGACGACCTGGCCGTGGATGTTGGTCGGGATGCCGCCCATCTGGTAATGGATCGTCGGCACGACCGGGATCGGTTCCTTGATGCAATCGACGTTCGCGAACTTCAGCGCGATCTCGCGAATCGACGGCAGACGCTTCATGATCGTCTCGGCGCCGATGTGCGACAGGTCGAGCAGCACGTGGTCCTTGTTCGGGCCGACGCCGCGGCCTTCCTTGATTTCCTGATCCATCGAGCGCGACACGAAATCGCGCGGCGCCAGATCCTTCAGCGTCGGCGCGTAGCGCTCCATGAAGCGCTCGCCGTTCGAGTTGCGCAGAATGCCGCCCTCGCCGCGCACGCCTTCGGTGATCAGCACGCCCGCACCCGCGACGCCCGTCGGGTGGAACTGCCAGAACTCCATGTCCTGCAGCGCGACGCCCGAGCGGGCCGCCATGCCGAGGCCGTCGCCCGTGTTGATGAACGCGTTCGTCGACGCCGCGAAGATCCGGCCCGCGCCGCCCGTCGCAAACAGCGTGGTCTTGCCTTCGAGGATGTAGACGTCGCCCGTTTCCATTTCGAGGGCGGTCACGCCGAGCACGTCGCCGTCCGCGTCGCGGATCAGGTCGAGCGCCATCCATTCGACGAAGAATTGCGTCTTCGCCGCGACGTTCTGCTGGTACAGCGTGTGCAGCAGCGCATGACCGGTGCGGTCTGCCGCCGCGCACGCTCGCTGGACCGGCTTCTCGCCGTAGTTCGCGGTGTGGCCGCCGAACGGGCGCTGGTAGATCGTGCCGTCCGCATTGCGGTCGAACGGCATGCCGAAGTGCTCGAGCTCGTACACGGCGTTCGGCGCTTCACGGCACATGAACTCGATCGCGTCCTGGTCGCCGAGCCAGTCGGAGCCCTTGATCGTGTCGTAGAAGTGATAGTGCCAGTTGTCTTCGCTCATGTTGCCAAGCGACGCGCCGATCCCGCCTTGCGCGGCGACCGTGTGCGAACGGGTCGGGAACACTTTCGACAGCACGCAGACGGAGAGACCCGCGCGCGACAGTTGCAGGGACGCGCGCATCCCCGAGCCGCCCGCGCCGACGATCACCACGTCGAACTTGCGACGCGGCAGGGAAGTTTTGATTGCAGCCATTCTTTTAAACTCTCCAGAGAATCTGCGCAGCGTAGCCCGCGCACGCGAGCAGCCAGACGATCGTCAGCGATTGCAGCAGCAGGCGCACACCGACGGGCTTCACGTAGTCCATCCAGATGTCGCGCACGCCGACCCATGCGTGATAGAAGAGCGAAAGCAGCGTGACGAAGGTCGCGAGCTTCATCCATTGCGTCGCGAAGATCGACGCCCAGCCCTCGTACGAGAAATCGCGCGCCGTGAAGAACCAGACGAGCAGGATGACGGTGTAGATCGCCATCACGGTGGCGGTGACGCGCTGCGCGAGCCAGTCGCGCAGACCATAGTGAGCGCCGACGACGAGGCGCTTCGAGCCGATACGGTTATTCGCTGCCATTTTCTTAGAATGCTCCGAACAGTTTGAGCGCGACGGCGATCGTGAGGACGGTCGACACGACGAACACGACGACCGACGTCTTCCGGCCGCGTTCCTTCGACACCGCATCGTGATTCATGTCCATCATCAGATGGCGGACCCCGGCGCAGAAGTGGAACAGGAACGCCCACGACAGCGCGAGGACGATCAGCTTGACGACGATGTTGGAGAGGAATGCCTTGAAGACTTCGAAGCTGAGTTCGGACGTGAGGCTTTGGTCGAAGAGGTAAAGCAGGAAAGGAAGGAACAGGAACAGCAGCGCACCGCTCACCCGGTGCAGAATCGAAACCCGAGCCGCGAGCGGCATACGGTATTTGAGCGTGATGTCGCCGAACCCGATGTTCCGGTACTCCGGCCTCGGTTTTCTTACTGTTTCAGTCATGCTAGACCCCTACTATGTTGTCACACTAATCCGTGATTTTAGCGCCTTTTTATTTCGCGCTGCAGCGAAAGCTCTGCTCTGGAGCGTTGCATTCCACGGAATAAACGCGGCGCGAAACGTGCTATGCGCGTGGGGTGCGCAATTACCTGTCGTTTCGCCTTACCTTGATTCAGGCTGCGCCTTACCTTGCATCCGAAATTCAGCTCAAATCGTTCTGATAGTAGTACCCGGTTGTGACATACCATCCGCGCCGCACTTCGACGGGACGATCGCCATACGTGTACGACACGCGCTCGACCGACAGCAGCGGAAAGCCCGACGGAACGCCGAGCAGGTCCGCGACGGAAGGCTCGGCCGCGATCGCGCGAATCTTCTCGCTCGCGCGGATCATCCGCGTGCCGAACTCGCTCTCGAACATCGCGTACAGCGGCCCCTTGTATTCGCTCAGGCGCTCGAACGTGAGCCCGCGGAACATCGCGCCCGGCAGCCAGATCTCGTCGAGCACCGTGACGGCGCTGTCGAACTCGAGCAGGCGCCGCACCTGGACGACGGGATCGGCGGGCTTCAGATCGAGCTGGCGCGCGATCTCGGCGGGCGCGCGCATCCGCCGGCACTCGAGCAGGCGGCTCACGTGCGGATGCTCGACGCCGTCGTCGGCGAGGAGCCGCAGGAAACG
This sequence comes from Burkholderia mayonis, assembly GCF_001523745.2. NCBI lineage: Bacteria > Pseudomonadati > Pseudomonadota > Betaproteobacteria > Burkholderiales > Burkholderiaceae > Burkholderia > Burkholderia mayonis. The sequence goes on from NZ_CP013387.1 coordinate 2,109,675, forward strand.
GAATTGCGCGCGCTCCTCGCTGTGGGTCGCGACGAACGTGCCCTTGCCCTGGCGGCGCACGAGCAGGTTGTCGGCCGCAAGCTCGTCGATCGCCTTGCGCACCGTGCCTTGGCTCACCTTATATCGGCCGGCGAGCTCCACTTCGCTCGGGATGATCTCGCCCGGTTTCCAGTCGCCCGCCTCGAGGCTCTGCGTGATCAGCGCCTTGATCTGCTGGTAAAGTGGGCTGAAAGTCGGCGAAGGCGCGGCCGCAGCCTCGCCGCCGGGCTGCGTGGAGCCGGCTGCGCCGTTCGGGTTGGGTGCGCTCGCCTGATTGGAAGTCATGGCGCGCATTTCAACATAAACCCCGCTTTTCCGTCCAGATTTTTCCCTCGAAAACATCTGTCTTATATAAGACATAAGATACTGTTTGACTTTACCCGCCCCCACTCCTACACTCCGGGTCGAGCAAGGGTTCGCGGGGTTTGCAGCGCGCGTCCCGGGCTACGTGCCTAGCCTATCTTCAGGCGCCGCCGCGCATGCGCCGCGAGTCCTCCGCCCTGCTTTAAAGCAACGCTTCGTGTAACGCGCATAGAATGGCGTTTTCCCTAGCGTCCCACGCTCAATGTCCTGGAGATTTCTCAATGGCTAAGCCCGCAAAGCGCGTTGCCGTCACCGGCGCCGCAGGTCAAATCGCTTACTCGCTGCTGTTCCGCATCGCGAACGGCGACCTGCTCGGCAAGGACCAGCCGGTCATCCTGCAACTGCTCGACCTCCCGCAAGCACAAGCCGCCGTCAAAGGCGTCGTGATGGAACTGGACGACTGCGCGTTCCCGCTGCTTGCAGGCGTCGTGATCGCCGACGACCCGAAGGTCGCGTTCAAGGATGCCGACGTCGCGCTGCTGGTCGGCGCCCGCCCGCGCTCGAAGGGCATGGAGCGCAAGGATCTGCTGTCGGCCAACGCGGAAATCTTCACGGTTCAGGGCGCCGCGCTGAACGAAGTCGCGAGCCGCGACGTGAAGGTGCTGGTCGTCGGCAACCCGGCCAACACGAACGCGTACATCGCGATGAAGTCCGCGCCGGATCTGCCGAAGAAGAACTTCACGGCGATGCTGCGCCTCGACCACAACCGCGCGCTGTCGCAGCTCGCGGCCAAGTCGGGCAAGCCGGTCGCGTCGATCGAGAAGCTCGCCGTGTGGGGCAACCACTCGCCGACGATGTACCCCGACTTCCGCTTCGCGACCGCCGAAGGCGAATCGCTGCTGAAGCTGATCAACGACGATGTCTGGAACCGCGACACGTTCATCCCGACCGTCGGCAAGCGCGGCGCGGCGATCATCGAAGCGCGCGGCCTGTCGTCGGCGGCGTCGGCGGCGAACGCGGCGATCGACCACGTCCGTGACTGGGTGCTCGGCACGAACGGCAAGTGGGCCACGATGGGCATCCCGTCGGACGGCTCGTACGGCATCCCCGAAGACATCATCTACGGCGTGCCGGTGATCTGCGAAAACGGCGAATACAAGCGCGTCGAAGGCCTCGAAATCGACGCGTTCTCGCGCGAGAAGATGGACGGCACGCTGGCCGAGCTGCTCGAAGAGCGCGACGGCGTCGCCCACCTGCTGAAGTAATGCCCTTCGACCGGTCTGCCGCGCTGCGGCGGACCGGTCGGCCGGCGGGGCCGGGCGCGACGCCCGGCCCCGCCGGCAATCCGATTCGCACGGGCTTTGCGCCTGGCGCCACGCATCGGCGCCGCCCCAGAGCCCGCACGAATCCGATGTTCCACGTTGGCCCAGATCCTGACCTGACGCAGAAGAACAGATGTCCGCGCTCACACCCGCAGAAGTGCTGTACGAAGGCGTTGCGCCGCCCGCGATCCCGCCGTGCTGCGATCATTACGCGGGCAGCGAGAAGCTGATGCTGAAATCGCTCGCGCTGCAGGCCGAGCTCGGCCCCGTCTTCGACATCACGCTCGACTGCGAGGACGGCGCCGCCGTCGGCCGCGAAGCCGAGCACGCGGCGCTCGTCGCGGCGCTCGTCGGCGGTGACGCGAACCGCTTCGGGCGCGTCGGCGCCCGGATCCACGACATTTCCCACCCTCACTGGCGCGACGACGTCCGCATTGTCCTGCGCGCGGCGCGCCCGCTCGCCTATCTGACGCTGCCGAAGGTCGGCGGCGCAGCCGACGCGGCCGAGATGTGCGCGTTCATCGAAGCATCCCGCCGCGAGCTCGGCATCGCGCAGCCGATCCCCGTCGACGTGCTGATCGAGACGCACGGCGCGCTCGCCGATGCAGCGCAAATCGCCGCGCTGCCGACCGTCGCGACGCTGAGCTTCGGCCTGATGGACTTCGTGTCCGCGCATCACGGCGCGATTCCGGACGACGCGATGCGCGCGCCCGGCCAGTTCGACCACCCGCTCGTGCGCCGCGCGAAGCTCGAGATCGCCGCCGCGTGCCATGCGCACGGCAAGACCCCATCGCACAATGTGACGACCGAGGTGCGCGACATGCGCGTCGTCGCCGACGACGCGCGCCGCGCCCGCGAGGAATTCGGCTACACGCGGATGTGGAGCATCCATCCGGCGCAGATCCGCGAAATCGTCGCGGCGTTTGCGCCGCGCGCGGGCGAAATCGTGCGCGCGACCGAGATCCTGCTTGCCGCGCAGGCGGCCGACTGGGGCCCGACGCGCCACGACGACGCGCTGCACGACCGGGCGAGCTACCGCTACTACTGGTCAGTGCTGCGCCGCGCGCGGGCGACCGGCCAGCCGCTGCCGGCGGAATCGGCGCCGCTCTTTCGACGCGCGGACGAACCGGCGGCGGAGCGACGCGAAGCATGAACGGTGCACGAGCGCGCAAAAACTGAATTCGACGGGCCAAATAGGTGAAAATAGCGGCCGCTGCGCGCTTCCGGGGCGCGTGCAGTTCAACCCGGTGGACGAGCTGTGCGTCCGCCCTTGTTAACGATTAAATGTAAGGTTCTGACTCCATGAAGAAACTGCTGATCGCCACCGTCATCGGCGCGCTGTCCGCCACGATGCTGGCCGCGGCGCCGAGCGCGTTCGCCCAGGCTTCGTCCACCACCGCGAAGAAAGCCACGCCGAAGCGCCCCGCGCCGAAGCGTCACCTGATCCCGCGCAGCAAGAAGGCGCAGGCGCGCGCGGCCGCGAAAACCGATCCGGTGCCGGAAGGCGCGGTCAAGTGGTCCTGCAAGGACGGCCTGTCGTACGACCTCGCGGGCGACATGAAGCGCGACCAGATCGTCACGGTCCACTGGGCCAACAAGAACTACAAGCTGCCCCGTCAGCAGACGACGACGGGCGCGGACGTGTTCTACGACCCGGCAAGCGGCATGAAGCTCGTCGTGATCCCGACGAAGGCCATGCTCTTCAGCGACAAGGACGACAGCCGCCTCGCCGACGAATGCCAGACGCCCGAAATGGCGGCCGGCAACGCCGTCGCGCCGACCCAGTCGAACGAGCTGAAGCCGGCGAACTGAGGTCGATCCCGACAGCAACCATCTTGCATGGGACCAGAGCAAGCGCTGAAGCGCCGGCTCTGGTCGACAGGAGCTTCGATGTCCGCCCCAATCCCGAACGTCCGGCCCGCGCCGGATTCAGTGCTGGTCGATATCGCCGACTACGTGCTGAACCATCGCATCGACAGTGCGCTCGCGCTCGAAACCGCGCGCCACTGCCTGATCGATACGCTCGGGTGCGGGCTCGAAGCGCTGTCGTATCCCGCCTGCACCAAGCTGCTGGGGCCGATCGTGCCGGGCACGATCGTGCCGCACGGCGCAAAGGTGCCCGGCACGCCATTCCAGCTCGATCCGGTGCAGGCCGCATTCAACATCGGCGCGGCGATCCGCTGGCTCGACTTCAACGACACCTGGCTCGCGGCCGAATGGGGCCATCCGTCCGACAATCTGGGCGGCATCCTCGCGACGGCCGACTGGCTGTCGCGCACCGCGATCGCGGCCGGCAAGCGGCCGCTCGCGATGAAGGACGTGCTCGTCGCGATGATCCATGCGCACGAGATCCAGGGCTGCCTCGCGCTCGAGAATTCGTTCAACCAGGTCGGCCTCGACCACGTGCTGCTCGTGAAGGTCGCGTCGACCGCGGCCGTCGGCCGCCTGCTCGGCCTGTCGCGCGACGAGCTGATCAACGCGCTGTCGCTCGCGTTCGTCGACGGCCAGGCGCTGCGCACCTACCGCCACGCGCCGAACACCGGTTCGCGCAAGTCGTGGGCGGCAGGCGATGCAACATCGCGCGCCGTGCGCCTCGCGCTGATCGCGAGGACGGGCGAGATGGGCTATCCGTCCGCGCTGACCGCGAAGACCTGGGGCTTCTACGACGTGTCGTTCGGCGGCAGGCCGTTCCGCTTCCAGCGCCCGTACGGCACGTACGTGATGGAAAACGTGCTGTTCAAGATCGCGTATCCGGCCGAATTCCATGCGCAGACGGCCGTCGAGGCCGCGATGACGCTGCACGCGCAGCTCGCGGCCGCCGGCCGCACGGCGGACGAGATCCGCCGCGTCTCGGTGCGCACGCACGCGGCGGCAATCCGCATCATCGACAAACAGGGCCCGCTCGCGAACCCGGCGGACCGCGATCACTGCATCCAGTACATGATCGCCGTGCCGCTCCTGTTCGGCCGCCTGACGGCCGCCGACTACGAGGACGCAATCGCGGCCGATCCGCGGATCGACGCGCTGCGCGCGAAGATCGCGTGCGTCGAAGACCCGCAATTCACGAAGGATTACCACGACCCGGCGAAGCGCTCGATCGCGAACGCGCTCGCGATCGAGTTCAACGACGGATCGACGCTCGCCGAGGCGGCGGTCGAGTATCCGATCGGCCATATGCGGCGGCGCGCCGACGGGATTCCGCTCCTCATCGACAAGTTCAGGACGAATCTCGCGCGCCGTTTCCCGGCGAAGCAGCAACAAGCGATTCTCGACGTGTCGCTGGACCAGGCAAAGCTCGAAGCGATGCCGGTCGATGAGTACGTCGATCTGTATGTGATATAGCCGTCAGATACAGGACTTCTTCTTTCCTAGCCTCAAACCCAGGAAATCACCATGGCCCACAATCTCCACAAAACACTCAAGGAATTCGACAGCGGTTCCGGCAAAGGCAAGTTCTACTCGCTGCCGAAGCTCGGCAAGGAACTGAAGACGAAGATCGAGCGCCTGCCGGTCTCGATCCGGATCGTGCTCGAGTCCGTGCTGCGCAACTACGACGGCAAGAAGATCACCGAAGAGCACATCGAGCAGCTGGCCAACTGGAAGCCGAACGCGAAGCGCGTCGACGAAATCCCGTTCGTCGTGTCGCGCGTCGTGCTGCAGGACTTCACGGGTGTGCCGCTCCTCGCCGACATCGCCGCGATGCGCGGCGTCGCGAAGCGCGCGGGCAAGAATCCGAAGAAGATCGAGCCGCTGGTCCCGGTGGATCTCGTCGTCGACCACTCGGTCCAGATCGACTACTTCCGCCAGAAGGACGCGCTCGACCTGAACATGAAGCTGGAATTCCAGCGCAACAACGAGCGCTACCAGTTCATGAAGTGGGGCATGCAGGCATTCGACACGTTCAAGGTCGTGCCGCCGGGCGTCGGCATCGTCCACCAGGTGAACCTCGAGTACCTCGCGCGCGGCGTCCACAAGAAGAAGGACGACGGCGACACCGTCTACTACCCGGACACGCTCGTCGGCACCGACAGCCACACGACGATGATCAACGGCATCGGCGTCGTCGGCTGGGGCGTGGGCGGCATCGAAGCCGAAGCGGGCATGCTCGGCCAGCCGGTGTACTTCCTGACGCCGGACGTCGTCGGCGTCGAGCTGAAGGGCAAGCTGCGCGAAGGCGTAACGGCGACCGACCTGGTCCTCACGATCACCGAAATGCTGCGCAAGGAGAAGGTCGTCGGCAAGTTCGTCGAGTTCTTCGGCGTTGGCACGAAGACGCTCGCGCTGCCGGACCGCGCGACGATCGCGAACATGGCGCCGGAATACGGCGCGACGATGGGCTTCTTCCCGGTCGACGAGAAGACGATCGACTACTTCAAGGGCACGGGCCGCACGAAGGCGGAAATCGCCGCGTTCGAGAACTACTTCAAGGCGCAGGACCTGTTCGGCATTCCGAAGGCGGGCGACATCGACTACACGAAGACGCTGACGCTGGATCTGTCGACGGTCGCACCGTCGCTCGCAGGCCCGAAGCGTCCGCAGGACCGCATCGAGATCGGCAACGTCAAGTCGACGTTCACCGATCTGTTCTCGAAGCCCGTCGCGGAAAACGGCTTCGCGAAGAAGGCGGAAGACCTGAACGCCGAGTACAAGACGAGCAACGGCGTCGACGTGAAGAACGGCGACGTGCTGATCGCCGCGATCACGTCGTGCACGAACACGTCGAACCCGAGCGTGCTGCTGGCCGCCGGCCTCGTCGCGAAGAAGGCCGTCGAAGCCGGCCTGACCGTCGCGCCGCACATCAAGACGTCGCTCGCGCCCGGATCGCGGATCGTCACCGAGTACCTGACGAAGACGGGCCTGCTGCCCTACCTCGCGAAGCTCGGCTTCGAAGTCGCCGCGTACGGCTGCACGACCTGCATCGGCAACGCGGGCGACCTCACGCCCGAGCTGAACGAAGCGATCACGAAGAACGACATCGTCGCGGCGGCCGTGCTGTCGGGCAACCGCAACTTCGAAGCGCGCATCCACCCGAACATCCGCGCGAACTTCCTGGCGTCGCCGCCGCTCGTCGTCGCGTACGCGATCGCCGGCAACATCACGCGCGACCTGATGACCGAGCCGGTCGGCCAGGGCAAGGGCGGCAAGGACATCTATCTCGGCGATATCTGGCCGACGAGCGAAGAAGTCCAGTCGCTCCTCAAGTTCGCGCTCGATCCGGAGAAGTTCGAGAAGAACTACTCGCAGCTCACGAAGAAGGGCGACCTCTGGAGCAAGATCGAAGGCGAAAGCGGCCAGGTGTACGACTGGCCGAAGTCGACGTACATCGCGGAACCGCCGTTCTTCGGCAGCGAATTCTCGATGGAGCCGGCCGATTCGATCGCGACGGTCAAGGGCGCGCGCGCGCTCGGCATCTTCGGCGATTCGGTCACGACCGACCACATCAGCCCGGCAGGCTCGATCAAGGAAGACTCGCCGGCCGGCAAGTGGCTGAAGGAAAACGGCGTGCAGAAGGCCGACTTCAACAGCTACGGCTCGCGTCGCGGCAACCATGACGTGATGATGCGCGGCACGTTCGCGAACGTCCGGATCAAGAACCTGATGATCCCCGCGAAGGCCGACGGCACGCGCGTCGAAGGCGGCCTGACGATCCACCAGCCGAGCGGCGAACAGCTGTCGATCTACGACGCGGCGATGAAGTACATCGACGCCGACACGCCGACCGTCGTGTTCGCGGGCGAGGAGTACGGCACGGGCTCGTCGCGCGACTGGGCGGCGAAGGGCACGCAACTGCTCGGTGTGAAGGCCGTGATCGCACGCAGCTTCGAGCGGATCCACCGTTCGAACCTGGTCGGCATGGGCGTGCTGCCGCTGCAGTTCAAGGGCTCGGACAGCATCCAGTCGCTCGGCATCACGGGCGACGAGACGTACGACATCGAAGGTCTCGGCGACGACTTCAAGCCGCAACAGGACGTCACGCTCGTGATCCATCGCAAGAACGGCGAAACGAAGCGCGTGCCGGTGCTGCTGCGCATCGATACGCCGATCGAAGTCGATTACTACAAGCACGGCGGCATCCTGCCGTTCGTGCTGCGCTCGCTGCTCGCAGCGTAAGCATCCTGTTTTTTGCAGGGACCGCGCGACGCAGCGATGCGTGCGCGGTCGATTTGAAGCCCGGCCTGGCCGGGCTTTTTTGTGCCGGTTCATCCGGCTGCGGAAACCTCGCGTGCGATCGCGGAGCCTGCTTCGCGCGGTCAGTGCGGTCAGTGCGGTCAGTGCGGTCAGTGCGGCTCGCCGCGCGCATGCCGCGAATATCAATATATGAACAGCGGGATATCGCACCCAATTACGAAATCTGGCAGGCTCGTTTTGCCGAAATTCGGCATCGACGTCGTTCGGCCAACGAAGAAGTGCATCGACCCCATCGACGATCCGAACCGCGATCGCCGGACGAAGCCGCTTGCAACGACGCGAGTCGATTTTGTCGCCTCCGCGACTATCGGTTCCGGCGAGCGGGAATCCGGCGCCACGTCAGCCACACGATCAGCGTGAACAGCACGTACGCGACCGTGAACACCCACGCCGGCAAGTCGTAGTACAGCAGTCGGCCGACCCAGCGCTGCAGGAAGCCCTGCGCACTCGGCGAACCGGTGCGCAGACGGTCTTCGAGCACCGTCAGCGGGCAATCGATACCGAGCGCCGCCAACGCGGCGACGACGCCGATCGCAAGCAGATGGACGAGCCTGAACGTCCGGTCGCGCACCCATCGCCAGCCGAGCGCGGCGCCCGTCCAGACCGCGACGAGTCCGCCGACGATGAAAAGCACGATCAGCGCATGCAAGACGAGTACCGCATCGGCAAGCCAGACCATGATGTCCTTTGAGCGGGCGGCGGGATCGCCGCGCGGGACGTCGCCGCGCGTCGATGCGGTGCCTGCTTGCTGTGGCCATGCCGTCGACGCCGGTGCGTGGCGCACGCGGATGGACGCGGGTAGGCGCAGCTACATCGACCACGCGTGCGACAACGGCCGCAGGACGAACCGGATCGTCCACCGCCAGCGCACCGCTTCGCTCCGGGCGACGACCGTCGCGCTCACGAGCGCCGCAGTCCCGCAAAACGGAGCATACGCCGATGCCGGCGCGCATCGACATAGCGATCGAAGGCGCTGCCGACGACTGGTGCGGACTCGCGGCGGCATTGCGCCGTTCGCACTCGAATCGAGCGCTTACCGAGTAAGAGCTGATTCCTGGACGGCCGCGCAACGCAGCAACGCGTGCGCGGCCAGCGCCTGGCCCGGCCACGCCGGGCGTCTCGATCGGCAAGCGGCGGTCGGATCGACCGTCAGCTTGCCGGCTTGTCGAGCACCGCATACCACGAACACACGACGCCTGCGGGCGCGACGCCGCCCGCTCCGTTCGAGTGCGGCACGGTGCGCACGATAGACCCGGCGAGCGCGGGCCGCTGCTTGATGCCGTTCGGCCAGGCCGGACTCAGATAGCCGACGTAGTCGTAGATCCACTCCTCGCCGCCCACCTTGCCGCGCCCCTGGAACCTCACGGTATTGGGCGCGCCGTAGTCGACGTAGCCGCTCAGCGTCAGTTCCCATCCGTCGCCATAGATGCGGCCCTTGAAGACGCCCATCGGCGCCTTGTCGATCTGGATGTTGGCGCGGCCGAACTCCAGCTTGTCGAAGTCCATCGACAAGTTAGGATTGTTGATCAAACTGCGGTACGTCCAGATGCCTGCCAGGCTGCCGATTTCCGGGTCATAGCTCATGTCGCACTCCTTTGTCACGTCGGATCGGCCTGCGCGCCGAACCGGAGCTGCACATGTGGAAAAACATGGAAAAAAGAAACGGACCATCGGCGAGGACGCGCACGGCGCCCTCGCCGTCCTTCAGTCGGCGACCTCGAACTGCGGCTGCAATCCAGCCACCGTCGCGATGGCAGCCCTCGCCGCGCTCGGCACGCCGCCCCCGCGGTGAATGAATTCCACCCGGAATTTCGCTTTCGGCACGTCGTCGGCCGGAATCGCACTCAACGGGAAATGCGCGACGACGTCCAGATGCGTCAGGCAATTCGCGCAATGCACGACGTTCCAGCGGCTCAGAACCGATTTGTGGCCGAGGTAATACTCGCGCGTCTTGCCGTTCGAGTCCGTCACGGCCGCGTACGCCTTCATGATGAAGGATCCTTGGAACTGCGCGCGGTCAACGCCCGTCACCGTCAGCTTCTTCGTGCTGTTTCCGCTCGGTACGGCCAGCAACGACGCCTTCAGTTCGGAAGCGACGTCGTCGAGCGAACCCCGCCCGTACGTGAATCCGAGCTGGCGCTCGATGTTGATGCAGTCCTCGGACATGTAGGCGTCGCCATTGGATTTCCTGAACGGATTGAGCGGCGTCTTGAGACCGAGCGCCTCGCCCGGCGCGAAACCGGGAGTCGGCCCTTGCGAATCGCTCGCGTTCGTGCCCGGATAGTCGCGGATGATGTCGAGATGGTCGGTGTGCCCCGTCTGCTTCTGCCAGACCCAGAACATGCGATCGACGTTGCAGTGATGGAAAAAGAAAATCGGATCCATGCCGGCCGTGTTGTTTTCCCCCATGTCGCCGTTCGCGCCGGCGATCTGTCCGACTTCGTCGCCGGGCCCGTTGCCGAGATCGAAACCGCCGACGGACAGATGGATGTCGTTGTGCGGCGATTCGACGGGCGTCACGTAGCCCGGGTTCGAGCTGTTCCATACCGATGCGGAAGTCGTATTGGAAAACACCGTGTAGTTCGGCGCCGACAGGCAGCGGATGTATTTCGCATAGACGCCGTTCCTGGTCGGATTGGGATCCTCCGGCGTCGGCGAACTGCCGCGCAACCATGCCTTCACGTTGCTGTTGAGCAGTTCGGTATTCTTCTTCGGATTCGGGAATTTCGCATTGTGTATAGTCGTCTGCTCGCGTGCCTCCGGCGTGCCGACGAGGCCGGACAACGGGTAACGCTTCGTCACATACCCTTTTGGTTTCTCGTAGATGTTGCCGTCACCCGGCAGGTGATCGGACAGCGCTTCGGGCAGCACGAACGAGCGCAGCGGATTGTCGATTTCCTTGCCGTCCAGCACGAACGTCTCCTGGGTCAGAATCGACGGAATCCCGTGCTTCAGCGTATAGTCATCCGTCTCGTCCCAGAACGGCATCGACACGCCCGGCACGATGCTCTGGAGCGCCTCTTCGAGCTTGTAGACATACATCCGGTGCCAGGTCGGGAACAGCACGTTGCCGTGATTGCAGTAGCCGCCCCAATACGGATAGATGTCGTCTGGCGGCAAGGCGTCCACCGGCTTGCGATACTGGAACGGTTCGCCGTGATAGCCGCCAAGCGCGAAGAACGATTTCGGATCCGACGGCGGCAATGCCTTGATGCCGGCCCACGCGCGCACGAGATCTTCGAGCGGCTTCTTGTCCTCATCTGTGTCGTAGAGCTTCTGAAGGTCGCGCACCGACCGGCGCACTCTCAATCCATTCAAGTTAGACATGTCCACTCCTTTTATCGCGTAGCGTTGTAGTCCCTCGGCATGCCTCGGGATTTACGGATGACGGCGTCGTCTTGCGAGCACGCGCGCGATGGTCTCGGCCATGCCGGGAAACGCGCACGCGCTGCCCTCGCCCGGCTCAAGAACGGGCGGACGGGCGACCGACGGATCGCCATCGGTAAATGGGGGTAAAGGGTTGTACTGAATGCTGAGCTGAACCTTGCCGGCCACGACGTCGTTGGATAGCAGCGCAACGATCTTCAGCCCCTCATCGAGCCCGGATGAAATGCCGCCGCCCGTGATGCGCGTGCCGTCGATGACAAAGCGCGGATAGTCCGGCGCCACGTCGATGCATGGAAACAGCCTGAGACAGGGGAGAAACGCCCAATGCGTCGTCGCTTTGTAACCATCCAGATAACCGGCTGCCGCGGCAAGCAGCGCCCCTTCGCACACCGATGCCGCGTAATCGGCGAACGACGCCTGCCGCGACAGAAAATCCATGCGCGCCGAATCGAGCATCAAGCGCTGCAGCGCAGCGGGATCGCCGCCGGGCACCCAGAGCAGATCCACTTGCTCGACATCGCGAAAGCTCGGCAAATCGCCACCAAGCGTCAGGTGGTCGCGCGTCGCAACGGAAGAACCGTCGAATGAGATCAGATGCACTTCGCGATGCGGCGCATCGTGGATCACGTCGGGCTCGATCTGCGCCATCCAGTCGAACAGCTCGCGCGGCACCGCGACGTCGAGCAGGTCTACGCCGTCGTACACGATGATGCCGATCCGATAAGCGTCAGTTGATCGCATGGCTCGCCCTCGCCACCGTTATCGCGTCGTCCATCGCCCGCATTGCGACGTGATGGAGCATCATGCCGACCAGCATCGAGCACACCAGTCCATTGGCGCCCCACGGCCAGTCGACCAGATCCGCCCACGTCGTCAGCAGCATGGCCGACAGGCTCATTGCGAACATCATCGTACCGAGCGCGACCGCGACATCGACGATCCGCCTGAGCGGGCGGACGCCGCGCTTTCGCTCGCCGTGCACGCTCAGGATGCTCAAGCCGAGCATCGCCGCGGCGGTGAACGGAAACAGGCGGACGTGCAGGATCCAATCGTCGACGAAGGACGCACGGCTGCACAGTGCAAGCACTGCCTCCGGATAAGTCGACGCAAAATCCGCAAGCAGCGCGCCGCTCAACACGGCCGCGCCTGCGATCGGCAATACGCCTGCGCGCACGTCTCGCCATGCACGCATCGTCCCGACGCCGGCAAGTGCGAGCGCAGGCAGCGCGTTCCATGCCCAGAACGTCGGCGTATGCGATGCCGCGATGGGCAGCACGCACGCAACCCAGCCCGCCAACGCGTGCAGTACGACGCGAACCGAGCGCGCCCGATCGAAGCCGATGCTGGATGCACGGAACATCTGATGATCCCCGTCATGTATTTCTTCGTGTTCGTTGGCGCGGCCGCCTTCGGCGTGGTCTCGATTCCGATCGCCCGATTTCCGTCGGCGGCATCGCGCTTCATCGACGACGGATACGGCGCACAATCGTCGCCGAAGGCATAGCATTCGCGCCATGTCCTTCCGCTTCGATGCAATGGGACCCGGTGCGCACGCGACAGCGCCTGCGGCGAGCGCCCCTTTCGGCACGGGCGTCGTCAACGCGCAGCCCCCTTTTTGCCGGCGCTCCGGGCTTTCGCGCCCTCCTTCTGTATCCGGTGCAGTTTCGTCCTGCGAACGATGCCGTGCGCCTCCGCGCGACATGTCACGAGATCATGAGCGATCTCTCGTCGACGATGCTTCGTTGCCGGCCGTCACGGCCGTTCCCTCGATCATTCGAATGTCGAAGCATCTCAACTCGACGAATCACAGATCAATCTAGGCGGCGGCAGAGCGATTCCCCAACTACCAGAAGTAGTAGGCCCGGTCGGCTTGCGATGCCGATCGGCCGGGCCGCGCCGCACACCACTTTCTGCGACGCGGAAGAGCCGCTTGCCAACGGCACGGAAGCATCGACATGCTGTTGGGCGCGCACCGCTCCGAGCAGTCTTCGTAACGATGTGCTTCGTTAAAAGCGTTTGCGATGAATGGACTCGTTGCTATTGGTTCGCACTGTCTCGCGCTTACTTTCGCTGCGCCAGCCACGCATGCGCCGCCGATCGAACACCGTTCTTTGTCGAGACGATTACGCGTGTCGCCCTCTTCGTCGGCGCCCCACAGACGACGCGCCGCCATCGCGCGGATTTTGCGTGTCGATTGTTCCCATGCGATTCCAGCGACACGATCGAAATCTGATGAACAGAAGACCATGCGCGATGATGTTCATCGTGCCCCCACCGCCGGTGGCCTGCGCATCCTGCTGGCCCACGCGATCGATCCCAAAGCCCCGCGAGCGTTCGGAGCAATACGGGGTGAGTGCATCGACGCCATCACGCACACGATCCAATCTCCCGGCTGCGTCATTGCGTCAGGCATCGACCCAAGGGAAAACCCTATAATGTCGCTTCGGCTCGGGCCGCATCCGGTCGTCCGCGCCCACGTACCGAGCCACGCGCGGAGGCAGGATCCGTGCCATATTTCGATGCGGCCTTCGCCGCGAATCCATCATGAAGCGAATCGGAGCGTTTTTCATTGCGACCTGGTCGGCCGCCGCGCTGCTCTATCTGGGACGGCACTCGGTGCCGATGATCGCGATGAGCGGCGTCGTCGCGCTTGCGAGTTTCGATCTGTTTCGTCCGTAACCCGGCTGCGGCGTGCAAGCTCGCGGCCGCTTCCACATCGGCCGCCGCCAAGCGAAATCGCTGCCCGATCGGACCGCCAATCGTATCGGCTCACGGCGAAAACAGCGTTCGTCGACGCCTCACCGGTCTCGACTTCGCACCTCGACGCAGCCTCTAGAAGGGTCCGTCAAAAGAGAAAGGTGTCGCGCGCACGCACCACATTCTTTCATTCAGCATCCCAAGCAATTTCATCCAACTCCATTTCACCTTTCATTCACCGTTCACCATTCAGATAGTGGGCTGGTGTGTCACTTTTTCTCTGTCAGCAGTAACAGCTAACGAAACTGGCAGTTACCGAAACGAGAAGTGCTCGCATACGCTTAGCGCGCTCTCTTCCCCACAAGGGTCGGAGCTTGACAACGTCGCACTCTCTCAAAAGGACACACTCGATGAACAGGACCGCCGAAATTGCACTCTCCCTTTCCCCGCTGTGCAGGCGACTTGCCTGCGTGTGGCCGTTCGCGCTCGCCGCCGGCGTCGCCCACGGCGCGACGGACTGGGTCGATACGCATACCAAATCTTTCTTGAACCATGCGCAGATCGAGACGCTCGCCCACAGCGCGAACACCGCATCGCTCGAGGTCGCGTCCGGCGAAGCTACGCACATCGTGGTCAGCCTGAAGCTGCGCAATGCCGAGCAACTGAAAGCCATCGCGCACAACGTCAACGATCCGCATAGTTCGCAGTACCGTCAATTCATCACGAGCGCGCAATTCCTGTCGAACTACGCACCGACCGAAGCGCAGGCGAAGCAAGTCGTCGACTATCTGCGCAAGAACGGCTTCGTCGACATCCGCGTCGCGCCGAACCGCATGCTCGTTTCCGCGCGCGGCACCGCGGGCACGGTCAAGCAGGCGTTCAACACGTCGCTCGTCCACTTCGAATACGCGGGCCGCTCGGGCTTTGCGAACGCATCCACCGCGCAGGTGCCGAGCGCGCTCGGCGACGTCGTCGGCTCCGTACTCGGCCTGCAGAACGTCGCGCGCGCACGGCCGCTGTCGAAGACCGGCGCCGTCGCGAAACCGCAGGCGCTCGCGTCGGGCACGGCGACGGGCCACTACCCGTCGGAATTCCCGGGGCTCTACAACGCGACCGGCGTGCCGACCGCGGCGAACGCGACGGTCGGCATCATGACGATCGGCGGCGTGTCGCAAGCGCTGTCGGATCTGCAGCAGTTCACGAGCGCGAACGGCTATTCGAGCGTGTCGGCACAGACCGTGCAGACCAACGGCTCGGGCGGCAACTACAGCGACGACCAGGAAGGCCAGGGCGAATGGGATCTCGACAGCCAGTCGATCGTCGGCTCCGCGGGCGGTCAGGTCGGCCAACTGATCTTCTACATGGCCGATCTCAACGCGTCGGGCAACACCGGCCTCACGCAAGCGTTCAACCAAGCCGTATCGGACGACACGGCGAAAGTGATCAACGTGTCGCTCGGCTGGTGCGAAACCGATGCGAACGCGGACGGCACGCTCGCCGCCGAAGAGCAGATCTTCACGCAGGCGGTCGCGCAGGGCCAGACGTTCGCCGTGTCGTCGGGCGACGAAGGCGTCTACGAATGCAACAACCGCGGCTATCCGGACGGTTCGAACTACTCGGTATCGTGGCCGGCGTCGTCGCCGCACGTGCTCGCGATCGGCGGCACGACGCTCTACACGTCGTCGTCAGGCACGTTCTCGAACGAGACCGTGTGGAACGAAGGACTCGACGGCAACGGCAAGCTGTGGGCGACGGGCGGCGGCGTCAGCACGATCCTGCCGAATCCGTCGTGGCAGTCGGGCAGCAACCGCAAGCTGCCGGACGTGTCGTTCGACGCCGCGCAAAGCACGGGGGCGTACATCTACAACTACGGCCAGTTGCAGCAGATCGGCGGCACGAGCCTGTCCGCGCCGATCTTCAGCGGCTTCTGGGCACGGATCCTGTCGGCGAACGGTGCGAACCTCGGCTTCCCGGCCGCGCGCTTCTATCACTCGATCCCGGCACATTCGTCGCTCGTGCGCTACGACGTCACGTCTGGCAACAACGGCTATCAGGGGTACGGCTACAACGCGTCGACCGGCTGGGACTACCCGACCGGCTGGGGCAGCATCAACATCTCGAATCTGAACCAGCTCATCCAGTCGGGCGGCTTCAACTAAGCCGGCGCCCGCCGGCGTGAGCAGCAGATGCCAGGCCGCAATCGGCAGGCGGCGAACGACAAGCGCGACGCGACCGGAGGGCGCGCCGCGCTTTTCTGCATACCGACGTTTCAGCTCACCGCACGCTTCGCGTTGCGTCCGCGCAGCCATTCGAGCGCAAGCAGCAGACAGGTCGAAAAGACGATGAGGATCGTCGCGAGCGCGGCGATCGTCGGACTGATGTTTTCGCGGATGCCAGTGAACATCTGGCGCGGCAGCGTCGTCTGGTCGGCGCCCGCGAGGAACAGCGTGACGACCACTTCGTCGAACGACGTCGCGAACGCGAATAGCGCGCCCGACATCACGCCCGGCGCGATCACGGGCAGCGTCACGCGGAAGAACGTCGTCACCGGATTCGCGCCGAGCGACAGACTCGCGCGCACGAGATTCTGATTGAAGCCCTGCAGCGTCGCCGCGACGGTCGTCACGACGAACGGCACGCCGAGCGCCGCGTGCGCGCAGATGAGCCCCGTATACGTGTTCGCGAGGCCGAGCGGCGCGAAGAACAGATACATGCCGACGCCCACGACGACGACGGGCACGATCATCGGCGACAGCAACACCGCCATCAGCAGGCCCTTGCCGCGAAAATCCGTCTTCGTCAGGCCGATCGCGGCGAGCGTGCCGAGCACGGTCGCGACGAGCGTCGCGGCCGGCGCGACGATGAAGCTGTTCTTCGCGGCCATCCGCCACTCGTCGGACGCAAGCAGGTTCTCGTACCAGCGCATCGAGAAGCCCGGGATCGGATAGACGAGAAACGTGCTCGACGAGAACGACAGCGGCACGATCGCGAGCACGGGCAGGATCAGATACAGCAGCGTCAGCACGACGAGACCGCGCAGCACGAAATACCATGCACGCTCGGCCATCGATACGTGCGGTGCAAAGAGCGGCTTCGCAAGCAATTTCATGTTCGTTTTCCTGGTTCGCCCGGCTTCGCTCAGCCGAGGCTCAATTGCGTGCGGGTGAAGCGGCCGTAGATCGCGTACAGCACGAGCGTCGCGGCGAGCAGCAGGCCGCCGAGCGCGCACGCCATCCCCCAGTTGATCGTCACGTTCGTGAAATACGCGACGTAGTAGCTGACCATCTGATCGTTCGGGCCGCCGAGCAACGCGGGCGTGATGTAGTAGCCGATCGCGAGGATGAACACGAGCAGCGCGCCCGCACCGATGCCGGGATACGTTTGCGGCACGTACACGCGCCAGAACGCGGCGAACGGGTGGCTGCCGAGCGACACCGCCGCGCGCTGATAGCTCGGCGGAATCGACTTCATCACGCTGTAGAGCGGCAGGATCATGAACGGCAGCAGGATGTGCGTCATCGAGATGTAGACGCCGACACGATTGAACAGCAGCGCAAGCGGCTGCGAGATCAGTCCGACGTCGATCAGCGCGCGATTGACGAGCCCTTCGCTTTGCAGCAGCACGATCCATGCGGCGACGCGCACGAGCACCGACGTCCAGAACGGAATCAGCACGAGGATCATCGCGAGATTCGCGCGCCGCTCGGGCAGCGTCGAGATCCAGTACGCGAGCGGATAGCCGAGCAACAGCGCGAACAGCGTGACCGCGAAGCCGATCACGAGCGTGCGGCCGAAGATCGCGAGATAGATCGATTGATCGGGATCGGCGGGCACGACCTGGCCGAAGCCGTCCTGCTTGTGATCGAGCGCCGCGAGCAGATAGAACGGCGAATAGCGGCCGCCGTTCTTCGCGATCGCCTGCCAGTAAGCGGAGTCGCCCCAGCGCTCGTCAAGCTCGATCAGCTTCGCGCGCGTCTGCGCGGGCGTGAGTGTCGCGTTCGCATCGCCCGTCAACGGCATCGCGCGCGCGGTCTTCGCGACGAGCGACCGATAGCCGGGGATTTCGGTGTTCAGGCGCCGCGCGAGCGCGCCCATCGCCTCGCTGTCGGCGACCAGCGTGAGATCGGCCGCGAGCGCCACGTAGGCGGCGTTGCCGGGCGGCGCCTTGCGGTCCCAGTTCGCGAGCGCGGCGACCGCATGCGGCAGCGCGGTCGCGATCTCGGGATTCTGCACGGCGCGCGTGAGCAGCGCGCCGATCGGGACCACGAACACGAGCAGCAGGAATACCGCGAGCGGCGCGACGAGCAGCAGCGCCATCGCGCGTTTCCTGGCCTCGGCCGCTTTCAGTTCACGCTTGAGCGAGTGAGTCGGCGGCGCCGACTGCGTAGCGATCGTCATCGAATTCAACGGTTGTCTCCGGCCGAAACGCCGTTCGGAGGAATGCCGCGCGCGCCGCCGTGACGCGCGCGGCCGATTGCTTCATCGGCTCACGCGGCCGTCACTTCGACGCCCATGCGGCGAAGCGCTGCTCGAGTTCGTCGCCATGGTCGGTCCAGAACGCGATGTTCTGCAGCACGGCGCTCTTGCCGTTCGCCGGAGAGTTCGGCAGGTTCGCGAGCGTCTTCGCATCGAGCGCCTTGATCGCCGTCACGTTCGCGGGGCCGTAGGCGATGTGGTGCGCGTACTCCTGCTGCGGCTTTTGCGACAGCGTGTACGCGATGTACTGCTCGGCAAGCGCCTTGTTCGGCGAGCCCTTCGGAATCGCCCAGTAGTCCAGATCGTAGATGCTGCCGTTCCACACGACCTTCAGGTTCTTCCCTTCCTTCTGCGCGGCGTCGATCCGGCCGTTGTACGCGGTCGACATCACGACATCGCCAGCGACCAGGAATTGCGGCGGCTGCGCGCCCGCCTCCCACCACTGGATGTTCGGCTTCAGCTCGTCGAGCTTCTTGAATGCGCGATCCTGGCCCGCCTTCGTCGCGAGCACCTTGTAGACATCTTTCGGCGCGACACCGTCCGCCATCAGCGCGAACTCGAGGTTGTAGCGCGCGCCCTTGCGCATCCCACGCTTGCCGGGGAATTTCTTCACGTCCCAGAAATCGGCCCAGCCGGCGGGCGCGCTCCTCAGCTTGTCCGCGTTGTACGCGAGCGCCGTCGACCACACGAAGAAGCCGACGCCGCAAGTCTGCGGCGATTCGGGAATCAGTTCGGACTTCTTCGCGATCTTCGTCCAGTCGAGCTTCTCGTACAGACCTTCGTCGCAGCCGCGGTTCAGATCGCCCGACTCGACTTCGACGACGTCCCAGTTCACGTGCTTCGCCTCGACCATCGCCTTCACTTTCGCTTGCTCGCCGTTGTACTCGACGGCCGTGATCTTGTTGCCGGTCGTCTTCTCGAACGGCTGATTGAACGCGGCCTTCTGCGCGTCGCCGTTCGCGCCGCCGAAGTTGACGACCGTCAGCTCGGCCGCGCCCGCCGCCGTGCAGAACGCAACGAGCGACAGCAACGCAACCGCGCGGCGCGGCGTGTTGAGTGCGTGGATCATGATGTTTCCTCTCGTGACAGGTGAAGCGTGGTGGTTGTGCGAAACGTGATGCGTGACTTGCAGTCTCGCGTTCATGCGAAGACCCGCAGATGCTCGGGCCGAAACTCGAGTGAAATCGGCGCGCCCGGCGTGAACGCGGCGAGCGCGCCGGTGCCGAGCGGCACCTTGACGAAGCATTCGTCCTGTCCCGGCAGCACGCAGCGCATCCGGACGTGATCGCCGAAATAGATGAGGCTGCGCGCTTCACCCGACAGCGCATTCGCCGCGCCGTTCGCCGCACATCCATTGCCCGGCGCGACGTTCATCCGCTCGGGGCGGACGCATGCGATGCCGATCGCGCCCGCTTGCGCGTTGCCCGTGTTCAGGCCGACGAGGCGCGTACCGTCGTCGAGCCGGAATTCGCAGAATTCGCCGTTCACGCTCGCGACCGTGCCGCGCAGCCGGTTGCTGTCGCCGATGAAGTTCGCGACGAACTCGTTGCACGGCGATTCGTAGAGCCGATCGACGGTGTCGAGCTGCTGCACGATGCCCTTGTCGAACACAGCGACGCGATCGGACATCGTCAGCGCCTCGCCCTGATCATGCGTCACGTAGACGAAGGTCAGCCCGAGTTTTTCGTGCAACGCCTTCAGTTCGTACTGCATGTGTTCGCGCAGTTGCTTGTCGAGCGCGCCGAGCGGCTCGTCCATCAGCACGAGCTTCGGCTCGAACACGAGCGCGCGCGCGAGCGCGATCCGCTGTTGCTGGCCGCCCGACAACTGCGCCGGATAACGCTTCGCGAAGCGCTCCATCTGCACCATCCGCAGCGCGGCCGCGACGCGGTCCTTGCGCTCGGCGCCGGACATCCGGCGCACGGTCAGCGGATAGTCGACGTTCTGCTCGACGGTCAGATGAGGAAAAAGTGCGTAGTTCTGGAACACCATGCCGATGTTGCGCTTGTGCGGCGGCACGTTGTTCAGCAGCTCGCCGTCGAGGCAAATCTCGCCGCCCGTCGGGAATTCGAAGCCCGCGAGCATCATCAGGCAAGTGGTCTTGCCCGAGCCGGACGGCCCGAGCAGCGTCAGGAATTCGCCGCGCCGGATGTCCAGATCGAGCGATTTGACGACGAGCGTTTCGCCGTCGTAGGTCTTGCGCACGCCGCGAAAGCTGACGATCACATCATCGGTCTTCATCGTCCCGTCCCCTTTTCGTCTTGGCTCGGTATTTCGAGATGCGATTCACTATACGGCGCACACGGTCCTACAATAGGGAACCATTTCAATATTTCCGGTAGAACCACTTTGGACACCGTGATCCTTTCCGACTGGCTTGCCGCGCGACTCGAGCGGCACTCGGCCGAGCCGATGTACCGGCAACTGCTGCGCTTGATGCAGCAGGCGATCCTGTCAGGGGAGCTCACGCCCGGCACGAAGCTGCCGAGCTCGCGCATGCTCGCCGCCGATCTCGCGATCGCGCGCAACACGGTGCTGCACGTTTACGATCAGCTGACGACGGAAGGTTACGTACTGACGACGACGGGCAGCGGCACCTACGTCGCCGACACGCGTCCCGACGCGGCGGCGATGCGCGCGCAAGCCGGTGCGCCCGCGCATGCATCGGACGAATCCGCTGCCGCATGGCAGCGCGCGCACGGCGGCGCGCTGTCCGCGCGCGGCACGCAGTTGATCAAGTACGCGGGCGTATCGCGCCGCCAATGGGGCGCGTTCATGCCGGGCGTGCCGGACGTGTCGGAGTTTCCGACGCGCACGTGGAGCCGCTTGCAGGCGCGGCTGTGGAAGGAAGCGAATCCCGAGCTGCTGACCTACGCGCCGGGCGGCGGCTACCGGCCGCTGCGCCGCGCGCTGTCCGATTATTTGCGCGTCGCGCGCTCGGTTAAATGCTCGCCCGACCAGATCATCATCACGACCGGAATTCATCAGTCGATTGATCTATCGGTGCGCCTCCTCGCGGACGTCGGCGATCGCGCGTGGGTCGAGGAGCCGTGCTACTGGGGCGTGCGCAGCGTGCTGCAGGCGGCGGGACTCGTGCTCGCGCCCGTGCCCGTCGATCAGGAAGGACTCGCGCCGCGTCCGCAGGATTTGAAGCATCCGCCACGGCTCGTGCTCGTCACACCGTCGCATCAGTATCCGCTCGGCATGGTGATGAGCCTCGCGCGCCGCCGGATGCTGCTCGAATATGCGCGGCAGCATCAGTGCTGGATCATCGAAGACGACTACGACAGCGAGTTCCGCTACGGCAGCCGGCCGCTCGCATCGCTGCAGGGGCTCGACGACGCGGGCCGCGTGATCTATGTCGGCAGCCTCGGCAAGATGCTGTTTCCGAGCCTGCGGCTCGGCTACATGGTCGTGCCCGAGCATCTCGTCGAGACGTTCAGGACGGGGCTGTCCGAGCTGTATCGAGAAGGACAACTGATGCAGCAGGCCGTGCTCGCCGAATTCATCATGGACGGCTATCTGACGTCGCACGTGCGCCGGATGCGCGCGCTGTACGGCGAGCGCCGGCAATTGCTGATCGACGCGATCCACGCGCGCTTCGGCGATGCGCTGCCGGTGATGGGCGACGAAGCGGGCCTGCATCTCGTGATCGGACTGCCGAACGGCTGCGACGATCGCGCGATCACGCAGACCGCATTCGACGCGGACGTGATCGTGCGGCCGCTCACCACCTACTACAACCATGCGGAGACCGCGCGCGAGGGATTGCTGCTCGGCTATGCGTGCGTGCCGAACGAGCGCATCGCGCCTGCGTTCGACACGCTCGCGCAAACGATCGAAATGGATCTGAATCGAGCCGCGAAGCGGCGCGTCGCGTGATGCGCAGCGACGCGCGGCATATCCGAATGCGCATACGCATACGAATACGCACGAGCGCGCACCGCATGCGCTCGTGCACGACACGCTACTGCGTCTGCGTCGCCGCGCCGCCGCGATCGAGCGACGCCGCACGCAACGCCTCGCCCGGCTCCGTGAAATAGCGCTGCCGCAGTTGTGCGACCTGCGCGTCGCGATCCTGCGGCGACAGGTTCTGCGCATCGAGCTGCGCGCGCTGCGCTGCGTACTCGTCATACTTCGCGCGCCACGCATCGTTCGCCTGCTGCATCTTCGCGACGCGATCCGCGGCTTCCGGCCCGAGCGATTGCGCGAGCTGCGCACGCATCTCGTCGGGCGATACCCCCGACTTCTGCAATTGCGCGATCCGCGTGACCGCATCGTTCTGCTGCTTCTCGCGTGCCTGCTCCGCGCGCTGATCGAGCGGCAACTGCTGCTCGAGCGCGGCAAGACGCGCGGCTTTCTGCGCATCCGTCAGCGAAGCATCCTGCATGATCTTCAGCCGCGCGAGATCGTAACGCTGCCGCTGCTGCTCGGCGCCGAAGAACGGCATGCTCCAATCGCCGAGCGTGCGGCTCGCGATCGACTCGCGCTGATCGAGTGCGAGCTGCAATGTCGCGATGTCGAACTTGTTGCCGAGTGCACCATCGTCCGGCAGCTTCGCGAGCTGGTCGAGATACGCGCGGTAGCGTTTCCAGACATCGAGCGCCTCGCCCTGCGCGACCGTGCCGTCGAGCTGCGCGGCGATCTCGCGCGAAACGAGCGCATCGAGCGCCGCGGCGCTCAGCTCGTTCTGCGCGCTCAGGCAATAGTCGAAGAAATCGCGCACCGCGCGCGCCTTCGCGAGATGCCCGTGCGCGTCGAGCGGCAGGCGCGGCGCCGACGAGCCCGCGAGCGATGCGGGCAACGCATCGGCTCCGGAACCCGCATCGGCGCTCGCCGCCGCGACGGCGGGCGACGACGACGCGACGACAGGCGCGACGCCGGACACGCCGGCGTCGTGCTTCGCCGGCGCGCCTACGACATACCAGACCGCACCGGCCGCGACGACGCCGGCCACCCCATAAAGCGCGACGCGTCGCGCGATGCCGCCTTCCCCCGTCATCGATCACACACCTTGCATCTTCAGCCGGTTCGCATGCGTGCGGATCACCGCGACCGGGTCCTCCGCATACGCGCCGCGCACGCCGAGCAACTGGTTGATCTCGTCGAGGTGATTCCACTTGTAGCTCGTGCTGAGCACCTGGCCGTACAGCGAGCTGCAACGCGACACGAGCCCGTCATTTGCGCCGGAGCCGCGGTTGATCATCACCGTGCCGGTGCCGACGAACGCGAGCGTCGACGGATCGAGCGCGTTCGCCGGATCGACGACCGGAATCGTGCTCGTATCGGTTACGCCCGTCACGCCGAGAACCGACAGCGTCGGCTGGATCGCCGTGCCGCCCCACGAATACAGCAGATGCGTGCTGCCGCCGACCGTCTCGGTCGGCGCCCCCGTCTGGCACGAGCCCGGTGCGCCGAGCCCGGCGCTCGGATAATTCTGGTTGTAGATCGCGGTCTGCGACGTCGTGAGCGTCTTCAGCGCGGCAAGCGCATCCTGGTTCGTGTTGTTGTTGCTGCTCGTCAGGATGCCGAACACATTGACGAACGCGGCGATCACCGTCGACGACAAGCCGGTCGGATCGTACGCCAGCACGGTCTGCACGAAGTCCGCGAACTCCGAGCCGCGATGCGGCGTACCGATCGTCGTCACCGACGCGACGAGCTGCGGCGCGACGGCCGCGACGTAGCGCGACGTGAGCCCGCCCTGACTGTGGCCAATCAGGTTCACCTTCGACGCGCCCGTCGCGGCGAGCACCTGCTGCACGTACGCAAGCAACTGCTCGCCGCGGCCGTTCGGCCCGTCGTCGCTCTGGAAGCCGGACAGGTTCGCGACGTAGACCGTCGCGCCGTGCGCCTGCAGATCCTCGGTGATGCCGTACCAGTACTCGAGGACGTTCGCGTATTTGTCGGTGCCGGTCAGGCCGTGCACGAGGATGATCGGATACTTGGTCGCCGCGTAGTTGTCGACGGCAGTCGTCGCCGCGACGGCGGATTGCGTGCCTGCAAGCGAGAGGAACGTCCCGATGCTCGCGGCGGGCGCCGCGCTCATCGCGAACGCGACCGCAGCCGCCATTGCTTTGGATCGCATCGATCTGGCCATGTACTTCTCCTTTTGTTTGAATCGTATCGGATGAGGAGGATTGCTTCTGTTGGCATGACTACGTTTCGCGCCGCCCGAATACGCAGCCTGCACGCCGACACATTTGCACGGCCCAACGGTGCTGCATAGGGTGCGATGACGATCTTTGACGATTTAAACGAACACCCCTGCATCGGCAAACGGAGTGAAGCATGCCTAACGAAAATTTGCCGTCGGTTAGACACGGCTCTCTAATCGATTGACGCGGACAGCGCGGATTAGCGGGTGCGCCGCCCGCATCGCGGATGTTGCATTGCGATGCAGGCGGAAAGGAGGAGTCGGCAGGGGGTCAGAGTTTGGTGCTCAAGCGGATCCAGGCGGTGCGGCCGGGCTCCGTGACGGGCATGTTCGCCGGGTAGCCGAAAGCGGCGTTACCCGCGAGGTTCAGGTGCTCCGCATAAGCCTTGTCGAGCACGTTGTCGATGCCGACCGAAATCTGCACCGCCTTGCTCACGTTGTACTGCGCATGCAGCGACAGCACGCCGAAACCGGCGCTCGGACCAAAGTCCTTGCCGACCACGTTGCCCTCGTTCAACGCATAGCGATGCTGCGGCGCAACGACGCGCCACAGGCCGCCTGCCGACCACGGCCCGTGCGAGTATTCGACGCCGAAGCGCGCTTCGAGCGGCGGCATTTGCGGCAGCGGTGCGCCGCTCTGTACGTTACGTCCCCATGCATACGCGAGCGACGCGTCGAAGCGCCATGGCGTAAGCGGACGCCACGACGCGCCGAGTTCGCCGCCCATGATCTGCGCGTTGACGTTCGTCGCCTGCGTCGTCTGCCCCATCGGACCCGTCGCGTAGTCGAACAGGATGAAGTCCTGCACATAGCCCGCGTAGGCGGATATCCACGCATCGAGCTTGTCGCTCTTGTACTGCGCGCCGATGTCGAGCTGCGTCGTCTTCTCCGGCTTGATCGCCGAGAACGCGTTCACCGAGCCGGCCGGGCCGCGCTTCGCCGAAAACAGTTCCCAATAATCGGGAAAGCGCTCCGCGTGCCCGATGCCCGCGTACCAGGTGACGGGCAGCGACGCGAGATCGCGCTCGTAGCGGACGAAGCCGCTCGGCAGCACGCGCGAGCGAAGATCGTCGAGGGTCGGGTTGCGCATGCTCGTCATCATGCCGCCCGTCGTCGCGCGCTTGTCGCGCGCAGCCGCGTAATCGATCCGCGCGCCGCCGATCACGCGCGACACGTCGCTCGCATACCAGGTCAGCTCGCCGAACGCGCCCGCGTTCCACATGTTCGCCTGCGGATTCCACGGTTTGTCGCCGTAGTTCTGCATTCCCATCGCCGAGCGCGAATCGAGACGGTTCGACTGCGCGTCGACGCCCGTCACGAGCTTGAACGCATCGGTGAAGCGCAGCGTCGCCGCGACGCGCGCGCCAAGCGTGCGGCGCCGCACTTCGGACGCCATCCGCATCGGCATGCTGCTCGTCGGATCGGGCATCCGCAGCGTGTAGTTGTCCATCACGTGATCGGCTTCGTTGTAGAAGACCTGTGCCTCGATCCGGTCGAGCACGTCGCCGATGTGCTTCTTGTCGAACTTCAGGCCGAACGTCTCTCGCCGGAAATGCGCGCCGTCCATCCCGCGGCCCGCGTAGCGCGCGTAGCCGTCGCCCGTGCCCGCCGTCAGCTCGAGCCGCGTGTTGTCGTCTGGCGTCCAGCCGAGCGCCGCGTCCGCATTCCACTTGTCCCACTGCGACGGCACCGTGCGGCCGCTGCCGTCCTCGTAGTCCTGCGAATGCGCATGGTTCGCGGTCACGCGGCCGTAGAAGTCCGGCGTGCCGGCGGTCACGTCGACGTTCTGATCGTTGCGGCCGAACGAGCCGCCGACGACGCTGCCGTCGAAACGCATGCCCGGCGTCTTGAAGCGCGGCGTCACGCGCTCGAACAGCACCGTGCCCGCCGACGCGCCCGGCCCGTACAGCACCGTCTGCGGCCCCTTGACGACCGTCACCTTGTCGTAGCTCTCGGGTGCGATATACGACGTCGGCGCGTCCATCCGGCCGGGGCACGCGCCGAGCGTCGGCATGCCGTTCGCGACGATGTTCAGGCGCGAGCCGAACATCCCGCGCAGCACCGGGTCGCCGTTCGTACCGCCGCTGCGGATCGACGCGAAGCCGGGAATCGTCTTCAGGTAATCGGCGCCGTCGCTCGCGGGCAGCGGCTGGCGCGGCGCTTTCGGATCGGTGACGACGACGAGCGGCGTCGATTCAGGCGCCGCAACGACTTCGATCGTCGGCAGCACGGGCGCGTCCGCAGTCGTGCCGGTTGTCGTGCCGGCGGCGTCGTGACGATGCGCGACGTCGGTCGTCTGCGCGACGGCCGGCGCGGGATTGAAGGTGAAGGCGCCCGCCGCGAGCGCGGGGACGGTCAGGCTGATCGCGCGACGGCGACGGCGCGCGCGTTCTGCACGCGCAGCGCGCACGTGACGCAAGTACTTGGATGTCATGAATCGAAACTCGAAGGACGCCCCTCCGCGCGATCGGCAGATCGAACGGATGCGGGGATTACGTGAACAGGAATGAAATCAGGCGTTCAGGCGTCTGTCGGCGGGGCGCGCGGATAGGCGCGGTTGTAGCGTGCGAGCGAAGGCGCGGCGGCGCGAGGTGCGACGGACGGCGCAACGGCCGCCGCATGCACGGCGCAGGCGGCCGGCGCAGCCGTGCCGATCGCCGGGCTGTGCGCGAAGAATGCACAGTAGCCGCAGGCGTCGAGATGCAGTGCGTGATGCGCGACGCCGTCGTGTGCGGGACCGCCGTGCGCGGCGCCGGCTTCGGCCGGCCGGGCGTGGTGCTCGTCGCCGCAGATCACTGCGTCGGACGGCCCGGCGGGCCGCGCGTTCGCCTGCGAGACGAGCGGCGCGACGATCGCCAACCAGATCGCAAGCATGCCCAGCCAGGCAGTCAGTTTGCGGAATCGGTTGGGCATGGCGCGGGATGGCGTAAAGGGAATGTAATGCCGCCCGAATGTTACAGAATGTTGGCTGGCTTGAATAGCGTGAAACGGTCGCGGCCGCGCCGCCCTCGCGCATGCATCGTTGCACGCGCAACGATGTGCGGCGCGGCGTCGCGACGCGTCGTCAGAACGTCATCCGGCGCAGCGTCGCGTCGCGCTTCACGAAGTGATGCCAGAGCGCGGCGAGCGCATGCAGGCCGATCACGTAATAGAACACGTTGCCGATCACCTCGTGCGCGTCCTTGATCGACGAGCGCAGGCCCGGATTCGGGCCGAACAGCGTGAACGACCAGTCGATCCAGGCGAGCGTCACGGGCTTGCCGCCGAAGTTCAGCGTCATGATGCCGAGGAGCGGCTGCGCGACGATGAACACGTACAGTGCGAGATGCGCGAGCTTCGACAGCAGCGAGAGCAACGCCGGCTGCGGCAGCGCGCGCGGCGCGCGGGTCGCGAACCGCCAGACGATCCGCAGCACTGCGAACGTCAGCACGAGCGTGCCGGAGAGGTAGTGGACGTTCGACCAGAACAATCGGCTGTCGGCACCCTTCGGCCCGCGGACTTCGATCGAGAGATACGCGAACGCGACGAGCAGGAAGATCGCCCAATGGAAGAACACGGCAGGACGGTTGTAGCGCGCCTGGCCGGCGGGGACACGGTTCATGATCAGTCTCGTTCGTATTGAAGGGAACCACGGCATCGCGTACGGCATCGCGTACGGCATCGCCCGCGACGTTATCGAATTGTAATGACGCGCGATGCGCCGTCCATGCAGCTCGATCAAGTTTCGGCGCAATAGCGCGTCGTGCAGGCTCGGGTAGGGCCGCATGTCGGCGAAGCGACGCGTGAACTATGCTCGATTCTAGAAACGAACAGTCGCGCACGATCCCGCCACGACGCCCGCATCACCGCTACACGCAAGGCCCCACCATGCAGAAAGCCGTTTTCGTCGCAGCCTACAGGCTCCTGTGCTGCGCGCTGACCCTTTCGGCGACGAGCTACAGCATCGCGCTCAGATGGCACGCGCCGACCTTCCGGCTCAGCAATTTCTTCAGCTACTTCACGCAACTGAGCAGCCTGTACGCGGCTGCCGTGCTGGCCGCCGGCTTGTGGCTCGCTACGCGACCGCCGTCGCGACGCTATGAATCGGCGCGCGGCGCCGTCGTGCTCTACATGGCGATCGCGGGCATCGTCTATGCGCTGCTGCTCGCGGATGTGGATGCGCTGCATCATGCGACGCCGCATTATACGAACTGGGTATTGCATCGGATCATGCCGATCGCCGTGTTTCTCGATTGGCTGTATGTCGCGCCGCGCGTGCGGATCGACTGGTCGCATCTCGCGCGCTGGCTCGCTTTTCCGCTCGCCTATCTCGGCTATACGCTCGTGCGCGGCGCGTTCGTCGACTGGTATCCGTATCCGTTCGTCGATCCGCGTGCGCACGGCTATCTGATCGTCGCCGCGTACAGTGGCGCGATCGCGGCAGGCAGTATCGGATTCGCCGCGTTGATCGTGCTGCTCGGCAACTGGGCCGGCGCGCCGGCACCGCAGACGGAGCGCGCCTGACGGTGCCGCCGTGCGCCCGAGCGCGCCCCGGCGAGCCGGGGAAGCGTCGCGCGGCGGCCGCGCACGACGCGGCGGGCGGCGCGAAGGGATGGTCAGGGGCCGACGCGCGGCAGCAGGCCGAGCGGATCGACGGCCTTGCCGTTGCGCCGCACTTCGAACTCGAACGTCGAGCGGCCGCTCGCGTCGGTCGCCATCTCCGCGACCGGCTGGCCCGCGCTCACCGCATCGCCTTCGTTGACGAGCAGCTTGTCGTTGTGACCGTACGCGGTGATGAGACCGTTCTCGTGTTTCAGGATCACGAGCGGGCCATATGCGGCAACGCCCGTTCCCGCGTAGACCACGCGTCCGGGCGCGGCCGCGCGCACCGTGCGATCGCCGCCCGTCGCGGTGATCACGATCCCGTGATTCCTGCCGGCGCCGAACGGCGTCGTCACGGTGCCGCGCGCAGGCCACGCGAGCGCCTGCGCGGCCGCTTCCGGCTGCGCGGCGGAAGGCGGCGGCGCGAGCGTCGTCATGCTCGGCGGCGGCGCGACGCGCAGCACCTGGCCGGGCGTCACCATGTCGGTCGGCGCCATGTGATTCCAGCTCGCGACGTCCAGTGTGCGCTGACCGAACGCGGACGCGATACTCGCGAGCGTATCGCCCGGATTCGCCCGGTAATAGCCGGCGAGCACGCCGGACGACGCCCGCGGCGCTGGCTGCTGCGGCACGTGCGTCGGCTGCCACGAGTCGGTCCACGGCGTCAGCGTGCAACCGCCGACGAGCGCGGCGCCCGCCGCGACGAGCGTCGCACGCACCGCCCAGCCCATGCCGGGCCGTTCCACGAACATATTGCTTCTCAAGCGTACCTCCATCATTTCACTTCATTGCTGCGGCGGCGTGCGCCGCCTTTGCTTGCGCGTCCGAACAGCCGGGCCAAGCCAAGCCCCGCATCTGGGGGGGCGCGCATGGCCACACCACTTCTTTTCGGGCCAACGCCGCACGAGCCCCGGCCGGACCGTTCCTATCGGAACTCAAACGCTGCCTTCGGTTTCGACGACAAGAATCCGAGCCTCGCCGAGCGGGCACGCGACATGTTCCGTCCCCGCCGACGCGAAGAAGATGTCGCCCGCCTCGAGAACGGTCGCATGCTCGGCGCCGGCATCGCGATAGCGCATCTCGACCCGGCCGTCGAGCACGACGAACACTTCCTCGCCGTCGTTCACGTGCCACTTGTACGGCTGATCCGTCCAATGCAGGCGGGTCGTGATGCCGCGCATGTTGGCGATGTCGATGGCGCCCCACGCGCGCGATGCGGTGAAGCGCCTGCTGCGGACGATCTTCATGGGCATTCCCGTGGCGTTGCGGCGGCCGGCGCGGCGATCGCGCGGCCCCATGCCGGATGGATAGTAACTCGCCCGACATGGCCGATGTAAATTGCCAGGGACTCGGCCGGCTGGCCAAACCTGCCCGACATGCGCCCTCGCCCGCTTCCGGCGGGCAGCGCAGCGGCGAATGCGATCGTTCGACGGGCAAATGCGTCGTGCGCCGGGCGATGGCTGCGGCCGGCCCGCGCGCCGCCGCGCTTTTCAGCGCCCTAAAAGACTCAGCCCGCGCGCTCCATCGAATGGAACGCGCGGGCTGAGTGGACTGCTGCTATGCGCCGGCCTGAATTCTCCGCGCCCGCGTTCGAATGCGGCGCGCGACGTAACGCCGTGCCGCTCAACGCCCCTTGTAGACCGGTGCGCCATCGGCGATGCGCTTCATCTTGTTCGGCGTGCCGGATTCGGCGGCAGCCGCCGGTTGCGCACCGTAGCCGCTCGTGTCGGCCTGTGCGGCGACGTTCTGCTGGCCGTGGATCCGCGCTTCGGCCGCCTGGATTTCCTCGGGGTAGTTCACGCGGTCAGCGGCGGGGTTGTAGCCCGCTTGCTCCAGCTGGATGAGCTCGGCCTTGACTTGCGCGCGGGTCACCGGGCCATTCGATTGTTGAGCGAACGAAACGGCCGGGACGGCGAGAGCGGCGGCGACTGCGACAGTAGCGATAAGCGATTTCATGATCCAACCTCCGTGACTTTTTTTGCTTCGCCGCAAGCACCATGCGAGCAGCGATTAATCACAGTCTAGTCACCAAGGCACCTAGGGAAAACCATTGATCAACGAAAACACTGTTTCGCGACCGATAACAATTGCCATCTCCCTCTAGAAAAACCCTACCAATAGCATAGATGATTGCAACAATTACCGATCGCGCGTGTCACTCGGCCCAGCTCGCGTGGAAGCTGCCCGGCTTGTCCGTGCGCTCGAACGTGTGCGCGCCGAAAAAGTCGCGTTGCGCCTGCACAAGGTTCGCCGGCACGCGCGCCGACCGGTAGCTGTCGAAGTACGCGACCGCCGACGCGAACGCCGGCACCGGCACGCCCGCCTTCACCGCGGCGACCACGACATCGCGCAGCGCAGACTGATAGTTCGCGGCGATGTCCTGGAAGTACGGATCGAGCAGCAGATTCGCGAGCGCCGCATTCTTCGCGTAAGCATCGGTGATCTTCTGCAGGAAGCGCGCGCGAATGATGCAGCCCGCACGGAAAATCTTCGCGATCGTGCCGAGATCGAGGTGCCAGCCGTATTCCTTCGACGCCGTGTCGAGCTGCGCGAAGCCCTGCGCGTACGAGATCACCTTCGACAGGTACAGCGCGCGGCGCACCGACTCGACGAACGCGGCGCGATCGCCTTCGAGCGGCGCCGCCGTCGGCCCGGTCAGCACCTTGCTCGCCGCGACGCGCTGATCCTTCAGCGACGACAGCACGCGCGCGAACACCGATTCGGTGATGAGCGGCAGCGGCACGCCGAGATCGAGCGCGTTCTGGCTCGTCCACTTGCCCGTGCCTTTCTGCGCGGCGCGGTCGAGGATCACGTCGACGAGGTGCTTGCCGGTTTCTTCGTCCTTCTTGCCGAAGATCTTCGCGGTGATCTCGATCAGGTAGCTGTCGAGCTCGCCCTGGTTCCATTCGGCGTAGACCGCGCCGAGTTCGTCGTTCGTCAGGCCCGCGACCTGCTTCAGCACCGCGTAGCTCTCGGCGATCAGCTGCATGTCGCCATACTCGATTCCGTTGTGGACCATCTTCACGTAATGGCCCGCGCCGTCCGGGCCCATGTAGGCGACGCACGGCTCGCCGTCGGCTGGCGCCTTCGCGGCGATCTGCTTGAGGATCGGCTCGACGAGATCGTACGCGTCGCGCTGGCCGCCCGGCATGATCGACGGGCCGCGCAGCGCGCCCTCCTCGCCGCCCGAAACGCCCGTGCCGATGAAGTGCAGCCCCGCCTGCGCGAGCTCCTGGTTGCGGCGAATCGTATCGGTGAAGTGCGTGTTGCCGCCGTCGATCAGCACATCGCCCTTGTCGAGCAATGGCTTGAGCGCCGCGATCGTCGCGTCGGTGGCTTCGCCCGCCTTCACCATCAGGAGGATGCGGCGCGGCGTCTCGAGCGACGCGACGAACGCCTCGAGCGTATGAGTCGGCACGAGCTTGCGATCGGGAAATTCGGCGATCAGTTCATCGGTCTTCTCGCGGCTGCGGTTGTAGACCGACACCGCATAGCCACGACTTTCGATATTCAAGGCCAGATTGCGCCCCATCACCGCGAGACCGACCACACCGATTGCTTGTTTGCCCATTGTTCAATTCTCCGGAAAAAACAGGACGCGACCCACCGGGGTCGCGCGCATAGGCGCAAGGATAAGGGAAACCGCGCGAGTGCGCCGCGAATGGGAGGGGTTCGGGAGCGATTCGGCCCACGTTGTCCGGCCGCACGGTGGCGGCTGGATGCGGATTCGGCGTTGGCTCAACGCCGGTTCGGCGCATGGATTCGGCGGCGAGGCAACGCCGGTTCGGTGATGCTTCCGCGTTAGTTCGGAATACTTTCGACGTGCGCACGCGAGCTTGGTCGATTTGCGTCGTGCGCGCAACGGCGGGAGCGCGGCGGCATCCGTTCTGCGCTCACGCGATCGGCCCGCACGCGAGCGCGCCCGCCCGACGCTCGCCCCGCATGCGCTCACGCGCGCTTCCGAAACACGACGCTCAGATTGTTCGCCGGCATCTCGACGATCTCGTCGAGCGCGAGGTCCGCCGCGCGCCCGAGCTCGGCCACCGTCTCCAGGTCCCGCACGCCCCACGCCGGATCGCGGCTGCGCAGCTGCGCGTCGAACTGCGCGTTCGACTCGGCCGTGTGCGCACCGCCGCGGCGATACGGTCCGTACAGATACAGCACGCCGCCGTCGGGCAGCACGCGCGCCGCGCCGTCGAAGAGCGCGCACGCGGCCGCCCACGGCGCGATGTGGATCATGTTGATGCAGACGATCGCATCGGCGGCGGCAAGCGGCCACGGCTCGACGCAGACATCCAGCGCGAGCGGCGCGCGCAGGTTCGGCAGCGCGGCATCGGCCGCCCACGCGGCGATCGACGCGCGCGCCGCCGCCTCCGTATCGGTCGGCTGCCAGACGAGGTCGGGCAGCGCGGCCGCGAAGTGAATCGCATGCTGGCCGGTGCCGCTCGCGATCTCGAGCACGGTGCCGCGCACCGGCAGTACGCGCTTCAGCACGTCGAGAATCGGCTCGCGATTGCGTTCGGTGGCAGGCGCCCATTGGCGCGAAGAAGAATCGATCTGCATGACGAAACGAGTCGGTATGGGTGCGTCAAACGTGAAGCCTTCCGCGCGCATCATGCGCGCCGCTCGCCGCGAGCCCGAGATGCGCGGCGAGCGCGTCGAGCGTTTGTCCGCACGACGCTTCGACCTTCAGCGCCAGCAGCGGATCGGCGCGCGTGTGCCCGAGATTGATCGCGACGATCGGCTTGCGCTGGTCGTTCGCCCACACGCAGAACCGATAGCCCGAATACACCATCAGCGACGAGCCGACGACGAGCATCGCGTCGGCCTCGTCGAGCGAACGCGCGGCCGCCGCGACGCGCTCGTGCGGCACGTTCTCACCGAAGAACACGACAGCGGGCTTCAGCAGGCCGCCGCACGCGGGGCACGCGGGCACGCGAAACGTGTCGAGCGCGCGCCATTCGAGATGCGCATCGCCGTCGGCGGCGGGCTCCGCCTGCGCGTCGAACAGCGCGGGGTTGTCCGCTTCGAGGATTTGCTGGATCGCCACGCGCGCATGATGCGCGCCGCAATCGAGACAGGTGACGCCGTCGATGCCGCCGTGCAGCTCGATGACGTCGGTGCTGCCTGCACGCTGATGCAGCCCATCGACGTTCTGCGTGACGAGCCGCGCGACACGCCCCGCCGCGCCGAGCCGTGCGAGCGCGTGATGCGACGCGTTCGGCCGTGCGCGCCCGACCACCGGCCAGCCGAGCATGCTGCGCGCCCAGTAGCGGCGGCGCGCGTGATCGGAATCGAGAAATTCTCGCAATTGGATCGGCTGCGAGCGCATCCATGCGCCGTTGCGGTCGCGATAGCCGGGAATGCCGGAATCGGTGCTGATGCCCGCGCCCGTCAGCACGAACAGACGCGGATGGCGCTCGACGAACGCGTGCAGCGCGTCGAACGCGTGCGGATCGGCCGACGGAACGGCATCGGAAGGCGGAAGCGCCTGCGACGAAACGGCGGAATCAGTCATGACAATGAGGGCTCGTCCGGCAGGACCAGCCGCTCGGGGATGTGCGCGGCTCGCCTGCGTGCCGTCACATGATACAGAACGCCGGGCACGACGAGGCCGATGATCCACGAGATGTCGGTGCCGCCGAGCTTCGCGACGAGCGGCCCGGTGTAGAACTCGGTCGCGATGAACGGCATCTGCACGAGCACGCCGACCGCGTAGATCGACACGCCCGCGACGTTCCAGCGTCCGTAGCGGCCGTCGGGATCGTAGAGCGCGGGCACGTCGTAGCGCTCCTTCGTCACGCAATAGAAGTCGACCAGATTGATCGCGCTCCACGGCGTGAAGAACGCGAGCAGGAACAGGATGAACGCAGAGAAATCCTTCAGGAACGCGTGGCGGCCGACGAGCGCGAGCCACGCGACCGCAGCGACCATCGCGAGCACGTACGCCATCCGCGCGCGCTGCGAGATCTGCGTGCGGCCCGAGAAACCGGTGACGATCGTCGCAACCGACATCACGCTGCCGTACGCGTTGAGCGTCGTGATCGTCAGCTTGCCGAACGCGATCGCGAAATAGAGCAGCGCGGCCGTCGCACCGCCCGCGCCGAGGCTCACGATGAACTGCACTTCGTGACCGGCGAACTGCTTGCCCGCAAGCGCCGCCGCGAACAAGCCGAACGCCATCGACGCCTGCGCGCCGAGCACCGAGCCGAGACCGATCGCCCAGAACGTGCGGCGCGCGGACGTCGCGCGCGGCAGATAGCGCGAGTAGTCGGCGACGTACGGCCCGTACGCGATCTGCCACGACGCGGACAGCGACATCGCGAGCAGGAAGCTCGACAGCGAGAAATGCCGGATCGCGAGCAGCGCGCCGATATCGTGCCCGGACAGGAGCCGCGCGAACATATAGACGAACGCGATCACGCCGACGACGCTCGACGCGCGGCCGAGCGCGTGGATCGTCCGGTAGCCGAACACCGCGAGCACGACGACGACCGCGATGAACGCGAAGATGCCGACCGTGTCGGCGACGCCGAACAGCTGCGCGAGCGCCTGCCCGGCGAGCACGGTGCCGCTCGCGGAGAAGCCGACGTACATCAGGCAGACGAGCACGAGCGGAATCACCGCGCCGTAGACGCCGAACTGCACGCGGCTCGATATCATCTGCGGCAGGCCAAGTTGCGGCCCCTGCGCGCCGTGCAGCGCCATCACCGCGCCGCCCAGCAGTTGGCCGAGCGCGAGCCCGACGAGCGACCAGAACACATCGCCGCCCAGCACGACCGCGAGCGCGCCGGTGACGATCGCCGTCACCTGCAGGTTCGCGCCGAGCCACAGCGTGAACTGGCTCGACAGCCTGCCGTGGCGTTCGTGGCCGGGGATGTAATCGATGGTGCGGCGCTCGCGCAACGGGCGGCGTTGGACGTCGGTGGCGTTCGGCATGGCGGCGGGTCCGGGAAAAGTCTGAGGTTCGGAGCGCTCACCCTAACCACCCAAAATTGTATAGACAACTCTTTCGTGTACTCTGGTTTATACCGAGACGGGAGATGGATGGAAACCTGAATGCCCATTTCGAGCAGTGGTAAGAACGGAGCGTACCGTCCGCAACCCGCGCTCTGGGAGTTCGAACGCAAGGCCCGAGAGATGGACGATTTTTCGAATCGCTGCCGCCAGCGCTTCATCAGCGAGAAATATTTTCGCTGGCTGGCGGGCCTTCTCAATGAGCACATTGCACTGTGGGAGCATACGCTGCCGGCCAACGGCTCGGAGATGCAAAAGCGCACGACCAGTGCCTTGGCTCCGGGCAGATATCTGCCCGACACGGCCTGAGGGCGACTTCAGGACAGTGTGGCGAGCAGTTTGATGAAGTTGCGCTTCGCGCGATATGTCGCCCGAATCTCCTCCAGTTCGCTGTTGAACTCCGCGCGCTCACCGAGCTTTGCCCGCAAGCGGCTGATGGCGCGCACGATGTCGAACGCTTCATCATATCGGGCGTTGCGTGTACCGCTTTCCGCAGCAACCGGCAGCAGGCGATGATAGAGGGCGATGGCATCGTGCGGATGGGTCTTGCCACGGACAGCCGCCATTTCCGGCCACAGTTGTGTTGCAACCGGACCGCCGTTAAACGTCTCCCATGCAACGTCGTTCTCTTTCCCGGCAAGAAAAATTCTGACCAGTTCGGTTCGCGTTGACCGATGCCAGACGGTGCGCTTCGATTTTGCGACCGACTCCTCCTCCCTGACCAGCGCCCAGAGGCGCCTGAGCGCACGCCCCCGGATTTCGTCATGCTTACCGGTAGCCGTAGCGACCTTCATCAATGCGGGGAATGCATCGGCCGTCGGGTGCATCTCGAAACGTCGCCATGCGAACGCATCGGCCTGTTCGAATTCGCTGCGACGCAGATACGCATCAACGCAGAAGTCGAGCAGGCGCGAATCAACATTCCTGCCCGACTCCTTGAGACCACGCTCCGCCCACGCGAGTCCTTCGTCCAGGCGACCGTGATTTGCGCAAAGCTCCGCCACCTGCAAGAAGCGGTACGAACTCGACAGATCCTTCGAACGGATGCGAATGAGCGCATCGACGTCCCCGTCAAGCTCGGCCAGCGCCTCCATCGCATGGTCTAACTTCATGCGCCGCGAGTCGAATGACCGCCGAAATTCGTTGCTGGGAGCGAGCGCGGGCAGCGCTTCCCAGGCCTCGCTGACGAGTTGACGATAGCGGCGCAAGCCGCTATCGTCCAGCGGCTCCGCATACGCCGGCAAGACGTTGTAGAAAGTGTCCCACATGCCTTCCGTCTGCAAACGGAAAAGCCGCTCCGCAAGCTTTACGGGATCCGGTCGAGTCAGTTTACATGCATCGAGGTGGACGGCTGCAAGCTCAAAAATCGCCGGCATCACCTCCCCGCCCGAATCGTCAATCTGCTCGAGACTCTTTTCCGCGCCGGCAATCGCCAGTGCTGACAGTTCGACCACCTGCGCGGCGTGTGACCCGGAAAGCCTCTGGTGCAACATATCGGCCAGCGACATCAGGCCATCACCGTATGCACCCGCTTCCCGCCAGTCCAGCGGTCGGAAAATACGTGTCGCCTGCCTCACGGCAGCCTTCATCCCAGCCAAGTCGGATGCCCCCGCCGCACGCGCGGAGAACAGCAGTTTGTCGCGCAGCGTCGGGTCGCGCGTGACGGCTTCGAGCAACAAGTCCTGAAGCGCGTCCTTGGACAGCGTCGCTACGTATTCCCGAATCACTTCCTCGTAGGTCTTTCGCTTCCTGCGCGGCTTCTCCAGGGCGGGCTCGTCGGAATGGAACACCTCTTCGCCCGAATTTTCGAGCCAAGAGAGAGCAACGGCGACCGCGTGTTTGCAGAAAACACCGTCGTCGCCCACCGGACAGTTGCAGTCGTAAGCGAGTTCGCCATCGTCGTCGACGGCAAGTTCAACCCGGTAACGATGCGTGCCGCGTACGCTGGCACGAACAGCTTCGTCGCGCGCCTCCAAACGGGAGACCGCGCCATCATGGAAATAGGCCTTGCCGCGCGCAAACGTCTTCGTTTCAGCCAGCGACTGGACTTCGGCAAGAGTGAGAACCTCGGAGAGCTTTGCGGACTGGGGCATCGGGTGACTGGCGAAAGCGGATTATGCCGAGACGGGCGGCGCACAGGCACGATGATACCCGGGCCAGCCATGCAGTCGCCTCACGGCACGGCGACGCGTTCCTCCTGCAGCGGGATGCGCATTGAATCAATTGCCGCCTCCAGCGCCGTTACGCTCGCGGCATGACTTTAACCTGGATCACCGTCGAGCGCGTCGAAAAATCGACACTCGTGGGCTATCGTGCGGTGGTGAATTTTTGGCGCAGCGTTGCCTATGACAAGAGCCAAACGAAGCCGCTTGGCAGCAGAACGCACTGGAGATCGCGCGCCTCGAATCGTCGTTTTCTTCCCCCGGCATTGCCCCGGAAGAGACGCAGATTGAACTCAGCCGCTGAAGTAGAAATAAGAATCTTGGTGGGCCCGGTGGGTTTCGAACCCACGACCAATCGATTATGAGTCGACTGCTCTAACCCCTGAGCTACAGGCCCTAAAAACGAACGCGACGCAAAAAAAGACCCGGTAATGCTGGCCGGGTCGGCATTGTAACAACTAAGTAAGGAAATCGCCGCCGGATTTCTGCCCCCGGCGGCGATCGATCGGAGACGGACGATCAGTTCCCTTCGAGAAACGACTTGAGCTTGTCAGAACGGCTCGGATGACGCAGCTTGCGCAGCGCCTTCGCCTCGATCTGACGGATCCGCTCACGCGTGACGTCGAACTGCTTGCCGACTTCCTCGAGCGTGTGATCGGTGCTCATCTCGATGCCGAAGCGCATCCGCAGCACCTTCGCCTCGCGCGGCGTCAGCGAATCGAGCACGTCCTTCACGACATCGCGCATGCTCGCATGCAGCGCGGCATCGGCCGGCGCGACCGTGTTGGTGTCCTCGATGAAGTCGCCGAGATGCGAATCGTCGTCGTCGCCGATCGGCGTTTCCATCGAGATCGGCTCCTTCGCGATCTTCATGATCTTGCGGATCTTGTCTTCCGGCATCTCCATCTTCTCGGCGAGCGTTGCCGGATCCGGCTCGAGGCCGGTTTCCTGCAGGATCTGCCGCGAGATGCGGTTCATCTTGTTGATCGTCTCGATCATGTGAACCGGAATCCGGATCGTACGCGCCTGGTCCGCGATCGAACGCGTGATGGCCTGTCGGATCCACCACGTGGCGTACGTCGAAAACTTGTAGCCGCGGCGGTATTCGAACTTGTCCACCGCTTTCATCAGGCCGATGTTGCCTTCCTGGATCAGGTCGAGGAACTGCAGGCCGCGGTTCGTGTACTTCTTCGCAATCGAAATCACGAGACGCAGGTTCGCCTCGGTCATCTCGCGCTTCGCCTGACGCGCCTTCAGTTCGCCCGCCGCCATCTGGCGGTTGGTTTCCTTCAGGTCCTTGAGCGGCAGCACGACGCGTGCCTGCAGGTCGAGCAGACGTTGCTGCTGTTCGCGGATCGCCGGGATGTTGCGCGACAGGATCGCGCTGTACGAATGGCCTTCGGCCGTGATCTTCTCGGCCCAGTCGAGATCGGTCTCGTTACTCGGGAAGCGCGCGATGAACTCCGAGCGCGGCATGCCGCACTTGTCGACGACGATATGCAGGATCTGACGCTCGACCTGACGCACTTCGTCGACCTGCGCACGCAGCGTGTCGCACAGACGCTCGACGGTACGCGCGGTGAAGCGAATCGACATCAGCTCGTTCTGGATCGTCTCCTGCGCCTTCAGGTACGACTTCGACTTGTAGCCTTCCTTCTCGAACGCGCGACGCATCTTGTCGAACCATTCGCTGATCAGCGCGAACTTCTCGAGCGACGCGCGCTTCAGCGCTTCGAGCTGGGCCGCGTTGGCAGTCGCCTGCGCGGCGCCGTCGTCGTCTTCCTGTTCCTCTTCTTCGTCCTCTTCGGCTTCCTCGTCCTCGTTCTCGATTTCCTCGGCGTCCTTTTCGGAGAAGCCGTCGGCGTCCGCGGCGTTCGGATCGATCAGGCCGTCGACGAGCTCGTCAACGCGGCTCTCCTCGTTCGCGACGCGCTCGGCCATCGCGAGGATGTCGGCGATCGTGGTCGGGCACGCGGAAATCGCCATCACCATGTGGCGCAGGCCGTCTTCGATCCGCTTCGCGATCTCAATTTCGCCTTCACGCGTGAGCAGTTCGACCGTGCCCATCTCGCGCATGTACATCCGCACCGGATCGGTCGTGCGGCCGAATTCGGAATCGACGGTCGACAGCGCGACTTCCGCTTCCTCTTCGACCTCGTCGTCGGACGACGCGGCGGGCGCGTTGTCGTTCAACAGCAGCGTCTCGGCGTCGGGTGCCTGCTCGTACACCGCGACGCCCATGTCGTTGAACGTGCCGATGATGCCTTCGAGCGCTTCCGTTTCCGTGAAGTTGTCCGGCAGATGGTCGTTGATTTCGGCATACGTGAGGAAGCCGCGCTCCTTGCCGAGCTTGATCAGCGCGCGCAGCTTCGTACGACGCTCTTCGAGCTCCTCGGCCGTGCCGGGCGTGCTCGTCGCGAACGCTTCCTTCAGCAGCGCCTTTTCCTTGGCGCGGCGATCTCGCGCCTTGGCTTTTTCGCCTTTGCCCGACGCAGCGGTAGGCTGTTCGTCGCTCTGGTTTGCGTCGTCATCGACGGATACTTCGTTCAGCTTTTTCGTCATGGAGTTCGCCGTACCGGCTAAATCGACTCGCGGCTGCTGGACTACAGCCGGTTGAACCGTGGATGCTCGAGTAGCTGCCGTTTCGTCCGGCGCGGCAGCCGCTCCCCTTGCGCTTTTCGCACTCGCCCGCTTCAAAGCCGGCTTGGCCGTCTTCGCTTCGGACCTCACGACGACCCGTGATGCGCTGGCCGTCGGCGCCGGCGCAGCCTTGGCGGTGCCGGCCGCGGCCCTCTTCCTCACAGGGTGCGCCGCGCGGGCCGAAGACGTCTTTGCGGAAGCTGCGGATTTGGCCGTCGCGACCTTCACGGTCGATTCCGTCGCCTTGCCCGCCGCTTTTTTTCCGCCGATAGTCTTTGCCATTGCGATTCTCGCCTCTGCTAAGAAAACAAACCGCTGAAA
Organism: Burkholderia mayonis; assembly: GCF_001523745.2. Lineage (NCBI taxonomy): Bacteria > Pseudomonadati > Pseudomonadota > Betaproteobacteria > Burkholderiales > Burkholderiaceae > Burkholderia > Burkholderia mayonis. The sequence continues at coordinate 2,150,966 of NZ_CP013387.1, forward strand.
ACCTTATATTATAGCACGTTGAGACAGACCCTTCCCCGGCCGGTTCACAGCCCCAGCCTTCGCTTCATGTCTGCCAGGTTCTGATGCAAGTCCTTGATTTCCGCCAATTCCTCGGAAGAGGGCGCCGGCCGCTTCGAAAGGCTGTTGAGCCTGTCACAGCATGCGTCGTAGCGCATCTTGAGCACCGCTGCCTGAAGCTCCTCGCCTGCGATCCGTTCCTGCTCGCGCAGACCCTCCTGCGCCACGTCGCTTTCCGGATTCTGCTGCATCAAGTCGCGGACATTTTCATCATAGACCAGAATTTCCCGGAAAATTTCGTCGTAGGTGGGCGCGTTAGCCGAATTGCGTAGCACATCCGACAAAAGCCGGAACTCCGCCCCATCGCCGAGCGCGCGCGCATGGCCGACCACCTCGTCGAACAGTTCCCCGTTTCTCGGCAGCGCCCGCAGCGTCGCGAGGCTCTCGTCGTCGAGCGTCGCCGCGATCCGCGGATGCATCACCAGATTGCGCAGCGCGCGCTTCTCGCTGTCCGTCACGCGCCGCCGCTCGCTGCGCGCGGGCGCCTGACGGGCCGGCGCGGCGATCCGTGCGTCCACTTCGACGAGCGCCGCGACTTCGTCGAACGGAATCTGCAGCCGGTCGGCGAACATGTGCATGATCTGCGCACGCAACGCGTTCGCCGGCAGCGCCTGCAGCATCGGCTTCGCGTCGAACAGCGCCTTCGCGCGCCCCTCCGGCTGGTCGAGCTCCTTGCCCGCCATCGCCTCGTTCAGCAGGAACTGCGACAGCGGCATCGCCCGCTTCACCTGCTCCGAGAACGCATCCGTCCCGAATTCCCGCACGTAGCTGTCCGGATCGTGCTCCGGCGGGAGGAACAGGAAGCGGATCGTCCGGTTGTCCGCCGCGTGCGGCAGGCACGCCTCGAGCGCGCGCCGCGCGGCGCGCCGGCCGGCAGAGTCGCCGTCGAAGCTGAAGACGACCGTGTCCGTCTGCCGCAACAGCTTCTGCACGTGAATCGGCGTGCACGCGGTGCCGAGCGTCGCCACCGCGTTCGGAAAGCCGAGCTGCGCGAGCGCGACGACGTCCATATACCCTTCGACGACGAGCGCGTATTTGTGGTCGCGGATCGCGAGCCGGGCCTCGAACAACCCGTATAGTTCGCTGCCTTTGTTGAATAAGGGTGTCTCGGGCGAATTCAAATACTTGGGCTCGCCGCCGCCCAGCACCCGGCCGCCAAAGCCGATCACCTGCCCCTTCACGTTGCGGATCGGGAACATGATCCGCTCGCGAAACCGGTCATAGCGGCGCGCCGCGCCGTTCCCATCGGTCTTCTCGCTGACGATCACAAGGCCCGCATCGACGAGCGAATCGTGGCGGTAGTCGTCGAACGCCGCCTCGAGGTTCTGCCAGCCGTCCGGCGCGTAGCCGAGCCCGAAACGCAGTGCGATCTCGCCCGTCAGTCCACGCCGCTTCAAATACTGGATCGCGTTCGGCGCACCGCGCAACTGCTTACGGTAATAGTCGCAAGCGGCGTGCATCACATCCGACAGCGCGGTCGTGACCGCTTTCGACGCGGCGGGCGGCACATAGCCGTCGCCCGGGCCTCCACCGCCACCGCCGCGCATCGGCGACGGCTCGTGCGGCACCGTGAGCCCAACCGATTGCGCGAGCTCCTGCACCGCCTCGGGAAACGTGAGCCCCGCGTGCTCCATCAGAAAGCCGATCGCGGTGCCATGCGCGCCGCAACCGAAGCAATGGTAGAACTGCTTCGTCGGACTGACCGTGAACGAAGGGCTCTTCTCGTTGTGGAACGGGCACAGCCCCATGAAATTGGCGCCGCCCTTCTTGAGCTGCACGTACCGGCCGACCACGTCGACGATGTCGACGCGGTTCAGCAAATCCTGCAGGAACGAATGCGGAATCACCGTTGGATCGATCGGAAGACGTGCCGGCCGACGCGCGCCGCCGCGGCCGCCGGGCCGCTTGACGGGCGGGCGCGCGTCGCGCCGGCCGGGGTTACTTCGAGAGCGCCGCCTTGACGAGCGCGGACACGGCTGTCATGTCGGCCTTGCCGGCGAGCTTGCCCTTCAGCACGCCCATCACCTTGCCCATGTCCTGCGGGCCCGCTGCGCCCGTCTGCGCGACGGCCGACCGCACTTCGGCCGCCACCTCTGCTTCCGACAACTGCGCGGGCATGTACGCGGTCAGGACCGCGACTTCCGCCTGCTCCTTCTCGACGAGGTCGGTGCGGCCCGCGGCTTCGAACTGGCTGATCGAATCCTTGCGCTGCTTGATCATCTTGTCGACGACCGCAATGACGCCCGCATCGTCGAGCGTCACGCGCTCGTCGACCTCGCGCTGCTTGATCGCAGCCAGCAGCAGGCGGATCGTCGCCAGCCGCTCGCTTTCCTTCGCGCGCATCGCGGCCTTCATGTCTTCACTGATCTGGTCTCTCAGACTCATCGTATATCCGGTATGAAAATTCCATGCGACACCGCCCAGCGGCGTCAACACAAAAACCCGCTTGAGACGGTTTCTCAAGCGGGTTTGCTCGAATTCGGCATCGACGGGCTGCGCTCGGCGAATCCCATCGGTGCGCCGCCTAGCGAACCACGCGGCGCGGGCAATACTCAGTAGAGCTTCTTCGGCAGCATCTGGCTGCGGATGCGCTTATAGTGGCGCTTCACCGCAGCGGCCTTCTTACGCTTGCGCTCCGCAGTCGGCTTCTCATAGAACTCGCGCGCGCGCAGCTCAGTCAGCAGACCGTTCTTTTCGATCGTGCGCTTGAAGCGGCGCATCGCAACTTCGAAAGGCTCGTTTTCCTTAACGCGGATGATCGTCATGACCCGTCACGTAAAAAAAGTAAAGGTATCGCGGAGAAAGGTTTTGGAGTATAGCAGACGCCTTGCACAAACGCACTAACCCGTCAAGCGGTGCGTGCAGTCGGCGGCCGCGCGCCCGGCCGCGACGCCCGAAGCCCACGCCCACTGGAAATTATAGCCGCCGAGCCAGCCCGTCACGTCGACCGCCTCGCCGACGAAGAAGAGGCCAGGCACGCGCTCGCTCATCATCGTCGCCGACGACAGCTCGCGCGTGTCGATCCCACCCTTCGTCACCTCGGCCTTCCGGTAGCCCTCAGTGCCGTTCGGCGTGAGCGTCCAACGCGACAGCGTTTCGCCGATCCGGCGCAGCGTCTTGTCCGGCAGGTCGGCGAGGCGCGCGTCCACGCGCACCCGCTCGGCCTCGAGCCACGCATGCGCGAGCCGCGCCGGCACCCATTCGGCGAGCAGCGCCCCGATCTGACGTCGCGAGCCCGCCTTCGCGCGGACCAATTCGTCCGCCGCGTCCAGCTGCGGCACGAGATCGACATGGATCGGCTCGCCCGAGCGCCAGTAGCTCGAAATCTGCAGGATCCCGGGCCCGGACAGTCCTCGATGGGTGAGCAGGATGTCTTCGACGAACTCACCGCCGACCTTTTTCGCGCCGGTCGACACCCGCGCCTCGAGCGACACGCCCGACAGCGCCGCGAACGGCGCCCACGCATCGACGGCGAAGGTCAGCGGCACGAGCGCCGGCCGCGTGTCGACGAGCTTGTGGCCGAACTGTTTCGCGATCCGGTAGGCAAAATCGGTCGCGCCGATCTTCGGGATCGACAGCCCGCCCGTCGCGACGACGAGCGCCCGCACGCCGATCGCGCCCGCGCTCGTGTCGAGCGCGAAGCCATCCGCGTGCACGTGCCGCACCGTGTCGACCGACACAGGCCGCCGCCACGCGACGCCGCCCGCGTCACATTCGCCCTTCAATACGTCGATAATTGCGTCGCTCGAATGGTCGCAGAAGAGCTGCCCCTTGTGCTTTTCGTGCCACGTGATCCGGTAGTTCTTCAGGAGCCCGAGGAAATCGCGCGGCGTGTAGCGCGCGAGCGCCGAGCGGCAGAAATGCGGATTCGACGACAGGTAGTTGTCCGGCCCCGCGTACAGATTCGTGAAGTTGCAACGCCCGCCGCCCGAGATGCGAATCTTCTCCGCGAGCCGCGGCGAGTGATCGAGCAGCACGACGCGCCGGCCGAGCTGACCGGCCACCGCGGCCGTCATCATGCCGGCCGCGCCCGCGCCGATCACTGCGATGTCGAAATTTTCCATGGCGCGGATTGTACCTGCGTCGCGCGGCACTTCGCCCGCGCGACGACGGACAAAGCGACCGCGCTGTTATACTTTTTTGTTACGTTGATTTCCGGCCGCGCGCGTCTCGACGCGGCCGCCGCACACCATCATGCTCGTTCTCGGCATCGAAAGCTCCTGCGACGAAACCGGCCTCGCGCTCTATGACACCGAGCGCGGCCTCCTCGCGCACGCGCTCCACTCGCAGATCGCGATGCATCGCGAATACGGCGGCGTCGTCCCCGAGCTCGCGTCGCGCGACCACATTCGCCGCGCGCTGCCGCTGCTCGAGGAGGTGCTCGCCGCGAGCGGCGCGCGCCGCGAGGACATCGATGCGATCGCGTTCACGCAGGGCCCGGGCCTCGCGGGCGCGCTGCTCGTCGGCGCGAGCATCGCGAACGCGCTCGCGTTCGCGTGGGACAAGCCGACGATCGGCATCCATCATCTCGAAGGGCACCTGCTGTCGCCGCTCCTCGTCGCCGAGCCGCCGCCGTTCCCGTTCGTCGCGCTGCTCGTGTCGGGCGGCCATACGCAACTGATGCGCGTCACCGACGTCGGCGTCTACGAGACGCTCGGCGAAACGCTCGACGACGCCGCGGGCGAAGCGTTCGACAAGACCGCGAAGCTGCTCGGTCTGGGCTACCCGGGTGGACCGGAAGTGTCGAAGCTCGCCGAAACCGGCACGCCGGGCGCGGTCGCGCTGCCGCGGCCGATGCTCCATTCGGGCGATCTCGATTTCAGCTTCAGCGGGCTGAAGACCGCGGTGCTCACGCAGATGAAGAAGCTCGAAGCAGCGCACGCGAGCGGCGCCGGGTTCGAGCGCGCGAAGGCCGACCTTGCGCGCGGCTTCGTCGACGCGGCCGTCGACGTACTCGTCGCAAAATCGCTCGCCGCGCTGAAGAAGACGCGGCTCAAGCGGCTCGTCGTCGCGGGCGGCGTCGGCGCGAACCGCCAGCTGCGCGAGGCGCTGTCGGCCGCGGCCGCGAAGCGCGGCTTCGACGTCCATTACCCCGACCTCGCGCTCTGCACCGACAACGGCGCGATGATCGCGCTCGCGGGTGCACTGCGGCTTGCGCGCTGGCCGTCGCAGGCGAGCCGCGACTACGCGTTCACCGTGAGGCCGCGCTGGGATCTGGCGTCGCTTGCGCGCTGAAGCGCAGCGCGCCTGTCGAAGACGCACCCGAAGAAACATCGCCGCGGCGAGATGGCCGCGCAGCACCGCTGCCATACCGCGTCGCGGTCGGCTTTCCATCGACGATGAGGCGCAGGCAACCGGCGGGTTGTACCGGCCGCCTGCAAATGTCGGCGAATATCGCCAACGCCGCGCACCCGCCCGCTCGGCACACGCGCCGACTACGATCGATGCCCCGCACCAGCCATCACCACGCGACAACCGCTCCCGAACCGCAGTCATTCGATTGCCGTCACCCAAAACGAAAGGGGCTGTTCACGTCGAACGGCCCCTTTCCGCATACGGCTACAACCGCCGCGCGACGCCTACGCGGCTCGCCGCCTGTCGCGCTCGATCAGTGCATACGCGCTGTGATTGTGGATCGACTCGAAATTCTCCGCCTCGAGCACGTACGCGACGATCCGCTCGTCCGCATCGAGCCGTCGCGCGACGTCGCGCACCAGGTCCTCGACGAACTTCGGATTCTCGTATGCGCGTTCGGTGACGAACTTCTCGTCAGGGCGCTTGAGCAGCCCCCACAGCTCGCACGACGCCTCTTCCTCGGCAATCCGGATCAGATCCTCGACCGGCACGTCGGCCGCGAGCTCCGCGTCGATCGTCACGTGCGAGCGCTGGTTGTGCGCGCCGTACTGCGAGATCTTCTTCGAGCACGGGCAGAGGCTCGTCACCGGCACGAGCACTTTCGCGAACACGCGCGTAACGCCGTCGCACACGTCGCCCGTCAGCGTCACTTGGTAGTCGAGGAGGCTGCGCACGCCCGACACGGGCGCCGTCTTGTTCACGAAGTACGGAAACGATACCTCGATGCGTCCCGCCTGCGCTTCGAGCTTCTCGAGCATCGTCGCCAGCATCGCGCGGAACGCGTCGGCCGTCAGCGGCGCGTCGGTTTCCTCGAGCAGCGCGACGAAGCGCGACATGTGCGTGCCCTTCTGATCGGCCGGCAGATGCACGTCGAGATTCCAGGTGCCGACCGTGGCCTGCGTCTCGCCTTCGGCGGTGCGCACGGTCAGCGGATGTCGGACGGCCCGCACGCCGACGCGCTGGATCGGCATCTGTCGGGTGTCGACCGTGCTCTGCACATCGGGCATCACGAATTCGGGATTCATCAGGTTCATCTTGTTCGATCCTTATAGGGTCACGCGGCACGACATCGCCATATGCCGCATGACCTGCCGGAAATGCGACATGGGCCCGCAGGCCCATGCATTCGGGGGAAAGCCACCGCGCGACGGCTTACGCGACGCGCTTCGCCGGGCTTGCGACGCTCGTCGCGTGGCTCAGGAAGCGCTCGCGAATCGACTTCGCGATACCGTCGCCGTCGAGACCGCACATCGACAGCAGCTTCGCCGGATCGCCGTGATCGATGAAACGGTCTGGCAAGCCGAGCTGCAGCACCGGACGGATCACGCCGCCCTCCATCATCGCCTCGACGCATGCGGAGCCCGCGCCGCCCATCACGCAGCCTTCCTCGACGGTGACGAAGTAATCGTGCGTTTGCGCGAGCTCCTGCACGAGCTCGGCGTCGATCGGCTTCACGAAGCGCATGTTCGCGACGGTCGCATCGAGCACTTCGGCCGCCGCGAGCGACGGTGCGACCATCGTGCCGAATGCGAGAATCGCGACGCGCTTGCCCTCCGGCTGCGACGTGCGGCGACGCACCTCGCCCTTGCCGAGCGGGATCTCGGTGAACGCCTTGACGGTCGCAACGCCCGTGCCCGCGCCGCGCGGATAACGGACCGCGGTCGGGTTCGGCTGCTGCAGCGCGGTATGCAGCATCTGTCGGCACTCGTTCTCGTCCGACGCGGCCATCACCGTCATGTTCGGGATGCAGCGCAGGAACGCGAGGTCGTACGCACCCGCGTGCGTCGCGCCGTCCGCGCCGACGAGGCCCGCGCGGTCGATCGCGAACACGACGGGCAGGTTCTGCAGCGCGACGTCGTGAATCAGCTGATCATAAGCGCGCTGCAGGAACGTCGAGTAGATCGCGACGACGGGCTTGAGCCCCTCCGTCGCGAGGCCGCCCGCGAACGTCACCGCGTGCTGCTCGGCAATGCCGACGTCGTAGTAGCGCTCCGGGAAGCGCTTCTCGAACTCGACCATGCCGGAGCCTTCGCGCATCGCCGGCGTGATGCCGACCACGCGCGAATCGAGCTCGGCCGCATCGCACAGCCACTCGCCGAACACCTGCGTGTAGGTCTTCTTCGCGGGCGTCGTGGACGGCTTGATGCCTTCAGCCGGGTTGAACTTGCCGGGGCCGTGGTAGAGCACCGGGTCGGCCTCGGCGAGCTTGTAGCCCTGGCCCTTCTTCGTCACGACGTGCAGGAACTGCGGCCCGCGCAGCTCTTTGATGTTCTGCAGCGTCGGGATCAGCGAATCGAGATCGTGGCCGTCGATCGGCCCGATGTAATTGAAGCCGAATTCCTCGAACAGCGTCGCGGGCACGACCATGCCCTTCGCATGCTCCTCGAGCTTGCGCGCGAGCTCGAGCATGGGCGGCGCGACGCTCAGCACGCGCTCGACGCCCGCGCGCGCGGCCGCGTAGAAACGGCCCGACATCAGGCGGGCGAGATGGCGATTCAGCGCGCCGACGGGCGGCGAGATCGACATGTCGTTGTCGTTCAGGATCACGAGGAGCTTCGCATCCTCGGACACGCCCGCGTTGTTCATCGCTTCGAACGCCATGCCGGCCGTCATCGCGCCATCGCCGATCACCGCGATCGAGAAGCGGTCGTCGCCCTGCAGCTTGCTGCCGATCGCCATCCCGAGCGCGGCCGAAATCGACGTGCTCGAATGCGCGGTGCCGAACGTGTCGTATTCGGACTCCGAACGGCGCGGGAAGCCGGAGATGCCGTCCTGCTGGCGCAGCGACTTCATCGCGTCGCGGCGGCCCGTCAGGATCTTGTGCGGATAGGTCTGGTGACCGACGTCCCACACGATCCGGTCGTCCGGCGTGTCGAACACGTAGTGCAGCGCAATCGTCAGCTCGACCGTGCCGAGATTGGACGACAGGTGGCCGCCCGTCTTCGACACGCTGTCGAGGACGAACGCGCGCAGCTCGTCGGCGAGCGGCTGCAGTTGGCGACGATCGAGACGGCGCAGATCCGCCGGGTCGTCGATGGTTTTCAGCAAGTCGTACATCGTCGTTCCATTGTAGGAAAACAAACGCGCCCGCACTTCTTACACGCACCACCCGTAGCATGGGCGCGGCGGCGGGCTTTCGCGTCAGCTGACCCGGTTCACCACCAGGTCCGCCAGTTCAGCCAGGCGCCGTGCGCGCGCGCCGAACGGTTCGAGCGCGGCGTACGCGTCGGTGCGCAGTTGCGCGGCAAGCGCGCGCGACGCGTCGAGGCCGATGATCGACACGTAGGTCGGCTTGTCGTTCGCCGCGTCCTTGCCGGCCGTCTTGCCGAGCGTCGCGGAATCGGTGGTGACGTCGAGAATGTCGTCCACCACCTGGAACGCGAGGCCGACAGCGGCCGCGTATGCGTCGAGCGCGCGCATCGCGTCTTCGGACGGCGTCTCGCCCGCGAGCGCGCCCATCCGCACCGACGCACGCAGGAGCGCGCCCGTCTTCATCCGGTGCATCGTCTCGAGCGCGTCGCGCGAAAGCGCATGACCGACGCTCGCGAGATCAATCGCCTGACCGCCCGCCATGCCGATCGAGCCGCTCGCGAGCGCGAGCTCGCGCACGAGCGCGGCCTGCCGGTCGAGCGGCAGCGCGGCGGCGTCCGTCAGCGCGACGAAGGCCTGCGACTGCAGCGCGTCGCCGACGAGAAGCGCGGTGGGCTCGTCATACTCGACATGGACGGTCGGCTTGCCGCGACGCAGCGCGTCGTCGTCCATGCACGGCATATCATCATGCACGAGCGAATACACGTGAATCATTTCGAGCGCCGCCGCTGCAGCGTTCAGCGCCGCTTCCGACGCGCCAGTGAGCTCGCCCGCCGCATGGCACAGCAGCGGACGCACCCGTTTCCCCCCCCCGAGCGCCGCATAGCGCATCGCTTCGTGCAGTTGTGCGGGCGCTACAGTTTCGGCCGGCAAATAATGGCCGAGGGCCGTCTCGACACGCTCGAGCACCGAGCGCATCCATTGGTCGAATGTCATAGATCGTCGTCTCCGCCGTCCGCGGCGGCCGTTCCGGCGGAAAGCGGCTTGAGCGTGGCGCCGTCGAGCACACGCACCTGCTGCTCCGCTTTTTCCAATTGTTGTTGGCAAAATGCAACGAGCGCCGCGCCGCGGCGATACGCCGCAAGCGAATCCTCGAGGCTCAGCGTCCCGCCCTCCATTCGGGCGATGAGCGCCTCCAGTTCCGCGAGCGCCGCCTCGTAATTTTCCGGCAGCGGCCCGGAACCGGGGTCGGACGCGGACGCGCCTGGGGTTGCGGTTTTCGCCATGGACGGGGTGTCAAAAGTCAAAACAAGTCGGACATTCTACGGCAAAAGAGAATTTTCCGACCTGCCGACTTGGCTTCAAGGGGCTCGAGCGCAGCGCGCTTCGTGTGCAAATCGCACGAAACCCGTCCAAATTCCGGGAAAAATTTGACACAAATCAGTCACTTATCCCACCCCAAGAAAGTTGATCCGGGTATAATCGCCGGTTCCCCTAAATCGAATTTTCGATGGTTGGGTTGTTCACTGCTTTCACGCTTTCACCGGGAGTGGGAATGTCCAATCTGAGCGACGCATTGCAACTGAAGTCGGCACACAGCCAGCTTCCAGTCACCGCTTATTTCGATGAGGCGCTCCTCGCGCGCGAAATCGAAACACTTTTCAAGAAGGGACCTCGCTATGTCGGGCACGAATTGATGGTGCGCGAAGCGGGGGACTATTTTGCGCTGCCTTCCGAAAACGAGGGCCGCGTGCTGGTGCGCAACCAGACTTCGCAGATCGAACTGCTCTCGAACGTGTGCCGCCATCGCCAGGCGATCATGCTGAACGGCCGCGGGCAGACGCAGAACATCGTCTGCCCGCTGCATCGCTGGACCTACGATCTCGACGGCCAGCTGCTCGGCGCACCGCATTTTCCGGACAAGCCCTGCCTGAACCTGCACGCGACGCCGTTGCAGAACTGGCAAGGCCTGCTGTTCGAAGCCGAGGGCCGCGACGTCGCGCACGATCTTGCGCAGCTCGGCACGAAGCACCATTTCGACTTCTCGGACTACATGTTCGATCACGTCGAGATTCACGAGTGCAATTACAACTGGAAGACCTTCATCGAGGTCTACCTCGAGGACTACCACGTCGTCCCGTTTCATCCGGGTCTCGGCAGCTTCGTGTCGTGCGACGACCTGAAATGGGAGTTCGGCGACTGGTACAGCGTGCAGACGGTCGGCGTGCACAACGCGCTCGCGAAGCCGGGCAGCCCGACGTACCAGAAGTGGCACGATCAGGTCCTCCGCTATCGCGACGGCGTGCCGCCCGAGTTCGGCGCGATCTGGATGGTCTACTATCCGGGCCTCATGATCGAGTGGTATCCGCATGTGCTCGTCGTGTCGTGGCTGATTCCGCGCGGCCCGCAAAAGACGACGAACATCGTCGAGTTTTATTACCCTGAGGAAATCGCGTTGTTCGAGCGCGAGTTCGTCGAGGCGGAGCGCGCCGCGTACATGGAAACCGCGATCGAGGACGACGAAATCGCGCTGCGCATGGACGCCGGCCGCCGCGCGCTAATGGAGCGCGGCGAATCGCAGATTGGCCCGTATCAGAGCCCGATGGAAGACGGCATGCAGCACTTCCATGAGTTCCTGCGCCGGCAGCTCGGCGCGATCTGAGCGGAGTCCCGCGCGACGCTTCATCCGACATTCGTCGAAACCTGATCCGCTCCCGGCCTTGCGCCGGATCGGCACGGAAAAGAAAGACGGGCTGCAGCCCGTCTTTTTTTGTTTAGACTTAGAGCATCCGGCCCGTTTCTCCAAGGGAGTCGTCATGCCACACACTCACTACACCACGCTCATCTCGGCCGACAATCTCGCCGAACGTCTTGCGGCCGCGCCGAGCAGCGTGCTCGTCTTCGATTGCCGCTTCGATCTCGCCGATACCGGCTTGGGCGAGCAAGCGTACGCAGCCGGTCACATTCCCGGCGCGCACTATCTGCATCTCGACCGCGACCTGTCGGGCGCGAAGACCGGCACGAACGGTCGTCACCCATTGCCCGCGCGCGACGCGCTCGTCGACACGCTGAAGGCCCACGGGCTCAAGCAGAATCAGCAGGTCGTCGCGTACGATGCGCAAGGCGGCATGTACGCGGCGCGCCTTTGGTGGCTGCTGCGCTGGCTCGGCCACGATTCCGCCGCGGTGCTCGACGGCGGCCTGCAGGCCTGGCAAGCAGCCGGCCACGCGGCGACACAGGGCACGCCGCAGAAGACCCAGGGCGACTTCCACGCGGCCGCGCCGCTCGCGACGGTCGTCGATGCGCGAACGGTGCTCGCGAATCTCTCGACGAGGGACCATCTCGTGATCGATGCCCGCGCCGCCGACCGCTATCGCGGCGAAAACGAGACGATCGATCGCGTCGGCGGACACATCCCTGGCGCGCTCAATCATTTCTTCAAGAACAACCTGACGGCTGACGGCCGCTTCAAGAGCGGCCACGAGCTGCGCGAGGCATTCAATCCGCTGCTCGGCGCGACGCCTTCGAACAAGGTGATCCTGCAATGCGGCTCGGGCGTCACCGCATGCCACAACGCGCTCGCGATGGAGATCGCCGGCCTGCACGACCCGGCGCTCTATGCGGGATCGTGGAGCGAATGGAGCGCGGATCCGTCCCGCCCCGTCGCGACCGGCGCGAACCCATAAGCGACACGCCACGCGCGCCGCCGCCCGCCACGGCGGCGCGTACCGGCGTCACATCACGCCGTGATGCCGAAACCACGCGACGGCGCGCTTCCACCCATCCTCGGCGTCCGCCTTCACGTAGCTCGGGCGGTAATCGGCGAAGAACGCGTGGCCCGCGTCCGGGTACACGACGATCTCCGATTCCCGCGCCGCCTTCGTGCCGGCCGCCGCGAGACGCGTGCGCATCTCCGCGAGCGAGCGCTGCGGAATGCTGTCGTCCTTGCCGCCGTAGAGGCCGAGCACAGGCGCCTTCAGTTGCGACGCATGATCGACCGGATTGAACGGCGTCATCTCGTTCGTCTCGCCGACCACCCTGCCGTACCACGCGACCGCCGCACGCACGTGCGGATTGTGCTCGGCGAACAGCCAAGCCTGCCTGCCGCCCCAGCAAAAGCCCGTCACGCCAAGCCGCGACAGGTCGCCGCCGTTCTTCCCCGCCCAAGCGACCGTCGCGTCGAGATCCTCGCTGACCTGCCGGTCGGGCACCTTGCTGACCACCTGGTCGAGCAGCGCCTGGATCGACGGATATTTCGACGGATCGCCCTGTCGTGCGTACAGATCCGGCGCGATCGCCAGATAGCCGAGCTTCGCGAAGCGCCGGCAGATATCGGCGATGTGGGCGTGCACGCCGAAGACCTCGTGGATCACGACGATCACGGGCAGGTTGCTTTTGCCGTCCGGCTGCGCGCGATAGGCCGGCACGCTCGCGTCGCCCGAGCGGATCTCGACGGTGTCGACGTCGAGGCCGGCGCTGTCGGTCGCGATCGTCTGGGCGGACACGGGCAGCACGGCCGCGGCGAAGGTGCCGCCGAGCGCCGTCTTGACGAACTTGCGGCGGCTGAACGGAACGTGCGGAACCAGGCTGTCGACTTCGGGTTTCAACATGGATGTGCTCCTCTCTTCTCGTTGTCGCGGCCACGCGGCGCACGCGGCGCACGCGGCGGCGACATGAATTCGAACCGCGGCGGCCCTGGCGCGATGCAGCCGCGCCGAGCGTCGCCGCCCGCCCCGCCGAGGCGGAACCCGCACACGATGCCCAACAATGCGGGGAGGCGTCAACCTTTTGTCAGAAGTGAAAATCGCGGCGGCATTGGCCGGCCTTCGCGAACAGGTCGCGGCGCGATGCCTGATCGCCACTGTCGGCGCTTCTAGAACATTGCATCGAAATGCCGGCCGAAGATGCGCGTCGCGTCCTCGACATGCAATCGCCGGCGAGCGCAGCATGTCGCATGAGCGCGTATCGAACGATCGATCGTCGTGTCGCACGCGCCACGCATGCGACATGCATTGCCATTTTCCGCCGTGACCGTCATCGAATCGCACGCGCCCATTTCATTCACATTCCTACGGATTCCCACTCCCTGCTTTTCATTTCCCCTTGCATATCGAGATAAGTCCTCGTCGACACGTATTCCGGGAAAATATTGGATTGCCAAATAAATGCGATTGCCCGCATGATTCGCTGGCGCGCCATGCGCGCAACCGGCAGCACCTCCCGCCGACAGTCGCAGCCGAACAGAAGGCGCCCGTGTGCGGCGAGCGCTGCGCGGTGCATGCGAACCGGGAGCGCCGTCGATGACAACGAACGTCCGATGCCGATCGATCGCGCATCGCGCAAATCAGAATACGCAACGCCGACGAAGCACAACGAGGTTGGAATGAACAAGCCGACACGCCGCCCGATCACCGGTGATATTTCCAACCGCCGCAAGCCGAGTCGGCAGCGCCGCGCACGACGCTCGCCCGCCCGTCAGCGCGGCTCGCTCGCCGTCATCGCGGCGATCGCGATCGGCGTCGTGATCGCCGCGCTCGGCGCAGTCGATCTCGGCAATCTGTTCTATCAGCGCCGCGCGCTGCAAGGCATCGCCGACACGGTCGCGCTCGCGGCCGCTCAAACGATGGACGACGGCTGCGTGAAGCCCGCCGCGACCGCGCAATCGGCGGCGCTCGGCAATGGCTTCGACAGCAGTGCGTCGGGACAATCGATGACGGTCGTCTGCGGCCGCTGGGACGTGAAGGACAACGCGGGGCCGAGCTTCTTCGCGGGCTCGGCCGCAGGCTCGGCAGCCGGCAGCGACGCGCAGCTCAACGCGGTTCAGGTGACGGTCACGCGCACCGTGCCGTACTACTTCCTCGGCTCGCAGCGCACGGTCGCTGCAACCGGCACCGCGCAAGCGACCAACGTCGGCGCGTATTCGATCGGCACGACGCTCGCGCAATTGCAAGGCGGCGTCGTGAACGCGCTTCTCAACGGGCTGCTCGGCGCGAATCTGAATCTGTCGGTGCTGTCGTATCAAGGCCTCGCGAATTCGCGGATCAGGATCAAGGACCTGATGGCGGCCGCGAACGTCGGTACCGTGAACGCGCTGCTGAATACGCAGACCACCGTCCCGCAGCTCGCGAGCTGGATGCTGACCGCGCTGTCGCAAACGTCGGTCGCGAATACGGACTTGCAGACGAGCATCGGCGCGTTGCAGACGATCGTCAGCGCGAACATCCCGGGCGGGCGGACTTTCAAGATTGGCAACACCGCGAATTCGACAGGCATCTTCTCGGTCGGTCTGTCCGACCCGCAGGCCGCGCTGGACGCGACGTTCAGCCCGTTCGACGCGCTTCTCGTCGCCGCCGAGATCGCCACCGGCCAAACCGCGTTCTCGCTTGCGAACGGGCTCAACGTCGGCGGATTGAACGCGAGCCTGCAAGTGCAGATCATCCAGCCGCCCGTGCTCGGCATCGGCGAGGCAGGCGTCGATCCCGTCACGAAGACTTGGCGCACGATCGCGCGAACGGCGCAGGTGCGGCTCTATCTGAATATCGGACTCGGCACGGCAAACCTGCCGCTCGGGGTGCTCGGCGCGCTCGTGCCGGTGCAGGTGAACCTGCCGCTGTCGCTACAGATCGCGCCGGGGCAGGCGTGGCTGGAGTCGGCCAGCTGCAAGTCGTCGCCGTCGACCTGCACGTCGGCCATCGGCGTGCAGACGGGCCTCGCGAACCTGTGCATCGGCGACACGCCGGCCAACCTGTCCGCGTCGCTGCCGTTCACCTGCTCGACGCCCGCGACGCTCGTCAACATCGCGAACCTCGTGACGATCAAGTCGCTCGCGTCGCTCCCGGCCGACGTACCCGCGAGCAGCACGCCGACGCTCACGTTCTACGGGACGACGGGCGGCTATCAAAGCACGAATTCGAATGGCGTCGGCAGCGTGCTCGGCAATGCGCTGTCGGGCCTCGGCGCATCGCTGCAGCAGACGCAGATCTCGCTCATCGGCATCAGCCTGCCGCTCGGACCGATCCAGACCGCGCTCGATACGTTCCTCGGCGGCGTGCTGCCGCCGATGCTGTCGGGCCTCGATTCGGCGGTCGTGCCGCTGCTGCAGTTGCTCGGTGTGCAGGTCGGCGAAAGCACGATCCACGACATGTCGCTGACTTGCGGCGTGTCGCAGCTCGTCTACTAGACGCGCTCAAGGGCGTTGCCGCCCCAAATCACAATACGGGGTGCTCGCGGGACTGCGGGCCCAACTACTGGACGGGCTCTGCGCATCAAGAAGAAGCCAACCTCCATGCCGACACCGCGGACCATCATATCCGCCCGCACTCCGCTCGGGCGGATCGACCGTCGGCTTCATCCCTCGGGGTGAGGCCTGAATCATGAGCAACTACGGACGACGAACGATGCGCGTGCGAGCGCAAGGAGAAGCCAATGCGTGTCGCGCATGAAGAAAAGTGACGGCGCGCGCGCCGGCGGCGAGATTCGGCAGCACCGGAGCCGACGAGCCACGCGCGCCGAACGAGCGCCGCGCGAACGACGGCCGGCTCGCGCCATGCCGCCGTTCTCTCCGCGGCTTCGCTAGTGCAGCTTCACCCGCGGCAGCGTCGAGCGCCGCAGCCAGTGCGCGACGGTGTCGAGCACCATCCGCGGATAACCGTGCAGCGCCGCGACGTGCAATCGATACAGCGACATGTACATGAAGCGGGCGAAGAGCCCTTCGATCAGCATGTTGCCGCCGATCAGCCCGCCCATCAGATTGCCGACCGCGCTGAAGTGCCCGAGTGACACGAGCGAGCCGAAATCGCGATAGGTGAATTCGGGCAGCGGCCGGCTTTCGAGCCGGCATGCGAACGCACGCAGCATGAAGCTCGCCTGCTGATGCGCGGCTTGCGCGCGCGGCGGCACGTTGCGGTCGTGGCCGGGCCACGCGCAGCCTGCACAGTCGCCGAGCGCGAAGACGTTCGGATCGGTCTCGGTCTGCAGCGTGCGGCGCACGACCAGTTGGCCGAGCTTGTTCACTTCGAGGCCGTCAAGCTTCGCGAGCACCGAGGGCGCCTTGATGCCCGCCGCCCACACCGTCAGGTCCGCGCGCACGCTCTTGCCGCTCGCTGTGCGCACAACGCCCGGCGCGACTTCGGTCACGCGCTCGCCGAGCATCAATCGCACGCCGAGTTTCTCGAGCAGCTCGGCGGTTGCCGTCGACACGCGCTCTTGCAGCGCCGGCAGGATGCGCGGCCCGGACTCGATCAGTACGATGCCGACGTCGTGTCGCGGATCGAGCTTGTGCAGCCCGTACGCGGACAGCACCTGAGCGGTGTTGCGCAGCTCCGCGGACAGTTCGACGCCCGTCGCCCCGCCGCCGACGATCGCGACCTGGATGCGCGGCTCGGCAGGCTCCACCGGGTCTGCAGGCTCGGCAGGATCTGCCGGGTCCGTCGCGGAGGCGGTCTGCGCGACGAGCTCGTGAGGCTGATGCTCGGCTCGCATGCACGCGGCGATCAGGCGCTTGCGGAACCGCTCCGCCTCGGCGACCGTGTCGAGCGCGATCGAATGCTCCGGCGCGCCCTGCACGCCGAAGTAATGCGTCGTGCTGCCGATCGCGATGACGAGTGTGTCGTATTCGAGCTCGCGCTGCGGCAACAGCTCGGCGCCGTCGTTATCGGCGACGGGCGCGAGCGTCACGCGCCGCGACGTGCGGTCGAGCGCGATCAGCTCGCCCTGATGGAACTCGAAGCCGTGCCAGCGCGCCTGCGCCGCATATTCGAGCTCTTGCGTGAACGGGTCCATGCTGCCCGCCGCCACTTCGTGCAGCAGGGGTTTCCAGATATGAGTCGGGTAACGATCGACGAGCGTGACGAGCGCACGCGCGGGCCGATTGCCGCGCGCGCCATAGCGGTCCCCGAGGCGCGTCGCCAATTCGAGCCCGCCCGCACCGCCGCCGACGATGATGAAACGATGCATCCGATTCCCCTTACGATTCGAGACTGCTTGCGGTCAAGGCGGCGAGCACGACCGCGTTCGCCGCCAATCGACATCCTAACTAGTTCGGACACTTTAGGCACGCGAGCGCCTCGGCGTCGCTCGCATCCGCGCGATCACGGCGCGGCGATGCCAGTTTCTGCATTGTCCCGGAGTTTGCATGACAGCCGCAAGCGCTTAAATTGCAACGAGCGCGAAAGAAACGGCGGGGGATGTGATGGAAACGGTACGCGCCGGGCCTGATGCACGGCGCATACCTGCGACGCGCACGTCGCGCGGACGACGCGTCAGTGCGCCTCTTCCCAGTTTTCGCCGACGCCGACCTCGGCGACGAGCGGCACCTTCAGCTTCGCGACGCCGCACATCATTTCGGGCAGCTTCTCGCGCACGACCGACAGTTCGCTTTCCGGCACCTCGAGCACGAGTTCGTCGTGCACCTGCATGATCATCCGCGCGGCGAAGCCGCCGCGCTCGAGCCAGTTGTCGACTGCGATCATCGACAGCTTGATCAGGTCGGCCGCGGTGCCCTGCATCGGCGCGTTGATCGCCGCGCGCTCGGCGGCCTGGCGGCGCGGGCCGTTGCCGCCATTGATCTCGGGCAGCCACAGGCGGCGGCCGAACACGGTTTCGACGTAGCCCTTCTCTTTCGCGCGCGTGCGCGTCTCCTCCATGTAGCGGGCGACGCCCGGATAGCGGAGGAAGTAGCGGTCGATGTAGAGCTTCGCCGCATCACGCGTGATGCCGAGGTTCGACGCGAGGCCGAACGAGCTCATCCCGTAGATCAGGCCGAAGTTGATCACCTTCGCGATGCGCCGCTGGTCGGACGTCACTTCGAGCGGCGTCACGCCGAACACCTCGGCCGCGGTCGCGCGGTGAATGTCCTCGCCATGCGCGAACGCACGCAGCAGCGACTCGTCCCCGGAGATGTGCGCCATGATGCGCAGTTCGATCTGCGAATAATCGGCCGACACGATCTTGCTGCCCGGCGCCGCGATGAACGCCTCGCGGATGCGCCGCCCTTCGGCCGTGCGCACCGGAATGTTCTGCAGGTTCGGATCGTTCGACGCAAGCCGCCCCGTGACCGCAACCGCCTGCGCATAGTTCGTGTGCACGCGGCCGGTGTTCGGATTGACCATTCGCGGCAGCTTGTCGGTGTAGGTCGATTTCAGCTTCGACAGGCCGCGATGCTCGAGCAGCAGCTTCGGCAGCGGATAGTCTTCGGCGAGCTTCTGCAGCACTTCTTCGTCGGTCGACGGCGCGCCGCTCGGCGTCTTCTTGACGACGGGCAGTTGCAGCCGCTCGAAGAAGATCTGGCCGATCTGCTTCGGCGAGCCGAGATTGAATTCGCCGCCCGCGAGCGCATACGCCTCTTGCTCGAGCTCGACGAGCCGCGTCGCGATCTCGCTGCTCTGCCGGGTCAGCCGGTCGCCGTCGATCAGGACGCCCGTGCGCTCCATCTTGCGCAGCACGAGCGACACCGGCATCTCGATGTCGCGATACACGCGCGTGAGCCCCGGCTCGCGCTCGATCTGCGGATACAGCGCGTGATGCAGCTGCAGCGTGATGTCCGCGTCCTCGGCCGCATACTCGGACGCCTTGTCGATCGGCACCTCGTCGAAGCCGATCTGCTGCGCGCCCTTGCCCGCGACGTCCTCGTACTTGATCGTCTTCACGCCGAGATGGCGCAGCGCGAGGCTGTCCATGTCGTGCGTACGATGCGATTCGAGCACGTACGACTCGAGCAGCGTGTCGTGCTCGATGCCGTTCAACGCGATCCCGTGGTTCGCGAGCACCTGCGCGTCGTACTTCAGGTGCTGGCCGAGCTTCTTCGTGCCCGCGTCCTCGAGCCACGGCTTCAGCTTCGCGAGCACTTCGTCGCGCGGCAGCTGCGCGGGCAGGTCCGGCCCGCGATGCGCGACCGGCACGTACGCGGCGTGCCCCGGCTCCACCGAGAACGACAAGCCGACGATCTGCGCGAGCATCGGATCGAGCGACGTCGTCTCGGTATCGAACGCGGTCAGCTCCGCAGCCGAGATCTTCGCGAGCCATGCGTCGAACTGCTCCCACGTCTGCACAGTGTCGTAGTTGCGCGCGGCGGCGAGCGGCAGTTCGGCGGTCGCGCCGCTTGCAGGATCCTGAACCGCGCCGGCCTCAGCGGCCGCGCCGTTCGCGGCGGGCTCGCTGTCGAGCTCGCGCAGCCAGGTCTTGAAGCCGTGGGTCGAGAAGATATCGCGCAGCGCGTCGCGGCCTTCGCCGTCCGTCGCGAGCGACGACTCGATCGACTCGACGTGCGGCGCGAGCTCGCATGCGGTCTCGACCGTCACGAGCTTGCGCGCGAGCGGCAGGAAATCGAGTGCGCGGCGCAGGTTGTCGCCGACGACGCCCTTGATCTCGCCCGCGTGCTCGACGACGCCGTCGAGCGTGCCATATTGCGACAGCCATTTGACGGCCGTCTTGGGGCCGCATTTCTCGACGCCCGGCACGTTGTCGACGGTGTCGCCGATGAGCGACAGATAATCGACGATCAGCTCGGGCGGCACGCCGAACTTCGCGAGCACGCCGTCGCGATCGAGCGCCTCGTTCGTCATCGTGTTGATCAGCGTGACGTGGCCGGTGACGAGCTGCGCGAGGTCCTTGTCGCCCGTCGACACGATCACCTTCATTCCGCGCCGCTCGGCTTCCTTCGCGAGCGTGCCGATCACGTCGTCGGCTTCGACGCCCTCGATCATCAGGAGCGGCCAGCCGAGCGCGCGCACCGCCGCGTGGATCGGCTCGATCTGCAGCGAGAGATCGGGCGGCATCGGCGGCCGGTGCGCCTTGTATTCGGCGTACAGATCGTCCCGGAAGGTTTTGCCCTTTGCGTCGAACACGCACGCGCTATACTCTGCACTGACATCCTTGCGCATGCGGCGCAGCATATTGATGATTCCGTAGAGCGCTCCGGTCGGCTCCCCGCCAGGGCCGCGCAAATCAGGCATCGCATGGTAAGCCCGATACAGATAGCTCGAACCATCAACCAATAGCAGGGTCTTACCTTCCAGATTTCGTTCTTCAGGCATTATGAATAAGAGAAAAGTGATTCCGAGTCTGCGTTCGCTCGCAGATCAAGAACGCGCGACGGCGAAGAAGGCCCGCGCTTCGTGGCAGATGTTCACGATTATGGCAGAGTTTATCGAGGCGACCGAGTACCTGTCCGAGATCCGCCCTGCCGTCAGCATCTATGGTTCCGCGCGCCTCAAACCGGATTCGCCGCACTACAAACTCGCGGTGCAGATCGCGCGCAAGCTGTCCGACGCGGGCTTCGCCGTGATCTCGGGCGGCGGCCCGGGGATCATGGAAGCGGCGAACAAGGGCGCGCACGCCGGCAAGGCGCCGTCCGTCGGCCTCAACATCGAGCTGCCGCACGAGCAGGCCGGCAACCACTTCCAGGACATCTCGCTGCGCTTCCGCCATTTCTTCACGCGCAAGGTCACGTTCGTGAAGAACTCGGACGCGGTGATCGTGATGCCGGGCGGCTTCGGCACGCTCGATGAGCTGTCCGAAGTGCTCACGCTGATTCAGACGAAGAAATCGCGCCTCGTACCGATCGTGCTCGTCGGCAGCGAATTCTGGACCGGACTGCTGCAGTGGTTCCGCGATCAGATGATTCCGATGGGCCTCATCAATCCGGACGACATGAACCTGATGAAGGTGATCGACGATCCCGACCAAGTGCTCGAAGCGGTGCTGGCGTTCTACGAGGATCGCGGCGAGGAAACTGAGGAAGCGCAACCGCCGCGGCCGGAAGAGGACCGGATGTTCTACCTGTGACGAACACGCGCGCCGCATGCCGTTGCGGCGCGCACGGCGCACATCGAGTACACGCGAACGGGCGGGGCCGACGAAGCGCCCGCCCGTTTTTCTTGTGCGCCGCGACGATCGAAACCCAGCGATTTGGGCGCGGCGCGGCACGCACTTCGTAACCGTTCATTTCACCGGCCGCAGGGCAAATGTCAAATTCGGCGCGCCACGCGTCCCGAATCGATATGCTCGCCGATCGGATTGTCAAGCGGCGCCCTACCCGCATCCGGCCGCGCGAACTGTGCGAGAACGCACCGTTACAAATCCACACGCCAATTAGTCGGCCCTGAACAATTCGTTTTGTCGCGCAGATGAAGCTACGCCGCCGACGGCGCAGCGGCTCGGAAGCTGAGCAAAGCGACGAGAATCAGGGCGTAAAAAAGCCGCAGGTTGCGCAGGATCATCCGCAGGTTGTGGCCAGCGCCGCACAGCACCGCATGAATCGCATCGCCCAACGAACCCTTGAGCCAATTTCGATCGAGCTTGCCGTCGGCCTTCATGTGCCCGATGGCCGGTTCGATTGCGCTGCGACGCCGGATCATTGCTCGCAGGCCGCGTGTGATACCGCGTCGCAAACCTGGGTGATAGACCTTCACACCATCGACGGCGACGCCCTTGTAGCCGCGGTCGACGACGGCGATCTCCGGCTGCACATCGCTCAGGATCGCCGCTTGTTCTAACGCTTCGGCCAACGTGTGCCCGTCGTATGGATTGCCCGGCATTGAACGAGCTCCGACTACCAGACCTTCCTTGTGCGTCGTGGTGATCGACACCTTCACGCCAAATTCGTACGGCTTGCGCGCTTTGCCTTTCGCCAGGCACTCCACTTCCGGCGCGTGCAGCGCATACAGCTTGTTTTTGTCCTTCTGCTTCTGCGTGAGAATCCGCTTCGTGCGGCTGATCAAGTCTTCCAACTCCGCGCGACTTTGCTGAACAACGCCTTCCAGTTGCCGCTCCACGTCACGCATCACGCGCCCCACTCGTGAACGCAAAGTGCGCAGCGCCTTCTTCATCCGCTTGTACTGCTTCGCATGCGCATAGCGCCCGATCTGGCCCGCCAGACGCGGCGCTTCGCGGTTGTAGTTCTGCCGCAGCTTCAGCCCGTGCTGGGCGGCGGCCTTCACCAGATGTTCCCGGCAACGTTCGAGCAGGCGCGAATCGGTGGGATGCGCAATCGCCTTTTCCATCACCGTCGTATCGACAATCACCCGCTTCAGGCTCGTCGTCTTGATGACCTTTGCGCGTTTGGCCGCTTCGATCGTCTCAGCCAACAGTTCTTCAACGCCGGCTTCGCCCAGGCGCTTACGCCAGCGCGTCAGGCTCGACGGATCGATCGGCGGTTTCGTCTGCAAGTACGTCTCGCCGGTGAACACTTGCCAGTACGGGTTCTCCAGCCATTGCCAGACGACCTCTTCATCCGACAGGTCGAACGCGTGCTGCAAGTACAGCAGCCCTGCGATCAAACGCGGCGACGTTGCCGGTCGGCCACGAGACGATGCGAAACTCGCACTCATCGTCGTGCTCAACCGAGCCCAGTCGATCAGATCGGCCAGGCGAATCAACGGATGCTTCAGATTGATCTGCTCGCGCAGCGGTTGGCGGAAGAAATCTCCCTCTGTCACCGGCAACTTCGGACCCATCCACACCTCGTCAGGATTTGCAGGATTCACGCGTCAATATGCCTGCTTCCTGCAAATCCAACAACACCGTTTCGGCCTCACCGCCTTTCCGTATAAGCCGTCCAGGATTGTTCAGGTTCGACCAATTAATCCACCGCGCCGCCACACTTTGTCCTGCTGCGTGTCCGTCGGAACGGACACGGCGGGTTTGGGGCTCGAAGCCTGCACGCGTCGGAACGGACGCTCATCTCAACTCGTGAGGAAAAGAACATGAAACGCTCGTTGATCGCCCTTGCATTGACCGGTATCGG
This sequence comes from Burkholderia mayonis, assembly GCF_001523745.2. Lineage (NCBI taxonomy): Bacteria > Pseudomonadati > Pseudomonadota > Betaproteobacteria > Burkholderiales > Burkholderiaceae > Burkholderia > Burkholderia mayonis. The sequence goes on from NZ_CP013387.1 coordinate 2,174,172, forward strand.
TATCGCGCTATCGGGCGCGGCGCACGCCGTGAATGTGGACGTCAACATCGGCGCGCCGGCTCCTGTCGTCGTCGCACCGGCGCCTGCCCCCGTCGTCGTCGCCCCCGCGCCCGCGCCCGCCGTCATCGTCGGCTGGCACGGCGACCGTTACTGGGACGGCCACCGCTATTGGGAACGTCGCGAGTGGGAAGAGCATCACCGCCATCGCGGCTTCTGCCCGCCGGGACACGCGAAGAAGGGCGAATGCTGATGCCGCGCGCCTGATTCGCGCCGCGCGGCAAACATCGACGGCGGCCGTCTGCGCAGCCGGCCAATGCGAAACGAAACAGCCCGATCGGGCAGTTTCAGTCAGGCCGACGATCTTCTCGACAAGGTCGTCCATGATCGGATCATGGACGACCTTGTCGTCTTTTGCGCAATCGCCTCGGCGCCGCACGCACCGGCGCGTTGTCGCGTTACGGGAACGCGACCTCCGCGAAGCAGCGCAGTTCGAAGTCGCACTACGCTGCAAAATCAATGCTTTCCAGAGTTTCTCTAACTTCAATCACTTGACGCGCTGTATCTTTTCCCGCGAATTGATCTGTGCTTTTTGGCAAGTTAGACAACCTTTCCACGACCTCAGCGCTGGCTCGGCTGCCATCTCGTCCGCCTGAGAAAGCGACCACGACGTGCGCGCGACTTCGACATTTTTCGCGTCGAATCGCGCGTCGTCATCGACTGACCGCAGGATGACAACGGACCGCTCCTCGTCGCCCGGGCGGTACACGTGCCTCATCATCGGATGCTCGTCGGCGCTCACCGTCAGCATCGCCATTGCGAGGATTTCGCCGCCTTTCAGCGTCTTCCGCGCACACAACAAACCGACGACACAAAATGGTCGCCAGCCAGCGAGCCCGATCCAGTAGCGGACGTGCTTTCCGGTTTCCCATTTCGGCTCGTAAATCCACACTGCCGGAATCAAACAGCGCTGGCCCGCTCGCCACGCACTTCGGTATGCTGGCTTCTCACCCGCCGTCTCGGCGTACGCGTTGACCGTCAGGTACTTCTTGCCCGGCGGCCGGTTCGCCGTTGGGACTACGTTGGCGGCCCTTGGCAGCGCGAAGCAATGAGCATGTGAACGGCGCATCGCCAACAACCAGTCCGCAGCAATTGGCCGGCCCAAGCAATTGGCCGGCCCAACAACGCCTCCTCGCCCCGCCTCCAGGAAGCGTCTCAATAAAGTGAGCAGGACTACCACGGCAATCAGACCAACAAACAAATTAAATTATTAACAATTGTCACAAAACAGAAAAGAATCTTAGAAAAAATAGGCAGAACGAATTATTACATATATGATTCAATATCATTACTTTTTAATAACTAGCAAAAAGATACATTCCATCACAACAGGGTGCACGCCGATTCGGTTCACCAATGAGCAAAAAATCATCAGCCTCACAAAATATCACATTCATTACCAATTTATTTAAAATTCACAAGAATACATCGCATCAGTTATGAATATAATTATCCACAATCAATCGAACTGTCCTCTCTCGATTACCGCTAATGATGATTGGTCCAGGATTCCCTCTGACGGCCATCAATATACAATCGCACGCCACGAGAGACTTGCATATACAGGTCACGGATGGATTTACATCGAGGCAAACCCTCAAGAATCGATAAATTCCACCATAAGAGGCAGGACCGCCAACTCCCCACCGTTTCCACGCGGACATATTGATATGCTGCTCAATATCCTTCGCGGAGTTGTCATAGAAAACACCGGGAAAAATGGAATTGTAATTAGTTCATACAACTACTTTATCGGAGTCGAAAGCGGAAATTCAATCTCAATTTTTGAAGGCGCGGCCGCTCAGGTTTTCGAAGGCGCAGAACCAGCATAATATGTACCCACACTGGCGGCACCGGAAACGCTGGCCAGATCGTCGCGATCGGTTGCCGTGCAGTTCGGACGGCGATGCGCAGCCGTTCAGCACCAGTGGCAAGAGCGGCCCGTAGGCCGCGATTCTCTGCTTCGTATTCGATTCTCTTTTTCGTGTTTTTCGCGCCGACGCGCCGCTACAGCCAATGCGGCCGCATCGTGCGTCGCGAGCGCACACCGCACCGATGCCCGCAGACGGAAACGGGACATACTCAAAGGCGTAATCCATCGCCTGCACGTCAGCGCGAACAAGATCGATCCAAGGATCGACATGCGAACTTGCAACCTGCTCTCCAAAGGAGACTGCAGGCTGCGCTCGCGATAAGCCAGAGTATGACGGCGCACTACATGAAGTCGCGCGAAGTGGAACGCGCCCGGCCAGTCCCATTGAAGCGCGCAAGTTAGACACTGACGCTGATGTTAGACAAGAAGGCCCCCCCCCGAACCAGCTGGGGAGCCTTGTACAGTCAGGGGGTTGTCACTGAAACGCCACTTCCGCAAAGCTGCGCAGCTTGCGGCTATGCAGCCGGTCTAGGCCGTTCGTGCGCAGGATCTCCATCGCCTTCACGCCGATCTGCAGATGCTGATCGACCTGCCCGCGATAAAACTGGTCCGCCATTCCGGGCAGCTTCAACTCGCCGTGCAGCGGCTTGTCCGACACGCACAGCAGCGTCCCGTAAGGCACGCGGAAGCGGAAGCCGTTCGCGGCGATCGTCGCGCTTTCCATGTCGAGCGCGATCGCGCGGCTCTGCGACAGCCGCAGCACCGGTTCGCGATGGTCGCGCAGTTCCCAGTTGCGATTGTCGACGCTCGCGACGGTGCCCGTACGCATCACGCGCTTCAGCTCGACGCCTTCGAGCTGCGTGACTTGCGCGACCGCGCGCTCGAGCGCGACCTGCACTTCGGCCAATGCCGGGATCGGCACCCACAGCGGCAGATCCGCGTCGAGCACGTGATCCTCGCGGACATAGCCATGCGCGAGCACGTAGTCGCCGAGACGCTGCGTGTTGCGCAGCCCCGCGCAGTGGCCGAGCATCACCCACGCATGCGGACGCAGCACCGCGATGTGATCGGTGATCGTCTTTGCGTTCGACGGTCCGACGCCGATGTTGACCATCGTGATCCCGCTGCCGTCCGCGCGCTTCAGGTGATACGCGGGCATCTGCGGCGCGCGCGGCGGCGGCGTGCCTTCCGTCGACGCATCGCCGAGGTTCGCGTTGTACGTGACCACGTCGCCCGGCTCGACGAACGCCGTGTATTCACTGCGATACGCACGCACCTCGGGATCGTCGCTCGCCGACATCATCGTGCGGCCGAGCTTCACGAATTCGTCGATATAGAACTGGTAGTTCGTATAGAGCACGTAGTTCTGAAAATGCGTCGGCAGCGTCGCCGTGTAGTGGCGCAGCCGATGCAACGAGAAATCGACGCGAGCCGCGGTAAAGAGCGCGAGCGGATGCGGCTCGCCCGGCGCGGGTTCGTATGTGCCGTTGACGATCCGGTCGTCGAGGTACGCGAGATCCGGCGTATCGAACACGTCGCGCATCGCGACGAGGCGATCGCGATCGAGATCGCCTTCGAGGTGGATCCCTTCGGAAAACGCGAAGTGAACCGGGATCGGCTGCGCCGAGACGCCCACTTCGATCCGGACGTGATGGTTCTTCGCGAGCAGGCGCAATTGCTCGCGGTAGTAATACGCGAACAGGTCGGGGCGCGTGACGGTCGTCTCGAACACGCCCGGACCGGCGACGAAGCCATACGAGCGGCGCGAATCGACATGCGTGTTGACGTCGGTGCGGATGCGCACGAACGGATAGCACGCGCGCACGCGCTCGTCGAACGTGTCGTTGCGGCGATAGCGCGCGAACGCGTCGCGCAGGAACGCGGTATTCGTTTCGTAGATCTCGGAGAGCCGCGCGACGGCGGCGATCGGGTCGTCGAACGCGTCGACGGACGGACTGTCCGGCGTATGCATCCGGGAACGGCGGTTGGGATCGTTCTTCATGTAGCGGTGCCTCGTCAGATCGTTTCGACATTACCACGGAACCCGCTTGCGCGGCCGATGCCCATCGCGACGGCAAGGCCGCCCGCGTGTCGACGGACGGCACCGTCAAGACGCCGGTATTTGCTAAAATCGAATGGTTCACTGGGAGAAACACGATGAAGCCGCTCCTTTTTGCCGCCGCCATGACGGCACTCGCTCTCGGCGGCCCCGCCTACGCCGCCGATGCCGCCCAGGCGGCAGCCGACGCGAAGGCCCAGGCCGCGGCCAACGAGGCAGCCGGGCTGCCCGATCTCACGAAGATCAACCGCCCCGGCGCCGAAGTGACGTCGAAGGTCGATTTCAACGACGTGAAGCGCACGCCGAGCTTTCACGAAAAAAGCAAGAACGGCACCGAGGTCACCGAATACCGCGATCGCGGCAAGCCGGTCGAGATCAACGTGAAATCGAACTTCGGCACCCGCTATCAGATGAGCGCGTCGCCCGACACGTCGCCGCGTCCGCACGACGCCGGCGTGCCGGTCACCCGCCTGCCGTCTGTCAACCTGCGCTATTGACGACGCCCGCCGGCGCCACGCGGCGCCGGCCCCTCTTCCGCCCTTTTCGCGACACCGGCGCGCCGCCGGCACGCCAACCCGAACCAACGTCTCTTGCATGGCCGTTTTCACCGCAGTTTCCGACGCTGACCTCGCACTCTGGATGCGCCACTACGATCTCGGCGACGTTGTCGCGTTCCGCGGCATCCCGTCCGGCATCGAGAACAGCAACTTCTTCCTGACGACCACGCGCGGCGAATACGTGCTCACGATCTTCGAGAACCTGACGGCCGGGCAACTGCCGTTCTACGTCGACTTGATGAGCCATCTCGCGAAGCACGGCGTGCCCGTGCCCGCGCCCGTCGCGCGCGACGACGGCACGCTGTTCGGCGAGCTGCACGGCAAGCCGGCCGCGATCGTCACGAAGCTCGAGGGCGCGGCGGAGCTCGCGCCGCGCGCCGAGCACTGCGTCGAAGTCGGCCAGATGCTCGCGCGCCTGCACCTCGCGGGCCGCGACTATCCGCGGTATCAGCCGAACCTGCGCAGCCTGCCGTGGTGGCGCGAGACGGTGCCCGCGATTGCGCCGTTCATCACCGGCGAGCAGCGCGCGCTGCTGGAAAGCGAGCTCGCATACCAGGCCGCGCTCTTCGCATCCGACGACTATGCGGCGCTGCCGGAAGGCCCATGCCATTGCGACCTGTTCCGCGACAACGCACTGTTCGCGCAAGCGGATCGGGGCACCGGGCATACGGTGCGGCTCGGCGGCTTCTTCGATTTCTACTTCGCCGGCTGCGACAAATGGCTGTTCGACGTCGCGGTGACGGTCAACGACTGGTGCGTCGATCTCGCGACGGGCGTGCTCGACGCCGTGCGCGCCGACGCGCTGCTGCGCGCGTATCAGACGGTGCGCCCGTTCACGGCAGGCGAGCGGCGCCACTGGGGCGACATGCTGCGCGCAGGCGCGTACCGCTTCTGGGTGTCGCGCCTGTATGATTTCCACCTCCCCCGCGCCGCGCAGATGCTCAAGCCGCACGACCCGGGCCATTTCGAACGCATCCTGCGCGAACGCATCGCGCACGCGGGCACGCTCCCCGAGACCCACGCATGCAACTGATCGAAGTTCCCGCCAAGACCGGCTACGTGTGGTTCCGCCAGGGCATTTGGCTGTTCCGGCGGAATCCGCTCGCGTTCGTCACGCTGTTCTTCACGTACCTGCTCGCGATGATGCTGGTATCGCTCGTGCCGGTAATCGGCGCGGCGCTGCCGCTGTTGTTCATTCCCGGCATCGCGGTCGGCTTCATGGCGGCGTGCCGCGACACGATCGCAGGCAAGCAGGTGCTGCCGACGATCCTGATCGATGGCTTTCGCTCGTACGGCCCCGTCGTCACGCAGCGGCTCTTCGCGCTCGGCGGGATCTACATCGTGTCGATGGCGCTCGTGTTCGCGTGCTCGGCGCTCGGCGACGGCGGCATGCTGCTGAAGATCATGTTCGGCCTCGGTGCCGAGAACCTCGAACCCGAAGCGCTCGCGTCGCCGGGCGTCGCCATTGCGGTGCTGATCGCGGCCGCGCTGTACATGCCGGTCGCAATGATGTTCTGGTTCGCGCCGGTGCTCACCGCGTGGCACGACATTCCGCCCGTGAAGGCGCTGTTCTTCAGCGTCGTGAGCTGCTGGCGCAACAAGGGCGCGTTCACGATCTACGGGCTGTTGTGGTTCGCGGTCGCGCTCGGCGTGTCGTTCGGGCTCGCCGCGCTGATGCAAGCGCTCGGCGCGGGCGCGTACGCACTCACGGTGATGATGCCAGCATCGATCATTATCACCGCAATGCTCTATTGCTCGTTCTACGCGACCTATCGCGGCTGCTACGGCGTGCAGGAGCCGGGCGCGCCGAATCTTCCGGATTCTGCTCGGTAGGCAACGCGGACGGAGACGGCGCGGCGGCGCGGCGGCGCGGCCGAGCATGCATCGCGTGCGTCAGTGCGTCGGGCGGAGTCGACGCTGAGGCCGCGGCGGGTGCTTTGACGGAAAAAGCGCCGATGACGCGGCGCTCAAGCCGATATTAATGCCCGCTCGGATGCGGGCATCCGGCGCCATGTTGCCGATGTGACACGCGACGTAGCCGAACGACGCTCGCTCGGGTTTTCGACGCTGCGCCTCTTGCACATTTCGTCGAATCCACGCCCAACCCGCGGCAACTTCGCTCCATTGGCCTCGCTGCCAAACTCGGCCCCTTGCCGCCGTCGATCGATCCATCCCCCTTTTGACCACCCAGCACCTCTCGCCAACCGGCACGATCAGGCGCAAAATCATTAGGACTCTAATTTTTTGCACATTACAGAAAATCTCGCCATGAACGACTCGCCGACCTTCCCGCTCACGCTCGACGACCAGCTCTGCTTCGCGCTCTATTCGACGTCGCTCGCGATGACGAAGGCGTACAAGCCGCTGCTCGACAAGCTCGCGCTCACCTATCCGCAGTACCTCGCGATGCTCGTGCTATGGGAATCCGACGACATGGCGGTCAAGGACATCGCCGCGCGGCTCAGCCTCGATCCGGCCACGGTCACGCCGCTCCTGAAGCGCCTGGAAGCGCTCGGTTACATCGAACGGGTGCGTGACACGAATGACGAGCGGATCGTCCACGCGCGGCTCACCACCGAAGGCGCCGCGCTGAAGCAGAAGGCCCGCTCCGTGCCTGCCGAGCTGTTTTGCGCGATGCGACAGACGCCCGATTTCCTGATCCGCCTGCGCGAGGATCTCACGCGGCTGCGACAAGCGCTCTCGGACGCCAGCGACGCCTGATCGACACGCGTTCGTCACCGTCGGATCGTACCCCGAAAATTTAATTTGCACACTAATAATTAGTTAGATATATTTCTGTCGTGGCCCGCGCTTCGCAATTCGCCGGGCCCTTTCCCCTCACGAAGTAGGAGAATTGAAATGAGCGCGCCCCCCCCCGTGAACGTGAGAGCAGAGGCAGGAGGATCCTCACGGGCCAACGCCATCGAAGTGCCCAGGTGGGAAATGCGCGCATTTCCCGGCAACCGGAGGATCCACGAGGAACGGTATGGCCGTGGGCGTGGACATCGCCAAGCAGGTTTTCCAGGTGCATTACGTCGATCAGACAAGCGGAGAGATCGTGAACCGGCCGATCAAGCGGGCCGAGTTTCTCGAGCACTTCGCGAACCGTGCGCCGTGCCTGATCGGGATGGAAGCGTGCGGCGGTGCGCACCACTGGGCCCGGCAACTCTGACGAGGATGGGTCATGAGGTCAGGCTGATGCCAGCCGAGTTCGTGAAGGCGTTCAACATCCGCAACAAGAACGATGCGGCAGACGCGCGGGCGATCTGGCTGGCGGTGTAGCAGCCAGGCAAGCCGGTCGCGGTGAAAACCGAAATGCAGCAGGCCATGTTGGCGCTGCACCGGATGCGCGAGCAGCTTGTGAAGTTCCGCACGATGCAGATCAACGGACTGCGTGGCCTGCTGACGGAATACGGCGAAGTGACGAGCAAGGGGCGAGCAGCACTGGACAAGGAGATACCAGCGGCACTTGGCCGAATTGCGGAGCGCCTGCCAGCGGCACTGATCGATACGCTGCGCGAGCAGTGGAACGGGTTGGCAAAGCTCGACGAGCAGGTTGCCGAGATCGAACGCCGGATGCGCGAATGGGAGAAGGAGGACAAGGCCGTGAAAGCGATCAGCGAGATCTCCGGTGTGGGGTTGCTGACCTCCACGGCAGCAGTCGCGATGATGGGCGATCCGAAGGCGTTCAAGTCCGGTCGCGAGTTTGCCGCGTGGGTCGGGTTGGCGCCAAAGCAGACCGGCTCGGGCGGCAAGGTGAACCTGCACGGCATCAGCAAGAGAGGCGACACGTATCTGCGCACGCTGCTGATTCACGGCGCGCGCAGCGTGGTGGCGAATGCGAAGCAGCCCGACCCGTGGATCGAGCAGATGAAGAAGCGGCGACCGACGAATATGGTGATCGTCGCGCTGGCGAACAAGATGGCACGGACGATCTGGGCGGTGCTCGCCCATGACAGGCCGTACCGGAAGGACTACGTAAGCGTGAAGCCGGCTTGAACGGCTCACGCGAGGTAGAAGTTCAACGCTTAACACAGGGTGAACGTCGAAAGGTTGCGCAGTAATCGAGTGTGATGACAAGCCAGGTAGGACCGGGACTCGCTAAACCTGCATGCCGTGTAGAGCTTCGAGCTCGCCAGGAGAATGAGGTGCGAGTCAGCGTATTTCATAGGGGTCCGCAGCGGGCAGTATCGGCTGCAACAAGGCCGAATATAGAGCTGCAGCCCATCCTGTCAAGTCTGACCACACGAAAACTGTTGCAAACGGGACGCGTTCATATAGGCAGCATGAACATTCTGTACAAGACGGCGGCAACCAGCACCGGCGGCCGCGACGGCCGCGCGACGACCCATGACCAGAAGCTCGACGTGAAGCTTGCCGCGCCGCGCGAACTCGGCGGCGCGGGCGCCGAAGGCACGAATCCCGAGCAACTCTTCGCCGCCGGTTACTCGGCATGCTTCCTGAGCGCGATGAAGTATGTCGCAGGCCAAAACAAGCAGACGCTGCCCGCCGACACGACCGTTACAGCCGAAGTGGGCATCGGCCCGAACGAGGAAGGTGGGTTTGCGCTCGACGTCGAGCTGCGCGTCGCGCTGCCCGGTCTCGACGCAGCGGCAGCAAAGGCGCTCGTCGATCGCGCGCACCAGGTGTGTCCATACTCGAACGCGACTCGCAACAACGTCGCGGTGCGCCTCGTCGTCGCGTAACGCTGCGCGCGGCGGGCGAGCGCCGAAAAGACAAAGAGGGCACGCCGGTCATCGAGCCGGCGCGCCCTCTTCAGTTTGACAACTTTATGCGTATAAATTTAATACGCGCTTAACGCGGAATCACGAGCGATCGAGCGCGGCTTCGCGGTCGAGCTTGCGCATGCGGAATTCGAGGTCGTACAGATCGGATGCGGCGGAAAGATACGCATCGGCGCGTTCCTTCGCGCGTTGCTCGGGCGACTTCGTCAGGAACAGGAACAGGCGGCTCAGCAAGTACATGATCGGTCACTCCAATCCAAGGGTTTTATCTTAGGTATTTACCCGTATTATAGGGAAAACCCTGACCTCGAGCCAACCGCTTTCGAAGCGTGCGTCGTTACGACGCGACAACCGCCCTCGCGCGCGACGCAAAAAACGACCAGATCAGCTCGCTCGCGTCCGGACCGGTCGCCGAGTGGAACGGCACGCTGTCGTCGCCGCCCGACCACGCGTGCGCGAGGCCTTGAACCCGGCAGAGGCGCACGACGGATTCACCGTCGCACCGGTAGTCGATCGTGTGCACGTCGGCCGCGCGCGCCTCGAAGCGCTTGACGCCCGTCGGTTCGCCTTCGGTGTCGGCGAGGCCGTTCAGCCGCAGAAACTGGACCGCGAGCTCGTCCGCATTCTTCGGTGCGACGACGCGGTCATCGTCGCCATGCATGATGAGGGCCGGCATCCCCGGATGCGCGCCCGGCTCCACGAGCGCGTCGACGACGACGGCAGGATTGCGGTGCAGGCCGCGGCGCATCACGTCCATCGCGGTGATCCCGGAGTGAGCGTCGCCGAACGCGGGTCCCGAATGGAGCGCCACGGCCGCAAAACGCTGCGGGAAATGCAGCGAGAGCAGCGACACGAGCCCCGCGCCCGCCGACATGCCGGCCGCATAGACACGCGACGCATCGAAGCCGCGTTCGGCAACGAGCGCGTCGACGAGCACGGCGACCGCCTGCGCTTCGCCGCGCCCACCGTGCGCGGTGTCGTCGTACCAATGCCAGCAGCCGTGTGCATGCGCGTTGAGCGATTGCTCCGGATAGAGCACCGCGAAGCCGTATCGATCGGCGAGCAGGTTCATCCGCGTGCCTTGCGCGAACTGATCCATGTCCTGCTTGCAGCCGTGCAGCATCACGACGAGCGGCAGGCCTTCCGCGTCCGCTCCGGACGGTACGTACAGGCCGTATTCGAGATGCTTGACGAAGCGCCCGAATGCGGGCGGCAGCGGGTGATCGGCGCGAGTCCATTCGCCGTCCGCCCATGCGGCCGCGCGCGGCCGGACACGGGACTCGCGCGCGACAGGCGGCGCCGGTTCAGCGGGCGCTGCGACGGCAGCGGCAATCGGTCCGGCGAACGGCCAGTCGGTCGCCATCTTTTGGGCAGCCTTCAGAGCGGACTTCGACGTCCGCGAGTTCGGCATGTGCAGCATGCGTTTCACGCCGCCCAGCCAGAGTTTCGTCAGACTTTTGGTCATCGGTCGGGGCTCGCAGTCAGAAATTAGGGACGCCGCAATGGGCGCAATCATTTTGGTTTGTGCAATGCACAATAACACTGTTTCTGGGATTTATCCCGACACCCGATAGTTCCCCACCGGCCTCCGATCGGAGCACGGCCCACGACGACCTGTATACTGGGCGCTCGCGCTTGTCTTCGTTGTAGTCGCTATTGACGGCTCATGCGTTAAGCAAGTATCCCGCATTTCCCGTACCTGCCCGCAGCCCCCGATGTTCGATTTGCCGCCCCGTCTGTGGATCTCGATCACCGCCCTAGGCGGTGCCGGCCTGACCCTGCCCCTCGCCATCACGATCGCCGTCTGGCTCGCGCTCGGCTATTCGCTTCGCCGCGCCGCCGCATGGCTCGCCGTGCTGGGCGTCGCGATCGGTATCGTCGCGCTCACGAAAATCGCGTTCCTCGGCTGGGGCATCGGCGTGCGCGCGTGGGATTTCACGGGCTTCAGCGGTCATGCGATGCTGTCGACATCAGTCTATCCGGTCGCGATGTTCCTGGCGCTCGCTCGTGCGAAACCGGCGGTGCGCATCGCCGGTATCGTGGTCGGGCTCGCGGCGGGCATCGCCGTCGGGCTGTCGCGCGTCGCGCTCGACGCGCATTCGCCGTCCGAGGCGGTCACGGGCTGCATCATCGGCGCCGTCGCCGCGCTGTCGTTCATCGCCGGCTCGTGGCATGCGATGCCGCACCGCTGGTCGGCGCCCGCCGTCGCGACGAGCCTCGTGGCCGTCACGATCGCGCTGCACGGAGTCACCGTGCCGTCGCATCGCTGGGTCACCGCGGTCGCGCTGCAGCTTTCCGGCCACGAGCGTCCGTATGTGCGGGCGCGCTGGAAAGCGAATCCGAACTACCGGCCCGCGTCGCGACCGGCCCAGCAACAGACGCTCGGCATGCCGACGGCGGTCCGCGCGTAAAGCAGGCCGGGAAGCCGCCGAGCGTTTCCGCGATCCTGCTGTTCCGCTGTTCCGCTGTTCCGCTGTTCCGCTGTTCCGCTGTTCCGCTGCCCAATTGTCCCGCTTCCCGCCGTCCTAAGCCGCCCTTCGCGCGCTGCGGCGTCATGCAGCACCAACACAGTACGAAAACCCGGGGCGTTATAACCTCGCCTATATTACGATTACGGTTTTCCTCCACGTCATTGTTTCCCGCCATGTCCGCTCCCGTCCGTTCCGCCCGCCGATTGTTCCTGCGTCTCGCGACGCTGTCCGCGCTCGCGGCCGGCTTCGCCGCTCCGGCCGCACATGCCGCCGACGAACTCGTCGTATCGGCCGCGGCGAGCCTGACCAATGCGTTCAAGGCAGTCGGCGACGCCTACGAGAAGCAGCATCCGGGCACGAAGATCCTGTTCAACTTCGGCGCGTCCGACGTGCTGATGCAGCAGATCGCGAAGGGCGCGCCGGCCGACGTGTTCGCGTCGGCCGACCAGAAGGCGATGAATCGCGCGGTCGCCGAGCGCGTGATCGCCGACGGCACGCGCCGCGACTTCGCCGAGAACTCGCTGGTACTGATCGTGTCCACCGACAGCCGCGCGACCTTCGGCTCGCTGCGCGATCTGGCGGCGCCCGCCGTGAAGCGCGTCGCGTTCGGCGATCCGGCGTCGGTGCCCGTCGGCCGCTACACCGAGGGCGCGCTGAAGGCGGCCGGCGTGTGGAACGACGTAAGCGCGAAGGGCGTGCTCGCCGCGAACGTGCGTCAGAGCCTCGACTACGTCGCGCGCGGCGAAGTCGACGCGGGCTTCGTGTTCGGCACCGATGCGGCCGTGATGCCCGAGCGCGTGAAGGTCGCGCTGACCGTCCCGACGCAAACGCCGATCACCTATCCGATCGCCGTCGTCAAGGACAGCCGGCACGCGGGCGCCGCACGAGGCTTCGTCTCCTTCGTGCTGTCGCCAGCGGGCCAGGCGGTGCTCGCGAAGTACGGCTTCAAGCCGGCCGCGAACGCCGCGAACTGATCGGGATACGCGATGCACGACGCCTGGGTTCCGCTGCTGCTGTCACTGAAGGTCGCCGGCTGGGCGACGGCGCTCGATCTCGTGCTCGGCGTCGCGACGGGCTATGCGCTCGCGCGTTGGCGCTCGGGCGCGCGCGACGTGATCGATTCGCTGCTGACGCTGCCGCTCGTGCTGCCGCCGACGGTGCTCGGCTACTACCTGCTCGTGCTGCTCGGCCGGCGCGGCGTGTTCGGCGCGTGGCTCGACGAACTCGACATCCAGCTCGTGTTCACGTGGCAAGGCGCGGTGATCGCGTCGATGGTCGTCGCGTTTCCGCTGATCCTGAAATCCGCGCGCGCCGCGTTCGAAGCGGTCGATCCGCAGCTCGAGCGCGCGGCGCGCACGCTCGGCGTCAGCGAAGCCGGGATTTTCTTTCGCGTGACGCTGCCGCTCGCCGCGCGGGGCATTCTCGCGGGCGCGCTGCTCGCATTCGCGCGCGCGCTCGGCGAATTCGGCGCGACGCTGATGATCGCGGGCAACCTGCCCGGACGCACGCAAACACTGTCCGTCGCCGTCTACGCGGCCGTGCAGGCGGGCGACGACACGACCGCGAACTTCCTCGTGCTCGTCACGTCGGTGACCTGCGTGCTGATCCTCCTCGCCGCGGGGCGGCTCGTGCCGCAGCGCGCGCTCGTCGGAGCGCGATGAGATGAGCCTCGTCGTCGACATCCGCAAGACGCTCGTCACGCCCGAACGGCATTTCACGCTCGACGTGTCGTTTGCGTCGGCCGCGCAGCGCATCGTGCTGTTCGGGCCGTCGGGCGCCGGCAAGAGTCTCACGCTGCAGGCGATTGCCGGACTGCTCGCGCCCGATTGCGGCACGATCTCGCTCGGCGGCGACACGCTGTTCGACGAAGCACGCGGCATCGACATGCCGACGCAGGCGCGCCGTGTCGCGTATCTGTTCCAGGACTACGCGCTCTTTCCGCATCTGAACGTCCGGCAAAACCTCGCGTTCGGCCTGAAGCGCGGCTGGCGCAATCCGCGCGCGAAGGCGCTGCCGGTCGAAGCCGCATACTGGCTGCGCGCGTTCGAACTCGAGGCGCTCGCCGGGCATTATCCGGCGCAGCTGTCGGGCGGACAGAAGCAGCGCGTCGCGCTCGCGCGCGCGCTGATCGCGCAACCGCGGATCCTGCTGCTCGACGAGCCGTTCTCGGCACTCGACGTCGCGATGCGCCAGCGGATGCGCAGCGAACTGACCGATCTGCAGATGCGGCTCGACATTCCGATGGTGCTGATCACGCACGATCCGGACGATGTCGCCGCGTTCGGCGATCAGGTCGTGCAGCTTCAGGAAGGGCGCGTGCTGCCCGAGGCGCCAATCGCCGAATGGGCGACGAGCATTCGGTGACGAGATCGGCTCGCGTCGTTTGCGCGGCCGGTGCTTGCCGGGATGCGATTTCGATGTCGATGCGTCGCGCGATACGGCAGCTTGGCGATCGTCCGCCGGGAACCGCGCAAATCTTTCGACATGTTCGGCCATTCCACTCCGTTCGACGCGGTTCTTAACGCCTCTCCACGAGACGGCATACGGCCGCGCGCTCGTTTCTTCGGCGAACGGACAGACGCAAAAACGCCGGCTTCGAGCCGGCTTCGTTCCGCCCTCGCTCGCGTCACCGAATACCGCCCGGCGAACACGGCCGCCGCATCAGCCGTTGACCGCCAGAATCACGCTCGACGCCTTGAACGCCGCCACCGCGCTCACGCCCTTCGCGAGCCCGAGCGCATCGACGCTATCGTTCGTCACGATCGCCGCGAGCGTCATGCCGCCGTCGAGCGCGAGCAGCACTTCGCTGTTCACCGCGCCGCGCGTGACCGTCTCGACGACGCCAGGTAGCTGATTGCGCGCCGACAGCTTGAGCGGCGCGCCGTCGTCGACCGCGAGCACGATCCACGACGCCTTCACGAGCGCGCATGCGTCGACGCCCGGCGTGAGCCCGAGCGCCTCGGTGCTCTCGTGCGTGACCACCGCGGTGATCGTGTGGTCGCCCGGCAACGCGAGCACCACTTCGTCGTTCACCGCGCCGTGCTTGACCAACAGAACCTTGCCGAACAGCTGATTGCGTGCGCTCGTCTTCATGCCTATTCTCCCGATGAGTTCCCAATTGACCGCAAAGCCTTCGACGGCTGCGCTCGCCGCGTCGATGAAGCGCCGATGCTCGCGCTCGATCGCGCGAAACGCCGCGATCAGCGCCGTCGCGCGCGGCGTGAGCGTCGTGCCGCCGCCGCCCTTGCCGCCCGTCAAACGCAACACGAGCGGCTCGCCCGCGAGGTTGTTCATCGTGTCGATCGCATCCCATGCGCCCTTGTAGCTGAGGCCGACCGCCTTCGCCGCGCGCGTGATCGAGCCAGTCTCGCCGATCGCGGCGAGCAGCGCGATGCGCGTCGCGCCGCCGAGCGTCTGGGCGCCCGCATTCAGCCACAGTTCGCCGCGCAGTGCGAGCGGCTCGTGTGCGGCGGGCGCGTCGGAACGGGGAGAGGACGAATCGGCGGTCATCGACGCAGCGAAGCAAGACGGGGAGCCATTATAGTCACGCCTTCCTGCCGCCGATCTTCGGCGGCCGCATCCCGCGCAGCATCTGCTCGGCCGCCTCCGCCGCATAGCGCTGCGCCGCCGCGCCGTAGCCGCGCGCGAAGCCGAGCTGATACGGCGGTGCGGACAGCCGCTCGAGACAGCGCAGCGCGACAGCCGCGTCGTTCGCATCGCCGAGCGCGTTCTGCACGCGCGCGAGCAGCCGCACCGTCCTCTCGCGCGTGCGGCGCGACGCAAGCGACGAGAAGAATTCCAATGCGTAGCGCAATCGCTTCGCGTCGATCCGCACGCGGTGACGCGCGGCCGCGTCGAGCGTCGTCAGCCGTCCCGAGCCGTACAGATGGCCGAACAGCCGGCTCACGCGCTTCGCCGCGTGTCGCTTGAGCGACGGCGCCTTGCCGCGCGCCGGATCGTCGTGCGTCAGCGGAAGCAGGCTCAGCCATTCGAGCCATGCGAACACGAGCTGCGCATAGCGCGCGGTGCCGAGCGCCTGCCGCAACTCGGCGCGCGCCGCGTCGCCTTGCGCGCGTGCGGCATCGAGCGTGCCGGCCCACGCGGCCTCGTCGCCGTCCGCGGCGGCAAGATCGGGTAGCGTCGACGTCACGCAGACGTCCCAGTCGCGCACCGTGCCGAGCATCCCGGCGAGCCAGCGGAGATCGCCGGAGAACGCGTCCTTCCACGCGACGTCGGCATAACGCGGGAACAGCCGTGCGAGCGTGCGCAGCCGGCGCAGCGCAACGCGCATCTGATGGACGTATTCCGGATCGCCCGCGTCGCGCACGCCGGCTTCGTTGCCGAGCCAGTGCCCGGTCACGCCGCAGCCGAGCGCGAAGAATGCCGCACGCTGCGTACGCGTCTTCGACAAATCGACCGACTGCGCCTTCACCGGCGCGGCAAGCGCGTCCGGTGCTTCGCCCGTGCACGCGCGGTCGAGGACGCTCGTCAGCGACAGCGATGCCGGCCACGCGCCGCTCAGCTCGCGGGCCGCGCTGAAGAGCGCGCGCAACGCGGCGGCGCGCGCATCGGGATCGTCCGCGTCGGCGACAGCGAGACGCAATTCGCAGACGCGCAACGGCGCGGCTTGGGTAGCGGTGGAAGACGCGGCGGCGGCCGCCGGCGCGAACGTGATGTCGTCGAGCGTCAGTTCGACTTCGATGCCGTCGGCGTCCAGCCACCGTCCGCGACGGCGATCGGCGACGAAGCCGTGCGCCCATTGATCGGCAGATTGCGAATCGGCGGAAGCCGCGCCGGAAACGGCGGCGCCGACGATCGAAGCGGAATCGGCGATCGAATCTCCGGACGCGGCGGGACCGGTTTCGGAAGATCGAGCCCCGCCCTTTGCGCCGGGTTCGCCCGGCAGCGGAGACGCGCTCGTCGACGCATGCTTCGACGAGCGTCCGGAAGCAGCTTTCGACGCCCGGCCCCGCGGCGGCGGCGCCGCTCGCACCGCCGCCGGCGAATCGGGCGGCGGCGTGCTTCCCTGCGCGGCCTCCGCCGCTGCCGGCGATGCGGCTGCCGCCCCCGACGCCTGCGATGCTATACGCACATCGCCGCGGTAGTCGTCGAAGCGCTCGCGCACCGTGACGCCCGGCACGAACGGATGGCTACGCGCCGCAAGCACCCGCCGCGCCTGCCCGCTCGTCTCGATCCAGGTCTGCCAGCGGCCGCCGTCGTCGGGCTCCGCTTCGACGAACCGGCACGGCTCAATCGTCACGCGCTCGTGCCCGCGACGCATTTTCACCGGCGGACAGATCCGCCATGCCCGCGCAAGCTCCACGCCGAAGTCGCGCGCCGCGCCGCGCGACGTGCGCGCCCGCGACCCGCGTTCGGCTTGCCAGCCCTGCAGCGGAAAATCCAACACGATTTCCAGAACACGCGCCATGGAAGCTCCGGCGATGGTCGGGCCTGTCCGCTGCGCGTCCCACGCTCGTCGACGGACTCCGACGTTCCCTATAGTAGACAGCCTCATTTACAACTTGTGAGGCGGAACGCCGCGCGCGGACGAAGTGAATCGTCTACGCGCGGGCGCGCCGCGTTTCGGCTTTTCATGTCGGCTTATCGGCCGTCAGCCGTCCGACCGGCTTCGCTGCGTCGAGTTTCAGCTCATGTACTGCGCGACGCCGTTGCCGAACGACCAATCCTCCTTCAGCACCTCGACGAGGCTGATGAACACGTCCTCGCGACGCACACCCGGACGTTCGGCGAGATGGTCGGCGATCAGTCGATACAGCTCGCGCTTCTGCTCGAGCGTGCGCGTGTCGTTCGCGGTGATCTGGATCATCACCAGATCGTCGCTGCGCTCGATGCCGAGATAGTCGCGGCCGTAGAAGAAATTATCGGCGCTGTGCTCGGTCACGGTCATGAAAATATCGTCGGCTGGCACGTCGAACGCACGCTGCAGCGCGCGATGAACGCCCTCCGACAACGCCCGGCGGTATTCGGCGGACTTGCTTTCGCGCAATGCGATACGGGTGAACGGCATCGTGTTTCTCCTCGTGGGTTGGGACACGCATGCAGCTTAGGTCTCGACATCTATAATGAATAGATATCAATCAATATTTCATCTATTTTCATTTGAAATGAAACTGCTCGACCTCGATGCCGTCCGCGCGTTCGTCCTCGTCGCCGACCTGGCAAGCTTCACGCGCGCCGCCGACGCGCTCGGCACCACGCAATCGGCCGTCAGCCTCAAGCTCAAGCGGCTCGAAGCGCAGCTCGGCAAGCCGCTGCTCGAACGCACGCCGCGGCGCGTGACGCTCGCAGCCGTCGGCGCCGCGTTCCTGCCTGCCGCGCGCGACCTGCTCGACGCGCACGAGCGCGCGCTCGCCGCGCTGTCGTCCGAGCAGCGCCGGCTGTCGATCGGCGTCAGCGAGCACGTCGCGGTGCCCGATCTGCCGGCCGTCCTCACCGGCCTCAACCGGCACGACCCGGGGCTCGCGCTCGAGATGCACGTCGGGATGTCCGCCGGGTTGCTCGTGCAATATGACGAGCGGCGCCTCGACGCGGCGTTCGTCCGCCACGAACCTGGCGAAGACCCACCGCGCGACGACGCGACGCTGCTTTTCACCGAGCCGCTCGCGTGGCTCGCCGCGCCCGGCTGGACACCGCGCACGGGCGAGCCGCTGCCGCTCGCGGTGCTGGCCGGCCCGTGCGGCGTGCGCGCGGCCGCGCTGCGCGCGCTCGATCGCGCCGGCGTGCCGTGGCGCGAACGCTTCACGGGCGGCGGTGTCGCGGCCGTCGTCGCCGCCGCCGCCGCGGGCCTTGCGGTGTGTCCGCTCGCCCGGCGCGTCGCGCCGCGCTCGCTCGTCGACGTCGGCGCGCGCCTCGGGCTGCCGGCGCTGCCGGACTCGCAGGTCGCGCTGTATTCGCGGGTGCGCGACGTGCGCTCGAAGGACACGTTGCGGCGCTTCGCCGACAGCCTGGCGGGGCCGGCGCAGTCGGCCGGACGCGAGTAGACTGTTAGGTTTCGTCTGCCGATTTACCGCCTTTCGTCTGCTTTTCCACCACCGCATGAATCACGACGCCCGCCAACACCTCCGCGCCAATCTACTGATGCTCGCCGCCGCTGCGATCTGGGGGTCCGCGTTCGTCGCGCAGCGACTGAGCCTCGCCGTGATCGGCCCGTTCCTGTTCACCGGGCTGCGCTTCCTGCTCGGCGCGGCGGTGCTCGTGCCGCTGTTGCGCCTGAACGGCGCGGCGCGCGCGCACTGCGCGGCGATCGCGCGCGACCGCACGCTGCTGCTGCCGGGGCTCGTGCTGGGCGCGCTGCTCGCGGTGTCGATCTCGATGCAGCAGATCGGCCTGCAATACACGAAGGTCGCGAACGCGGGCTTCATCAGTTCGCTTTACGTCGTGCTCGTGCCGATCATCGGCGTGTTCTTCCGGCATCGCACCGGAACGGGCACGTGGCTCGGCGCGCTCCTCGCGGCGATCGGCCTGTATTTCCTCAGCGTCGACGAGCACTTCTCGATGCTGCACGGCGACTGGTTCCAGCTTGCGGGCGCGATCGTGATCGCCGTGCACGTGATCGCGGTCGGCCATCTCGTGCGCCGGCACGATCCGCTCGTGCTGTCGTTCATGCAGTTCGTCGTCTGCGGCGCGCTGTGTCTCGCGCTCGGGCTCGCGATCGAGCCCGTTGGCGGCACGTCGATCGTGCGCGCGCTGCCGACGCTGCTGTATGGCGGGCTGCTGTCGGTCGGTGTCGGCTACACGCTGCAGGTCGTCGCGCAACGCAACGCCGCGCCCGCGCACGCGGCCGTGATCTTCAGCATGGAAGGCGTGTTCGCCGCGATCGCGGGCTGGGCCGCGCTCGGCGAGACGCTGTCGCTGCGCGCATTGATGGGCTGCACGCTGATGCTCGCGGGGCTTCTCGTCTGCCAGCTTCTGCCGGGCCAGACACGGCGCGCCGACGACAACGACGCGCTCCCCGCTTGACGCGCGCCGGGCGCCGCGCGCGCGTCCGCTCCCTATAATGTCGATTCGCCCGTCATCTCGATTTCACGCAAGGGAAACACTGTGACTCCGTCCGCCGCCGATCCGGCCGCCACGCTGCTGCGCGAACGCGCCGCGCGCTTCGCCGCCGAGGTGGCGCTGTTCGTCCGCGACCACGCGCTGTCCGTCGCGTCGCACGACCTGCGCAGCCCGCTCAACGCGATGCACAGCTGGGCATACGTGCTCGAGCGCCGGCTCGCGCCCGGCGACGACATCCTGCAACGCGCGCTCGCCGGCATCCGGATCGGGATCGAGCAACAGACGAGCTTGCTGGAAACGGTCGTCGACGCGCCGCGCGCCGAGACGCGCACGCTCCCGATCGCACGCGCCGGCGTCGCGCTCGCGCCGCTCGTCGACGAATGCGCGGCGCTCGCACGCGCCGCGCTCGGCGACGCGCGCGGCACGGGCGTGACGATCGCGCCGCTCGCGCAGCCCGGCGCTTCGCTCGATTGCGACCGCGAGCGCGTCGCGCAGGCGTTGTGGTCGATGCTGACGTTCGCGATCGAAGCAAGCGCGCCCGGCAGCGAAGTCGCGCTCCGCTGCGACGCCGCGACCGACGCGACGCGCTTCGACGTGACGCTCCACGCGCGGCCGTCGGCGCTGACCGACGCGGCGCTGCCGCACGTATTCGAAATGTTCACACGGCGCGATGCGCTCGCCGAACGCCAGGGCGAACGTCCGGCGTCGGTGTTCGCACTCGCGCAGCGCGTCGCGCGCGCGCACGGCGGCAGGTTCGCGCAAGGCCCGCTCGCGGACGGCGCGCCGGCTACGCTCACGCTGACGATTCCCGCCGCCCGCGCGTGATCGGCCGCGCGCATCACGATCACGCCGCGATACATTACGCTTTCCTTTCCAACCTTATACTGTCGCTTCGTTCATTTCCGGAGTTCCTTCGTTGATACAGATCTTCGCGCTCGTCGGCGCGTTGTTCCTCGTGGCCCTCAACGGCTTTTTCGTCGCCGCCGAATTCGGTCTCGTCAAACTGCGTGCGACGCGCGTCAAGTCTCTCGCCCGCCAGCACGGCCTGCGCGGGCGCATCCTGCGGATCGTCCATGCGCGGCTCGACGCGTATCTGTCCGCCTGCCAGCTCGGCATCACGCTCGCCTCGCTCGGCCTCGGCTGGATAGGCGAGCCGGCGTTCGCCGCGTTGCTGTCGCCGATCCTCGCGTTCGTCGGCGTCGAGTCGGAACGGCTCGTGCATCTGATCTCGCTCGTGTTCGCGTTTTCGATGATCTCGTTCCTGCACATCGTCGTCGGCGAGCTCGCACCGAAATCGATGGCGATCCGCCAGGCCGAGAAGACCGGCCTATGGGTCGCGATTCCGCTCTACGCGTTCTACTGGGCGATGTATCCGGCGATCTGGGTGCTCAACTCGAGCGCGAACGCGGTGCTGCGGCTCGCGGGGCTGTCCGCCGATCACGGCGGCGACGCGCACTACTCGACCGACGAGCTGAAGCTGATCTTGCGCAGCCGTCGAAACACGGCCGGCGCGGCGAAGGCGTCGAAGGACACGTACAGCACCGACGAATGGAACACGCTCGCGCATTCGCTCGATTTCTCGTCGATGACCGTATCGGACCTGATGCGGCCCGCGCACGAGATGGTCGGCCTGCGCCGCGACGTGCCGCTCGCGGACAACATGGAAGTCGTCGCACGCCACCGCTTCAGCCGCTACCCGCTCTTCGACGACAAGTCGCGCGAGCGCGTGAACGGCCTCATCCACCTGAAGGATCTGCTGCTCGCGCGGCACGCGGGCGCGTCGCTAGCCGACTTGTCCGACTACATGCGCCCGGTACAGTACGTGAAGCCCGACACGCCCGCGCTCGACCTGTTCCGCCGCTTTCGCAAGGGCGCGCCGCACTTCGCGCTCGTCGGCAAGAAAGGCGAGAAGCCGATTGGCTACCTGACGCTCGACAACCTGCTCGGCGCGCTCGTCGGCCAGATCCACGACGAGTTCCGTCAGGGCGATTCGGACTGGAGCCGCCTCGACGACGGCACGCTGATCGGCAAGGGCAGCCTGCCGGTCGTGTCGCTCGAACAGGCGCTCGGGATCGACATCGACGAGGGTCGTGCGGAATCGGTCGGCGGCCTCGTGATCCAGGCGCTCAACGACCTGCCGACCGAAGGCCAACGCGTGTCGTTCGATCGCTTCGACGTCGTCGTGAAGAAGATGATCGGGCCGCGGATCGTGCTCGTGCGCGTGTATCCGAAGGCGTTCAAGGAGGCGGACGAATGAGCGGGCGGCGCGCGAAAGTGCGGCTGCGGCTGCGTAGGATGGCGAAATGACCGATGTCCTCGCACTGCCGCCGTACTACCTGATCACGCCGGAGCCGGCCTCCGGTTCCGACGCGGACCTCGCGGCGTTTCTCGACCGGCTGTCGGCCGCGCTCGCGACGGGGCTCACACTTGTCCAATTGCGCGTGAAGTCGCTCGATGCCGCCGCGTACGCGGCGCTCGCCGCCGACGCGATCGCACGATGCCGCGCGCAACGCGCGCACCTGATCGTCAACGGGCCGATCGATGCCGATGCAGTGCTCGCGCTCGGCGCAAGCGGCGTGCATCTCGGCAGCGCGGCGCTGCGAAACGCGAGCGCGCGCCCCATCTCTTCGGACTACCTGCTATCGGCCGCGTGCCACTCGCTCGACGAGCTACGGCACGCGGAGCGCATCGGCGCGGATTTCGCGACGCTCTCCCCGGTCCTGCCGACGCTCACGCACCCCGGCGCGCCGACGCTCGGCTGGCGCCGCTTCGCCGAATACGCGGCGCAAGCGCGCATGCCCGTCTACGCGCTCGGCGGGATGACGCGCGAGCATCTGGCGACGGCGCGCGCGCATCGCGCGCACGGCATCGCCAGCATTCGAGGGCTCTGGTAGGAGACGATCCAGCAACGGGCGCCACGCGCCTGTCACCTCGTCACGCGCACGCCGTCTTCGGCCCGCGTTCGTTCAGCCATCCTGATCGGACGAAACGGCGCAGGCGCCGCCGGCTCGGCCGACGCGACGCCCCCCCGAGCGCTTTCGCCCGCTCAAACGCTGCCCAACGGTCGCGGCGCGACATCCGCGTAGCGACGCGCATCGTGCGTTAGCGCGTACTGATTGACGTCACCCGTCAGCCACGCGACGAGCGCATATGCCGGCAGTTCGCCGCCGTCGACGCGATCTCTCGCGCGGCCCGGTGTCTCGAACACGATCATCCCGTCCGGCGCGCCGTAGAACGGCACCGGCTGCGGCGACAGATTCAGCGCGATGCTGAGCGTCTCTCCGTCGCCGAGCCGCCACGCGGCGACTAGCGCATCGGCTTCGACGCCGTCGGCCGTGCGCAGCATGTCTGCGGTGCGTGGCTGCACGTCGGGGAGGCGCGGCGCGATCAGCTTCGCGCGCACCGCGAGCGCCGACTGCAGGAAGTGGCGTCGCGACGGGTCGCCCGCAGCTTCGTCGAAGATCAGCGGAATCTGCGGTGTCAGCAACGACAGCGCGAGCGCCGCGAGATCCGCCTCGCGCGCATCGCGCACGACACCGTCGGACAGCACGAGCGATGTGAGCGGTAGCCCAACGTCGGCCATCCCGCCGTCGCCGATCGGCTGCGCGCGCTGGAACACCGCGCCGTCCGCAGTCAATGCGCGCGCGAGCGCGTGAATCGACTGATGAGTCGACACGCCGTCACCGCGCGCGCGGTCACGGCGGCCCGTCAGCCGGTACAGCGCGCGCTCGCCGCTGCCGTTCCATTGCGCGTCGAAATGCGTATCGGCGAGATGTGACGGATGCCGCTCGCTGCCGAGCACCAGATGCACGATCCGATCGGTCGGCATCGCCGCATGCACGCGGTCGGCGATCTCGCACAGCCACGTGCTGTCGATGCGATCCGCCTCGCGGATTCGCAGCCCGTCGCATCGATATTCTTCGAGCCAGTACAGCGCGTTGTCGCAGAAAAACTCGCAGACCTGCGGATGATCGAGCGCGAGCGGCGGCGCCTGCAGCGGATCGTCGCGCGTATGGAAGAAAGGCTGTGCGTAGCGCCGCATTTCGTCGGTGCCGCAGCCGAAGCGCGCGTAATCGAGATCGAGCAGTACCGCGAGACCGAAGCCATGTGCGTCGTCGATCAGTTGCTTCAGCGCCTCGGGGCCGCCGTAAGTGGCGATCGGCGCGAACGGCAGGCTGTCGTCACGCGCTTGCGGCGCCGCGAGCAGCTCGAGCGCCGTCACGCCGAGCCGCGCGAGCTGCGGCAGACGGCGGCGCACGCCGTCGTAGCCGCCCGCCGCGCCGGGCTGGACCGCGTAGAGCGCGATCTCCTCCCACGGCCGGCCGCGCCAGAACGTATGGCGCCACGTGAACGCGCGCGGATCGATCACTTCGCTCGGCCCTTCGATGCCTTCCGGCTGCGAGCGCGAGGCAGGATCGGGAATCGTCAGAGAATCATCGAGCCGGTACCGGTAGCGCGTATGGGCGCCGCAATCGGCAAACGTCTCGAACCAGCCGTCGCCAGCGGGCGCCATCGGCAGTTCATGCGGGCCGTCCGCGGTTTCGAGCGCGAGCGTGGCGGTCGCATGCGCGGGCGCCCAGACGCGGAAATGCGTGCGTGTGGTCGCACCAGCCGCGCCGCACGGTTGTGCGCCGAACGGCAGGCAATGCGAATGGTGCCGCGCATATGGATCGTGAGGACATTCGGACATGATGCGCTCCTCCTGCGTTCAGAGGCATGACGATGCGCCGTGTGCGGCGCACATGCATGACACGCGTGGCCCGACGAAGAAGGGGCAATCAGTATGCGCCGATTCGGGCCGCGATGCGAGCGTCGCAGCAGGCTTTAAACGTGGAGTGACCCTGAAAAAGAGCGGTAGTCGCGATACCATGATCGACGCTTGACTTGTTGCGGCTCGCGCCGCCGTCTACGCTCCTGCTTCGTTTCGCACGCCACCCCGGCCGCGCATTTGATCAGGAGTCCGACCGCCATGTCCACGCCATCCGGCGCCGCAAAATTCGACCCATCGCGCGCCGCGGAATACGCGGCGCAAAGCCGAATCGCGCTCGCGGGCTACGACGCGTGTCACGATCTCGCCGCGTGCATGCTCGCGTCTTCCGCCGCGGCGGAAGACGGCGCCGCGCAGATCCTCGTCGCGGGCGCGGGCGGCACCGCGCGCGAGATCGTCGCGCTCGCGGGCCTCGAGCCCGGCTGGCGCTTCACCGCCGTCGATCCTTCACAGCCGATGCTCGACCTCGCACGCGCGAACGTCGCGGCGGCCGGCCTCGACGCGCGCGTGCGAATGCATCATGGCTATGTCGACGATCTGCCGCCCGACGCGCGCTTCGACGGCGCGACGTTGATCGGCGTGCTGCATCACGTGCCCGGCGACGACCCGAAGGCCGCGCTGCTCGGCTCGATCGCGCGGCGCTTGAAGCCGGGCGCGCCGCTCGTCGTCGCAGGCAACTACCGCCGCTACGCCGAGCATCCGCGGCTGCTGAGCGCATGGGCGCAGCGCTGGCGGATGCACGGGGCATCGCCCGACGAAGTCGCGCAGAAGCTCGCGACGATCCTGCGCGGCGCCGATCCGCCCGCGTCCGAGGACGCCGTGCTTGCGCTGCTCGACGCCGCCGGGTTTCGCGAGCCGGTGCGGTTTTTCGCGAGCCTGTTCTGGGGCGCGTGGATCGCGACGCACGGTGCGTGAGCGGTGGGGCGGGACGGGAGAGACGACGGCACCCGCGCATCGATCGATCAGGCATGCTCGCGACTCGTCCGTCGCCCGCTCGTCCCGTCGCGTCATACGTGGATTGCGTCGCTCGCCCCGTCGACGACGATCGTTCGACGCTGCACACGAACCGTGCGTCCGCTCAATGCCCCAACACCGAATACGCGAGCGAGCCCGAAAACGTCGCGAGCACGAGCGACGCACAGCGCATGAACGTCGACGTATGCGCGGCCCACGAACGCTGCGACGTCAGCAGGCCGCCGAGACTCGACCAGCCGACGCCGATCGGCGCCAGCACGACCAGGAACGCGACGACCGCCCATCCGAAGTAGCTGAGCGACCTGAACGCTTCGAGCGGGAACATCGTGCTCGCGAACAGCAGCGCCTTCGGATTCATCAGTGTCGCGACGAACAGGTCTCCGAAGCCGATCGGGCCTGCGGACAGGTCGTGCAGCGCGCGGCTCTTCGTCCACATCTTGACTGCGAGCCACAGGATGTATGCGGCGCTCAACAGCTTGATCGTGCCGAAGAGCCACGGCCGGCTGGCCGCCACCGACAGCAGGAAGAATCCCCATAGCGAGATCGCGGCGACATAGCCCAGCGCCTCCGCAATCACGAGGCGCCAGGTGCCGCGCAGGCCGACCTTCAGGCCCGACGACAGCAGCAGCGTGTTCGTCGGCCCCGGCACGATCAGCACGAGCGACACGTAGAACGACATCTTGAGCAATGCATCCTGAATGAGCACGGCGCCTCCTCGGTTCGTCGGTCTCGTTGGTAGCCGTCATCGTTCGGTCGCCGACGCGGACGAAGCCGCGGCCGACGCGCCGGCGAAATAGCGATTGCCGCCCGGCGCGAGCCAGTCGGCCCGCAGCGGCGTGAACACGTCTAGATCGACTGCGTCTTCGAGACACAGCGCGTTGTGCGGCACGTTCGCGGGAATGTGCAGGATCTCGCCCGGCCCGACCTCAGCCTCGTGCTCGAGTTGCACGCCGTAGCGGAACAGCAGGCACCCTTCCAGGATGTAAGTGAATTGCTCGTTCGGATGCGAGTGCGTCCCGACGAACGCGCCTTTCTTCAGGAACAGCTTCGCCATCATCAGCGCGTCGCCCGAGACGACCTGCCGCTCGATCCGATCGGTCAATACTTCGCGCTCGACCCAATCCCATGCGCCGAAACCTCGTTCATTCAAACCGGCCACGATTGCCTCCTCGTTCGATCGTTCGATCATGTGAAGCAGCGCCCGCGCGCCTACGCGGACAGCTCGCGAATCCGCACGCCGTCGGTCGCGCGCTGTGCGTCCCGCTCGCGCGCGAGCCGGCTCGCCTCTTCGATGATGATGTCTTCCTGTCCGGCGACGAGCTTGCGCTCCGCGAGCCGCTTGTACAGCTCGAACTCGTTGACGTCGAACTCCTGCGCCGCCTTCTGGATGTGCGGCACATAGCCGGAGAAGAGTCCGTACAGCCCGCTCGCGATGTTCGCCGGCTGGATGTGCGCCGTCTTGGGATTCAGGAATGCGTCGGTGCTGCGCGCGAGCGTCATCACAAGCTCGAACGTCGTGCGCGTGTCGTGCCCCTCCCGCTCCATCGCGGCGACGAGCGTCTCGAGCTGCGTGTTGCCCGCACCCGCGCCGAAGCCCTTCACGCATGCGTCGACGATGCGTGCGCCCGCTTCGAGCGCGACGAGACTGTTCGCGACCGCGAGCCCGAGGTTGTTGTGCGCGTGAAAGCCGACGTCGATGTCGAGGCCGTCGACGAGACATTCGACTTTCGCGCGCACGAGCGACGGCGTCGAATAGCCGGCACTGTCCATCAGCACCACCGCCTGCGCACCATAACGTTCCATCAGCCGGGCCTGCGCGAGCAACACGTCGGGCGGCGCCATGTGCGACATCATCAGCACACCGAACGCCGTCCGGCCGGCGAGCCTTGTCTGCTCGATGAAGCGCGCAGATACGTTCGCCTCGGTGCAATGCGTCGCGACGCGCACGACGTCGACGCCGGTCTCGAGCGCGAGCGCGATATCCGCCGCCTTGCCGAGCCCAGGAATGAAATGCACGCCGAGCCGACTCGTGCGCAGCGCGGCGCGCGCGGTCTCGAGCATCATGCGATCGCCAATAGGCGTCTGCCCGAGCAGGCACGACGAGCCGCCGAGGCCATTGCCATGCCCGACTTCGACGACGTCGATGCCCGCGTCGTCGGCCGCGCGCGCATACGCATGAATCTGCGCGGCGCTCAGTTGATGGCGAATCGCGTGGTTGCCGTCGCGCAAGGTCGCATCGCTGATCAGTATCATTGTGTGGCTCCTTGTCTGGCGGTTGCATGCCGATGCGAAGCGACCGCGAGCGCCGCGCAATTGATGATGTCCAGATTGCCCGCGTACTCGGGCAAATAGTCGCCGCGCCCGCGCACCGTCAGGCCGATCGTGATCCTGCCCTGGCTCTCGAGCGGTTCGACGACGAGCCGATAGCCGGGTACGTATTCGCGAACCTTCTCGACCATGTCGGCGACGCACGCTCGCACCCGGTCGAAATCTCGATAGCGCGCATACGCATAGAGCGTCGTCTGCATCCGCACGCCGGGCTCGGCAGGATTGATGTTGAGGATCGCCTTCGTCTTCTTCGCACCGCTGAACTTCGCAAGCGCGTACTCGGTCGTCGTCATGTACTCGTCGATGTTCTCGCGCGTCGCGATGCCTGCGCTGCGCGACGCGATCGCCGACACCACCTCCAGGTACTCGATCTCGTCGACCGCCTGCTTCAACGCGTACGCGAGCGGCAGGCTCGCCTGCCCGCCGCAGGTAATCAGGTTCACGTTCTGCTCGGCGCCCATGTCGTCCAGATTGATGCACGGTACGCACAGGCGTCCGAGCTTCGCCGGCGTCAGGTCGATCACGAACTTGTCCGCACCCGAGAAGAAGCGATTGTTGAGCTTGTGCGCGGCGGCGGACGTCGCGTCGAACACGAGGTCATACGCGTTCTCGTGCTCTTTCAGGAAGTCGAGCCCGTCGCTCGACGTCTCGACGTTGCAGCTTCGCGCAAGCTTGAGACCTTCGCTCTGCGCATTGCGTCCGACGACAAACTTCAGATCGAATTGTTCGGATGCCTTGATTTTGAACATCAGATCGAGGCCGATGCTGCCCGATCCGAGGATCGCCACGCGCGTTCGCGATGACTTGTTCTTCATGTTTCGCTCTCCTCCGTCAAATGACGCACGTGCGCCGTCGCATCGCGCGTGCCGCTCGGCCCGCCCGCCGCGTCGTGCGCGAGCAGACGCTCCAGTTCGCGACCGACTTCGGCAAGCACGCGGTCTTCTTCGCTGTGCATAAAGAAATGGCCGCCGGAAAACCCGGCGTAACGCACGAGCCCGCTCGTCTCCGCGAGCCAGCCTTCGAGCCCGGCATCGCTGACGAGGCCGTCGTTCGAGCCGTGCAGCACGAGCATCGGGCAATCGAGCGGCGGCGCCTCGACGTAGCGGTACATCGCCGAGATCGTCAGATCAGCGCGCAGCCGCGGCAGCCACAGGTCGCGCAACACCGGATCGGCGATCAGCGCGTCGGGCGTGCCGTTGTAATCGCGCACCGCGGCGATGAACGCGTCGTCGGGCAGCGTCTGGATGCCCGCGTCCCGCCATTTGAAGCGCGGCGCGCTGCGACCCGACGCGACGAACAGCGATGGTGTCGCGAAACCGCGCGCGCGCAGCAAGCGTGCGAGATCGAACGCGATCAGCGCGCCCATGCTGTGGCCGAAGAACGCGTAGGGAAGATCGAGCAGCGGCGGCACGGTTTCCGCGAGCGCCGCAACGATCGGCTCCGCCTGCTCGATCAACGGCTCGCCGAGCCGATACTCGCGGCCGGGCAGTTGCACCGCGACGACTTCGACCCAATCCGGCAAGGCGCCGGGCCACGTCCGGAAGATCGACGCGGTCGCGCCCGCGTAGTGGAAGCAGAAGAGACGCACGCGCGCGTTGCGCGCCGCATGGACGATCAGCCACGGCGAATCGGCCGCCGATTCACGTGCGTTCATGACCGTGCTCCGTCGCGTGCCGGCACCGGCACGGGCGTGAGCCAGTTCCACTTGTCCGCATGCGTGCCGCGCACGATGCCGAAGTACTGATCCTGGATCGCGTTCGTCACCGGGCCGCGCTTGCCGCTGCCGACCGGCATCCTGTCGACCGAGCGCACCGGGCAGATCTCGACCGCCGTCCCGGTAAAAAAGATCTCGTCGGCGAGATACAGCATTTCGCGCGGCATGCTCGTTTCGGTCACGGTGTAGCCGAGGTCGCGCGCGATCCGGATCACGCAATTGCGCGTGATGCCGCTCAGGATGCTGCTGCCGATCGAAGGCGTGAAGATCTCGTTCTTGTAGACGAGGAACACGTTCTCGCCGCTGCCTTCGCTGACGAAGCCGTTCGCGTCGAGTGCGATGCCCTCGCTCATCCCGTTCTCGTGCGCCTCCATCACGATCGCCTGACCGTTGACGTACTGGCCGCCAATCTTCGCGAGCGTGCTCGCCGCACCCGAGCCGTTGCGCCGCCAACTGCTGACCTGCACGTCGACGCCCTGCTGGAGCGCCTCGTCGCCGAGATACGCGCCCCACGGCATGGTGACGAGCAGCGCTTCGGCCGGGCACTGCCGCGCATCGAGTCCGAGCGATTCGCCCGCGCCGCGATAGACGAGCGGCCGGATGTATGCGCTGCGCTGACCGTTCGCGCGCAACGTCTCGACGGTGGCTTCCATCCACTGCCCGACGCTCATCGGCGACGGAATCCGCGCAACCTTGCAGCTGAACAGCAAGCGCTCGAAGTGCTCGCGGCCACAGAGAATCGCCGCTTTGTCGCCGATCTCGTATGCGCGCACGCCCTCGAACACGCTGGTCCCGTAATGCAGCGCATGGCTCATCACATGTATCTGCGCGCGCTCCCACGGCACCAGTTCGCCGTTCTTCCACACATAGCTCGCTTTCATCGCTGTTACGCTCCTCACATGACGTTGTATTGATTAAATGCGTCGACGACGCTGCGGCCTTCTGCGATCGCGTCCCGAACCTTGCGCTCGAGCCGGCTCTTCACGATCGCTCGCTTGATGACCTCCTGCTCGGCTTCACGCGGAATCACGCAGACGCCGTCGCCGTCGCCGAAGACCAGATCGCCGGGCCGGATCCGAACGTGGCCGACAGTAATCGAGCAGCGATAGTCGACGACGTTGTGACGGCCTTGCAGTCCGTACGCGTACGAGCCGTGTGCGAACGCCGGCAGCTTCAGATCGAGAATCGCGTTCGCGTCGCGCAGGTGCGCGTTGAGCACGACGCCCGCCGCGCCCAGCTTGCGTGCGCGCGAGATCAGCAGATCGCCGAGCCGCGCGACTGCGGTCGGACCGCCGCTCGCGATGTAAATCTCGCCGGGGCGTAGCGCCTCGACCGATTCGAACAGCAGTCCGAACGGCTTCGCGTCGTAACGCTTGAGGCCGCCGTGCGGCACGGGCGGCTCGTCCTGCACCGGCATCGCGCGGCCGATCATCACCATGTCGCGACGCAGCGGGCGGATCTCCGGCGGCAGCATCGGGTCAGCGAACCCGAGCTGCTCCATCACGTCGCTGACGGGACAGGTCGAGAGCTCGGCGCGCATCAGCGCGAACAGCTCGCCATCTGAATTCCACTGCGCCATTTGTCTGTTATCCGATTAGAGTGGAGCTCGCGTCGCTCAAGAGCGGCTCGAGCTCGCGGTTGATGTGTTCGAGCACCGACGCCTCTTCGTCGTGAATGAAGAAGTGGTCGCCGGGAAACCGGTAGCGCGCGAAACTCTGGCGCGTCTCGCGCACCCAGCCGGCGAGCCCGTCGTCGTGCACGAGACCGTCGTCGACGCCGTGAAAGACGACGATCCGGCAATCGAGCGGCGCCTGCCGCTCGTAGCGATACGTCTCGAACACCGCGCCGTCCGCGCGAATCCGCGGCAGCAGCAGCTCGAGCAGCGCCGGATCCTCCAGAATCGCATCGGGCGTGCCGTTGCAGCCGCGCAGCACCTCGACGAACTCGGCGTCCGACAGCCGATGTCGAATCACCTCCGGCTTCACGTCGGGCGCGTTCTGCGCGGACGCGATCAGCAGCCGCGGCTGCGAGTGAGCACGGGCGCGAAGCACCCGTGCGACCTCGAAGCCGATCAGCGCGCCCGTGCTGTGCCCGAAGAACGCGAACGGCCGATCGAGCAGCGGTGCGAGCGCGTCGACGAGCGGCGATGCGACTTCGTCCATCGAGTACAGGAGCGGCTCGTTCAGACGATTCTCGCGGCCGGGCATCTGCACGGCGACGAGCTCGACCTCGTCCGGCAGCGACGCGGCCCAGTGCCGGAAGATCGACCCGCCGCTGCCTGCATAGTGAAAGCAGAACAGCCGGATTCGCGCGTCGGGCTTCCGTTCGTCGGCGCCGAACAGGAACCAGCGGGCCTCGCATGCATTCATGTCGGCACCGTCCATCGCTTAAGCGAGCGCCGCCACGGCGGCGAGCGGCTTCGTCACGCGGTTATGGCCATAGCGGTCTTCGCCCGCCACCAGCACCGTCGCGTAGCGCTCGAGCGGCAGCACTTCACCGAAGTGGTGGAACGAGTCCTGGCCCGAGTAGACCTTGACGTGGGTCGGCACGAAGCGCGTGGCCCAGCCGAAGCGCACCGAATCCTTGCTCGTGTTCGCATTCGAGCCGTGCATGCAGCGCGACGTGAAGATGAAGAACTGGCCCGGCTTCACTTCCATGTGCACCGCACGCGCCTCATCCGGCTTCCAGTCAGGATCGAGCTTCAGCTTCTCGTAGTCGTAGCCGTAGAAGCCCGACTTCTGGCCGTCGTCGAGCACGCGCTTGTTGAAGTTCTCCGGCTCGAACGGGATGTTGCGCTTCTCGTCGAAGTACCAGGTGCGGTGGCTGCCCGGCATCAGCTTCAGGCAGCCGTTCTCCTTCGTCGCCTCGCTCATCGCCACCCACGCGGTCAGCTCCCATGGGTGCCCTTCTTCGGCCGCCGTCGGCTCGAGCTTCTCGGTGCCCTCGAACTCGACGAAGCTCTCGGCCTGGTGCCAGTCGGTGCCTTCGTCGCCCGGATATTTCGGGAACCATTCGGTGCGCCAGCTCAGCACGTCCGGGCCGAGGATGCTCGAGATCCGGTCGACGATCTTCGGATGACTGATGATCTGGTTCAGCGCGGGCATGTCGAGATGGCGGTCGTAGTTGAGCTTGCTGTTCGGGAACGCCGCCCTCGTCACGTCGAGCAGATCCATTCGCACGTCTTCCCAGACACGGGTCATTTCTTCCGGCTCGTACAGCGTGAACGGACCGGCATAGCCGTTCTCGTAAAAGAACTTCTGCTCGGCTTCCGACAGGTGAAAACGCTTTTGCATATCAGTTCTCCTAAATATGGCGCAAGGCGCCATGTCCTGAAAAATCCGCTTGTCGCGGCCGCCGCTCGCGCGGCTCGTGAAACGCCCTCCGGATCAGCCCGCGACCGGGGCCGCCGTGTTGCTGAGTTCGCGCAATGCGTCGATTTCGGCGCTCAACGCCATCACCGTCGAGCGCGTCTTGTCGAAGAACAGCCTCGGAGACGGCGCGACGCCCGTTTTCGCCTTGATCTGCTTCAGTACTTCGACGAGATTGAGCGAATTGCCGCCGATGTCCAGAAAACGGGCATCGCCCGTCACTTTCTTGGCGCCAATCACGCTCTCCAGAATCTGAATCAACATCGTTTCGGTTTTCATGAATTCATTTCCTCCTGGTTACTTTCGTTGATGCGTTGTTGCAATATCGACAGAAGCGCTTTGCGATCCGTCTTTCCCGACGACAACTGCGGAAACCGCTCGAGAACCGTGACGTGGCGAGGCATCATGTAGGCGGGCAGCTCCGCTGCGAGGCGTTGCTTGATCTCATCGACCTGCAGGTCGGCATCGAGCGACGCGCCCCGCTCGAACAGCACGCTGGCGGCGAGCAGCGTCTCGCCGTAGCGCGATTCGAGCAGCACGACCTCCGATCCGTACACGTGCGGCACGCTGTTGATGACCCGCTGGATTTCGCTCAAATGGATTCGATAGCCACCGATCTTCACTTCGTTGTCTTTGCGGCCCATGTAGTACAGGCTGCCGTCGGCGAGATACGTGCAGACGTCGCCCGTCCGATAGAACGGCACGCCGTCCAGACGAACGAGCCGCGCCGCCGTCTCCTCCGGCAAATTCCAGTAGCCCTGCATCACCTGCGTGCCGCCGATCATCAGCTCGCCCGGCACGCCTGGCGCCGTGATCCGCTCGCCGCGCTCGTCGACGAGCAGCGCCCGCACGTGTTCGAGCGGCTTGCCGATCGGATAGAGCGCGCGCCGCTCGGGCTCGATCTCGCGAATCACGTGCGCAGTCGACGCGCAGGTCGCCTCGGTCGGACCGTATGCATTGATCACCTGCACGCCCGCGTTCTTCCTGAGCCAGCGCTGGATCGTCTTCACGTCCGGCACGTCGGTGCCGGTGAGGATCGTCTTCAGGTGCGGCAGCGGCGCGGTCTCAAATTCGCCCGCCTGCGCGATCAAGCCGAGCATCATGCCCCACGCGGAGAAATGCGTGACGTCGTGCGTGCGAATCGCGTCGAACAGCAAGTCGGGCGCGTTCACGTCGTCGTGCACGTACAAAGACGCGCCCTGCGCGAGCGGGAACAGCATGTCCATCAGATACACGTCGAAATGCAGCGGCGAGAAGCTCGCGCATCGGGATTGCGACGTGACGTCGTAGACGACGCGCGTGCCTTCGAAGAAATCGGCGATGCTGCGGTGGTTGATCAGCACGCCTTTCGGGCGGCCGGTCGAGCCGGATGTGTAGATGCAGTACGCGATCGCGGTTTCGTCGAGCGGCGGCAGCGGCAGCGGCTGCACGAGCGCATCGAGCCGTGCCGAATCGTCGTCGGCGAGGAGCCGCTCGAGCGCGCTTACCGGCAGGATCGGCGCAGCGGACGGCAGCGCGTGCTCGAGCGCGTCGGTCGAGTCCTCGTCGGCGATCACGAGCGTCGGCGCAACGTCGTGCAGAATGTAGCGCAGACGGTCGGCCGGCAGGCGCGGATCGAGCGGCACATGTACGCAGCCCGCCCTGAACACGCCGATGATCGCCGCGACCAACAGTGCGCGGCGGCTCGCCAGCATCACGACGCGATCGCCCGGGCGGCAGCCCAGCTCCTGCAGACGCATCGCGAAACGGGTGCTGAAACGGTCGAGATCGGCGTAGCTGAGATTGCCGCGTGAATCGGACAACGCGCATTTGTACGGCGTGCCGAACGCATGAGACTGGATTGCTTGAACGATGTGTCTGGCCATCTGACTGAATCCTCTTTGCGATGTCTCTTTACGGGCACCTTCGAGATTCAGGCGGCATTGCGCACCGGCAGACGAGCGAACGACCCTGCATGCGCGCCTGCGATGCACGTCCGTTCGTCAACGACTACCGGCCCCTCGTCGTTTGACTGCTTGCTGCTTTCTCTCAGACTGCTGACTGCTTGTTCGAATCGTTCTGCCGATGCGCCGCCGATCTGTCGATGGAGCGGCGCGCCCGCGCTCGGATGCAACGCCGGCGAGCGCGCATCGAACAGGCGGGTGCGTGTTGTGCGGCGTCGGCTCGAATGCGCGTCGTTCGTCGCCGCATTCGTTGATTGATAGGCTAGATGAAATTCCCCGTGGAATTACTTAGATCACTTCCAGAATATACCTGCACGATTTCAGCGCGATCGAAGAATAAGGCCGAAGTAGTTATTTAAGCGTTTGTTGATGTCTTTTTTGGCAATCTAAATAAATACGTGGATCGAAGTGTGCCGCTTCGCATGCGGTTATGTTTGTTTGCACGACTGGAAAGCGCTGCGCCGCATTGAATGCGCGCCAAAAAAGAATGAAAGCGCATCTCGCCACAGGCTCGATGCGCTTGCCGATTCGACGCGCGACATTTTCGCATCACGCGCGTTGTAATCCGATGCGTTTCATTTCGTCAGCCAAATAATCGACGAACGACACGACTCGTGACGAGATCGCCGTATTGCGGTAATAAACCGCGTGAATCGGCTGCAACACTTCGCACGTCAGGCGTGGAAGCAATTGCACGAGCCGCCCTTCGTCGCGGGTCTCCCGCGGTCATGAAGCCGGACAGGCAAGCGATTCCCGCACCCTGCAGCGCGAGTTGCCAGAGCGTTTCGCCGCTCGACGACGTCAGCGCCGGCGCGATCCGGTACGGCTCGCCGTCCCACGCGAGCACCGGCCACTGATCCAGCGATTCCGGCTGGTTGAAGCCGAGGAGCGCGTGCTTGCCGAGGTCGTCGACACGCCGCGGAGTCCGTGCGCGTCCAGATACTCAGGGCTCGCAAGGAGCCTCACCCGGCTGCTGCCGATCGCACGGCTATGCAGCGTCGAATCCTTCAGGCGACCGATCCGGATCGCGACGTCGGTGCGGCGTTCGAGCAGATCGATGATCTCGTCGTTGCTGTTGAGCTCCAGTTCGACGTGGGGATAGCGCGAGCGATAGCCGTTTACGAGCGGCACGACGACATGCAGCACGAACGGCGTCGCGGCATCGACGCGCAGCCATCTGTTCTTCCGCACGCTCGACCGATTCGATGATTGCACGCGCGTTCTGCAGGAATGCGCGTCCCTCCTCGGTCGGTTCCAGACGACGCGTCGTCCGGCGCAGCAGCGTCCTGCATCTTCTTCTCGAGCCGGCCGAGCGTACGGCTCGTCGCCGACACGGTCAGGTCAAGCTGCTGCGCGGCCGCCGTGATCGATCCCGTGTCGACCACGATCGCGAATGTCTGCAATTCGTCGAGCGTGATTTTCATGCTTGATTTCAAATCAAAAGTATTTCGCTTATAGACCGCTTATTCATCAAAAGTAAAGGGCGCACGCTCCGCTTCGCCTCCATCGATGCCGGAACCGCCATCATGCCCGTCGCCCTCCTCGCGCTGACGCTCAGCGCCTTCGCCATCGGCACGGCCGAGTTCGTGATGCCGGCCTGATTCCCACCTTCGCAGCCGCTCTCTGGGTAAGCCTGCCGTCCGCCGGGCTGCTCGTGAGCCTTTACGCGCTGAGCGTCGCTGTCGGCGCGCCGCTGCTGACCGCATTGACTGGCCGCGTGCCGCGCAAGACGCTGCTCACCGCACTGATGGCGCTCTTCACGATCGGCAACCTCGTCGCATGGCGCGCGCCCGGCTATGAGCCGCTGATCGTCGCACGCGTGCTGACCGGGCTTGCGCACGGCGTGTTCTTCTCGATCGGCTCCGTGATCGCGACGACGTTCGTGCCGAAGGACAAGACCGCAAGCGCGATCGTGACGATGTTCAGCGGAATGACCGTCGCGTTCGGCGCCGGCATTCCGCTCGGCACTTTCATCGGCCAGCACTTCGGCTGGCGCACGACGTTCGTCGTCGTCGCAACGTTCGGCGGCGTCGCGCTCGTCGGCGCGCTCGAATTCATCCCGCGCAGCCTCCCGCATGCGCGCCCCGCGCCGCTCGTCGAGCGGGCCCGTGCGCTCGCGCATCCGCGGCTCCTGCTCGTCTATGCGATGACGGCGATCGGCTATGGCGGCTCGCTGATCGCGTTCACGTTCATGGCGCCGTTCGTCGAGCAGATCGCGGGCTTCACGCCGTCGCAGGCGAGTCTCGCGCTCGTCGCCTACGGCGTGTCGGTCGCGGCCGGCAACGTCTGGGGCGGCAAGCTCGCGGATCGTCTCCGCCCGGTCGGCGCGCTGAAGCGCATCTTCCTGCCGCTCTCGGTCGGGCTGTTCGCGCTGACCTTCACCGTCCACCACGCGGCGCTCGCGATATCGACGATGTTCGCCTGGCGCGCCGTCGCGTTCGGTAACGCGCCGGGTCTGCAAGACTACGGCGTCAAGCAGGCGCGGCACTTCGCGCCTCGATCGTCGGAAGTCGCATCGGGATTCAACATCGCCGCATTCAATCTCGGCGTCGCGGGCGATTCGTCGCTCGGCGGGCTCGTCGTCGCGCACGCCGGCCTCGGCCACACGCCGCGGATCGCAGGCACGGTCACGCTCGGCGCGCTCGCGCTAACGGCGCTGAGCGGCCGCCTCGATCGATTCGAACGCCAACATGCGAACCGACGCATACGGCGGCTCGCTCGAGAACCGCTGCGCTTCCTCGGTGGCGTCGCGCGCGCTGATCGAAGGCACAGGCGACGCCGCGCGCGTCGGCATCCGTCTCGCGCCGCTGACGACGCTCAACGGCTGCGTCGACGCCGATCCCGAGACGACGTATGCCGCGGCCGCGAAGCTGCTCGACGAAATCGGCGTCGGCTACATCCACATCGCCGAAGCCGACTGGGACGACGCGCCGCACATGCCGGTGTCGTTCAAGCAGCGGCTGCGCGCCGCCTATCGCGTCGTGATGATCTACGCGGGCAAATACACGGCGGGGCGTGCACGCGAGGCGATCGCCGCAGGCTGGGCCGACCTGATCGCGTTCGGGCGTCCGTTCGTCGCGAATCCGGATCTGCCCGCGCGGATCCGGCAGCATGCGCCGTGGAATGCGCATCGGCGCGAGACGCTGTTCGACGGCGATGCGCGCGAACTCACCAATTACCCGTCGCTCGCGGAGGAAGCCGCGATGCCGGTCGCCGAACGCGTCGAGTAAGCATGGCGAGCGGCGCTGCCGTCATTCTTCGACGGCCTGCCTGAGCCGCAGCAGCGCCTGATCCCACTGCCGCCCGATCGCTTCCAGCGCCGCCCGCGCCGCGTCGATTCGCGCGGGCTCGAAGCGCCACAGCCGCTCGCGCCCGACCCTCGTGTCGCGCACGAGCCCCGCTTCCGCAAGCACCTGCAGATGCTGCGTGACCGACTGTCGCGTGATGTCGGTGCCCGCGGTAATCTGCGCGATCGACAGCGCCGCCCCCGTGCACAGCGCGGCGACGATCCGCAGGCGGGTTTCGTCGCCGAGCGCGGCGAACACCGCCGCGCAATCGCGCAGCTGCGCGCGCTTGAGCGGCGCGCGCGACGGCCGCCCGTCAGCGCGCGTCGACATGCGCGGCGATGTTCTTCATCTGCTCGTCCCAGCCGCCGCTGTTCATCCGGAACGCGTCCGCGCGGCGCTCGATCGGCAGCTTGTCGAAGCCCGATTCGACGACGGTGAGCAGCGTGCCGGCTTCGGCGCCGGCGAGCTCGAACACGACGAGCGTCGGCGTCTCCTGCGAGTAGTCGACCGCGGGATCGACCGCGGCCGGATGCCAGCGATACGAGAAGCGATGTTCCGGCTCGATCCGCTCGACCCACGTCCGCAGCACCAGATGCTCATAGCCGGGATAGGTGATGCGGCCTTCGACGCGCGCTCCCGCTTCGAACGCCTGCCCTGTCAGGTCGACGCGAAACCACACGCCGAACTCATCGGCGTTCGTCAGCGCGCGCCACACCCGCGAGCGCGGCGCGTGCAGCACGATCCGCTTTTCGATACGATCGGTCGATGTGTTCATATGCAGCCTCCTGGCTGCAGATTCGGCAGCGCATCCGGGAAATGCAAGGATTCGGCTGCATATTACGAAAATCGCCCGGACGCCGCGGTATATGCGCGAATGCGCGACTGACGCAGCATGCAACGTCCGATCCTTCGATTTCAGCTCAGCAGCCCCGCCGCGACGTTGACCGACAGCCCGAGTACCGCCATGTTGAAATAGAACGACAGGATCGACTGCGCGAGCGCCGCGCGCCGGATCGACCGGCCGCGCAGCGATACGTCCGACGTCTGCGACGCGACCGCGATCGTGAACGAGAAGTACAGGAAATCCCAATAATCGGGCTCGAATTCGCGATCCGGAAACGATAGCGCGCGCGCTTCCTTCGGCGACAGATGGTAGAGCCGCGCATAGTGCAGCGTGAAGATCGTCGGAATCAGGAACCACGCGCCGAACATCGTCGCGCCCGTCACCGCGTAGTGCCCGAGGCCCGAACGAAATCCGACGCTCTTCACACTGACGAGCTCGAGCACGATCGCGGCGATGCTCGCGACCGTTGCAAAACAGATGATGGTCAGCACGATCGTCGCGCTCTCGTCTTCGCGCATCGCGATCTCGCGCACCTTGTAATGATGTGCGCGTACCATCCTCACCCACATCAGCACGAGATACAGCCAGATCGTGCAATCCCAACCGATCAGAATGCGCGCGAACGGCCGAAGCGGGTAAGGGAACAGCAGGCCGAGCGCGGCGCCGATGGCGACCGCGATCACCATGCGCGGGCGATTGCGCAGCACTTGCGGATAGAACGTCATGGTTTCTCGCCGGGATCTTCGAAAGTCGAGTGAAAGTTCACGCCGTCGCGTCGCGTCGCGTCGCGTCGCGTCGCAGCGATTATCGTCATGTTGTCTCGCTGCGCCAAGCGCGGCTGTGTCCTAAGATGGGCGAATGGACACCGCTCCCCTGATCCGTCGCCATACCGCGAACCATGCCGGCCGCGATTTCGTCGTCGGCGATCTGCACGGCTGCGTCGACCCGCTGCGCGTGCTGCTGCACACCGTGCGCTTCGATCCGGCGCGGGACCGGCTGTTCTCGGTCGGCGACCTCGTCGACCGCGGCGCACAGTCGGAGGCGGCGCTCGCGCTGCTCGACCGCCCGTGGTTCCACTGCGTGCTCGGCAATCACGAGGACGTGCTGTGCTCGGTCGCCGCCGGCAGGCTGCCGATGAGCGTCTGGCAGCGCATCGGCGGCGACTGGGCGGTCGATCTGCCCGCCGAGACGCTCGAACGCCACGCACGGCGGCTGCGCGAGCTGCCGCTCGTGCGCGTCGTCGGCGACGGCAACGAGCGCTTCAACGTGCTGCACGCGGAATTCTTCGGCAGCGATGCCGACCTCGACCGCGGCGACTACGCGCCGGACGTGATCACGCGCCTGCTGTGGGGCCGCGAGCTCGCGTACGGGCGCACCGATCCGGCCGCGCGGCAGAACGGCCTGTCGACCACCTACTGCGGGCACACGCCGATGCACGACGTCGTGCGCATCGGCGCGCAGACCTTCATCGACACCGGCGCGTTCGATCCGTCGGGCCGGCTCACGCTGCTCGACACGAAAAGCGGCAAATGCTGGTCGCTGTCGGTCGCGGCCGCACGCCACCAGAGCGCGGCCGACGTCCCGCTGCCTTGACGCGATTCGACTGCCTCGGTGCGCGCCGCCGCGCCGCCGCCGAGCGGCGTCGTGCCCGGCCCGCGCGCTCAGCCGACCTGATTCAGCTCGAACACCGCGTCGATCGACGCGCCGTTCCAGTTGTATTCGAGATACGCGGCATGGTGACAATCGCGCAACAGCGTCGTCCTGAACGCCGCGAGACACTCGCCGCCCGGATCCCGCACCGACGGATACGCGATGCCCGCGCCGCCCGCGTCGCGCACCGCATGGCCGAATGCCTGGCCGGCCGTATAGTCGACGGGATCGAGGAGCGCCGGATCGCGCTCGCGCCACGCGCGCACGTCGGCGACCCTGCCTTGCGCGACCACCGTGTAGAGACGCATCTGCTGACGCATCGGCAGCTCTTTCGTCGCGGCAAGGAACAGCGACGCGTGGTAGCGCGTCTCCGCGATCGCCGTATTGCGCGTGTGCGCACAATAGAACACGCCATAGCTGCCGTCCGAGAAACGGCTGCCGTTCGGATTCAGGTGCGTGAACGCCGCCATGATCGGCCCGTAGCCCGGCCCGAAGCGGCGCTCGTCGGGCGGCACGAGACCGAGCACGCCGACTTCGGTGCGCACGCGGTCGTTGGTCAGCGCCTCGAGCGCGTAGAGCGCGTCGAAATCCTCGGCCGACGCCACGCGGTCGAACAGGTTGATCGCGGGAAAGCGCGTGGGAATCACGCGATAGGCGGGCATCCAGTGAAGCGCCGCGGTGGGCCAGTTCGTCTGCCGTTCGGGGAAATTCACGCCCATCCGCCTCGCGTCGCATCGAGATATTGCCGCACCGCGACGAGATCGCTGATGTTCCCCGCGAGCATCCGGTCGAGCGCGCGTTTGCCGTTGAACGGCACGGCGTCGTTCGGACGCTTGACCCACGCGTCCGCCGCGGCCGGCTGCGGCAGCAGGATCTGCAGCGCCTTGTAGATGCCGAGCACGAGCGACAGGCGCTCGAGCGTGTCGTGCGTGAGACGCGCGGTTTGCGGCGACGCCTTCCATTTGAAGAACGTCGAGCGGCCGGGCGAGCCCAGCAGGACGATCTGCTCGTCGGTCGACAGATCCCAGTCGCGCGCGATGTTGAAGAATGCACGCAGGCCGGCCGCCGACATTTGCGCGACCGTCGCCTCCGGCGGATTCGGGAGCGGCTTCAGAGCGGGATGGGACATGGCGGTTAGTCTCAAAATGAATCTACTAACAAGATTAGTCCATTTTTGGATCATTGCAAGAAAAATGATGGCGGATCCCAATAAGCGGCGGATTGGGGCGGTTGGCGCGGTCTGAACGCCGTGAGGTGGTGGAGCTTCGGCCGATTTGGAACGGACGAGCGGCTTTGGGCAAGTTGAGCTGCGTGGGCGGCTTGGGCGGTCGACGAATCGACGGGTCGGCGAATCGGTAGGTCGGTAGGTCGGTAGGTCGGCGGCAGGCAGCAGCATCGCCGAATGACTCGACGACACGGAGAAACGAAAGGGCGACAGACCGATTCAACGGCATGGCGGCACGAAGCCGCCGAACGCGCCAGTCTGTGCCGGCCGCGAATCCGCATCACGGAAAGCGCTTTCCCGTCGCCGCCATCGCGCGCCTGCGCCGGGTGGTCACGGCTTCGTCGAACTGAAAAACAACGGATGAATCGACCACCCCGAACTCGCAACGTGCGATGTCGCCCATCCCTGATCACTTCACGCGTGTGCCCGCGATCGTCGCATACGCGTGCGCGAGGCGAAACGCATGCGTTCGTCCTTCGACACAAGCGCGCGAGACCGGCCACGCGCGCAAAGGTCAAGCGTCGAAATTTCGCTGCGTGACGAGAAAAAATGCTGCGCTCGTGAAATTTTTCTCATTGCCTTCGAGCGCGTGCGGAACCGGCCTGGAAAACCGACGACGCGCAAACGAGCGCCGTGCGACATGCGATGGCCGCGCGGCCATCGCAGGCGGCGACGCGCCATCGGGCGCGCTGTCAAATGCGACGGCCCGGCCGATCGCGCCGGCTCACGCCGGCTTCGCGCGGTCGAGATCGATCGGCGGCAGCGTCTGCGCGTCGCGCGCCTGCGTCGCCGCGACGATGCCGTCGACGCGTTTGAGATGATGGCGATTGTCGTGGTCCCACGGATGGAAGCCCGGCCGGAAGAAGCTCAGCCATTCGCGCGCGATGCTCGGGAACATCCCGTGGCGCGGTCCGTACAGCAGCTTGCTCACGCGCCAGAGGCCGCGCACGCGATGATCCGCGTAGCGGTCCGAACGAATCAGGCGCGTATGCAGCAGGAACACGGTCGGCCAAAACGTCAGCGTCGTCATGAGAAAAATGCCGACGCGAATCAGATAACGCTTCGGACCAGGCTTCATCACCGCGTTCCACACGTCGAACGACACTGCCTTGTGCTCGGTTTCCTCGAGCGCGTGCCACTGCCACATCTGCTTGTAGTCTTCGTGCGAGCCGGCGAACACGGCCGGATCGGACAGCAACCAGTTCGCGAGCATCGCCGTGTAGTGCTCGGCCGCGACCGTATGCGCGAGTTGCACCGAATGCGGCAGCACCTTCTTCAGCCAGCCGAGCACCTTCCACACGCGCTTGTCGAGCTTGCGTGCGGGCAGGCGGTTCGCCTGCATCAGTTCGTTGTACT
Organism: Burkholderia mayonis; assembly: GCF_001523745.2. NCBI lineage: Bacteria > Pseudomonadati > Pseudomonadota > Betaproteobacteria > Burkholderiales > Burkholderiaceae > Burkholderia > Burkholderia mayonis. Next base: position 2,217,408 of record NZ_CP013387.1, read on the forward strand.
CGATGTGCTCGCGCGTGTGCATCGCCTCCTGACCGATGAAGCCGAGCACCTGCTTTTTCAGCACGGGATCGTCGATCCGGTCGCGGTAGTTGCGCACCGAATCCATGAAAAAGCGTTCGCCCGCCGGAAACAGCAGCGACAGCGCGTTGAAGAAATGCGAGACTTGCGAGCCCTGCCCGTGCCAATTCGTCGCACGCTCGACCGGCAGATGGAAGCGCAGGTCGCGGCGCACGGGCATGACGAACACGGGGTCCGTCGACTTCGCGGGTTGATTCATCGATGTCTCCTATCTGAGCGATCGTTGGCCGTGTCGATGCGGGTCAGGCCGGCCGGCGTCGCATCCGCCGGCGAAAGGCTCGCGCAATTCGACGGTTCGACGCCGGGTCGCTCGCGCACCGGCCGCCGCATACCGTCGGCACCTGCCGAGTCACGCGGCGCCGGCCACCGCACGCTCGCAGTTCGGCCGCCAACCTTTACATTAATAACTGAAACAATATGGCGAGGATGCGCGGATAAGCAAGGCGCGTGTTAGTGGCGGCCTTCCAAACGACGGGCGGCCGCAAAGCGCCGTGAGGCGCGCCGCAGAGCCAGGTGTGGCGGACGTTTCGGCGTAGTTGTGCCCGCTATTGCCCCGTCTCGTAAACGCAATCTCGGACCGCTTTTCGGCCGCATCGCGCGAATCCGCCAAGCCGCGCGCGCCGGGAAATCCGGCCGAGATCGCGCGGCTCCCCTACAATAACGATCATTTCGTTTCCTTCAGGAGCATTTCATGGCAGTCGTCACTACCGAATCGGGCCTCAAATACGAAGACCTGACCGAAGGCGCGGGCGCCGAAGCGAGCGCGGGCCAGACGGTGAGCGTCCACTACACCGGCTGGCTCACCGACGGTCAGAAGTTCGATTCGAGCAAGGACCGCAACGACCCGTTCGCGTTCGTGCTCGGCGGCGGCATGGTCATCAAGGGCTGGGACGAAGGCGTGCAAGGGATGAAGGTGGGCGGCGTGCGCCGTCTGACGATCCCGCCGCAACTCGGCTACGGCGCGCGCGGCGCGGGCGGCGTGATTCCGCCGAACGCGACGCTCGTGTTCGAAGTCGAGCTGCTCGACGTCTGACGCCGGCATCGCTCCGTTGTCGACGACCATCGATCGTCGCCGCATCATGGCCCGCCTCGCTTCGCCGACGCTCTCGCTGCGCCGCTACAGCGCCATGCAGGAGTCGGACGTGCACGACTTCCATCAGATCGTGCTCGGCGTCGACGGCTCGATGACGATGACGGTCGACGGCGCCGACGAAAGGATCGACTGCCGCTCCGCCTGGCTGATTCCGGCAGGCTCGCGGCACGAATACGCGGGGCTCGGCAACAACAGCCAACTGGTGCTCGACCTGCCGCTCGGATCGCTCGCGGTGCCCGAGCGGCTGTTCGAGCGCGCAAAGACGACGCCGATCGATCCGAGTCTCACAACGCTCGTCGGCGAACTCGCGTCGCGCGTCGCACCCGAGCCGCGCGTCGACGTCGCGTCGGTCCGGCGCTTCCACTGGCAGGCGGCCGCGCGCCTCTGCGGTGCGCTCGTCGGCGAGTTGGGCGGCGCGTCGCCGCGGCCGGCCGCCGGGCTCGACTTCGCGCGGATCGACCGCTGGCTGCGCGCGCATCTCGCGGAGCCGCTGCGAATCGCCGATCTCGCCGCCCACTGCGGCTTCGGCATGCGGCGTTTCCATCAGCTCTTTTGCGACGCTTTCGGCGAAACGCCGCATCGCTATCTGCAACGGCTGCGGCTCGACGCCGCTGTCGTATTGCTAGGGAATCCGAAGCGTTCGCTGACCGATATTGCCGGCGAAGTCGGATTCGCCGATCAGAGCGCGTTCACGCACGCGTTCACGAAACGGTTCGGACTCGCGCCCGGGCAGTGGCGCGGCGATCGGCACTGAATTTTCGGCGCACGCAGTCGGCCGCCGGTTCGAGCGGTCCGACGATACGGGAAACGCACGACGGCCCGCGCAACGCCTGCGCACATCGTTCGAAAACGTTCGGCCGGCGGCATTGCGCCACACGGCGTCCTGCCTCGGCCAAACTCGCCAGAAAACCCACGACGATGCAGTGCGGCCCATCCGCTCGCACCGCGCATTGCGCGCGGGTAGGCGAACGCCCGAACGCCGCGTCCGCGCATCACGCTCCTGCCCGAATCGCTTCCTCGTAAACCTCCGCGACGCGCCGCGCGATCACCACGTTGTCGAAATGCTCGCGCGCATACTGCCGGCACGCATCGGCATCCGGCAGAACGAGCGAGCCCGACAACGTCGCAGTCAGCCCGTCCGCGATCGCGCGCGCGCCGATCTCGGGCAACACGAGCGCCTCGGACAAGCCGGCGACCGCCTCCGGCAACCCGCCGACGGGCGTCACGAGCACCGGCGTGCCGGACGCGAGCGATTCGACGGTGACGAGGCCGAACCCTTCGAGCGCGACGGTCGGCACGACGCTCAGCGTCGCCGCGCGATACAGCACGGCCAGATGGTTGTCCGGCACGAAGCCGAGCAGCGTCACGTTGCCGCCCAGTCCGGCGTCGTCGATCCGCTTCTGCAATTCGCCCTCGAGCCGCCCCTTGCCTGCGATCAGCAGGAGGACGTCCGGATGCCGGCGCCGCACGATCTTCACCGCGTCGATCAGATCCTCGAGCCCCATGCGCCGCACGAGCCGCCGCACCGCGAGCACGATCGGCCGGTCCTGCGGCAGTTGCAGCTTGCGGCGCGCGTCGGCGGACGTCATCGGCAGATCGAATTGCGCGGTGTCGACGCAACCCGGCACGACGCGCACACGGTCCGGATCGACGTTGTAGCGCGACGTGAGAATCTGGCCGAATGCGTTCGACAGCACGATGAGCCGCAGCGAGCGCGCGTAGACCGCCTGTTCGAGCCGGTGCTTGACCTTCTGCCCGAGCGAATCCGCGCCTTCGACATGACTCTCGTCCGCCCACGGTCCCTGGAAATGCGACACCTGCGGAATGCCGCGCGTCACGTCGAGACCGGGGAACGTGTACAGCGCGAAATGCGACGACACGACGTCCGGCCGCTCGATCCGAACCACGTCGCGCAGCGCGTGGCGCGCGGCGATCATCCGGCGCGGCAGCGACGACGTCGCCGGACCAAAGCCGCGGATCGCGCCCCCCGTGTCGGCCGCGACGCGCTCGGAGCCCGCGACGACGCCGCGCACCGCGACGCCCGCGCCCGGCAGCGCGCCGACGAGCGAGTAATACATGCGATCGAGCCCGCCCGCGCGTTCGGGAAACCAATGCATGCCGATTTGCAGTGACTTGATCGACGTTACGGTGTGCTTCATTACAATGGCTCCTGCGTCACGGCATGCTCGGCGCTGGCGAGCGACGGCGACTGCGACGAATGGCGCAGCCGCCGATACAGCGCGATGTATTGCGCGCCCATGCGCGCCCACCCGAATCCCTCCATCAGCTTGCGCGCCGCCTCGCCCATCGCGCGGCACGCTTCGCGCGAGCGCGCAAGGCGTTCGATCGCCTGCGCGAGCGCGGCCGGATCGTCGGGATCGTCGAGCACGATCCCGCAGTCCTGCGTGATGATCTCCGCGCCGCCCGCGGTGTGGGCGGTCACGACAGGCAGCCCCGCCGCCATCGCTTCGAGCAGCGACAGGCTCATTGCTTCGTAGCGCGAAGGAAACACATACGCATCGACGGACGACATCAGTGTCGGCATGTTCTTGACAAGCCCGAGGAAATGCACGCGCGAATCGATCTTGAGCGTACGCGCCTCGTCCGGATACGGGCTGCCGGGCAAGTATCCCGCGACTGCGAGATGCACGTCCGGCGGCAGCCGCGTCAGCGCCTTCAGCACGGTGCCGAGGTTCTTGCGCGGCGTGCGCAGATCGCCGACGAACAGCAGCATGAATGGTTCGGATGGCAAACCGAATGCAATGCGATCGGGCGCCGCGTTCGCGAACGCCTGCGTGTCGACGCCGTTGTAGATCACGCCGATCCGGTCGCCGTCGATGCCGATCCGCTCGATCTCGTCGGCCACCTTCCGCGACACGGCCGTGATCGCGCGCGAGCGGCGGTACGCCCAGCGTTCGAGCAGCGCATTCGTTCGCGTATAGAGGTACTGATACGCGGACCACAGCCCCTTCGACAAGCCGAACGGGTAGTAGGGGCTCGCGAACCAGCCGCCGTGGACGAAGTGCGCGGTATTCACGTCGGCGCGCACCCATGAGATGAAGCCGTTGACGTGCAGCACGTCGTACGTATCGCGATGGTTGCGCAGCCACCACCCGCTCTTGATCGCGAACACCTGCTGCTTGACGAGGTGCGACGGCCAGAAGCGGCCCACCTTCACCGGAATCCAGCGCACGCGCGCATCCGCGAGCAGTTCCGGTGCGACATGCGACGCGACGAGCGTCACCTGATAGTTCTCCTCGAGCGCCGCTCGCGCGATCTCGTAATTGACGCGTCCCTGGCCGTCGTTATGCCGCACGACGTGCGTGACGATGACGATTCTCACTGGTCGGCTCCCGGAAAACGCGCGGCGCTCGCGCGCTGTTGCTTTTGCCAGTGCGCCGCGGACAAGATCGAAAATATGCTCATGAACAGCAACAGCCCTCCCGTGCCGATGAACGAATTGGTGAAGACGAGCATCGCGAAGACAGACAAACTGAGACTCAGGCACGCGGCGACGAACTTGTCGCGGCGCAGCCGGAACGACGCGCGCAGCACGCGGCCGAGCAGCCACACGAGCCCGAACAGATAGAGCAGCGTGCCGGGCCAGCCGAGCACGAACGGCACGTTCATCACGCCGCTGTCGAAGCTGCCGTATTTGCCGAGATCGCCGTTGCTGCTCGACAACTTCGTCGACGCGCCGGTCGCGCCGAGCCCTTCGCCCGCGACGTCGGTAAACGCGGTCTGCGCGAACGTCGCATAGAACTTGTTGCGATCGTCATAGCTGCGGTCATCCTTCAGGTTCGTGATCGATTGCAGGCGCTGGCCGAGGCGGTCCGCGACGGGACCGACGGTCAAGAGCGGCACGCACAGCGCGGCCAGCACGATCGCGCTGCCGACGATCCGCACGCGCACGCGATTGCTCGATTTCGCGAGCTGGATCACGAGCGCGATCACCCAGCCGCCCCATGTCGATCGCACGAGACACAGGCAGAACGAGATGAAGCCGGCCGCGCCCGCAATCCAGCGCACGCGCCCGGTCGCGGCGATCATGAACACGAGCGCGCCCATCATCGCGAACGCGAACGGCCCCGACGAATTCATCGTGCTGAACACACGCACGCCATACGGCGCCGGATCGCCCTGCGAACTCATCTGCGCGCCGACCATCCACAGCACGTCCCACTTCGGCATCACGAAGAACTGCACGATGCCGTAAATGCCCATCACGAGCATTCCCCAGACGAACGTCGACAGAATCACCTTGCGATACTCAGGGTAGTCGCGCGAATTCACTACGATGTGAAAGCCGATCAGCACCGGGTAGAGCCAGTTCGCGAGGTCGTAGATGGCGGCAAGCGGCCCGCTCGACACGACGCCGACGAGAAACGCGTACATCAGGCCGGACAGGATCAGCAGCACTGGCAATCCGCGCCGCTCGGCGAGCACCCTGTAATGGCGCAGCAAGCCGAACCCCGCGATCATCGTGACCGCGAGCGGCGCGATCTGGATCAGGCTCGTCGGCGTATACGCCCCCTTCGACCAGTCGGCGAGGCGTCGCACCTCGGGACTCAGGAACCACATCCACCACATGAAGCCGACATAGCGCGCCGGACTCGTGAAATACAGCCACAAGCCGGCCGCGATCGCGAGGCACGGAAAACCATACGTCAAGATCGCGCCCTGATGCGCGGCGATCAGCAGTGCGGTGACGGACCACAAGCCCACCTGCGCGACCCAATGCTTCGGATCGCTCAGTAACTTTCGCCGGCTCGCGACCCGGCCGGATGCGGGAAGGGATAGGGTCGTCACGCTCATCGTCGCCGCCCTCATCCGTTCGAGCGCGAACGCGAATCCGCGAACGGCAGTGCAGCCTTCGCCGCCGCATGCGCACGGCGGCGCGTCAACAGATCGCGCGTGATCCGCATGTGCTGCGCGGCGAATTGCTGCGTCGTCAGATCGCTTTCCTGCAGCCGACGTGCGGCCGCCTGCGCGCGTGCGAGCGCCTGATCGGGCCGCGCGGCGAGCGCGTCGGCCGCGCGTCGCAGCGCGCTCACGTCGAACGGCTGCACGTAGGTCGCCGTGCCGTGAGGGAAATAATCGCGCAGCCCGCCGACGTCGCTGACGATCATCGGCTTGCCGGCCGCCGCCGCCTCGAGCATCACCGTGATGCCCGACGCGTGGTGATTCGGTCGCAGCGGCACGACGATCAGGTCCGCCCAGTCGTATAGTTCGCGCTGCCTCGCGATGCCCGACACGGATGCGATCTCGACGTTCGGCGCATGCAGCGCACGCGGAATCCGGCGACGCGTCGCGAGACGCACGTCATAGCGCGCGTCGCCGCCGAACGCAGTGACGAACGTCTTCCAGTCGCGATCGCGATCGTTGCCGATCGCCGCGATGCGCAGCGGCCGATGCGGCGACCATGCGTCCGGCATGCGCATCGGGAAATCCTGCGTGTTCAGCCCGTAATACACCTGCAACGCATCGCGCCGCAGATAGCGGCGGCACAGTTCGGCGTTGTCGCGCGCAAGCGTCGTCAGCACGTCCGCGCGGCCGAGCAGCTTCCGATATGCCCAGCGGCGCACCGCGCCATAGCCGGGCCACTTGTCGAGAAGCCACACGCTTTGCGCAAGCAGCAGCGGCTTCGCGCCGCGCGCGCCCGACAGCTTCAGCACGAGTGACGCCGCGAGATGCTCATGCTCGGTGTGCGTCCAGATCACATCCGAATCGAGCAGCGCGGCCCGGTTGCGCCACGCATGCATCAGATCGAAGCCGAGCACGTATTTCAGCGCGCGGCGGCCGACGCCGACGAGCCGGCTCTCGCGCGCGTCGTGCGAATACGTCAGTGCGAACTCTTCGGACTCCGCATGGTGATAGCCATACAGGCAGCCGATTTCGTCGCCGTTGCGATAGGTGCGCGGATCGGCGCCGTAAAACAGATGAACGTGAACCTTTGTGGCGGTCATGCGAAAACTCCAGCCCGAATCAAATGAATCTGCAATGCGTCGCTCATCGCGCGGCGCCGACATGCGGCTCGGACGCCATGCGCCGCGCATCGTGCGCACCGCGCCGCACCGCGCGCCAACGCACGCGCATGCTCGCGCCGTTCTTCGCGGCGACGGTCAGCACGACATGCACGAAGCCCGGATACGCGCGCGTGCCGACGAGCGTCCACCACCACCACGCGATCACGCGCCGCATGGGCGGCAGATGCTCGCGCAAGGTCAGATGCAGGTTGTACGCGGCGTTCGACAGCGCGGCCATCGACGCGGCGTCGCGCCGATCGTCGTCGAAGCGCTCGGCCGGATAATGGTCCACTGCGACGGCCGGGTCGTAGACGAGCTTCCAGCCCGCGCGCTTCACGCACATGCTGAACAACGTGTCGTTGTGTGTCTGCGCTCCCGCGCCGCGCAGACGCATGTCGAAGCGCAGTCCTTCGATCGCCGCGCGGCGATAGCTCATGTTCGCGCCCTTCAGCGTGTCGACTTCGCGTGCGCCGCCGACGCCCAGATGGTGATTGCCGATGATCTTGCCCGACACGGTGAGCCGGCCGACGAGCGCCTGCTCGCCGTCGAGCAGCCGGCCTTTCTCGTGCACCCAGTCGCGGCCGCCCACCGCGCCGACGCGCGGATCGGCGTCAAATATCGCGCCGATCCGTTCTAGCCAGTCGACGCGCGGCGCGGCATCGTCGTCGGTGATCGCGATCACGTCGCCGCGCGCGGCGTCGAGGCCGCGATTGAGCGCCGCCACTTGCCCCGGTACGTCGACCGCGACGATCCGCAGTGCAAGCGCGCCGCATACGCCCGGATCGGCGAGCCGCTCGTGGGTCGCATCGTCGTCGGAGCGCGCGACGACGATCACTTCTTCGGGCGCCACGCGCTGCCGCTGCAACGCGATCAGGCAGCGCGCGAGATCCGCGGGACGCCGGTAAGTCGGCACGAGTACGGAAATTTTCATCGTCACCTCGTCGATCGAAGCAGGGTCCGCGTCACGCGCTCAGATATTCGTGCACGGCCGCATAGCCGCGGCCGTAGCCGCGGGTGCGCGCCGGCACGCCGTTGAAGATCCCGCCTTGCAACTGCACGCCCGCGGTACGCAGTCGCTTGATCGCATCGCCGATCTCGCCCTCGGTATGCATGCCGGAGCGCAGCACGAGGAACGTCGAGCCGGCGAGCTCGCCGAAGATCGTCGCGTCGGTGACGGCTAAGATCGGCGGCGAATCGACGATCACCGCGTCATAGCGCTTCGCGAGGCCGTCGAGGTATTGAGACAGTCGCGGCGACATCAGCAGCTCCGACGGATTCGGCGGACGCGGGCCCGACGGGATGAACGACAGCCCCGGCACCGACGTTTCGCGGATCGCCTCTCCGAGCGCGACCTGATCGCTCAGCAGTTCCGACAGACCGTTCTTCACGCCCGTGCCGAAGTAGCGATCGAGCGAGCCGCGCCGCATGTCGGCGTCGATCAGCAGCACGCGCTTGCCCGAATGTGCGACGAGCGAGGCGAGGTTGACGGCGAGGAAGCTCTTGCCGACGCCGGGCGTCGGGCTCGTCAGCACGATCACGCGATTCTTTGCGTTCATCAGCGCAAACTGCATCGCGGTACGCAGGCTGCGCAGGCTTTCGACGCTCGGATCCTTCGGCCGCGCGCACGCGAGGATCGGCCGCACGCGATTGCCCTTGTCGGCGGCGTCGAAGCGCGTCTGCTCGGCGCTCACCGGCACGAGGCCGTACAGTGGCAGGTTGAATACGCGCTCGACGCGATCCGGATCCTCGATGCCATGGAACAGGTTGCGGCGCATGAACACGACGCTCGTGCCGAGGATCAGGCCGAGCAGCGTCGCCGCCGACAGGATCAGTACCTTCTTCGGCTTCACCGGCACGCCCGGGCGCAGCGCCGCGTCGACGAGGCGGATGTTGCCGCCCGTGCCGGCCTTCTGCACCGACAGCTCCTGTACGCGATTGAGCAGCAGCACGTAGATGTCTTCCGCGACCTTCGCGTTGCGCTGCAGCGCGACCGCCTTCACTTCGGTCGCCGGCAACCCGCGGAACTTGCCGTCGTACTTCGCGCGCTCCGCCTCGAGCTGCGCGAGCTGCTGCTTCGCCGCGACGACGAGCGGATGCTCTTCCGTGTAGCGCTGCGAGAGCGCCGCGAGCTGCAGCCGCTGCGCGGCGATCTGCTGCTCGTACTGGACACTGCCTTCGAGATAGACCTTCGCTTCGTCGCTCGCGTTGATCGAGCCCGACGTGCGCTGATATTCGGTGAGCTCCGCCTCCGCGCGCTCGAGGTCCGATTTCAGGCGCGGCTCCTCATTCTTCAGGAATTCGAGCATTTTCGTCGCTTCGGCCTGCTTGCTCGTGATGTGCTGGTGCAGGTACGACTGCGCAAGCGCGTTTGCGATCAGCGCAGTTAGCTCGGGATCCTTTCCTTCTAGCGAGATCTGGATCACGCCCGTCTGCTTGCCCTGCTCGGCCACTTGAATCGCCGACTGGAATCCGGTGATCGCATCGAGATCGTTCTGCCGGATCACCGTGAAGCGCGTGCCGGGGCGCGCGACGAGCTTCGACACGCTGATCGTCGCACCGCCACCCTGCTCATTCTCGCCAACCTTGCCGCGCAACAGCAGGTTGCCGTCCGGATCGGCGAGCGAGTAGTCGCCTCCCGCGCCTGCCGTCAGCGTCAGCTTCTTGCCTTCGAGCGCGGGCGTCACATTGATCGAATCGACGTCCGCCTCCTCGCCGCCCCATGCATACGACGACAGCCCGAGCCACGGCTTCGCCAGTTGCCCCGGCGTCGCGAGCCGCGCGGCGATCGCGCCGAGAATCGGAAATGTGTCCGGCGTGACCGACGAGTTCAGCTTGAACTGCTCGACGACCGGCGCGACGACGCCGCGGCTCTTGATGATCTCGATTTCCGCATCGGTCGGCGGCGTCGCCGGGCCGCTGTTGATGACGGCGCCCGTCTGCGTCTGCGTGAGCGCTTGCGACGTGTTGTCGCTCGCCTCGACGCGAACCTGCGCGTCGGCCGAATACACCGGCTTCGCGACATAGCAGTAGAGCCCGGCGAGCGCGATCACGAAAAGCGCGATGCCGAGAAGCAGCCAGATATCGTCGAGAATCACCTGGATCAACTGGCCCAGGACGACGTCTTCCTCGTCGGTCTTCACCACGAGGTCGGCATAAGGATGTTTCGCTTGCGTATTCACCATGCATTCCCGCTTGAGGTTGAGGCGGGCCGCGCGCGACGGCCCGGGACCGATCAGCGCGTGATCTGCTTCATGTAATAAATCGACTGGATCGTCGGAAACACCTGCTGGAGCAGACGGTTGAAGCGCACCGACTCGGTCGTGCCGACATAGACGACATCGAGCGGCTTCAGCTGAAAGCGGCTCGACAGCATCAGCGCGTCTGGCTGCGTCATGTCGAGACGGAAGATGTCGGGCGTATTCGGTTTGTCCTTCAGGTCGCGCAGCACGTAAATCTGGCGCGGGTTCGCGTCGGTATCGAGAATTCCGCCGCCTGCCGTCAGCGCATCGGCGATCGTCAGGCGGCCCTTGAGCATCGGCACCGTCGCGGGCGTCTTCACTTCGCCCATCACGAACACGCGGCTGTCGCTGCGGTCCGGCACGTTGACGATATCGCCCGGCTGCAGCATCACGTTCTGCGTGACGTCGCCGCGATCGAGCATTCCATTCGCGTCGAGCTGGTAGAACTTGCCGTCGCGCGTGAGGCGCACCCGCTGCAGGTCGGCCTCGTTGGTCGAGCCGCCCGAGCGCGTGATCGCGTCGACGAGCGTGATCGGCACGTCGGTGATCGCGAGCGGACCGGGCGTCTTCACTTCGCCCGTCACCTGCACCTTCTGACTGCGGTACGACAGCACGCGCACGTCGACCTGCGGGTTCTTCACGTAGCGCGCGAGCCGCGCGGAGAGTTCGTCGCGCACCTGGCCGACCGTCTTGCCGACCGCCCGAAGGCGGCCGACGAACGGAAAGTAGATCGTGCCGTCCGCGCCCACCGTCTGCCCGTACGGATCGGCCTGTCCGGGCAGTGCATTCGTATACGGTTGCTGCAGCGCGCCCGCGACCGTCTGCGTCGTGTTGCCGCCGCTCGAGAACGACTGACCTTGCGGCGTCGTCAGCTCTGGGTGATCCCAGACGGTGACGCCGAGAATGTCCTGCGGCGCGATCCGGTACACGTACTGCGCCGGATCGGTGTAGTTCGACGGCGGCAGCGGCTGATCCTTGCGCTGCGCTTCGGCCTGCGAAACGACCAGCTGCGCGGTGATGAGTTGCACGTTGTAGTGCTCGGTCGGTTGCGCATCCTTGTCTTCGAGGCGCGACGTATCCATATAGTTGCCTGGCGCCATCGAGCACGCCTGCAGCAACGATGCGAACGCGACGGCGAGCGCCATGGGTTTAAGCGAACGATTCAGCATATCTTTTGCAACCATCCTTGAACCAGACGTTCGATCAATGTGTAGCTCTGTCGATAATCGACCTCGGGACCGCCGTAGGGATCGGCGATCTCGGTGTCTTCCCATTTGCCGAGCAGATGCACCTTGCCGCGCGCGACCGGATCGAGCGATTCGACGTCGGCGATCTGCCGGCGCTCGGTGACGAGAACGAGATCTGCCGCACGCATGAGCGCTCGATTCAAGCGCCGCGAACGGTGCGGCGCGGCGTCGACGCCGCGCTCCGCCAACAGGCGCGACATCGTCGGATCGATGCCGTCGCCGTCGTTCGCATCGATGCCCGCCGAGTGGAATGCGAGCGCGGCGCGCGACGCCATCGACTTGAACAGCAGCTCCGCGGCCGGGCTTCGGCACACGTTCGCATGGCATACGATCAGAATATTGCGGAACATGGTCGAACTCGCGTTGTCACTCACGCTCTGGCGCGCGCGGCGCGCTTGTCGCTCGCCGCCGCGCGCGATGCGGCGCCCGGCCGTCCGATCGGGTAATACTCGATGCCGAGCTCGCGCATCGCGATCGGCTCGTACAGGTTGCGTCCGTCGAAAATCACGGGTGTTTTCCAGCGCTTGCCGAGCGCGACGAAATCCGGGCTCTTGAACGCCTTCCATTCGGTGACGATCACGAGCGCGTCCGCGTCCTGCGCGACTTGCGCCTCGTCGTCGGCAAACGCTAGTCGCGCGAGCGCGTCCTGACGATCGCCCAAGTCGAGCGCGAGCACACGCTGCGCTTCCGCCTGTGCGACCGGGTCGTACGCAGTGACGTGAGCGCCGCGCGACAGCAACTCGGCGATCAGCGCGCGGCTCGGCGCTTCGCGCATGTCGTCGGTGTTCGGCTTGAACGCGAGACCCCAGACGCCGAAGCGAAGGCCGGTCAGGTCCTCGCCGAAACGCGCGACGACCTTCTGCGCGAGCACGCGTTTCTGTTCGTCGTTGACGGCCGACACCGCCTGCAGCACGCGCAGCGCCTGCCCGTGCTCGGCCGCCGTGCGGATCAACGCTTCGACGTCCTTCGGAAAGCAGGAGCCGCCATAGCCGCAGCCCGCATACAAGAAGTGATAGCCGATCCGCGGATCGGAGCCGATCCCGCGCCGCACTGCTTCGATGTCGGCGCCGAAGCGGTCCGCCAGATTCGCGAGCTCGTTCATGAACGAGATGCGCGTCGCGAGCATCGCGTTCGCCGCGTATTTCGTGAACTCCGCCGAGCGCACGTCCATGTACAGCGTGCGCTCGTGATTGCGGTTGAACGGCGCATAGAGCTTCTTCATCAGCTCGCGCGCGCGCTCGCCGGGCACGTCGTCGTCACAGCCGATCACGATCCGATCCGGCCGCGTGAAGTCCTCGACCGCCGCGCCTTCCTTCAGGAACTCCGGATTCGACACGACCGAGAACATCGAGTCGTCGCCGCGCGCCTTCAGTTCGTCGGCGACCGCCGCGCGCACGCGCTCGGCCGTGCCGACGGGCACCGTCGACTTGTCGACGATCACCTTGAAGCCCTTCATGTAGCGGCCGATGTTCCGCGCGGCCGCGAGCACGTATTGGAGATCCGCAGAGCCGTCCTCGTCGGGCGGCGTGCCGACCGCGATGAATTGCACGTCGCCGTGCGCGACGGCCGCCTCGACATCGGTCGAGAACTGCAGCCGGCCCGCCGCGCGATTGCGCGCGATGATCTCGGCAAGGCCCGGCTCGTGTATCGGCACGCCGCCGCCGTTCAGTACGTCGATCTTTTTCCGATCGACGTCGAGACAGAACACATCGTGGCCGATGTCGGCGAGACAAGCGCCCGTGACGAGCCCCACATAACCGCTGCCGATGATAGTCAGATTCATCTGTCGAACCTCTTACCCAGTGAGTCGGAAACGCGTTGCCGCGCTCAGTACGCGTTGCTGCCGGTGAAGCCCTTCCACAGCGTCAGCGCGACGATCTTGATGTCGAGCCAGAACGACCAGTTCTGCATGTAGTACAGATCGAGTTTCACGCGGCCCATCATCTTCTCGATGCGATCGGTTTCGCCGCGAAAGCCGTTGATCTGCGCCCAGCCCGTGATGCCCGGCTTGATCCGGTAGCGGAACATGTAGCCCTTGACGAGATCCTTGTAGATGTCGTCGTGCTCGAGCGCATGCGGACGCGGACCGACCACCGACATCTCGCCCTTCAGCACGTTGATGAACTGCGGCAGTTCGTCGAGGCTCGTGCGGCGCAGGAAGCGACCGACGGACGTCACGCGCGAATCGTTCTTCCTCGCCTGCGTGACCTTCCCCTCCGCCTCGTGATGCACCTTCATCGAACGGAACTTGTAGATCTCGAATTCGTTGCCGTCGACGCCCTTGCGCTTTTGCCGGAAGAACACCGGGCCGGGCGACGTCAGCTTGACGAGCGCCGCGATCACGAGCATCGCGGGCGCCAGCATCGCGAGCGCAGCAAGCGCGAACAGCCGGTCAAACACGAACTTCGGCAGGATCCGAACGTCGGTGATCGGCGACGCGGCGAGATTGATCGCGGGCACGCCGAGCAGTTCGATGACTTCCTGATTGAAAAACGACAGGCTGCGCACGTCCGGCACGAATCGAATGTTGACGAAATCGTTTCTGAACTCGGTGACGATCCGGTGAATCTGCGGCTCCTCGGAAAGCGGCAGCACGAGCCACAGCTCGCCGATCTCGCGGCTGCGCACACGGCGCACGAGGTCGCCGAAGCGGCGCTCGATCGCGATGCCGTCGAGTTCGGCCGTCGCCGCGTCGCTGCGTCCGTCGTAGATGCACACTGGATTGAAACCCGCATCCGGACGCGCTCGCATGTGGGCGACGAGGCGCTTCGTCGCGGTCGCGTCCGCGCTGCCGACGATCGCGACCGACTTGTGATTGAAGCCGCCGCGCCGCAGTTGCCGCAGCACCGCGTACACGCCGGCCTTCGATGCGACGAGCAGCGTGATCGTCGTCATCGCCCAGTAGCCGAGCCACAGGCGCGACAGAGCGCCCGCGTGATGGACGCTGAAGCTCATCAGGATTCCCGCCAGCTCGACGACGAGCCACGCGACCGACACGCGCCACATAAGCCCGAACACCGGCTTGCCGCGCCACGACTGGTAAATGCCGAACGCCGGGAAGAACACGATGACGAGCATGCAGTCGAACACGACGACGGTGCGCCGCAGGTCGTCGAGCCACACGAAGCCGCCGCGATGAATCATGGCGGCGATCAATGCGCCTGCCACGGCCATCGCGATATCGATCATCCTAGCCAGTACGCTCAGCATGGTTCTTCCTCGTGAGACGGAAACCGGCCGCACACATCCCGTCGATGTGCATCCGATTTAAACATTGCATGCCGTTATTGAACCGGGAAGAAAATCCCTCCCGCAAGCGCACAAGTATTTCTAAAAATAATCGGAAATTTTTTCAGGGACACGACGATAATAAATCAGAATATTTTGCCGAAGCAATCACCTCGATAGACAACCAGAAGAGACGAACATGCCGACGAAAGCCTTTACCTACAAGGCTTTGACGGGTTGGAACCCAATATTTTTTTAATTTTTTATTCATTACTTCGCACGCATCCCATGCAATTTGCGTGCACCTCACGACAGCAAGCTGCCAATCGAGCGTGTCCGCACGATTCTTTTATTGTCGATTTACGTCGTGCTACAACGTCGGGACAGTCTTGTACTCGAGGAGTGTCATCATGAACACCACGCTCGCCACCGACGCCCGTCCCGCTTGCGTCGCCGCCGGCACGCACCTTTCCGTGCAACCCGTCGTGCTGGCCGGAGGCTCGGGCACGCGGCTCTGGCCGATGTCGCGCGAGCGCCATCCGAAACAATTGATCAATCTGCTCGGCGACGAGTCGCTGCTGCAATCGACCGCGCGCCGCCTCGACGGTCTGTCGACCAGTCATCCGGTATCCGAACGAATGATCATCGTGTGCGGAGAAGAACACCGCTTCACGACCGCCGAGCAACTGCGACTCGCGGGCAAGGACGCGACGCTCGTGCTCGAGCCGCTCGGCCGCGACACCGCGCCGGCGCTGACGATCGCCGCGCTACGCGCGGTCGCGGACAGCGACGACCCGGTGCTGACCGTAATGCCGGCCGACCACGCGGTCGCCGACGTCGCGCGTTTCCAGCAAGCGGTCGCAGCCGGCGTGCGCTACGCCGAACAAGGCATGATCGCGACGCTCGGCATCGTGCCGACGCACGCCGAGACGGGCTACGGCTACATCCGCGTCGGCGCGGGCGCGAGCGACGCGGAACCCGGCGTCGCGGTCAGGAAGCTCGACCGCTTCGTCGAGAAGCCGCACCTGGAACTCGCCCAGCAATATGTCGCCTCGGGCGAATACTGGTGGAACAGCGGCATCTTCATCGTCCGCGCATCGGTATGGCTGAAGGCGATTCGCCACTTCCAGCCCGCGATCCACGAAGCATGCGCGCGCGCGGTCGCGCTCGGCAGCGATGACGGTCCGTTCTTCCGCGTCGATCGCGACAGTTTCGCCGCGTCGCCGTCGAACTCGATCGACTATGCGGTGATGGAACCGCTTTCGAACCTGCCCGCCGTCTGCGAATGCGTCGTCGTGCCGCTCGACGCCGGCTGGTCCGACGTCGGCTCGTGGGACGCGCTCTGGCAGATCAGCGACAAGGACGACGACGGCAACGTCGCGCGTGGCCGCGTATGCTTCGAGCAAGCGTCGTCGACGTTCGCGCATTCGGAAGGACGCCTGATCGCCTGCGTCGGCACGCAGAATCTCGTCGTCGTCGAAACGCCCGATGCAATCCTAGTCGCCGATCGCGCGCACGTGCAGGACGTAAAGAAAATCGTCGGACGCCTGAAGGCGGAGTCCGGCCCGGAAGCGTCCGACCACCGCAAGGTGCATCGCCCGTGGGGAAACTACGATTCGGTCGACAGCGGCGAGCGCTTCCAGGTGAAGCGGATCGTCGTCAAGCCGGGCGCGCGCCTGTCGCTGCAGATGCATCATCACCGCGCCGAGCACTGGATCGTCGTGCGCGGCACCGCGCGAATCACGCGCGGCGACGAGACATTCCTGCTGTCGGAGAACGAGTCGACCTACATTCCGCTCGGCGTATCGCACCGGCTCGAGAATCCCGGCAAGATGCCGCTCGAACTGATCGAAGTGCAATCGGGCTCGTATCTCGGGGAAGACGACATCGTCCGCTTCGAAGACAACTATGGACGACACTGACGGAACGGCCGCACCGCAGCGGCCACGCGGCCCGCGCGCAAGCGGGCCGCGTGGCGAACGGCACGACCGCATTCAACCGACGCGATACGCGTACTCGCGCCGGTCGACCTGCACTTGCGGTGCATCGCCGCGTCCGTCTGCGAGTGCGCGGCGCCGTTCGGCCGCGAAGTGCTTGATATTGGTCTCGGCCAGCGCGAGCGCGGACAGCCCGGCGATCGTCGGCACCGATTTGCTCGCCTGCTCGGCAGCAGGCGCCGGCGCCTCGCGTGCATTCCGCCCGCCCGCGCATTGGCGGTCAATCCACTGGCGCGCCCAATCGAGCGCGTACTGCTCCGCCGATTCGGCATCCGTGAAACGCGGGCCAATGAGTCCCGAACGCTCGACGCGCCGATCGTCCTGCACGATCTCGGCCCATGCCCGATACATCAGGTTCTGCACGGGCTGCGCGATACCGTACACGGTATAGCCGCGATAGGTTTCGGTTTGCGGTGCATGCATCCCGAAGCTGAACGACGCGGGATGCGGCCTGCCATGTCCATGGTCGCGTACGGACGCGCCCGGCGCCGTGAAGCCGTGGTGATGCGACGCCTCGACGTCGCGATGCTCGCCTCCCTCCTCGTCGCTCGTGAAGCGTCTGACGTTCACGCCCGTGCCCGAACGGCAAACGCTGGCTTGAGCGACCGGCAATTGCCACGACTCGGGGTTTTGCCAGAACACCCCGCGCAGGCGATCGCAATCGGCGGGCGGCTCCGCACGCCGAACGAGCGCGACAGGCTCCGGCGGCGGCGGCACATACGCGAACGCACGGCCGCTTTCTTCCGATAGCACTTTCACCATCTCGCCGAGCGTACCGCTCGCGAGCCATTCTTCGAAGCGGCGTCGGCACGTCGGGCCGGATGGATAACGGCCGGGCAGCTTCGACCACGGGTCGCCCGTGGTAAGAATCCAAAGCACCGCGTTCGCGACGACCCGATTCTCTGCGCGCGGCCGGCCTCGTCGGTTCAGCCGGATGGGTTCATCGGCGATCAACGTCGACAGACGGGCCCACTCTTCATCGTTTAGCTCATCGAAGAACATAGATCTCTCCACACAGCCAGGCCGGGCTGCGATTGGCGGCACGGTCGCGAGCGAATCGCACTCGCAACCGCGGCCAGGTTGCACATGGACGCTATTCGGTTGTGCACGCCGGTTCGCTAAGCACAAACAAGGTGCCGTGACTCCCGACGATGACGCACGAACCACTGTCTCACTCGTATGCGATATTTTTTGTGCATGAAGCATACCATCATCAGGGTTTATCTCAATATGACAACGGCGTCATGTTACTCACTGAAACAAGATAGTAGTCAAGCAGGGTCAGCATTTCATTTCTATTTTTATGATGTTTTTATTTAGATCAGCTCGAAAGCCCCGCCCATAAAGGCTGAATGGAATGTGAAAAATACATTGCAAACGGGCTACGACGCAAGCTCCGACCCTGTGCGGCAGCATTTTCCGACGTCGTTGCAACATCGGTAAATAAATGGAAAATACGTGACAAATTGTTTATTGATCGGCAATTAAATCCTTTTTCAATCGTTATACTTTTCATTGCACGCAATCTCATAAATGATTGAATGCGATCGATGCCAGCTCCGTCGGCTGCGTGCCGGACTGGCTCGCCCGCTCAGTCCAGGTCGCTCGCGAGCGACGCTGCGACGTCCGGGTCGATCCGCATCGTTTGTACCGGATAGTTAGGATGGTCGCATCCGATCGACAGCGGCGCGCCCGCCTTGAGCTTCGCCTTCATCGCGTCGCTCAGCTCGAAGCGCACGAAGTGCACGGCGGAAGTCTTCTCGTCCGTGTCGCGCTCGAGATCTTCATCGGCAATCGCATAGACGGGCGTCTCATCGCCGACGACGAGGAATACACGATCTTCGATGCCGATGAGCCGTGCCAGCGCCGCGCGTCGCTCCTTTTCGTTTTCGTATTCGATCTGCATCGTCGCTTTGAAATTGCTGCCGTCGGGTACGAGCGGCAGATATGCTTCGAGCTCGCCCGAGATGCCCGCCTCGTCGAAGATCTTCTCGATGTGCAGCATCTCGTGGATCTGATAGCGGATCGTCGTCTCGTCCTCGAACAGGAAGCGCAAGTGATTGCCGAGCGACACCGCACGGCGCTTCTTGTGTGCGATCACACGTGCATGTTCTTGCCGGCGCACCTTCGCATAGGCTTCGAGCGTCAACAGCGAGTCGCGGGTGAGCGTCATGTCGTGCTCCTCGTTCGGTACGACGTGCTCAGATGCCGTATGCCTTGCGCAGCAGCGTGATCGGATGGACGAGCGGAGGCGGCGCGACGCCTTTCGCGCCGATCCCCTCTTCGATGTGATGTCCGGCGAGCGCGCAATCGGACGACATGTAGTCGGGCGTCTGCTCCGCCATCGCCTTGAACACCGGCGCGCCGATCTTCAGCGCCTGCGCATGGAATTCCTTCTTCACGCCGAACGTACCCGCGTGCCCCGAGCAGCGCTCGACAACGTTCACCTTCGTACCCGGCACGAGCGACAATGCGTCGGCCGTCTTGCGCCCGATGTTCTGCACGCGCGCATGGCACGGCACGTGGTACGACACGGTGCCGAGTTCGTGCTTGAAGTCGGTTTTCAGCAGGCCGTCGCGATGGCGCGCGATCACGTATTCGAACGGATCCCAGAACGCGTCGGCAACCGCGCGTACGTCGGGGTCGTCGGGAAACATCAGCGGCAGCTCGCTCTTGTACATCAGCACGCAGCTCGGAATCGCGCCGATCAGCGCATAGCCTTCGTGCGCATAGCGTGAGAGCACCGCGATGTTCGCCTCCTTCTTCCTCGCGACGCCTTCCAGATTGCCCTGCTCGAGAAGCGGCATCCCGCAGCATGCTTCGCTCGTGACGAGCTCGTAGGGAATGTCGTTGTGCGCGAGCACCGCGAGCAGATCGTGGCCGATGCCCGGCTCGTTGTAGTTCACGTAGCAGGTCGCGTAGATCGCGACGCGCCCCGGCGTGCGCTCGCCGTCACGCGGCAGCGGACCGGGCGAGCGCTGCGCGGCGCGGCGGAACTTGCGCGGCGCGAACGGCGGCAGCCACGCGTGCCGATCGACGCCGAGCGTCGCTTCGAGCGCACTGCGCACGGGAGGCGTGCGGTTCGCGACATTGACGGCTTGCGTGACGATCGGAATGCCGGCGAAGTAGCCGAGCATGTCGGTGTTCGACAGCAGCTTGTCGCGCAGCTTGATGTCGTTGCGCTTGTAGCGCGCGGCCTTCGCACGCAGCATCAGATGCGGGAAATCGACGTTCCAGGGATGCGGCGGCACGTACGGGCATTTCGTCATGTAGCAGAGGTCGCACAGATAACACTGGTCGACGACTTTGCCGAACGATTTCGGATCGACCGCATGCGCCTCGCCCGTCTCGGTCTCGTCGACGAGATCGAACAGCGTCGGAAACGCGCCGCACAGCGACACGCAGCGCCGGCAGCCGGCGCAGATCTCGAACACGCGGGTAAGCTCGGCGTCGATCGCGGCTTGATCGTGGAACGCGTCCGAGCGCCAATCGAGCGGATGGCGGGTGGGAGCCTCCAGACTGCCTTCTCGGTGGGACATGGGGCAGCTCCATCACGTTGCGCGCGGCCGCGCGCGTTGTGCCGGAACGCACGGCGACGCGCACGCGCTCCCGCGCAGCCGCCTCCGGCTGACGGTACGAGGAGCGAACGCTCGCGCGCCGGCGAGCGGCGCGCTCAGTCGACGAGCGCGTCGAGCGCCTTCGTATACCGATTCGCGTGGCTGCGCTCCGCTTTCGCGAGCGTCTCGAACCAGTTCGCGATTTCGTCGAAGCCTTCTTCTCGCGCGGTCTTCGCCATGCCAGGGTACATGTCGGTGTACTCGTGCGTCTCGCCCGCGATCGCCGATTGCAGGTTCTGGCGGGACGAGCCGAACGGCAAGCCCGTCGCCGGATCGCCGACCGCTTCCAGATACTCGAGGTGGCCGTGCGCGTGGCCGGTTTCGCCTTCGGCCGTCGAACGGAACAATGCGGCGATATCGTTCTGTCCCTCTACGTCCGCCTTCGATGCGAAATACAGGTAGCGGCGATTCGCCTGCGACTCGCCGGCGAACGCGTACTTCAGGTTCTCTTCGGTCTTGCTGCCCTTGAGCTGTGCCATCTGCGCCTCCGTGTCTCATGCCGGCGCGCGCGGCGGCGGGCCGGATGAACGATTGTGGGGAACGATGCGCAGCTCGGCTGCCGCCGCTGGGGCACCGTGCATTTCAATCTAGGCGCTCTCGCGCGCATCCCCCAATAGGCTTTTTCAATGTCGTCGATAGTGCGGCGATGGCGGGAGGCAGCGACGGCGGTCAGGCGATGACGATGACGATGACGATGACGATGACGATGACGATGACGATGCCGCGCCGCATTGCGGCGCGGCACACGCTCGCCTACGGCGTCAGCGCGGCGACGCGGGCGCGAGCGGCCACGCGTCGCTGCCCTTCTCGCCCGTCGGCGCGGTCGCGCCCGGCAGCGCCTGCTTGCTGATCGAGCGACTGCGGTTGAAGTACTTCTCGAGCAGCGCATCGAGGATCGCAACCGTCTCGACATCCGGCACGCCGTCGTAACGCGACGGCCGGAAGTGCATCTGGAACGCCGACACGACGTTGACCGTCTGCGCGTCGAGCGCGCCCGTCTGCGGCGTGTCGTAGCCGTACGCGAGCAGCTTCGACTGCAGGCTCGCGACGTCGCCCGCGAACGGCCGGTTGGTCCGGTAGTAATCGACAGCTTCCGCCTCCGGCCACGCGCCGATCCGATATTGATCGTAGAGCTTCTTCCACGGGAACAGCGGCCCGGGATCGGTCTTGCGGCCGGGCGCGACGTCCGAGTGTCCGACGACCTTCTGCGGCAGCACCTGATGCCGCGCGACGACGTCGGCAGCGAGGGCGCCGAACACCGCGACCTGCGCATCCGGATACGGATACCAGCGCCGGTTCATCAGCGGCAGGTTTTCGTCTTCCGGCGGGAAACCGAGATTGACGATCTCGATGCCGACCGAGCCCGCGTTGAGCATCCGGTCGCCCTGCCAATAGCTGACGCCCGCATGCCATGCGCGGCGCGCCTCGGGCACGAGCTCGAATACCTTGAAGCGCTGGCCGTCGTCGGCCGCGTCGGGCACGAGATAGTGCGAGCTGACCTGCCGTTGCGGATCGGTCAGCGATGCCAACGAATCCGCGAGCGTCTGCGCCGTGTAGTGCAGCACGAGCGTGCGCACCCGCGAATCCTGATTCGGCGACTGGATCGAGCGGTCGATCGTATAGCTCGCGCCGGCTGCCGCACCGGACGACTGCGACGCATCCTGCGCGTGCGCGGACGACACGACGCCGTCGCCATCGCCGCAACCGGCGAGCGGCAGCATGAGCATTCCCACCGGCCATGCCGACGAACGCGCGAGAAAACCGCGCCTGCCCTCGTTGATGATTTTCGCTTGTTGTTCTTCAGCCATACCCTTTTCCGTAAGAGTCGTAACTTGCGATTGAGAATCGGCGCGATGCGCCGAGCGAGTAAATTGCGCGATGAAGCGACGCGCGACCGTGGGAGTCGGCGAGGCAGCGCAAGTTCCGATTCGGAGTGCGACGTATTCGCGGAAAACGGGAAAGCTTCGAAGCGAAGCCGACGATGCGACCGCGTGAAGATGAAGATGCACTGCGTGTCGATATTTCGCGCGGGCGACGCGTGGCGTGTGGTTGCGGCTTGCGGCTTGCGGCTTGCGGCTTGCGGCTTGCGGCTTGCGGCTTGCGGCTTGCGGCTTGCGGGAGGCTACGTCAAGCGCGTCGCCATGTCGGAACGAAACGACGCCGCCCCGACGCATGACGACAACGAGCAACGACTCGCATACGCATCGTCCTCCTGATCGATGTCGAAACACGCCACGCGCGGCAACATGACATATGCCGGGGTGCAACGCGCGGGCGACGACGCCTCACGCACGCGCAATCCGCCAATCCGCCAATCCGCCAATCCGCCAGTCCGACCGCCCAGATCGCCCCACGACGCATCATCGCTCCATCGCCCGCGCGAGCAGCATCTCGCGCTCGCGCGCATTGAGCGTCATGTCGGCCGCGCGCCGAAACTCCGCCTGCGCCTCGTCGCGCCGCCCGAGCTTCGCGAGCAGATCGCCGCGCACGCTCGGCAGCCAGTGGTAGCGCGCGAGCGCCGGATCGGCGGCGAGCGCGTCGACGATTTCGAGCCCCGCCGCCGGCCCGAACGCCATGCCGACCGCGACTGCGCGATTCAGCTCGACAACGGGTGAAGGCGCGACTTGCGCAAGCGCATCGTAAAGCGCGACGATCTGCGCCCACTCGGTGTCGTCGGCGCTGCGCGCACGCGCGTGACACGCGGCGAGCGCCGCCTGCAGCGCATACGGGCCGCTCGCGCCGCCGAGCGCTTCCGAGCGCGCGAGGGCGGCGAGCCCGCGCCGGATCAGCAACGGATCCCAGCGGCTGCGGTCCTGATCGAGCAGCAGCACCGGACGCCCTTGCGCATCGGTGCGCGCGTGCATCCGCGACGCCTGGATTTCCATCAACGCGACGAGTCCATGGACTTCGCTCTCGTCGGGCGCGAGCTCGGCGAGCACGCGTCCGAGCCGCAGCGCTTCGTCAGTCAGCGCGGGACGCATCCAGTCGTCGCCGGCCGTCGCCGAATAGCCTTCGTTGAAGATCAGGTAGATCACTTCGAGCACCGAAGCAAGCCGCGACGCGCGCTCCGGCGCGCGCGGCACCTCGAACGGCACCTTCGCCGCCGACAACGTGCGCTTCGCGCGCACGATCCGCTGTGCGATCGTCGGCTCGGGCGTGAGGAACGCGCGCGCGATCTCGCCCGTCGTCAGCCCGCCCAGCAGGCGCAGCGTGAGCGCGACGCGCGCGTCGGTCGACAGCACCGGATGGCACGCAGTGAACACGAGCCGCAGCAGATCGTCGCCGATGTCGTCGTCGCGCGCCGCTTCGAGCACGTCGACGACGTCCGGCGCCACGTGTGCGCCGAGCGCGTCGAGATCGAGGCCGATCTGCTCGCGCTTGCGCGCATGCAGCGCGTTCTGTCGCAGGTGATCGAGCGCGCGGCGCTTCGCGGCCGTCATCAGCCATGCGCCCGGATTCTCCGGCACGCCGTCGCGCGGCCAGTGCTCGAGCGCGGCGACGAGCGCGTCCTGCGCAAGCTCCTCGGCGGCGCCGACGTCGCGCACGAGCCGCGCGACGTGCGCGATGATTCTTGCCGCCTCGATCCGCCAGACGGCATCGATCGCGCGATGAACGGCGGCGTCCGTCATGCGCGCCCTTCCGCGAGCGCCTTCAGGTTCGCGAGCCCCGCGGTGAAATCCGCACCGATCATCTTGTCGATGCTGAAGAACACCTGCATCAGCTTCGACAGGAACGGCGACGGGCCGCGCATCGCCCACGTGACGACCGTCGCGTCGCCGTCCGGCCGCAGCGTGAATTCCGCGACGTCGTGCGCCTCGAACGGCTTCACGAAATCGAGCCGCATCGTCACGTGCGACGGCGCTTCGAGCTCGGTGATCTCGAAGCGCCCGACGCCGACCTTATCGCTCGTCCACGCATAGCTCGCGCCGACACCGGACGTCACCGCGCCGTATTCGCCGCGCAGCGCCGGATCCTTGCGCTCATATGGGTTCCACGTATTGAAGCGGTGCAGGTCCGCCACGTATGGAAAGATGCGCTCGGCGTTCGCATCGATCCGCGCGCTGCGCTCGACGCGAAACGTGCCCGGCCGCGACGCCGCATACAGCATCAGCAGCAGCGCCAGCGCGACCGCCGCCGCGCAGGCGATCACCACGATCTCGACCATCGCCGTCTCCTCTCGCTCGCGTCAGCCGAGCTTGCTGTCGAGCTCGCGGAACCGCTCGACCGCATCGCTCGGCTCGAAGTCGTCGAACTCGAACAGCTGCCGCACTTCGATCTCGCCGTCCTCGCGCTCGCCGAACGGCGCGGGAAAACGGCGGGTCCATTCGAGCGCCTCGTCGCGCGACCGCACCTGGATCAGCGTATAGCCGGCGATCAGTTCCTTCGTTTCGGTGAACGGACCGTCGACGACGGTGCGCTTGCCGCCCGAATAACGAACGCGCCAGCCCTTCGACGACGGCTGCAGCCCCGACGCATCGAGCAGCACGCCCGCCTTCGCCAGTTCTTCGTGATAGGTCGCCATCGCGGCGATCAGGGATTCGTCGGGCATCGCACCGGACTCGCTCGTCGCGTTGGCCTTCACCATGATCATGAAACGCATCGCTCTCTCCTTTGGCAGATGGACGGACGCCTCATCCGGCATCCCGACCCTACGACGGACAATGCGATCGCCGCTCGACATTCCGGGCGTCGAACTCGGGAAAACCCCTAGCGCCGGTTCACGCGCATGACGGGCTTGCACTCGCCGCCCAAAAAGCCAAGCGCAAGAACGAATACAGGATGTATTCGCAGCGGGCATGGCGCGGCGATCGGCCTTTCCGGCGGCCGATCCCGCGAAATTCGGGGTGTTTGGCCCGGCCAGACGATGCGCCTCCCTCGTTGCACTGCGCCCCGCGGTAAGCCCCGTTGGCAGGCGGCATGCAGCGCACGTTCGCAAACCCGTTTAGCGTGAACGGACCCTGGATCGATGCGATACGCGACGCCCGGCGGGCGTCGGTCGGATTCACGCGAAACCGCTCAGGAGAAGCACGGGCCGATCTCGCGCACCTCGACCGAGCACCACTCGGCAGCAGGGCAGCCCTTCGCGATTGCGAGCGCTTCGCCTTCCGTCTCGACGTCGAGCAGGAAGAAGCCGCCGACCATTTCCTTCGCTTCGGCGAACGGTCCGTCGACGAGGCGCACTTCGCCGTTGCGCACCTGCACGCGCGTCGACTTGTCGTCGGACACGAGCGATTCGGCGCCGATCAGCACGCCGCGCGATTGAAGCTCGCCGGCGAAGTGGCGCATCCGCTCGTACAGGATTTCGCCTTCGGCTCGCGTGCGTGCCGTGCGTTGGCCCCGCGGTTCGATGATCAACAACATGTAGCTCATTTGCGTCACCTCCTGTGACGATGCCGTCCGGAATCGCTCGATGCGGCCGCATCGAGCCGGCAATCGCTGATGGCCGCGCCTCTATTCTGAGCGGCTGGCGTGCGGCGGTCCATCGGAATCGAAGGCTTCCCCTGCGATGCGGAACCGCGCGGGTGAACACGCGGCCGGCGCGTGAAAGCGCCCGGCGTCGCCTCGCCCCGGATGCAGGAAACGGTTCTATCGCGAATCGCCGATCCCGCATCGACGATGCGCCGTGAATACGGCCCCCAAAAATATGGCCTGATTACATATCCATGTCTATTCTTTACGCAAAACTGTCAACATGCGTCATTAAGCTTTCAGGATTCCCACACAACGGACCGTCCTCATGCGCACTCCGATACCCTTGCTCGCCGCCCTGTCGCTCCTTCCGTCCCTCGCCGCCGCGCCCGCCTTCGCGGCCACCGCCGCGCCCGTCAGCACGAACTGCGGCGGCAGCGCGACGCCGATCGCCGAGATCCAGGGCGCCGGCGCACCGTCTCCGCTCGCCGGCCAGAATGTATCGATCGAAGCCGTCGTCACGGCCGACTTCGGCGGCACCGACGGCTTCGGCGGCTTCTTCGTCCAGCAGGCCGATCCGCAGCGCCGCAACCAGCCCGGCGTGTCCGAAGGGCTGTTCGTCTATGCGCCGAAGGCGCGCGCGCAAGCGGGCGATCTCGTGCATCTGGCGGGCAAGGTCGAAGAGAAATACGGGCAGACGCAGCTCACGCTGTCGGGCGGCATCGCGGTCTGCGGGAGCGGCCAGTCGGTCACGCCCGCGACGCTCACGCTGCCCGTCGACAACGCGAGCACGTTCGCCGCATACGAAGGGATGCTCGTGCGGCTGCCGCAGACATTGACCGTCACCGAAGTCTACGAGCTCGGCCGCTACGGCAGCGTGCTGCTCAGCAACGGGCGCCTGCGCACGCCGACGAGCGTCGTGCCGCCCGCGCAGGCGAAAACGGTGGCCGAAGCGAACGCGCGCAACCGGCTGATCCTCGACGACGGCTCGAACAAGCAGAATCCGGCGACCATCCCGTATCCGGCGCCGGCGCTGAGCGCCGCGAACACGCTGCGCGCGGGTTACACGGTCGGCGGCGTCGAAGGCGTGCTGGAGATGCGCTACGGCGCGTGGCGCCTGCAGCCGGTGCCGGGCGCGCGCACGCCGGCGTTCGGCGCGAGTGCGAATCCGCGCACGACTGCGCCCGCACGCGATCCGCGCGCGAACCTGCGGGTCGCTTCGTTTAACGTACTGAATTATTTCAACGGCGACGGCACCGGCGGCGGCTTCGACGATCCGAACAACCGCGGCGCGAAGAACTACGACGAGTTCGTCCGTCAGGACGCGAAGATCGTCAGCGCGCTGAAAGCGCTCGATGCCGACGTGATCGGCCTGATGGAAATCGAGAACGACGGCTACGGCGAGCTGAGCGCCGTGCGCCAACTGGCGGCGAAGCTCGGCGACGGCTGGCGCGTCGTCGATCCGGGCGTCGCGCGGCTCGGCGGCGACGCAATCTCGGTCGCGCTGATCTATGACAGCCGCAAGGTGAAGCCGGTCGGCCAGGCGGCGACGCTCGCGATCGACGACAAGAACCGCCAGCCGCTCGCGCAAACCTTCCGGCCCGTCGGCGGCTCGCGCGCGGTGACGGTCGCCGTGAATCACCTGAAATCGAAGAACTGCCCGGACGCAGCGGGCGACGACCTCGACCAGGGCGACGGCCAGGGCTGCTGGAACGCGACGCGCACGCGCGCGGCGTCGAAGGTCGCGGACTGGCTCGCCCGCACGCCGACCGGCGTGCCGAGCGAAGGCGTGCTGCTGATCGGCGACCTGAACAGTTACACGTACGAGGACCCGGTTCGCACGCTCGAGTCGCGCGGCTACGTGAATCTCGTGTCGAGCAAGATCGGCGCGGGCGCGTACAGCTACGTGTACAACGGCGAGGCCGGCTATCTCGACCACGCGCTCGCGTCGCGCGCGCTCGCGTCGCGCGTGAAGGCGGTGCACGACTGGCACATCAACGCGGACGAGCCGATCGCACTGCAATACACGCTCGCGTACAAGACCGCCGAACAGCAGCGCACGTACTACGCGCCCGACGCGTATCGCTCGTCGGATCACGACCCGGTGCTGATCGACATCGCGCTCGCCGACGAATATGCGGCCGCCGCCTCCCGCAAGGGCGCAGAAATGGCGGACGCGCATAGTCGTCGCGCCTGGCGGTAACGCATCCGATGTCGCGCCGTTCGTCATGCGGGCCGTGTGACGAACGATGCTTCCGCGCATGCCGTGCGATGCCGGCATGCGCGGAAGCGGTGCCGGGCATCGAGCGGCTGGTTGCCGGTCGCCGGTTGCCGACGCAGACAAATCGGCCTCCTTTGAATTTTCCTCGTCGCATCGCTTCAACGCATGTCGCTCGCGAACACATTCGACGATTGCGGCGACGAATCCGCGATCGATCCGCTCGTGCCGGCGACGTCGGATCATTCGGCGCGCACACGCGCTGCCGTGCCGACATGACGACGGAATCCTCACGGCGATCGCTTCGCGAAACGCCCGTCCC
This sequence comes from Burkholderia mayonis, assembly GCF_001523745.2. Lineage (NCBI taxonomy): Bacteria > Pseudomonadati > Pseudomonadota > Betaproteobacteria > Burkholderiales > Burkholderiaceae > Burkholderia > Burkholderia mayonis. The sequence continues at coordinate 2,245,882 of NZ_CP013387.1, forward strand.
GCCCCCTCGAGCGATCGCGGCAATGGACGAAACGGTCCGCACAAGAAGCAAAAGACCGCAGCCGGTGCGCAATCGGAGCAAGTCACATTTACCGAATGCCGCCGCGCAAACCCGGAAAAATCTCCTTTTCCAATTCGCACACTTAATCGATTCCTGCATCCGATCGCCGCACAAAATGTTGCATTTTCCGCCAAGCCCCGCCCCGCAAAGGCTTCGGCCCCATCGCGACGGCCCGCCGCGGCCGGCGCGCGAAACTCAGGGCCGGATAGTGGATCACACTTGAGCAACGCCCGCACATTTCCCTCAAACCATCAGGAGAACGACCATCATGGCTCTTTCCGACACTGTCGAATACAAGCTTGACCGCGGCCTCTCCGAAGCACGACGCGTCGGCCGCCGGTTCGCACGCGATGCGCGTTCCGCGGCGCGCGACTTGAACGGCGACGTGAAGGACAACATGCGCTCGCTCGTCGACGAGCTCGACGCGCTGCTGAAGGAGGACGGCGACGCCGATGCGCTCCGCAAGCGCCTGCACGGGCGGCTCGAAGCCGCGCGCGACACGCTCGACGACGCATCGTGGCACGCGTCGCGCCGGCTGCGCGAATCCGCCGAGCGCGTGTCGCAGGTCGTCCACGACAATCCGTGGCAAACGGCCGGCATCGTCGCCGGCCTCGCATTCGCGGCAGGCATCCTCCTTGCGCGTCGATAAGCGCGGCGCTTTCGCCCGTTCAACCATCAAGATGGAGGAAGCATCATGCGCAAGACACTCGTTATGAAGGTCGCGATCGCGACCGTGCTCGGCAGCCTGGCGCTCGCAGGCTGCACCACCACGCCCGACAAGCCGGCGACCGCATCGTCCAACGCGTCGACGCGCGAAGCGATCGACGCGCGCGTCAACGCGACGCTGTCGCGCCTCTACTCGACGGTGCCGGGCTCGCGTGAACTCGTCTCGAAGTCGCGCGGCGTGCTCGTGTTCCCGAATGTGCTGCAAGCCGGCTTCATCTTCGGCGGCCAGAGCGGCAACGGCGCGCTGCGCGTCGGCGGCGCGTCGGTCGGCTACTACAACACGTCGTCGCTGTCGGTCGGCCTGCAGGCGGGCGCGCAGTCGAAGGCGCTCATCTTCCTGTTCATGACGCAGGATGCGCTCGACAAATTCCGCAGCTCGGAAGGCTGGGCCGCGGGCGCCGACGCGTCGGTCGCGCTCGTCAAGATGGGCGCGAACGGCGCAGTCGACACGTCGACCGCGACGAGTCCGGTCGACGTGATCGTCCTGACCAACGCCGGCCTGATGGGCGACCTGTCGGTCAACGGCACGAAGGTCACGCGCCTGAAGCTCTGACGCAACGCGGCGCGACGCTTCTTTTGCCCGCGCCGCTTCTCCCCCGAGCCGCGGCCTCCGCCGCGGCGCTTTCGATCGCAGCCCGAACGATGTGCGCTCGAGGGCGCGGCAACGCACAGTCGCCGCGCGGGACGCGTCAGGCATAATCGATGCGTCACGGCGGGCCGCCGCGACGCGGCTTGCCCGTCCGATCAACCATCCTCCCCTTGAGCACACCATGGATAGCGGGAACGATCACCAAAAATTCTTCCACCTGCTGCTGTTCGTCGTCACCGTCGGTCTTTGCTGGATATTGACGCCGTTCTTCGGCGCGATCTTCTGGGGAACCATTCTCGCGATCCTGTTCCAGCCCGTGCAGCGCTGGCTCGCCGCGCGCTTCGGCAAACGCCGCAATCTCGCCGCGCTCGTCACGCTGTCGGTCATCATCCTGATCGTGATCCTGCCGCTCGCGTTCGTCGCCGGGACGCTCGTGCAGGAAATCGCGTACGTGTATCAGCAGATCAAGGCGATGCAGCCGAACATGACGCAGTACTTCCAGGACATCATGCATGCGCTGCCGACGTCCGTGCATCGCGTGCTGCACAACTACGGGCTCACCGACATCGCCGGCATCCAGAAGAAGCTGACCGACGGCGCGGCGGCGATCAGCCAGTTCGTCGCGACGCAGGCGCTCAGCATCGGGCAGAACACATTCCAGTTCGTCGTCAGCTTCGGCGTGATGCTGTATCTCGTGTTCTTCCTGCTGCGCGACGGCGGCGAGATCGGCCGCCGCGTGCGGCGCGCGCTGCCGCTCGCCGAAGATCACAAGCAGCACCTGCTGACGAAGTTCACGACCGTCGTGCGCGCGACCGTGAAGGGCAACATCGCGGTCGCAGCCGTGCAGGGTGCGCTCGGCGGCCTGATCTTCTGGATTCTCGGGATCGAAGGCGTGATCCTGTGGGGCGCGCTGATGGCGTTCCTGTCACTGCTGCCCGCGATCGGCGCGGGGCTCGTCTGGGTGCCCGCCGCCGGCTACCTCGCGGTCACCGGGCAGATCTGGAAATGCGTGATCCTCGTCGCGTTCTGCGTCGGCGTGATCGGGCTCGTCGACAATCTGCTGCGGCCGATCCTCGTCGGCAAGGACACGAAGATGCCCGACTGGGTCGTGCTGATCTCGACGCTCGGCGGAATGGCGCTCTTCGGGATCAACGGCTTCGTGATCGGCCCGCTCGTCGCCGCGCTGTTCATGGCGAGCTGGGACATCTTCGCGCGCACGGAGCAGGCCGACTGGGAATGACGCGTTGACGGTATCCTGGCGCCCCCGACGCACGACCCGGCGCTCTTCTGGATTCCAAACGAAAAACCCGGCCAGGCTGTCATGCCGTTCTGTTAAGCGTGGTTCGCAGTGGCCTAGCCCTGCAGAACCAAGGAAAAAGGCCGCTCCGGTATCAATCGGAGCGGCCTTTTTGATCTTGACCGAACGGCATGACGGCCCAGGCCGGGTTTCTCTGGCGACGCCGACGTCGGCTCCGATCCGGTCCGAGCGACGACGGCAGCCGCATCCGCGCAATATGGCGAAGCGACGCTGCGCGTCGCGCCGCTCACTCGAAGCTGAAGCGCAAATCCTTGACGACGGGCTCCTTGCCCCAGTTGAACGAGCACACGCGTCCGGTTTCGAGGCTCACCGCGTCCGCGCCCTTGCCCTGCGTCTCGCTGATCGGCTGGCAACCGCCCGAAATAGTGACGGTCGGCGTGCCCTGCTTCGACAGCGGAAACTCGATCGCGCCGTCCTCTGGCACCGTGTGCGTGAGCGCGACCTTCTCGACGTAGTCGTCGGGCAGCATGAAGATCGGCGAATCGTCAACCCACAGCGTGTAGTAGTCGTGCTTGAACGGCGTCTGCTCGACACACATCTTCGACGTGTGCGCGCCTAGCTTCTGGGTTTGGCACAGCGGCGCGGCGACGCAGACCGAACCTGCGGCGAGCAGCGGCACGAGCGCCGCCCAGCTTTTCTGGGTTGTTCTTTTCATGTTCGACTCGAAAAGGAATGGCGGGAGGAAGTCATGCCGTTTCGCACGACGCCGCATGCGCTCTCAGGGCCGCGCACGGCGACCGCTATCTTACAAACGATCGTCAGCGAACAGAAGAGGGGCGTGGGGGCTCGGATGCGGTGAGCGGTGAGCGGTGAGCGGTGAGCGGTGAGCGGTGAGCAGCGGGCGGCGGGCGGCGGGCGGCGGGCGGCGGGCGGCGGGCGGCGGGCAGCGGGCAGCGGGCAGCGGGCAGCGGGCAGCGGGCAGCAAAGTTAGTCGAGCTTACCGAGCACGTCGACCCGCTCGACTCCACGCGAACTGCCCCGCGCCGCCGATTCTCCCGCCCGCGCGCCGCGCTCAGAATGTCGTGCGCATCCCGACCGTCACGCTGCGCCCGCCTTGCGGCGCGATGTTTCGCACAACCGAGCTCGCGTAACGGATGTCCTGATTGGTCAGGTTGTCGCCGCGCAAATAGGCGAGCCAGTTCGTCGCGCCGACGCGGAACTTGTACGTCAGCACGACGCCAAGCGACGTGTAGCCGTCAGTCGCGAGATCGTTGTCGGGCACGCGGTGCTGCGCCCACGCGTGCGTGACCTGCGCACGCGCGCCGAACGGCCCGTAGCCGTAATCGGCCGCGAGCGTCGCGCGCAGCGGCGCGATCCGCGGCAGCGGCTCCCCGGTGTCCGCGTTGCGCGCATGCGTGTAGTCGGCCGTCAGTTCGAGGTCGACGCGATGCCCGCGCTTCTCGAACGCGCGCCACTTGCCTTCGAGCTCGACACCGTAGAATTCCGCGCGCACGCCGCGATAGACGGCCTCGCGCAGCGCGTCGTCGGCGCCGGCCGCGACGGGCGCGCCTTCGTCGTCGACGAGCCGCCCGGTATCGTATTCGGCGAGGTAGTTCCGGAAGCGGCTGTAGAACACGCCGACGCTGCCGCGGTTCGGCCCGCTCGCGTAGCGCAGCGCGAGATCGGTCGACACCGCCTTCTCCTTCTGCGCATCCGGCAGGCCGATCAGGTACTGCCCCGTCGCGCCGTGCGGGCCGTTCGCGTACAGCTCGTAGAACGTCGGCGCGCGCTCCGTGTACGACACGTTGCCCGCGAACGACCACGCGGGCGCGAGCTGGTACAGCGCGCCCGCCGACACGCTGCCCGCGTTGAAGTCGCGCCCGCGCGCGAAGGCGAACTTGTCGTCGCCGTTCGCGCTCGGGTCGAGCCGCACATGCTCGATCCGCGCGCCGGCAGTGAGCTTCAGCGCGTCGGTCGCCTGCCATTCCTCGAGACCGAACAGCGCGACGCTCGTCGTGCGCGTCGTCGGTGCGAGCGCTTCGCCGCCGAGCGCGGAGAACGTGTTTTGGCCGACCTGCACGCCGAGCGCGCCTTCGAACGGACCGACCTTGCGGTGCCGCGCCTCGACGCGCGCCTCGTAGCCGTGGTTGCGGAACGTCGTGCCGGTCACGCCGTCCTCGATTTCCTTGTGCAGATAGTTCGTGTAGCCGAAGTCGAATTTCAGCTGCGAAAGCGGACCGCGCAGATTGCGCACCTCCGACGCGACCGCGACGCGCTCCTGACGCATCTGCAGCCGAGCGTCGGTTTCGGCGACCGAGCCGTAGTTCGATTCGTAGCCGCTGTACGACGCGCCGACGTAGCCGTCGGCCCACGTGTACGAGCCGCCCGCCGCGCCGCCATAGCGGCGGCCGTCGCTGTTCGGCAGCTTGCCGTACGGCTCGCTCGCGTCTTCGCCGTCGAGCGCGCGCTGGCGCGCCGAATGCGCGAAGCCCGGAATCCTCAGTTCGTCGGTCTCGCGGCCGAACGCGTCCAGGTGGAACGCGAAGCGGCCGTTGCCGCCCTCGACGAGCGCCGCGCCCGCGCGCGCGTTGTTCGCACCGCCATAGCTCGCGTCGACCGCCCCGGTGACGCCCGTGATCGCTTCGCGCGGAATCCGGTTGTCGATCGTATTGACGACGCCGCCGACCGCATTGCCGCCATACAGCAGCGCCGCCGGCCCGCGCACGATCTCAATGCGCTCGACGGTGAGCGGATCCTGCGGCACCGCGTGGTCGTACGACAGCGACGACGCGTCATACGCGGCGACACCGTTCTGCAGCAGGCGGATGCGGTCGCCGTCCATGCCCCGGATGATCGGGCGGCCGACGAGCGGGCCGTAGGTCGTCGTCGACACGCCGGGCAGGCCGTTCAGCGTATCGCCGAGCGAATCGGTGCCGCGCAGCGTCAGCGCGTCGCCGGACAGCGACGCGGTCGGCGACGTGAGCGCCGACGCGCCGAGCGGATTGGCGGTCACGAAGATCGGCGCGAGCGTCGTTGCCGGCGGCGCGTTCGACGGACGGTCGGCAGACGGCGCGCTCGTCTCGCCGTGCGCGAGGCTCGCGGCGAGCAACAGCGACAAGGGATGCAGCCTGCGAACAAAAGGCGGCGCGATACGTCGGTGGTCATCCATTGCGGTAATCGGTGTGGTGTTGTCGGGGTGAACGGGATCACGGGTCGAGTCGCGCATTGCATGAGAAACGATATAACGTATCAATTTGTGCGTGCACGATGACCCGTAGCGAAACGCATCGGCAGTTCGTCGACGAGCGCGGCGATGCAGTTCCGGCCAGCGAGCGAGCATGCGATGGATTGGATATGTTATATCATTTCATTTTTTGTAACAAATCCCTTACGGCGCGGATGGGCGGCGCTGAATCGTCGGCACCCCGCTGTTTTGCACGGCCTCGGCGTTCCCCTTCGTCGCCGGGCCGGCTCGTTCCGAGCGCTTCGCTCGCCCGCATCTCATTGCATCTCATTTCACGCCGCCGCGCTGCCGACGCCTTTTCGACGTCCGCCCGCACACGCAAAACCCATGCGTGGATCACGGGCCCGACCGCGCCGCAGACTCGCCGCATCGAACGCCGGATGCTTGCGCCGCCCGCCGTCGAGGGCGTGCGCCGTCCGGGTCGCTCGCGTCGACGTGGTATCGTCGAGCGCTCGCAAACCGACAAAATCCTTTCAGCTTCACGCATGCATCCTTTCCGCTCGATCCTCCCGCTGGCCCTGTTGACGGCCGTCGGGCTCCTCGCGACCGACCTCTACCTCCCCGCCGTGCCGTCGCTGCCGCAGCAGCTCGGCGGCTCGATCGAAAGCGCGCAGGCGACGCTCGCCGTGTTCTCGGCCGCGCTCGCCGTCTCGCAGCTCGTCTGGGGCGCCGCCGCCGACCGCTTCGGATACCGCCGCACGCTCGCGTTCGCGGTGCTGCTGCAACTCGCCGCAGGCGCCGTCTGCGCGCTCGCGCCGTCGATGGGCGTGCTGATCGGCGCGCGCGCCGTGCAAGGCTTCGGCGTCGGTGCGGCGACGGTCATCGTCCCCGCGATCGTCAGACAGTCGTTCGGCGACGGCGGCGCGGTCCGCGCACTCGCATGGCTCGGCATCATCGAGAGCGCGGTGCCGGGGCTCGCCCCCGTCGTCGGCGCGGCGCTGCTCGTCGTCGCCGACTGGCGGATGAGCTTCTGGATCATCGTCGCGCTTTCGGTCGTCGCGGCGCCGCTCGTGTTCCGCGTCATTCCCGCCGCTTCGTCGACGCACGCGCCTGCACGCGCGGACGCGGGCAGGCGCGCGGGCGGCTATCGGCATCTGCTGCGCTCGCCCGTCTACCTCGGCTACGCGCTGGGTCACGCGCTGTGCTTCGCCGCGCTGCTCGCGTTCGTCGCGAGCGCGCCGCAGGTCGTCGAGATCTGGCTCGGCGCGGGGCCATCGACGTTCAGCCTGATGCAGGCCTGCGGCGTCGCGGCGTTCATGCTGACCGCGTCGCGCAGCGGCAGATGGTCCGACGCATTCGGCCTCGACCGGATCATCTCGCTTGGCGCGCTGCTGCAGCTCGCAGCGGCGGCCGCGTTCCTGCTGCTCGCCCATCTCGCGCTGCGCTCGACGGCGCTCGTCGTTGCGTCATGGATGCTGTTCTGCGGGTCGCTCGGCTTGCGCGGGCCGGCGTCGATGGCGCGTGCGCTCGCGGCCGAGCCGTCGATCGCCGGACGCGCCGCCGGGCTGCTGATGTTCTTCGGCCTCAGCGCCGCCGCGCTCGCGACGCAGGCGGTTGCGCCGTTCCTGCATCTCGGGCTCGCGCCCGTCGCGTGGATGTGCACGGGCTTCACGCTCGCGAGCGGCGCTGTGATCCTGTGGGGAATCGCGATGCGACGGAAGCACGGCGACGTCGCGGCGGGGTCGGCCGCGCGATGAAAGTGGCGCGAGCGGCGGAAAAGCCGTGCGGGTGCGTCGGAAGCAGCGACGTCGGTGCGCAGCGTGCGCACGACGCTGTCGGCCGCGCAGGTCGGCGCGATGACGCATCAAGGCGCCTATGAGTCGAAGCCCCAAGGTCTCGAATGCGCAAAGCCTCGCAGCATTCGAAACAGTTGCTGTTGAAATCGCTACGCAGTCGAAGCAGTTGAAGCCTTCGAAGCAGGCGTGAGACAACAAATCCAGCTAATCCAGCTAATCCAGCTAATCCAGCTAATCCAGCGCCGGCAGCATATCGAACACCCCGCTGTAACGAACGGTAAGTTGGCTTAATTTGCCGAAATTGACTTGGTTCAGCCGTTTCTCAACAATGAACACTGCTTAGGATGCCGTGCCTTCCCTTCTCGCGACGCGCGGCGCGCCAAAGCGGCCAGACCCCAGTCATGTTCCCCCTGACTGGGATTTCCGCGCCACGGACGGCAAGCCTCCGTGGCGTCTTTTTGTCGGCATGCGTCCGGCCCGTTACGGTGCATCGCGTCGGCGATTTCGCAGTCGGTTCGTCGCATGCGACGCCAACATTGCACATCAATGCCCTTGCGTGCCACGATCCGGCGCGCTTCCGCCTGGCGCCGCATCCTGCGCGCCACGATCAGCGCACGGCAACGCGCCACATGCGCCGCACGCGCATCCGGTCCGCTCACCTTGCATGCGAGACGTGCATTGCGCCGCAAGCCCCGCGTGCCGCGGCACACCCGCCGCGCGTATCCGGCAATCACGCCGCGTCGACCGCCTCGGCCGCGTGACGCATCCGCACGAAGTTCGCGCAGCAGGCGACGCCGGCGAAAGCGCTGTCCACCCACAGCGCGACGATCGCGACCGTTGCGCCCGCGGCGGTGAAACATGCGGCGACGAACGCCGCGCCCGTCGTCTGGCCGATCAGGCGCGCGGTCGTAATGATGCCGCTCGCCGCAGCGGTGCGTTCCTGCGGCTGGGCCGCCATCAGCACGGTTATGTACGGCGACTGGAAGAGCCCGAAGCCCGCGCCGCAGACGGCGGGCCGCCACGCGATGTCGATGCTCGTCGCGTGCGCGGATGTCCCGAAGAGTGAGAAGACGCGGACGGCGGTTCGACGCAACGCCCCGCCGCCTCCGGCAGGAAGCGCGAAATCGTCGCGGGCGGGCGGCCGCCCGTTGCATTGCGAAGGCCCGCACGACTTCGATCGTGCGCGTCGTGGCAGACCGGCTTCCGGCGAAGCGACAGCATAAATCCGGCGCGTGCCCGCGGCGAACGACCGACGACGACGCGACAGTCACGCTGTCGCACGGCGCACGCACGGCGCGCCGGATGCGGACGTTCGCGCAAACGACGGCCACGCGCAACGTCGGCGACCGCTCCGCTCGCCCGCCTCGCGCGATCGACTGGCAGTACGCGTCGCGCCCGGTCCGACATCGCGCGCGGCTCGGCACCGCACGCTTGCGCCGACGCCTCGCGCTGCCGCATCACGCCTGCGGATCGACCCGCAGCACGAGCTTGCCCCGATGACTGCCGTCGAACAGCCGGTTCAGCACGTCGGGCGCGTTGGTCAGTCCATCGACGACGGTTTCCTCCGCCTTCAACCGGCCGTCGCGCAACCAGCCCGCGAGCGTCGCGACCGCTTCGCGGCCCTTCCGGTAATCGAGAATCAAGAAGCCGCGCATCGTCAGCCGCTTCGCGATCAGCACACTGACGTCGTCGGACGGGCGGCCGCTGTTGTAGTTCGCGATCACGCCGCACAGTGCGACGCGCCCGCCGATCACCATCCGCGACAGCACCGCGCGCATGATCTCGCCGCCGACGTTCTCGAAGTTCACGTGCACGCCGCCGGGCGTCGCGTCCTTCAGCGCGCGCTTCCAGTCGTCGGCCTTGTAGTCGACGGCCGCGTCGAAGCCGAGCACCTCGGTCAGATAGCGGCACTTGTCCGCGCCGCCCGCGATCCCGACGACGCGCGCACCATGGATCTTGCCGATCTGTCCCGCGACGGCGCCCACCGACCCCGCCGCCGCCGACACGACGAGCGTCTCGCCCGGCTGCACCGGCGCGATCTCGGTCAGCCCGTAGTACGCCGTGAGCCCGCTCATCCCGCATGCGCCGAGGAGGCGCGGCAGCGGCAGGCCCAGCGCGGCGGGCAGCTTCGTGTACTGCGCGGACTCGTCGGCGCGCACGTGCGCGTAGTCCTGCCAGCCGACGAGCCCCTGCACCAGATCGCCCGCGGCGAAGCCCGGCGCGTTCGACGCGACGACGCGCCCGATGCCGAGCGCGCGCATCACGTCGCCGATCGCGACGGGCGGCAGGTATTGCGGGATGTCGCTCATCCAGACGCGATTGGTCGGATCCATCGACAGATACAGCACGCGCACGAGCATCTCGCCCGGCCCGAGCGCCGGCAGCGGCGCTTCGACGAGCGTGAAATGCTCCTGGCCGACGCGCCCGTCGGGGCGCGCCTTCAGACGCAACTGGCGATTGACGGATGTGGACATGGACGTCACCTTCAGGATTTCGATGATTTCGATGAGTGGAAAGATGCGGGGGCGCGCGAACGTTGCGAGCGCGCCGCTGTCGCATTGCCGCGATCCGCGATCCGCGATCCGCGATCCGCGATCCGCGATCCGCGATCCGCGATCCGCGATCCGCGATCCGCGATCCGCGATCCGCGATCCGCGATCCGCGATCCGCGATCCGCGATCCGCGATCCGCGATCCGCGATCCGCGATCCGCGATCCGCGATCCGCGATCCGCGAGCTACGCCGCCGGGATTCTTCAACGCCGACGGCGTCGCAAGAAACCGCCGCCCGCGCATGCACACGATTTCAGACTGCGCACATCCCGCCGTCGATCACGAGCTCCGCGCCCGTCACGTAGCGGCTCTCGTCGGATGCGAGATAGACGGCCGCATACGCGACGTCGTCCGGCTCGCCGAGCCTGCGCATCGGCACGCCGCGCGCGAGCTTGCGCGCCGCCTCCTTCTCGCCGAGCTGCTGGACGAGCGGCGCGACGATGCCCGTCATGATGAACGACGGATGGATCGAGTTGCAGCGCACGTCGGTCTGCCGGCGCGCGCAGTCGATCGCGATCGACTTCGTCAGCGACGCGACCGCCGCCTTCGACGCGTTGTACGCGGTGTAGTCGGGCTCCTGCTTGAACGCGGCGACCGACGAGATGTTGACGATCGACGCGGGCGCGCCCGCCTCCAGATAAGGCAGCGCGTGCTTCGTGCCGAGCACGATGCTCTCGACGTTGATCGCCATCACGCGCCGCCATTCGCCGCGCTCGATCTGCCCGATCGCGCCGAACGAGCCGACGCCCGCGTTGTGCACGAGCACCGACAGCCCGCCCAGCGCGTCGTTCGCCTGCGCGAGCCGCGACTCCCATTGCGCTTCGTCGGCGACGTCCTGCACGGCCGCCCACGCGATCCGCTCGCCCGCCGCTTCGTTCAGCTCGGCCGCGAACGCGTCGAGCACCGCCGCGTCGACGATGTCGGTCAGGAACACTTTCGCGCCCTGCTCGGCCATCCGCCGCGCGATCGCGCGCCCGAGGCCGCCCGCCGCGCCGGTGATGAACGCGCGCTTGCCGGCGAGCCGCGGCGTCAAGTTCTTCGTCATGAACACTCCTGGTCGTTTCGATGTTCGCGCGCACGCGCGAAGCATGATGTGCGATGCGTGCGCGCTCCGCCGTCAGACGGACAGATAGCCGCCGTCGACGTTGAGCACCGCGCCCGTCGTATAGCTCGACGCCGCCGACGCAAGATACAGCACCGCGCCAGCCATTTCCGGCGGCTGCGCGGCGCGCCGCATCGGCACGTGCGCGAGCACCTGCTTCAGCACGTCCGGCGTCTGCGTCAGCGCCGACGCGAATTTCGTGTCGGTCAGCCCCGGCAGCAGCGCGTTGCAGCGCACGCCGCTCGCCGCGCATTCGATCGCGAACGCCTTCGTCATCGAGATCACCGCGGCCTTCGTGATCGAGTAAATGCCCTGCCAATAGCCGGGAATCACGCCGTTCACCGACGCGACGTTGACGATCGATCCGCCGCCGCCCTTGCCCATCAGCTTCGCGCCGCGACTCGACATGAAGAAGTAGCCGCGGATGTTCACGTCGACGGTCTTCTGGAACGCGCCGAGATCCGTGTCGACGATCGGCCCGTAATACGGATTCGTCGCCGCGTTGTTGACGAGCACGTCGAGCCGCCCGTGCTTCGCTTCGAGCGCGGCGAAAAACGCGTCAATCTGGTCGAGCTCGCCGATGTGGCACGCGGCCGCCTCGGCCGAGCCGCCCGCTTCGACGATCTCGTCGGCGATCGCGCGGCAATCGTCGATGCGCCGGCTCGTGACGACGACGTGCGCGCCGGATGCGCCGAGCAGCTTCGCGGCGTCCGCGCCGATGCCGCGGCTTCCGCCGGTGACGACGGCGATCTTTCCGGACAGGTCGAACAGGTTGGGTGCGGTCATGGAGAATATCCTGCAAGCGATGAAGGAAAAAGGAATCAGCGATGCGTGACGAGCCGCTCGCCGTCCGCGCCGTCGAGGTGCGGCCAGCCGTTGTACGTCGTCACGCGCGCGCCGCCGCGGCCGGTCCGGATCCGGCTCACGCTCGTGTTGACGAGCGGCCACGCGAGCTCGAAGCTGCGCTCGACGGGCACGCCGAGCAGCGCCGCGACGATCACGCCGATCGGCCCGCCCGACGTGAACGCCCAGATCTCGCGCGCCGGCTGCCGCGCGAGCGCGTCCCATGCCGCGAGCGTGCGTTCGCGGAAGTCGGGCCACGGGCAGCCGTAGTCGCCGTCGTGCGCGCCGCCCGTCCAGCGCGCGACGGCCGCCGCGAACAGCGCCTGGAACGCGCGGCGCGGATCGGCTTGCGCCCTCATCGCGCGCAACAGCGCATCGCGCGACGCGAGCTCGGGCCGGTGGCGCGCGATCAGCTCGTCGGCATCGAGTTCGTCGAGGCCGGCGAGCGCGAGCCGCGGCGCATCGACGCCCGCCGCGCGCGCGCAGCCGTCCGCTGTCTGCGCGTGGCGGCGCAGCGTGCCCGTCGCGATCAGCTCGGGCCGCCGCGCGCCGCGCGCCATCCATGCGCCGAGCCGCGCCGACTGCGCGTCGCCGAGCGGCGACAGGCAGTCATAGTCGGCCGCGTCGAAGCTCGCCTGCGCGTGGCGAATCAGGAACAGCTCGGTCATCGCGCGCTCCCGGCCGCCGCGATCACGCGCCGGCAGCGCTCGCCGAGATAGCGGACCGCCGCGCCGAAGCCCGCGAACTGCTCGTTCGTCGTGTGGCCGAGCACGAAGCGCCGATAGATCTGCTGCGCGATCACCATCAGCCGGAACAGACCGAACACTTCGTAGAATTCGAAGCCGCCGACGTCGAGCCCCGTGCGCGCGCCGTAATAGTCGACGACCTCGCGGCGCGTCATCATCCCGTCCGCGTGAGTCGGCTGGCGGCGCATCGCGACGAACGCGGGATCGTCGTCGGCCTGCACCCAGTACGCGAGCGAGCCGCCGAGATCCATCAGCGGATCGCCGAGCGTCGCCATCTCCCAGTCGAGCACGCCGACGATCGACAACGGATCGGCCGGATCGAGCACGACGTTGTCGAAGCGATAATCGTTGTGGATCACACAGATACGGCGCTCGCGCGCCGGACGGTTGCGCTCGAGCCACGCGAGCACGTCGTCGCACGGGTGCGTGCCGTCGGTGAGCGCCTTGCGCCAGCGCTCGCCCCAGCCGCCCAATTGCCGCGCGACGTAGCCCTCGCCCTTGCCGAGCGCCGCGAGCTCCGCGCGCGACGCATCGATCGCGTGCAGCTCGATCAGGCGATCGACGAAGCTCTCGCACAGCTTGCGCACGCCGTCGCGGTCGAGCGCCAGCCCGGCCGGCAGTTCGCGACGCAGGATCACGCCGGCGATGCGCGCCATCACGTAGAACTCGCTGCCGAGCACCGCGGGATCGTCGCAACGCGCGAGGATCGCCGGCACGTAGCGATAGTCGGACTCGAGCGCCGCCATCACCGCCGCTTCGCGCAGCATGTCGTGCGCGGCGCCCGCCTTCGCGCCGGCGGGCGGCCGCCGCAGCACCATTTCGCGGTCGCCATAGCCGATCAGGTAGGTCAGGTTCGACGCGCCGCCGTGGAACTGCCGGATTCGCGGCTCGCCGGCCAGGCCCTCGATCCGCGACTTCAGATACGCGTCGAGCTTCGCCGCGTCGAGCCGGTCTTCGTCGCGCACGTCGCGCGCATCGTCGAGACGCACGCTCATGCGACCTCCGCGGCGGCGAGCTGACGCTTCACCTCGAGCTTCGCGACGACCGCGCGATGCACCTCGTCCGGCCCGTCCGCGATCCGCAGGATGCGCGCGTACGCGTAGAGCGCCGCGAGCGGGAAGTCGTTCGACAGGCCCGCGCCGCCGTGGATCTGGATCGCCGCGTCGGCCGCCTGCTGCGCGACCGTCGGCACGACGACCTTGATCTGCGAGATGAGCGACAGCGCCGCCTTCACGCCCTGCGTGTCGATCGTCCAGGCGGCCTTCAGCGTCAACAGGCGCGCCTGCTCGATCGCCATCCGCAGATTCGCGACGACGTCGCCGTTGCCGCCGAGCTTGACGAGCGGCTTGCCGAACGCGGTGCGCGTCGTCGCGCGCGCGCAGAGCAGCGTGAGCGCCTTCTCCGCCGCGCCGAGCGCACGCATGCAATGGTGGATGCGGCCCGGCCCGAGCCGGCCCTGCGCGATCTCGAAGCCGCGGCCCGGCCCGAGGATCACATTCGACGCCGGCAGCCGCACGTTCGCGAAGCTGACTTCGCCGTGGCCCGACGGCTCATCGTATGCGTTGAACACGGGCAGCATCCGCTCGATCGTCACGCCCGGCGCGTCGAGCGGACACAGCACCATCGTGTGCCGGCGATGCGGCTCCGCGTCCGAATCGGTGAGCCCCATGAAGATCACGACGCGCGCGAGCGGATGGCCGATGCCGGTCGACCACCACTTCCGGCCGTTCAGCACGACTTCGTCGCCGTCGATCGTCGCCGTCGCCCGCATGTTCGTCGCGTCCGACGACGCGACCTCAGGCTCGGTCATGCAGAACGCCGAACGGATCTCGCCGGCGAGAAGCGGCTCGAGCCAGCGGCGCCGCTGCTCGGGCGAGCCGTAGCGCGCGAGCACTTCCATGTTGCCGGTATCGGGCGCGTTGCAGTTGAACACTTCGGGCGCGATGAACGAATGCCCCATCAGCTCGGCGAGCGGCGCGTACTCGACGTTCGACAGCCCCGCGCCGCCGTGCTCGACGTCCGGCAGGAACAGATTCCACAAGCCGGCTGCGCGGGCCTTCGCCTTCAGCGCTTCCATCACGTCGGGCTGCCGCCAGCCGCGCCAGTCCGCGCCGCCCGTCAGTTGCTCGAGATAGTGCGCCTCGACGGGCGCGATCTCGTCGCGCATGAAGCCCGCGATGCGCCCGCTCAGTTCGCGGCTGCGGGCCGAGGGAGAGAAATCCACGGCGTCTCCGTATGGTCGGTTCGAATGGAGACGAGCGTACGCGATCCTCGACAATCGATGAAATGAATATTTATTATGCGAGGACATAGACATCATTGATGGGTTCGCGCAATCGCGCGAACCGCCCGGACACGCCGATGCAATCCGACCACCGACTCGACCTGAACCTGTTCCGCGTGCTCGACGCGGTCTACGTGCAAGGCGGCATCAGCGCCGCCGCGCGCGCGCTGCACCTGACGCAGCCGGCCGTCACGCACGCGCTGAACCGGCTGCGCGCGCACTTCGGCGATCCGCTCTTCGTGCGTCAGGGCAACAAGGTCGTGCCGACCGAGCGCACGCGCGCGGTGATCGCGGACGTCCAGCTGCATCTGAAGGGCCTGCAAGACGCGGCGCGCGCGCAGACGCGCTTCAGCCCGGATGCGCTCGACATGCGCTTCGTCGTCGGCGTGCGCGACGTGCTCGAATCGATCGCGCTGCCGCAGCTCGTCGAGACGATCGCGCGCGACGCGCCCGGCGTGCGGCTCGTGAGCCGGCGCGTGCCCGTCGCCGACATCGAACGCGAACTCGGCAGCGGCGATCTCGATCTCGCGATCGAGCGCCGCGTGTCCGCAGGGCCGCGGATCGTCGGCGAATACGTGATCGACGACACGCTCGTCGTCGCGATGCGGCGCGACCATCCGCTCGCGGGCGCGCCGCTGCGCCGCGCCGACTATTTCGCCGCGCGGCACGTGACGGTGTCGCCGCTCGGCGAGCCGCACACGCTCGACGTGCTGCTCGGCGCCGACGGCCGGTTCCGGCAGATCCAGCTCGTCTGCCAGCACTATTTCGCCGCGTGCCAGATCGCGGCGTCGGGCGATTTGCTGCTGACGCTGCCGCGCTCGTACGCGCTCCGGATGACGCGGCTGCTGCCGATCGCGATCCAGCCGCTGCCGCTGCGGCTGAAACCCTATCCGATCCTCGCGTACTGGCACGAGTCACGCGAGCTCGACCGCGCGCACCAGTGGTTCCGGCAGCGCGTGATCGACGTCGTGCGCGAGGCGTCGTCGCATCCGGCAGGCGCGTAAGGGCCGCTGCAGGCCGGCGCGAAGCCGTTTATGCTCGCGAATCGAGGCCGGCATGCCGGCCGATCCCTCCCTTGACACCGAGAACACGCGATGCCGCTCATCCACGCCTCAGCCGAAATGGCGCCCGACGCGCCGAACTACGTCGTCGACATCGCAGCCGGCTCGCATCGCCTGCAAGGCGACGAGAACGAGCGCGAAGGCGGCCGTAATATCGGACCCGCGCCGTACGAGCTCGTGCTGTCCGGGCTCGCCGCGTGCACCGTCGCGACACTGCGGATGTACATGCAGCGCAAGGACTGGCCGGCCGCGCGCCTGTCCGCGCGCGCCGAACTGCATGTCGACCGCGAGGGCGCGCAGTACGTGCGGCGCACGATCGTCGTCGACGGCGCGCTCGACGGCGCGCAACGCAAGCGGCTCGCGGAGATCGCCGAGAAGACGCCGGTCACGGTGTTCATCAAGCGCGGCACGCGGATCGAGACGACGTTGAAATGATGCGCGGTGGCAGTGCCGCATTGCGCAGTGCGGCGTGGGGTGGCGTGGCGCGTGCAGCGTCGCGTCATGTCGCGCCGCGCACAGCATGCAAGGTCCGCCTCGCGTCGGTGACGCCGGATAGATCGAGCAGACACGCACGACGCACAAGTTGCAGACGTTCACGCTCGCACGCGGTGATGCTGCCTCGCGTTATCGCGGCCATTCGTCCCGACGTCGACGCGAACGCTCGCCCCCCAAAGGGCGAACGGGATTCGCTTCAGCGATCTACTGTCGATCCGACGCCGGGACGGCGGCGAGGCGGCGAGGCGCGTCATGTGCCACGCCGCCTTGCGACCGCGACGCGCCCGAGAATCAAGGCAGCGTCAGCAGAATCGACTTCGGCCCGCCCGGCAGATTGTGCGGCTGTCCCACCGCGTAGCCGCCCGTGCTCATCCGGAAGCTGCCGTTGACCACCGAGAACCTGTAGTTCGAGCAGATCTCGTTGTGATCCGGCGTGTAGACGGCGGACGTCCACGCCTTGTCGACCGAGACCCACCGCCCCGACGTCTTGTCGAACGCCCTCACGTTGCCGAACTGTCCGGCCCGTTGCGTCGCGTCGAAACACGACGCGCCTTCCGTCGCCCAATCCTCGACGAAGCTGTCCGCGTAATTCGCCGCCTGAACGCTCTTCTGATAGCGCAGCGTCGCGATCAACTCGCGCGCGTTGGTCGACGTATCCGTGAACCAGACCGAATAATCTGTCTGGCTCTGCCCGGCGACGGGCGCGATCGACGCCTCGAAGCGGTACGTCCTGCCCGCGACGGGTGCATGGCTCTTGAAGCACTTGTAGCCGGTGCCCTCGCCGCCGAATTGCGTGCAATTGACGCCCGGCCCTTTCGCGACGATCTGCGGCGACTTGCCGTTCGCGTCCCACACGGAAAAGAGGATCAGGCCGTTCTGCTTGCCGTCGACCGACTGAATCCCGGTGTAAGCGCCCGGCCAGCCGATCGCTTCCCAATAAGTGGTCGGCGCGAGCGCCTCGGGCGTCACGTCGACGCTGATCCGCGTCCAGTTGTTCGCCTGCGGGTAGTTCAGATGGATCGAGTTCGCGCGCGTCCGGTGCGGCCACGCGGAGCCGCTGAACACCGCTTTCTGCGCCGTGCCGTCGAACCGGCGGATGCTCGCCAGCGCCGTCTGCGTGCCGCCGTTGCCGGCGACCCACCATGCAGCCGCCGCGCCGTTGGCGTCCGTCGACGCGTTCACCGGAAACAGCCAGCCCGACGCGCTGCCGGCGCCTTGCGGCTGCCACGCGACGTCGCAGCCGGCTACCGGCTGGCCGTTGTTCGTCACCTTGACCGACAACAGGACGGGATTGTGCGTGCGGTTGCTCGACGTGATCGACGGATCGTAAAGCGTCGACGAGAACACGGAGCCTTGTCTCGCGACGAGCGGCGCGCCGGTCGACGAAGCGATCACGGAGCCGTTCAGGCAGGCGCCGGCGGCTATTGCGTCGATGGCGGCCGTCGCCAGGATGGATGCTGCGATGCACTTGAATTTCAATTCGATCCTCCTCGAATGGGTGTTTCGATTTGCGGGCATGCGTCGCACACTATAAGCGAGGGTCTCTCAGAGAATGAAAATAACCGAGCATATTCGGCGGGATAATCAACATCCGTTAATATTTAATATGTTATTTACTTGTTTTAGATCGTTGAAACCGATTGAAGAGCACGGCGACGGAGCGTTCGTTCATAACGCTTTCGCGATGTGGCGCGGGATTTCCGCCATTTGCTTGCTTTTCCACATGCGAAACAGGCCGGACGATGGAATATCGAAATGGATATCCACTCGATCGGCTGAGCGCAACAGGCGAAACCGGAAGATGGGTAAAGACAATCGACCGCCGCGAGTGCGGTCCGAAGCGGAACATCGATTCGCAGCGTGAAAAGGGCCGAGTACGATGAGTGTCGACGAATCGAGCCGTCACGGCGACGTCGCCCGGCGTCCATCGCGGCCGCCGGGCAAACGTGTGCTGCGCTGCACGTCGTTCCGCGCGCAGCGCAAGGCCGATTCGGCGCGCCAAAATCGGCCGCCGAAAAACCCTCCGATGCACGTGACGTCCGCAACGACGTCGCGATCGCCCCCCGCATCAGCGCGCCGAAGCATCAGCGCGTCGCACGGCGATCGCGAGCAAAGCGAAACGCGATCACGATCGCGATGCCGATGCGCCGGCATCCGCGCATCGCGCGCCGCCGCTTCCACGCCGCGCAGCGCGGCGCGGCACCGCATTACGGTTACAGCCCGAGCGCCGACAGATCGAGCTTGCCGCCCTTGACGGGCGGGCACCAGAAGAACGAGCCGGTGATCGGCTGCGTGAAGCGGAACAGGCCGTCGTGCACGCCGTCGGTCGCGCCGATCATCCGGCGCATCTGCACCTCGAACGCGCGGAACGAATGCCCGAACGCGACGAAGTACAAGCCGGCGCGGCGTTCGTCCGCCCACGGCGACGAGCGGCGCAGCACCTTCGCCTCCGGCTTGAAGCTCTCCTGCTCGGTACGCTTCACGTGCGCGTACGCAGGCGCGCCTTCGAGCTCTTCGTTGTCGTCCTTGCGGCGGCCGATGATCCGGTCCATCTCGTCGCCCGGAATCTCGCGCATCTTGCCGAAATCGTGCACCCATTGCTGGACCGCGACGAAGCTCGCGCCGTCGAGCCCCGCGCCCTTGCCGGACACGAACGCGGTTTCGAGCGCCTCGTCGCCTTCCGGGTTCTCGGTGCCGTCCTCGTAGCCGGACAGGTCGCGATCGTCCGCATAGCGGAACGCATTCACCGCGACGTCGAGTTCGAACGCGGGCGCGACGAGCTGCTCGATGTCGCGCGAACGCACGGTCGCCGCGCCGAGATCGTCGGCGCGCAGCCAGACCCACAGCGCGGCGGGCGTCGACGGCGCCGGCGCGCCCGGCACCGACAGCTCGGGAAACTCCTTCAGGCCGTCGATCTTCTTGTCGAGCGCGTGCACGAGCGACGGCCCGATGCCGATCACCGTATCGACGCCGTCGACCGCGTCGTCGCGCAACGCGGCGAGGACGCTCGCCGCATGCTCCGGATGCACGATCCGGAAGGACAGGTAACGGCTCGCGGCCGGAATCGGCGCCAGAATGCCTTGCTGAATATCGCTCATCGTTTCCTCGATGCAATGTTCGGTTCTACAGGGGGACGCCGGATTGTCCCATAACGTCCGGGACATGATGCTTGTCGGGGACATGCGCGTCGGGGACATACGCGTCTGCGACTGCTCGCCCGGGATGTGCCCGTTGGAAACATGCCCGTTTGGACGTGCCCGTCCGCGACATGCGCGTCCGCGCGCCGACACGTACACGCACACCGTCGGTACGCGTGCGCGGCGCGATGCGCGCACGACGACGCCCGATGTTAACCCACGCGTCCCGATTCCATCGCACGCGACGAGCCACGACGCCACGCATCGCCCCGTATCGAATCGGCAACATCCATTCGTCTGACATTGCAGCGACACGAAACGGCCGCTAGAATCGTTACACGAGCTGAATTTCAGCTCGCCTTCATTTCACCCACTCAACGCTCGAAGGAGGTGCCGGATGTCGCGAATGCATGTCACCCCCCCGACGGCAGTTCCACGGCGCGCGTTCTAAGTCGCCGTCTCCGCGGGCCGCTTTCCAGCCCGCACCGTTTCCGGACAATTTCTCGCCCTCGTTTCGTGCGCTGACGCGCAGCGGCGTCCGTCCGGCTTTCGTTTCGAACAACAATCGACAAGTCCCGTTCGCCACGAGCGGCCGGGCCCCGACAAATGGTCCAGAAAACTAGCAATCCGGGTGGGCGGGCATTTACCGACGTGCTCGCGTTCACCTTCCGACACTGGCGCGCGCAACCCGCGCGCATCGGCGCGATCGCCTTCTTCGCGCTCGCCGCCGCGCTCGGCGACGTGCTGACGCCGCTCTTCGCGGGACGCCTCGTCGACGCGCTGTCGCACGGCGTCGCGGCCGCGGACAGGGCCGACGCCTGGAGCCGCGCGCTGCACGCGTTCGGCATGCTGATCGGCATCGGCGTCGCGTGCACGCTGCTGCGGCAGGCGGCGTTCCGCCACATCATCGTGCTGACGCTGAAGATGATGAGCGAAGTCGCGGCGAACGCGTTCCATCGCGTGCAACGCTTTTCGACCGACTGGCACGCGAACAGCTTCGCCGGCTCGACCGTGCGCAAGATCACACGCGGCATGTGGGCGATCGACTTGCTCAACGACACGCTGCTCGTCGCGCTGCTGCCGTCCGTCGTGATGCTGACGGGCGCGACGCTGCTGCTCGGCGCGCACTGGCCGGTGATGGGCGCGGTGGTCGGCGGCGGCTCGCTCGTCTTCATCGCGGTGACGGTCACGATGTCGCTGCGCTTCGTCGCGCCCGCCGCGCGGCTCGGCAATCTGTGGGACACGCGGATGGGCGGCGCGCTCGCCGACGCGGTGAGCTGCAACCCGGTCGTCAAGGCGTTCGGCGCGGAGACGCGCGAGGAAGCGCGGCTCGACCGCGTCGTGTCGAAGTGGCGCGCGCGCACCCGCCGCGCGTGGCGGCGCGGCACGCTGAACGGCGGCGTGCAGGGCGCGATGCTCGTCGCAATGCAGGCCGCGATCCTCGGCGCGGCGCTGTGGCTGTGGGCGAACGATCGCGCGAGCGTCGGCGACATCACGTTCGCGCTGACGACGTTCCTCGTGCTGCAAGGCTATCTGCGCGACATCGGCATGCACATCCGCAACCTGCAGCGCTCGGTCAACGACATGGAAGAACTCGTGTCGCTCGAGCGGCAGCCGCTCGGCATCGACGACAAGCCGGGCGCGAGGCCGATCTCGATCGTGCGCGGCGAGATCCGCTTCGAGCACGTGACGTTCGGCTACAGCGGCGCGCACGCGAAGCCGCTCTACGGCGATTTCTCGATCCGGATCGCGCCGGGCGAGCGGGTCGGGCTCGTCGGGCATTCCGGGTCGGGCAAGACGTCGTTCATCAAGCTGATCCAGCGGCTCTACGACGTCGACGGCGGCCGCATCGTGATCGACGGGCAGAACATCGCCGACGTCACGCAGGATTCGCTGCGCAGCCAAATCGCGATCGTCCAGCAGGAACCGCTGCTGTTCCACCGGACGCTCGCCGAGAACATCGCGTACGCGCGGCCCACCGCGACGCGCGACGAGATCGAGCGCGCCGCGCGGCTCGCGAGCGCGCACCACTTCATCGCCGCGCTGCCGCAGGGCTACGACACGCTCGTCGGCGAGCGCGGGATCAAGCTGTCGGGCGGCGAGCGGCAGCGCGTCGCGATCGCGCGCGCGTTCCTCGCCGACGCGCCGGTGCTGATCCTCGACGAAGCGACGTCGAGCCTCGACAGCGAGAGCGAAGTGCTGATCCAGCAGGCGATGGAGCGGCTGATGGTCGGGCGCACGACGCTCGTCGTCGCGCACCGGCTGTCGACGGTGCGCGCGCTCGATCGGCTGATCGTGCTCGACAAGGGACGCGTAATCGAAGAAGGCTGCCACGACGCGCTGATCCGGCTCGAAGGCGGCGTCTACCGGCGGCTGTTCGAGCGGCAAGCGCTCGAACTCGCGAAGGGCCTGATCGAGCAGACGGGCGGCGACGTCTCCGACTGGCTGCGCGACGAGCATGACGGACGCGACGAGCGCAACGAGCGCGGCGAACGCGACAAGCCCGGCGTGCTCGACGAGCACGACGCGCGGCGCTCGCACGGCGCGTTCGACGGCGGCGACGGGCGAATCGACGATTCGGCGGTCGCCGTCGAGAAGTAGCGGCGGTCGCGACGGAGCCGCGATGCGGGCGGCGCGGCTGTGCGCGAGCGCGGTCGCGTTGCTTGGCGTCGCGTTCGCGCGGTGCGCGACACGCGACGTGTACGCAAAACGCGCGATCGCGTCGCCCCAACTCGACTCGCACGGACAACGCACGGCATCGCGACGATCGATACATGCGGTCGAAACGCGACTGGATCAAAACGCAGCAAACCAAATCGAGCCGCAAAGCGCTGCGTCGCTTCGAAGCCACCGCTCCCCGCGCGGCCGCAGGCCCGCAATCCGGGACGCCCGCCTGCGCCGCCCCGCTCCGCCCCGTTGCGATTCCCCCTATCCGTCAACCAACCACCCGCATCACCCCGCGGCCCAGCTCCGCTCCAGCGCCGCCGCGACGCGCGCGACCACCTGCTCGCGCCGCGCGAACACCGGTGTCGACCGCTCGCGCACGCGCTCGACGATCCGCGCGGGCGCGGTGTCCGGATCGCCCGATTCGAACGGCGGCGCTGGCGCATATTCGAGCTGCAGCTGTACCGCCTGCGCGTCGTCCTCGCCGACGAGCTCCGCCGCGAGCGTCAGCGCAAAATCGATCCCCGCAGTCACGCCGCCGCCCGTCACGAGATTCCCGTCGCGCACGACGCGCTCGCGCACCGGAATCGCGCCGAGCGGCGCGAGCAGCGAATGGAAAGCCCAGTGCGTCGTCGCGCGCCGGCCGCGCAGCAGGCCCGCCGCGCCGAGCACGAGCGCGCCCGTGCAGACCGACGCCACGTAACGCGCTTGCGCCGCGTGCCGGCGGATGAACGCGAGCGTATCCGCGTCCTCCATCAGATCGGCGACGCCCGCGCCGCCCGGCACGCAGATCACGTCGAGCGGCGGACAGTCGTCGAACGTCGCGGTGGGCGCGAGCACGAGCCCGCTGCTCGCGGCCACCGGCTCGCGCGTCTTCCAGACGAGCCGCACCGTGACGCCGGGCAACGACGCGAACACGTCGTGCGGCCCCGTCAGATCGAGCTGCTGCACCTGCGGAAACAACAGTAATCCCACTTCGATGGCCATTCCGATCCTCCTCCTTGTTGCATGCCGTCACGCCGGCCCGGCAGCCCGCGCGGCACCGTGGACAAACCGACTGTACGCAAGTACCGTATGGCGAATATGCCAAAGTCCCCACGATTCCTGCCAGCCGCGCCTGCCGCCGCCGAGCGCCGCGCGGTGCACGTGCTCGCGTTCGACGACGTGCAGTTGCTCGACGTCACCGGGCCGCTGCAGGTGTTCTCGACTGCGAACGACTTCGCGGCGCGGCGCGGCCTCGCGATCCCGTATGCGCCGCGCGTCGTCGCCGCGCACGCGCCGCCCGTCATGTCATCGGCGGGGCTCGTGTTCGTCGCCGCGCCGCTGCCCGCCGCGCGCGAGCCGTCCGATACGCTGATCGTCGCGGGCGGCCGGGGCGTCTACGACGCGGCGCGCGACCCGCGGCTCGTCGACTGGGTGCGCCGCCGCGCGGCGCAAACGCGGCGCATCGCGTCGGTGTGCTCGGGCGCGTTCGTGCTCGCGGCGGCGGGGCTGCTCGACGGCCGCCGCGTCGTCACGCACTGGTCGCGCTGCGAAGAACTCGCGCGGCGCTACCCCAACATGCGCGTCGATCCAGATCCCATTTTCATACGCGACGGCGACGTGTGGACGTCGGCAGGCGTCACGGCCGGCATCGATCTCGCACTCGCGCTCGTCGAAAACGATCTCGGCCGCGCGCTCGCGCTCGACGTCGCGCGGCATCTCGTCGTATTCCTGAAGCGGCCGGGCGGCCAGGCGCAGTTCAGCACCGCGCTGTCGCTGCAGCACGAAGGTGGTCGCTTCAGCGAACTGCACGCATGGGCGGCCGCGAACCTGGGCGCGGATCTGTCGGTTGCGGCCCTCGCCGCGCGCGCGGGGATGAGCGAGCGCAGCTTCATGCGCCGCTACCGCGAGACGACCGGCAAGACGCCCGCGCGGGCGATCGAGCAGATGCGCGTCGAAGCCGCGCGCAACCTGCTCGCCGACGCGCCGCTGCCGATCAAGCGAATCGCCGCGCGCTGCGGATTCGGCTCTGAGGAAACGATGCGGCGCAGCTTCCTGCGGATGCTCGGCGTGACGCCGCAGACGTATCGCGAGCGGTTCGCGGTGGATCGGCGAGGCGTCTGAGCTCTATTTGCGTCGGCGCGGCGCGGCGCGTTGGCTTTGGCTTTGGCTTTGGCTTTGGCTTTGGCTTTGGCTTTGGCTTTGGCTTCGCATTCGACGTCGATCTCAATTTCGACCTCGACGTCGACTTCATCTTCGGCGAGACCTCGACGCAGTAACATTGTCGCGACCCGCACCGCCGCCGCCGAGCGCATCCTCGACCGCGCGCGCACGACGCGTCGCGACACAGCCTCGCATGGCGAAAAAGCCGAAATATGCGACCCTCTCCGCATGTCGACGCAATACCTTCCCCTCTCGCACTTCTGGCGCCGCTTCTGACGGAGCGGCATAGTCACATCCCGATCACGACCATGCCGCCGCATCCGGCCGGCATTGCGTCGATCGCGCCCCCAACCCGGCTCGGACTGCGGCGGTTTTCCCGGAGAAACCGTTCATGCACGACGACACCTCGAATCCTTCCCGACCGCCGATCGCACTGACCGGCGATCGCCCGACGGGCGCGCTGCATCTCGGCCATTACATCGGCTCGCTGAAGACGCGCGTCGCGCTGCAGGACACACACCGGCAGTTCATCCTCGTCGCCGACACGCAGGCGCTGACCGACAACGCACACGATCCGGACAAGGTTCGCCGCAACGTCATCGAAGTCGCGCTCGACTATCTGGCGGTCGGCATCGATCCGCGCCGGAGCACGATCGCGGTGCAGTCGGGCCTGCCCGCACTCGCCGAGCTGACGCTCTTCTATCTGAACTTCGTCACCGTCGCGCGCCTCAAGCGCAATCCGACGATCAAGGACGAGATCCACGCGCGCGGCTTCGGCCGCGACATCCCGGCGGGCTTTCTCTGCTACCCGGTCGCGCAGGCGGCCGACATCACCGCGTTCAAGGCCGATACGGTGCCCGTCGGCGACGATCAATTGCCGCTCGTCGAGCAGACGAATGAAATCGTCCGGCGCATCAACCGGCAGGCGGGCATCGACGTGCTGCCCGAAGCGAACGCGCTGATCTCGTCGACGGGGCGGCTGCCGGGCGTCGACGGCCGCGCGAAGATGAGCAAGTCGCAGGGCAACGCGATTCCGCTGTCGTCGTCGCCCGACGCGATCGCCGATGCCGTCAAGCGGATGTACAGCGATCCGAATCATCTGCGCGTGTCCGATCCGGGCACGGTCGAAGGCAACGTCGTGTTCACGTATCTCGATGCGTTCGACGACGAGCCCGACGAAGTCGAGCGACTGAAGGCCGCGTATCGCGCGGGCGGACTCGGCGACATGACGCTCAAGCGCCGGCTCGAAGACAAGCTGCAAGCGCTGATCGCGCCGATCCGCGAGCGGCGCGCGCAGCTCGCGCGCGAGCCGGGCTACGTCGTCGACGTGCTGCGGGACGGCGCCGCACGCGCAAACGACGTCACGCAGCGCACGCTCGGCGAGGTGCGCGACGCGCTGGGGGCGTTTTCGTTTCGGAAGATCGTCGGCTGACGCAGGGTGGCGCAGGCGGGCGCACATTGTCGGGCCGTCGAGTCGTCGGATCGTTCATGATGCATCGTCCGACACGCGCGCCTTTCGTCGGACGGATCGCTTTCGCCGTTGCAACACGCACTGCGCGCAAGCCGTTTTCGCACGCGCCGACCGAGCGGCAACAGACTTTACACACTGTTACCCGCGACGCTCATCCAACGATGACGGCATTCCCTATACTGCCGGCGTGCAATAGCAACCACCCGCTACCATGAACACGAAGCCCATCCAAACAACGACAACGAAACGCCCGGCTTTCGCGAGGACCACCCTGCTCGTTTCGCTCGCCGCGACGGCGGCGCTGTCGCTGAGCGCATGCGTCGCGCCGAATGCGTACGGACCGTATGGTTCGCAGCCGCAGTACGGTGCGCCCGCCTATTCGCAGCCGTCGTACGCTCAGCCGGCCTACTCGCAGCCGTCGTATGCGCAGCCCGACTACTCGCAGCCCGCGTATCCGCAGCAAGGCTACGCGCAACCCGGCTATCAATCGGGCTATCAATCCGGGTATCAACCGGGCTACTCGACCCAGTACGGCACGATCGCCGGCATCCGCCCGATCGGCGGCGCGACAGGCCCGTCGGGCGTCGCGGGCACGGTCGTCGGCGCGCTCGTCGGCGGCGTGCTCGGCAACCAGATCGGCCGCGGCCACGGCCGCGACGCCGCGACGGTCATCGGCGCACTCGGCGGCGCGGTCGCGGGCAACCAGATCGGCCAGCAGATGGGCGCGCAGCCGAGCGCGTATCGCGTCGACGTGCAACTGAGCGACGGCTCGATGCGCTCGTTCGACCTGCAGACGCCGGGCGATCTGCGTCCGGGCGATCGCGTGCGCGTCGACGGCAATCAGATTTCGCGGTACTGACGAATGCGCTCGCGCCCGAACGCAAGACGCATCAACCCCGCCCGCACCCGGTCGACGAGATCCGACGCGTCCAGATTGAGCAGCGCCATCTCGCGATTGAGCTGCCGGATCGCCTGCGAATGGGCGGCGGCGTTCGCGAACGGCGACTTCCTCGCGAGACTGGACGACGGCAGCCGCAGTTGATTGTCCGACGCGCGAAAAGTCACCTTCGGCAGCCGATCCCGATATCGCTCGAAGTAGTCCGGCTGCGGCCACGTGAAGCCCAGTTCGATCTGCTCGAACAGATCCGGAAACAGGAACTTGACCGTCGCCGATATCCCGATCAGCAGGCATTCGAAAAAGAAATTCCGCAGGTTGCCGAGCGGCACCTTCCCGCGGACGGTCAGCGTCGCGTTGACGCCGTCCTCCTTCAGATAGATCGCATAGACGCTCAGCCGGCTGCGGGAGTACTTCGCGGACGTATCGAGCACATGCGCGCGCACGACTCTGCGCTCACGCACATGGAGCAGCAGGGAATCGATGAGCGTGAGCCAGTTATCAGAGCGCTTGAGAATTGCATATGGCAACGCGTATCTGATCACGAACGGCATGATGCATCGCTGGCTGCTGAGCCGGATCGGCGGAGGTTCCGGAAAGCGAGGCATTACATTCGTCGTCAGTCGTTCCGGCCTGGACCTTGCCGCGCGAGCCCCCGTGCAGTCGCTCGTGCGCAAGGCCATCCTGCGGTTCGCCAAGCACGACATGCAGCTCGTGCACCGAGGCTTGCAGCACATTGTTCAGGCTTGCGAAGAAAACGCGCTTCGGCAACCGAACGTCGACGACGACGCGTGACGAAGCGACGAGCCAATGATTCGCGATCCGAATCGGCAGTCGCGATCCCGCCAGCTCGTCTCGTCGTCAGGCGCGGCATCCCGCGTGTGCCGCCACTTGCCTGAACGTCGGCTCGCGTCAAAGATCGCTCAACGGCACGAGGAATGAATGGTCACCTCACAAAGCTGAGGTCGGCATTCGTTCGATCGATGATGGAAGACATGATGATCTTGCGCCTCCTCATTTGTCTGCGCCGCACCGATTCCTGCCCTCCGGGCACCAGCTTCGCCACCAGGTTTACCGAAGCATTCTTCAGGAAAGAGGCAGCGATCATGACAATGCCAATCGAATATTTCGGAAACGAAAGCGCATCGGCCAATCTATTTCCGAGAATTATTCTCGCCAGATTTCCGTAGTACGATCTTTTAATTTTCAGAGTCACCATGCCACTGAAAGTGGACTCGTCCTTGCCGAGAATTTCGGGCAGCGCGCCGAACAAGGCGCCTCCAAGCATCGGCGTGATGTGATCCATCTTATAGGCGTCATGCATTTGAAGCCACACCAAGCGCCACAAATCGGACTCGTCGGCAGGCTGCAGTTCCGGGTGGACGTCAACAAGGTATCCAATATATCGCCACAAATGAACGATATCCCCTCTTTTCTTGGACGAGAGCACATCGACGTGACCGAGCGCCAAGGCTCCCAGTGAAGACGCCAAGGAAAACGGAATAATTGTGGCTACGTAGATGCACTGATGAATCGGATTACCCAGCAAGGTCCGATTCCAGTCTTCCCGTCCGTTCATCGCTCTACGCATGTGCGCATGGATCAGGCGAATGCGGACGCAGGCCTTCAAGCCGGCGCCGAAACGGGCAAGCCCTCCCGGAGCCGTGACCTCGTTATACCAAGCGAGCGTTTCGACCGCCCGCTTACCCGCTTTTTTATGAAGATCCCCGGAGCGGATCAGCACTTCGTTCGCGTCCGGCGCCACATAGCTCAACGCCAATCCCGCGATGAAAATCGGCAACGCCTCGTCGCCCACCATTGCGATCAAGTCGGTAGCGGAATCCAGCCTTGTATAGTCCAACCAATACGGAACCCGGTCCACTTCGCGAAAAAATTCGACGAGTTCGGATGGGGGATTAACGACGATGTCGATTCCATGCTCCAGCGCGTGATTGAACATTTCCCACACCGCCTTCCCGTCGCGATGCATGCACTCGACAAGCCGGTCCGCGACGGGATCGAACTCATTCTTGAATCTCATAAAAGACTGGAACTGTGCATCGGTCGATTTAACATTTTTCGGCGCAAACAGACTCATAGCCACGTTATACGGAAACTCCAGCGTGATCGAAGGGTTCTCCAAAAAATCGACCTGCTCATAATTCGATTGAATTTTTCTCATATATGCGTCTCCCTATCCATTAATACTATTTCCGCTATGCATTCGACGAATACCTCGTCCGATCCCGAGATCGGGATCTGCATGCCCATGCGTTGCCTAATGGGTTTGCCCGACGGCCGTGCGATCCACATGCAATGCCACACCGTCGATATGGACTGCCCAGTGAAAAAATGTTCTTTTACGATCGACAATACTCATTTATCGCTTTCATAGTGCTGCATGTTCCGGCAAACGAGGGGAAACAGCCATGTTGAAAAGGGACAGGTGTTTTAGTTTGCGGGCCAAGCTGGCCCTTCCAAGGGTTTTTCCTGGACGAGCGCCTGGATGGCCGCTCGGAGCGCCGTCGAACGCACGTTGACGGCCGAAGGCAGATGATTGCGGGCTGCATTTCCCGCCTTGCAAGCTGCATCGAATCGGTACGCTCCCACCCTACATCGATCTTGTTTTCGCGGAGGCGACCTTGGGAAACGTTCTTTCTTGTCAATGTCGAAAAGAGCCGATGTGCCGAAAGCTACGTATCGGCCGCGACCGCATGGCGGGTCGCCCATCCGGCGTTTTGCCGAATCATCGGTTGCGTTCCTCTCGACGACCGACATCGCCGCTTCCGTCCGCCGCGGCCCGGCTACGGAAAGCGCTAGGCGCCATCCCTTGCCAACGCTTGAACGCTTGGGAAAAGCTCGACAGATCGCTAAAGCCCAATCGCTCCGCAATTTCGCTCAGCGGCAAATCCGTGTCCGTCAACAGCTCCGATGCCATCGCGCTGCGCGCGCCCGCCAACAGCGCCCGAAACGTCGTGCCTTCGTCCTGCAGACGCCGTTTCAAAGTGCGCGGGCTCGTGTTCATCAGCCTGGCCATGTCGTCCAGCGTCGACGGCACGATGCCGGGCACGGCGCTCATGTAATGACGAATCATCGCCGCCGTGCCGAGGCGCAGGCGTCGCTCTTCCATGAGCCGCTGGCACATCTGCTCGCACATCGACACGGTGATCGGATTGGCCTGCGGCAGCGGCCGATTCAGAAGCGCCCGCTCGAACACCAGGCTGTTCGAGCGCGCAGAATACTCCGGCATCACCCCGTGCGTGCGTCGGATTTCTGCCGCCGGCGCGGACTCGAGCGCCCCGCGATCGCCCTTGAGCGTGAAGCGGTTTAAAACGAACGCGTCGCCGCCGATCTCGTGCAGCAGCACCGCTGCGGCGGCCATGTCGCGCTCCGCGACAAAGCGTTTCATCTCGTCCGCCAATTCGGGTTCGCTGAAGGTCAACACGCCGAGATCGCCTTCGTGGTGATACGTGATCGCTGTGAACGCATAGGTGAGCGGCAGGAAACGCAGCGCCAGCGCGAGCGCGTGGCCGGCCGTGGCGCTCGCGATCAGTCCGTATCCCCACAGTCCGTATGTCGAGAAGTGATAGCGCAACCCGACCTGCAAACCCAGCCCGACCGGATACTTGAGCAAGCGCAGCAGATTGCTCGCGACGCGCAATTCCTGCGCCGCCGTCACGTTCACGTTCGGGTCGTCCAGTTGCGCGACGGACAAGCCCGCGCCGGCGAGCAACTGCGCGTCGGCGAGTGCCCGCTCTCCACCGAAGTCCACCATCAGGCGCACGCTGGCGGGGCTTCGCGTGAAGTCCCAGACGCTCATATAGAGAAACCCTCGAAGGACCGATTTGGCCCAAATACTAAAACAAATGTCCCGTCTCATCATTGGCGTTTTCCCGCGACGCAGACAACATGCAGCACGACCAAGCCGTCGTCCGAAGCCCGAAGGGCTGCGTCGATGCCGCACGCATCGCACGCGGCATCGAAGATGCGGTTCCCCGCGCGGAGACGACACGATGCACGATACGCGGTCGTCGCACGCAAACCGACGCGAAGGCACGACGCCCGTCCCGGGCAACGGTCGCGGCGAGCCCGTGTCGAGCATGTCGAATCGAATCAACCGATGCATCGAGGAAACGACAGCATGAGCACTACATTCGATTACATCGTCGTCGGCGGCGGCTCGGGAGGCTGCGTTGTCGCGGGCCGGTTGACCGAAGATCGGAACGTCACGGTCTGCGTGCTGGAAGCCGGAGGGCGCGGCGGCGGAGCGCTCGTGACCGTTCCGACCGGCGCCGTCGCGATGATTCCCACCCGGATCAACAATTGGGCGTTCGAGACGGCGCCCCAGCCCGGCCTCGCCGGCCGCAGCGGATACCAGCCCCGCGGCCGGACGCTGGGCGGATCGTCGGCGATCAACGCGATGGTGTACACGCGCGGACATCGCCGCGATTACGACGATTGGGCCGCGCGAGGCAACGCCGGCTGGTCGTACGACGACGTGCTGCCGTACTTCCGCCTCAGCGAGCACAACGAACGAATCGACGACGCATGGCACGGCCGAGGCGGCCCGTTGTGGGTCAGCGATCTGCGCACCGGCAACCCGTTCCATGCGCGCTATCTGGAGGCCGCCCGCCAGATCGGTCTGCCCGTGACCGACGATTTCAACGGCGCGGAACAGGAAGGCGTCGGCCTCTACCAGGTCACCCAGAAGCACGGCGAGCGGTGCAGCGCCGCGCGCGCGTATCTGCTGCCGCATATCGGGCGACGCGATAATCTGCATGTCGAAACGCGTGCGCATGCGCAGCGCATCCTGTTCGATGGCACGCGAGCAATCGGCGTCGAAGTGCGGCAAGGCGGCCGGGTTCGCACCTTCCACGCGCGCCGCGAAGTCGTGCTTGCGTGCGGCGCGCTGCAAACGCCGCAACTGCTGATGCTCTCCGGCGTGGGGCCGATCCAGGAGCTCGACCGCTTCGGCATCCGGCCGCTCCTCCATCTGCCGGGCGTCGGCAAGAACCTTCAGGATCATCCCGACTTCATCTTCGGTTACCGCACGCGCAGCGTCGACACGATCGGCGTATCGGTGCGCGGCGGCCTGCGCCTGTTGCGCGAAGCCGTGCGGTTTCGCCGAACGCGCCGCGGCATGCTCACGTCGAATTTCGCCGAAGGCGGCGCCTTCCTCAGGACCCGCGCCGATCTGGCCGCGCCCGACATCCAGCTCCATTTCGTCGTCGCGCTCGTCGACAATCACGCGCGCAGCCTGCACGGCGGGCACGGCCTGTCATGCCACGTCTGCCTGCTGCGTCCGCGCAGCCGCGGCTCGGTCGCGCTGCGAAGCTGGCATCCGCAGGACGCGCCGCTCATCGACCCCGCGTTCTTCCGGGATCCTCAGGATCTGGAGGACATGGTCGCCGGCTTCAAGCTGACGCGCACGCTGATGCAGGCGCCGGCGCTCGGCGAATGGATCACAGCGGACCTGTTCACCGCGCACGTGAAGACCGACGACGACATCCGCGACGTGCTGCGGCAACGCACGGATACGGTTTACCACCCGGTCGGCACCTGCAGGATGGGGCAGGACGAGCTTGCGGTGGTCGACCCGCAACTGCGCGTGCGCGGGCTCCAGGGCCTGCGCATCGTCGACGCGTCGATCATGCCGACGCTGATCGGCGGCAACACGAACGCGCCGACGATCATGATCGCCGAGAAGGCAGTCGACCTGATCCGCGGCCGCAGCCGCGTTCGATCGTCATCGGGCGAAGCATGCGCGACGCGCGATTCGAAGCAGCCCACACAAGAAAAGGAGATCGGTCATGCGATCGTTTGACGTCGACGGCAGGCTGGACGCCGGGACGCCGTTGGCCGCCGTCATCATCGGCGCGGGCTTCGGCGGCATCGGCATGGCCCGCGCCTTTCGGCAGGCGGGGTTGCACGATTTCGTGATCCTCGAGCGCTCGCACGACGTCGGCGGCGTCTGGCGCGACAACAGCTATCCGGGCGCCGCGTGCGACGTGCCTTCGCATCTGTACTCATTCTCGTTCGAGCCCAACCCAGACTGGTCGCGAACGTTCGCGCATCAGGCGGAGATCCATGCGTACCTGCGGCACTGCGCACGCAAGTACGATCTGATGCGCCACGTCAAGCTCGGCGCCGAAGTTGCAAGCGCCGGGTACGACGAACGCCGATCGCTGTGGCGCGTCGCGCTGACGGACGGAACGATCGTCGCGACAACGCTGCTCGTCACCGCCACGGGACAATTGAGCCGCCCCATTCTCCCGAAACTGGCCGGCATCGAAACGTTCGAGGGGCACGCGTTCCATTCCGCGCACTGGGATCACGGCTACGCGCTGTCCGGGAAACGCGTGGCCGTGGTGGGCACCGGCGCGTCGGCGATCCAGTTCGTGCCCGCGATCGCGAACGACGTCGACCGGCTCACGATCTTCCAGCGCTCGCCCGCATACATCCTGCCGCGTCCCGACCGCGCGTACCGCGGATGGCAAAAGGCGCTGTTCCGCCGCATGCCGTCGACGATGAAGCTCCACCGTGCGTGCATCTATCTGAAATACGAAGCGCGCGCGCTGGCCTTCACGCGCTTCAAGGGGCTGATGCGGTTTTCCGCCCGGCGGCCGTTCGTCCGGCTGTTGTCGACGCAAGTACCGGACGCCGCGCTGCGCGCGAAGCTGACGCCGGACTATCCGATCGGCTGCAAGCGCATCCTGCTGTCGAACGACTACCTCGCCGCGATGAACAAGCCCAACGTCGCGCTCGTGACGGCCGGTATTCGCCGCGTGACGCCCGGCGGCATCGAGACGGAAGACGGCGTCCATCATCCGGTCGACGCGATCGTGTTCGGGACAGGTTTCGCCGCAACCGAGTTTCTCGCGCCGATGCGCATCGTCGGACGCGCCGGCGTAACGCTGAACGACGCGTGGCGGCGCGGCGCACGGGCCTATCTCGGCGTCGCGGTGCCGGATTTTCCGAATTTCTTCATGCTGTACGGCCCGAACACGAATCTCGGGCACAACTCGATCGTATACATGCTGGAGAGCCAGATCGCGCACGTCATCCGGTGCTACGAGGCGATGCGGGCGGCAAACGCGACGGCGATCGACGTCGACGAGCGCCGCTATCGCCAGTTCAACGCACATGTGCAGAAGCGCTTGAGCAAAACGGTATGGAGCGGCTGCACGAGCTGGTACGTGGACGCGAGCGGACACAACAGCGCCAATTGGCACGGCTTCACGCTGTCGTACCGCTGGCTCACGCGCTTCTCGAGCCTGAGCGCGTATCGCATGACGCGCGCGCTGCCGGGCCCCGTCGGCTCGGCGGGCGGCATCGCCGTCGCGGAGCCCGAAGACCGGCTCGAAGCGATCAGCGCGCGTTTCCTGCGCGGCTTGCTGCGGACCACGTTCCGCGTCGTCGTCGGGCCGCCGTTCGGCGTCCGCGTCCAGCGGCGCGCGGTCGCCGCGCTCGCGCCGCTCATGCCCGGCGTCGGCGGCGTCGTCCGCTATCGGGAAACGGCGAGAGACGCGGTGCCCGTCGAAGTGGTCGCGCCGAAACGGGGCGAAGCCGGCGGCGCGATCCTGTATCTGCACGGCGGGGCCTTCTGCCTCGGCGCGCCGCGCACGCATCGCAGCATCACGACGCGCCTCGCGATCGAATCGGGCATGTCGGTGTGGACGCCGGACTACCGGCTCGCGCCGGAGCATCCGTGTCCCGCGGCGTTGCAGGATGCGTTGTCGTGCTATGCGACGCTGCGCGATCAGGGCTACGCCGCCGACCGGATCGTCGTCGCGGGCGATTCAGCGGGCGGCGCGCTGGCGATCGCGCTCGCGATCACCCTCCGGGACCGCGGCGACAGCCTGCCGGCGGCGCTCCTCCTGATTTCGCCCGTCACCGATCCCGGCCTCGGCGGCGAAACCCTGACGTCGATGCGGGAAGACGATCCGATGATTCGTCGCGGCTGGCTCGAGCAAGGGCTGCGCTGGTATCGCGCGCCCGCCGGCGTCGACGCACATTGGCCGCTCGACGCCGACTTGCGCGGTCTTCCGCCGATGCTCGTCCAGGTCGGCGATCAGGAGGTGCTGCTGTCGGATGCGTTGCGGCTCGCCGAGCATGCGGCGGCTTGCGGGACGCCGTGCCGTCTCGAAGTTCACGCGAAGCGGTGGCACGTCTTTCATCTTCAGTCGTTCTATCTGCGCTCCGCATCGACGGCCATTCGCACGCTCGCCGGCTTTGCGCGGCGCTGGACTGCCGAGTCGAGCGCTGAATCGAGCGCCGAGGTCGACGCATGAACGCCCCGCATTCCGGATCGAACCCGCATGCGAGATGCAAACGGATCGCACGCGGCCCGCGCATGGCATTCGACGCCGCGCCCGTCCGCGTGAAGACCGACCCCGCCGCCCCGCGCGCCTGATGTGTCGCGGACGCCACGGCGCATCCCGCTACCACCCGCAACAGAGGAACCACGATGGCAACGCAACGCATAGAAACAACGAAGCGTTCGACGCGCCCGTTCAACGTGTGTTTCGCTTCTTCAGCGAGCACGAGAAGCTCAAATCGCCCTTCGCGCCCGCGAAAATCCGCCGCATCAGCGACGTCGATCTGGAACGCAACGGCGTCGGTTCCGCCCGCCAAATGCAGGTGCGCGGCGCACCGCCCTTCGTCGAGACCGTCACCGCCTATCAGGCAAACCAGTTGACCGAATACCGGATCACCGAAGGCAGTCCCGTTGCTGGACCACCTCGGCGTGATGAAGTTTCTCGCGGGCGACGGCGATCGCATGCGGTTTCATTACGTCATCACGTTCGACGGCAAGGCGCCGCGCATCGCGTCGTGATCTGGCATTTTCTGGAAGGCGGCATTCGCCGCGGCGCGCGCAAGCTCCGGCTGTCGAATCCGTGGTGATCGCGTCGTCGAGATTCGCCAGGATGCCGAGCGTGTGCGGCGGCGGCTGCCGCACGCGGACGTGCGCATGCTCGCCGATCAACCGCACGTCATTCGCGGCCAGGGTGACGCGACGCTCGACTTCCTCGTCGGCAAAACGAAAGATATGTGCGATTGCGCATGACGTCCGGGTCGTCGGCGACGTGCGCGTGCTGCGTTTCGACGCGGCCGACGCGGCCCCCCTGGCCTGCTGATCGTCGCCGCGCGCGAGCATGGCGCGGCGTGGATCGCGCTGCCAGCCGAGCGGCTGCACGACGACTTCTTTCGTCTCGACTCCTGCGTCGCCGGACATTTCGTGCAGAAGCTGATCAACTACGGCGTCAAACGCGCCGTCGTCGGCGACATCGACGCACCGCTCGCGCGCAGCCGCGCGTTGCGCGCGCTCGTGCGCGAGACGAATCGCGGCGATGCGTTCTGGCTCGTCGCGGACTTCGATGCGCTCGCGCAGCGGCTGTGCGAGTGCGGCCGCCGCGCATACGCGTCGAGTGGACACACGCTGAATCGTCGCGCCGCTCGGTCGTCGAAACGTCAATAAGCCGAATCGCCGAAACACCACGTGACGCGACACGCAGCGCGACACATCCCCCGCCGCACCGCCGCACCACCGCGCTCGACGTCGCCGCCGCGCGACGCTCGACATATCGCCAACATTCTCCACAATCGGCATCACCACATTTCCTCGCGCCGGATGTACCATTCGGCCCCGTACGCGCCACATTCCGAGACTTGGCCAAGCGTCGTACGCGAAGGCAATTCGTAAGCCTGATCATCGAAAAAACCCGGGACGCGCAAATGGGAGACGTGAAAAAAACCAGCCGGCCGCCCTCGCTACCGCCTCGACTCAATCGGATCTGGCATGGCGCCGACGGCCTGCGTGCCGGCTGGGCCGTGCTGCTGTATGCCGCGATCGTCGCGGCGATCCTGTTCGTGCTCGGCTACGCGGCGCGCATCGTACACCATCCGTTCCGTCAGCCCAGCGACCTGAGCGCGGCCGGGCAGATTCCGTTCGAGCTCGCGCTGTGCGCGGCCTCGCTGATCGCAACGCGTGTGATGAGCCGCATCGACCGTCGCTCATGGCTCGACTACGGACTGCGCGCACCGCGCAGCGTGTCGCATTT
Organism: Burkholderia mayonis; assembly: GCF_001523745.2. Classification (NCBI taxonomy): domain Bacteria; kingdom Pseudomonadati; phylum Pseudomonadota; class Betaproteobacteria; order Burkholderiales; family Burkholderiaceae; genus Burkholderia; species Burkholderia mayonis. Next base: position 2,282,950 of record NZ_CP013387.1, read on the forward strand.
CGTCTGGGGCGCGCTCTTCAGCCTCGTCGCGGTGTCGGCGATCATGGGCCTGCTCGTGCTGACGGGCGGCGCGACGATCGAATACTCGGGCGCGAACCGGACGGCCGCGCTCGAATCGGCGCTCGTGTGGGCGGCCGCGTTCCTGGTCGTCGCACTCGCCGAGGAAGTCGCGTTTCGCGGCTATGCGTTCTTCAAGCTCGCGCAACGCACACATCCCGTCGTCGCGGCCGCGCTCACGTCGCTCGCGTTCGGCATCTCGCACGTGTCGAATCGCAACGAGAACATCGCGGGCATCGTGCCTGTCGTGATCTTCGGGCTCGTCGCGTGCCTCGCGATCTGGCGCACCGGCTCGCTTTGGTGGGTGCTCGGCGAGCATTCGATGTGGGACTGGAGCGAGTCGTTCCTGTTCGGCGCGGCCGACAGCGGACTCACCGCGCACGATACGCTGTTCAGAAGCCACGCGATCGGCCCTGTCTGGCTGAGCGGCGGCACGGTCGGCCCCGAGGCGAGCGTGCTCGTGTTTCCGGCGCTCGCCGCGCTTGCGTACGTCGCGTGGCGCCTGCCGCCGCGCGCGGCGTCGAACGGCGCGGCGCTCGCGCACGGGCGTCGACAGATGATCTGAGCCGGCCCGGCGATCGATCCGGGATCGGCTCGCGCGCGGCCGACGCGTGTCGGTTGTGCTTCGGTTGTGCTTCGGTTGTGCTTCGGTTGTGCTTCGGTTGTGCTTCGGTTGTGCTTCGGTTGTGCTTCGAACGTCACGCGCGCGCCGCTGGGCTCGGGCGCGGCTTGCGATCACTTCGCCGCCGATTCCCGCGCAACCGGCCGCGCGATGCTCGCATCGCCGATGCCCGGCAGCTTCGTCTGCCCGACGCGCTGCGCGCGATAGATACCCGCGTGCCCGGAGAACAGATACGCGACGACGCACGCGAGCGCCGCATACACGCCGATCGGCGTGCCGAATAGCTCGATCGCCATGATCGTCGACGCGATCGGCGTGTTCGCCGCGCCCGCGAACGCCGCGACGAAGCCGAGCCCCGCGAGCACGGGCGTCGGCAGCGCGAGGAGAGGCGACAGCGCGTTGCCGAGCGTCGCGCCGATGTAAAAGAGCGGCGTCACCTCGCCGCCCTTGAAGCCCGACGCGAGCGTGACGACCGTGAACGCGAACTTGCCCGCGAAATCGTAGACGGGCAGCGGCCCGCGAAACGCGGCCTCGATTGTCGGGATGCCGAGGCCGAGATATTGCGGCGTATGCAGGAGCGTCGCCGCGAGCGCGACGAGCGTGCCGCCCGCGACGGGACGCAGCGGCGGATACGCGATCCCTCGCTTCGCGAGTGCGCCGAGCGCATGCGTCGCGGCGGCGAACAGCCTGCCGACGACGCCGAACGCGATACCCGCCGCCACCGCCGACGCGACGCCCGCCGCGCTCAGCGCAGGCACGAACGGCACCGCATAGACGGTGTGATGGATGCCCCACAGCCGGCACACCGCGTCCGCGACGATCGACGCCGCGACGCACGCGAGCAGCGCGTCGTAGCGCAGCCGTCCGATCGCGAGCACTTCGAGTCCGAACACCGCGCCCGCGAGCGGCGTGCCGAACACCGACGCGAAGCCGGCGGCGATCCCGCCCATCAGCATGATCCGGCGGTCGTCGCGATCGAGCCTGAGGAGTTGCGTGACGCGATCGGCAAGCGCGCCGCCCATCTGCACCGCGGTGCCTTCGCGGCCTGCGGAGCCGCCGAACAGATGCGTGACGACCGTCGCGACGAGCACGAGCGGCGCCATCCGCTTCGGCACGATCCGCTGCGGATCGTGGATCTCGTCGATCAGCAGGTTGTTGCCGCGCTCGACGGACTGGCCGACGCGGTGATAGATCCAGCCGGTCGCAAAGCCCGCGACGGGCAGGAGCCACAGCAGCCACGGATGCGCGACGCGCGTGCCGGTCGCGAAATCGAGTGCTCGGAGAAACAGCGCGGACGCCGAGCCGGCGAGCGTGCCCACCACCGCCGACAGCGCGAGCCAGCGGCACAGATGCACGAGCATCGCGACGGGCTCGAGGATTTGCAGACGTTTCATGAATTTCCAGATTCGACAGGACATCAAACCCGGGCGGCAGGACGCCGCGTGTTACGGATGGCCTACGACCTCCTGCACCCAGGAACGCGTAGGCATCATCAGCCGGCTCGCCGGCGGTTGTACGGAGGCATGCCATCTCCGGTCGCCGTGGATTGTACGCGATGCCGGGGCGGAGCGACACCGTCCGTCAGCCTTATCCATGTCCGCCGCCGTGGCCATGATCCGCGCCGCATCGCTCGTCACGCGCCGAACCGCTCCGCCAGCTCGACGAAATCCGCCGCAACGACGTCCCAGTCCTGCTCTGCGCGCAAGTCGGTCGTCTGCGCGGGACCGTGCTCGCGCGGTCGCGCGACGAACGCGGTCCGATAGCCGCAGCCCCGCGCGGCCGCGAGATCGCCGTTGTGTGCGGCGACGAGGCACACCTGCTCGGGCCGCAGCGCGAGGATGTCGGCCGTACGCAGATATGCTTCGGGCGTCGGCTTGTACGCCTGCGCGACTTCCGCGCCGAGAATCACGTCCCACGGCAGTCCCGCGCGCTTCGCCATGTCGACCATCAGGATCACGTTGCCGTTCGACAGCGGCGCGATGATGTAATGCGCCTTCAGCCGCGCGAGCCCCGCGACCGAATCGGGCCACGGATCGAGCCGGTGCCATGCGAGATTCAGTTCGTGCAGATCGGCTTCCGACACGCTCGCGGGATCGATGCCGAACGCCGGCAGGATCGCTTCGAGATTCTCACGATGCAGCACGTCGAGCCGCGTGAACGGCCGGCGGCCGCTTCGCACTGCCTCCATCGCGGGCGAATAGCGCTTGCGCCACGCATCCGCGAACGCGGCCGGGTCGGCTCCCGCGCGGCCGTGCTTCGCCAGAAAAGGCCCCGCGTCGCGAATGACGCCGGAGCGCCAATCGGCCACGGTGCCGAACACGTCGAAAACCAATGCCTTCACGCCAAGCGCTTGCATGATGCTCTCCTGAGCCGTGGGATGACGTTTCAGGATGCCGCGGCCCCGTTCGGGCGAGTCGAGCCGTGTTCGTCGGCCGTGCGCACGCAGTCGGCGACGCACCGCGGAGAACGGACCGCCGGACGATGATGCTGGCGGCATCGTCGAACGCAGGACCGCCCCGTACGACCGCCGAACGCGGACCGCCGCTCCTGCATGTCTGGAAAATCGCACATCTGCTGTCCGACATTATCGGCGACCGCGTGCGCGCATCCGCGCGGGCGGAATCGAGGCCGAAGTCGAAATCGAAATCGAAGCTGAAACCGATGCCGACGCAGACACGGGCACGGGCACGGGCACAGACACAAACACAGACACCAATATCGAAGCCGAACCCGAGCGCGCCCGGCGCGCTCAGCGCCAGCGATGCTTGTTGCGCTGGACGAGCGAGATCAACTGATCGGCGATCTGGTCGAGCGGCAGCACCGCGCTCGCCGCGCCGATCGCGGCGGCCGCCTTCGGCATCCCGTACACGGCGCTCGTCGCCTCGTCCTGCGCGATCGTGTAATGCCCCTTCACGCGCATCGCCTTCAGGCCGAGCGCGCCGTCGCGCCCCATGCCCGTCAGCAGCACGCCGATCGCTTCGCTCGTCCAGTGATCGACGACGCTGTGAAAGAACACGTCGACCGACGGCCGGTAAGGCGTCTCTTCGGGCCGCCGCGTATAGCCGAGCAGCCCGCGCGACGTCAGATGCAGGTGATCGTTCGTCGCCGCGAGCAGCACCTCGCCGAGCTGCGGCGCGCTGCCCTGCCGCGCGATGCGCACCGGCAATGGCGTGTAGCCGTCGAGCCACTGCGCCATCCCGATCGCGAACGCCTGGTCGACGTGCTGAACGATCACGATCGCCGCCGGGAAATCCTCCGGCAGCCGCCGCAGCAGCGCGGTCAACGCGGTGGGCCCGCCCGCCGACGCGCCGATCGCGACGAGCGGCGGCAGCACGCCCTGCGGCGCGGGCGCCGGGACGGGCGCGGAAGAAGGCGTGCGCGTCGCGAGCAGCCGGCCGATCTGGTCGATCTTCGCGAGGAGCGGCTGCGACGGATCGGCGCTGCCGCCCTGCTCGAGCGTCGGCGTATCGACCGCGTCGAGCGCGCCCGCGCCCATCGCCTCGTACACGTACGATGCGTTCGCGCCGACGTTCGCGGTGACGACGAGAATCGCGCACGGCGAGCGCGCCATGATGCTGCGCGTCGCCGTCACGCCGTCGATCCGCGGCATCACGAGGTCCATCAGGACGAGGTCCGGCGGCTGCGCGACGCAGAAGTCGACGGCCTGCTCGCCGTCCGTCGCGACCCACAGCACGCGGTGCTCGGGCCGCAGCGCGATCGTGCGGCGCAGCGCCTCGACGGCGAGCGGCAAGTCGTTGACGATGCCGATGTTCATGGCTTTACGCGCCCCCAATCAGGTCGTGCACGGCGTCGAGCAACGCCTCGTCGTGGAAGCCGCCCTTCGCCAGGTAGTAATCGGCGCCCGCTTCGAGCCCGCGCCGCCGGTCCTCGTCGCGATCCTTGTACGACACGATCATCACGGGCACCGACTTCGAGAGCGGATCGCCCTTGATCAGCGTGACGAGCTCGATGCCGTCCATCCGCGGCATGTCGATGTCGGTGACGACGAGATCGAAGCTGTCGCCGCGGACCGCGTTCCAGCCGTCCATCCCGTCGATCGCGATCGTCACGTCGTAGCCGCGCTTCTCGAGCAATTTCCGTTCGAGCTCGCGCACGGTCAGCGAATCGTCGACGACGAGCACGCGCTTCTTCCGTTGCGCGAGCGGGTCCCGATCGCCGCGCCGCACCTTCGCGAGCTGGCCGCCCCGAATCAGCTTGTCGATCGAGCGGATCAGATCCTCGACGTCGACGATCAGCACCGGATCGCCATTTTCCAGCAGAGCGCCCGCTGCAATGTTCTGAATTTTGTCGAGTCGTCCGTCTAACGGCTGCACGACGAGCATCCGCTCGCCGAGGAAGCGGTCGACCGCGACGCCGTATGTCTCCGGCTCGCCGCCGACGACGACGACGGCCGTCGTCGGACGGCTCTCGTCGAGCTCGCCCGCGTCGAGCAACTGGTGCGCGGTGACGAGGCCGACGCGGCGATCGTCGAGCGGGAAATGCTGCTGGCCCTCGAGCACGTCGATGTCGGTACGGTCGAGTTCGAGCGTGCGGCGCACCTGCACGAGCGGAAACGCGTACGGCTCGCCGCCGACGTCGACGATCAGGCTGCGGATCACCGACAGCGTGAGCGGCAGCTGCAGCACGAAGCGCATCCCGAGGCCCGGTTCGTTGAAGATCCGCACCGCGCCGCGCACCGACTTCACCATCTCCTGCACCGCGTCGAGACCGACGCCGCGGCCGGACACGTCGGTCACCTGCTCGCGCATCGAGAAGCCGGGCAGCAGCAGGAATTCGAGCAGTTCCTGGTCGGACAGGCGCGCCGCCGTGTCCTCGTCGGTCAGGTGATGGCGAACGATCGCCGCGCGCACCGCGGCGAGATCGGCGCCGGGGCCGTCGTCGCTCACGCTGACGAGGAGCGACCCCGCGCTGTGCCGCGCTTCGAGCGTGATGACCGCCTCCGCCGGCTTGCCCCGCGCGACGCGCACGTCGGGCGGCTCGACGCCGTGATCGATCGCGTTGCGCAGCAGATGGCCGAGCGGCGCGTCGAGCATGTCGAGGATGTCGCGGTCGACCTGCGTCGCTTCGCCGACGATCGAGAAGCGCACACGTTTGCCCAGCGAGCGTGCGAGATCGCGCACGACGCGCGGATACGCACGCGTCGCGTCGCCGAACGGACGCATCCGGCACTGCAGCGCTTCGTCGTAGAGCTGCTCGGCGATGTGCGAGCTGCGGCGCTCGAAGCGGTCGAGCTCGTCGAGCCGCGTCGCGAACGTGCGCTGCAAGTCGGTGAACATCTGCCGCACGTCGTGGAGCGCGCCGCGCACGCGCGGATCGGCATCGTCGGCGAGGGCTTCGGCCAGCGTGTCGAGCGAGCGGGACGCGTCGTGCTGCGCGCGCTTCACGCGCAGCATCGACTCGGCGAACGGCTTCAGCCAGCGTGATTCGACGAGCGATTCGCCGGACAGGCTCAACAAGCGGTTCAGCGTTTCGGCGCGCACGCGGCGCATCTGGCTCGACGCGCGCTCGGCGTCGGGCGAACGGGCGGCCTGGTCCGGCGCGTCCGGCAACGTCGCCGGCGTATCCCGCCGCATCGTGTCGCGCGTCGTGTCGGACGCGTGCGCGTCCAGTACGAGCTCGGTGCGAAGCTGCATCGAGTTCGATGCGGGCGACGCGCGGCGACGCGCAGGTGCTGACGCGTGCCGTGGTGTTTGCGTGACGTCGGGGCTGTCGGTCATCGCGCGCGAATCGGCTGCGCTGCGCGAGACGCCGCCGGTTGCAGCGCCCGCATCGCTCGCGCCTGTCGCGCCGATCGAGCCGCGCATGCCGGCCGCTTCGTTTGCGGCGATCGCGTCGCCGGCTCCGCTCGCGCCGACTGCGGCGCCCCACTCGCCTGCCCCCGCATCCGCCGCATCGAGCGCCGCCGCGAACGAGTCGATCTCGCGCTGCGTGACGGGCGCCGCCGTTCGCGGATCGCCGACCCGCACGAGCAAGTCGACGCCCGTCAGCAGCGCATCGACGTGACACGGCGTCAGCGGCTGCCGGCCGTGCTGCGCGGCGACGAAGCAATCCTCCATCCGCCCCGCGATGTCGACGCCCTGAGGCACGCCAACGATCCGCGCCGCCCCCTTCATCGAATGCGCGGCGCGCATGCACGCCTCGAGCGTCGCGGCGTCCTGCGCGCCGCGCTCGAGCGCGAGCAGCCGCTCGGACAGCGCCTGCGTCTGCGTCTGCGTCTCTTCGCGGAACAGCTCGAGCAGCGACGCCCGGCCGAGATCGTCATCGAGACTCATCGCAGGCTCCGCGTCAGCGAATCGAACAGGCGGTCCTCGTCGAGCAGGCCGATCGTCTTGCCGCGCCACGCGAACACGCCGCGCGAATGCGCGCCGCCCGTGCGCGCGACGGTCGCGGGCACGGGCATCCACTCGGACGGCGTGAAGCGCAGCACGCCCTCGACTTCATCGACCGGAAACACGACGGGATCGCCGCGATGCGCGACGACGAGCATCCGCGTGAAGCGCGTGCGCGACGCGGCGCGATCGGCCCGCGCATCGAGGCTCAGCAGCTCGGCGAGCGACACCGCGACGCGCAGCATCCCGCGCACGTTGACGATGCCGAGCACCGCGCGATTGCGCCGATGCGGCAGCGCATGAATCGGCCGCGTATCGGCGATCTCGCGCAGCACGCCGATCGGCAGCGCGAGCCATTCGTCGGCGACGCGAAACGCGAGCGCCGAATGGACGGTCTCGGCCGCGCCGTCGCGCGCCGCCGCCGAGACCGCCGTCGAACGCGGCGCGCGCTCGGCCGCGAGGCGCGCCGCGTCGGCGAGATCCGCATCGGTCAGCGGACGGTCGAGAAGCAGCGCCGCGTGCTGCGCGAACACCGTGCAGTTCAGGCAGCGGCGACAGGCTTCGAGCCGTTCGCACGAACGGTCGCCGCGCGTGCCGATGCGGTTCCAGCAAGCGTCGATCTCGAATGCGATCCGTGGTCGCTCAACGGCGTCGCGGTCCATGGGCTCCTCTTGGTTCGCCGTCGTTCGTGTCGGTCACGGACGAGGCCGATTCGTACTGAGCCGCACGCCGGGCCCGTTGCATCAGCCATTGTGCGCCGTCGCGATCGCCCGCGATGTCGAGCAGCGTCGCCAAATGCGTCAGCGCTTCGTAGTGCGACGGCTCGAGATACAGCGCCTTCCGATAACAGTCCGTCGCTTCGTCGCCGCGGCCCTGCGCGTCGGCGATCAGGCCGAGCAGATAGAACGCGTCGACGCTCGGGCCGGATTGGTCCATCGACGCGCGCACCGCCTGCTGCGCGGCGTCGAACGCGCCTGCGTCGGCGAGGCGGCGGGCGGCGTCGAGCGACGCTTCGGGCGGCACGCCGGCGTACGGATCGGCGCTCGCGCGAGACGCGGCGTCGGTCCCGGCGCCGCCGACGACGACGCGGGACGCGCCGGACGCATGCGACGCGAACGCCGGTTGCGCGACGCCCGACGCGCTCGCGAGCGTCCCGGACGCGGACCACCCCGTATCGAATGTGCGGGCGAGCGATGCGGACGCGCGCGGCGCGGCGCCGACGTCGCGCGCGAGCGGCGCGGCTGCGGGCGAGCCGACATCGGCCGCCGACGTGGAAAGCGAATCGAACACCGGACGCGCACCGCTGGCACTGCGCGCGAGCGGCGCGGCTGCGGGATGCGCGGCGTCGATCGCCGGGGCGAACGATTCGCCGGACGCCTGCGCGGCGTCGGGCGCGCGCGAGAATGCGCGCGCGGCCGTCCAGCCCGTGTCGAATGCGTTCACGGGCGGCGCGCTCGCGGGACGTCCGGCATCGCGAGCCGGCGCGAACGATTCGCCGGCGGGCTCCGCAACACTCGGCGCGCGCGCGAACACGCGGGCCGCAGGCCAGCCGGAATCGCCCGCACGCGCGAGCGGCTCGGATGCGGGACGCGCGGCGTTCGGCGCGGACGTGAACGATTCAGTCGACGGCTCGAACGCGGTCGGCTTACCGTCGATCGCGCGCGCGATCAGCTCGGGCGTCGGCCAGCCGGCATCGACGAACCATTCGTGCGCGATCGCGCGCAACGTGCCGCCGAGCGACTGTGTTCGCTCCGCATCCGCGATGCCCGTCACCGCCGCCGGTCCGCCGCGCCGCGCGCCGCCCGCCGCAGGCGCGCCGATGCCCGCCACGCGGGGCCGCGCCGCCGCATCGGCCGCCGCCTTGTAAAAAGCGAACGCAAGCGGAATCTGCACCGACGTCAGCCCCTGTCGCATCACGACGCCCGTCTCGGCCGGGCCGACGAATACGATCCCGCGCTCGCCGAGTTGCTCCTCGACGATCCGCACGACACGGTCCTGCGCGTCGCGATCGAAATAGATCAGCACGTTGCGACAGAACACGAAGTCGTACGGTTCGCCGGGGCAGCCTAGCAGATCGAGCAGATTCGCCCGCCGGAACCGCACGCATGCGCGCACCCGCTCGTCGAGCACCCAGCCGTCGGCCGCCGCCTTGAAATGCCGGTCGCGGAACTCGAGCGCGTGGCCGCGAAACGAGTTGCGTCCGTAGCGCGCACATTCCGCGTGCTCGATCGCGCGGCCGCTGATGTCGAGCGCGTCGATCTCGAAGCGCGCCGGATCGATGCCCGCATCGAGCAGCACCATCGCCGCCGAATATGGCTCCTCGCCCGTCGAGCACGGCGCACTCAGGATTCGCAGCACGCGCGCGGGCTCCGCGAAGAGCCGCTCGGCGCCGAGCCGCGCGAGCGCGCCGAACGCCTCGCGCTCGCGGAAAAACCAGGTCTCCGGCACGACGAACAGCTCGATCAGCGCGCGCCGCTCGTCGGGCGACGCGTTCAGGCGCTGCCAGTAGGCGTCGACCGCTTCATCCGTGATGGGCGAATGGGGCCGGCCCGACTGCGCGGCCGTGCCGCCGTCGACGCCCGGCCGGGTCGCGGCGATCCGCTCGGCGAGCGCGCGCGCGACGAATTCGTTGCCGAGCGATGCCGGATCGATCCCGGTCTCGCGCGACAGCCATGCATGAAGGCGCGGGTCGAACACGTTCACAGCCCGCCGCCCGCCGGCGCGCCGGCGGGCGGCGCAAGCGGCCCGGCCGGCGCGAGCGACGCCGCATAGTCGAACAGCAGCGCGCGCGCATCGCCGTCGACGATGTGCTGGACCGCGATCCACTGGACGACGCCGTCCGCATCGCTCGCAATCGGTCCGAGCCAACGCGCGTGCGGCGTCGCGATCCCGCTGTCGCGGAACGCGTCGCGCGGAATTCGCGTCGTCTGCGTCGCGCGTTCGACGATGAGCCCGAGCAGACGCACGCGCGGCTGCACGAACGCCGGCTCGGAGGCCGCGGGCAGCCGGTAGCGCACGAGCACGAGCCGCGTCGAGCGCAGATGCTGCGCGGGACGGCCGAGCGCGAGCCGCGGCACGTCGATCACCGGCACCGGCTCGCCGCGATGCATCAAAATGCCGGCCGCCCACGCGGGCGCGCCGGGAATCGTCTTCGTCGCGGCGAACGGCAGCACTTCGGCGATCTCCGCCGCATCGAGCGCATAGCGCTCGCCGTCGAGGTGGAACAGCAGGAACAGCATGTCGGCTCCGCTTTCCGCGTTACGCGCGCATCACGCGTCGACCTTGAAACGCGACACGCCCGTGCGCAACTGATTCGCGACGAGCGTCAGATCGTCGATCGCCTGCGACGATTGCCGCAGCGATTCCGCCGTCTGCTGCGCGGCCTCGGACAGTTGCGACAGCGCCTGCGTGATCTGCTCGGCGCCGCTCGCCTGCGTCTGCATCCCTTCGTTGACCATCTGGAAGCGCGGCGCGAGCGTCTGCACTTCGGCGATGATCTGCGACAGCTGCCCGCCCACCTGCTGCACGTCGCGCATCCCGCGCCGCACCTCCTCGGAGAACTTGTCCATCCCCATCACGCCCGCCGACACCGCCGACTGGATCTCCTTCACCGTCTGCTCGATGTCGTACGTCGCGACGGCCGTCTGATCGGCGAGGCGGCGGATCTCGGTCGCGACGACCGCGAAGCCGCGGCCGTATTCGCCCGCCTTCTCCGCTTCGATCGCCGCGTTCAGCGACAGCAGATTGGTCTGGTCGGCGACCTTCGTGATGGTGGCGACGACCTGGTTGATGTTGATCGCCTTCTCGTTGAGGATCGCGAGCTTCGCGTTCACCGAGCCAGCCGCATCCATCACGCTGCGCATCGTCTCGCCCATCCGCGTGAGGCCGCTCTGGCCGACGCCCGCGAGCGTCGCCGACTGCTCGGCGACCGACGACACTTCGTTCATCGTGCGCAGCAGATCTCGCGACGTCGCGAAGATCTCGCGCGACGTCGCGCCGATCTCGGTCGTCGTTGCCGCGGTCTCGTTCGCGGTCGCCTGCTGCTCGCGCGACGTCGCCGCGATCTCGGCGACCGACGTCGTCACCTGCAGCGACGACTGCTGCGCCTGCGCGACGAGCGCGGTCAGTTCGTCGGCCATCCGGTTGAAGCCGCGCTCGAGCGTGCCGAACTCGTCGTTGCGGCCGAGGTTCAGGCGCTGCGTCAGGTTGCCGGTGCGCATCACGTCGTGCACGTCGATGAGCTGCGCCATCGGCACCGTCACCGCGCGATACAGGAAGTAGCCGAGCACGAGCGCGGACACGAGCACGACGCCGAGCGCGACCGCGAGCGTGATCTCGGTGCCGTGCACCGATTGACGGATCAGCGTCGCCGATTGCTCGGCGAAGCGCCGGTTCTCCTGCACGAGAACGTTCGCATTTCGAATCACTTCTTCCCACACGGGCGTCATCTTCGCATACGCGGCGAGCGCATCGCTCTTCGCGCCGCGCGCCTTCTGCACGGTGTCGTTCAGCAGCGGCAGGTAGCGGTTGTACGAATCATGAAACGTATTGAAGCGCTGCTGGTCGTCGCGGCGGAACGCCGACGCCTGATACGCGGACAACAGCTTGTCGAACTCTTCGAGCATGCCGGGCACCGTCGCGAGATCGCGCCGGACCGCTTCGGCATCGGCGTCGACGAACACCACGCGCTGCAGCGTGATATACGATTCATTCGCGGCCGCGCGCAATGAAGACGCGAGATAAACGCCAGGAAGAGAATCGCGCCCGATGCTGACGGCTTCTTCGTTGATCGCGCGCAGTCGCTGATACGACAGCGCCGCCATGAACAGCATCAGCACGAACAGCACGCCGAAGCTGAGCAGGATCCGGTTGCCCAGCGTGAGCCGGCTGCCGGCGGCGGGTTTGCGAAGAGTCTCGTTGCTGGCGCGGGGCGTCACAGAGGGCATGTCGTTCTATCCAGCTGGCGGAAAATCATGTGAAAAAAGCGTCGCGCGCCACACCGGGCGGATCGCATCGATCCAGCCGCGACGCGAAACCCGGGTATCGCGAGTGTAACTTGAAGCATCGTGTCCGGGGACAGGTCAGGGCGCACGAATGAGCCATACCGTACGCACGCGTCACACGGCGCTCGCATCCTTCGGTATCCGAAGTCCCGCGAGAAAGCCGCGCGGCGTGTAGCGCATCAGGATCTGTCCGCGATGCTTCGCGGCCGTCGCGCGCACGAACGCGAGCCCGAGCCCGAAGCCGCCGCGCTGCGCGCCGCCCGCGGGCACGAGCCGCACGAAAGATTCGGTCGCGGCCGCGCGCTGCTCGGGCGCGATGCCCGCGCCTTCGTCCTCGACGCCGATCAGCCAGCAGTCGCCGTCCTCGACGAGCGTGCAGCGCACCTCGGAGCCCGCGGGACCGTACTTCAGCGCGTTGTCGACGAGATTCGCGACCGCGCGCGTCAGCATCATCCGGTCGCCGATGCACAGGCATTCGGTAGGCGGCACGTCGGCGCGTACGCGGCTGCCGACGCTGCCCGCCTTCTCCCACATCTGGTCGACCGCGTCGAGCACGACCTCGTTCAGGCTCACCGTCTCGCTCGGCCGCTTCTCCGATTGCGCGCGCGTCAGATGAATGAAGCCGTCGGCGAGCGCGAGCGCGCGGCGCGCGTGCGTCTCGATCCGCTCGAGGATCGGCGGCATCGCGCCGCGCTCGTTGCGATAGACGTCGAGGAGCGCAAGGATCGACGTCTGCGGCGTGCGCATGTCGTGCGACAGGAAGTCGAGCACTTCGTCGCGCTGCCGCAGCGTCAGATACGAGTTCGAGTGGTAGCGGATGCGCGCGATCAACTCGATCGTGTCGGGCAGCTTGACGAGATAATCGTTCGCGCCGGCGACGAACGCCGCGCGCTTGACGTCGGGCTCCTCTTTCGCCGACAGCACGATGATCGGCACGCGCGCCGTCTGCGCGTCGGCACGCCATGCGCGCACGAGTTCGAGGCCGTCGATGTCGGGCATCACGAGATCCTGCAGGATCACGGTCGGCTTCACTTCCCTCGCCATCGCGAGTGCGCGCTGCGCGTCGGTGCACGTGTGCAGCACGATGTCGCTCTCCGGGACGAGCGAGCGGCGAATCACTTCGCCGACGAACGCCTGGTCGTCGACCAGCAGCACCGAGATGCCCGATTCAAGCGAATCCGAATCATTATCCCTATTCGTTTTGTTCATCATGTCGTAACGCTACGCAATCGTTGCCTTGTCGCCTGTTCCAGCTCCGTTCGTCGCTCGCGTGCCTGGCGGGTTCGGCATGCGATCGCGTGAGCGCGAGCCCGCCGTTCCGCGTGAACGGCAATGAAACGGGCCCTCATTCTTTCTTAAAACGAATATAAAGTGCCGATGTTAAATGAAATTAAGTGTGTTCGCTGATTTCGCTCGATAATCGGCGAGCATTTCACTTCGTTTTGCGATCGAATCTTCGATCGAACAGGTAAAAAACGCGCGTCGAAGCGATCCAGTTGATACTGCGATCACAATGCGCCCGATACGCGCCGTGCGCAATTGCGTCCGTGCAGTGTGTTATCTGTCCGCCACAGAGAGATTTATCAATTGCGCCGGCAGTGCCCGAAGTTGTCGGGACGCAAACGTTTTCGCCGATCACGATCGCGGCACGTTCGCCGAACGTGCCCGGCTCGGCAGAAAATGGCGCGAGACGCCCGGCAGACGGGCGTTTGCCGCATGCGCTCGGCACACACCGCCGTCGAACCGATTGAACGTCGACTGCACGGCGCACGCGCCGCACAGCCGGACAGCACGCTCGATTGACCGTCCGGCCGGTGGACGATAGCATCTCGTGACGACGTGACGCCGCCATTCATCGACCGTCCCCGGTGCAATCGCGGACGTCTCGATCATTGAGCGCCGCTTCTCGTTTTTTCGAGATAGCGGCGATCTCCCGCATTGCGTCCTTATCTCAATATTCACGCAATGCTCGTTTAAAACGCAATCGATATCTCTCTTATCTAATTATTCATCACGCCCCTATGAATCCGAGTTACCGCGTTGGCGAAACTATCTCAAAAATGGTCACGTTCGACATTGATTCCGTGCGCCGATTTGCGACGCTCGCCGGCGACATGAACCCGCTGCACCACGACGAGGCACTCGCCGAACCGACGCGGTTCGGCGGACTGATCGTCAGCGGTACGCACTATTCGGCGCTGATGATGGGCATGGTCGCAACGTTCCTCAGCGAGCGACGACCGGCGCTCGGACTCGAATTCGAGTTCAAGTTCCGCAAGGCGGTCGCGGCCGGCGACACGGTGACGATGGCGTGGCGGATCGTCGCGATCGAACCAAGCGAGAAGCTGAAGGGCGACGTCGTTCGGCTCGAAGGCACGTTGCGCAACGCGGCGGGCGACATCTGCGTGATCGCGAAGTCGACGAGCCTCAGCCTGCCGGACGACGCGCTCGCGGCGACGTAGCGCGGAACGGCCGCTGCGATGGGGAGGCGGCCGCCGCCGTTCCCGTTCGATCGGCGGCGCGACGCGTTCGCACCGCGTCGATTCGCCGATTCGCCGGATTCTCGCGGCAAAAGGATACGTCGGCGGAATGGCGCGACCATGCGGCGGCGCGGCGGAGGCAGCGCCGACGAACGCATCGCCGAGCCGCCCCGCCCTTGCGCCGCATTCAGCGCTTGCGCACGACCATCAGCCGCAACTCGGTCATGTCCTCGATCGCGTAGCGGATCCCTTCGCGGCCGAGCCCCGAGTCCTTCACGCCGCCGTACGGCATGTTGTCGACGCGAAACGACGGCACGTCGTTGATCACGACGCCCCCCACCTCGAGCTCGTCCCACGCGCGCTGCGCATGTGCGAGCGAATCGGTGAACACGCCCGCCTGCAAGCCGAAGTCGCTGTCGTTCACGCGTGCGAGTGCGTCGTCGAAATCCGAGAACTTCTCGAGCAACGCGACGGGGCCGAACGCCTCCTTGCGATACAGATCCTGATCGCGGCCGACATGCTCGAGCAGCGTCGCCTCGAACATCGCGCCGTCGACGTCGCCGCCCGCGACGATCTTCGCGCCCGCCGCGACGGCCGCGTCCATCCAGCCTGCGAGCCGCCGCGATTCCGATTCGGAGATCATCGGGCCGACGAACGTCGCCGGGTCCTTCGGATCGCCCATCTTCAGCGAGCGGGTCTTCGCGATCAGCTTCTCGCGCAGCGCATCGTAGATGCCGGCATGCACGATGATCCGCTGCACGCCGATGCAGCTCTGCCCGGACTGGTAGTACGCGCCGAACGCGAGCCGGTCGACGACGTAGTCGAGCCGTTCGCGCTGATCGGCATCGACGATCGCGGCCGCGTTGCCGCCCAGTTCGAGCACGACCTTCTTCTTGCCCGCCTTCTTCTTCAACTCCCAGCCGACCGCGGGCGAGCCCGTGAACGACAGCAGCTTGAAGCGCTCGTCGGTCGTGAAGAGATCGGCGCCGTCGCGATGCGCGGGCAGGATCGAGAACGCGCCCTTCGGCAAATCCGTTTCCGCGAGGATCTCGCCGATGATCAGCGCGCCGATCGGCGTGCGGCTCGCGGGCTTCAGCACGAACGGGCAGCCCACGGCAAGCGCGGGCGCGACCTTGTGCGCGGCGAGATTCAGCGGAAAGTTGAACGGCGAGATGAACGAGCACGGCCCGATCGGCACGCGCTTGTAATAGCCGCTGTAGCCCTGCGCGCGCGGCGAGATTTCGAGATTGATGATCCCGCCTTCGATCCGCACCGCTTCCTCGGCCGCGACGCGGAACGTGTCGATGAGGCGCGTCACCTCGCCCTTCGAATCGTTGATCGGCTTGCCCGCCTCGATGCACAGCGCCTCGGCCAGCTCGTCGAAGCGCTCGCGAAAGCGCGCGACGCAGTGTTCGAGAATCGCCTGCCGCTTGAACGCGGGCAGCTCGCGCAACGGCTTCTGCGCGTCGACGGCCGCCGCGATCGCGGCGTCGATCGCCTTCGCGTCGGCGAGCGCGACGCGCGTCGCGACCTTGCCGCTGTATTTGTCGGTGACGTCGAGATCGGTGTTCGCGTATACCGCGTCGTTCGCGAGGTAGTACGGATAGGTTTCCTTCAGCATGTCGAATGACTCCGTCCGGTTGATGTGCCGAGTTGCCGACTGCGGTCACAATTGCGCCGACAGGCGCTTGATTTCACGGTTCAGCACGCGCTCGTTGTCCGAGTAATCGATCGGCACGTCGATCAGATGCACGCCCGGCGACGCGAAGCACTCGCGCACGAGCGGTTCGAGATCGTCGGCCGATGCGATCCGGTGCCCATGTGCGCCGTAGCTCTGCGCATACGCGACGAAATCCGGGTTCGACAGCGTCATCGCGTAATCCGGGAAGTTCATGTTCTCCTGCTTCCAGCGGATCATGCCGAACGCGTCGTCGCGCAGAATCATCACGACGAGGTCGAGCTTGAGCCGCACCGCCGTTTCGAGTTCCTGGGAATTCATCATGAAGCCGCCGTCGCCGCACACCGCGATCACCTTGCGCTGCGGATGCACGATCTTCGTCGCGATCGCCGACGGCAGGCCCGCGCCCATCGACGCGAGCGCGTTGTCGAGCAGCAGCGAATTCGGCTCGTGCGCGCGCCAGTAGCGCGCGAACCAGATCTTGTACATGCCGTTGTCGAGACAGACGATGCCGTCCTCCGGCAGCGACCGGTAGAGATCGTTGACGATCCGCACCGGATACATCGGAAAGCGCGGATCGTCCTGTCCCTTCTTCAGATGTGCGTCGAAGTGCGCCTTGATCAGCATGAAGCGCGAGAAATCCCAGTGCGGCTGCCGCGCCAGCTTCGCCTTCATCTGCCACACCGCGTTCGCGATGTCGCCGACGACTTCGATCTGCGGAAAGTACACGGGGTCGACCTGCGCGCCGAGGAAGTTCACGTGGATCACGGTCTTGTCGTCGGCGCGCATGAAGAACGGCGGCTTCTCGATCACGTCGTGGCCGACGTTGATGATGCAGTCCGCGTGCTCGATCGCGCGGTGGACGAAGTCGCCGTCCGACAGCGTCGCGTTGCCGAGCCACAGCGGATGCGTTTCGTCGATCACGCCCTTGCCCATCTGCGTCGTGAAGAACGGGATGCCCGTCGTGTCGACGAACTCCTTCAGCATCTTGCAGGTCGTCTTGCGATTGCCGCCCGCGCCGATCATCAGGAGCGGATGGCGCGCCGCCTGAATCGCCTCGGCCGCGCGCGCGACCGCCTTCTCCTCGGCGATCGGCCGGCGGCTGTAGCTCGCCGGAATCGGCTTGCCGTCACCCTCTTCGTGCGCGATGTCCTCGGGGAGTTCGAGATGCGTCGCGCCGGGACGCTCTTCCTCCGCGCGCCGAAACGCCTCGCGCACCGCCGACGGGATGTTGCCGATCGACACGATCTGCCGCGTGAGCTTCGTGAGCGGCTGCATCATCCCGACGACGTCGACGATCTGAAAATGCCCCTGCTTGCTCGACTTGATCGGCTTCTGCCCGGTGATCATCAGCATCGGCATGCCGCCCAGCTGCGCGTATGCGGCCGCCGTCACGAAATTCGTCGCGCCCGGGCCGAGCGTCGACAGGCACACGCCCGTCTTGCCGGTCAGCCGCCCGTAGGTAGCCGCCATGAAACCCGCCGCCTGCTCGTGGCGGGTCAACACGAGCTTGATGCGGGACCGCCGCAGGGATTCGAGCAGATCGAGGTTTTCCTCGCCGGGAATGCCGAACACATACTGGACGCCTTCTGCTTCCAGCGCCTTCACGAACAGATCGGATGCTTTCATGGGGGACTCTCGGTTGGTGCCACGCATCCGGCCTACGGACGGCGCGGCGCTGAGCGACGCGCACGCCGGCCTACGGCGCGCGCGACCCGTTTCCTTCGACAGACAAAAGCACGAGCAAGCTGGGCGAAACCGCCGCGGCGACGCGCGGCGCGGCCTGCGGCATTCGGTCGGAGACCGAAATGGCGGCCGGCGCGCGAATGACGGCGCGCCGGCGGCGGGAACGCTTCTCGATTGTAGAAGATCGCCGAAAAAGCCGCTCCGAGCAGCGCGGTTTACGAAACGATGACAGTCGGAAAAGAAAGGCGCGGCCGGCGGCGCATGCCGCTACCCCTTCGCATGCTGCGCCGCGATCTCCTGCAGCATCCGACGTATCGAACGCCGGCGCGGCGACGAACGCGCGCCGTTCAATACGGCAGCGCGCCCGCCCACCGCGCGATGCTCGACACCGCGTACAGCCCGAGCCCGATCAGCCCGCCGACCAGCGTGCCGTTGATCCGGATGTACTGCAGGTCCTTGCCGATGTTCAGCTCGATCTGCCGCGACATCTCGCGCGCATCCCAGTTCTTCACGGTGTCGCTGATGTGCCGCGTCAGGAACTCGGCGAACTCGGGCGCCATCTCGCTCGCCGCACGCTCGACGTGCTCGTTCATCGAGTCGCGCAACTGCAGGCTCTGTGCGAGGCGCTCGCCGAGCCAGCTGCCGAGCGCCGTCGCGCGCTGATGGACGACCGGCTCGTCGCGCGCGAGATCAGCCTTCAGCCACGCGCGCAGCTGGCCCCACAGGTCCTTCACGTATCGGTTGAACACGTCGCCGTCGCGCAGATAGCGCTTGATCTCTTCGCCCTTCTCGATGAACGCGGGGTCGCGCTTCAGCCGCACGACGAGCCGCGCGGCCGCGTCGTCGAAGCTGCGCCGCAACCGGTGCCCGGGGTCCTCGCCGATCTGCGTGAGCACGCGCGTCACGACGTTCGAGATCAGCTCCGCGCCGTGCTCGCCGAGCCAGTTCGTCGGCAGCAGCCTCTCCATCTTCGGGAATTCGTATTTCAGCCAGTCGACGATGTACGTCGCGATCGACGCGCGGTTGTCGGGATTGCGAAGGAACGCGACGATCTGCGCGATCCCGTCGTCGAGGAGCGCCTGATGGCGGCCGTCCTTCGTCAGCATGTCGAGGATCGCGCCCGCCGACTGCGACAGGTCGATCCGGTCGAGCACCGCATGGAACGCGTCCTTCACGAACGACTGGATCCGCGCGTCGTCGGTCATGTCGAGCCCGAACGCGATGAGGCGCGTCGCGTAGCCGCCCAGCACGTCCGCGTTGCGCGGCATCGCGAGCCACTGCGCGAGCCGCGCGGCCGGGTCGTGCCGCTTGATCAGCGCGACGATCGATGCCGGATCGAGAAACTTCTCCTGCACGAATGCGGCCAGATTGTCGGCGATCTTTTCCTTGTTCTGCGGAATGATCTCCGTGTGCTGTGACACGAACGGAATCGGCACGCGCCGGAACAACGCGACGACCGCGAACCAATCGGCGAGCGCGCCGACCATCGACGCCTCGGCGATCGCCTTGACGCCGTCGATCCAGAAGCCGCGCGGCGCGAACAGCGTCGCGACGAACACGCCCGCCGCGGCGAAGAGCAGCGCGAGCGCGCGCCGCTTGCTGTTTCGGAGTTCCCGTTCCTTGTCGTCGAGCATCGTGACCCGGTCGTATCGGTTCCAGCCGTCAGGCGCGCGGCGGCGCGGACAGCAGGCGCTTCACCATCAACAGCTCGTCCGCGTAGCCGTTCGCCCCCTTCAGCGCGCGCGGCTCGACGCCGTATACGACGAAGCCGTGCCGCTCGTAGAACGCGCGCGCCGCGCCGTTGCCGTCGACGACGGCGAGCGTCACCTGCTCGACCGCTTCCGCCGCGGCCGCGAGCACCGCGTCGAGCAGCGCGGCGCCGACGCCGTGCCGACGCGCGTCGGGCGCGACGTACATGCCCCACAGGAAGCCCTTGTGACGCGCCTTCGCGCCGTCCAGCCGCTTGAAGCCGGCCATCCCGACGATCCGGCCGTCGACGTACGCGCCGAACACGATCGCGCCGGCGAGCCGCTCGGCAAACGCGACCAGCGGGCGGGCGGCTTCGGCGTCGTAGGTCGAGCCGAACGCGTCCGGCGCATCCCGCAGCGCGGCGAGGCGGATCGCGCGATAGTCGGCCGCGTGCTCGGCCAGAAGCCGTCTGACTTCGACGGCGGGTGCGGATGTCGAATCGAGCATGACGGGCGTCGCGAGCATGAGAAAACGAACTCGCCCGATGGTACACCGGCCGGCGCGCGGCTCGGTTGACCCGTGCCGTCGGCGCCACTTAGAATGCCTCCACGCGGTGCCCCGGCCTGCCGCGCCGTCGATCCGACGACCATCCAGACCGACGCCCGAAGGAGTCAGCAACGTGCCGGACAGCCTCGCCCGCCGCAGCCGGTCGCGGCGCCACCCGACCGGCGTCGTCGCGGCCGCGGCGCGCGCGCTCGTCGTGTGCGCGGCGCTCGGGCTCGGGCTCGGGCTTGCCGGCTGCGCGACGCATCCGCCCGCCACCGCGCTCGACCGCACGGTCTCTCACGCGCTGCCGCCCGATACGTCGACGCCGCTCGCCGACGCGCTCGCCGCACCGGAGCGCGCGCATCCGGGCGAGTCCGGCTTTCTCGTGCTGCCGCGCGGCGACGAGGCGCTGCAGATGCGCATCGCGGTCGCGCGCGCGGCGACGAAGACGCTCGACATCCAGTACTACATCGCCGCCGAGGACACGACGGGCAAGCTGCTGCTCGGCGCCGCGCTCTACGCGGCCGACCGCGGCGTGCGCGTGCGGATGCTCGTCGACGACCTGAACTTCAAGGATGTCGACCGCCTGATGGCGGCGCTCGACGCGCACGCGAACCTCGAGGTGCGCGTGTTCAATCCGTTCGGCGCGGCGCGCCGGGGGATGTTCGCGCGCACCACGAATCTCTTCACGCGGATCGACAATTTCACGCGCCGGATGCACAACAAGGCGATGATCGCGGACAACCAGATCGCGATCGTCGGCGGCCGCAATCTCGGCGACGAATACTTCAACGCGAGTCCGACGCTGCAATTCCGCGATCTCGACGTGCTCGCGGCGGGCCCCGTCACGCACGACGTCTCCGCGAGCTTCGACGCGTACTGGTCGAGCGCGCTCACGTATCCGCTGCCAGTGCTGAACCGGCAGCGCTACGACGCGAAGGATCTGGATGCGGCGCGCGACGCGCTGCGTGCGCACTGGCGCGCGAACGCGATGCCGTACAACGCGAAGCCGTTGAACGCGACGCCGCTGTCCGCGCAGATCGCGCGCGACGAGCTCGGCCTCGTCTGGGCGCCGGCGGAGTTCACAGCCGATTCGCCCGACAAGATCACCGCGCCCGACGACAGCTACAAGAGCCCGCCGATGCAGCGGCTCATCGCGCTGACGCGCGACGCGCAGCGCGAATTCCTCGTGCTGTCGCCATATTTCGTGCCGCACCAGGCGGGCGTGAAGGCGCTCGGCCAGCTCACCGCGCGCGGCGTGCGCGTCGCCATCCTGACGAATTCGCTCGCCTCGACCGACGCGGTCGCCGTGCAAGCGGGCTACGCGCCGTATCGCGTGCCGATGCTGCGACACGGCATCGAGCTGTACGAATACAAGCCGGATCAGGGGCGGACGCGCATCGGCATGCTCGGCTCGCGCTCGCGCGCGAGCCTGCATGCGAAGGCGTACGTGATCGATCGGAAGATTCTCGTGATCGGCTCGATGAACCTCGATCCGCGCTCCGCGCACCTGAACACGGAGCTCGCGCTCGTGATTCACAGCCCGCGGCTCGCGAAAGAAGTCGCCGACCTGTTCGACGCGGTGACGAAGCCGACCATCAGCTATCGCGTGACGCTCGCGTCCGATACGCCGGACGCGCCCGGCGCGGTGCAGACGGCGGGCGCGAGCACGGCCGCGTGGCCGCTCGTGTGGACCGAAGTCGCCGACGGCCGCGTGCGCACGTACGGCGTCGATCCGAACGCGGGCTTCTATCGCAACCTGCTCGCGGGACTGTGTCTGTTGCTGCCGATCGACGATCAGCTTTGATGCGCGGCGCGGCGTCACGCCGCGCCTGCGTGCGGTATTCGTTGCGTTTACAGCGCCGCGCGAATCCTCTGAGCCAGCGCCTCGAGCTCCGCCGCGTCGGCCATCTCGCGCGCGTGCATCTTCAGCGGCTCGTCGGCCCAGCGCGGGATCACGTGGAAATGCACGTGCGGCACCGTCTGGCCCGCCGCCGCGCCGTTGAACTGGCCGATGAAGAGCCCTTCCGGCTCGAGCGTCCGGCGCAATGCGAGCGCGACGCGCTTCACCATCTTCATCGATTCGGCTGCGGCCGCCTCGGACAGCTCGTAGAACGTCTCCGCCGCCTCCTTCGGCACGACGAGCGCGTGGCCCTTCGATTGCGGCATGATGTCCATGAACGCGAGCGTCGTGTCCGTTTCGCACAGGCGGATGCACGGCACTTCGCCGCGCAGGATCTTCGCAAAAATGTTCGATTGATCGTAGGCCATCAAAGTCTCCCGGCTCGCGAGCCTGTCTGTCGGATGTTCGTCAACACGCGATTCTTACCGGTCGTGCGCGATCGTGCAAGCGATCCCGCACGCGAATGCACACGCGCGCAAGCGTCGGCCGCTTGCGCGCGTGTGCCGGCGTCGATCCGGGAGCGATATGTCACGCGCCGGATGCTAGGCGCTGCGCGGCAGCATCGACCGCAGCGCGACGGACGGGTCCGCGAGACGCACGGGATCGAGCGCGACGTTCGCCGTCATCAACCGCCGGCACGCGGCGATCTCTCGCCCCGCGTTGACGGCCGCAGCTGCTTCGAGCCCGCCGCGCGCATTCAGCGCGAACACGCAGAACGCGCCGTCGTCCGGCGACCCTCGCACGACGAGCGTCTGCTCGCCGCCGAAGAGGCCGAGCGTCTGCAGATTGCAGTCGTACTGATCGGACCACAGCCACGGCCATTCCGCATAGGTTTCGCTGCCGCCGAGCATGTTCGCCGCCGCGACGGCCGGCTGGTTCTCCGCGACCTGCCACGATTCGATCCGCACGCGGCGGCCGACGAGCGGATTGAAATGCCGCGTGACCTCGCCCGCCGCGAAGATCGCCGGATCGGCGGTGCGGCACATCTCGTCGACGCATACGCCGTTGTCGACGTCGAGACCCGCCGCCTGCGCGAGCTCGACGTTCGGCACGACGCCGATGCCGGCCACGACGACGTCGGCTTCGACGTCGCCCGCGCTCGTCTCGACGACGACCGCGCCGTCCGCGCCGCGTCGAATCCGCCCGGGCAGTGCGGCGAGCCGCACGTCGACGCCGCGCCGCGTATGCAGCGCGAGCGCGAACGTGCCGATGATTTCCGGCATCCCGCGCTGAAGCAGGCGTGGCGCGGGGTCGACGAGCGTCGCGCGGCAGCCGAGCCGCACCGCCGACGCGGCGACTTCCAGCCCGATGAAGCCGCCGCCCAGCACCGCGACGCGCTTGCCGGGCGCGAGCGCCGCGCGCAATGCGCGGGCATCGGCAACGGTGCGCACGTAATGAACCGGCACGTCCGCGTCGACCGGGCCGGCGAAACGCCGCACGCGCGAGCCGGTCGCGATCAGCAGACGCGCGTAGCCGACGCGCGTGCCGTCGCTCAAGCACACCCGCTGCTCGGTGCGCTCGATCGCATCGACGCGCACGCCGAGCCGCAGCGCGATGTCGCGCTCGCGATACCACGCGGCGTCGCGCACGAACGCGCGGCGCTCGCCTTCGTCGCCGCCGACGAGCGCGTCCTTCGACAGCACCGGCCGGTCGTACGGCAGCTCGGGCTCCGCGCCGATCATCACGATTCGCGCGGCCGGATCGCGTTCGCGCAGCGTCTCGGCCGCGCGGCGCGCCGCGTGCCCGCCGCCCGCGATCAGATACGGATCAGCCGTCGACATGGATCTCGACCTGTCCGTCGACGATGCGGATCGGATACGCGCGCACGGGCTCCGTCACGGGCGCGCATTTCGGCGCGCCCGTGCGGATGTCGAAGAGCCCCTGATGCAGCGGGCATTCGACGCAGCCGTCCTCGATGAAGCCTTCGGACAGCCGCGCATGTCCGTGCGTGCACAGGTCGTGCAGCGCGAACACGTCGTCGCCGATCCGGAACACCGCGACCGGCCGGCTGCCGACGACGCGCGCGGCCGGCTCATCTTCCGTGAATTCATCGAGCGCGCCGAGCGGATGCCACGCGGCGACGGTTTCGTTACGCATGCTTCGAACTCCTTGTCAGATCAGATCGGCGTCGCGAGCAGCGTCTGCACGCGCGACGTGTCGTAGATCACGCGCTTCTTCCGGTAGCGCAGCCCGTCGGCCGTGCGCACGACCGTGTCGTAATACTTGCCCGCCTGGTACACGCTCGATTCGCCGTCGCTGCGCGTCTGCACGACGACGTAGCTGCTCTCCGTCTCGATCTCGCCGTCCTCCGCGCCGACGATCGCGAGTCCGGACGTCATGTGCCGATACGTGTGCGCTTCGAAGATGTTCGCGTGGCGCAGCGACACGACGCGGTCGCGCAACATCCGCCGGTTCGTGCAATGGACGATGCCGATCGGCAAGCCCATGTCCGCGTTTTCCTTCGGGACGATTTCGTACAGACAATCTTCGGTGAAAAGCTCCGGCCAACGTTCGAGCCGGTCGTTGTCGAGATGGCTGATGTAGCGGTCCTGCAGCATGTGCAGCTCGAACCACACGCGCATGTCGTCGGTGATGTCGGTCATGTTCGTCTCCCGCTTCAATAGCCCATCAGCTTCTGGTAGCCGACCCAGAACTTGCGGATCAGGCTCTCGGTGATCGCCGTGTCCTCCTGGTCGGGATTGCCGCGCGACATCTCGATCACCGATGCCGCGTCCGCGTCGCGCACGGTGCCGCGCTGGACGAGCTCGGTCGCCTCGGTGTCCTCCATCGAGATGTAGCCCGCGGGCCCGACGAGGTTCGCCTGCTTGATCCGCAGCTCGCGCAGCTCGGGCGTGTCGTCCGCGTAACCGAAGAAGTGGAAGACCAGCTCGAAGTTCTTCGGCCCCTTCGGCAGCAGTTGCCGCGCGACGAGCGTGTTGTGGATCTGCTGGATCACGAGCTGAGGGAAGATCGGCTGGATGTGGTTCGTCGTGTCCTCGTCGTACTCGGACACGAGGCCGAGGATCGATTCGTCCTCGAGCGCGAAACCTTCGTCGAACGAACGGATGTTCTGCTGCTTGTATGCGCTCGCGGTGTCCGCGTCCTCGCGCGTCTTCGTCATCGTGATGATGCTGTGCAGCCCGTGCGTCGCGTCCGGAATCGAGCGCGCCTTCATCCCGACGCGGAAGATGTTGAACGTCGTATGGAACAGATGCAGCATGCTCGCGTGATACGGATCCTTCACGTTCTCGAAATACAGCTTCCAGTTCGACTTCGAATACTGGCGCGTGCAGCCGAGATACTCGATCGGCTTGTGAAAGATCCGCTCGATCCACGGCCGCATCTGCGGGCCGAGATAGTCGGGCAGCGGCGCGACGTCGTCGCTGAACGTCGCGAACACGAGGCCCTGGTAGCTGTCGACGCGCAGCTTGCGCAGCCCGTGATGCGTCGGATCGAAGTCCGCGGGCATTCCAGACATGCCCTTCTGGCCGCGCCTGAACGGCACGCCGAGCAGGTTGCCCTGGCTGTCGAAGCTCCACTGGTGGTACACGCACGTATGCGAGCTCGCGTTGCCGCGCGCCTTGCGGCACACCTGCGCGCCGCGGTGCGCGCAGCGGTTCACCCACGCGGCGAGCGCGCCGTCCTCGCCGCGCGTGACGACGACGGGCGTGTCGCCGACGAACGTGCTCTTGAAGTCGCCCGGATTCGGAATCTCCGCTTCGAGCGCGACGAAATTCCATGTCGGACCGCGAAAGATCCGCTCCTGCTCGCGGTCGTACACCGCCTGCGAGCTGAACACCTTGTACGGCACGCGCGAGCCGTCATCGCGCGGGAATCGCACGTCGGACGAATCGGTGCGATTGATCAGCGATACTGGCGATTCGGTCAGTTCCATCGTTGTCTCCTGTCGATCGGAGTTAGCGCTTCAGCGCTTACTCCGATCCCATGCAAAGCTATCGATCGGAGTTAGCGCTTCAGCGCTTACTCCGATCCCATGCAAAGCTGTCGATCGGAGTTAGCGCTTCAGCGCTTACGCCGATCCCATGCAAGATGCTTGCGGTTGAGGCGGTCGACAATCCGCCTGACGGGACTGATTTTTGAAACGCTAAAATCCGCCGTCTATCCGGAAAGTGCGGTTGCGGCGGCGCAGTATCCACTTCCGGCGGATTTTGTGCGCTACGATGCGCGCATCAGACATGCCATCCGGCCGACGAGCGATATTCAGGACGCCGGCGCTTTGTGCGAGGCAGACGATCATGCCCCCGACCCCATTCGATCCGCTCGCGCTGCGCGAGCACCGGCTGTTCGAATCGCGCGATCTCGACGAGACGCGCGAGCGGATCTCGCGCGTGATGCAGCCGCACGCGCTGCTGCCGGACGGCACGCGGCACGGGCCGTCACATATGGATTTCGTGCGGCTCGGCGGGCTCGGAATCGGAACCATCGCGTTCGGCGACGCGATGCAGGTGCGCGTCGACGCGGTCGACGGCTATCACTTGCTGATGTTTTGTCTGACGGGTTGCGCGCAGGTCCGCACGATGGGGCGCGCGTTCGACGTCGATGGCCACACGGGCGTGCTGTGCCCGCCCGGCGAGCCGTTCGCCGCGCACCTTTCCCGCGATTGCGAGCAGTTCGTCCTCCGTATCGATGCCGCGACGCTCGCCGCGCACATCGGCGATGCGGCGGCGTCGCTCGATCCGGTGATCGGCGTCGACGATTCGGCGCTGAGCGCGTGGATGCAGCAGCTGAAGCTCGTCGCGCGCTCGCCCGAACTGCTCGCGAGCGCAAGCGCGAACCCGCGCGTCGCGGCGAGGCTCGAGCAATTGCTGCTCGACCTGCTGATCGACGGCCATCCGCCCGCCGCCGCGCCCGTGCGGCGCGCCGACCCGGCGCCGGGCTTCGTGCGGCGCGCGCAGGAATTCATCGACACCCAATTCGCGCAGCCGTTGCAGCTCGCGGATATCGCGCAAGCGGCGGGCGTGCCCGAACGCACGCTGCGCGACGGCTTCCTGCAGTTTCGCGGAATGAGCCCGATGCAGTACCTGCGCAAGATGCGGCTCGATCATGCGCGCGAGTTGCTGCGCGCGGCGGCGCCCGACCGGCGGATCGCCGAGATCGCGCTCGACTGCGGCTTCGCGCACCTCGGCCGCTTCGCGATCGCGTACCGCGAGCGGTTCGGCGAGCTGCCGTCCTCGACGCTCGCCGGCCAGCGCGACGCTTGAGCCGGCCCGCGCTCCGCGCGCGGCGTCAGCGGCCCGCCATCAGTTCGCGCGCGAGCGAGCAGAACAGCGTGGTCGCGCGGCTTGCGTCGTGCAGCCGCCGGCTCAGGATGATCGGCGACGTCGCGACGGGCTCCGGCAGCGGCCGGTAGACGACGCCCTTCACTCTCACCCCTTCGACGCTCTCCGGCACGAGCGACACCCCGACCTGCGCGGCGACGAGGCCGAGCGCCGTCTGCAGCTCGCGCACCTCGTGCACCGCCGCGGGCGCGAGGCCGCCGTCGCGCAGCGCGGACAACTGCTGATCGGCGAAGCTCGGCCGCGGCGTACTCGGGTAAACGATCAGCGTCTGCGCGGCGATCTCCGCGAGCGAGAGCGGCGCGCCGGGCGCGGCGAGCGGATGCCCGTCCGGCAGCGCCGCGATCAGCCGCTCTTCGACGAGCACCTCGCGCACGAGCTGGTCGTCGTCGAAGCGCAGCCGGCCGAAGCCGATGTCGATCCGGCCGCCTTTCAGCGCGCCGAGCTGCTCGAGCGTGAACATTTCGTTCAGCGACAGCTCGACCGCCGGCGCGGCCTCGCGGAACGCGCGGATCACGTCGGGCAGCGCGCCGTACAGCGTCGACGGCACGAAGCCGATCACGATCCGCTCTGCCGCCTGCGCGAGCCGGCGCGTGAGCGGCGCGAGCTCGTCGGCCTGCTCGAGCACGCGCCGCGCCTGAGCGTAGAACACCCGCCCTGCATCGGTCAGCTTCAGCGGCCGCGCGCCGCGCTCGAAGAGCGGCAGGCCGATCTCGTCCTCGATCAGCTGCAGTTGGCGGCTCAACGGCGGCTGCGTCATGTGCAGCCGTTCCGCGGCGCGCGTGATGTTCATTTCCTCGGCCACCGCGATGAAATACCGGAGCTGACGCAGTTCCATGCATACCTCGAAAGTATGGAAGTAGTCGGAATGGGTGTTGGACGCCGTCGCGCGTTTGTTTCTACCATGTGCGCGACAGGAGGATTTCGATGATAGCAACAGGCATCACCATCGACCGCATCGAGACGCTGCTCGTCGACGTGCCGACGATCCGGCCGCACAAGCTGTCGGTCGCGACGATGAACTGCCAGACGCTCGTGCTCGTCCGCGTTCGATGCTCGGACGGTATCGAAGGCGTCGGCGAAGGCACGACGATCGGCGGCCTCGCGTACGGCGAGGAAAGCCCCGAGAGCATCCGCACGAACATCGACACCTATTTCGCGCCGCTGCTGCAAGGCGCGGACGCGACCCGCCCCGGCGCCGCGATGGCGCGCGCGCACAAGCTGTTCCAGGGCAACCGCTTCGCGAAATGCGCGCTCGAGACCGCGCTGTTCGATGCGCAGGCGCGCCGGCTCGGCGTGCCGCTGTCCGAGCTGTTCGGCGGCCGCGCGACCGATGCGCTCGACGTCGCGTGGACGCTCGCGAGCGGCGACACCGATCGCGACATTGCGGAGGCCGAAGCGATGCTCGAAGCGCGCCGCCATCGCGCGTTCAAGCTGAAGATCGGCGCGCGCGCGGTCGCCGACGACGTCGCGCACGTGGTCGCGATCAAGCGCGCGCTCGGCGAGCACGGCGACGTGCGCGTCGACGTGAACCAGGCGTGGACCGAGAGCGAAGCGGTGTGGGCGAGCATGCGGCTCGCGGAAGCGGGCGTGAGCCTCGTCGAGCAGCCGATCGTCGCGACGAACCGCGCGGGCCTCAAACGCCTGACCGCGCTCGCGCACATCCCGATCATGGCCGACGAGGCGCTGCACGGCCCCGTCGACGCATTCGCGCTCGCGCGCGACCGCGCGGCCGACGTGTTCGCGGTGAAGATCGCGCAATCGGGCGGCCTGCAAGGCGCCGCGGCCGTCGCGTCGATCGCGGCCGCGGCCGGCATCGATCTGTACGGCGGCACGATGCTCGAAGGCGCGGCCGGCACGATCGCGTCCGCGCAGCTCTTCAGCACGTTCGGCTCGCTCAAGTGGGGCACCGAGCTGTTCGGCCCGCTGCTGCTGACCGAAGAGATCCTCGTCGAGCCGCTGCGTTACGAGGATTTCAAGCTGCACCTGCCGGCCGCTCCCGGTCTCGGCATCGCTTTCGATTGGGCCCGCATCGAGCGGATGCGACGCCGGTCCCGCTGACCCACGCCTACATTCATTGATATTGGAGACGCAGATGAACAAGGAAGCCATCGACGCCCTGCTGAAGTCGTTCGACGACGCCGCGACGCATCCCGGCAACCCGCGCGTGCGCGCGATCGTCAACCGGATCGTGAAGGACCTGTTCCACACGATCGAGGATTTCGACGTGCAGCCGAGCGAATTCTGGACCGCGCTCAACTACCTGAACGAAGCAGGCAAGGAATTCGGCCTGATCGCGGCCGGCCTCGGCTTCGAGCGCTTCCTCGACGTGCGGATGGACGAAGCGGAAGCGAAGGCCGGCCTGCAAGGCGGCACGCCGCGCACGATCGAAGGGCCGCTGTACGTCGCCGGCGCGCCGGAAACGGTCGGCCATGCGCGTCTCGACGACGGCGCCGATCCCGGCCAGACGCTGCTGATGCGCGGCCGCGTGCTCGGCGACGACGGCAAGCCGCTCGCGAACGCGCTCGTGGAAGTATGGCATGCGAACCATCTCGGCAATTATTCGTACTTCGATCCATCGCAGCCGGCGTTCAATCTGCGCCGCTCGATCCGCACCGGCGCCGATGGCCGCTACAGCTTCCGCAGCGTGCTGCCCGTCGGCTACAGCGTGCCGCCCGGCAGCAAGACCGAGCAGTTGCTCGGCCAGCTCGGCCGCCACGGCCACCGTCCCGCGCACATCCACTTCTTCGTGTCGGCGCCCGGCCATCGCAAGCTGACGACGCAGATCAACATCGAAGGCGATCCGCACATCTGGGACGACTTCGCGTTCGCGACGCGCGAGGGCCTGATTCCGGAGATCAAGCAGGCCGAAGGCGCGCAAGGCAAGCCTTACGGAATCGACGGTCAATTCGCGCTGATCGACTTCGACTTCTCGCTGACGCACGAGCGCGGCGACGTGCCGGCGAGCGAAGTCGAGCGCGTTCGCGCGCAGGCGTGAGCGGCGTCGCCGCAACGTTCATCGCAAGGAGCAAACCATGCTGTTTCATGTGGAAATGACCGTCGACCTGCCCGCCGACATCGATCCGGTGAAGGCGGCCAGCCTGAAGTCGGAAGAAAAGGAGATGGCGCAGCGGCTGCAGCGCGAAGGCGTGTGGCGGCACCTGTGGCGCATCGCGGGCCGCTACGCGAACGTCAGCGTCTTCGACGTCGAGAGCCCCGCGCATCTGCACGACGTGCTGAGCCAGCTCCCGCTCTTCCCGTACATGCGGATCGAAGTGCGCGCGCTGTGCCGGCATCCGTCGTCGATCCACGACGACGATCGCTGAGCGGCGCATCGCGTCGGCCGCGCAAAATGAAACGGACGCACGGTTGTTCTCCGTGCGCCCGCGCTTTTTCACATGCACCGGGCATACGCGGCGCATGCGAGATTCACGCTCAACGCGACATCATATTCATGCCGACGTTGTGCATGACCCAAAGCGTGCCGACGATCAGGATCGCCGCCGTCAGCACCGTGTAGCTGAACGCCATCACGTTCCAGCGTTGGCCGGACGATCCGTTCATGTGCAGGAAATAGACGAGGTGCACGACGATCTGCACGAACGCGAGCGCCGCGAGCGCGATCAGCGACGCGTGCGACGACAGCGCGCCGCTCAGCACGAGTCCGAACGACGCCGCCGTCAACAGGACCGACAGGATGAACCCGGCGACGTAGCCGCCCGCCGTGCCGTGCGCTTCGCCGTCGTGAGAGAGGTGCGTATCGGTCATTTAGATCACGCTCGCGAGATAGACAAAGGAAAACACGCAGATCCAGACGATGTCGAGGAAGTGCCAGAAAAGACTCAGGCAGGTGAGCCGGCGAATGTCGCGCTCGGTCAGCGCCGGGCGGCGCATCGCCTGAAACGCGAGCACGGCCATCCACAAGAGGCCGATCGCGACGTGCAGCCCGTGCGTGCCGACGAGCGTGAAGAACGACGACAGGAACGCACTGCGCTGCGGCCCCGCGCCTTCGGCGATCAGGTGCGAAAACTCGCGCAGCTCCATCGCGAGAAAGGCCGCGCCGAGCACGAACGTCACCGCGAGCCAGCCGAGCAGCGCGCCGCGGCGGCCGCGCTGCGCGCCGATCATCGCGAAGCCGTACGTGATGCTGCTGACGAGCAGCAGCGCGGTCTCGAGCGCGACGCCCGGGATGTCGAACAGGTCGACGGCCGTCGGGCCGCCCGCGAACTGATGCGCCATCACCGCGAACACGGCGAACAGCGCGGCGAAGATCACGCAGTCGGTCATCAGATACAGCCAGAAGCCGAACACCGAATGCGACGGCGGATGGTCGTGCGCAGCCTGATGATGAGCGGCGCTCACGGATTGATACGACATCAGTTTGCCTCCAGTTCGGCTTCCGCCGGCCGCGCGGCGAAGCGCGCGCCGCCGCGTTTTTCCTCGATCTTGCGAACGGTATCGGCCGGGATGTAATAACCGTCGTTGTCGCTCGCGCTATGCGCGATCACCGTGACGACGATGCCGGCGAGCCCGACGATCGAGAGCCACCCGATGTGCCACACCGCCGCGAAGCCGAGCACCAGGCTGAACACGCCGACGAAAAGGCCCGCGCTCGTGTTCGACGGCATGTGGATGTCGCGATACTCCGCCTGCTTGCCGATGCCGGGGCCGCGCTCCTTGCGGTGCGCGAATTCGTCGAGCGCGCGCACGCTCGGAATCGTCGCGAAGTTGTACGCGGGCGGCGGCGACGACGTCGCCCATTCGAGCGTTCGGCCGCCCCACGGGTCGCCCGTGACATCGCGGTTCTCGGGCTGTTTGCGATCGCGCAGACTGACGACGAGCTGCAGCAGCTGGCATGCGATGCCGATCGCGATCAGCACGGCGCCGAACGCGGCGACGATGAGCCACGGATGCCAGGCCGGATTGTCGTAATGGTTCAGACGCCGCGTCATCCCCATGAAGCCGAGCACATAGAGCGGCACGAACGCGACGTAGAAGCCGACCTGCCAGAACCAGAATGCGGCCCGGCCGAGCGTCTCGTTCAGCTTGAAGCCGAACACCTTCGGGAACCAGTAGTTAAAGCCCGCGAGATAGCCGAACAGCACGCCGCCGATGATCACGTTGTGGAAGTGCGCGATCAGGAACAGACTGTTGTGCAGCACGAAGTCCGCGCCGGGGATCGCCATCATCACGCCCGTCATCCCGCCGAGCGTGAACGTCACCATGAAGCCGATCGTCCACAGGATCGGCGTCGAGAATTCGAGCCGGCCGCGGTAGATCGTAAACAGCCAGTTGAACACCTTCACGCCGGTCGGAATCGCGATGATCATCGTCATGATCCCGAAAAACGCGTTGACGTTCGCACCCGAGCCCATCGTGAAGAAGTGGTGCAGCCACACGAGGAACGACAGCACCATGATCGCGCAGCTCGCATAGACCATCGTCTTGTAGCCGAAGAGCGGTTTCTTCGCGTACGTCGCGACCACTTCCGAGAAGATCCCGAACGCGGGCAGGATCAGGATGTAGACCTCCGGATGGCCCCACGCCCAGATCAGGTTCAGATACAGCATCGGATTGCCGCCGGCATCGTTCGTGAAGAAGTGCATGCCGAGATAGCGGTCGAGGCCGAGCAGCGCGAGCGTGACCGTCAGGATCGGAAACGACGCCATGATCAGCACGTTCGTGCAGAGCGCGGTCCACGTGAACACCGGCATCTTCATCAGCGTCATGCCGGGCGCGCGCATCCGGATGATCGTCGCGAAGAAATTGACGCCCGTCAGCAGCGTGCCGACGCCGGATATCTGCAGCGCCCACAGGTAATAGTCGACGCCGACGCCCGGACTGAACTGCAGTTCCGACAGCGGCGGATACGCGAGCCAGCCCGTCTGCGCGAATTCGCCGACCACGAGCGAGATGTTGATCAGGATCGCCGAGACCGCCGTCATCCAGAAGCTCAGCGAATTGATGAACGGGAACGCGACGTCGCGCGCGCCGATCTGCAGCGGCACGATGATGTTCATCAGGCCGATCATGAACGTCATCGCCATGAAGAAGATCATGATGACGCCATGCGCGGTGAAGATCTGGTCGTAGTGATGCGGCGGCAGATAGCCGGGCGCGTCGTACGCGAGCGCGAGCTGCAGGCGCATCATGATCGCGTCCGAGAAGCCGCGCAGCAGCATGACCAGCGCGACGATGATGTACATCACGCCGAGCTTCTTGTGGTCGACGGTCGTCAGCCACTCGGTCCACAGCCATTTCCAGCGCTTCGTATAGGT
This sequence comes from Burkholderia mayonis, assembly GCF_001523745.2. NCBI lineage: Bacteria > Pseudomonadati > Pseudomonadota > Betaproteobacteria > Burkholderiales > Burkholderiaceae > Burkholderia > Burkholderia mayonis. The sequence continues at coordinate 2,316,539 of NZ_CP013387.1, forward strand.
CAGCGCGCCCAGAATCGCGAGCACGACAAGCCCCATGAACGCGGCCGCGCCCATGATGATCGGCTGATCGAACGGGATCGCCGAAAGCGTCAATTTACCGAACATGCTTACCTCTTCGTCCGACAGGCGGCGTCCGTCAGGTCCAGGACGCGGCCATCGTTGTACTTCGCGATGATGTTGTTGAACAGCCGGGGATCGACCGTCGAGTAGTAGCGCACCGGCTGCTTCTCGCTCGGTTGCGCGAGCTGGCTGTACGCGGTCATGTCGAGCCGGTCCGACGACGCGCGGACCTTCGCGACCCACGCGTCGAACGCGTCGCGCGGCGTCGCGAGCGTGCGGAACTTCATGTCGGAAAAGCCGCGGCCGCTGTAATTCGCCGACATCCCGGCGAAATCGCCCGGCTCGTCGGCGATCAGATGCAGGCGCGTCTGCATGCCGGCCATCGCGTAGACCTGCGTGCCGAGCTGCGGGATGAAGAACGAGTTCATCACCGCGTCGGACGTGATCCGGAAATTGACTGGCGTGCCGACCGGCACCGCCAGTTGGTTCACCGAAGCAATGCCGAGATCCGGATAGACGAACAGCCACTTCCAGTCGAGCGCGACGACCTCGACGTCGATCGGCTTCACCGACGATTCGAGCGGCCGGTACGGATCGAGCTCGTGCGTGGTCTTCCACGTGAGGATGCCGAGGAACAGGATGATCAGCGACGGCACCGTCCAGATGACGATCTCGATCGCGGTGGAATGCGCCCACTTCGGCGCGTAGGTCGCGTTGCGGTTCGACGCGCGGTAGCGCCACGCGAAGAGCAGCGTCAGGAAGATCACCGGCACGACGACGATCAGCATCGCCCACGTCGACGTCGCGATCAGCGACTTCTCCGCGGCGCCGACCGCGCCTTTCGGATCGAGCACGTCGAGCCCGCAGCCGGACAGCGAGGCGAGCGCACCGATCGCACCGAACAACGACAAGCCTTTGAAAGCCTTTCTATTCATCACATTTGCCAGCATCAGATGTATCGCAGTCCGAGCGAACCGGCGGACGACCGATTCGCGGAAGCGCTCGCATCATACGGCCGGCGAACGAGATGAAAATCCGTCAATGAGACAAATCATCTTTGCAGAAAATGATAGTGTGACACGTTGTCACAGCGATGACGCGGCTTGTCTCGATGCGGAGGGCAGCGTGGTTGCGTACGCGCGCATGCATGTGCGAGAAGGCGCTCGCCGATGACGAACGGGACCGTCGATGCGATCGGCCGTGCAATCGGCAACGTGCGTGCGGGGTGGTTTGTTCGGCGAGATCGCAAACGCGGCGACGGCGATTGCATGCGTCGTGCGCGTCGGCGGACACGCGTCATCGCTGTCAACGTCGACGCCACGCAATCGACCGTGCTTCACGTTCGAATCGCTGCCGCACGTCAAGCGCCGACATGATGAAAGATCGAACCGGCGATCGCGATCCGTCACGTCGCCCGATTCGACGAGCCGGGATACTCGGCGCGCGGACGCCGGCCTGCCGCGCACGCTCGAATGCATGCAGATGCAGATGCGTCTCGACGCTCGATCGCCGCGACGCGCCCGCTATCGCCGAAGCAAACCGCTGCGCGAGTAGCGCCGCGACGCACGGACGCGCGCCTCGCTCACAGCCGGGCGGCGAGCCTCGAACCCTGGTCGATCGCGCGCTTCGCATCGAGCTCGGCGGCCAGTTCCGCGCCGCCGATCAGATGCACCGATACGCCCGCCGCCTTCAACGGCTCGTACAGCGTGCGCTCGGATTCCTGCCCCGTGCACATCACGATCGTATCGGCCTCGATCACGGTCGGGTCGGCGCGCTCTTTGCCGAACGTCACGTGCAGCCCCTTGTCGTCGATCAGCTCGTAGTTCACGCCGCCGATCATCTCGACTTGCTTCATCTTCAGCGTCGCACGGTGAATCCAGCCGGTCGTCTTGCCGAGCCCCTTGCCGAGCCGCGTCGCCTTTCGCTGCAGCAGCGTGACGCGGCGCGCGGGCGGCGCGACCTCGCCGCGCGTCACGCCGCCGCGCACGAGCGCGGGGTCGGCGACGCCCCATTCGGCCTTCCACGCGTCGAGATCGAGCGTCGGCGATTCGCCATCCTGAACAAGAAACTCGGAGACGTCGAAGCCGATCCCGCCCGCGCCGACCACCGCGACGCGCGCGCCGACCGGCTTGTTGCGCGCGAGCACGTCGATGTAGGTCAGCACCTTCGGATGATCCTGGCCCGGGATGCGCGGATTGCGCGGCGCGACGCCGGTCGCGAGCACGACGTCGTCGTAGCCTGCCGCGATCAGCTCGGCCGCGTCGATACGGCGATTCAGACGTAGCTGCACGCCCGTCAGTTCGATCTGTCGTGCGAAGTAACGCAGCGCCTCGTGGAATTCCTCCTTGCCCGGAATGCGCTTCGCCATGTTGAACTGGCCGCCGATCTCGGCCGCCGCGTCGAACAGCTCGACGCGATGCCCGCGCTGCGCGAGCACGGTCGCGCACGCGAGGCCGGCGGGACCGGCGCCGATCACCGCGACCCGCTTCGCGTTCGCCGCGCGCGCATAGTTCAGGTCCGATTCGTGACACGCGCGCGGATTCAGCAAGCACGAAGCGATCTGGTTCTTGAACGCGTGATCGAGGCATGCCTGATTGCAGCCGATGCACGTATTGATCTCGTCGACGCGCCCTTCGGCCGCCTTGTTCACGAACTCGGCGTCGGCGAGGAACGGCCGCGCCATCGACACCATGTCCGCGCAGCCATCCGCGAGGATCTGCTCGGCGACTTCCGGCCGATTGATCCGGTTCGTCGTCACGAGCGGAATGCCGACCTCGCCCTTCATCTTCTTCGTGACCCACGCGAACGCGCCGCGCGGCACCGACGTCGCGATCGTCGGCACGCGCGCCTCGTGCCAGCCGATGCCGGTGTTGATCAGCGTCGCGCCCGCACGCTCGACCGCCTTCGCGAGCAGCACGGCTTCGTCCCAGTCGCTGCCGTCCGGAATCAGGTCGAGCATCGACAGCCGATAAATGATGATGAAGTCGCGGCCGACCGCTTCGCGAGTGCGCTCGACGATCTCGACCGGCAGGCGCATCCGGTTCGCATACGAGCCGCCCCATTCGTCGGTGCGCTGGTTCGTATGCAGCGAGATGAACTGGTTGATCAGATAGCCTTCGGAGCCCATGATCTCGACGCCGTCGTAGCCGGCGTCGCGCGCGAGCTTCGCGCAACGCACGAACGCGCCGATCTGCCGTTCGACGCCGCGCGCGGTCAGCTCGTGCGGCGTGAACGGCGAGATCGGCGACTTGAGCCGCGTCGGCGCGACCACGAACGGGTGATAACCGTAGCGGCCGGTATGCAGGATCTGCAGCGCGATCTTGCCGCCTTCCGCGTGCACTGCGTCCGGAATCACGCGATGCCGGCGCGCGGCCGATGCCGTCGACAACGTGCCGCCGAACGGTTTCGTCCAGCCGGCGACGTTCGGCGCAAAGCCGCCCGTGACGATCAGGCCGACGCCACCGCGCGCGCGCTCAGCGAAATAGTCGGCGAGACGCGGCAGCGTCTTGCGGCTGTCTTCGAGGCCCGTATGCATCGACCCCATCAGTACGCGATTGCGCAGCGTCGTGAAGCCGAGATCGAGCGGGGCGAGCAGGTGTGGAAACGGGGTCGTCATCGCGTATTGTGGGAAGTATCGGGATCGTGACATCGTAGGGGCGCGCGCCGCTTGTCCGTGAGGGGTCAAACAGCCATAATGCTTGTCATTTATGGCCAATCTTGGCCATTCCTGGCCGGTTCACGACACGATGACGCGGCGATCGACGAAAGACCATCTGGGCCTGCGCCGGCCGACGATTCCGGTCGCGTATCTGCGGCACCTGCTGAAGGTGTTCGAAGAGCGCGGCATCGATGCGCGCGACGCCCGCGCGGGCACCGGCCTGCGCGACGACGTGCTCGGCGAGCCGGACGCGCGCGTCGCGCCGTCGCAATGGGGCCGGCTCGTGCTGAACGCGATCCGGCTGAGCGGCGACGAGGGGATCGGCTTCGAGCTCGGGCTGCGGCTGCGGATGTCGGTGCACGGCTTTCTCGGCTACGCGGCGCTGACGGCGGCCGACTTGCGCGCGTCGCTGCTCGTGAACGCGCGCTATTTCCGGATGCGCAACCGGCAATACCGGTTGCAGTACGCGGAGCGCGACGACGGCGCAACGCTCGCGCTGCACGCCGTGCAGGCGAACCCGGTGCTCCAGCATCACGCGATGTTCGAGATCGTGCTGACCGGGATCGCGCAGAACGTCGGCACGGTGACAGGGCGCGCCGCCCCGCCGGTCGAGCTGCAGTTCGCGTGGCCGGCGCCCGACTATCACGCGCGCTACCGCGACCGGCTGCCGCCCGTGCGCTTCGACTGCGCGGCGAACGCGCTGTGGGTATCGCGCGACGCGCTCGACTGGCCGTTGCCGATGGCGGACGAAGTCGCGCACCAGCAGGCGCTCGCGCAGGTCGAGCGCGAATATGCGGACGTGCGTCACGAAGAAGGCGATCTCGTCGCGCGCGTGCGCGCGGAGCTCACGCTGCCGGCGCACGGCTATCCGGGGCCCGACGCGCTCGCGAAGCGGCTGTTGATGTCGACGCGCACGCTGCGGCGGCGCCTGCTCGATGCGGGTTCCGGCTATCGCGCGCTCGTCGATGAAGCGCGGCTGCGCGACGCGCGCCGGCTGCTGCGCGCGTCCGACCTCGACCTGAAGACGATCGCCGAACGCCTGCAGTTCACCGATCCGGCGAACTTCACGCGCGCGTTCCGCAAGTGGACGGGGCAAACGCCCAGCGCGTATCGGGGGGCGGCGGGCGACGTCGAGCCGTGAACGGCGCGCGCCGCACGTTCGCGGTCATGTCATGAACGCATCGCTCGCCGACCTCCGCGCGACCGCGAACATGTGCTGCGCGAGCCACGCGACTTCCGGCCGGCGCACGTGCTTCGCGGACTCGATTGCGCGGCAACGTCGCTGACGCAGCGCGTGCCGACTTGCATGCACGACGGCTTCGCGTTGTCCGAACCGACGGAGATCGCCAGGCTCGGTCAGCCGCGCGACGCCGAATTGATCTGGGAATATCCGCGCGAAACGCCGCACGGCGATCAGGTCGACTTGATCGAATCGATCGACGTCGTCGGCGGACGCATCGCGCGCCACCGGGTCTACTGGGGCTGGGTCGGATTCCGGACGCTCGTCGCGGCGATGAGGCGCGCCGAATCGTCTGCGTGACGCAGCGACGTTCGGCGCGAAAGGAAAAAGACAGCCCGCCGCGCGGCCGGCGGCGCATGCCGCTGCATCCGGGTACAAAACGCGCGTCCGCGTACCGACTCACCGGCGCGGCAGCGGATTCGCGCGCGCCCGGGCAGATTCGACATGCGCCCCCGTGGACCGATGCGCGCCGATACGTGTCGATACGCGTCGGTCGTTCCGTCGACGCTACGCTTGGCGCGGCGCATCGACGGGCGGCGTGCCGTCGTGGAAAAGCGTCTTCAGTTGAGCGCGCAACGCCGGCGAATCGGCATGATGATGAACCGTGACCGCGTGCTGCACGGCCGCATCCAGCAATTCGTCGTCCGAATCGGCGGACATCGCGACGGTGCAGTGCATTTCGCTCGGAAACTCCCGGCAATCGATGTATTTGCGAGCCATGATGCCCTCCTCGCATGAGACGTGAAGCGATTTGACGATCGAACTTCCCTTGGGATGAATCGCGTCGAAAGCGACGATGCTGCGCATTGGATGAAGTTATGGTTGGATTCTAGGTCACGGCGAAACGCTTTGTCAGGCTAACGAATGCCGAGCGCGAACGCGCCGCGCGTCATGCGCCCGCAAGCCGATCTCCGGCTCGGCCGCGATTCGGTCCGGGCGCGCTCGCGCGTCGTTCCGCGCACCGCCCGCTCATTCGTGCGGCGGCTGATACTCCATGTTGAATTCGTCATATAACTGATAAATCAACGTGAGCATCGCGCGAATGTCCGTCGATTCGTCGAGCATCCGCGTGCTCATGATGATCGGCGACACGAGATTCGGATCGTCGAGCTCCTTATAGCTGACGTCGTCGCGCTTGAGCCCATGCACGCTGCGCGGCACGACCGATACGCCCTCGCCCGCCGCGACGAGCCCGAGCGCGATCTGCAGCTCGCGCGTCTCGTAGATCTTCTGCGGCTTCAGCGCGCGATCGTGGAACGCGGCGAGCACCTGGTCCGCGTAGCTCGGCCGCGGCGTCTTCGGAAAGATGATCAGCGTCTCGTTGACGAGATCGTGCAGCGACAGCAACGGCTTCGCCGCTTCGAGCGGATGCCCGACCGGCAGCGCGACGATCATCCGCTCCTCGCGCAGCACGATGCGCCGCACGCTCGGATCCTCATGACGAATGCGGCCGAAGCCGACGTCGATCCGCCCCTCCTTCAGCGCCTTGATCTGATCCATCGTCGACATCTCGTGCAGGCTCAGCTCGACCTCGCCGTATTCGTCGCGAAAGCGGCGGATGATCCGCGGCAGCATCCCGTACAGCGTCGAACCGACGAAGCCCACCGACAGCGAGCGCTCGATCTTGCCCACACGCTTCGTCATCGATTCGAGCTCGGCCGTTTGCGCGAGCAGCTGCACCGCGTGCGAATAGAAGAAGCGCCCGGCGTCGGTCATTTTCAGCGGCCGCGCGTGCCGCTCGAACAGCATCACGCCGAGCGCGTCCTCGAGTTGCTGGATCTGGCGGCTCAGCGGCGGCTGCGCGATGTGCAGGCGCTCCGCCGCGCGCGTGAAATTCTGCTCCTCCGCGACCGCGACGAAGTAGCGTAAATGCCGCAGCTCCATCTTCATACCTCTTGGATATCGATCCGATACTCAATCAGTGTTGGACGCACCGTTTTGCCGGCAACTATCCTCATTCTGACCGCGTCGTTGTCGTGCACTATACCTGCGAAGCATCGTAGCTCCATCCGGGTTTTCCGCACGGCGCGCGTTGCGGCGCAGCGCCGAACCGATCGTCCGGACCCGCGCCGGTCACGATCAGAGCCCATCAGGAGACGCCCCCCATGATCCCGATCTACCCGGATCGTCATCCGGCACTGCGATGCATCGACGACTTCCTCGTCGAAGACAAGATGCGCGGCGACTACCGGCTGCACCGCAGCGCGTTCACCGACGACATGCTGTTCGAGCTCGAGATGAAGCACATCTTCGAAGGCAACTGGATCTATCTCGCGCACGAGAGCCAGATCCCGAACGCGAACGATTACTACACGACGAACATCGGCCGCCAGCCGATCGTGATCGCGCGCAACCGCCAGGGCGAGCTGAACGCCTTCGTCAACGCATGCACGCATCGCGGCGCGATGCTATGCCGCCACAAGCGCGGCAACCGCGCGAGCTATACATGCCCGTTCCACGGCTGGACGTTCAGCAACAGCGGCAAGCTGCTCAAAGTAAAGGATCCCGAAGAAGCCGGCTACCCGGACTGCTTCAATCGCGACGGCTCGCACGATCTGAAGAAGGTCGCGCGCTTCGAGAACTATCGCGGTTTCCTGTTCGGCAGCCTGAATCCGGACGTCGAGCCGCTCGCCGCGTATCTCGGCGACGCCGCGCGAATCATCGACATGATCGTCGACCAGTCGGCGGACGGCCTCGAAGTGCTGCGCGGGTCGTCGACGTATACATACGAAGGCAACTGGAAGCTCACCGCCGAGAACGGCGCCGACGGCTATCACGTGTCGGCCGTGCACTGGAACTATGCGGCGACCGTCAATCACCGCAAGACGGACGCGCAACACGAAGACTCGATCCGCGCGATGGATGCCGGCAAGTGGGGACGCCAGGGCGGCGGCTTCTACGCGTTCGATCACGGCCACATGCTGCTGTGGTCGCGCTGGGCGAACCCGGAGGACCGGCCGAACTTCGATCGTCGCGACGAATTCGCCGCACGCTGCGGCAGCGACGTCGCCGACTGGATGATCCAGAACTCGCGCAATCTGTGCCTGTACCCGAACGTCTATCTGATGGACCAGTTCGGCTCGCAGATCCGCGTGCTGCGGCCGCTCGCCGTCAACCGCACCGAGGTCACGATCTACTGCATCGCGCCGAAGGGCGAAGCGCCCGACGCGCGCGCCCGGCGCATCCGGCAATACGAGGACTTCTTCAACGCGAGCGGGATGGCGACGCCCGACGATCTCGAGGAATTCCGCGCGTGCCAGCAAGGCTACGCGGGCCGCGCGGTCGAATGGAACGACATGTGCCGCGGCGCGACGCATTGGATCGAAGGCCCCGACGAAGCCGCGCGCAGGATCGGCATCCAGCCGGTGATGAGCGGCATGAAGACCGAGGACGAAGGGCTGTACACGGTCCAGCACCGCTACTGGATCGCGACGATGAAAAAGGCGCTCGCCGCCGAACGGAGCCGCGCATGAAGACGATCGATCTCGCCGACATCCAGGCGTTCCTCCACCGCGAATGCCGGCTGCTCGACGACAAGGAATGGGATGCGTGGCTCGACTGCTATCACCCGGACGCCGTGTTCTGGATGCCGTCGTGGGACGACGCCGACACGCTCGTCACCGATCCGCAGCGCGAAATCTCGCTGATCTACTACCCGAACCGGCAAGGGCTCGAGGATCGCGTGTTCCGCATCAAGACCGAGCGCTCGAGCGCGACGATGCCCGACACGCGCACGAGCCACAACGTCGCGAACGTCGAGCTCGAAAGCGTCGCAGGCGGCGTGCACATCGTGCGCTTCAACTGGCACACGCTCAGCTATCGCTACAAGACGGTGTCGAGCTATTTCGGGATGTCGCGCTACGCGATCGATTTCTCCGGCGACGCGCCGAGGATCGTCAGCAAGTACGTCGTCCTGAAGAACGACTACATCAACCAGCTGATCGACATCTATCACATCTAGCCGGCCGCGCGCCGCACGACGCGCCGCGCCCGAGGAACGCATCATGGAACACCGCATCGCACTCCAGTTCGAAGACGGCGTCACCCGCTTCGTCACGTGCCGCGAAGGCGAAACGCTCGCCGACGCCGCGTATCGCCAGCAGATCAACATCCCGCTCGATTGCCGCGACGGCGCATGCGGCACCTGCCGCTGCCGTTGCGAGTCGGGCGATTACGACCTGCCCGAGTCGAGCTACATCGAGGACGCGCTCACCGCCGGCGAGGCCGCGCAGCGCTATGTGCTCGCATGCCAGACGCGCCCGCGTTCCGACTGCGTGATCGACGTGCCCGCATCGTCGGCCGCGTGCAAGACGGGCGCCGTGCGCCACGAAGGCACGCTTTCCGCAATCGAGCGGTTGTCGGCATCGACGATTCATTTCACGATCGACGTCGACGAGCCCGCGAAGCTCGCGTTTCTCGCGGGTCAGTACGTGAACTTCGAGGTCCCGGGCGTCGGCGCGACGACGCGCTCGTATTCGTTCAGCTCGCGGCCGGGCGACGCGCGCGTGTCGTTTCTCGTGCGCAACGTGCCGGGCGGCCGGATGAGCCGCTATCTCGTCGACGAAGCCGCGCCCGGCCAGCGGATCGCATTCTCCGGCCCGCACGGCAGCTTCTATCTTCGCGACGCCGCACGGCCCGCGCTGTTCCTCGCGGGCGGCACCGGCATCGCACCGTTCCTGTCGATGCTCGACGTCTGCTCGGCGCGCGGCGACGCGCCGCCCGTGCGGCTCGTCTACGGCGTCACGCGAGACGACGATCTCGTCGCGCTCGACCGCCTAGGCGACGTCGAACGCCGCCTAGGCGGCTTCGAATACCGGACCTGCGTCGCCGACGACGCGAGCGCGCATCCGCGCAAGGGCTACGTGACCGCGCACGTCGAGCCCGAATGGCTGAACGACGGCGACGTCGACATCTATCTGTGCGGCCCGGCGCCGATGGTCGACGCGGTGCAAACGTGGCTGCGCGAGCGCGGCGTCACGCCGGCCAATCTGTACTTCGAAAAATTCTCGTCGAGCAGCGCGTCATGAATACTCGCCACGCACCCGGCCGCTTCGACCACCAAGTCATGATCGTCACGGGCGCCGCGCAGGGCATCGGCCGCGGCGTCGCGTTGCGCGCGGCGCGAGAGGGCGCGACGACGGTGCTCGTCGACCGCGCGGATTTCGTCCACGACGCCGCGGCCGAGATCGCGTCGCAGGGCCGCCGAACGCTCGCCGTCGTCGCCGACCTCGAAACGTACGCGGGCGCGGAAACGATGGCGCGCGCGGCGATCAACGCATTCGGCAGGATCGACGTGCTCGTCAACAACGTCGGCGGCACGATCTGGACGAAGCCGTACGACCGCTACGAAGTCGCGCAGATCGAAGCGGAGATCCGCCGCTCGCTGTTCCCGACGCTGTGGTGCTGTCGCGCGGTGCTGCCCGGGATGATCGAGCGCGGCGGCGGCGCGATCGTCAACGTGTCGTCGATCGCGACGCGCAGCATTCATCGCGTGCCGTATGCGGCCGCGAAGGGCGGCGTCAACGCGTTGACCGCGAGTCTCGCGTTCGAGCACGCGGCGCACGGCATACGCGTGAACGCGGTCGCCGCGGGCGGCACCGACGCACCGCCGCGCAAGGTGCCGCGCAACGCCGAACCGCAGAGCGACGACGATGTGCGCTGGTATCGCGAGATCGTCGACCAGACGCTTTCATCGAGCCTGATGCACCGCTACGGGACGATCGACGAGCAGGTCGCCGCGGTCCTGTTTCTCGCGTCGGACGAGGCGTCTTACATGACCGGCTCGGTGCTGCCCGTCGGCGGTGGCGATCAAGGATAAGCGTCACGCTCGCGCACGACGCCGCGCGTTTCCTGTTCGCGTCAGATCCGCTTCAGGTCCGCACGCGCGGCGCGGTGCGCACGAACGCAGCGACGTCGTCGAGCACCGGCGCGAAAGGCCGCATCGGCAAGCCGAACGCGCCGACGAGCAGCGCGTGCCCGACGCGCGGATAGAGCTTGATCTGCACCGCGCCGCCCGCGGCGTCCACGCGCGCGGCAAACCGTGCGGTGTTGCCCGGCTTCACCGTCGCGTCGCACAGGCCCGATATGAGCAGCATCGGCGGCTCGCGGCCGTCGACGAAGCGGATCGGCTGACTCGCTTCGCGCACGGGCTCGGGAAAGACCCGCATCAGCGTCGCGTCCTTCAATGGCAGGAAATCGTACGGACCGGCGAGCCCGACGACCCCCGCGAGATCGCACTTGTCGAGGCCCTGCGCATCGAGAAAGCGGCCGTCGGTCGCAAGCAGCGTCGCGATCTGCGCGCCCGCCGAGTGGCCGGCGACGAACAGACGCTGCGGATCCGCGCCGAGCTCGGCCGCGTGATCGCGCGCCCAGCGCACCGCCGCGGCCGCGTCTTCGACGAAGTCCGGAAACACCGCGTCCGGATAGAGCCGGTAATCGGGAATCGCCACGACGAAGCCGCGCGACGCGAGCGCTTCGCCGACGAACCGGTAGTCGCTGCGCCGGCCGCTCTGCCAGCTGCCGCCATAGAAGAACACGACGAGCGGCGGCTTGCCGCCGCCCGGCGCCGGCGCACCGCGGCCGGCAGGCACGTAAACGTCGAGCGAGCGGCGCGGCCCCGCGCCGTAGACGATGTCGAAGCGGCCGACGAACGTCGCACGGCGAGCCGCCGCGTTCAGCACGGCTACCGGGTTGCGGCCGGCCCACACGCCGAGCGTCACGACCGATCCGATCAACATCATTCCTGCCAGCATGGCCTGCTCCTCGATTGCCCGAACGACGGTTCACGCGCCGCGCGCCGCCTGGTCGGTGCGCACACGCCGCATTCAAACGATTCAAACGCCGCGCCGCGATTCGCGGCACCGGCATGCGTCGTGCGTCGCGTCCGGTCCGCGGCGTTTTCGGCCGCAAGCATCGTCTTCGACGGAAGAAACCGGTTAACGATAAGGCGTCCAAATAGGCGATTCGTAGAGGGTCGCCTCGATATCGCACGACATGTCCGCCGGCGCACGCTCGCCGATGCGCACAGGTGAAGCGCTCGTGCGCTGGCCGTATTGCATGCGGCACACACTTCCGCCGTCGCCGCCGAACGTGTCGTCAACGTGCTGCCCGGCGGCCTGATCGGCATCGCGTTCGTGCTCGGAATGCCTTGGTTCGAGACGCGTCCGCTCGCGCGATGGCGCGACGCTCGCGCAAGCCGGCGCGCGTGACGCAGCAATCGCCGAGTTCGCGCGTGCGACCCACCGCATGTCGCATACGCGGCGTCCGCATCGCATTCGATGCATCACTCGCGATACATCGGCATCCGAACCAGGCACGAACGAAAGACGAATGCGTAACGCGCATGGCGTTCAATTTCGATGCATCACCACATAGGAAAAACCGGCGAAGCGCAGACCGATTGGCATTCGCTGTACGCGAGGTTCGGCACATGCGGAACATCGATTGTGCCGTTCTTCGTGCAAACGAAATCGGCAACGCGGCGAATCGCACCGACGTGTTCGCGGCGCCGTAAACGCCGGTGTCCCGCGCGGAGCGGCGAGACTGCCGCCTGCCGTCGAACGGCGCGTCGGCGGTCCTCGAACAACAAAATAATTCGAAAAAAACGACGGCATCCCGCGACTCAGACTCAAAAAAGCGGCCGCGCCCGAAGCCGGGCGCGGCCGCTTTTCAAAATCGCAACGGAGAACGCATGCCCGCTGCGCGACGCCGCGCGCTACGACGCCGCTTCAGGACTCGACGGCACGCGCACGGCCGCCGCTTCGCGTGCATCGCGCGCCGCCGCGCGTTCGTGCTCGGCGACCCACGACGCGATATCCATCTCTTCGTAGCGAACGAGACGGGTCTTGTGGAAGAGCCGGTAGCCGAGCCACACGACGAGGAAGAGCGGAATGCCGACGTAGGTCGCGAGCACGCCGACCCAATCGATCTTGTTCGCGAGGAACGCCTGGTAGTCCTGACCGAGGGCGATCACGATGCACAGCGCGAACGCGAAGATCGGGCCGTACGGATAAAGGTTCGATTGATACGGCAGTTGGCCGACCGAGAAGCCCTGGCGGATGAAGCCCTTGCGGAATCGATAGTGGCTGACCGCAATGCCGAGCCATGCGATGAAGCCCGTCATCCCCGACGTGTTCAGCAGCCACAGATAGACCGTCTTGTCGCCGTACAGCGACGACAGGAAACACAGCGCGCCCACCGCGGTCGTCGCGTACAGCGCGTTGCGCGGCACGCCGCCCGCCGAAAGCTTCGCGAACAGTTTCGGCGCGCGGCCTTCGGTCGCGAGGTTGTAGAGCATCCGCGTCGATGCATACATCCCCGAGTTGCCGGCCGACAGCACCGCGGTCAGGATCACGGCATTCATCACGCCTGCGGCGAACGCGAGGCCCGCATGGCGGAACACGAGCGTAAACGGGCTCACGCCGACGTCGGTCACGTCGCTCTTCAGCAGATTCGGATCGGTATACGGAACCAGCACGCCGATCACGAAAATCGCGAGCACGTAGAACAGCAGGATCCGCCAGAACACCTGGCGCACCGCACGCGGGATCGTCGTGCGCGGGTTTTCCGATTCGCCGGCGGCGACGCCGATCAGCTCGGTGCCCTGGAACGAGAAGCCGGCGATCATCGCGACGCCCATCATCGCGGGCAGACCGCCCGCGAACGGCGCGTCGCCGATCGTGAAGTTGCTCCAGCCGTTGCTCGGGCCGCCCTCCAGGATGCCGAAGATCATCAGCAGGCCGACGCCGATGAACGCGAGCACGGTGACGACCTTGATCAGCGCGAACCAGTATTCGGCCTCGCCGAAGCCGCGCACGGTCAGCACGTTGAGGAGGAACATCACGCCGAGGAACGCCGCGCTCCACCAGACGCCCGGCACGTCCGGGAACCAGTAATGCATGACGAGCTGCGCGGCGACGAGCTCGACGGCGATCGTCACCGCCCAGTTGTACCAGTAGTTCCAGCCGAGCGCGAAGCCGAAGCCCTCTTCGACGTATTTCGCGCCGTAGGTCGCGAACGAGCCGGACACCGGCATGAACGCGGCCATCTCGCCCAGGCTCATCATCAGGCAGTAGACCATCACGCCGATCAGCAGGTACGCGAGCATCGCGCCGCCGGGGCCCGCCTGCGAGATGGACGCGCCGGACGCGACGAACAGGCCCGTGCCGATCGAGCCGCCGATCGCGATCATCGTCAGGTGACGGGCTTTCAGGCTGCGGCGCAGCTGAGGGGGATTCGATTGTGCGGTTGAGCTGTCGGAATTCGGGTGTGATGACATAACGGGCTGGCAAGGAGCGGCGGGCGACGGTTCGACGCCGCGCCGGGCAGGACGCCGGATTCGGCGCGTCCCCGGGACGATCTGCGGCGCGCCGCGCCGCACGCATTTTTTGCGCAGCGCGGATTCTACCCGATTCGTCAGACGTCGCCTGCAACATGACGTGCTGCGACGCGCAAGATCGCGATGAGCAAAACGCTTTGTCGATCAAGGGGTTGCGCGCAGAACGCGGCGGCTCGGGGCTCGCGGTCGCGCATCGCGAGCGGGCGCTCGTCCGATGCACTGCGGCATTAAAAAGTATGATGATTTCGCGAATGCCGCTCATTCGCTGCGACGCACAACGCGCGGACACGCCGCGATCGGCCGCGCCTGCGGCGGCCAAAAACGGAAGGGCCGCTCGTAGCGGCCCTTCTCTTCTCCCTGATTTGCCTGCTAACCCTGCATTACACCGCCCGCGGCACTGGATGCAGCGGCACCCGGCGCGGCGCGGCCTTCGCCGCCTGGCGCGCATTGCTTGCGTCGATCTCGGCGATCAGATCGTCGAGGCGCTCCAGATGCACGCTGTTGTCGTGGTCCCACGGATGGAAGCCCGGTCGGAAGTAGTCGATCCATTCGCGCGCGATCAACGCGAAGATGCCGTTCCTCGGGCTCCACAAATACTTGACCAGCTTGCCGATGCCGAGGCCCTTGCCGATGCGGCGGCGATGCGCGATCAACAGGCGCGTGTTGAAGTCGAACAGCGTCGCCCAGAACACGACCGTGACGAGCCCCATCGCGCCCGTGCGAACCAGGTAGTTCTTCAGGTTCGGCTTCATCACGGTGCGCCACACGTCATACGCGACCGCCTTGTGCTCGGTTTCCTCCATCGAGTGCCACATCCACATCTGGCGGTAGCCGTCGACGTCGCTGGTCGTGATGCGGTTCGCGAGCACGAGGCCCGTAAACATCGCGGTGTAGTGCTCGAGCGCCATCGTGATCGCGAGCTGCGCCGAATGCGGCAGCACCTTCTTGAACCAGCCGAGCACCGTCCACAGGCGCTTGTCGAGCTTGTGCGCCGGCATGCCGGCCGCCTGCAGCAGATCGTTGAACTCGACGTGCTCGCGCGTGTGCATCGCTTCCTGGCCGATGAAGCCGGCGATGTCGCGCTTCAGATTGGGTTCCTCGATCCGGTCGCGATAGTTGCGGACCGAATCCATGAAGAAGCGCTCGCCGGCAGGGAACAACAGCGACAGCGCGTTGAACAGATGCGTCACGCCTACGCCTTCGGCATGCCAGTCGCAGATGCGATCGGGCGGCAGGGCGAAGCGGATATCGCGACGGACAATAGCATTCACGGTGTTTGTCTCCATGTCCCGCAACGGGACGTCGGTGCGACTCGATGCAACGCCCTCGATGGTTCGATTTGGGAATTAGGGCGCGGTCGCAATCTCACATCAAACCATCAATCAACGTTACATTGATTGATGTCATGATAGGAGAGGTTCTCAGTCAGCGCAAGAACGACTTCACGCAAAAAACTTATTCGCCGTTGCAGAATCCTCCGCCTCGCACGCGCCCGCCCTGTCCGCATACCGGGTTGCGCGGCCCGCGGCGACGCCCGAGCGCTTCCTTCAAACGCTAGCCCCGCATGCCGAACAGCGGGCACGGATAGCATCCGCGTACGCTGTTCGACGTCTGCCGCGGCAGTCGCCGACGCGCGTTTTTCGCACCGCACAAACCGCATTGCACCCATCTCCAGGCACCAGGCGCGCAATGCGCCGCGCATCGCGCGAAGGCGCATGCTCGCACACTCGCACGCGTCGACGCCGTGTTCGCGGCGCTGCAACACGCTCTCGCACATCCTCGCGTCCGCGCCGACGCGCGCGATCCGCGGCGACGCACGCACGACGCACTCGCACATTCATCGGCCGGCGCCTTTTCGCCGCGCGTCCGAATGCGTCGCCGCGCGAATTGATCCACGTCAGCGATGCGCGCGTCGCGTGTAGTGCAATGGACGCATCCCACATCACAAGCTTCTCAGGGGGTCTCATGAAACTGACGTTCCTCGGCGCGACGGAAACCGTCACGGGCTCGAAGTATCTGCTCGAGGACGCCGGGACACGCGTCCTGATCGACTGCGGGCTGTTCCAGGGCACGAAGAAGCTGCGGCTGCGCAACTGGAGCCCGCTGCCCGTGCCCGCCGACTCGATCGACGCCGTCGTGCTCACGCACGCGCATCTCGATCACAGCGGCTATCTGCCCGTGCTCGTGCGCGAAGGCTTCAGCGGGCCGGTCTATTGCACGCACGGCACGGCGGAGCTCGCCGAGATCATGCTGATGGACAGCGCGCGGCTCCTCGAGGAAGAAGCCGATTTCGCAAACCGCCACGGCTATTCGAAGCACCATCCGGCATTGCCGCTCTACACCGTCGACGATGCGCGGCGCGCGCTGCAGCGTCTCGCACCGCGCGAATTCGACGCGCCGACGCCGCTCCCGGGCAATCTGCACTTCCGATTTCTGCCGGCCGGGCACATTCTCGGCGCGGCGAGCGTGGTCGTCTGCTGGCGGCACACGCTGATCGCGTTCTCGGGCGATCTCGGCCGCCCGCACGATCCGATCATGCGCGCGCCCGTGCCGCCCGTTCACGCGGATTATCTCGTCGTCGAATCGACGTACGGCGACCGGCTGCACGACGCGAGCGATCCCGAGGCCGAGCTCGCCGACGTGTTCTCGAAGACGTTCGCGCGCGGCGGCGTAGTCGTGATGCCGTGCTTCACGGTCGGGCGCGCGCAGGAGATCCTCCACTACATCGCCCAGTTGAAGAAGACGGGCCGGATGCCGCACGTGCCCGTCTACCTCGACAGTCCGATGGCGACGAGCGTCACCGAGATCTACCGGCGGCGCCTGAGCGATCATCGGCTCACGATGTCCGATGCGGACGCGATCGGCCATGCGGCGACGATGGTGCGCACCGTCGAGCAATCGAAGGCCATCGCCGATCACAACGGGCCGATGGTGATCATCGCGGGCAGCGGGATGGCGACGGGCGGCCGCGTGCTGCACCATCTCGAGCGCTACGCGCCCGACAGCCGCAACACGATCCTGCTCGTCGGCTACCAGGCGGCGGGCACGCGCGGCGCGGCGCTCGCCGCGCACGAGCCGACGGTGAAGATCCACGGCGAATACGTGCGCGTGCGCGCACAGATCGAGATGATCTCGTCGCTGTCCGCGCACGCGGACTACAGCGAGATCCTCGCGTGGCTCGGCGCGCAGTCGAGCGCACCCGCGCGCACGTTCGTCACGCACGGCGAGCCCGCGGCGGCCGACGCGCTGCGCCGCCGGATCGAGGAGTCGCTGCATTGGCATTGCGAAGTGCCGTCCTATCTCGAATCGGTCGAACTGGAAGATGCGCCCGCGCGTGCGAAGTAAACGAGAAGAACGGGACGCCGGGTATCCATGCCTGCCCGGCGTTTCGGCATGCCGAACACGTCGGACGAATCGTTTGGAAAGTGAAGCGATGCGCGCCGAATCGTCGAGATCGGCGCGTCGAATACGCTGATGAATGCATCGCCCGCGATCCGCCGCGTCAGCGAACGGGCTTCGATGTTTCGGCACACTGAACGATTGCGAGAATCGAGCGACCGCGAACGGGTTTTGCCGGATGCCTGGCGTCTGCGAAACTGCGCATCCGAGAAACGACGGACAGAAACGTTGCATCGGGCTACGCGACACGCCGCATGACAAACGTGTGCTGCACAGGCATGCGCGACACGGCCCCCCGCCGCGCCGCGGGCACCGAAGCGCGCGCCGCCGCGCGAACGGCGGCACGGCTTCGATCAATACATATGCATCCCGCCGTTGATCGCGAGATCGGCGCCGGTGACGAACGCCGCATCGTCCGAGCACAGGAATGCGATGAGCGCGGCCACTTCGTCGGGCTTGCCGAGCCGGCCGACCGGAATCTGCGGAAGAATCTTCGCTTCGAGCACGTCCTGCGGCATCGCTTCGACCATCGCGGTCGCGAGATAGCCGGGCGACACGGTGTTGACCGTGATCCCGCGCTTCGCCGTCTCGAGCGCGAGCGTCTTCGTGAAGCCGTGGATGCCCGCCTTCGCCGATGCATAGTTCGCCTGACCGAACGCGCCGCGCGAGCCGTTCACCGAACCGATGTTGACGATGCGTCCGAAGCGCCGCTCGACCATCCCGGCGATGAACTGTTTCGTCACATTGAACATCGCATCGAGATCGGTGCGCATCACGGTGTCCCAGTCGCCCTTCGTCATCTTCAGGAACGTCGCGTCGCGCGTGATCCCCGCGTTGTTGATCAGCACATCGACCTTGCCGAAATCGGCGAGCACCTTCTCCGCGCAACGCTCGCACGACTCGTAGTCGGCGACGTCGACACCGTATGCCTTGAAATCGCGCCCGGCGTCGCGCTCGTGCATGAGCCACGTCGACACATGATCGTTGCGCTCCGAGTGCGATACCGCCACGGCCATGCCGGCGTCGTGCAGCCGCCTGCTGACCGCCGCGCCCAATCCACCCATACCGCCCGTCACAAACGCCACGCGTTTTGCTTCCATCACGGCCTCCTGATGAGGTGCCCGGTGCGGCATCGACGCCGCGCCGCGCGGCCGATAGGCAGCATCGCGCGGTCATGATCCGGGCAGGGGTTGAGAAAAATGCTGCTTGCAGCGCGCCACGAAGAACGCGCGCCGATTCGTATGCGCGGCAACGTGCCGAAACCGGTTGCCGCGACGCTGCGTGAAACGCTGCAAAGCTACCGCGTTTTACTGTAAGCGCGCACTCACTCGATCCGTTGACCTGGGTCAAACGGATGCACGGCACGAGTCCACGCTGCTGCTGTAGGAAACGCCCTACAGCGCTACGCTGATGCTTACCCGATCTTCAACGTTCGCCGATTTCGATGCCGCAGTTTGCGTTCCATACTGGCAACCATAGGGGCGGTCCGTCGATGATCGCTCCGACCCGCGTTTCGTCGACTATGCTCATAGCGGGCAGGCTTGCCTCAGCCGATTCGGTCATCGCAACGAAACGGCGGATTGCGCACGATGACATGCGAGCCGAGCTCCCGGACGTCAGTCTCAGCGGTTTGCACACATCGTCCGGCATGCCGTGCGACGCATGTCGATCGCTTCGTCGACGCCGTCGCGCAATGCGGCGCTTCGTGCCGCGCCACGTCGCAGCGATCCTCGATCGTGCCAATCGAGCGTCGCCGCATGAAAGGAGCCGATTATGCTGACCGCCTCAGTCAATGAAGTTGCGCCTTCCGTCGTGCCGCAACGATCCGTGTTCCCGTTGCATCCCGTCGCGGCCAACGACGCGCCGAAGCAGCCAGCGATCCGCTGTTCGACCTGTGCGATACGCGACGTATGCATGCCGGCCGGTCTCACGCCGAGCGAGTTCGCTCGTCTCGACGCGATGGTGTGCACGACGCGCCACGTCAAACGCGGTGAAGCATTGTTTCGCACGCACGACACGTTCCAGAGCATCTATGCGGTACGCACCGGTTCGTTCAAGACGGTCGTCATGCACCGCGACGGCCGCGAGCAGGTGACGGGCTTCCAGATCGTCGGCGAGACGCTCGGCCTCGACGGCGTGTGCGGTGGCCGCCACAACAGCGACGCGATCGCGCTCGAGGACAGCACCGTCTGCATCATTCCATTCGCGCAGCTCGAAGCCGTCTGCCGCGAAGTGAAGCCGATGCAGCACCACGTCCATCAGCTGATGAGCGGCGAGATCGTCCGCGAATCGAGCCTGATGATGCTGCTCGGGACGATGACGGCCGAGCAGCGCGTCGCCGCGTTCCTGCTCAACATTTCCGAGCGATTCCAGAAACGCGGCTATTCGGCGTCGGAGTTCAATCTGCGGATGACGCGCGAGGAGATCGGCTGCTATCTCGGCATGAAGCTCGAGACCGTCAGCCGGATGCTGTCGAAGTTCCAGCGCGACAAGTTGATCGCGCCGCGCGGCAAGCAGATCCGCATCACCGATCCACAGGGGCTCGCGCGCGTGTGACGCATCGCGGGCGCGATGCACGGCGCGTCATGAACGCGCCGGCTGCATGGCGGGCCGCACGCCATCTCCGAAGCGGCCGCTTGCGGGCCGCGCGCGTCCACGCGAACCCGCGCGCCGCGCGTCGATGCTCCCTCAGCGCGTCGTCAGCACCGCCGCGCCCGTCAGGCGCCCCGAGCGCAGATCGTCGAGCGCCTGGTTCGCCTGCGTGAGCGGATACGGCGTCGCCTCGACTTCGAGCTGCACGTCGTTCGCAATCCGCATGAACTCCGCCGCGTCGTCGCGCGTCAGATTCGCGACCGACACGATCCGCCGTTCTCCCCACAACAGGTCGTACGAAAACGACGGAATGTCCGACATGTGGATCCCGCCGCAAACGACGATGCCGCCTTTCACGACCGCCGCGAGCGCGGCCGGCACGAGCGCGCCGACCGAGGCGAAAATCAACGCGGCGTCGAGCGGCTCCGGCGCGGTTTCGTCGCTGCCGCCCGCCCATGCCGCGCCGAGCCGGCGCGCGAGCCGCTGCGCAGCGCTATCGCCCGGCCGCGTGAATGCGTAGACGGAGCGCCCCTGGAAACGCGCGATCTGCGCGACGAGATGCGCGGCCGCGCCGAAGCCGTACAGGCCGATGCGGCGCGCGGGGCCCGCCATCTTCAGCGCCCGATAGCCGATGAGGCCCGCGCACAGCAGCGGCGCCGCGTGGATGTCGTCGTAGCGGCGCGGCAGGTGCACGCAGTAGCGCGCATCGGCGACCGCGCGCTCCGCATAGCCGCCGTCGATCGTGTAGCCGGTGAAGCCCGGTGCGTCGCACAGGTTCTCGCGGCCGCTCGTGCAATACGCGCAGTGCCCGCACGTGCGGCCGAGCCACGGCACGCCGACGCGATCGCCGATCGCGAAGCCCGCCGCGCCCGCGCCGAGCGCGGCGACCGCGCCGACGATCTCGTGCCCCGGGATCACCGGCCGCTTCGGATCGCGCAGGTCGCCGTCGATGACATGCAGATCGGTCCGGCACACGCCGCACGCGTGCACGTCGATCAGCAACTGCCCCGCCGTCGGAACCGGGTCCGGCAGCTCCGCTTCGCGCAGCCGCGGCGCGCCGCCGTCGAACACCATCGCGCGCATCGTCAACGCACTCCCAGGCGCCGCGTGTGCATGTCGTCCGCCGCGTGCGCGGGCAACGCGATGCGATCGCGCACGCGGCGGATCGCGATCACGCGCAGATAGTCGTAGACGCGCGCGCCATCCGCAAGGCGCGTGATTTCGTCATCGAGCATGTGCATCAACGCTCTCTCCGTGATCGAGCGGCGCTGCGCGGCGGCGAGCAGCGAGTCGTAAAGCGTGTCCTGGTGCATGCGTGTTCCTGTCCGTTGTCGAACCCGACGATTCCAGCGTAGACGCATCGTCATCGATTGAAACCCGGCGTCGCGGGCTCGGCTTGACTTGCATCAAGCGTCGTCGGTTCGCCGCCGCGCATGGCCGCGCCGCTGCCGCAGCGCCGCATGATTCACGCCCCTCCGGCGTGCCTGGAGCGACGATCTTCAGCGCCTATGCCCCGACCCCGTTGACCTGCGTCAACGGTCGCTCGCGCTCGCCGCTTAGACTCGAAACAAGCGTCCGATCGAGGGTTGCGCCATGACGAACAGTCTGCCGAATTTCGCGCTCGCGTGCATGCTGAGCGCGGTCTGCATGGTCGCGGCCGACGCCGCCGGCGCGCAGGTGCGCGAGCCGACCGAGCTCGTCGACCAGCAGCATTGCATGTTCTGCCATGCGCCGAACATGCCGTTCCTCGCGCCGTCGTTCCATCAGATCGCGGAACGCTATCGCGACGTGCCGAATGCCGCCGAGATGCTCGAGCAGAAACTGCGTCGCGGCGGGCGCGCACACTGGGGCGATACGCCGATGCCGACCGCCCCGGAACGCGACGGCCCGCTTTCGAGCGAAGACGCGCATACTTTGATTCAATGGGTCATGAGCCAGTAGCGCGGCGTCGCCGCGCAATTTGCAAGGAGTCAGTCGTGCGCATCACCATTCATCTCGATACGTTCGCGTCCACCGATCCGGCCTCCTACGCGATCCTGTGGATCGACACGGCGGAGCACAAATGGTCGCGCGAAGGCCATGCGGGCGTCGAACTGCCCGAGTGGGGCAACATCGTCTGCCAGAGCGGCACGACCCGCGTGACGAGCGCCGACGGCACGCATTCGCTGTGCGTGCTCGAAGGCCTCGATCTCGGCGCGAAGCAACGTCCGTCCGAAGGCGAGACGGGCGCGGCCCGCTGGTATCGGCATGCGCATCACGCGCCCATCGTCGGCGAATGGCACGTGCAATGCGTCGACGAAACTGTCGCGCCCGCCGAGCACGAATTGTTCACGGGGCGCGAGGAGTCCTGAGCGGATGGCGTGGCGTGCGCGGGCGTCGTCGGTCGACGCGCGCCCCGGGGCGACCGGGTCTGACGCGTTCATCGAATTTGTCGAATCGATTGTTCTCCGATTCACCGGCCCATCCGCCCGCAGAATCGCAGCTCCGATCGTTCACCGTTTCAATCACTTTCCGGTTCGCCGGCCAGTTCGCTCGCCGATTCGCTCGATTCGCTCGACCCTCAGGCGAACGTCGCAGCGAGCTCCCGCTCGGCGGCATCGAATGCGTTCCGGATCGCCGCGAGCGGATCGGCGCCCATCATGTGCGGAATCGGCTTCAATTCGTAGTCGCGCGTGATCAGATCGAGGCGGACGTCGTACGTCGGATCCGAGGTGCCGGCGCCAAGCGCCTCGATCGCGAGGTGGCAACCGGCGAGGCGCGCGCTGTATCGCTCCAGACGGATCAGTTGGATGCTCGCCTCGGCTTCGAGTTGCGCTGATCCGGCAAAGCCGAAATAGGCGATCTGCATTCCAATTCCCATGATCCTTTCTCCCCTGGCGCTCTTACGGCAAAGCGCAATGACGTGCCAGAGCGATAAGTATTGCGTCCATCCTCGGGGCGCTTGATTAGCATCTTCCGGTTCTTCGACCGGCGCCGCTTGACATGTGTCAAGCGTGAGGCCGATATCGGATGCCCAGCTCACCGGTGGTCCGATGCGCGTCGAGTTCACGTCGAGTTCACGTCGAGTTCGCATCGACTTCACGGCGGCGCCGCGCAGCCGCGCATCGTCACACCGGCTTTGTCGAGCCGCGTTGACCGCGATCAATCGGTGCGCACCGAACCGGCTTAACGTGGTGTCGATCCGACTTTCCGCCTCTGGACAGCGCGATGAAAAAACCGACGACTCCACGCGTGAAGCGGCGCTCGGCTTCCGCCGCACGCGCCACCGGACGTCGCACGCCGCTGCGCCGCACACACGCCGCGCCGAAGCGCCGCCCGCCGCTGTCGGCCGCCGTCGAGCGGCTCGTGTCGAGCCCGACGTACCGGCAGGCAGACGAAGACCTCACGTTCCTCCAGCGTCCCGAGATGTGCGGCGTGCGGCTGCAGCTCGATTATTGGAAGACCGAGGAAACGCTGCAGCGCTTCGGGATCAGCGATACGGTCGTCGTCTACGGCAGCACGCGGATCGTCGCGCCCGCCGTCGCGCGCGCCCGGCTCGCCGACGCTCAGCACCGGCTCGCCGCGCATCCGAGCGATCCCGAGCGGCGGCATGCGGTCCGGGTCGCGGTGCGTCTGCTCGAGCGCAGCCAATACTACGGCGTCGCGCGCGATCTCGGCCGGCTCGTCGGCGAGACCGCACGCTCGCCGCATCCGCGCCGCCTCACGATCATCACGGGCGGCGGCCCAGGCATCATGGAAGCCGCGAATCGCGGCGCGCACGAAACGGGCGCACCCAGCATCGGGCTCAACATCACGCTGCCGCGCGAGCAATTCCCCAACCCTTACGTGACGCCGGAGCTGTGCTTTCGCTTCCACTATTTCGCGATCCGCAAGCTGCACCTGCTCGAACGCGCGAAAGCCGCCGTGTTCTTTCCCGGCGGCTACGGCACCTGCGACGAACTGTTCGAAGTACTGACGCTCCTGCAGACCCGCAAGATCGCGCCCTTGCCTGTCGTGCTGGTCGGCCGCACGTTCTGGCGAGCTGCGGTCGATTTCGCGTTTCTCGTCGACGAAGGGATGATCGATCCGCGCGACGCCGAGCTGTTCCGATTCTGCGAAACCGCCGACGAGGTCTGGGCGGCGATCGGCGGTCCGCATCGTCCCGCGTGAGCACGCACGGCCTGTATTCAGGGTTCGCACGTAAGGCGTTTCCGCATCCGCGTCCGATCTCGCGGGTTCTTCCCTAGGGCGCTTTCCTACGCCGATGAAAGCACGCCACCGGTTGTAGGAAAACACCGATAGGTCCGCCGCATTTCCTACGAAAAGCTCGGTGTGCGCTGCTAGGAACGCACCGCGTGCCGCCCGATACTGTCATTGCAGGCACGCATCTCGCGACGCATGCAAGAACGCTCCACCGCAATCAGGAGGCCGCCATGTCATACCAAGCCGCCTACACCGAATCGAGCCACCTCGCTTATGACCGGGACGAAGCTGCGCCCGCCGCCGCATCGGGGGGCGCCGCGCGGCCGCGGCAGGCGGCGTCCGCCGACCGGGCCGACGCGCTGCTCGCGCTCGCGCGCGAAGCGGGGATGCTCGTCACGCTCGACGGGCAGATCGGCCGCGAACGCTATCAGAGCGTTGCAGGCTCCCTCGCATCGCTGATGCGCTTCGCGAACGCACTCGAACAATCGCTGCTCGACGGAGACCGCTGACATGCTCGCCTGCGCCAATCCGGCGTGCTGCTCGCGGTGTCGCGGCGTGCGTGTTCCGCGCGCGGCAGCCGCCCGTGCCCGCAGCCGCCGCAGCAATTCCGCATCGCGCCGCTACGCGTCCGGCTGCCGTTAGCCCGACCGCTCGTGCGGCTTCGTTTCGTCCGACCGCCTTCGCTTCAGCTTTCGTCTTTGTTCGTTTTCGTCTCGCGAGCCATGCGCAGCCTCATCCTCCCGCACGCTCGCGCGCGTCTTTTCTTTCGACTCGATCGTTCGTGAATCCGCACGCCGGGCAACGGCCGGCGGCGGCGTGCGCGCTGCGCGCGTCACGGCGCGTCGTTCGCATCGCGTTTGCCGCACGGCGCGCTTCCAATATTGCGCGTGATAGCCGGTGCGGCGCATCAAAAACCACGCACACGCAACGCGCGCACCCCGTCCGCGCCGCCCGGCATCGCTTCCGTCACTCGACGACCAGATCGTCGACGACCGCCCGCACGCCGCGCATCGACCACGCGGCGCCACGCGCGACCGCACGCTCCGCATACGAGCCGACCTTGCCCGTCAGCGTGACGGTGCCGTCCTTGACCGTCACGTCGATGTGCTTCGCCTCGCGCTCCGCATGGCGCTGCATCGCGCGCCGGATGCCGCCCGCGATCTCGTCGGCGCTGACGTCGCCGAGAATCGCGATCTCATTCGTCACGCCGGTCACGCCGCGCATCTGCGCGATCGCGCGGACCGCGACGTGGCTCTGATACGCCCAGTCGACCTTGCCCGACAACGTCACCCAGCCCGATTCGACCTGCACCTGGACGGCCGCGTCGTGCAGCCCCACGGTCCAGTGCAGGATCGACCGCACGGCGTCGGCGATCTCTTCGTCGGAGCGGACATCGTCTTGCGGCAGCCGCACCTGCACGTCGACGACGACCGCCCGCACGCCCGCGATCCGGTTCGCCGCCTTCTCGGCCGCGAGCTTTTCCGCGTAGCTCGACGGATGGCCCGTCAACGTGACGATGTGCCCCGCGACGTCGACGTTGAAATGTGTGACGTCGATCATCGGATTGCCCGTCAGTTCCTCCTCGACTTCCTGCTTGATCTGCCTGTCGGTTTTCATCGCTCGCTCCACCTGAAAACACGGCGCGAATCCGCCGCTTCGGAACAGCTTTGCATACGCGCGACACGAGATTTCTGATGCACGTCAAGCGTGATTCGACACGTCGCGACTCGAAGGCCCGAAGACCGGAACGCGCGCCGCCGGGCCGCAGGGTTCGTGATCGCGACGGCGCGTCCGATATCGCGCGCGGAAACGTCTCGCGTCTCGGGGCCGCCGGACTCGCCGGCATTCGTCAGTCGGTTGCGTCGAACGCCACGATCGTCCGCCGTGGGCAACGCGTCCGGCGACGCCACGCCGGCGACATGCGGCGTCTGCCCGCCGGGCGCGTTGCGACACGGTCGCTGGGGATCGCGCTGCTCGCACTCGGCGAGCGACGTACCTCCCGCTAAACCGAACATCGCCGACGATCCCGCGCGCCACCGCACGATCGCCGGCATCGATGCGGTTCAGCGCGATCTGCCTCTCGTCCTGCTGATCGAGCAGCATCGGGTTGCGCCGCGCGAGCGCGCGTTCGGTCATGCTCAGTTCGAGCTCCGCCTCGACGCCGTTCACCTCGATGCGCTCGATCGTCCAGCTTTCGAACTTCGCGATCCGATTCAGCGCGAACGCGATCGTCACTGCAAACAGGCGAGCGGCCAATGCGAAGCTCGGATGTCGCATCATTCATCGCCGCGAATTGCATGGATCATGCCGAACACATAAAGCCGCGCGGATTTGATGCACGTCAACAATCATGCGCGCGACCGTCCACTGCCTCCGCAACATCGGCCTATAGTGGCGCGCTGCATTGGTGCGACTGCGTTGACTTGGCTCAACGCGCGCAGGCATGCGCAGCGCATCCTATTAAAAAGATGCTTCGCGCGCTGTCGATGAGGCTCGCACGTTTGTGCGTCAAGCGCCGCTCCGCCGGAGATCCGATGCGCCGACACCGCTCTCCCCACGCCGCGCCGAACGTTCGCGCCCAGCCTCCGACCGCAGCTCGCATGCAGCCGGCGCAATGCCGGTCCCGACAACTCAGCGACGAACTTCATCATGTCACCTCGTTCCCGGTTCACTTGGCGCACGGCCGTCTTCGGCCCCGGCTTCCGGCCCGTCTCGCGGATCGTCGCTGCCGACGCGTCGACTGGCGCACCCTCCATCGTCACGCCCCCGACCGACGTCGCGGTGCTCGTCTATCACCGCTTCTCGAACGCGTCCCGCTCCGATCCGATGACGGTCAGCACCGCGACGTTCGAAGCGCAGCTCGCGCACCTGCGCCGCCTCGGCTATCGGATCGTCCAGCTGCGCGACATCGTCCGATGGCTGCGCGGCGAGCATGTCGTGCTGCCGCCGAAGGCGGTCGCGCTGACGATCGACGAAGGGCACGCGTCGATCTTCGAATGGGTAAAAATGATCGCGCTGCGCGAGCAAGCGCCGATCACGCTGTTCGTCTATCCGTCGGCAGTGGGCGAAGCGCCCGGCTCGCTCACCTGGCATCAGTTGCGCGTGCTGCACAAGACCGGCTGGTTCGACGTGCAGTCGCATGCTTGGTGGCATCCCGATCTGAATGCCGCACACCGGTCGTCCGAGGCGTTTCGCGACGCGACGCGCGCACAGTTCGAGCAGGCGCGCGCGCGCATCGAGCACGAAATCGGCAACACGGTCGACCTGCTCGCATGGCCTTTCGGCGCGTTCGACGGCGAGCTCGGCGCGCTTGCGCGTGAAGCCGGCTACGTGGCCGGCTTCACGCTCGAGCCGAGCAAGATCCGGCATGACGCGCCGCTTCTCACGCTGCCGCGCTTTCTGATGGTCGAGGAATGCACGCCGCCCGTGCTGCGGCGGCTGCTCGCGAAGACCGCCGAAGAGCGCGGAGAAGCGACGCGGCGATGATGCAAACGGCGGCGGCGAGCGGCTAAACGGAATCGACGAGGACGGCGATGGCGGCGCGATCGGCGTGGCAAGCAAGATCGGCGTAGCCGCCACGCTCGCGAACGGCGACGGCATCCGCGAAGCTCCCGGCACAGGCGAGGCCACCGGAAAAAACATGCGCCCCCCCCCGCAAGGCGCCGCGATCGCGCCACGCCTGACGGCGTGCAGAACACGCGCCGTCGCCCCACCGTCACCGCCCCGCAGATTCGCCCCACCCGCCGCCCAGCGCCGCATACAACGCGACCGTATCCTGCAGCCGCTGCGCGCTCGCCTGCACCCACGCAAGCCGCGCCTGCCGGTATTGCTGATCGGCGGTCAGCACCTGCAGATAGCCGGCCGTGCCCGTCTCGTATTCGATCGTCACGAGCCGCAGCGCCTCGCGCGACGCGTCCATCGCGCGCGCCTGCGCGTCGAGCCCCGCCGCGTCGTGATCGAGCGCGCGCAACGTGTCGGCGACTTGCGCAAACGCGCTCAGCACCACCTGCCGATAGGCGGCGTTCGATTCGTCGAACGCGTCGATCGCGGCCTTGCGCTGATACCACAGCGCGCCGCCATGAAAGAGCGGCGCGGTGATCCCCGCTCCGGCGCTCCACGTCTTGCTCGCCGCG
This sequence comes from Burkholderia mayonis, assembly GCF_001523745.2. NCBI lineage: Bacteria > Pseudomonadati > Pseudomonadota > Betaproteobacteria > Burkholderiales > Burkholderiaceae > Burkholderia > Burkholderia mayonis. The sequence goes on from NZ_CP013387.1 coordinate 2,345,140, forward strand.
TTGAACAGCGAAGGCAGCCGCGCCGCGTCGAAGCCGCCCGACGCCGTCAGCGTGACGCTCGGAAACAGCGCCGCCGTCGCGACGCCGATGTTCGCGCTCGCCGCATGCAGCGCCGCCTCGGCCTGCAGGATGTCCGGGCGGCGGCGCACGAGTTCCGACGGCACCGTCTGCGGCAGCCGCGGCGGCAACGCGATGTCAGCGAGCGACAGCTTCGACGGCATCCACTCGGCCGGATAGCGGCCTGCGAGCGTCGCGAGCAGATCGTCCGCCTGACCGATCTTCTGCTCGAGCGCGGGTAGCGACGCATCGAGCGACGCACGCGACGCGTCGAGCGCGAGCACGGCCGAGTACGCGCTCGTGCCGGCGCTCACCTGCGCACGCGTGAGGCGGATCTGCTCGTCCGTCAGCGCGATCAGCTCGCGCGTGACCGCGATCTCGTCCGCATAGGCGGCGCGCGCAATCATCGTGTTGACGACGTTCGACGCGAGCGTCAGGCGCGCGGCTGCGAGCGCGTGACGCTGCGCATCGGCCTGCGCGGCGAGCCCTTCGACGCCGCGCCGCTCGCCGCCCCAGATGTCGAGCGCGTAACTGATCGTCGTCGACAGCGTGAACAAGTTGAAAATCGACGCGGGCAGATTCGCGCCCGTGCGCAACGGCACGTAGCGCTGCCGCGACGCGCCCGCCTGCGCGTCGACCTGCGGATAGAACACGCCCGCACCCGCCATCAGTTCGTGCTCGCTGCGTCTGAGCGTGGCCTGCGCGCCGGCGAGCGTCGCGCTGCCGGCGAGCGCGTCGTCGACGGCCGCGTCGATCTCGCGCGAACCGAACAGCCGCCACCATGCATCGGGCAATGGCGCATCGGGCGCGAGCGTCTGCGTCGCGCCGCTCGCGGTGAAGCTCGTGCGCGCGGCGCCGTCCGGCACGAATGCGTCGACGTGCGGCGGCTCGGGCCGGACGAAGTCGGGCCCGACCGCGCAACCCGCGACGAGCGACGCAAAGCCGAGCGCGATCGCCGCGAAGCGCAGCCGGCACCGACGTGCGCGGCTAATCGGACGCAATGTACACATCGACGATCTGCCCCGGGAACAGCCGCAGATCCTTGTGCGGCACGACGCGGAAGATCACCGGCAGCACGCGCACGTCGACGCGCTCGGTCCGCTGATCGGACAACTGAATTTTTGGCGTCACGTAAGGCTGCACGCGAACGAACTCGAGATCCGCCTCGGTCGGCGTGCCGCGCACCGACATGTGCGCTTTCGGCGCCTTGCCGGCCGGCAGCCGGCTGATCAGGATCTCGTCGACGTAGCAGCGCACCTGCAGGCGGTTCGCGGACGAGCCGAGCACGATCGCCGGCGTGTTGCCCTGCGTATACGTGTCGTACATCCCCTGCGGCGACAGATACGAGCCGACGGCCGCGTTCATCGCGAGCACGGCGCCGTCGGCAGGCGCATGCAGCGTGTAGTGCGTGAGGAGCGCGGCGGACGCGTCGGCTGCCCGGCGCAGCGCGGCGACCTGCTTCTCCTGATTGCGGATGTCGTAGATCCACGCGCCCGCGCGCGTCAGGCGGTACTGCCGCGTGGCGACGTCGAGGTTCGCGCGCGCGACCTTCACGCCGTTCAGCGCGTTGTCGAGCGCGTCGCGACTCACCGTCTTGGGATCGATCTCGAACGCGCGCCGCTGCTTGTCGTACTGGTCCTGCGCGGTCTTCAGGCTCGCTGCGGCCGCGGCGGCCTGCGCCGCCGAGACGTCGAGCGTCTCGCGACGAGGCTGCGCCTTCAGTTCGTCGAGCATCGCCTGTGCCGCGTCGGCTTGCGCGGCGAGCTGTGCGGCGGTCGCCTTCTGCACCGAATCGTCGAGCGAGAGCAGCACATCGCCCGCCTTCACCGCGTCGCCCTCGTGCACGAAGATATGCGTGACCGGTCCCGTGACGTCCGGATACACATTGACGTTCGCGCCCGACGTCTGATCGCTCTCGACGATGCCCGTCGCATAGACGCCGCGCGCGTAGGGATTCGACGCCGGCTTGAACACGGGCGGCTGCGGCGGCTCCTGGATGCTGTAGACCCACGCGGCGACGACGCTCGCGAAAAACCCGACGAGCGCGACCAGAAAGACGATCCGCTGCTTCACTGGCCGCCTCCTTTCTCGATCGTGGTGAGCTTGCCGTCCTCCATGCGCAGGATGCGGTCCGCGTAATCGAAGATGCGGCTGTCGTGCGTAACGATCACGATGCAGCGCTTGTCGTTGAGCACCTTGTGCTTGACGAAGTGGATGATCGTGCGGCCCGTGTCGCCGTCGAGCGACGCCGTCGGCTCGTCGAGGATCAGGATGTCGGGCTGGCTGACGATCGCGCGCGCGATCGCGACGCGCTGCTGCTCGCCGCCCGACAGCTTCACGGGCGGCAGCGCCGCGCGATTTCTCAGGCCGACGACGTCGAGATATTCGTGCGCCGCATCGATCGCGCTGTTCCACTCGCGGCGCTTCAGGATCAGTGGAATCGCGACGTTCTCGACCGTCGTCAGGCGCGGAAACAGATGGTAGTCTTGAAACACGAAGCCGATACGGTTGAGCCGGAATTCGGCGATCGCGTCGTTGTCCTGCGCCCACAGATCGACGCCGTCGACCATTACACTGCCTTCATCCGGCCGCAGGATGCCCGACATCACGCTGAGCAGCGTCGTCTTGCCGCTGCCCGATGGCCCGACGATCAGCAGCATCTCGCCGAAGCGGGTCTGCACCGATACGTCCGACAGCGCACGCGTGCGCGCCTCGCCCTCACCGAACCACTTGGTGAGTCCGCGCGCATCGATCGCGAGTTCGGCCATCGTCATCCTCTGAAAATATCGAACGGCTCGATCCGCAGCACGCGACGCACGCCGAGATAGCTCGACAGCCCGGCGATCACGACGACCATGCCGAACGCGAGCGCGAGGTTGCCGTAGGTGATGAGCGCCGCGTAGCTCGGCAGGCGCAGCCGCGCGACGCTGATGAGCACGGTGCACAGCCCGACGCCGAGGCCGTAGCCGGTGAGCGCGGTGAACGTCGCCTGGAACAGGATCATCGCGACGAGCTCGCGATTCTTCGCGCCGATCGCCTTCAGCGCGCCGAATTTCTCGAGATTCTCGAGAATGAACGTGTAGAACGTCTGGCCCGAGATCGACAGCCCGACGATGAAGCTGATCGCGGTCATCAGCAGGATGTTCGTGCCGACGCCCGTCTCGTACTTATAGAAGTCCGAGATGTGCTGCATGAATTCTTCCTTCGTGTACGCCAGATAGCCGAGCGCCGCGACCTCCCGCTTGATGTGCGGAATGTCCCGGTCCGACTTCGGCTCGACGAGGATGTACGACGTCGTGTAGCGCGTCGAAGGAATGTAGCGCGTCGCGCGCGCGTAGGTCGTGTAGAGCGTCGGCGTGCCGAACAGGCCGCTGCTCGCGACCTTCGCGATGCCGACGATCACGCCGCGATTGTCGTTCAGCTCGAACATCGTGCCGAGCGTCGGGTTCTTCAGCTTGGGGAACTCGGCGTCGTCGATCGCGATGAAGCCGTTTTCGGCGTAGATGTCCTCGATGCGGCCCGCCTTCATCGTCGGGCGGCCGAGCAGGCTCGCGTCGTCGAGGCCGATCACGGTGACGGCCTGATAGGTGCCGTCGCCGAGCTTGACGAGCGCGCCGCCCGAATAGACCGGCACCGCATACTTGACGCCGTCGATGCTGCGCACCGCGTCGAGCACGTAATCCGGCATCCCGATACTGCTCGCGATCGTCTGCACGCCGGGGTCCATCACCCAAACCTTCGAGCCGATGTTGATGACGGTCGACGACGACTTGTTCAGGATTCCTGCGAACAGCGACGTCATCTCGACCATCAGGAACACGGCGAACGTGATCCCGACGATCAGCGCGGTGAACTTCGCGCTGTCGTTGACGAGCAGCTTGAACGCGAGTCTCAGGATCCCGTTCACGATGCGTCGCGCGCAGTTTCCCCGTGACGATGGACGAACGCGACGCGCTGCCGCGCGAACGCGGGTGCGAAGATCGGCCGGTAATACAGATCGACGAAGCCGAGCACGCCCGCCACGATCGCGAACAGCCCGAAGTACGGGGCCGAGCCGTCGGCGACGAGCAGCCCGCGTACCGCTGCGATCAGGCCGATTTGCGAAGCGAACACGGCGACGGTCGAAGCAATCGCCTTGCGGTCAGGATGCGTCATGTCGTTCTCCTTGTTCTCGTGGCGCGCGGGACGCGCTCACACTTCCACTCGATGCTCGGCTTCCTCGCCGCGCACGAGCAGGACCGGGCAGTGCGACGTGCGCAGGAAGCGCTCGGCGACGCTGCCGAGCACGACGCGCCGCACGCCGCGGCGACCGTGCGTGCCCAATACGACGAGATCCGCGCCGTTCTGCTTCACGCAGCGCTCGAGTGCCTGGGCGACTTCCTCGCCGATGCCGGCCGTCTCGAACAGCTCCGCTTCGCCCGGCACCTGCGCGGCCTCCATCGTCTTTTCCGCTTCGCCGAGCGCCTTGCGGCCATCGTCGCGGAAGCCTTCGAGGAGCGCATTCGGGTCGAAATGGCCCGCGTAGCTGAACACCACCGACTTGTCGACGACGTACACCGCATGAACCCGTCCGCCCGTCGCCTTCGCGATCTTGATCGCTTCGTCGAGGCCGCGCTTCGAGATATCGCTGCCGTCGAGCGCCACCATGATCTTCTGATACATAAAACCTCCTGATTCAAGTCGATGTCGTTTCGGCGGTCCGGCGCTCCGGCAGCCCGGCGCTTTCGAGCGCTTCGTAAAAAACCGCCGTTCGCATCGAACTCCTCCATCGTTGCCAGGAACCGTTCGGGATGCCGAAAACGTGAGTTCATGATCGGGGGATTCTGCGTACGGAAAGTTGACTTCCGTCAAGCTTCCGCCGCGCAGCACCCGGATTCATGCATTTCGTCAGGTCAACAGCTCCTCGATGAAACGCGCGTAGTCGCGCCGCGCCGCAGCAATGTCGCGCCGGGTCGCGGGCGCCGCGCGCAGCGCCTGTCGCAGGCAAGCGTGCGTGAGCGGCGCGACGAGCAGGAGCGGCGTGCGCGCGGCGACGCCTTCGCGCAACTCGCCCGCCTCGACGCCCCGCCGCACGAGCCGGTCGACGGCCGTCGCGACTGCGCGCTCGACCTGCTTCTGCCAGCGCTCGACCGCATGCGGCGCGCGCCGGCTTTCGGCGATCAGGAGACGCAGCGTCGCGATCACGGGCTCGCTCGTCGACCACGCATAGAGATCGCCCGCGAGCAGATCGACGATCGCCGCGAGCGACGCGGGCCCGGCCGGCGCGGATGAAGCCGCCGGAGAACGCGACGCGGCGGGCGGACGCGACGCACTCGGCGCATCGTGTGCCTCGGCGTCGCTCGATGCGTTCAAAGGATCCTGCGCGAACGCCGCGCGTTGCGCGTTCGCCATGTCCGGCTTCCGCGCGCCCGTCGACCGGCGCGCCGATCGCGCCGTCTTCGATGCCTTCGATGCCGCCAGCAGCGGCGGCGTCAGCGAGCGCTCGAGCAACGCCTCGAAGATCTCGTCCTTGCTGCCGAAGTGCGTGTAGACACCGCCCTTCGACATCCCCGCGCGCGCGGCGATGTCGTCGATCCGCGCCCCCGCGAAGCCGCTCGCGGAAAACTCGGCCAACGCCGCGTCGAGGATCTGGTTGATGCGCACGTCGGCGGGCAACCGGCAGCGCGGCGGCCTGGCCGGTGCCGCTTCGCGCGCCGTCGCCGCCTGATCGATGCCGTTCCGGTTTCGCATGGTCCGCCGCCGCTTCGCCGCCCTGCGGGCGGCCGTTCGTTGTGTCGTTTCGTTTCGCGATGCGCGACGTCCGCGCGGCGGACGCACCCGCATCGTGCATGGCGACATCTTAAAAACTGACCAGTCGGTATCTCACTGACTCAGATCAAGATAGGACACGGTAATCGTCGGATATAAAGGGACGCGAGAGAGCGGCGCGCATCGCGCGACGTTTGCCCGCGCCGCGCGACGGTGAGCATGTTCGGGAGTGTGCGCGGCGTCCACGAAGAACAGTCGGCTTCATCGACCACCGAGGATATGACCATGCGCAACGATGCGCGCCACGACGAACGGCATCAGCGGCGGCACGGCATCGCGCGCCGAGTGTCGCGGCATGCCGCCGCGCTCGCACTGTGCGCGGCCGTGTCGGGCTGCCTGTCTCTCGCGCCCGACTATGCGCGCCAACCGCCGCCCGTGCCCGCTGCCTATCCGGCCTACCCGGCCGATCCGACGGGCGCCGGCGCGCGCGCGCTCGACCAGCTCGACTGGCGCCAGTATTTCGTCGATCCGCGGCTGCAAGCGCTGATCGAGACCGCGCTCGCGAACAACCGTGATCTGCGGATCGCGACGCAGCGCGTCGAGGAGGCGCGCGCGATGTACGGCATCCGTCGCGCGGACCAGTTTCCGACGATCGCCGCGAATGCCGCGTACATCCGCTTCCGCGAGCCGGGCGGCCTGCTGCTGCCGAATCCGATCCTCGGCGAGCTGTATTCGGCGTCGCTCAGCGAAGTCCAATGGGAGATCGACTTCTGGGGCCGCGTGCGCAACCTGAAGGCCGCTGCACGCGATTCGTTCCTCGCGAGCGACGCATCGCGCCGCGCGGTGACGATCAGCCTCATCGGCCAGGTCGCCGATGCGTATCTGTCGCTTTGCGCATACGACGAGCGCCTCGCGCTGACGAACGAGACGATCGCGAGCCGCCGCGAATCGCTGCGGATCTTCCGACGCCGCTACGAGGAAGGCGCGATCTCGAAGCTCGATCTGACGCAATCGGAAATCCTGCTGCAACAGGCGCAGACGCTCGGCTCGCAGCTCGAGCAAGCGCGCGACGTGCAGCAGCACGCGCTCGATCTGCTCGTCGGCAAGCGCGCGCCGGCGCAGACGCTCGCGTCGCTCGTCGACTCGAGCATCGCGCCGTACCTCGCGCCCGGCCTGCCGTCGGCGCTCCTGGCGAACCGTCCCGACGTCGTCGCGGCCGAGTATCAGTTGCGCGCCGCCCACGCGAACATCGGCGCCGCGCGCGCGGCGTTCTTTCCGCGCATCGCGCTGACGAGCTCGATCGGCTCCGGCAGCACAGAGCTGCACAACCTGTTCGCGTCCGGCACGAGCGCGTGGAACTTCGTTCCGAACCTGTCGATGCCGATCTTCGACGCGGGCCGCAACATCAGCAACCTGAAGCTCGCGAAGGCGCGCCGCAAAGAAGCGGTCGCGCAATACGAGAAGACGATCCAGTCGGCGTTTCGCGACGTCGCCGACGCGCTCGCCGCGCGCCACTGGCTCGCCGATCAGGTGCGCATCGCGCAGGACACGCTCGCGACACAGTCCGAGCGCGCGCGGCTCGCGAAGCTGCGCTACGACAGCGGCGCCGCGCGCTTTCTCGAAGTGCTCGACGCGCAGCGCGACTTGCTGAGCGCGCAGCAGCAGCTCGTGCAGACGCGCCGCGCGCTGCTGTCGAGCCGCGTCGCACTGTACGCGGCACTCGGCGGCAATCTCGCCGAGCCCGCGCGCGACGCTGCGCAATCGTCCTCCTCCACCGAACCCTCAGTGAAATAAGGTCCGTTGTCATGATCCAGGTCACCAGGAAGCAGATCGTCGCCGCGGCCGCCGTCGCCGCGGTCGCGCTCGGCGGTTACTACGGCTGGACGCTGTTGCGCAATCAGGGCCCGGGCGACGGCTTCGCGAGCGGCAACGGCCGCATCGAGGCCACCGAGATCGATGTCGCGACGAAGCTGCCCGGCCGCATCGACGAAATTCTCGTCGACGAAGGCGATTTCGTGAAGGCGGGCCAGCCGCTCGCGAAGATGGAGATCCAGGTGCTGCGCGCGCAGTACGACGAAGCGACCGCGCAGCGGCAGCGCGCGCTGAACACCGCGGCCGGCGTCGAGTCGCAGGTCGCGCAGCGCAGGAGCGACAAGGTGGCCGCGCAGGCAATGGTCGTGCTGCGCGAGAGCGAGCTCGACGCCGCGAAGCGCCGGCTCGTGCGTTCCGAGACGCTGTCGCGCGAAGGCGCGTCGTCGATGCAGGAGCTCGACGACGATCGCGCGCGCAGCCGCAGCGCGCAAGCGGCCGTGTCCGCGGCGGCCGCGCAGGTTTCCGCCGCGCAGGCCGCGATCGAGGCGACCGAAGCGCAGCTCGTCGCCGCGCATTCGGCGGTGACGGCGGCCGATGCGACCGTCGCACGCGTGCAGGCCGACATCAACGACAGCGAGCTCGCGTCGCCGCGCGACGGCCGCGTCCAATACCGCGTCGCGCAGCCGGGCGAAGTGCTGCCCGCGGGCGGCAAGGTGCTGAATCTCGTCGATCTGTCGGACGTCTACATGACGTTCTTTCTGCCGGAGACGGTCGTCGGCCGGGTCGCGCTCGGCGCCGACGCGCGGATCATCCTCGACGCCGCGCCGAACTACGTGATTCCCGCGACCGTGTCGTTCGTCGCGAGCACCGCGCAGTTCACGCCGAAGACCGTCGAAACCGCGAGCGAGCGGCAGAAGCTGATGTTTCGCGTGAAGGCGCGGATCGACCGCGAGCTGCTGCAAAAGCACTTGAAGCTCGTGAAGACGGGGCTGCCCGGCGTCGCATGGGTCCGCGTCGATCAGAGCAAGCCTTGGCCCGCGCAACTGATGGTCAAGGTCCCGCAGTGAGCACGCCGAGCGTCGTTCGATTCACGGACGTCAGCCTGCGCTACGGCAGGACGGTCGCGCTCGACCGCATCACGCTCGACGTCCCCGCCGGTCTCACGATCGGCCTGATCGGGCCGGACGGAGTCGGCAAGTCGAGCCTGCTCGCGCTCGCGTCCGGCGCGCGCGCGTTGCAGACGGGCGGCGTCGATGCGCTCGACGGCGACATGCGCTCGCGACGCCATCGCGAGCGCGTGTGCCGGCGCATCGCGTACATGCCGCAGGGGCTCGGCAAGAATCTGTATCCGACGCTGTCGGTCGAGGAAAACCTGCAGTTCTTCGCGCGCCTGTTCGGCCATGACGCCGACGAGCGCCGCCGCCGGATCGATGCGCTCACGCAGAGCACGGGCCTCTTCCCGTTCCTGTCGCGGCCGGCGGGCAAGCTGTCGGGCGGGATGAAGCAGAAGCTCGGCCTGTGCTGCGCGCTGATCCACGATCCCGACCTGCTGATCCTCGACGAGCCGACGACGGGCGTCGATCCGCTCGCGCGCGCGCAGTTCTGGGATCTGATCGCGCGGATCCGCGCGGAGCGGCCGACGATGAGCGTGATCGTCGCGACCGCATACATGGACGAGGCGCAGCGCTTCGACTGGCTGATCGCGATGGACGCGGGCCGCGTGCTCGCGACGGGCGCGCCCGCCGAGCTGCTCGCGCGCACCGGCTGCGACACGCTCGAAGCGGCGTTCATCGCGCTGTTGCCCGCGGACAAGCGGCGCGATCACAAGCCGGTGAAGATCGAGCCGCTGCGCGCCGACGCGCAGGCGGGCGTCGCGATCGAAGCGCGCGGCCTGACGATGCGCTTCGGCGACTTCACCGCGGTCGATCACGTGAGCTTCCGGATCCGCCGCGGCGAGATCTTCGGCTTCCTCGGCTCGAACGGCTGCGGCAAGTCGACGACGATGAAGATGCTCACGGGCCTCCTGCCCGCGACCGAAGGCGACGCGCGGTTGTTCGGCAAGCCCGTCGATCCGAAGGACATCAACACGCGCCGGCGCGTCGGCTACATGTCGCAGGCGTTTTCGCTCTACAGCGAGCTGACGGTTCGGCAGAACCTCGTGCTGCACGCGCGCCTCTTCGGCGTGCCGGCCGCCGACATCGGCGCGCGCGTCGACGAGATGGCGCACCGCTTCGGCCTCACCGACATCTTCGATACGCTGCCCGACAGCCTGCCGCTCGGGATGCGCCAGCGGCTGTCGCTCGCGGTCGCGATGGTCCACAAGCCGGAGCTGCTGATCCTCGACGAGCCGACGTCGGGCGTCGATCCTGTCGCGCGCGACGGCTTCTGGCAGTTGATGATCGATCTCGCGCGCCGCGATCAGGTGACGATCTTCATCTCGACGCACTTCATGAACGAAGCGGAGCGCTGCGACCGGATCTCGCTGATGCACGCGGGCCGCGTGCTCGCGAGCGACTCGCCCGCCGGGCTCGTGCGCGCGCGCGGCGCGGCGACGCTCGAAGATACATTCATCGGGTATCTCGTCGATGCGTCGGCAGAGGAGCAGGACGGCGGCGGCGCGGCGGAAGCGGCGAGTTCCGCGCATCGGCAACGCGCGGCCGGTGGGAATGCCGATGCCGACGTCGATACTCACGCCGACGCGCGTGCAAGAGTCGGCGCCTCGGCCGACAGCGATGCCGTCGCCGACGCCGGCGTCAAACTCGAAACCCGAGACAGCGCCGCCGCCGCGTCACGCGCCATATCCGAAGCACCCGACGCACCCGCCCCGCTCGTCGCTTCGCCGCGATCCGCACCAACCGAAATCGACCTGCCCCACCGCGCCTTCAGCGCCCAGCGCGCGCTCAGCTACATGTGGCGCGAGATGCTCGAACTGCGCCGCGACCCGGTTCGCGCGACGCTCGCGCTGATCGGCTCGCTCGTGCTGATGTGCGTGATCGGCATCGGCATCAGCCTCGACGTCGAGGATCTGACCTACGCCGTGCTCGACCGCGACCAGACCGAGCTGAGCCACGACTACGCGCTGAACCTGTCCGGCTCGCGCTACTTCGTCGAGCGGCCGGCGCTGTCCGACTACGCGGAGCTCGACCGCCGGATGCGCGACGGCGAGCTGTCGCTCGCGATCGAGATCCCGCCGCATTTCGCGCGCGATGTCGAACGCGGCGCTTCCGTGCAGATCGGCATGTGGATCGACGGCGCGATGCCGCAGCGCGCGGAGACGATCCGCGGCTACACGATCGGCATGCATACGATGTGGCTCTACGACCAGGCGCAGCATCGCCTCGGGATGACGGCCGCGCCGCGCGCGGACATCGTCACGCGCTATCGCTACAACCCGGACGTGAAGAGCCTGCCCGCGATGATCCCCGCCGTGATGCCGCTCCTCTTGCTGATGCTGCCCGCGATGCTGACGGCGCTCGCCGTCGTCCGCGAGCGCGAGCTCGGCTCGATCCTGAACCTGTACGTGACGCCCGTCACGCGCACCGAGTTCCTGATCGGCAAGCAGGTGCCGTACGTCGTGCTCGCGATGCTGAACTTCCTGCTGATGACGGTGCTCGCGCGGATCGCGTTCGACGTGCCGGTCAAGGGCAGCTTCATGACGCTGCTGCTCGCGGTGCTGATCTTCAACGTCGTCGCGACGGGCATCGGCCTCCTCGCATCGACGTTCACGCGCAGCCAGGTCGCCGCGATCGTGATGACGATCATCGGCACGATGATTCCGACCGTGCAGTTCGCGGGCCTGCTGACGCCGCTGTCGTCGCTCGAGGGCGCCGGACGCTTCATCGGTGCCGTCTATCCGGCGACGTACATGCTGTCGATCAGCCGCGGCGTGTTCAACAAGGCGCTGTCGCTCTCCGATCTCTACTCGCAGTTCTGGCCGCTCGCCGCTTCGGCGCCGGTGATCCTCGGCGCGACCATACTGCTCTTGAAAAAACAGGAACGCTGATCATGCAGCGCCTCGCGATCGTCTATCGTCTCGGCGTCAAGGAGCTGTGGAGCCTCGTGCGCGACCCGATCCTGCTCGTGCTGATCGCGTACACGTTCACCGTGTCGATCTACTCGGCCGCGACCGCGCGCCCGGACACGCTGCACATGGCGCCGATCGCGATCATCGACGAGGATGCGTCGCCGCTGTCCGCGCGGATCGCATCGGCGTTCTTCCCGCCGCAGTTCGCGCTGCCGAAGATGGTGACGCTCGCGCAAGCGGACCGCGGGATGGATGCGGGCGACTTCACGTTCGCGCTCGACATCCCGCCGAACTTCCAGCGCGACGTGCTCGCGGGTCGGCCCGCGCAGATCCAGCTGAATGTCGACGCGACGCGGATGAGCCAGGCGTTCACGGGAAACGGCTACGTGCAGCAGATCGTGAGCGGCGAGATCGACGATTTCGCGCGGCGCTACCGGACGAACGCAACGCCGCCCGTCGACATCGCGATGCACATGCGCTTCAACCCGAACCTCGACCAGACGTGGTTCGGTTCGCTGATGGAAGTGATCAACAACGTGACGCTGCTGTCGATGGTGCTCACGGGCGCCGCGCTGATCCGCGAGCGCGAGCACGGGACGATCGAGCACTTGCTCGTGATGCCGGTGACGCCAGGCGAGATCATGATGGCGAAGGTGTGGTCGATGGGGCTCGTCGTCGCGTGCGCGGCGGTGTTCTCGCTAACGTTCGTCGTGCGCGGCGCGCTGCACGTGCCGATCGAAGGATCAGTCGCGCTGTTCGTCGTGGGGATGGCGATTCACCTGTTCGCGACGACGTCGATGGGCATCTTTCTCGCGACGCTCGTGCGCAGCATGCCACAGTTCGGGATGCTGCTGGTGCTGGTGCTGCTGCCGCTGCAACTGCTGTCGGGCAGCCTGACGCCGCGCGAGAGCATGCCGTTCGCGGTGCAGAACATCATGCTCGCCGCGCCGACGACGCACTTCGTCGAAATCGGGCAGGCGATTCTCTATCGCGGCGCGGGGATCGAGACGGTTTGGCGGCAGTTTCTGATTCTGGCGGTGATCGGGACCGTATTGTTTCTGCTGTCGTTGAAGCGGTTTCGGAAGACGATCGGGCAGATGGCATAAGACGAAGAGCAAAACCAGCCAATGGCGTTCCGGCCATGCGCAAATCGGTTCCAGAAAAAATAAACACGTCCCCATAAAATTGGGGCCAACGACACGATTCGCCCTCCGCCCCATTTGCACTCGTCAATAAATCACCCATAAAAATCCAAAAATTAAAAATAATTTTCCAAATAATAGATAAATATAACCACTCCATTCCGCATGGCATCTGCGACTCGTAATTACGCACCATATCATGCGACCTGAAATTATCAAGCAAAAAAATGTGTCCACTTCATATTAAAAAATATGACGATGAATTTCCGATTCGCCCACTGCGCATCAGCCCTTCCGGTCTTTTCATAAGCGCAAAGCCTTGAGAATACGTAGAAACGCCGGCATGCCGCCCCCATCGCCCCGTCGCTGAACCGATTCCCGTTTTGAGCCGACCTACTAGATTCGGCAGGTTGAATTACGTAGCCTCTCGACCATAATTTTTCACTGTTTGACGATCAATAAAATCAAATAAGAGACGGGTTTGATTTATTGATCACGCACTCAATCATCCCGATCATATCGGCCTTTAAAAGACGATCACCCCGCCCTCATCGTCCTAAAAAAATTCCCGCAGCATCAGAAACGACTCCCGTTGTTCGTATTTTCACCATGAAAACATCAATGGAATTTCGGAGATATTGTGGACACGATACCGACATCCCGGCGCTTTCCCGATCGTAAAGAGAACCGACGAGCATCGCCTGACGGGGAGGCGGCCGAACACGGAGAGAACGCGCTCGACGGCTCCGTTCCGGACCATCAAGCAATCGTCGCCAAAGCGGTCGACGTTGCAAGCGTTCTTTCCGAAGAGGCGCATGTGTCGGACAAGCAGCGGCGCCTGACCGACCGGACCGTCGCCGCCGTCACCGACGCGGGCCTGATGAGGCTGTTCTCTCCGCGACGGCAGGGGGGCCACGAAGCTCGCCCGAGCACGCTGTTCGACGTGTGCGTCGAGCTCGGACACGGCTGCTGTTCCGCAGCGTGGGTCACGAGCGTGCTCAACATGGGCAACTACATGGCCGCCCATTTCTCGGAGCGCGCGCAGGACGAAGTGTGGGACGGTAACAAGGACACGCGCACGGCACTCATCATCGCGCCTTCGAGAGCCGCCGTCGAACGCGTCGACGGCGGTGTCGTCGTAAGCGGCGAATGGGGCTACGCGTCCGGCAGCCTGCATGCCGAATGGATCGCGGCATTGATACCGAAAGGCGTCGACCGCGACGACGACACGACGAACCTCGTTCTCATGCGTGCCGACGAAGTCGAAATCCGCGACACCTGGCACATCACGGGCATGCGCGGAACCGGCAGCAACACCGTCGTCGCGAACCGGCTGTTCATCCCGCGCCATCGCGTAACCCCCTACGCGCCGATCGTGACTGGCGAATCGCGTCCTCCGTCGGCGCGGCATCCGCTCTACAGCGGCAGTTACTCGGGGCTGCTGTCGCTCGGCCTGCTGGGCCCGCAACTCGGCGCAATCGAAACCGCGCTGCGCCTCGTGCGCGAGCAAGCGCACGAGCGCCGTGTCGCATCATCCACGTTCCGGAGCCAGGCCATCTCACCCGCTTTCCAGACGGACATCGCCGAAGCTGCGCTGATGATCGACGGCGCGAAGCTGCATGCCCGCCGGATCGTCGAGACCGTCGAAGAACACGCATTGGCGGGCGCCTTGCCCGACGAACTGACCCGCTCACGGTTCCGAATGGAATCCACCCGTGTGACGCGCCTGTGCCGGGAAGCCATTGACCGCCTTATCACCGCCTACGGAAGCGCAGCCTTCTTCGAAACGAACCCGTTGCAACTGATCTGGCGCGACCTCCACGTCGCGAGCCGGCACGCAGGCTTCGGAATGGGCATTCCCCAGCTTGTCTACGGTCGAGCGCTCGTCGGTCTCGACCCGCGCGAAATCAGCTATCTCGTTTGATCCACCTCGGCCGTCATCCAGGCGGCCATCCTCTACTTAAGGAGTACTTATGTCAGACATCGAAACCCTCGTCAGTCCGTCGTCGAACCATGACGCGATCCGGCAGCGCAATCGGAAAATCGTCGAGCAGTACATGCACACACGCGGCGAAGCGCGGCTGAAGCGCCATCTGTTGTTTACCGAAGACGGCGTCGGCGGTCTCTGGACCACCGACAACGGCCAGCCCATCGTCATTCGCGGCCGCGACCGCTTGGCCGCGCACGCCGTGTGGTCGCTGCAATGCTTCCCCGATTGGGCATGGACCGACATCCAGATCTTCGATACCCAGGATCCGAACTGGTTTTGGGTCGAGTGCCGTGGAGAAGGCGCAATCTGCTTCCCCGGCTACCCCCAAGGACACTACACCAATCACTTCATCCACTCCTTCCGGTTCGAGAACGGACTGATCAAGGAGCAGCGCGAATTCATGAACCCCTGCGAACAATTCCGTTCGCTTGGCATCGAGGTTCCTGTCGTTCGCCGGGATGGTCTCCCGAGCTGAATATACGACACATGGAGGAGTTCAATGGCTGGCATTCCTACGATTCATCAATACGATCTACCTGACTCAAACAGACTGCCCGGCAATACTGTGTCATGGCGCATCGATCCGTCGCGCGCATTACTGCTGATCCATGACATGCAGAACTATTTCCTTTCCCCGTTTCCGCCGACGATGCGGGAGACGCTGACGGCCAACGTCGCATCGCTGCGCTCACGATGCCGGCAAGCCGGCATCCCGGTCGCCTATACAGCCCACCCGGGCCGCATGACCGACGAGGAGCGCGGCCTGCTGCGCGATTTCTGGGGACCGGGCATGGAGACCAAACCTGCCGACCGGGACGTCGCCGCCGCTGTCGGCCCGTCTCCCGGCGACTGGATATTCACCAAGTGGCGCTACAGCGCTTTCTTCCGTACCGGCTTGCGTGAGCGGATGCGCGAAAACGGCCGCGATCAGCTGATGCTCTGCGGCGTGTATGCGCACATCGGCGTGCTCATGTCGGCGGTCGACGCTTTCACGAACGACATCCAGCCGTTCTTCTTCGCCGACGGCGTGGCGGACTTCTCCGAAAGCCATCACCACCAAGCCTTGACGTACGTAGCCCAGCGCTGCGGCAAGGTCCTAACGACAAAGGAGGCACTTTCATGAGTGCCGATCATCACCCAGACCTTCTCGATCGCATCCTGAGCGGCCGAACGACTTGCTTCGCGCTCATCAGCCGTTCCGAAGGCAACGAGATCCACCACGCAAGCATCGACGTCATCGCGGGCGACGCGTCATATCCGGCCTCCCTTGCCGACCTTCCGCTGTCGCCCGTGCATGCCGGCGTGGCCGGGCGCGATCAGGAGCTCCTGCTGCTGGTGCCTTATCGTCAGTTGCACGAGCGCGGCTTCGAAAGCCGGGACGACGGCGCGCCACTCGTCGCCGTCGCCTGCACCGAGCACGAGACCGTCGCCGTATCCGAGGCACTGGCGCGAATCCCTGACGCCGAGACCGGGCTGAGCGGCCGTCACTTCGATATCGACGACGACGAATACGCCCGCATCGTCGAACGAGTCATCACCGACGAGATCGGCGCCGGCGAGGGCTCGAACTTCGTCATCAAACGCACCCTCAAAGGCGAGCTCCGCGACTATTCCGTCGGCAAGGCGCTTGCCGTCTTCAAGCGACTGCTGCGAAAGGAAAGCGGCGCGTACTGGATCTTCCTCGTTCACACCGGAGAACAGACTCTCGTCGGCGCCACGCCCGAGCGGCACCTGACCCTGAACAAGGGCAAGGCCACGATGAACCCGATTAGCGGGACCTATCGGTATCCGAAGACGGGCCCCACCCTCGAAGGAATCAGCGCGTTCCTCGGCGACCGGAAGGAGTCCGACGAGCTCTACATGGTGCTGGACGAAGAGCTCAAGATGATGGCGCGCATCTGCAAGACGGGCGGACAGGTCACGGGCCCCCACTTGCGCGAGATGACAAGACTCGCCCACACCGAGTATTTCATCGTCGGCCACACCGACACCGACGTTCGCGACCTGCTGCGCGAGACCATGTTCGCGCCGACCGTCACCGGCAGCCCGCTGGAGAGCGCCGCCCGCGTCATCGCGAGACACGAGCCGGTCGGCCGCGGCTACTACAGCGGCATCGCGGCCCTCGTCGGCCGGGATGCGGATGGCGAGCGCACGCTCGACTCCGCCATTTTGATCCGGACGGCGGAGATCGACCGTCATGGCCGGGTCCGCATCGGCGTCGGTTCCACGCTCGTCCGTCATTCCGATGCGGCGTCCGAGGTCATGGAAACGCACGCCAAGGTCGCGGCACTTTCGAACGCCTTCGATCCGCCGGATGCCGGCCTGCCCCTCGGCCAGCATCCGGCGGTGCAGGCGGCGCTCCGGCAGCGCAACGAGGGCATTGCCGACTTCTGGTTCAGGCAGCATGGCGCGCGGCATGGCGGATTGTCCCATCTGAGCGGCCGCCGCGCGCTCATCGTCGACGCGGAAGACCATTTCACCGCGATGATCGCCCAGCAACTCGCATCACTCGGTCTCATCACCGAAATCTGCGGCGTCTACGATCCCGCCGTCTTCGCCCATCACGACATCGTCGTCATGGGGCCGGGGCCGGGCGATCCAAGCGCCGTACGCGATCCGCGGATCGCTCGCCTGCACGCGTCGCTGCGCCGCCTGCTGGAAGAGCGCAAGCCGCTCGTCGCCGTGTGCCTGAGCCATCAGGTGCTAACCGCTGTCCTCGGCATCCCGCTCGTGCGGCGCCAGATCCCAAATCAAGGCATCCAGGTCGAGATCGACCTGTTCGGGCAACGGGAACGCGTCGGCTTCTACAACACCTACGTAGCACGAACTGCGCACGACGAACTCGACATCGACGGCGTCGGCATCGTCCAAGTCAGCCGTAATCCGCAGAGCGGCGAAGTCCATGCGCTGCGCGGCCCGTCTTTCAGTTCGATGCAGTTTCACGCCGAATCCGTGCTGACCGTCGACGGACCGCGCATCCTCGGAGAAGCCGCCACGCACGCGCTGCGCAGCAAAGAACGAACGGCCACCCTGACGGCCTGACCCCCTCCCCACAACCCCATATAGGACACGCATTTCATGATCGTCGACATCGTTTGGTGGGATCTGGACGGATCCACACCGACCATCGAATCGCTGAAAGCGCATTTGCACGACGGCACCGTCGGCCGCTGGACGAACGTGCCTGGCTTGAGACAGAAGCATTGGATAGCGGATGCGGAAAAGAACCGCTGGGGAGCGATCATGCTCTGGGACGGCAGCCGCCCCCCGGCCCACCTGATGCCCCCGAACGACGCACAAAACCTGATCGGACGGCCGGTTTCCCTGCGCGCACGCTTCGCGGTCGAAGCAAGCGTCGAACGCAGCGATATCCAGCGCTTCATGCGCGCCCTAGCCCCCTCGCCACTGCACGCGAATACGGCCGAACCGGGACCGGCTTCGTCTCCGATCGACTACCTCGTGGTCGACGCATTCACCCGCACTCCGCTCGAAGGCAATCCCGTCGCCGTCTTTCTCGTCGACGAGACGCTCGCGCCGCAGCGCATGCAACAGATCGCCCGCGAAATGAACCTCTCGGAAGTCACGTTCGTAATGCCGCCCAGGAACGACGGCGATGTGCACGTGCGCATCTTCACGCCGGTCAACGAGCTGCCGTTCGCAGGCCACCCGCTGCTGGGCACCGCAGTGGCGCTCAGGCATCTGAAAGCGCAGGACCGCTTCGTGTTCGAAACCGGCATGGGTCCCGTCACCTTCGATGTGCACTCCGAACAACCCGGCCTCGCATTCGTCACAATGCAGCAGCCGATTCCGACCTGGCAGCGCTACGAGCACGCCGATCGCCTGCTCGACGCGCTCGGCCTGAACGCCTCCACGCTCCCCGTCGAAGCATATCGAAACGGCCCCCGCCATGTGCTCGTCGGCTGTCCCAACGCCTCCGCGCTGTCGAACGTCCACCCGGATCATCGCGCGCTCGCCCAATTCGAGGACATGTCGGCCATTTGCCTCGCACCCGCCGGCGACCATTGGCGCTGCCGGATGTTCTCGCCCGCCTACGGCGTCACAGAGGACGCGGCGACCGGCTCCGCGGCCGGTCCCATCGCCATTCACCTCGCACGGCATCGACAGATTCCCTGGGGACAAGCGCTACACATCCTCCAGGGCGTCGAGATCAAGCGCCCCTCGCACATGTACGCGCTCGTGACGGGAACGGAGCACGACATCCGGTCCGTCGAGGTCAGCGGACATGGCGCCGTCGTCGCTCGAGGCCGGCTTGGCATCTAGAGTCTCTCGCCCTCACGGAAATACAGCCATGAATACCAGTCGATTCGAAAGCCTGACAGGGCACGTCGATGTCCCGTTCCCGGAATATGACGATCCACCGCCGGAGCCCCTCACACTACTTCGACGCTGGCTTGACGCGGCGGAATCCGCCCGCGTGCGGGAGCCGAAGGCGCTCGCGCTGGCAACGGCGACCGCAGACGGACGCGCGTCGACGCGCGTCGTCGCGTTCTGTGCCATCGACGACCGGGGCCTGATTTTCTGCACGCATTCCACGAGCCGGAAAGGCCGCGAGCTGTCCGAGACTGGCTGGGCCTCCGGCGTCCTCTACTGGCGCGAAACCGGGCAACAGATCGTGATTTCCGGGCCCGCGAATCTGCTGAACGAAAAGGAATCGGAAGCCCTGTGGTTCGCACGGTCGGTGCCCATGCACGCAATGTCGACAGCGTCACACCAGAGCGATCGGCTCACGGATCTAGAGGCGTTGCGCGACGAGGCAGCCGGCCTCCTCGCACTCGGGGTTCCGTTGCCCCGGCCGACCCGATTCGTCGGCTATCGCCTCGAGCCTCAAGAAATGGAATTCTGGGCCGCCAGTTCCGACAGGCTTCATCGTCGCCTGAAATACGATCGCCACGGCCGGTCCTGGAAAACCACGCGACTTCAACCCTGACGTTTTTCGGATAAGGAAACTTCCTCGTGACTACTCTCGATATCCCGGTCGGCGTCGGCCAGACCGCACTGTTCATCGCCTGGCAGCGTCATGCCGAAAGCCAGCGACCGGATGCGCTGTTTCATGATCCGTTCGCAGCCGCTCTGATCGAATACCTGGCGGGCACGCCGACTCATGCTCACGTCAGCGAAGTCGCCCGGCGCGCGAACTTCCCGCAGTACTTCGCCGTCCGCACCCGCTACTTCGACGATGAGATCCAAGCCAACCTGAGTCGTGGCCTCCGGCAGGTCGTCACGCTCGCGGCCGGCGTCGACGGACGCCCGGTGCGCCTGCCATGCCCCGACGGCACCCGCTGGTTCGAGCTCGATCTCGACGACATCATCGCCTTCAAGCGCGAACTGATGAAGCGGTCCAAGCTGTCTCTGCAATGCGACTGGCGTCCGATTGTCGCCGATCTGACGTCCGGCTGGGACCGCCCGCTACGCGCGGCGGGCTTCGATCCCACGCAACCGACCGTCTGGCTTGTCGAAGGACTGCTCATGTATCTGAGCGCCGCGGACGGCGACAAACTGATCCGCCGAATCTCCGATCAATCCGCTCCGGGCAGCGCGCTTCTGCTCGAACATCTCAATACCTTGATGATGAGCGACGAGGGCAAGGAAACGCGCAAACGCGTCGAATCCCAGGGAGCGCGCTGGTTGTCCGCGCGGGACGACATCCAGGACTGGCTCGCCCACTCCGGATGGACCGCAGCCGTCCATGCGTCGGTCGATCCGGAGATTGCGCACGGACGCAGCGTCGCTCACATCCCAGCAGGCTGGTTCGCCTCATCGACGCGCTCGCCCTGATTCGCCCGATGTAACGCAAACCGGTAAGCGCGGATGTCAGAGGGAAGTCGGCAACCCGGCGTCCCATCGAAGAGATCTGCGACTTACCGAGTCGCTTCGGATAGCGCGGCGCGGCTCTTACGGCGCGGCTGCCCGCGTCGCCATGGCGGTTCGTGCGATACGAGGCGTGCCGATCGGCGGCCGACCTTGCCGATCCGTCGAACGACAAGGAGTTCGTCGGGTAATCGAGTTGGAATCCGCATCGCCGAGCTGCCAGAGACGAAACCGCCTGCGATCGAGACGCCGGCCGATCTCCGTCGCCCCCGGCGGCGCGCAGTCGCGCGCACGTTCGATCGATTCGCGTTCGCCTGAACGGCGCCGACGGCACCCGGCGGCAATGCGATCCGGCACGCCCCGGCGCTACAACTGAACAACGACCACAATTGTGCCGCGCCGGTCCACCCGGCTTATCGTCGCACGCACGAAAACGACGAGCATGCCGCGCGTCGATTGATGTGCGCCCAGCGCTTGCCGCCGGCGACGGCCGCTTTCGGATTATCTCCCTCCTGTCGTACGTCTGATTCGATGACCGCAAGATTCGCATCGGCCGGTCATAATCGCCCCCCCAACACCGCGGCTGTCTCATTCGAGCCGGCGGGAATCTCAGACAGGGATCAGCATGGCCCGGTTGACGCTGCCCGTGCGACTTTTCGCGCCGATGTCGGCAATCGATGCCGTACCGCGCTTGCGTACGATCAACATCGCGATTTCCAGCGACTGTTCGTAGTTCAACCGCGGATCGACAGTCGACTTGTACGCGCGCAAAAGATCCGCTTCGGTTAGATTGCGCGCACCGCCAAGGCATTCGGTCACGTTCTCGCCTGTCAGCTCCAGATGCACGCCGCCCAGATGCGTGCCGCAGGCGGCATGAATATCGAATGCCGCTTCGAGCTCCGCGCGGATATTGTCGAATCGCCGGGTCTTCACGCCGCCCGGCGTCGTCTCGCCATTGCCGTGCATCGGATCGCAGCACCACAGCACGCGCTGGCCCTCGGCCTTGACGGCGTTCAGGTGCTGCGGCAATTCCGCGTCTATCGCCGCCGCGCCCATGCGCGTGATGAGCGTCAGGCGGCCTGCTTCGTTTTCGGGATTCAGCGTATCGATCGTGCGCAATAGCTGGTCGGGCTTCACGCCGGGCCCGACTTTCAAGCCGATCGGGTTGCGGATGCCCGAGCAGTATTCGACGTGCGCGCCGTCGAGCTGCGCGGTGCGCATGCCGATCCACGGAAAATGCGTCGACAGATTGAACCAGCCCCAATGCTGCGGCACCTGCCGTGTCACGGCCTCTTCGTAGTTCAGCAGCAGCATTTCGTGCGACGTGTAGAAGTCCACTTTCGCATAGCTGCCGAGCGGCTCGCCCGCGAGCGTCTCCATGAAGCGCACGGATTCGCCGATCGACTGCGCCATCCGCCGGTACTCGTCCTGAAGCCCCGCATGCGAAACCCACGCGAGATCCCAATACTCGGGATGGTGCAAGTCGGCGAAACCGCCGTCGATCAACGCACGGACGAAATTCATCGTCAGCGCAGACTTCGAATGCGCGTCGATCAGACGCTGAGGATCCGGCTCGCGGGCCTCCGCGCTGAACTCGCTCGCGTTGACGATATCGCCTCGGTAGCACGGCAAGGTCACGTGACCCCGCGTCTCCGTATCCGCCGAGCGCGGTTTCGCGTACTGGCCGGCGAAGCGACCGACGCGCACGACCGGCAGCTTCAAGCCATGCACGAGCACGAGGCTCATCTGCAGCAGCACTTTCAGGCGATTGGCGATGACGGGCGACGTGCAGTCGGCAAAACGCTCCGCACAATCGCCACCTTGCAGCAGAAAGCAGCGGCCTGCCGCCGCATCGGCCAGCTTGCGCTTCAGCGCCAGTACTTCCCATGACGTAACGAGCGGCGGCAGCTGACGCAGTTCGGCAACCGCGCGCTCCAGCGCCGCCGCGTCGCGGTATGTCGGCTGTTGCAATGCAGGCTTGGTTTTCCAAGAAGCAGGCGTCCAATGTTTGGTGACACGCACAGGAGAGAGATTGCGCTCCATAATTCCGCTCGAATGGTGAACATGCCTTCGATCGGATGGACTTTGCGTTGCGGAAGTCCATCCGCGCCTATGCCGCTGCCGCACCGCTACAGCTTCACGAGTACCGTTCCGAGATGACGCCCGTGAACCGTGTCGCACAACGCGACGGGCGCCTGCTCCAGTCCATCGATCACCGTATGCGGGAATGAGATGTCTCCGGACCGCAGCCACTCGGGGAACAATTCGAACCATTCCCGCTTGGCCTCCGGATTGTCGTCGGCACTGTAGCCGCGCATCGTGATTCGCTTCAGGAGGATCTGGACCGCGTCGAGCTCGACGGGAGCGACGCGGCCCGTGCCTCGTGCGGCAAGCTGGCCCGACAGCGTTCCGACGATCACGAAGCGCGCGCCCTCCCGGGCGACCGTCACGGCCGCCTGCAGTTGCTCGCCGCCGACGGAATCGATGAAGACGTCGAGACCGCCTTGCGCCGCATCCGCCAATTGGTTCACGAAAGGCTGCTCGCCGCCGCGGATCACCGCTGCGTCGTACCCCAGCTCGGCGACCAGCCGATTCGCCTTCTCGCGCGAGCTGGTGCTGCCGATCACGCGCCCTGCTCCCAGCCGACGCGCGATCTGTCCCGCCATCGAACCGATCGCGCCGCCGGCGCTCGATACGAAAACCCTATCGCCCGGACGGATCTGCACGCCACGGGTCAACGCCGCATAGGCCGTCCAGCCGTGCCCCAGATAGCCAAGATACCCGATCGGCTCCGGCAACGGCTTGCCGACGCGGGAACACGCCTGTACCGGAACCGCGGCGTAATCGCGCCATCCGCTGAAATGCGTGACCATGTCGCCAGGCGATAACGTGCCGCCGGCCGGCGCTTTCACCACCTCGCCGATCGCCTCGCCCCGCAGCGCGTCGCCGGCTCGCAACGCGGGAAAAGGCACGCCCGGCACGTCCTCCGCACCTTCGCTCACCATCGCGCGAAGCGAAGCCGAAATCAGGAAATAGCGGTTGCGAACCAGCACTTCCCCCGCACCGGCCTCCGGCACGGGTACGGTGGCCATTTCGAAATGTTCCGGCGCAGGCAGCCCTTTAAGCCGCGTCTTCAATCTCACCTCGCGACTCATCGGAATAAACGCTGTCATATTTGATCCCCTTGACCCTGTTCGCCCGTCGGGCGAATATGCAGACAATACATTCTTGCTGCAGGGTGCCGACTTGGCTACTCGCATTTCCCGGCCCGCGGACGCGATGCGGAGAGAGCCGCGGCAGAAGCGATCACGCGTCACGATCGATTCGATTCTCGACGCCACAGCTCACGTTCTAGGAGAACGTGGCTGGACGGGACTGACGACGAACATCGTCGCCGACGTCGCCGGGGTCAGTATCGGTTCGCTATACCAGTACTTTCCGAACAAGCTCGGATTGGTCGAAGCAGTCAGGCGGCGGCATTTCGAAGAAGTGCTCAACGCACTGCGCACGGCGGCAAACACCAGAACGCCTTACGCGATGCGCATCGAGGCTTTCGTCGACGGCGTCATCGCGGCCCATAGCCGCTATCCGGCCGCTCACAAGGTCCTGCTCGAAGAAGCGCCGCGCAGCGCCGATGCGCGGCGTCTCCACGACGAATTTGGCGCATGGTACGAGAAAGGGTGCCGGGCGCTCGTCCAATGCACGGCCGGCGCACGCGAAGGCGATGATCGCCTGCGCATTTCCGCTCGTGTGCTGGCGTCCGCGGTCGCCGGCGTCGTACACGACGCAGCCCAGCAGCGCACGCTGGACGCACTGGACCTCAGACGGGAACTGATCGCACTGGTCGAATCCATCTGCAAGAACAATCGCTCACGGCGCCACGACAATACGGGTGCTATCGCCGGTCATACGGACAGACATCCGGCCGCACCGGACGCAAACGCCGTCGCCGCGGATGCCGGTTGCGTCGCGGCGTCCACGGAGCGCCACTTCGGAAAGTGACGCCAGCGCGTGCGTCAACCGCACCAGCACGCGCCAGTCGACGATGACGAGAAGCACGCGTTCCGTGTAAGCCCGTCGAATGGCTCGCGCACGCGACACAATGCCGAAAGCAACGCTCCGGTCACGATCGGCAACGCGCGTTGTCAACGGGAGCGAGAACCCGAAGAGGCAGGTGTTTTGCGCATGCCTCGATCGAGCGGGCAAGCGAGGATGCAGGCGAAAGTGCGAGCGCGGGCGCGCACGAGCCCTTCGGCCGCGAAATCGCGATCCATTGGCCGGGACGCGTGTCGGTCACGCGAATGCCTTTGTAGACGGTCACGCCCGTGCACACGATCGGCGCGATCTCGTCGAACGCGACGTTGCTCGGCAAATGGCCGACATAGTTCGGACCGGCGACTCCATACTCCGCGTAGCTGCCGTTCATCGAACCTCATGTCGGACGCCGGCCGGTCAGCCAAAAGAGGCTTTTCGGAAAACGATCGGGCTAATGGCGCAAGAAAACGCCAGAGCGAACACGCCGCGCAGAACCGGTGCCAAGCCCGTTCCGCGTGCGCCCCCAACGCGACGCAACGCTTGTCACAGACCCGGTTTCGCCTAGACTTCGCTGTATAGGCTTCGAACAGCAGGCCTATCACGCACGCGCCTCGCCGGGTAAAACGCCATCGAAGTCATTGGTCCGACGCATGTGCCCGGGCGAACCCTGACAGAGGTCATCATGAGACGGATCTATTTCCTGCTGCCCGACGCGGACATGGCACGGGTGATCGTTGACGAGCTGCTGCTCAAGCGCATTGAATGGCGGCGCATCCACGTCATCGCGAACGACATGGTTCCGCTGGAGAATCTGCCCGAAGCGTCGATCACCCAAAGCAGCGACCTGTTGCCGGCGCTCGCCCGCGGAACCGCCGCGGGCGGCGTCACCGGCGCGCTCGCCGGGCTGGTCGCGATCGTGTTCCCGCCCGCCGGCCTGACGATTGCGGGCGGCGCGGTGGTCGCGCTCGCCGTCGCCGGAGCGGGCTTCGGTGCGTGGGTCGGCACGATGATCGGCGTGAGCGTGCCGAATACCCGGTTGAAACACTTCCAGGACGCCGTCGAAAATGGGGAATTGCTGATGATGATAGACGTGCACCGCGACCGGGTCGAAGAAATCGAAGCGCTAGTCAAGCAGCATCACCCAGAGGCACACCTCGAAGGCACCGATCCGACCATTCCCGCATTCCCTTGATGCAAGTCAGGCTGCGGCTGTTCCAAGCCGCCCATCGGGACCGAATTCCTACCTATCCGCCAATCAGATCCTGCATGTCGTCGCCGGCAGAGTGGGGATAGCCGCCGGGATAAGCTCGAAGGTCCGCTCGTACCCGATTGACCCACGGATTCCCGGCAACGCCGGCCGGATAATCACAAGGCGACTGTCTCATTCTCACGACCTCGCCGGCTCTCAACGCAGCCGCCACCGACTCGGTCAGCTCGGAGCGAAAGTCGCGCCGATACCGATAGAAGTCGTCGGCCGACACGATGAGATTGACGGGTCTGGACAAATGAACCGGCGTGCTCTCGCCGGTATACGCATCCGGAAAATCCAGCATTTCGTGGATTTCCAGCGTGTAGCGATCGTCGAGCGATCGCAAGCTGAGCTGATATGTCCGACATGCGCCGTTCACTTCGCGCACCTGCAGCCGGTAGCGATGAACAGGCGCCCTCGCTTCATTATTTGCGTTCGATTCTTTGATCACGTTTTCCAGTCATTCCTTAGCGTTCTGTCATCCGCGACTTCGGCAAGACGACGTCAGCCGCGGTGAAGCAGCCGCACGTTTTCGAGCCTCGGGCAAGCGCAGGCGGCCCCGCCGCCCGCGCTCCTTTGCATCACTCCCCCGTCAACACGATCCGCCCATCGACCTTTCCGGCCCGCAGCGACGCGAATATGTCGTTGATGTTCTCGAGCCTGTCGCGATGAATATGCGCGCGCACGAGCCCTTCGGCCGCGAAATCGAGCGATTCCTGCAAATCGCGCCGCGTGCCGACGATCGACCCGCGCACCGTGATCCCGTTGAGCACCGTCGAAAAAATCGGCAGCGGAAAATCGCCGGGCGGCAGTCCGTTCAGCGCGACCGTCCCGCCGCGCCGCACCATCCCGAGCGCCTGCGCGAACGCGCCGCGCGAGACGGCCGTCACGAGCACGCCGTGCACGCCGCCGATCTCTTTCTGAATCACCGCCGCGGGATCGCTCGTCGACGCGTCGACGACGAACTTCGCGCCGAGCTTGCGCGCAAGCTCGAGCTTCTCCGGCGCGACGTCGACCGCCACGACGTGCAGCCCCATCGCATTCGCATACTGGACCGCGACGTGCCCGAGCCCGCCGATCCCCGAAATCGCGATCCATTGGCCGGGGCGCGTATCGGTCACGCGAATGCCCTTGTAGACGGTCACGCCCGCGCACAGGATCGGCGCGATCTCGTCGAACGCGACGTTGCTCGGCAGATGGCCGACGTAGTTCGGATCGGCGACCACGTACTCCGCGTAGCTGCCGTTCACCGAATAGCCGGTGTTCTGCTGCTCGTGGCACAGCGTCTCCCAGCCGGTCTGGCAATACTCGCAATGGCCGCATGCGGTGTAGAGCCACGGCACGCCGACGCGATCGCCTTCCTTCACGTGCTTGACGCCTCCGCCCACCGCCGAGACGAAGCCGACGCCCTCATGTCCCGGAATGAACGGCAGCGTCGGCTTGACGGGCCAGTCGCCGTCGGCCGCGTGCAGATCGGTATGGCACACGCCCGATGCCTTGATGTTCACGAGAATCTGGCCCGGTGCGGGTGTCGGCACGAGAACTTCCTCGATGCGAAGCGGTTCGCCGAATGCGTGCACCACCGCCGCCTTCATGTATTGCGCCATCAGTCGCTCCTGGTTGGTTCGATGACCGATCGAGTATCGATCACGCGCCGCGCCGGTCATTGACGTGCGTCAACCGCGCCCGGCACGCCGCGCGGTCTCATTGACGATTCGCTCCCTTTTCGGGATGTCGACGCGCGCCGCCGCTCGCGGCGGCTCACGATCCTGCGGACGTGCGGCCGTTCGCCGTGCATGCGCTCGCCCGCGTCGGGCGCAGCGCTCACCGCGCACGTGCATGCATCGTTCTCGGCCACGGACACCGGCCATCTCGGCGCGCGGGACGCGAGGCTCGGGGCAACCGCATTCACAACGCACTCGCCGCCAATTCGACGATGTCCGCCGTGATCTCGTCCTGCCGCGCGATCCGGTAGGCCTGCAACAGCTCGCCGAGCTTGCGTTCGACCGATTCGCGCGCGGCGATCATCGCGCGCGTGCGCGCCTCGTTCTCCGCGGCGAACGCGAGCATCGCCGCATCGCACAGCTCGACGAACACGTATGCCTGCGCGAGTTCCGCGAGCAGCGTCGCGGGTGGCAGATGCACGAGCGGCGGCTGTGCGCGCGGCTCGGTATCGAAGCGCGCGTAGTCGAACGGCAACAGGCGGCGCTCGACCATGTCGAGCTGCTGCGCCGCAGCCGGCATCGCGTGGACGATCGATACCGGCTGCGCGCCGCGCACCGTCAGATGCGCGTACAGCGCGTCGGTGATCCGGTTCGCGAGGTGCACGACGTCGTCCGCGTGCGACGCCATCGGCGTGCTCCAGACGAGCGGCACGCCGCCAGCCTCGGCGAGCATCGCGCCGCGCGTGCCGACCATCATGTATTCGCGCGTCGCGGCCGCCGCATCGGGCCGCGTCGCGTAATCGATCAGTTGCGCGTTGTACGCACCGACGAAGCCCTGCTCGCTGCACAGCACGATGACGAGCCGCGCGCGCGGCGCGCCGCGTCGCGCGGCCGCGGCTTCGAGCGAAGGCGCGCCGGCCGACAACGCGTCGCCGATCGCCGCGCCGACCGTCGCCGCCGATGCGCGGATCCCCGGCAAGCGCTGCTGCGCCTCGTGCGCGCGCGCGGCGGCGACGCCCTGCATCGCGCCAATCACCGTCTGCAACTGACGCGCGGTGTCGGTGCGCGCTTCGATCGCGGCGAGCTTGTCGCTCATCGCTTGCGCTCCGGTTCGGCTTCGGGCTTGGCTTCGGGCTTGGGCTTGGCTTTCGCGTTGGCTTTCGCGCTGACGCTGGCGTTGGCGTTGGCTTCAGCGCCGCCTTCGGCTTCGGTTCCGGCGTCGCCATCGAGCGAGCGATCGACCGCGCCGCCGACGTCGCCCGCCGCATCTTCCGCATGCATGTGTCCCGCCGTGCGATCCGTCGCATCGGCCGTGATCCGTTCGATCAGCTCGCCGATCGACTCCGCGAGCGTCGCGAGCGCCGCGTCGTCCGCGAGCCAGTCGAGGGGCGGCGCGCCCGCCGGCGACAGCGCCGCGATCCGCGCATCGAGCCACGACGGCAGCCGGTCGCGCAGCGGCGCGACGCGATCCGTCGACATCGTATCGAGCGCACCCGCCGCGAGCGCCTTCAGCAGCACGACTTCGTCGAGCGTTCGCAGCGCGCGGAAGCGCGGCTGCGTGATCAACGCGCGAATCCGCTCGCCGCGCGTGATCTGCGCGCGCAGCCGCGCATCGGTGAGCCCGCCGAAGCGCGTGAACGCCTCCAGCTCGAGAAACTGCGCGTAGTCGAGCCGCAAGCGGCCCGACGCGCTGCGCAGCGCCGGATGCTGCGCCTTGCCGCCGACGCGGCTCACGCTCAGGCCGACGTCGACCGCCGGCCGCTGGTTCGCGGCGAACAGCGCCGAATCGAGCACGATCTGCCCGTCGGTGATCGAGATCAGGTTCGTCGGAATGTACGCGGCGAGATTGCCCGCGTCGGTCTCCGCGATCGGCAGCGCGGAAAGCGACCCGCCGCCGAGCTTCGCGGACAGCTTCGCCGCGCGTTCGAGCAGGCGCGCGTGCACGTAGAAGATGTCGCCTGGATATGCCTCGCGGCCGGGCGGCTCGCGCGTGAGGAGCGCGAGCTCGCGGTGCGTCGCCGCGTGCTTCGTCAGGTCGTCGACGACGACGAGCGCATGCTGCCCGCGATCCCGGAAATACTCGGCGATCGAAAAGCCCGCGAACGGCGCGACCCATTGCAGCCCCGGCGCGGACGCGGCCGGCGCGACGACGAAGATGCAGCGCTCGGGCGCGCCGTAGCGGCGCACCGCGTCGATCACGCGCCGCACCGCGCTCGCGCGCTGGCCGATCGCGACGTACACGCAGATCACGTCCGAATGCCGCTGGTTGACGATCGCGTCGATCGCGAGCGACGTCTTGCCCGTCGCGCGATCGCCGATGATCAGCTCGCGCTGGCCGCGTCCGATCGTGAAGAGCGCGTCGACGATCAGCACGCCGGTGTCGAGCGGCTCGCTGACGAGATCGCGGTCGATGATCGCAGGCGCGGGGCGCTCGATCGGCAGCGTGTCCGTCGTGCCGAGCGGCGGGCCTTCGTCGAGCGGACGGCCGAGCGGATCGACGACGCGTCCGAGCAGTTGCGGGCCGACCGGCACTTCGAGCACCGCGCCCGTACGCATGACGGCCGCCTGCGCTTCGACGCTCGCGTCCGGATCGAGCAGCACGACGCTGATCAGATCCTCGTCGAGCGTGTGCGCGAAACCCGTGACGCCGCCGTCGAAACGCAGCACTTCGTTGAGCATCGCGTCCCGCAGCCCGGACACGAACGCGATCCCGTCCACGACGCGCTCGACGCGTCCGACCGCCTGCGCGACGGGCGCGAGCGCCACCCGCGCGAGCGCATCGCGGCGACGCGTGAGCCAGGCCGCATCGGTTGCATCAGTGGCCGCCGTCATCGTCGCTCAGCAATGCCGCCTCGATGGTCGCGAGATCCTGGCGCAAGCTGTTGCGCACGGTCGCGTATTTCGATTCGAACTCGAGCCCGGCGATCAGCGCCGGATCGACGCGCACGTCCGGCTCGAGCGGTCGTCCGACGCTCGCCGCGAACGCCGCGCGGCACGCGGCTGCTTCCTGCGCGGTCAATGCGCGCGGTGCGACGAGCTGGACCTGCGCGTCGTCTGCGGCGAGCGCCGCGCGCACGTCTTCCGGCAGTTGCGCGAGCGACGCCGCGACGCCGTCGACGAAGCCCGCGACGCGCGCGCTGTCGGGCAAGCGCGCGAGCAGCTTCGCCGCGATGTCGACCGCGAGGCGCGTCGCGCGCGCGTCGAGCTCCTTCGCACGCTGCGCGGCGTCGGCTTCCGCTTGCGCGCGCGCCGCGTCGCGCAGCGCCTGTGCATCGGCGCGCGCCTGTTCGATCAAACGCTCACGCTCGGCGGCCGCCTGCGCGAGCGCTGCCTTCAATGCGTCGTCGCGCGCCGCGGCGAACGACGCGCGCTCGGCATGCGCGCGCTCGTGCTCGGCGCGCGCGGCGTCGCGCTCGTGCGCCGCATCGTCGATCAGCTTGCGCGCGGCGGCCTGGCGCTTCGCGATGATGTCGCTGACGGGACGAAACAGGAAGCGCGACAGCAGCCACACGAGCACGACGACGTTGATCGCCTGCAACGCGAGCGTGGACCAGTCGATTCGCATCGCCGCCCCCTCGTCACTTGACGAACGGATTCGCGAACAGCAGCAGCAGCGCGACGACGAGGCAGTAGATCGCCATCGTCTCGATCATCGCGAGCCCGACGAACAGCGTGCGCGACACGGTGCCGGACGCATCGGGCTGCCGCGCGATCGCATCCATTGCCGCGCCGACCGCGCGCCCTTCGGCGAGCGCGGGACCGATCGCGCCGAACGACACCGCGAGCGCGGCCGCCGCGATGCTGACCACTTCGATGAGATTGTTCATGAGTTCTCCTGCCCGCGCCGCGGCGCGGAAGTTTCGTCACCCGACACGGCCGCGCCGATGAACACCATCGACAGCACCATGAAGATGTACGCCTGCACGGTGCCTGTCAGCAGATCGAGCGCCATCAGCGGAATCGGCACGAACAGACCGGCGAGCGACAGCACGATGCCGATCACGAATACGCCGCTCATCACGTTGCCGAACAGACGCACGATCAGCGAGAACGTGCGCGTCAGCTGCTCGACGACGTTGAGCGGGATCATCACCCACGTCGGCTCCGCGAACGTCGCGAGATAGCCGCGCAGGCCGCGCACGCGCACGCCGTAGTAGAGCGTCGCGGCAAGCACGACGAGCGCGAGCGCGGCGTCGGTCTCGAGATGCGCGGTCGGCGGCTCGACGCCCGGCACGAGCGACGCGCTGTTCGCGCAGAACACGAGCACGAAGATCGTGCCGATCAGCGCGCGGTAGCGGGCGGGCGGCGTCTGCATCGTGTCGACGATCTGCGCGTCGATCGTCGCGACGAACAGCTCGAGCACGCTCTGCAGCCGCGACGGCGCGTCGACGCTCAGCCGCTTGCGCGCGAAGAGCGCGAGCGCGACGAGCACGGCCATGATCCCCCACGTCGCGAGCACGGGCTCCGAGATACCGACGGGACCGATCGAGAACATCGGCACGGTCGACAGCGGCGACGCGTTCATCGCCGCGCGCCCGTCAATGCGCCCGTCCAGCGGATCGCGAACGCGCGCGCGACGAACAGCCCCGCCGAGCCGGCGACGAGCGCGTCGACGCCGATGCGCGCGAGCACGACGAGCACCGCGACCGTGAGCGCGATCCGCACCAGTTGCAGCACGAGCGCCGCGCCCGCGCGGCCTTCGACAAACAGGCGGCTGTTCCAGCCGAGCGACACGAAATGACACGCGCCCGTCGCGAGTCCGGCGGCGAGCCCGATCGCGACGGCGATGCCGTCGAGCGACGCGCGCGCGGTTTCCAAAATTTCACTCATCGCGATCTCCGTCCTGTTGACCTTTCATCCAGCGCCATGCGAGCCAGAAGCCGAGCGCCGCGCCGAGCATCAAGAGCGGCGCGGAGAAGAACACGCGCGACGCGAACACGCGATCGAGCCAGCGGCCGAGCGCGAGCGCGGCGAGCGTCGGCGCGAGGATCGTCCAGCCGAGCACGCCGATCTGCGCGAGACGCCTGCCGAGCGACGGCTCCGGATCGCGCGCGCCGCGCGCCGCACGCCGCGCGGCCGTGCGCGCCGCCTGCTCGACGCGGTCGGCTGCCGGGCCGTGCGCGTCGGGCCGCGCGGCCGGCTGCGCGCCGGATCGGGCCGCGCGCCGCGCGCCGGGCTCGCCGTCGCGCTTCGCATCGGGCGCGGACGGCTTCGTCATTCGAGCGTCTCCGGCTTGCGCGGCGCGTGCATGCCGTCCTTCGAATGCGCGGGCCGCAGATACGTGAGCAACCGCCGCATCGCCTGCGCGTGCAGCCGCGTCTCGTCGACCCGCGCGCGACGTTTCTCGTCGAGCTGCGTCGCGCGCACGCCGCGCACGATCGCGTCGAGTTCGGCGAGCGACTCGCCGAGCACCGCCTCACGGCACGCGATCTCGATCCGCGCGCCGCGCGTCACGCGCAGCACGCCGCCGTCGAGCGCGGCGTAGTGCATTGCGCCGTCGACGGTGCGCCAGCGCACGACCGACGCACGCAGCAGCGTGACGAAATCGACGTGGCCCGCGCGGATGCCGAACGAGCCGCTCGCGTCCTCGGCGCGCAGCGACGCGATCGGCAGATCATCGATGCACACGCGCGCCGGCGTCGCGATCGCGAGGCGCAGCTCAGCGGACATGCGGCACTCCCTGCGGCGCGGTGGAAGCGGAATCGCGCTCGGGCGCACGAGCGGCCGCGTTCGTCGTATTCGTCGTATTCGTCGTATTCGTCGCGTTCGTCGCGTTCGTCGCGTTCGTCGCGTTCGTCGCACCGTCCGCGTTCATGGACGACGCGTTCCCTGCTTGGTCGTTTTGCGGCGAGTCTTTCGAGACGCTCGGCGCAGCGCCCGGCGTTTCGCCCGCCGCGCCGCCGCGCGCAGCCGATGCGCCGCCGCCCGCCCCGCCCGCGCCATCGCGCCGCGCGTCGGCTTCGCGCGCCGCTTCTTCCTTGCGCCGCGCATCGCCGAGCGTGCCGACCATGTATAGCGAGCTCTCGCGCCAGTCGTCGCAGTCGCCGCGCAGGATCGCGCGGCAGCCGGCGATCGTGTCGGCGATCTCGACCGACGCGCCCGCTTGACCCGTGAACGCCTCGGTCACCGCGAACGGCTGCGTCAGGAAGCGCTGCAGCCGGCGCGCGCGGCCGACGATCCGCCGATCGTCCGCGCCGAGTTCGTCGATGCCGAGCAGCGCGATCACGTCCTGCAGCTCACGGTAATGCTCGATCACGCGGCGCACCTCGATCGCGACCTCGACATGCTCGTCGCCGACGACGAGCGGATCGAGCAGGATCGACGACGACGCGACCGGATCGATCGCCGGATACATCCCTTCGGCCGCCATCGCGCGCGACAGCACGACCATGCTGTCGACGTGCGCGGCGATCGCGGTGACGGCCGGATCGGTGAAATCGTCGGCGGGCACGTACACGGCCTCGATCGCCGTGACCGCCGCGCCCTCGACCGACGCGATCCGTTCCTGCAATGCGGCGACCTCGCTCGCGAGCGTCGGCTGGTAGCCGACCCGCGACGGCAGCCGCCCGAGCAGCCCCGACACCTCGGCGCCCGCCTGCACGAAGCGAAATACGTTGTCCATCAGGAGCAGCACGTTTTGCGCGCGCTCGTCGCGGAAATATTCGGCGATCGCGAGCGCGGTGAGCGGCACGCGCCAGCGCGCGCCGGGCGGCTCGTTCATCTGCCCGTAGACGAGCACCGTGCGGGCGAGCACGCCGGAGCCGCGCATGTCGAGCAGCATCTCGTGCCCTTCACGCGAACGCTCGCCAATGCCCGCGAACACCGAAATCCCGCGATAGCGCTCGACCATCGCGTGGATCAGCTCCATCACGAGCACCGTCTTGCCGACGCCCGCGCCGCCGAACATCGCCGCCTTGCCGCCCTGCGCGAGCGGCGCGAGCAGGTCGATCACCTTGATGCCGGTCGCGAACAGCGCGGTCGCGCTCTTCTGCTCGGACAGCGGCGGCGCGCCGCGGTGGATCGGCCGGCGCGCGGCGTCGGGCGCGAGCGCCGCGCCGTCGTCGCCGGGCTCGCCCGTCACGGTCAGCAGGCGGCCGAGCACCGCGTCGCCGACCGGCACGCGGATCGGCCCGCCCGTCGCCCGCACGGCGGCGCCGCGCTTGAGCCCGCCCGTCGGGCCGAGCGCGAGCGCGCGCACCGCGGCGTCGCTCAGGTGCGCGTGCACCTCGGCGAGAATCGGCGCCGCGCCGTCGATCGGAATCACGAGCGCGTCGTTCAGCGCGGGCAGCGCGCCGCCGTCGAACGCGACGTCGACGACCGCGCCGCGCACCGCGACGACCCGTCCGTCGCGCGCCGCTTCCGCCGCAGTCGTGCCGTTCGTCGCATGCTGATCCGTCACCGTCGCTCCCGTCTGACTTGTCCGTCGATGGCTTCACCATAACGGCGCACGCGGCGTGCCGGCTGATCTCGGTCAACAAACGGGAAATCGCCAGATGAATCCGTGCGCGATGCGATACGCGACGATTGCGCGGCCGTTACGCGATTCGCTCGGCTTCCATTGATGCAAATCAGATTCCGCAGATCTATGCGTCGCTACAGTAGCCGTGTCAGTGATCGTCGACGCATGCCGTCGAAGCGCACGGCGGGCGACTGCGCCCGCCGCGCGGCTTCGCGCTCGGCCGGCCGCACCGGCTGCCTCGGTTCGTCATGTCGTCGCCCGCGTAGCGCCAGCCGAAGGAAGCCCGATGGATACACGCCATACCCCTGAATCCGGCGCGCCCGCAGCGCCGCTGCCCGCCCACCCGCCCGCGTCGTACGAGCAGGAAAGTCCGTACCGCGTATTCGATTTCGCGAAGGAGGCCGCGCTCGCGAAGCTGACGTCCGGCCTGTCTCCCGCCGCGCTGCAGCTCGCGCTGTCCGACTGGCTGATTCACCTCGCGGCCGCGCCCGGCAAGCGCGCCGAGCTCGCGTCGCTCGCGATGAAGCATGCCGCGCTGCTCACCGAGTACCTGTTCGAAGCGACGACCGGGCGCACGCCCGCGGCGCTCGCGCAGCCGTCGCCCGGCGACCGGCGCTTCCGCGCGAACGTGTGGCAGCTCGAGCCGTACCGCTTCTGGCACCAGGCGTTCCTGCTCGCCGAGCAATGGTGGCGCGCGGCGACCCACGAAGTGCCCGGCGTGTCGCGCCACCACGAGGACGTCGTCGCGTTCTCCGCGCGGCAGATGCTCGACACGTTCGCGCCGGCGAACTACGTCGCGACGAATCCGGAGGTCGCGCAGCGCACCGTGCTGTCGTGCGGCACGAACCTCGCGCAGGGCGTGTGGAATTATCTGGACGACGTCCGGCGCCTGATGACGAAGCTGCCGCCCGCGGGCGTCGAGCGCTTCCAGGTCGGCAAGGACGTCGCGACGGCGCCCGGCCGCGTCGTGTTCCGCAATCATCTGATCGAACTGCTGCAATACGGCCCGGCAACGCCCGACGTCTACGCGGAGCCGGTCCTCATCGTGCCCGCGTGGATCATGAAGTACTACATTCTCGATCTGTCGCCGCACAACTCGCTCATCCGCTATCTGGTCGGCGAGGGGCACACGGTGTTCTGCGTCTCGTGGCGCAACGTCGCCGCGAGCGACCGCGATCTGAGCCTCGACGACTACCGCCGGCTCGGCGTGATGGATGCGCTCGACACGATCGGCAAGATCGCGCCCGGCGCGAAGATCCATGCGGCCGGCTACTGTCTCGGCGGCACGCTGCTGTCGATCGCGGCCGCGGCGATGGCGAACGCGGGCGACGAGCGCTTCGCGTCGATCACGCTGCTCGCCGCGCAAACGGACTTCACCGAGCCGGGCGAGCTGCAGCTCTTCATCGACGAAAGCGA
This sequence comes from Burkholderia mayonis, assembly GCF_001523745.2. Lineage (NCBI taxonomy): Bacteria > Pseudomonadati > Pseudomonadota > Betaproteobacteria > Burkholderiales > Burkholderiaceae > Burkholderia > Burkholderia mayonis. Next base: position 2,381,565 of record NZ_CP013387.1, read on the forward strand.
GATCTACTTCCTCGAAAGCATGATGTGGGAGCGCGGGTTTCTCGGCGCGCACCAGATGGCGGGATCGTTCCAGTTGCTGATGTCGAACGACTTGATCTGGTCGCGCATGATCCACGACTACCTGCTCGGCGAACGCACGCCGATGATCGACCTGATGGCGTGGAACGCCGACTCGACGCGAATGCCGTACCGGATGCATTCCGAGTATCTGCGCCACTTGTTCCTCGACAACGATCTCGCGACGAACCGCTACGTGATCGACGGGCAGACGGTGTCGGTGCACAATATCCACGCGCCGTTCTTCGTCGTCGGCACCGAGCACGATCACATCGCGCCGTGGCGCTCGGTTTACAAGATCCACTATCTGACCGACAGCGACGTGACGTTCGTGCTGACGGCGGGCGGCCACAACGCGGGCATCGTCAGCGAGCCCGACCATCCGAAGCGCCATTACCGGATGAAGGTCACGACCGCCGAAGCGCCGAGCATCTCGCCCGACGAATGGCTCGCCGGCGCGACCGATTGCAAAGGCTCGTGGTGGCCCGCGTGGCATGCGTGGCTCGCCGAGCATTCGAGCGCGCAGCGCGTCGCACCGCCGCGGCTCGGCAAGCCCGGCGCGGAAACGCTCGGCGACGCGCCGGGCACCTACGTGTTCCAGAAATAAGGAGCGCCGCGTGGAGCGCGAAATCCTGCAGAACCGGCCGTTCGAATCGCTCGCGATCGGCGACAGCGCGTCAGTCGTGCGCGCCGCGTCGCGCGACGACATCGACCTGTTCGCCGCGATGTCCGGCGACGTCAATCCAGCGCACCTCGACGCGGCGTTCGCCGCGCACGACCTGTTCGGCCACGTCGTCGTTCACGGGATGTGGACGGGCGCGCTCGTGTCCGCGGTGCTCGGCACGAAGCTGCCGGGGCCGGGCACGATCTATCTCGAACAGACGCTCGAGTTCCGGCATCCGGTCGCCCCGGGCGACACGGTCACGGCGACCGTGACCGTCAAGGAGAAGCATCCGGAGAAGCGGATCGTGCTGCTCGACACGCGCTGCACGAACCAGGACGGCCAGGTCGTGCTGCGCGGCACCGCGACCGTGATCGCGCCCGACAAGCCGATCGCGTGGGAACGCGCGCCGGCGCCGGACGTCGCGGTGCGCCGCCACGACCGCTACGAGACGTTCGTGCGCGACGCGCGCGAGCAGCCGCCGCTGCGCACCGCGGTCGTCCATCCGTGCTCGCCGGACGCGATCCGCGCGGCGATCGACGCGCGCGACGAGCACCTGATCGATCCGATCCTGATCGGCCCCGAAGCGAAGATCCGCGCGGCGGCCGAAGCGGCCGGCGTGAATCTCGCGGGCGTGTCGATCGAAGCGGTCGAACACAGCCATGCGGCCGCCGCGCGCGCGGTCGAGCTGGGCGGCATGGGCCAGGTCGCCGCGCTGATGAAGGGCAGCCTGCATACCGACGAGCTGCTCGCCGCGGTCGTCGGCCCGGCGTCGCTGCTGCGCACCGAGCGGCGCATCAGCCACGTCTACGCGATGGACGTGCCCGCGTATCCGAAGCCGCTCCTCATCACCGACGCGGCGATCAACATCGCGCCGACGCTCGAACAGAAGCGCGATATCTGCCAGAACGCGGTCGACCTGCTGCACCTGCTCGGCATCGAGCGGCCGCACGTTGCGGTGCTCGCGGCGGTCGAGACCGTCAACCCGAAGATGCCTTCGACGCTCGACGCGGCCGCGCTCACCGTAATGGCCGCGCGCGGGCAGATCTCGGGCGCGATCGTCGACGGGCCGCTCGCGTTCGACAACGCCGTGAGCGCGATCGCCGCGCAGTCGAAGGGCATCACATCGCCCGTCGCGGGCCAGGCCGACATCCTGCTCGTGCCCGATCTCGAAGCGGGCAACATGCTCGCGAAGCAGCTGATGTACTTCGCGGGCGCCGACGGCGCGGGCCTCGTGCTCGGCGCGCGGCTGCCCATCATCCTGACGAGCCGCGCGGACAGCCTGCGCGTGCGGATCGCGTCCGCCGCGCTCGCGAAGCTCGTCGCCGAGAGGACGCGCAGCGGCGCGCTCGCACCATGAGCGAGCCGCTGCTGCTGACGTTCAACGCCGGTTCGTCGACGCTGAAGATCGGCCTCTACAGCGTCGCGAACGGCGAGCCCGCGCCGCTCGGACGCGGCAAGATCGACTTCAACCGGACGCCGTTGCAGTTCGAATACTCGAACGGCGGCGACGCACGCACCGTTCCGCTCGCCGCGCCCGTCACCGACGACCTGCACGAAGTGCTCGACGAAGCACTCAACTGGATCGCGTCGCATCTGTCGCTGCACGAACTGGTATCGGTCGGCCATCGCGTCGTGCATGGCGGCGACGTATTCGACGGGCCGGTCGCCCTCGACGATCGTACGCTCGACGCGATTACCGCGCTCGTGCCGCTCGCGCCGCTGCATCAGCCGCAGAGCGTGCGTTTGATTCGCGCGCTGCGCCATCTGCGTCCGCATCTGCCGCAGGTCGCGTCGTTCGACACCGCGTTCCATCGGACGCAGTCCGATCTCGTGCGGCGCTTCGCACTGCCGCGCGCGCTGTTCGACGAAGGCGTCAAGCGCTACGGTTTTCATGGGCTGTCTTACCGATACGTCGCCGGACGGCTGCGCGAGCGGCATCCGGCGCTCGCGCGCGGCAAGATCGTCGCCGCGCACCTCGGCAGCGGCGCGAGCCTCTGCGCGCTCGACGCCGGCGTGAGCCGCGACACGAGCATGGGCTTCTCGACGCTCGACGGGATTCCGATGGCGACGCGCTGCGGCGCGCTCGACGCAGGCGTCGTGCTGCACCTTCAAAAGATGCTCGGCTATTCGGTCGATGCGGTCGAGCAGATGCTGTATCACCGCTCCGGCCTGCTCGGCGTGTCCGGCGTGAGCGGCGACGCGCGCGTGCTGCTCGCCGATCGTTCGGACGGCGCGCGCGACGCGCTCGAGCTGTTCGCGTTCCGGATCGCCGGCGAGACCGCGCGGCTTGCGGCGACGCTCGGCGGCCTCGACGCGCTCGTGTTCACCGCGGGCATCGGCGAGCATCAGCCCGAAACGCGCGCCGCGGTGTGCGAGCGGCTGCGCTGGCTCGGCGTCGAGCTCGATGCCGACGCGAACGCGCACAACGCGGAGATCGTCAGCCGCGACGCGAGCCGCATCGCGGTGCTCGTCGTGCCGACCGACGAGGAACAGGTGATCGCGCGGGATGCGGCGTCGGTCCTGCATGTCTGAGCGCGTGGACCGGTTGGGCGGTTCTTCGGGCCGCCCTCCGGTCCGATGCGCATCATTCCGGAGCGGAATGCGCGGATCGTCCGCCTGATCCGCATCGCGTGACGCGCTGCGCTGCGCGTCACGTGTCATGCGACCGCGCCGGCCGCGTCTCGGCGATCGAACGCTTCCGGGCTTTCGAACGAACACACGAGCGATCGCCCGGTGCAACCGACACGGCATCTCCGCAGGCTGCGCAGCACGTTGCCGACCGGCCCGCTGGCGCCCACGCGAGCAACCGCATGCGCGTGACCGGCGGAATCGGGCGCGGAGCCGAATCGCAAGATGCGGTCCACGACGAGGATGCCGAAAGGGCGCCGGGCGCGCAGGCGTCACGCCTCGACCGTCCCCGGCAATTCCCGATAGATCCGCTCGACGTCTTCCCTCGTGCACAACGCGGTGCCCGCGCTCAGCAGCGACGCCGACGCGGCTGCGAGCGCGTAGCGCGACGCATCGGCGACGCTCGCGCCGCGATTGAGCGCGTCGACGAGCCCCGCGACGAAGCTGTCGCCCGCACCGATCGCGCTGCGCACCGCAACGCGCACGCCCGGCAGCCGCACCGCGTCGTCGCGCGATGCGATGAGCGCGCCGGCGTCGCCGAGCGTCAGCGCGACGATCCGCGCGCGACCGCTGTCGACGATCGCGCGCGCTGCCGCGAGGCGCTCGGCGTCGTCGCCGAGCGGCAGCCCCGTCAGCGCGCGCAACTCGCCGAGGCTCGGCTTGACCAGATAAACGCCCGCTTCGAGCGCCGCCGCGAGCGCCGGTCCCGACGTATCGACGACCGTCCGCACGCCGCGCGCGTTCGCGAGCCGCGCGAGACGGCCGTAGCAATCGTCCGGCATCCCGGGCGGCAGGCTGCCGCTCATCACCAGAAAGCGCGACGCGTCGGCGAGCCGCGCGAGCGCATCGAGGCAGCGCGGCCATTCGTCGGGCGCGAGCGTCGGCCCCGGCAGCACGAAGCGGTACTCGCGCCCTGTCGACGTTTCGAGCACCGAGAAGTTTTCTCGCGTCTCGTCGATGACGTCGATGCAGCTCGCGCGCACCCGCTCGTCGGCTAGCAGCCCGCGCAGCGCGCGACCGGTATCGCCGCCCGCGAGATAGAGCGCCGTGCAATCGGCGCCGAGGCGCGTCAGCACGCGCGCGACGTTGATCCCGCCGCCACCCGGGTCGCGCCGCGCGGGTCCGCAGCGCAGCTTGCGGGTATCGGTCACGCGGTCGACGGACGTCGCGACGTCGACGGCGGGATTCGGCGTGATGGTGACGATTTCGGTCATCGTGCAAAAAGGTTCACAACGGAAAGGAAACCAGAAGATCGAGCGCGGCTACGGAGGTCGTGCGCCGCACCTGTTCGAGTTGGCGTCGAACTGTCCGCATCGGCGCGTGTCCACGGCACGGCCGTTGGCCGTTGGCCGTTGGCCGTTGGCCGTTGGCCGTTGGCCGTTGGCCGTTGGCCGTTGGCCGTTGGCCGTTGGCCGCTGGCCGCTGGCCGCTGGCCGCTGGCCGCTTGCCGCTTGCCGCTTGCCGCTTGCCGCTTGCCGCTTGCCGCTTGCCGCTTGCCGCTTGCCGCTTGCCGCTTGCCGCTTGCCGCTTGCCGCTTGCCGCTTGCCGCTTGCCGCTTGCCGCTTGCCGCTTGCCGCTTGCCGCTTGCCGCTTGCCGCTTGCCGCCAGTCAGTGTCGAACGCCGCGCGGGCGACGCGCAAGCGCCGCTCGCACGGCCCGCGCCTACGCGACGGTCAGATGATCGACGACCTCGCGCACGCCCTTGACCGACCATGCTGCGCCGCACGCCGCGCGCCGCTCGACGAGCGAATCGACGATGCCGGACAGCGTGACGACGCCGTCGCGCTCGTCGACGTCGATATGCGTGGCCTCGCGCTGCGCGCGCCGCGCGAGCGCATCCGCAACGCGCTCGCGCACGGCTTCGCTCGCGTCGTGCAAGTGCACGTCGATCCGGTTGACGACGCCAATCACGCCCCGCATCCGGCTCACGACCGTTTCGGCCGCCTGCCGCTGATAGCCGAACTCGACTTCGCCCGTGAGCGTCACGCAGCCCTCGTCGACGTCGACGTGAATCTCCTGCCCCGCCAGCCCTTCCTGCCACGCGAGCGCCGACACGATCGCGGCGGCGAGCACTTCATCGTCACGCGGCGATTCGTTCGGCAGCACCTTCAACTCGAGCACAAGCGCCCGCGCGCCGGCGATGCGCTGCGCAGCCTTCTGTGCCGCGTACTTCTGCGCCCAGCTCGGCACGAAGCCCCGCAGCGTCACGATGCGGTCGTGCACCGACACGTCGATCTGCCGCGCATCCAGCGACGGATCCCAATACAGTTCCTGTTCGACATCTTGCTTGAGCGCAGCATCGGATTTCATCGTCGTCTCCTCGCCGACCGGTTTCGATAAGCGGCCGCCGCAGCGAAAAAACGCGCACGGCGGCGCATGCGATCCAGCATCGCGCATTGCGCGGCACGGACCTTGATGCGCGTCAATGAAGGGAACATGACAGACGAATGCAAAGCGGCGCGGCAGCGCGATCGGCGGCGGGCGATGCAGCACGGAAAGATCCGGCTCTCGCCGGTTTCGGCGGCCTGCCGCCCGAGCCCGGACACGCGGGAAGCCGACGAAATCTGCGAGGAAAAGCGAAAAAACGCGGAAATCGCGCGGAACGCGGCGCGGCGCGACGAATCGCGCACGCCCCGCCCCGTCGACGCCGAGCCGCGCGTCACGCCAGATAGAACGCGTCAGGCAGCAAGTCGCCCGCATTCGTCACGCGCACGTCGCCCTTCATGTTCGTCAGCACGACCTCGAGCATCGGCTTGCCGAGCTCGATCATCACCTGCCGGCACGCGCCGCACGGCGCGATCGGCCCGTCCGTCTCGCCGACGACCGCGATCGTCGCGAACTCGCCCGGCCGATAGCCGGCCGCGAGCGCCGAGAACAACGCGGTGCGCTCCGCACAATTGCACAGCCCGTACGACGCGTTCTCGACGTTGCAGCCGTGGAAGACCTTGCCGTCCTTCGTTGCGAGCGCCGCGCCGACCTTGAAGTTCGAATACGGCGCGTAGGCCTTTTCGCGCGCAGCCTTTGCGGCTTCGATCAATGCGTTGTGCGTCATGTCGTGTTCCCTCGTTCGTTGATTCGATGTTCCGTGATTCGGTTCTTGTGCTGCGATTGCGTGTCGGGCCTCGATTGTCGAGCGATGAGCGATGAGCGATAAGCCTTGAGCCTTGAGCGAGCGTCGCGCGTCGCAAAGTCCGTCGACCACGTCGCGGATGCCGCAAGCTGCGCCGCGGCTCCGCACGGTGCGATCCGGGCGGCGGCGGGATCGACGTCGCGCGCTCACGCGTCTCGGCGCCGGTTGCATCCGATGCCTTCGACGCGCCCGATGCGTCCGGCACGCCCGCTCAGTCGATCACCGCATAGACGACGCGCGTCTCCGCCGGCTGCTCCGCGCCGATCCGATAGGCACGCCGCACGGCGTCGGCGGCCCGCTTTGCCGCATCGACGTCGCGCGCGTGCACGAGCGCGAGCGGCTGCCCCGCATCGATGCGCGCGCCCAGCCCGGCGAGCGCGGACAGCCCGACCGCGTAATCGAGCGCGTCGCCGATCTTCGCGCGCCCGCCGCCCAAGCCGACGACCGCGAGCCCGAGCGCGCGCGCGTCGATCCGCTCGATCCAGCCGGCGCGCTCGGCGGGAACGGGCACGACGACCGCCGCGCGCGGCAGATGCCGATCGGGCTGCTCGATCAGATCCGCCGGCCCGCCGAGCGCCGCGACCATCCGCGCGAAGCGCTCGGTGGCCGCGCCCGATTCGAGCGAGGCGCGCAGTTGCCGGCGCGCGTCGTCCGCGTTCGCGGCGAGGCCGCCCATCGTCAGCATCTGCGACGCCAGCGCGAAGCTGACCTCGTGCAGCCGCGCGGGGCGCGCCGCGCCCGTCAGAAAGTCGATCGCGCAGCGCACCTCGATCGCGTTGCCCGCGCACGGCGCGAGCGCCTGGTTCATGTCGGTCAGCATCGCGGCCGTCTTCACCCCCGCGCCGTTGCCGACATCGACGATGCTGCGCGCGAGCTCGGCCGACTTCTCGACGGTCGGCATGAACGCGCCGGAGCCGACCTTTACGTCCATCGCGAGCGCGTCGATGCCCGCCGCGAGCTTCTTCGACAGGATCGACGCGGTGATCAGCGAGATCGACTCGACGGTCGCCGTCACGTCGCGCACCGCGTAAATCCGCTTGTCGGCGGGCGCGAGCTGCGCGGTCTGGCCGACGATCGCGACGCCGGCGTCGCGCACGACGCGGCGCAGCATGTCGACGGACGGCGCGACGTCGTAGCCCGGAATCGCTTCGAGCTTGTCGAGCGTGCCGCCCGTGTGGCCGAGCCCGCGGCCCGAGATCATCGGCACGTAGCCGCCGCACGCGGCGACCATCGGCCCGATCAGGAGCGACGTCAGATCGCCGACGCCGCCCGTCGAATGCTTGTCGACGACGGGGCCGCTCAGGCGCTCGCCGCGCCAGTCGAGCACGTCGCCGGAATCGCGCTGCGCGAGTGTCAGCGCAATCCGCGCGGACAGCGGCAGCTCGTTGAAATAGACCGCCATCGCGAACGCTGCGATCTGCCCTTCGGTCACGTCGCCCGTCGTCACCCCGCGCACGAAACGCTCGACGTCGGCTGCGTCGAGTGGCTTGCGGTCGCGTACCTTGCGGATGAATTCCTGCGGAAGAAAGGTCATAGATTGCGTAAATGTTCGATTTTCAAAAACACAAATACATCCCGAATAGCAACATGTCCCGCTATGCGCCCCACCGGTCAAGCCCTCGCCGAGACCAAACGACCGGGCGGAAATCTCATGAAGAGGGACGCTATCACGGACGCGCAATCCGCACACGAAGTCCTGACGCACCGCGAAGGCTCGATCGATTGCGACGACACGGGCCCGCGATGAAATGGATCGAGGATCTGGCTGCACGGACACTTCATATTCGACGAACGGACGCGATTGTCGAGCCTCGCCCGCGTCGTGCACGACATACCCAAGCGTCCTGGCCGCATCGCCGGACGGTTTGCTGACGAGATGCTACGGATTCCTGATGGCGAACGCGATCGCATCGGTACGGCTATGGAAGCGCTTGGTCGGCATGACGCGCATTGCGGCCTTGGCCAGCGCTTTCTGTCCGCGGTCCCGATCGAGTTCGAGCTTCACGTTATCGGGGGTATACACCCCCAAATCGGCACGAGGCGGCGAAGCTCCGAGCGAATCGCTCCAGCGCCTGCGGATTCCGGCAAGCGTACGGTTCGACACGGCGCACGGCGGCGGCTCGACATGTCGAGCTCGAGGGGCAGCGAATCGACGCATATCGCCAGACAGCCGGGAGATTTGGCATATCACTCTAACCGGGAATTTTCCTGTTAAGAAAGCAATGCTTGCGGTCGTTAAGAAGGCTTATAGACAGGGGGTCGATATGCTCTACGCCATCTTGACGCCGAAAGCGGAAGCACCGCTCGGCTACTACGATTCGCCGGTGACGCCGACACTGGAAGACATGGCCGACCATCTTGCCAAGGCGATGGGATTTGACGATCGCGAAGATTGGATGGAGACGTATGGCGTCGAGAAGCTCGGCTATGCGCCGGTTCACTAACTTTGTCAGCGCGCGAAGCGGCCGCTCGCGGCGGCACGTGCCGCCGCGCGTCGCTCAATATGCGCCCCGCGTCGCCCCCGCTCGATGCCCGAGCGTCTCGAGCAGATTGCCGAGCAGCCCCGACGCGCCGAAGCGGAACGTCGCGCTCGTCAGATAGCCGGCCCCGAGTTCGCGCTCGGCGAGCGACAGATACTGCGCCGCATCCTGCGCGGTGCGCACGCCGCCCGCCGCCTTGAAGCCGATCGCGCGCCCGCTTTCGCGGATCGTCGCGAGCATCACGACCGCCGCGTCGAGCGTCGCATTCACCGCGACCTTGCCCGTCGACGTCTTCAGAAAATCCGCGCCCGCCTCGATCGCGATCTCGCTCGCCTTGCGGATCGCCGCCGGGCCACGCAGTTCGCCCGTCTCGAGGATCACCTTCAGGCACAGGCCGCCCGCCGCCGCGCGGCATTGCGCGACGAGCTCGCGCCCGACCCGCTCGTCGCCCGCAAGCAGCGCGCGATATGGGAACACGACGTCGATTTCGTCCGCGCCGAGCGCGACCGCGTCGGCCGTCTCGCGCGCGGCCGCGTCAGGATCGGCCGCGCCGTGCGGAAAATTCGTGACGGTCGCCACCGGCAGCACGAGCCCGCGCGCAGCGAGCGCCGCGTGCGCGATGCCGACGAAGCGCGGATACACGCATAGCGCGGCGGGCGTGCCGACCGGCGTGTCGGCCGACACGGCTAGCGCGGCAATCTTCTCGTCGGTGTCGTCGTCGTTGAGCGACGTAAGGTCGATCAGATGCAGCGCCTTCAGCGCCGCCTCGGTCAACTGGTTGCGATTCAGCGAAAGCTCCATGCGAGCACCTCGTTCAGGAAAGGGACAGGAACAGGCCGGCGATCGTCGCGCTCATCAGGTTCGACAGCGTCGCGGCCGCGAGCGCGCGCAACCCGTAGCGCGCGACGTGGGAACGCAGATCCGGCTCGACCGCGGTGAAGCCGCCCGTCAGGATCGCGATCGACGAGAAGTTCGCGAAGCCGCACAGCGCGAACGACACGATCGCGATCGTCTTCGGCGCGAGCACGGGCAGCCCGGCTGCGGCGACCTGCGCCGCGTCCTTCAGATAAGGCGACAGCGCGCCGTACGCGACGAACTCGTTCAGGATCAGCTTCTGGCCGATGAAGCTGCCGGCCACCGACGCATCCCGCCACGGCACGCCGATCAGCCACGCGAGCGGCGAGAACAGCGCGCCGAGCAACGATTGCAGCGTGACGCCGGCAAAGCCGAGCCAGCCGGCAACGAGACCGACCATCGCGTTCAAGAGTGCAATCAGCCCGATGAACGCGATCAGCATCGTACCGACGTTCACGGCGATCCGCATCCCGACGCCCGCGCCGGACGCCGCCGCCTCGATCACGTTCGCCGCGCGCTTCTCGTCGAACTCGAGCGATTCGACGACGACGCGGGAAGGCTCCGTCGTCGGGCACAGCATCTTTCCGAACAAAAGGCCGCCCGGGATCGCCATGAACGACGCAGCGAGCAGGTACTCCATCTTCACGCCGAGCCCCGCATAGCCGGCGAGCACCGAGCCCGCGACCGACGCCATGCCGCTCGACATCACCGCGAACACTTCGGTTCCGTTCATCCGCCGGATGAACGGCTTCACGAACGCGGGCATTTCGCTCTGGCCTAGGAAGATCGTCGCGACGGCCGAACACGCTTCGATGCGGCTCACGCCGAGCAGCTTCGCCATCGCGGTGCCGACGATCGCGATCAGCCACTTCATCACGCCGATGTAGTACAGCACCGCGATCAGCGACGTGACGAACACGATCATCGGCAGCACGCGCAGCGCGAACGCGAAGCCGCCGTCGCCGAAGAGCGCGAACATCTTGTCGCCGACGAGGCCGGCGAACAGGAACGCGACGCCGTGCTGGCCCATCTCGAGCACGCTGTTGACGGCGTGCGCGGTCGCCGCGAGCGCGTTGCGGCCGATCGGCACGAACAGCACGAGCGCGCCGATCACGAGCTGCGTCGCGAGCGCCGTGACGACCGTGCGGGTGCTGATCGCCCGCCTGTTGATCGACAGCGCATAACCGACGCCGAGCAATACCACGATGCCACACAAGCTGCGCAAGATGTCCACGAACGTACCTCGGGTGATGGGATGAGAAGCCGCCGCCGTTGCCGGCGCGGCCGGTCCGGCTCGCCGGCCGGTTCGATCGGACGGACAAGTCCGTCCATTCGTCGGACGAGAACATAACGTGCGCGGACCGCGAATGCCAGTGCGTCGAATCGACCGGGGAACGAAAGTGGCGCGGGCGCAGGCGCCGTGCGTGGTTTGAGTTGTCAGCGGGATTTTGGTGAGGTAAGCGATCAGCGGCCCGGAGCGGCGACGCTGGCGGGCCAGCGTGAGGAAAGGTCGAAGCGTTCGAGCGCTCCGCACCGCCGCGCATGCGGCGACGGGCGGAGCGCCGCGAAGTCGCGCCTGTTTGTCGGTTCGCCCGTTCGCCCGTGCCGCCGCGGCGTCCGTTGCCGCGACGGCATCGGCGCGCCCGCCTGCAATCGATGGTCGAAGCCGGTCAATCGCGAACGCGCATCGAAGCAAGCAAACGCCGCACGCGCGCCGCAGCAATGCGCCGTCCCGACGTTCTTGCGACGCTCGCGAGACGCGCTTCGTCCAGCGCGCTCACCACTTCGCGAGAAACGGCAACGTGCCGAGCAGCACCTGCCGGCAATTGCGCACCATCTTCTCCTCGGGATCGCGATAGCCGGTCAGCAGCCACGCCGCCCCGACGTTCGTCATCGCGCCGACGAGCGCGAGCCCGATGATCCGCTGGTCCGCGCGCTCGTCGGCGTCCTCGCTCACCGGTCCGACGAGCGAAACGATCATCTTGCCGAACTCGAGCAGATTCCGCTGGTAGGTCGCATCGGTCCCGGCACTCACGCCCATCACTTCGAGCAGCAGCACGCGCGCCGCGCAGGTGTCGCGCAGGAATGCGAAGAATGCGGCGAGCCCCGCGTCGATCCGCGCGTCGAGCCCGTCGTGCGCGTCGTCGAGCGCGTCGATCGCCTGCTTCACCGACGCGCGCAACCGCTCCGCATGATGCTGGTAGGTGCAGCGCAGCAATTCACCGGCGCCGTCGAACGCCGCGTAGAAATAGCGGTCGTTGAGCTTCGCCTCCTGGCAGATCGCGCGCACGGTCGCCTTGCGAAAGCCGACCGTCCCGAAGATGCGCGTGCCCGCACGAATCAGCGCGTCGCGGCGCTCTGCCGCCCGCGCCTCGGGCGAAACTCCGCCGTAGGGACGGCCCCTCTTGTCGAGTTCGAGTATGTTCTCCATTTCGCTATTTGACATCAGTCAATGTCAAAATTAAAGTGGTGACGACCAACACCACATTAAAAGCTGACACAAGTCAAATGGAGACACCCATAGGGAGGGCCGTCCGATGAAGCATTTTTCAGGCAAGGTGGCGGCAATCACCGGCGCGGGTTCCGGCATGGGACGCAGCCTGGCCGTCGAGCTGGCGCGGCGCGGCTGCCATCTCGCGCTCAGCGACATCAACGAAAGCGGCCTCGCGCAGACCGTCGCGTTCTGCGCGGCGCACGGCGTGAAGATCACGTCGCAACGGCTCGACGTGTCGTCGCGCGATGCGGTGTTCGACTGGGCGCGCGCGACGCGTGAAGCGCACGGCAAGGTCAACCTGGTCTTCAACAACGCGGGCGTGTCGCTCGCGGCGCCCGCCGAGACGGCGCGGATCGAAGATTTCGAATGGATCATGGGGATCAACTTCTGGGGCGTCGTGCACGGCGCCCAGGCGTTCCTGCCGTATCTGCGCGAATCGGGCGACGGCCACGTGATCAACACGTCGAGCCTGTTCGGCCTCGTCGCGATGCCGACGCAAAGCGCGTACAACGCGACGAAGTTCGCCGTGCGCGGCTTCACCGAAGCGCTCAGGATGGAGCTCGAGCTCGAAGGCGCGCCCGTCGGCGTGACCTGCGTGCATCCGGGCGGCGTCGCGACCAACATCGCGACCGCGTCGCGGATCGATTCGAGCATCGCGACGCTGACCGGTCAGGACATCGAAACGCATCGCCGCGCGGCGAACCGGCTCATCAACGTGACGACGCCCGAATCGGCCGCACGCCAGATCATCGCGGGCGTCGAGCGCAACGCGCGGCGCGTGCTCGTCGGCGCCGACGCGCGCCGCATCGACAAGCTCGCGCGCCTGTTCGGCTCCGCATACCAGGTCTTCGTGCTGCGCTTCGTTCGCAAGTCGCGCGAACGCAACCTCGCGCGCCAGCACGGCGCGGCGCAGCCCGCCCCCCCTTCCTCCATCAGCAAGGATCCCGCATGAGCTCGACGACAAACTGGAACGCCGCCCGCTCGCTGAACGATCGCGCGCCGCATGCGGCGACGGGCGGCGACGCCCGCGCCGCGACCGACTTCGACGTGCTGATCGTCGGCGCCGGGCTGTCCGGCGTCGGCGCCGCGTACTACCTGCGCGAGCGCTGTCCGGACGCGAAGTTCGCGATCCTCGAAAGCCGCGCGACGATGGGCGGCACGTGGGATCTGTTCCGCTACCCCGGCGTCCGTTCGGATTCCGACATGTTCACGCTCGGCTTCAGTTTTCGGCCGTGGCACAGCGACAAGGCGATCTCGGACGGCCAGACGATCCTCGACTACATCCGGGACACCGCGCGCGCGTTCGGCATCGACAAGACGATCCGCTTCAACCACAAGGTGACGGCCGCAAGCTGGGATTCGACGAGCGCGCGCTGGACCGTGCGCGTGCAGCGCACGAGCGACGCGCATCACGAAGAAGCCGTCTACACGTGCCGCTTCCTCTACATGTGCAGCGGCTACTACGACTATGACGAAGGCCACGCGCCGACCTGGCCCAACATGGATGCGTACCAGGGCCGCGTCGTCCATCCGCAGCGCTGGCCGGGCGATCTCGACTACAAGGACAAGCGCGTCGTCGTGATCGGCAGCGGCGCGACTGCGGTCACGCTCGTGCCGTCGATGGCGGGCGACGCGCGCCACGTGACGATGCTGCAGCGCTCGCCGACCTACATCGTGTCGCTGCCCGCGCGCGACGCGATCGCGAACGCGCTGCGCCGATGGCTGCCGTCGGGGCTCGCGCACCGGCTCGTGCGGCTGAAGAACGTACTGCTGACGATGTACTTCTACAGCCTCGCGCGCCGCCGGCCGGATGCGACGAAGAAGTTCATCATCCGCGCGGCGGGCAAGCAGCTCGGCCCGCAGTTCGACGTCAACAAGCATCTGACGCCGCGCTACAAGCCGTGGGACCAGCGCGTCTGCCTCGTGCCGAACGGCGATCTCTTCAAGGCGATCCGCTCGGGCAGCGCGTCGATCGTCACCGACGAGATCGAGCGCTTCACGCCGACCGGCCTGCGCCTGAAGAGCGGCCAGCGCCTCGACGCGGACGTGATCGTCACCGCGACGGGCCTCAAGCTGAAGATGCTGGGCGGCGCGGCCGTGACGGTCGACGGGCGCCCCGTCGATCTGTCGCAGACCGTGTCGTACAAGGGAATGATGTATAGCGGCGTGCCGAATCTCGCGTCGTCGTTCGGCTACACGAACGCGTCGTGGACGCTGAAGGCCGAGCTGATCGCGCAATACGTGTGTCGCCTGCTCGACCACATGCGCACGCACGGCTACGACGTCTGCGTGCCGAGGCTCGCACCCGACAGCATGGAGCTCGAACCCGCCGTCGACCTGACGTCGGGCTATATCCAGCGCGCCGCCGGCGTGCTGCCGAAGCAGGGCACGAAAAAGCCGTGGAAGTCCTACCAGAACTACGCGCGCGATTTCGCCACATTCAGGTTCGGCACGCTTGCCGACGGCGCGATGCAGTTCGAACGCCGCCGCCCGGCGCTCGCCGAACGTGACGACACCCGTCAGCCCGCCTACGAAGGAAGGTGATCCCAATGATAATCAAGCTGTTCCACTTTCTCGTTTACGCGACCCTCGCGCTCGTTGCATTCACGCTGTTCACGTCGCACCGCATCAAGAAGATGTTCCCGCCCGAAGGCAAGTTCGTCGACGTCGGCGCGGACCGCCTGCACTACGTCGAATACGGCGAAGGTCCGCCGATCGTATTCGTGCATGGCCTCTGCGGCCAGCTGCGCAACTTCGCGTACCTGGACCTGCAGCGGCTCGCGAAGTCGCATCGCGTGATCCTCGTCGATCGTCCCGGCTCCGGCCGCTCGACGCGCGGCCCGCGTTCGACCGCGAACGTTTATGCACAGGCCCGCACGATCGCGATGTTCATCGCGACGCTCGGCCTCGACAAGCCGGTCGTCGTCGGCCACTCGCTCGGCGGCGCGATCTCGCTCGCGCTCGCGCTCAACCATCCGCAGAGCGTGAGCCGCATCACGCTGATCGCCCCGCTCACGCACACCGAAACCGAGCCGCCCGGCCCGTTCCGCGGTCTCGCGCTGCGCTCGTCGCTCATGCGCCGCTTCGCATCGTTCACGCTCGGCATTCCGGTTTCGATATTGCAAAGCCGCAAGGCGATCGAACTGATCTTCGCGCCGGAAACGGTGCCGCACGACTTCGGCGTGAAGGGCGGCGGCCTGATGGGGCTGCGGCCGCACGCGTTCTATTCGGCGTCGTCGGACCTCGTCGCGGCGCCGGAAGACCTGCCCGACATGGAAAGCCGCTACGCGTCGCTTACCGTGCCCGTCGACGTGCTGTACGGCCGCAGCGATCAGATCCTCAACTGGCAGCGTCACGGCGAGGCGCTGAAGAAGCGGCTCGACGCGGTCAACCTGAAGGTCGTCGACGGCGGGCACATGCTGCCCGTCACGCAGCCCGCGCAAACGACCGACTGGCTGCTAGAAGTCGCCGGAACCCCGGTATCCGCCGAGCCCAAGCGCGTGACGGAAAGCGCGGAAAGCTGAACCGACGATTTGCGACGGACGGCATCGGTAGCGCGTGCGATTGCACCGCGAAGCCGTTCGATTTGCGCGATGCGCGCCGCCTTTCATGCGGCGCGTTTTTTTATTGTGCGCACCATTGCTCACGCTTGCTGAACACACTCGCGACTCGTTGCATACGCAACGAATCGCTCACACCGCCGTAAGCGCGCACTTCGTGACACCGGCCGTCCAGATCGAGATCAAAAGCATCGCGCCGGCCCGCCGCGCGCTGCGTACCGACTGACCGGCGCTGTCGCGCGCTCGCGCCCGCGACGCCATCGTAACGCACGCATGCGGCAATCCGCCGCGCGCGCGGTCAGCGCATCGGTCATCGACCGGCATTGCAATGACATTGAAAGATCCGCGCGCGAATCCGTGCTCGACGATCGCGATATTCCGAAGTAAAAATCTCCGATCGAATCAACCGACGCAAAATGCGCGCGGCGCGCCGTTCATGACGGGCCGGCGTGCGACGGCCGAATCGCCGGCCGTCGCCGGATCGACCTGGAGAACGCCCTTGTGCGACGCCCGAATGCTCAAGAAAATGCCGCATTGCACGATAACCCGAATAACCGTCGCACCCGCGTGAGCCTGCAGCCTGCGCTACGCGACGAACGAAACGACGGTCCGATCGGACGGCGCCCGGAAGCGGGACGCCGCCGATCCGCCGCCCGACAGCCCCCGACGTCATGCGCAAGCGTTCGACCTCCTTCACCATTCGTTACCTGCAGCCCTGGATGCAGAGCCTGATGTCGCCGACGGGCATAATCGTTTGCGGCGCGCTGCTGCTCACGCTGATCTGGCTGTTTTGCGCACGCGTGCTGTACGAGTCGCGCAAGGATGCCTACCAGCGTGCGACCGAAAACGCGAACAACCTCGTGCTGTTGCTCGAACGCGACATCGCGCGCAACGTCGAGCTCTACGACCTGTCGCTTCAGGCGGTCGTCGACGGCGTCAACGATCCGCGCATCATGGCCCTCGACCCCGCGATACGCAGCAAGGTGCTGTTCGACCGCGCGGCGACCGGCAAGTATCTCGGCACGATCTACGTGATGAACGCGCGCGGCGACATCGTGCTCGATTCGCATTTCCCGAAGCCGCCGCCCGTCGCGAACTTCGCGTATCGCGACTACTTCATCTATCAGCGCGACCACCCGGCGGGCGGCCTCTACATCAGCGAGCCGTACGCGGCGCGCTTGCGGCACGGCGCGCTGACGGTCGCGCTGAGCCGGCGCATCACGCGGCCCGACGGCTCGTTCGGCGGCATCGTCGCCGGCACGCTCAGCATCGACTACTTTCGTGCGCTGCTCGACGGCCTGTCGGTCGGCCCCGGCGGCACCGCAGCAATTTTCGAGACCAACGGGTTGTTGATCTCGCGGCTGCCGTTCGACACGAAGATGGTCGGGCGCAGCATCGCCAATTCGGAGCTCTACGCGAACGCGACGGCGCACGACGAAGGCGCGTTCACCGGCATCGCGTCGATCGACGGCGTGCGCCGCCTCTACGTGTACAAGCGGCTGCCCGGTCTGCCGATCGTGGTCGACGTGTCGCCCGCCGAGCGTCACGTCTTCGCCCAATGGCACATCCGCGCGCAGCGGCTCGGCGTGCTGATGCTCGTGTTCGGCGTCGTGATCGTCACCGGTACCGCGCTGCTGTCTCGCGAACTGCGCTGGCGGCGGCACGCGGAACTGCGCCTGCAGCGCCTCGCGCGCACCGATGCGCTGACGGGCCTCGGCAACCGCCGTGCGTTCGACGAGAACCTGCGCCGCGAATGGGCGCGCACGCTGCGCTCCAGCCGGCCACTGTCGCTGCTGTTCGTCGACATCGATCAGTTCAAGAATTACAACGACTGCTACGGCCATCAGGCGGGCGACGAAGTGCTGCGAGAAGTCGCCCTCTGCCTTGCGCTGAACGTGCGCCGCGCGGCCGACGACGTTTCGCGCTACGGCGGCGAGGAGTTCGTGATCACACTGCCGGACACCGATGCGAAGAGCGCATCCGCGATCGCCGAACACCTCCGCCGCGCCGTCTACGATCTCGACATCGAGCACGAGAAGAGCCCGTACCGGCGCGTGACCGTCAGCATCGGACTCGTGACGTCGCACGCTAACGCCGCGCATTCCGACACGGCGCTCGTCAAGATGGCCGACGCCGCGCTGTACCAGGCGAAATCGACTGGCCGCAACCGTGTCTGCGACGCGCAGCACGCGTAGCGAGCGCCCACGCTTCGGATCCGGCGACGCGGTCCCGGCGCACGCGCGCCGCCGCGCCGCTTTCCTGCTCGCGAACGCGCGCGGAAGGAACCCAGGCCGCGCGGCCCGGTCATTCGTATACGCTATCGCTTTATCCACGCTCGAACCTTTTGCCCTGAATCATGCGCGTTGGCCGCCCCGTTCCCGCCCTCCCTCAACCTGTCTGCGACTACTGCGGCGCGAAAGCGACGCTCGCGCGTTTCGGCGACGAAGCGTATCCGTACCGCGAAGATCACGGCGAACTGTGGATCTGCCCGCCGTGCGACGCGTGGATCGGCGTCTTTCCGCGCAGCCGGCGCCACGTGCCGCTCGGCCGGCTCGCGAACGCCGAGCTCAGGCATGCGAAATCTGAGCTGCATGCGGCGCTCGAACCGCTCGTCGCCGCGAAGATGCGGCGCGACGGCTGCAACGCGTTCGAAGCGCGCGCGAAGGGCATACGCTGGCTCGCGGCGCAGTTGGGGCTCGACGCAACGTCGAGCACGATCCACACATTCGATCTCGACGCATGCCGGAACGCGCTGCTGCTCGTCGACCAATTCATGTCCCGCAAATCGCCGCCCGCAAATTCGTAATACAAATTCGCGGCCTCCGCGGCGTATCAAACGCTTTCCGCCAGCCAACTTACAAGCAGCTTTAATCGAATTCGGTTCAAACGAATTCCGCTTCTAAATTTTTTAGATCAAATCAAAAAAAGTTTGACGCTTCGATTTTTTCCTTGCTATCTTTTCATAGACAAATGCCGCTGCTGGCACATGGCACAAGTACTACCCAAACATTAGCTTGACCAAATTCTTCCAATTCAATTACGTTATTTTCGAGGGGCGGCTTTCAATCCACGAAGAAACCGCAGCACGTTTCCGGACCATCGATTAATTCCTGATTAACCAGCAATCCAGCTTCATTCATCGCGAATCAGAAATATCGAAAATCATTCGATTAAACGCGGATTTTCGAGATTGGGTTCAGTGCGATGCGACGCGGATGCCGGAATGTCGGGTGTCGAGCATCCGGCCGGCGCGGCCGACGAAAGCGGCATACGACGAATGATGTGCGCGACGAAAGGGCGCCGCGCGCCGCCGACGCCCCGGCAGCACGACTTGCTTCACAGCCCGACCGGCTCGCCCGGTTCAGGCCGGTCTATTGAGTGTGCGTTCCGTCTCGCGCGCCGCTTCGCCGCGGCTGCGCGACGGGATTCTGTTCTCTGAAATCGCAGGAAGACGCGGCGCAGCGGCCGCGCGACAGGCCACGCCGGCCCGCCGCGTCGCCATGCGAATCGCGGAATGGATCGTGGTACGGCGGAAGCGGTTCTTTCGCGCGCCATATGAATTGGATTCCTAAGCATTGAACGAGCTGCCCATCGAGTCGGACGCCCGTTCGTTCGGCACGCGAAACCGGCCGCGCGCCGACACGAACGCCGAACCAAACGGCGCCGTTCCGCCACGCAATCCGTCGAAGGGAGAGAGCCATGTCGCCATGAATCGCAGCTTCGCCGCATCGCCGTGCATCGGCTGCGCGCCGCGCGTCCCTACCCGCCGGACCAAGGCTGCGCATCCGTTCTTCATCATTTTCTTGGGACTCCCAAAATGCAGAGAACTCAGCATGTCAACCGGCTATTCTCGAAACGCTTCGCGCTGTCGCTGCTACCGCTAGCGATCGCCGCCACGTTGTCCCCGCTTTCCGCGCAAGCCGCATCCGATTGGGCGCCGACCCGCACCGACGCCTTCCTGCTCACGCGCGCGCCAGCCGCCGCCGCGTCGCAGACGCTGGCCAAGACGGCGCCGAGCTACGCGCTCAATACGATCGGCACACCCGAGCTCGCCGACACGACCGTCACGCCGCTCGAGCTGAGCCAGCCGCTGCGCGTGACCGTTGTCCTGAAGAGCCGCAACGAAGCGCAGCTCGACGCGTTCCTTCATGAAGTGAACCAGCCCGGCAGCGCGAACTATCACAAGTACCTGACGCCCGAACAATTCAAGGCGCGCTTCGCGCCGACCGACGGCCAAGTGCAGGCCGTCGTCGCGCACCTGAAGGCGAACGGCTTCAGCAACGTCACGGTGTCGGCGAACAACAAGCTGATCTTCGCGGAAGGCAACGCATCGAATGCGGAGCGCGGCTTCCATACGACGCTCAAGCGCTTCAACTACCGCGGCAAGGCGGTCTACGCGAACGACGCGGCGGCGCTGATTCCCGCGTCGATGAGCCCGTTCGTCGATTCGGTGCTCGGGCTGCAGAATGCGGCCGTTCCGCATCGGCTGCTCCATCGCGCCACGCCGACGGACGCGCGCATCCAGCCCGGCACGATCACGAAGAACGCGACGAGCGGCTCGCAGGTCGGCCACCAGACGACCGACTTCGCGCAGATCTACGACGCAAGCGGCCTACCGGCCGCGACCAATACGACAGTCGGGATCATCACGTGGGGCGACATGACGCAGACGATCGCCGACCTGAAAACGTTCACGCAGAACGCAGGTCTGCCGACCGTCAACACGGCGGTCGTCGCGGGCAGCTCGGGCACGCTCGCCAACGACGGCGATCCGAGCGAATGGGATCTCGACAGCCAGACGATCATCGGCACATCGGGCGGCGTCAAGCAACTGATCTTCTATGCGGCCGTCAACGGCGACAGCAACGACAGCGGCCTCACGAACGCGACGCTGACGGCCGCGTACAACAAGGCCGTCACCGACAACGTCGCGAAAGTCATCAACGTATCGCTCGGCGAAGACGAAGCGGCCGCGAACTCGGACGGCACGCTCGCCGCGACCGATGCGGTCTTCAAGCAAGCGGTCGCGCAAGGCCAGATCTTCTCGGTGTCGTCCGGCGACGCGGGCGTCTACCAATGGTCGACGTCGCCGTACGGTGCGCCCGGCTACATCGGCACGTACAGCGGCGGCAAAGTCACGACGAAGATCAATCTGGCGAAGTACAGCGTGTCGTCGCCGGCGAGCTCGCCGTACGTCGTCGCGGTCGGCGGCACGACGCTGTCGACGAGCGGAACGACGACCTGGGCGGGCGAGACCGTCTGGAACGAAGGTCTCGCGTACGCGGACATCGGCAGCAACGGCCAGCCGCTCGACAACGCGGTTCGGATCTGGGCGACGGGCGGCGGCGTCAGCGGCTACGAGGCGGCGCCGAGCTGGCAGACGGGCGCGCTCGGCAGCTCGGTGACGAAGCGCGTCGTGCCGGACGTCGCGTTCGACGCCGCGCAATCGACGGGCGCGTACATCGTCGTCAACGGCCAGCCGAATCAGTTGATCGGCGGCACGAGCCTCGCGTCGCCGATCTTCGTCGGCGGCTGGGCGCGCGTCGAATCGGCGAACAACAACAGCCTCGGTCTGCCGACATCGAACTTCTACCAGGGCCTGCCGGGCAACACGTCGCTCGTGCACGACGTCACGTCGGGCAACAACGGCTATAACGGTTACGGCTATAGCGCGAACTCCGGGTGGGACGATGACACCGGCTTCGGCAGTCTCGATTTCGCAAAGGTAAGCGCGAGTTCGGTCAAGTAACGAGCGGGGATCGCCGCGCGGCCAGCTTGGAACGCGCGGCGAATTTCGCGCTGGAACGCGTATGTTGTATGTCGGCATCGTAGGCAGGCGTCTGCGTGGCTGTCGATGCGACTGTCACCTCTGCTGGAGAGGTGGATTCTTGTCGAGTTCTCTTTGTCGCAATTTGCGGCTTGCCGTCGGATTCGTTGTGCGCTCGGGCGCATCGCGGTTGATTTGCCGCGCAGGCGGCTCAACCAAGCTCAACCCTATCGGCGGCGGGCAAATCGATGCCGCTCGGTCGGTGAGCGCCGCCCCCTAGCCATCCTCCTCTTCTCGAATCGAGCCATCTCGATCGATATCGCAGCACGTCTCACGCTTTCGAACCTGCGCCGTACGCCAAACGTCGCGCGAATCAAGCAACGACTGCGCGATGCCACCATCGTCGTGCCCCGTGTTCCGTGTTCCGTGTTCCGTGTTCCGTGTTCCGTGTTCCGTGTTCCGTGTTCCGTGTTCCGTGTTCCCAGCGTAGTCCGTTACGCCGCCCGAAACGTCACGTAGCACAACGGGAACAGCGCCGCCGCAGCCTCGCAGAAAATCCAAATTTCTTCACCAATTTCGAACGATTAATCGATGATTTGATATTTTTTATACATTAACGAAGGGAAATTCTACCAATTTCCAAATGGTACGAAAATTGCTTCAAAGGCTGTCACAGTGAGATTATCTGGGAGCCTGTCATGCAAAAACTGTTCAATAAATCGGCCATCGCAATCGGCGTTTCCGCGTTGCTCACCCTTTCCGGCTGTGGATCGGTCGACGGTCCGTCCTTGCCTTCCGGCGGCGTGAAACCGACCACCATCGGCAATACCGGAACGTCGGGTACATCAGGGTCGTCGGGCACGTCCGGCACCTCGGGTTCGGGCGGGTCCGGTGCGTCGGGTACTTCCGGCACGTCGGGTACTTCCGGTACCTCGGGTACTTCCGGCACGTCGGGTACTTCCGGCACGTCGGGTACTTCCGGCACGTCGGGTACTTCCGGCACGTCGGGTACTTCCGGTACCTCGGGTACTTCCGGTACGTCGGGTACTTCCGGTACCTCGGGTACTTCCGGCACGTCGGGTACTTCCGGTACCTCGGGTACTTCCGGCACGTCGGGTACTTCCGGTACCTCGGGTACTTCCGGCACGTCGGGTACGTCTGGTACGTCTGGTACGTCTGGTACGTCTGGTACGTCTGGTACGTCTGGTACGTCGGGTACGTCGGGTACGTCGGGTACGTCGGGTACGTCGGGTACGTCGGGTACGTCGGGTACGTCGGGTACGTCGGGTACGTCGGGTACGTCGGGTACGTCGGGCACCGCCTCCTCCCCGCTTGGCAACATCCTCGCGCAAACCGGCAATCTGATCACCGCGACGGGGACGGTCGTCTCCGCCACCGGCAACCAGATCTCCGGCACGTCGGTGCCTGGCGTCAACAGCGCGACGACCACGGATCTCGGCAACGCAGTCAGTTCGCTCGGCAACGGCGTCCAGACGCTCGGCAACGGCACCGCCGCCGGCCTCGGCACACTCGGCACGTCGCCAAACCCGCTCGGCCCGACGCTCACGTCGACGTCCGGCGTCGTCTCGAATGTCGGCAACGCAGTTTCGTCGCTCGGCGGCGTCGTGACGAGCATCGGCACCGGCCCCCTCGCGCCGCTCGCGCCCGTCACGTCGCCGCTCGGCGGCGCGGTCGGCACGCTCGGCAGCACCGTCACCCAAGTCGGCTCCGGCCTGAACAACGTGCTCACCAGCGCGCCCGTCCAGCAGCTCGAAACCGGCGTGAGTTCGATCATCAACCCGATCACGAACGCCGTCTCCGGCACGACGCAGACGGTCGGCGCAGTCACCGGTCTCGGCGCACCCGTCAACAATCTGCTGACCACCGTCGGCAGCGGTCTGAACGCGGCCGGCGCGAAGGTGTCGGGCTCGACCAACAACCAGGTGGTCCAGGCAGTCGGCGGCGTCGTCAGCCAGCTTGGCAACACGGTCACGAGCGTCGGCGGCCTGCTGACCGGCGGCACGACCAATCCGCTTGCACCGATCACCGGCGTCCTGTCCGGCGGCTCGTCCAATCCGCTCGCGCCGATCACGAGCATCGCGGGCTCGCTGACCGGCGCGGCAGGCGCGACACAGCCCGGCACGACGCCGAATCCGCTTGCGCCCGTCACCGGCCTGCTCGGCGGCCTGTCGGGCTCGACGGGCGGCAACGCGACGTCCGGCCTCAACCTCGTGCTGTCGCCCGTCACGAACCTCGTCGGCTCGCTCGCCATCAGCGCGAACGGCACCGTCGCGACGACGTCGCCCACGACGAGCACCGGTTCGACGACGACCTCGCCCGTCACGGGCGTCGTCGGTAGCCTGACCGGCAGCACGACCGCGAGCGGCTCGGCGACGACAAACCTGCTCGCGCCCGTGACCAACCTGATCGGCGGACTGCTCGGCGGCGTCACCGGAAAGTAAGCAGACAAGCAAGCTGAACGGCGCGGCGGCCGGGCCCAACCACTCCAAACGCCCGGCCGCCCGCCGTCCATGTCATGACACGGGGGGATGACATGCAATCCACTCTCGACAGCGTCGCGAACGCCCAAGAACGGCCGCCGCATTCGGCAACGCCATTTTCGATCGGCCTCGCCGGCATCGCGGCGGGGCTCTTCACGTTGTGGGCGTCGCGCGGCTCAGCCGCACTGACCGGCACGGAGCGCAGCCTGCTCGCATGCGCCGCGATCATCGCGACGATCGGCGCGTATGAGCTGTTCGTCGCGCGCGTCCATTTGCGTCCGAGCGCCGGCCTCGCGAACCGCGCGCTGCGGCCGCTCAGCGTCGCGCGCGTGTCGCTGCGGCTCGCCGCGCTCGCGTCGGTCTATGCGGGCATCGCGCTCGTCTACTGGCTGCTGCCCGAATACCACGGCGCGTTCTACCAGCCGTTCTGGTCGCTCGTCGGCACGCTCGCGCCGTACATCGCGCTCGCCGCGCCGATCTATTTCTGCTGGATGGACCGGCGCCAGCGCGATGTCGACGACGCGTATCTAGAATGGGGCCGCTGGCTGTTCCGCGGACAGCGCCCGGCCGATTGGCGGCCGATCCGCGAGATGCTCGCCGGCTGGGCCGTGAAGGCGTTCTTCCTGCCGCTGATGGTCGTCTATCTGTCGACCGATGCGAACCGCATCGGCGCGTCGTTCGCGAGCGCGGCGAGCGCGCCGTTCTCGCTCGCGACGTTCCGTTTCATGTACGACCTGTCGTACACGATGGACCTGATGTTCGGCGCAGTCGGCTATCTATGCACGTTTCGCCTTCTCGACAGTCACGTGCGCAGCGTCGAGCCGACGACGCTCGGCTGGCTCGCCGCGCTGATCTGCTATCAGCCGTTCTGGTCGCTGATCGGAAACAACTACATCCGCTACGAAGGATCGATGTTCTGGGACAACTGGCTGCTGTCCGTGCCCGTCGTCCGCTTCGTGTGGGGCGGCGTCATCGTCGCACTTCTGCTCTGCTATGCGCTGTCGACGATTTCGTTCGGACTGCGTTTCTCGAACCTGACGAATCGCGGCATCATCACGTCGGGCCCGTACCGGTTCACGAAACATCCGGCCTATCTCGCCAAGAACCTATCGTACTGGATGATCTCGGTGCCGTTCGTCGAGCCGCTCGGCTGGCGCCTCGCGATCATGCATTCGACGGCGCTCGTCGCGGTGAATCTGCTGTACTGGCTGCGCGCGAAGACCGAGGAGCGGCATCTGATGCGCGATCCCGAATATCGTGCGTATGCCGAGTGGATCGATCGGCACGGGTTGTTCGCGAAGCTCGCGAGGTTGGTCGGGCAGGAGCGGCGTGCGTGATGGAAATGCTCGATGACTTCCAGCAACCGCATTGCTGATTTGGCGTCCGAAATACGGGCATTTCGAGATTACTTATCCAAATAAGAACAGACGCACCAGCGGTTCCCTACATTCACGCATCGTCCGGGCCCAAAATCGGGCCCCCCGCGCATGATCGCGCCGGCGCATCCCCGGCATCGTTCGCGTGCCTCCCCGCCCGCGAACGCCCCCCCCGGCCGCGGTCCGCACCGCCAGCATCGTCGCGCGCGGCCTTCCGCCAAGCGCGCGCCGCCGCCCACCGTCTTCCCCTATTTTTACCGGGGTCAACGCCGTTTCCCCGCCTTCCGCCCCATCTGCGTAGTGTGGGCTGTCGTACTTTCCCCGCCGGACGGCGACGCTATCCTTCGACGCAGATGCATGGTTCGCGCGCCGATCCCTGTCCGACGCCGCCGCCCACGGGCGGCGGCTCCTCCCGCCAACCCAGCCGTCGGAGCGACGGCCGGCCGCGCGAACGCGTCCACGGGCGTGCGGCCCGAGTGAGTCAGACGACTTGAGCCGAGACCGCGGTTTTGCGGCATCGCTCGCTGATTGAAGACGGCACGCGCAACCGTTCGAAACCCGACGATGCCGGCCCGAAAGATCCAGCCGTTCGACTCGCCATTCGACTATTACGCACCGATGCAAGGTATCTCGAAGATACACAGACTCTGGGCGGCAACGTTCGTCATCGCAGTTGCGAACGACGTGTTGTCCGGCGCGATCCGCTACTACACGTCGCTCGCGGGCGTCGCGGCGCTCGGCTACCTGCCGAAGGCGCTGATGGTCGCGTGCCTCGGGCTCGCGATCGTCCAGCGGCCGAAAGCGAGCCACGTGCTCATCGCCGCGTACCTCGCCGCACAGACATGCGTGTCGCTCGCGAACGGTGTCGGCCTGAGCGCGGTCGGCTTCTGGATCTGGACGATCGCACCGATGCTGTTCGCAATCGTCATACCGCAGCAGGCACTCGAAGAACTCGAATCGCGCCGGATGCTCGGCGCGTTCGTCGCGCTCGCGCTGCTGTGCATCGGCGGCGTGCTGCTCAATTATTTCATCAAGCTGCCGTGGGTCGGCGGCAGCGTCGACATCGGCGGCGTCAGCGTGCAGCTCGCGAAATCGTCGTACGTCGGCACCTCGTCGCGACTGCCCGGCTTCGGTCGCAGCAGCGCAACGACCGGGCTGATGATCGGACTGCTGACGACCTGGATCTTTCCGCGCGTGCGCTCGCGGCTCGCGCTCGCCGCACTGCTGGCGTTGGCGGCGGCCGGCATCTGGGCGACGACGAACAAGACGACGCTCGTCGCGCTCGCGTTCGTCGTCGCGTTGCATTTCATGCTGCGCACGCACTCGTTGCGAACGGTGTGCATCTGGGCGACCGTGCTCACGATCGCACTGCCGATCGCCGGCTGGGTTGTCACGCTCGCGAGCACGCAGGACGTCGGCAGCTCGGGCTCGCTGTCGTCGATGCAGGACCGTTTCATCAATACGTGGCCGCTGCTGATCGAAGGGCTGCTGCGCGAGCACCTGATCTGGTTCGGCATCGGGCCGGGCGGCTTCGGCTCGGCGGTCGGCTATTACACGGCCGACTTCGGCTTCAACGTCGGTTACGCGGACAACATGGCGCTCTACACGGTCGCGAACTTCGGCGTGATCGGCGCCGTGCTGATCGTCGCAGCTTTCGTGCGCTTCATCCTCACGCAGCCGGCATACGACCGGCCTGTCTGGCTGATGCTTTGCTTCCTGCTCGTGAGCGGCGTGACGACGGACATCTGCGAGACGATCGGCTGCCTGCTGTTCCTCGGCGTGACACTGCGCTCGATCAGTCTGCGTGCGCCGCAGCGTGCGCGCATCGCGAGTGCGCGAATTGCATTCGACCGGCTGCGATACGGTGCCGGCGTGAGCGCGCCGATCGCGCGCTGAAGCCGCGATGCGCCAAGAAGGAAACGACGATATGACGAACCGCACGTCCAACCAGCGCCGCCGAATGCTTGCCGCGCTTGCGAGCGCGGTGCTCGCCGCACCGGGCTTCGCTGGAGCCTCGACTACCGTCGTACTCGGCACCCCAACCACGAACGTCATCGCAAAACGCGCATACGCCGATCTGCCGGGCTTCGCGGCGTCGCGCGACAACACCGGCATCGCCGTGCACGACATCGGCGATACGAAGCTGCTCGATGCGGTGAAAGACGCCGGTTTCTCGTTCGTCCGCGCGGACCTGTTCTGGGAGGCAGTGGACACGCCGCACGGCTGGGATTTCTCGAAGTATGACGCGCTCGTCGCCAATCTGTCCGCACGCGGGCTCGGTGCGTTGTTCATTCTCGGCGGCATGCATCATCTGCACAGCCCGAACCAGCCGCCGACGACACCCGCCCAGCTTGCCGCGTTCCGCCAGTATGTGTTCAAGGCGGCGCAGCGCTTCAAGGGCAAGCCGGTGCGCTTCGAAGTGTGGAACGAGCAGGACCACAAGACCTACTGGCTCGGCGAGCCGTCTCCCGCCGCTTACCGGAACGTACTAAAGCAGGCGGTGCAAGCGGTGAAGGCCGCGAATCCCGACGCGATCGTCGCGACGGGCGGCGTGCAGCAAGTCAACCGCACGTTCATCCGCGCGGTCGGCGACATCGCCAGCCGCGCGCAGCCGGCGCCCGACGCGATCAGCGTGCACCCATACCGGCAAACCGAGCCGGAAACGGTGTTTGCCGACTATGCGGCGCTGCGGCGCGACCTATCGGCATATCGCACGCTGCCGCAGATCTGGGCGACCGAATGGGCGTATCCGAGCTACGGCTACAACTACGTCGCCGACATCGGAGACGGCCATTCGAGCGTCGCACGCGAGCGCCAGGCGAGATACGCAGTACGGCTGCTGCTAGCGAACTGGATCTCGCAGATCGGGCTCACGTCGTACTACGACATTCGCGACGACGGCCGCGATCGCAAGAACATGGAGCACAACTTTGGACTCCTCGACACCGACAACGGAAGGCTGCCGGCATACATTGCAGTTCGCCAGTTGTTCTCGTTCACCAGGAACGCCGAACGCGCCCGGTATTTTCAGGATTCGGACGCGCGCTACGTGGTGCTGAGGCTGACCGCCGCACGCGCGACGAAATACGTGGTCTGGTGCTACGGCGACGGCAACGCGATCGGCGTCGACCTGTCGCGGCTGCCGACCGGCGCAGTCGTGACCGACATGTACGGCGCCGGGCTCGATGTCGGCAGCCGCAGACGACTCGACGTCTCGGAGGCACGAGGGCCGATATTCATCACGATCGGAGCATGAGCGTCGCGCCCGGCGCCCGCCCTCGCGCGGAACCGTGCTCGATCGCTCGATGAAGAGCACTGATTGAGAGGATTGCGGCGGCCGGCATCGCGGTCGTCGTCGCATATCACGGGAAACAACGATGGATCTGAAAGCACAACCCATTTCGGCGGTACCGCACGCAAAGAGAAACGACGGGCTCGCGGGCCTGTGGTGGAGCGTCGTGCGGCACCGGCGGCTCTTTGCGACGATCGTCGTCGTGTTCTTCGCGCTCGGCGTCCTGTATGCGCTCGTCGCAACGCCGCAGTATCGCGCCGAAGCGCTATTGCGGATCCAGACGAAGCCCGGATCGTCGATCAGCGCGCTGTCGGACGTGTCCGGCACGATCTCAAACGGCCCGTCCGCGAACGACGAGAGCGAAGTGCTGACGTCGCGCGCGATCGTCGGCACTGCGATCGAACAGATCGGCGCGAACCTCGACATCCGCACGCTCGACTATTTCCCGTTCGTCGGCCGCCTGTTCGCGTCAGGCCATGCGAACGACGACAAGCTCGCGTCGCCGTTCCTCGGCATGTCCGGCTTCGCGTGGGGCGGCGAAAAGCTGAAGCTCGGCGAATTCTCGTTGCCCGATGCCGCGCTCGGCGACAAGTTCCGACTCGTTGCGGGCGAAAACGGCCAATGGACGCTCTATGACAAGAAAGACCGCCTGCTCGCGCGCGGCGCGGTCGGCCAGACCGTGCCGTTCAGCGTCGCCGTGGACGGCGAACAGGCGCAAGCAGGCCAGATCCGCGTCGACACGCTGCGCGCGCGTTCCGGCATTGCGTTCTCGATCGTCAAGGAGCCGACACAGCTCGTCTACGACGACGTGATGAAGAAGATGAAGACGGTCGTGGCGAATCGCGATTCGACGCTCGAAGAGCCGTCGATGATGAAGCTCGTCTACCAAGCCGACACGCCGCAGCGCGTACAGGAGATGGTCAACGCAATCGTGCGCGTCTACCTGCAGCGGGACATCGCATATCGCGCAGAGAAAGCGCAGCGCAATCTCGACTCGCTGCACGCGCGCCTGCCCGTTCTCAAGAAGGATCTCGAGAAAGCCGAAGATGCGCTCAACCGCTACCGCACGACGACGGGCACGATCGATGTCGACCAGCAAGGCATCGCGCTCATCAACCGGCTGAACTCGTTGTCCGAACATCAGACCGTGCTGCAGCTCGCGCTCGACAACGTGAAGGCGCGCTTCCTGCCGGGCAGCACGACCTATCAGACCGTGCAGACGCAGCTCGATCAAGTGAAGAAGGAGATTCAGCAGACGACGACGGCGGCCAACAAGCTGCCGACCGCTCAGCGCGAATTCGTCCGGCTGTCGCGGCAAGTGTCGGTCGCGACGCAGCTCTATACGAGCGTGCTGACCAATGCCCAGCAGCTCGAGATCGCCGTCGCGAGCACGACGCCGGGCGTGAGTGTCGTCGATTGGGCGAACAAGCCGTACAAGAAGGCGTGGCCGCAACGCGGCATCGTGATTCTCGGCGCGCTGCTCGGCGGGCTGTTCGCGGGCCTCGCCGCCGCGTATCTGCTTGCGCGCTATCGCAACGAGCTGAGCGCTCCGCAATCGATCGCAGACGTGTCGGACATTCCCTGCGTCGCCGTCGTCGCCCCTTCGGCATCGGCGCTCGCGCTCGACGACGACAGAACCGGCGCCGCGCGCGCGACGGTGAAACCGCTCGCCGCACGAAATCCAAACGATCCGGGCATTGAAGCGCTGCGTGCGCTGCGCACGAGCCTGCGCGCGGCGTTCTCGCACGACGGCCGCAGCGGCGGCAAGGTGCTGGTGTTCGCGGGCCCGACCGCAGGCGTCGGCAGCAGCTTCGTCGCGTCGAATCTCGCGTATCTGTTCGCCGACGTGAACGCATCGGCGCTGTTCGTCGACGCGGACATGCGCGGCGGATCGCACAATCCGCTCAGCGTCGGCCGCAACGGCGGCGGCATCGGTCTCGCGAACGTGCTCGAAGGCGGGCAATCGCTCGACAAGGCGATCATCAAGATCGGCAAGAGCAAGCTATCCGTGATGACGCCCGGCACGCTCACGGGATCGAATCCGGGCGAGCTGCTCGAACGCGCCGAATTCTCGCAGTTGCTCGCGACGCTGCGCACGCGCTATGACTACGTGATCGTCGACGCGCCGCCCGTGCTGCCGTACAGCGACACGCTGTCGATCGCTGCACAGGACTGCGATGCGGTGCTGCTCGTCTCGCGCGGCAGGACGACCCGCGCCGCGGAGCTCGAAACGGCGCTGCAGCGCCTCGACAGCGTCGACGCGAAAGTCTCCGGCCACATCTTCAACGCATACGTTGCGCCGCCCGATCACCCGCGGACGTCGCAGCAAGCCTGGTGGCGCGATGTCGCCAAGCGTTGGGCGAAATCGCAGCGCACTGCCCGTCCGGCACGAGCAAAGCAGACGTTCCGGATGGCAAAGGGAACCGTCGCGAAAACCTCCCGAAACTGACGGCAGTGAGTCCGATCTCGTCGGATTCCGAATCAATGCGATATGAAGAAGCAATCGCAGAAAAAACCGGGAGCTTCCATACTCCCGGTTTTTTATTGGTTCGAGCGTTCGTATCTTTGCTACAACGACGAAGATCGTTTCGTGAATAGATCGCGAGTCGAATAAGAACCCCAATAGAAAAAACGCGCGTCGCACGCGCTCTCCGGCACGTCCCCAACACGAACCGCGGTCACGCGCCACGGCGGCCAAAGCCCGTCGCATAAGGCTCTCATCGCTTGCGTGAGCAATGGCGTTCGCCATATCGATCCGCGTTTCGAACATACGCCGAACCCTCCGCCGAGTGGGGAAAAGCCGCCCCGAAGCCACTATTTATCTCTCAAACGCAAACATTCAGAACGATCGCGTCGGAATTTTGAGATAGCTTTATCTCAATTTAACCTAAAATAGAAGTTTCTCTATTCGGGGACCCCACCATGAAACGCCTAGCCGCGGTCGCCATGAGCGTGACACAATTCATTAGTATTCCTATCAATTATCCGACGGCGAGGGCTGCATTGCTCGCGCTGTTGCTCTCCGCTTGCGGCGGCGGCGGAGATCAAGGCAAGGTCAACGCCGCCGCCGTCGCGCCGACGAACGGTGTCGTCGTGCCCGCTTCCGGCGCGTCGGCGACGTCCGGCTCGTCCGGCTCGTCGGGTTCGTCGACATCGTCGTCCGGTACGGGCACATCCGCGCCCGCGTCCGGCGCCTCTTCGCCTTCGGAAACCACTTCGGTGCTGCCGTTCTTCGGCGTGAACGGACATTACGTCGACGGCGGCGTCTATGCATCGATACCGCTCGCGACTCAGGCGGCCCACCTTGCCGGACTCGGCATGAACGTCTATCGGCAGGATGTGTACATTCCGGATCACGTCAACACGCTCGCATCGACGGTCATTCCCGGCCTCGGCCCCAACGTCACGGTCCTGCCGATGATCGAAGCGCACCCATGGGCCGATCCTTCGCTGAACGGGCAGCAGCCGACCGAGGCGAGCGCCTATGCGTACGCATACAAGCTTTCCGCCTACGCGGCGAAGAAGCTAGCCGGCATCCCGATGGTGGAATTCGGCAACGAGTACGATCTCGACAGCCACAACGCGCCAATCCAGGGCGACGGTGTCAATATTTCGGATTACGACAATTCAACCTTTCCGATCTGGCGTGGCGCGCTTACGGGCGCGCTCGACGGCTGGCGCTCGGTCGACACGAATCGCACGACGAAGCTGATCGCGAACGCGACATCAGGTGCGCTGCATTTCGGCTTCCTCGACGGTCTGATGACGGGCACACAGCCCGATGGCACGACCGGGCACCCGAAGATTACGCCGGACGTGATCCAGTGGCACTGGTATTCGAACGGCGGCGACTTCGAGAACGCGCTCGGCAAGACCGGCAGATACAACGTGCTTGCACGGCTGAAGGAGCGCTACAACTTGCCGATCATCGTCACCGAGATTGGCGTGAACACGGACAACTCAGACGCACAGATCTCCGCCTACATCGCGAAAACGATTCCTGAGCTGGTCGCGGCAAAGGCGGCCTACAACGTCATCGGCTTCAACTGGTACGAGCTCTATGACGATCGCAGCGGCCCTTACGGTTTGTTGACGGGCAGCGCACAAGAAAAGCCGCGCTACGGGCTCATGAAAGCGGCGATCGCCGGTTCTGCCCTAAACTGATCGGCGCTCGCGCGGCGACACTCGCGTCGTGAGAATGCAGCGCGCTTGTAACCAACCGGTAACGCGTGCTTCCGCTTGGCAGAACGCGGTCCGCCTTGCCTTCGCATGCACTCGATGCCGGGCCGCGCACCAGATCCGCGCGGCTCTCGTCATCGCCCACCGCCGCGCCGCTGACGGTCCGTCGCGTGGTTA
The DNA here is from genome assembly GCF_001523745.2 of Burkholderia mayonis. Classification (NCBI taxonomy): domain Bacteria; kingdom Pseudomonadati; phylum Pseudomonadota; class Betaproteobacteria; order Burkholderiales; family Burkholderiaceae; genus Burkholderia; species Burkholderia mayonis. The sequence continues at coordinate 2,414,725 of NZ_CP013387.1, forward strand.
CCTTTGATTACAACGCCGCCGTTGTGTGACACATGCGGTTCGTACAATTCAATTGCCCAAACAACGCTTAGGAAGAGGCAAAAATGAAAGGTATTCGTTTGGTCGCACTGACTGCTACGGGTCTGTTCGTCTTGATGTCGTCGGTCGCGCAAGCGGCGGGCGGCGGCGCTGGTGGCGGCGGCCACGGCGGCGGCATGGGTGGCATGGGTGGCGCCGGAGGTAATACGGGCGGCATGTCGGCAGGTCATATGAGCAGCTCGGGCATGACGAACTCGAACAGCATCAACTCCGGCGATCGCGACAAAGGTCTTTCTCGCGCAGCCGATCGTTCGGATACGCAGGCTGACCGCGCGAGCACCGCGCCGGGGCGCTCGCATACACACCATGCGTCGACCCACATGACTCATCATCACCACCTCGGCAAGCACACGACCGCCGGCAAGGTGAGCTGATCGATCCGTCTCCGACGGACGATGTCGATGACAAAGGGCGCCATTGGCGCCCTTGTCGCTTTTTCTTCCTGATAATGCACTCTCGTCGCTGACGATCGGCGAGTATCTCCAATACGTCTGCGTCGTCGCACGTCGACCTCCCATGCCGATGCGCCGGTGATGCGACCCCGACGATCGGCGGCATATGGCCGCAGCAAAGCGAGCCGATCTTCGCTGAACGATACGCCGCGCGTCCGGCTCGCGGCATCGCGAATTCGCATACTCCCCCCCACTATACAAAACTGTGCATTGATATATACTCCCCCCCAGTATTTTGGGGGGAGGCGATGAGCCACACCATTCGAGAGAAACAGAAGCTCCTGAACCGCGTGCGCCGCATCAAGGGGCAAGTCGAAGCGATCGAGCGCGCGCTCGAGGAAGAATGCGGCTGCAACGAGGTGCTGCAGCGGATCACGAGCTGCCGGGGTGCGATGAACGGCCTGCTGGCCGTCGTGCTCGAAGATCACATCCGCACGCATCTCGTCGACGCGGACGCGCCCGACAACTACGAAGGCAGCGCGACCGAGCAGCTGATCGGCGTGGTCCACAGCTACTTCAAATAAACGGAGCGATCGATGAGCGAATTCGAAGACGTCGCATTCGGCGCCGGGCACGACCATATTTTCCTCGGGGCCGCGCACGAACAGAACGAACGCAGGACCTGGATCGTCATCGCTCTGTGCGCGGTGATGATGGTCGCGGAAATCGTCGGCGGCACGCTGTTCGGCTCGCTGGCACTGGTCGCGGACGGCCTGCATATGTCGACCCACGCGGGCGCCATGCTGATCGCAGCGGTCGCGTACACGTATGCGCGCAGGCACGCGAACGACTCGCGCTTCGTATTCGGCACGGGCAAGCTCGGCGACCTCGCCGGCTTCACCAGCGCCATCGTGCTCGCGATGATCGCGCTATTGATCGCCTACGAGGCGGTCGCTCGGTTTCTCTCTCCCGTTCCAATTCATTTCGACGAAGCGATTCCGATCGCCGTGCTGGGCCTGCTCGTGAATCTCGCGAGCGTGTGGCTGCTGAGCGGCGACCATCGCGGGCATGATCACGGACACGGCCGCCATCATGGGCATGTTCATGGCCACGATCACGACGCTGACCGCGAACACGGCGATGAAGCGCAGACGATCTCGTTGCGCGACGGCACCTTCGTCGTATCGATCTTCGAGGACGGTGTACCGCCCGTATTCCGGATCGAGCCCGCAGCGGGCCAGCCGGCCGTCGGCGATTTGCAGGCGTCCATCATGACGGTCCGCGCCGGCGGATCGCGGCAGACATTCGAACTGGCGAATCGCGGCGGCTATCTGGAATCGATCGACACGATCCCGGAGCCGCATGCGTTCACTGCGATCGTGCGCCTGCACGATGTCGAGCATTCGCTAGCGTTCGTCGAGCATGACCATCCGCATCATCATGATCACGGCGGCCCGAACGATGCTGCAGTACGCGACCACAACATACGGTCCGCCTACATACACGTGATCGCGGATGCGGCTGTCTCGGTGCTCGCGATCGTCGGGCTCGTGCTCGCGCGCGCATTCGGCTGGATGTGGATGGATCCGCTCGCGGGCATCATCGGCGCGCTCGTGATCGCGAATTGGTCGTACGGCCTGATGCGCGACACTGGCCGCATCCTGCTCGACATGAATCCGGACCGGCGTCTCGCGGATAACGTGCGCCGCTCGATCGAAAGCGGCGGCGACAACGTCACCGATCTGCATGTCTGGCGCCTGGGCCCCGGCCACATGAGCGCTGTGGTGTCCATCGCGACGGGCGATCCGGCGCACGACCCGCGCTTCTATCATCGATTGCTGAAGCGCTTCGAGAATCTGTCTCACGTGACGGTGGAAGTGCATTGCCGTGCTTGACGCGAAGGCGAAAAGAACTGTATTGCCGTTGACGAAGCGTCGACGGACCGAACGCTCCTTCGGTCCGTCGAATGTACACGACGTGATCGTGGCAACCATGATGCAAACCTGAAGCGAACATACCGCGCAAGACGGCCGTCATCGCGCGCGGCCGCTCGCTCGCGCCGTCGTCGCTGCGTTCGAGCGCGTGGAATGCTTAACGGCACCAGCGGCGTCACACCGCCATACATGGAAGCGGCCGCAAGGCCAGCGCGAAACGCAACGCGATTCGCGCCGTATTCGCGGCAGATCGCCTTTCCGATCGACTGCCCGACGGACGGCCCCCGTCGCACCGATGGTCTTCGCCGATCCGGCATCGCAACGCGCCCGGATTGGGCTTGCCGTTTTCGTCTGCGTGTTTCATGTCAAGACCACAAGAACCCGCTACTTCCGAAGTCGTGCCGCTTCGAATGTCAATGATCGGGTTCGGGCGCAAAAACATCGGATGGTAAAAAAGGAAGGGACGGCGCAATACGCCGACGCGCAGCTCGCCGAGTTGCATCCGGACGAGATCGGATACCTGCGCACTTACACCGAGCTGTCGAAGCCGGTGTTCTATGGTCCGGGATTCGTCAACGTGGATGGCAAGCAGGCGTCGTGAGCGGTCCGCACGACGACCGGCATTGGGCGGCGCGCGCAATGCGCGCCGCTCCTTTGTCGTCGAGTTCGCATTCGCGCTCGACGCGCCCGACCGGATCGGCGCACGCCAGCGCAACCGGCATCCAATCACTCGCCTTCAGGTCTTGTAGCTGTCGTCGCGACGCTCGAGCTTGCGGATCAGCGCGGGCCACACGAAAGCGCCTCCCAGGCCGCCCGTCTGCACGGTCGCCGCTTCGGCATTCGTCGCGACGATTTCGCGTGGCACCTCGACCAATTCGCCGCCGTGTTGCGCGGCGATCTGAATCTGGCACGTCGTCTCGAACAGATACATGGCGAGAAACGCATCCGCAATCGATGGGCCGACCGTCAGCAATCCGTGATTGCGCAACATCAGGAACGTCGCACGCCCGAGGTCGGACTGCAAACGCGGCTTCTCTTCGTCCTTCAGCGCGACGCCCTCGTAATCGTGGTACGCGAGCGAACTCAGCACGAACGTCGATTGCTGCGAGATCGGCAGCACGCCGCCACGCTGCGCACTGATGGCAACGCCCGAGCGCGTATGCGTGTGCAGCACGCATTGCACGTCTTCGCGCGCGGCGTGCACCGCGCTGTGAATCACGAAGCCCGCGCGATTCACCGGATACTGTGAATCGTCGACCTTGTTGCCCGCCTGATCGACCTTCACGAGCGACGACGCGGTGATCTCCTCGAACATCATCCCGTACGGGTTGATCAGGAAATGATGATCGGGGCCGGGCAGGCGCGCCGAGATGTGCGTGAAAATCAGATCGTCCCAGCCGTGCATCGCGACGAGGCGATAGCAGGCCGCCAGATCGCAGCGGAGTTTCCATTCGGCCGGTTCGACGTTGGCGGCGGATGCAGTGTTCATAGAGGATTCCTTTCGTTGCCGGCGATTGCCGCGCAACCGTTTCCGATGCATTGTGGACGCGTGAGCGCCGCGCGTCCGTCTCGTGCAGACGGTACGGCGTCGATGCGAATCCGCGTCCGCTCGTCGAATCCGTGCGCCGTCGCGGCGCGGCGCGGCGTCGCGACGGGTCCGTGCGTCACCCTATCAGTTTCGCGCGTCGATGTGCATCGGGTTTGCCCGCGCGCATGCGCTTCAAACGTTTGAAACGGGACCGAACGAATGCGGCGAATCGGCGGCATAATGACGGCCAATGTCATCGAAACGAAACGATTCGCCGCCGCCCCACGCGACCGCACGCTCGACGCCGACGCGACACGCCACCCTCGACGGCCTCCTCCGTGAGATTCGCGCATGCACCGTCTGCGCGTCGCACTTGCCGTGCGGACCGCGGCCGGTCGTGCGCGCGCATCCGCACGCACGTATTCTGATCGTCGGACAAGCGCCCGGCGCGCGCGTCCATGCGTCCGGCATTCCTTGGGACGACGCGAGCGGCAAGCGATTGAGGGAATGGCTGAACGTCGACGATGCGGCGTTCTACGACGAATCGCTGTTCGCGATCGTCCCGATGGGTTTCTGCTATCCGGGGCGCGGCGCGAGCGGCGATAACCCGCCGCGTCCGGAATGCGCGCCGCTTTGGCTCGACAGATTGCTGAGCGAACTGCCCGATATCCGGTTGACGCTGCTGATCGGGCAATATGCGCAGCGACACTTCCTCGGCGCGCGCCGCAAACCTTCGGTTACCGAAACGGTTCGCGCGGGTGCCGAGTACGCGCCCGAGTTCATTCCGCTGCCGCATCCGTCGCCGCGCAATCAGGGCTGGCTCAAGCGGCATCCGTGGTTCGTCACCGACGTGCTGCCCGTGCTGCGCGGCAAAGTGGCCGAACTGCTGCCTTCGCCCGAAGGACATCGGCAGACAAAACACTGACCGTCCGCAAGCATTCGGCTTCGTTCGCCTTCCGAAACAATGCCTCGAACGACTTCGCCGCGAGCGCGACATTCGCGGCGAAGTCTCGTTCAAGCGGCACGCGCATCGCGTACCGCTCGCCGCCATACGCTTCCCGTCAAGCCGGAAGCTGCGGCACCGTCACCGACGTTCCGGCCGGATCGAGCGTCAGCTCGGTACCCGGCGTCGGCCGCAGCGTCGCCTCGTTGTCGCTCGACAGCACGACGAGCCCGAGCCGATGCCCCGCTTCGAGCCTGTAGTCGCGCGGCATGAACGTCAGGCGCAGATCGTACGGCATGCCGGCCAGCACCGGCTCCGAAAGCCAGTTCGACAGGCGGTTGCGCGGATCGGTCCATGCGCGGGTGACGATCGTCGCGCTGCCGTCCGGCGCGCGATCGACCAATAGCGCGGTCACGTTCGCGGTCGCAGAGAACGTCAGGCGGACGCGCGCGGTCACGCTGCCCGAGATCCGCGTCGCGCCCGCGACCGGCGCCGTCTCGAAGCGGCTGCGATGCTCGCCCGTGCTCGCGTTCGCCAGCGTGAGCGCGGTAATTCGCGCATCGTCGGTGAACTTCACGAGCGGACCGCTCGTCGGCTCGCGCAGCAGCGTGCCGGTGCCCGCGCCGTCGCCGCCCGCGAAATACGTGACCCGCGCCGCGCCGCGTGCAGGCCAGCTCGCCTCCTTCAGCAGCGTGCCGTCCGCCTGCTCGATCACCGCGCCCGGGCTACGCTCGACGCCGTTGCCGTAGCCAAGCAGATAGCGCGTGAACCAGCGGTTCACCTGCGCGGTCCATGCGTCGGCCATCGCGGGCACGCGGGTCGGATCGGTATGGCGCGCGCGGTGCAGCCACAACTGTGCCGGCACGCCCTGGCGCCGCATCGCGAGATACCACGACGTCGACTGATCGGTCCTGACGTTGTCGTCGGCAAGTCCCTGTGCAACGAGCGCGGGCGCGACCGCTAACGCGCTCGGAATCTCGCGCGCCGCCCAGAACGCCGAATAATCGCCCGTCTTGCGATCCTCTTTCTGCAGCGCCTCGTCGATCAGGTGCGTGCAGCGCTCCGGATGCGGATTCGTCAGCAGCGCCTTGATGTAGACGTCGACGTCCTCGCCCTGATAGCCGTCCGGCGCGCGCACGAGCCCGCCCGAGCGGTAGTAGCCGTACATGTTCGACAGCCCTGCGACGGGCACGATCGCGTCGAGCCCGCGCGTGCGCAGGCTCGCGACCATCTTCGGCAGCGTGCCGTCGTACGATACGCCGTACATGCCGACGTGGCCCGTCGACCAGCTCGCGACGATAGGCTTGCCGTTCGCGTCTTTCGCGACCGCGCCGCGCCCGAGCCAGCGAATCACCGACGCCATCGCAACCGATTCGTCGCGCGTCAGGATCGTCGGGCAGCCGTCCGAACCGGCCGTGCCGAGCGAGTCCGCATACACGACCGTGAAGCCGCGCGGCACGAAATAGCCTTCGATCCACGAACGTCCCGCGGCGGCCGCGTCGACCTGCTGCCAGATCCGTGTCTGCGGCGCGGCAGCCATGATTCGTGCGGAGACCGAAGCAGCCGGATGCGGCGTGCCGTCGAGCTCGACGTCGACGTTGTGGTTCGGGCTGTCGGCGAGGCCGTTGTAGTAGGGACTCGCGAGCACGATGACGGGCGTGCGTGCACCCGCCGCGGTTTCGGACGGACGCACGATGCGCACGTGTATCCGGTCCTTCGCGCCGTCGCCGTCGGAGTCGACGGGCGTCTCGACCCATGCCTCTTCGGCGATCGTGCTGCCCGACAGCGACGGCTGCACCTGGCCGTTCTCGATCACGGGCCGATAGCGACCACCGCTCGACAGATCGGCATACGGCACGCCGGACGGCGAGAAACGCGCTGCGATCTGAGGTGCGCCGGCCGCCGCCGGCCCCCCCTCCTGTTGGACTTGAGCGAGCGCGGACGCACCCGGAACGCCTGCGCCGTCATCGCCGCCGCACGCGGCAAGCGTCGTAGCGGCAACGAGCGCGGCGATCCATGCGCGACGCGGTTCGGTTCGATGAAATTTCATTGTTGTCCTTATTTAGATGATCGTCGGGAAACGGTCATCCCGTGCGGGATGGCGTCGTGTTGAACATGCCGGCGGACACTGCCGACCGCACCGCGAGCACGTCGGCGCCCGGACGATGCCGGGCGCGTTCGTGACGCGATGCTTCGGCGCTGCCGGCGCGACATGACCGGCCGGCGGCGCCGCGATGCGGGCGTTGCATGACAGAGGGAGCCGCGCACCGACTCACCGCGCCGAGGCCCGCATCCCGCATGACGGGCATCGGCGCATGCGAACGCGAAGCTTCCTCGCGGCAACGCCCGCGTTCGCTCACTGCGCAGCGGCGTTGACGGCGTTGCCGGCGTCGAGCAATCCCGCGCCGCAGGTGCTCGTCGAGCAGCCCGATCCGCTCGCGAACGGACGCGCGCCCGACTGCAGCCGCTGCAGGATCTGCGACGGCGACAGCGTCGGATTGACTGCGAGCATCAGCGCGATGGTGCCCGCGACGTGCGGCGTCGCCATGCTGGTGCCGCTGTAGCTCGCGTAACTGTCCGCGCCCGGCGACGTCTTGCCGGCATTGAGCGTCGACAGGATGCCGACGCCCGGCGCGGCAATCTTCACGGCCGCGCCGTAGTTGCTGAAGCTCGCGCGAACACCGTTGCTGTCGATCGCGCCGACCGCGATCACGCCCAGGCAATTCGCCGGCTGGGTCGTCGATACCGAACCGCCGTTGTTGCCGGCCGCAACGACGACGTTCGCGCCGCGCGACGTGATCTCGCTGATCGCGTTCTGATACGTCGTGCTGCACGTGCGGCCGTATCCGCCCAGGCTCAGGTTCAGCACCTTCGCGGGATTCGGATTCGATGGCGCGCCCGGTACCGACAGGCCCGCGGCCCAGCGCATGCCGTCGACGATGTCGCTCAGCATTCCGCCGCACTTGCCGAGCACGCGCACCGGCAGCACCTTGCCGACCCATGAGATGCCCGCAACGCCAAAGCCGTTGTTCGTCACCGCACCGATCGTGCCCGCGACGTGCGTGCCGTGCCACGAGCTGTTGCTCGCGCCGCAGCCATAGAACGGACCGCTCGGATCGCCGTCTTCCTGCGCGGTCACCCAGTCGCCGGGATCGGATGCGTCGCTGTCGCGGCCGTTGCCGTCGTTTGCGATCGCCGGATCCGAGATGAAGTCGTAGCCCGGCACCAGATTCGCGGCGAGATCCGCATGCGGGCGATAGCCGGTATCGATGACGCCGACGACGACGCGCTCGGAGCCGGTCGTGCGATCCCATGCCTTCGGCAGATTCGCGCCGCCCTTGGGATTGAAGTAGCCCCACTGCTCGGAATAGCGCGTGTCGTTTGGCACGAGGAACGGATGCATCCGCGCATCCGGCTCCGCATACTCGATCGCGCCGTCCGCCGCGAAGTCGCGCGCGAGCGCTTCCGCTTCGGTGAGCGACACGCGACGCTGCAGCGACAGCACGGTCGCGCCTCCCGACATGTCGCGCTTGACGCGAAGGCCCGCCGCGGGATCGGCCGGGTTGCCCGGCGCGGAGGCGGCAGCCGCGCCGAACGCGCGCCCTGCTGCACGCGACTTGCGCGCGGCGAGCACGCGATCGATGACCGCCTGGACGTCGGCGTGCGCCGCTTTCGCGGCCGACGAATCGGTCGACGTCTTCGCCGCGCGCAACTTGACGATCAACTGGTTGACCGCATCGGCCGGCCCGGGAACGAGCGGAGCTGCTGCGGTTTCCGCTTGCGCGACCGAAGCGAGACCGGCCACCGCGGCACAGACGATGGTCACCTTAAATGAAGCAGTACGAATCAATTTAGACATGCCCATACTCCCCCAAACGAAAATTCATGAACGGAATGAGTCGACGATGTTGTGTTGTAGCTGCTTGCTTCGCTGCGCTGCCGGCAAGAAAGGACACGCCGCGCCGATGCGCACGACAGTGCTCGACCGGACGACGTGTTGCCGACAAACCGGTTGTGGTCGATCGAATCGTCCGGCCCGTGCGGCCAGACGATTCGTCTTCCGTCAGATCTGCGTCATGGGAACTGGGCGAAACGGTGACCCGTTCCGTCTGCCCCACCCTCTCAGGTTCTATTTGCCGCGTTTGTATTTATCGGTACGTCTTTGCGACTCGTCAGGCCCTCATCAAGCATTTACTGCGTCGTTCGACGGCAGCAAACTCTGATTACATTTGTATTTCAAAATGTCGACACGAGATCTCGAGCGACGCGGGAACGTCGGGCGGCTAGACCTGCCGCCGTCGGCCCTACAGGCACGGATCGCCGTCTTGTCGGCAATGCGGCGCCTGCGCCGCTCGGTCTCATTTCTTTCCATAAGCTTGCGCAAAACTTATATCGCTGAAATCAGTGTGTCAAACATTTTTAGCTTATATCAAAAAAAGTTTCGTCTTGATTATTCGGAGGAGAATCGGGTTTCACGCTTCGGTAAATCGACCCGCTGCGTTGATTGCGCATGCCAGCTTGGCAGCGCGTAGTTTCTCCATGGTCTCGATCTCGTAGAAGAAAACGGCAACCGCGCAAGAAAGCGCCAGTTTTGAACGCGGAACAGAGAGATTTTCGAACATCGGATCACGCGAACAGGAATAGCTTTTCTTTACCCGCTCCGCATGATGCGGCTGCGTCATCGAACCGGCGCGCATCGCATTGTCGCGATGCGCGTGCATTCCTTCACGGATCGGCAGTGTCGGCGGGATCTCGTGTATCGCGGCCCGACTATATGCGGCGAGAACCGCCAAGAAAGCGCTGCTTTGCAGCAACCCGCTTCGACTCGTGCAGTGCAGCACGTATTTTATTTCGAATATCCCTACACGTCATAAGGAATATCCTCGTGCGATTGCACGCGCCGCTCATTGCGTTGCCGGCTTTTCATCGCGCGCATGGCATACCGAATTGCTTCACCCGTCACGATCGCGGCTGCGTGTTTTCCTTTTGTCATTCGCGTCGTCGTGTCTTCAGATAGACGCCAATGCGATGCTTCATCGATGCGTCGATCGACGAATATCGAGCATGACCGATACCCAAGCGTCATCGCATGTCGGTTTCTTCATCGTCGAAAATTTTTTTTCGATTTCAGAAGTCAATCGCTTCCCCGTCGCGCGGGCATGACATTTTTGTCACGTTCACATGACGCAAGCACATGCCGAACGTCATCGGCGAATGAATGGCATCGCCACGTCCGCGACGAGCGAACGAAGCGACGAATGACGGCGCACACGACACTTCGCAGGTCACGTTCGTCTCCGCCCGCCGGCGCGGCTCCATCACACTTCGCGTCGCGTCCATCCCTCCCGCATTCGCATGTCGCCTGATCGCTTCGCCGGCTGGTTCACAGATGCGGCGTTTCATCGCGGCAACCATCGACGAAACACGATGTGCGCGCCACACGTCATTAATCACGTACACCGAAATGTTGAACTGTGAACGACACGCATTCTCAAAGAATATTTCACGCATTCTTAACGAGTTTGAAATGAAGGTTCTTATCGTAGAAGACGAGCTGAAGACGGGCATGTATTTGAAGCGCGGGCTCACCGAAGCAGGCTTCGTTTGCGACTGGACCCAAGACGGCATCAGCGGCCTGCACCAATTGCAGACCGAGAATTACGACCTCGCGATCCTCGACGTGATGCTGCCCGGCTGCGATGGCTGGACAATCGTTCGCGAGCTGCGCAGGACACATCGGACGCCGGTGCTGTTCCTCACGGCGCGCGATCATGTCGACGATCGCGTAAAAGGCCTCGAGCTCGGCGGCGACGACTATCTCGCGAAACCGTTCGATTTCGCCGAGCTGCTCGCGCGCGCGCGTTCGCTGCTCCGGCGCGGCCAGGCGACCGATGCGCCGGTGCTGCGCGTCGCGAATCTCGAGCTCGATCTCATCCAGCGCAAGGCGCGCCGCCAAGGCAACACGATCCTGCTCACTGCGAAGGAGTTCCTGCTGCTGTGGCTGCTGATGCGCCGGCAAGGCGAGATCCTGCCGCGTTCTCTGATCGCGTCGCAGATCTGGGACATCAACTTCGACAGCGATTCGAACGTCGTCGACGCCGCGATCAAGCGCGTGCGCGCAAAGGTCGATCAGGACTACGAGCCCAAGCTGATCCACACGGTCCGTGGAATGGGATACGTTCTCGAGCAGCGAGGCGAGCCGTGCGAATCGTGCGCGTGATGCATCGGCTCGCGCCGCGCACGATGCGCGTGCGGCTCGCGATCAAGTTCGCGCTATCCACGTCCGTGCTCCTCGCAATCAGCGGCTTACTGCTGTACGAAACGCTCACGCGCACGTTCGCGTATTCGTCGGAGCGCGCGATGGAAACGACGCTCGCCGGCGTGGTCGCACACATCGGCGAAGCGCGCAGCATCGCGGAGCTGCGCGAAAAGGGAACCAGGTTCTACTACTCGTTCCATAGCGACGAAAAGGTCGATTTCGCGATCTACGACGCACGCGGCACCGCGTACATGCAAAGCGGCTGGTTCGCGCCGTTTGGCGGCGTGCGGCAAGCGAAGACCGGCTCCGATCCGACGATCGTCGACGACAAGCGCCACGCAAAGCGCTATCTCGTCGCCGACGCGCGCCTCACCGGCAACCCGGGCTTGCCGCTGCGCGTCGCGGTTCAGTACGACTTCCGCCGCGAGCAGTCGCTGCTGCGCACGTGCGCGATCAGCATCATCGCGATCATCCTCGTCGGCACGGCTGTCGCGGCGACGGTCGCGTACTGGATCGCCGCATACGCGCTCAGGCCGCTGCGCCGCTTCGCCGCGCAGGCCGACCAGATCTCGAGCAGCCGGCTCGCGCAGCCGCTGACCGAAACGGAAATGGCAGGCGAGCTGAGGGAACTCGCGATCTCGTTCAACCGAATGCTCGCGCGACTCAACGCATCGTTTACGCGGTTGAAGGAATACTCGTCCGATCTCGCGCACGACATTCGCACGCCGCTCACCAATCTGCTCGCCGAGGCGCAAGTCGCGCTGTCGCAGCGGCGCTCTGTCGACGAATATCGTCAGGTGATCGAATCGAGTGTCGAAGAGTATCAGCGGCTCGCGAGAATGGTCGACGACATGCTGTTCCTCGCGCGCGCGGACGGCCATCAGAACAAGCTCGACATCGAGCCGGTCGAAGCCTATGCGGTGGCCGACCGGATCGTCCGCTATTACGAGACGGTCGCCGAAGATCGCGGCATCGGGATCGCCGTCGAAGGCCAGGCGAGTTTCAACGGCGACCTGATCCTCGTGCAGCGCGCGCTAAGCAATCTTCTGTCCAATGCGATCCGGCATGCACCCGACAACTCGACGGTCGTCGTCCGCTGCGAGCAGACCGAGCGGGATGTCGTGATCGCCGTGACCGACACCGGGCGCGGAATCGAGGCCGTGCATCTGCCGCGGATCTTCGACCGCTTCTACCGCGTCGATCCGTCGCGCCACGACTCCGCGTCGGGAACCGGACTCGGGCTCGCGATCGTGCGCTCGATCATCGCCGAGCACAGCGGTGATTGCTGGGTCGAAAGCGTGCCGAACGTCTTCACGACGTTCTTCCTGCGCTTCCCTCGTGAGCATGTTGCCGACGACGTCGATTGCGCGCCGCCTGGCCATGATTCGCGTTGGCATCTCGAACAGACTTGAGTCATTTCGCGAATCATTTTAAATTCGAATTCGGCATTTTCATCAAAATGACAAAAACATCATTTGAAGGTCACGTTGCCGGAGGGGCCGTTGTTCAAAATGTCAATCATCGAATTCTCCTTCTGGATTCGATATTGATATGGAGAACGTATGAAAACCAAATTCCTCATTGTCGCCCTCGCCGCCGCGATCGTTTCGCCGGCGGCATTCGCGGACGCGCCGGCCGGAAAGACCCGCGCCCAGGTCTACCAGGAGCTGGTCGAGGCAAAGGCTAACGGGCTCGACTATGTGACCGATGCGTCGTATCCGGAAATCTCGCCGCTCTACGCACCTCGCTTCGCGAACAAGGCCAAGCCGCAGCAGCCGACGCATGCGATCGCCGATACGCGTGGCGACGCAAAGGCGGGGGCCTCGGGCAGCATGTCGGAAGCGGCCGAGGAGCAACGCTGCGTCGGTCCGCGGACGTTCTGCAACCCGTATGCCGGGTCCTGAGAGCCATGGCTGCGCCCCGCGTCATCGCGGATGAAACGTGCGGCAGGTCATCTCGCGATGCCTGCCGCTTTTTGCCGTTCGAAGATATGGCGGTGCGAAAGAGCCGCGCACATGCGGCAAGACGGATTGGCGACGCGATCGCCCGCCGTCGCGTCAACGCGCCGCGAGTAGCTGCGGCAGATCACGCAGGAACGCGTCGCGCGTCCGTATGCCGGTGGAGACAGGTTGCTTGCCCTCGTCTTGCGTGAGACGCGCGAACACCAGCGTTTCCTTGCCGCGCGTGATCCAGCCGACGAACCAGCCGAATCCGTGCGCTTCGTCGCGCGTGCCGTCGGCCAGAAGCGGATAAGCCATGCCGGTCTTGCCGTGCACGACCGCTCCGTCGGCAAGCGTCGTCGTATCGACGATTTGCTCGGTCATGTCGATCGCCTTCGCGGACACAGGCAGCTTGCGATTCAGCATCTTGCTCAGGAATCCGATCTGTTCGAGCGGGGAGATTTGCAGTGACGAACCAATCCACGCGCGATCGAGGCCATTGTTCTTGCCGGGATCGCCGGACACGTCCGCATTGCCGTAATCGAACGCCTTCGCGTATCGCGCGAACCGCTGCGCGCCGAGATTGTGCGTGACGCGTTGCGAGTACCATACGACCGAATACTTGAGCCACCGCGTCGGATCGGTCGGCTGCTTCCACGCCGCACCGCCCCAATCGACGTAGCCGTCGCGATACGGCAGCACGGGCTCGTGCTCGTTGCGCAGGAAGCCGGCGTCGTAGCCCATCAGGCTGATCGCGATCTTGAACGTCGAGGCCGGCGTCGCACGACGGCTGCAATCGCCATCCTTCTGCAGAAACTTGCCCGAGCCCGCATCGGCGATCGCCGTGCAGATCGTCTCGGCATGCACTGATGCGGCGATACAGCCAAGCAAAACGAATGCGCTCGACAGCGCGTGTCGGATTTTCATTGTCGGTATTGAGGAAGTGGAGGATGACTCATCGTTCGGCCCGAACGATCGAATCGACGATTTTATAGCCGGCCGTCACTCTTTCGCTCAGCGGATACGATTTGTTTGCCAGAATCACGACGCCGACCTTCCTTGACGGCACGAACGCTGCATACGTCGAGAATCCGTTCGTCGAGCCGGTCTTGTTGATCCACGCGTCCTGCTTCGGCGGCAGCGGCGGATTGAACGGCTTCGCGACGACGTCCTTGCCGATCAGATCGTTGCCCGCGAGCAGCTCGCCGAGACTCACCGGATACGGATACTGCTCCCAGATCAGGCTCTGGATCATGCCGCCGGCATCGTAGTAGCCGACGTGCGTCGCGTCGAGTGCGCGCGCCCATTTGTCGCTCAGCGGTACGAGCCCCATGTTCGCATCGATGAACTTGATCAGATCCGACGTGCACGACCTGACGCCGTATGCTTCGGACGCGAGCATGCCCGCCTTCAGCCGAATCGGCGCGTCCTGCTTCGTGTAGCCCTGCGCATAATTGCCGCTCTGCTCGGCCGGCACGTCGATGTAGCTGTGCGTCATACGGAGCTCGGGAAACAGGTTTTTCTCGATCAACGTCTCGAAGCGCTCGTTCATGCTCGCCGCCGCAATCACGCCGAGCGTGCCGATGCCGAGATTCGAATAGACGCGGTGCGTGCCCGGCGTGTGCGCGGGCCGCCAGTTCTTCAGATAGTCGAGCAGCTCGGCCGTGTTCGTGATCCGGTCGGGCACGAAGAGCGGCAGGCCGGACGTCTGCGTGCCCATGTTCAGCAGGCTGATGCGATCGAAGCTGCTGCCCTGCAGCGCCGGCAGGTAGCGGCTCACGCTGTCGGCGAACGACAGTTCGCCGCCTTGCTGCGCGTACGCGGCAAGCGTCGCGGTGAATGTCTTGCTGAGCGAGCCGATCTCGAACAGCGTCCGGTCGGTGACGGGCTGCCGCGTCGCTTTCGACGCAACGCCATAGTTGTAGAAGTAATGCCGGCCGTCGACGGTCACTGCAATTGCGAGCCCCGGAATGCCGTACTTGTCCTGCAGCGGCCGCGCGACGGCGTCGACGATGCGTTCGACGTCGGCCGGCTCGACGCCTCGAGCGGCGTGTGCAACGGATGCGATGCAGCAGCTCAGCGCGAGCCACATCTTGATGACGAACTGCGTACTCTCGAGCATGGCGAATCGGGAAAATCGGGGGGTTCGGAATTGGACCGTGGGCGCTTTCGCGCCGCGAGCGAGATGATGCGTCGCGCGCGGCATCCGCGCAACGATGGAAGGCTTGCGCTCGCGACGCCGATCGATCGCCAAAAGCGCGGTCCAGGCTTCGGATATCGGTCGGGAATTATTACAAACGGAATGCAAGTCGGCAAGCGTCGATCGTGCGACGACGCCCGGCCTGGAAAAACACGCGAATCGACTGGATCGACGCAATGAGGCGCGATGCAACCGGTCGCGCGCATGAAGCGAGCTTGCCGATCGACGATGCGGCGAGCGCTTCGTTACGTCACGCACGCCGCCGTGCAAGCAATCGCCGCACGGCGGCGAACGACGCGCCTAAAGCAGAAACCGGATCGGCACGATGTCGATCCGGTTTCTCGCGAGCGCCGCGCCGTGTGGCATCTACATTGTAACGGTCGGTAATAGACAGGAAAACTAAGGATGCGGAGTGACCCGACGATGACAGAGCAAAAAAACGTGCGATATGCGGAGCGGCAGAGAGGCGGCGTCGACGAGCCCGAGGTCATTCCGGAAGCTGCAACGCGCACTTGGCAAGCGACAGGATTTTCACGGCGATCGCGGTCGAGCGGCCATTGCGTCACGCAAGCCAAGTCTCGCTTGCAGGCGTCGTTCGAAAGCGCCGCACGCGTCGAAGCCGAATGCGGCGGCATGCGCCGCGTTGTGCGACTGCGGTCGCGGCGGTCCGCTTCCGTGACGGGGACATTGGACTTCACGGCGGCCGATCGCCGCGTGTCCCCCGGCCCGACTCAGACGAACCGGGCGGCCAATGATAAACGTCGCCCGGCACGCGAGCCGGCGGCCGTCACGCCGGCTGCGTCGGCGCCGCCGAAGTTTGCTGCGTGCGCGACACTTTGCGTGCCAGCAGCGCGATGACGAGCAACGTGACGACATAAGCGGCGATCTGAACACCCGCCGGTCGCGCGGTGTAGCCGATGAGCGTATGCAGCATCTTGCCGACGACGCTCGATTCCTTCAGCAGCCAGGACGTATCCCAGACGGCATCGCCCCACGACGGCAGCCAGCCGGCCGACACGAGAAATCCGACGCCCTGACTCGCCATGCCGGCGGCGAGCAGGACGATCAGCGCATTGGTCACGGAAAAGAGGCGCTTCAACGGGATTTGCAGCAGCCCCGCGTACATGCCGACGCCCAGCCCGACGCCGCCGAGCACGCCAAGCACGCCGCCGACGATCATCTGCGGCGTCTGTCCGGGATCGCCCGCCGCGATGCCGTACAGGAACAGTACGGCTTCCGAACCTTCGCGCAGCACCGCGACGCCGACGACGACCGCGAGCCCCGTCAGCGGCCGGCTGCCCGCCGCGACGGCCATACCGACCGACGACAACTGCTGCGCCATCTCGCGGCCATGCTTGCCCATCCAGATGCTGTGCCACGCAAGCATGACGACCGCGACGAACATCACGCCCGCATTGAACACCTCCTGCCCCATGCCCGACGCCCATGCGGAGATCACGTCGGCGAACGCCGCGATGAGCGCGGCGCCGATCACGCCGCCGAGCAGGCCGCCGCTCACCCACCACCCACGCCTCGGCACGCCCTTGGTCGCCGCGAGGACGATGGACACGACCAGTGCCGCTTCGAGCACCTCCCGGAATACGATGACGGCGGTGGAGAGCATGTTGTGCAGCGCTTACTTGACGGTCAGTTTGGTTTTCGATTCGGCTTCGTGATACTCGTCGTGGAACTC
Source organism: Burkholderia mayonis (assembly GCF_001523745.2). Lineage (NCBI taxonomy): Bacteria > Pseudomonadati > Pseudomonadota > Betaproteobacteria > Burkholderiales > Burkholderiaceae > Burkholderia > Burkholderia mayonis. The sequence goes on from NZ_CP013387.1 coordinate 2,431,692, forward strand.
GTACACGCCTGCCTTTAGCGGCCCGATGAGAACGTCGGCCTGCTTGCCCGCGGGAATCACCTTCTCCGCCTTGAAATCGTCGCTCTCGAATTCTGCGGGCGTCGTATCGAGGTTCCTGACCGTCACCTTCACTTTCTTGTCGGCAGGGATCGTGAGACCCGCGGGCGAGAATCTGTGATCCTTCAGAGTCAGGTTGTACGTGTCGTCGGCAGCGAAAGCCTGCGTCGCCGAAGCGGCGAACACGGCCAGCGCGAACGCGGAAATTGTCTGAAGCGTTTTCATGAAAATGAACGGTAGTGAGATGCGGACGATAATAGGAGCGATTCTCGTTCAGACAATTCGATATCCTTATTCTTCTTGTGGGCATAGCGCCGAACGCCGGTCGCGCATCCATCGCCTGGACGAAGGCGCGCCGGGCGACGCGACCGCGGCGCGATGCCGTCAATTAGGCAAACCACCTGTCGTTTTCGACATCGTATGAAGAAAGGGATAGGCAGGGCTCGGTCGCAATCGCTCGCATGAGGCACGAACGTCGATCGATCGACGCTAAAAGGCATGTGCATGGATGCCTGCCCACGTTCAGGCATCGTGCATGTCGATGGCCGCCGGGCTTGCGTCATCGCTTCACCGGCGGCTTTGCTTCGTTCGAATGAAACCTGTTCGGCGCAGCGTCTCCTGCGATGCAAGGCTGCCGCATCCTCAAACTGCGTGGCGCACTTCCGTTTCAGCGGCAAATTGCATACGCCACCGCTTTGATCAATGCTCGGACCGTCATGACCGCGCGAAATTCAACCGCCTGCCCGCGCGTCACGTTTGCTCCGACGGACGTCGACTCGCCTGCCGCCCATCGCTTGCGAACGGTCCGGTCGTGACCGTCCGCTGCAGCAGGCTCTTGCGCATCGACAGAATCTCGTTCAAAAGACCGGAACCGCGATACAGCAAGGAAGTTTCGTGACGCGCATACGCTCCCGCGCGCGCTGCGCTGAGCCAGTTGAACGAGCCGACGCAATAGATCTCTTCGTCGCCGATGACGATCTTGCTGTGCACCCGCCGCACGAACGTCACCGCAATTCCCGCCTCCCGAAACGCCTCTGTGTCGGCGAGCAGGCGCTCGTGCCTGCTCTCGGCCTCGGGGCCAGCATCGCCGATATTGAGCTGCGGATCCGTGTAGATCGCGACGTCGACGCCGCGATCGACCGCTTCGCACATCGCATCGAATGCGCCGACTTCCTTCGCCCGATCGAGCCGCAGCCACGGCGTCACGATCTGAATGCAAGCCTTGACGCGCGACAATGTGTCGAGCAGAAACGCATCGTGCCCCGCCGCATCGCGCAACTGAGAAACCGCCGCATCGCGCGTTTGCAGATCCGTGCGCGGACGATGCTCGAACGGCAGCGCGTTGCCGGGGCGACTAAAGAGAAACGTCGCCAGTACGCCGCGCGGCTCGCTCGGCGCGGCTGTCGTAAAGACATCCATGTCGCCGAACACGAGGAAGCTGTCCTTTGCGCGCGAGACGGCGACATTGAGCATGCTCGCGCTCCGGTCGATGAAGCGGCCGTCGTCGTGCTTCGAATAGACGGGCGAGAAGATCACGACGTGGCGTTCCGCGCCTTGCAGCGAATGCACGGTGCCGCCCGTCAGTTGACCGTCGGCCCGGCCGACTTCGATGCCGCGCTTCTCGCACGCCGCCTGGATGGCCGCGACCTGCGCGGCGAACGGCGACACGATGCCGGCGATTCGAGCGAGCGGCGCTTGATATTTCGCTTCCAGCATCGCGCGATTCGCGGCGAGCCACGCAGCGATCGTCTCGGCTTCAAGCAGATTGCGGCGGCTTCCAGTCGGCAGGCTCTCGCAGATGCCGTCGATGTGCAAGTACGCCATCGGCGGCAGGCAGTCCGGCGCCTGCGCGTCAGAGACCGGCGCCCGCCCGCGCCGCGGCAGCAGCTTGCCGCGATAGCAAAGCGTGTTGCAGAACGCAATGATCTCGTCATAGCAACGTCGATGCTCGTAGAGATAAAGCCCGCGCTCGAGCTCGGGGTCCGCGTGGAAACGGCTCGCATTCTGCGCGACGCGCATCACGCTGCCGCTCGCCGCGGCCTTTCCGGTCTCGGCGATCTTCTCGTATTGCGCCGTCTCGCTTTCTCCGCTCACCAGCCCGAGATTCGCGAGATTGCCGAAGTCGACCTGACGCGGAATCGACCAGATCGGCTCGATCTGCTGGGTGTCGCCGATGACGAGCGCCTTGCGCGCAAGCGCAAACGACGCGCCCGCAACTTCGGGCAGCACCTGCCCCGCTTCGTCGACGATCAGCAGATCGATGAAGTTGTACAGATACTCGCCGCGAAATCCGCCCTCGCCGGCGACGAACGTCCGCATATACTTCGGCAACATTGCGAACGTCGACACCATGCACGGCGTCACCATCATGCGCCGCCGAAAGCGCGGCATCAGCGTCGAAGGGCCGGGGTTGCGCTTTTCCTTCGTCTTCAGGATCGCGGGCATCCACTGCGCCATTTCGAGCAGCCAGCGGCCTTCCCAGTAATGCGTCGTCAACAGGAAGATCCGGAAGCGCAGTTGCGTATCGGCGATGAGGTCGCACTGCGCGAGCGTGAGCGCCTCACCGTCGACTTCGAGGCCTGCTTCGCGCGCGGCCGTCCGGAAGTCGCCTTGCGCGTCCGACAGCGCAAGCAGCACGGATTCGCCGCGCGCTACCGAAAGCGTCGCGGCATCGCGCGATCGGGCGTGCTCCTGAAAATACTCACCTATCGCCGCTTCGATCTCCGACATCGTCGCCCCCAGCGACTCGGGCGCAAACGAGTCGTCGCGCAACGCTTCTTTCAGGTGTTCGCGCGCCAATCGGATGCGCTTGTCCGCGACAGGCGACAACCACGAAAAGAACGCGTAAATCAGCGACTCTCGTGCCCGATAGGACTCCCATCCATCCTTGATCGTCTTCCATCGCCGCGCTTCCGCGCCTTTATCGGCTGCATCCTGGCGCCTGCGCGCCATTTCGTTCGCGGCATCGCCGCCAAGTTCGTTCGCGACCTCATCCTCCACATCGCGCAACAAACGCCAATGTCCTTCGGCGGCCGCGAGCCGTCCGGCCAGCGTCTTCAGTTCATCCTGAAGCCGCGCGACGACTGCGGCGACGGTCGGCTCCTTCATGCCGGGAAACGCCGCCCGCGCGTGAGACAGGTACTCCGCCCTCGCCCGATCGACGTATTCGGTCGTCTCGATCGCGTCGAAGAACGCGTTGGTCTGATACTTGCCGGCCGACTCCGTTTCGCGTTGCTGCGACGGCATATAAGCGCCGAAGCTCGCGACGCCGGGCAACCACCGGCCGCCCAAAGCCCCGTCTCCGTGCGAGAAGTCCTTTCCGAACGCGTCGATGATGTTGGTCACCGCCTGATTGTTGGTCGACGCCGCGCACACCACGGGCGGATCGCCGCCGTCGAGCGCCGCGCGCGCCCACAGCGACGCGACGACGGACAACAGCAGCGTCGTCTTGCCCGTGCCGGGCGGACCATTCACGGCGACGATTTCGCCGTCTTGCGCGGCAAGCACGTGATTGAGCGCCGCGCGCTGCGCGTCGACGAGCGCGAAGCGATCGCTCGAATGTCCCAGTCTGTCGGCAAACGACGCGTCGAGCGAAAGGCACGGCTCGATCTCGGCGGCGGTCTCGCGCGCGTAGGTGTCGAAGAGCGGCGACTCGGGACGTTTGTCGCGCAGATGGTCGTATAGCGGAACGATATGCTGCGTCGCGCCTTTGATGACGTTCTTCTTCAGTACGAGCGCATGATCGACGAGCATGAACTGCTGCGTGCGGAAGACGAATGCGCCGCATACCGCATCCAGCATGCGGTGCACTCCGGCGAGATAGGCAGCCCAGCGCTTCGCGAATTCGTCGAGCTGCATGCCGCTGTCGTCGATCACGTCGGAGGGAAGCATGTTCGGCGCGCCGCCTTCTTTCGTCAGGAACGTGTCGAGGTCGTCGACGGTTCCGATCGAAAAAGCGCCGGCTTCGAGCGGCTGCAGGATATCCCTGGGAACGATCGTGTCGTTTTTCGGCAGCAAGCAGCCGTCGCGCGACAACAGCGCCTGTGTGACGATCGGCGCAACCCATTCCGGCAATTGTTCAGCAATCTTGCCGTGCTCGACTTTCGCTCGGTAAAGCAACGGGCGATAGACGACTTCGACGAAGCGGGTATCGTCTTCTTCCTCGGAAAAAAATGCCGCAACAGTATCCTCGTGCAGGAAACCTGTTTGCGCTTCCGTTTCCGATACCTTCCGGTGCGCGTCCAGTTCGTCTCTTTTCAGCGTCCCCTTTCCCAACTCGGCGTCGACGAGCGAATTCCTCCAATATGCAGCGTAAGCTTTCGATTTGTCGTGCATGGCTTTTTCGGTCGATGGTTGAGCGACGTGGATTGCCGCTGTCGGAGGCTTGCATACGGCGCCGATGGCGAACGTCGAAGGCCGCTGCAAGGTGCTGATTGCCAGATTCGTCTGATTATATTAGCGGCAATGTGATCGCTTCGCGTGATTGGCCAATTGCGGTCGCGTACATGGCGGGAATCGGATGCGGCTGCGCCCGCATGCGCCTCGTCGATTCGGTCGCAACAGAACGAAACCAGACGGCGCACGCGAGATGCAATTCCTTTGATTGACCGCCCACCCTGTTGAACGGATACCGGGCACTTCGGCTGAAATCGCGGTTCGTCGCGTGTTCGCCTGCGGCGGCCCGTATCAACACGGATCTGCAAAGCGATGCAATTGCTTTCGAATCGAGGATTTCCAACGCCGCTTCAGGTTCGCCGAGCCGGGTCGTCGGAAAGATGTTTCAGTGCCGGCACGACCGGCAAGCACGTTCAGCCATGCGACGCGCCGGCGATCACGGAAAAATCACGGAAAAAATGACCCGGACCCGCAAAGACGTAGCGGTTGCGGGCGAATCGTCGCATCGCAGGCCAGGTGGTTCATCGACACTGCCACATCTCGTGAATGGCGGCATTCCGCCGCGCGAACGATCGCCCTCGCACGCATTTCAACGAAACGTCGATCTCAAGGCATCACGAGAAATACACATGGCTGTCGACATTCAGGCCCCGGTGCACGTCGACGACCGCTTGCTCGCGTCATCGCCTCGCAAGCGGAATGGCTGATAGCTATGCTCCGTCCAGACGGAATCTGTTCGGCGACGCGTTGCCTACGACGCGCGACCGTCGCCACCGGACGTCATGCTCGATGCTCGATGCTCGATGCTCGATGCTTGATGCTTGCCGCGTACCGGCATCGTGCGAATGCAACCGCCTTCATCGAAATCGGCACGCTATTCGGCGTGCGGCTCATAGATGACGACGGGGCATTGCATGCAAGCGGCGCTCGCGTGCTGCGCATACCACCTGCATGTGCTTCGGATGCCGCATTTCGGCAGTCCTTCTTCCGGCGGCGAAAGCACGGCCGGCTGGTTCACGATCGCGTCGGCGAGTCCGCAACGATGTCCGGTCCACTGCGCGCATTTTCCGCCCAGGCATGGGCCGAGAAATCGAACGCGGTTTTCGACCGGAACGCCGTTTGCACGGAGTCCGTCGAGCAATTCGCGGCTGATCGGGATTTTCGGGCTGATATAGGCGACGGTCCCGCTGTCCATCACCGCACCCAGCACTGCCGACGCCGACTCGGCCGGCGCACTCGGACAGGTGCCGAGCGAAGCTTCGCCCGCATCGGCCCAAGCCGCGCCAGCGGAGTTTCCTCCAGCCGGCGTCATCTCACTCTCCGATCTGCTCTTGTTCGGCGACTCTGAGCAAACGCTCCGCTGCCTCGGCCAGGATGAGCCTTCCGCCGTTCGGCAAGACCACGTTCCACGCCGGCCCCTTGATCTGCGTGGAATTTTCGCCGACGAGCGCGGTGAGCAGCGCGATGTTCAGATGCGCGGACGCGTGCGCGATTTGTCTCCCGTCCAACGCCGCGCCGGACACTGTGATCTTGAATTCGGTTGGTTTCATGGTTGTCTCCACAGGCTATTTCAGTTGTTGATGACCTGCACCGGGGTACTTGGTTTTTTTGCGCCGCGTACCGGATTAAAGCTAGTGCATTGAAACTCACATGTCAAAAATCCATTCTTTACATGATAATTAGATAATCGAATTAAGTGATTGGATAATGCATCGACGGACTTCGGCCATGATCGGCACGCGCCCGCACCGCCTCTTCGCCGCATCGGCTTGTCGTGGTGCGCTCCGAACATATCGCCGACGAGAATCGGAATACGCTTCTGTCCGGTCATCCGGATATATGCGACTTGCAGGCTCGGCATCCAGGATTCGATGCTCGTTTTCGCATCGTCGACGTCTGATTTCAATCCTGTGCGTTGCGAGACGATGCGGCCGAGAAGCAATGCGCGACACTCGGGGTCCCGACAAAACGAGACGCGTAGGCGGTTGATCTTTTCGTTGTTTCACAAGCGAAGCGAACGCGGCATAACCGCCGCTCGACGACGCATCGCCGGCACCGGTGCGAACGCCGCGGTCATCGTCGAAACCACCGCGCCGGGCGCATTGCCCGGCGCGCACACCGGTCGGCGATTACGCCGCGCCTACCGGCGTCCGGTCCGCGCTGCTTCAATTCGCCGTTGCGTCGCGCGCTTCCGTGGAAACCGCGTGCGACTCGGGCACGCATCGCCGGCGCAGTTTGCGCAACGGGCAACGGGTAACGGGTAACGAGTAACGGGCAATAGTCCGGAATCGGCGGCGCGATGCCTCGTCGCACCAGCCCCCTACTCGACCGTCACCGATTTCGCCAGATTCCTCGGCTTGTCGATATCCGCCCCCCTGATGCACGCCGCGTGATACGCGAGCAGTTGCAACGGCACGACATGCAGGATCGGCGACAGCAATCCGTAGTAATCGGGCATCCTCAAGACCGAAATCCCATTGCCGTTGTCGATCCGTGTGTCTGCATCGGCAAACACGTAAAGCTGCCCGCCGCGCGCGCGCACTTCCTGCATGTTCGACTTGAGCTTCTCGAGCAGCGCGTCGTTCGGCGCGATCGTCGCGACCGGCATCGTCTGCGTCACGAGCGCGAGCGGCCCGTGTTTCAGCTCGCCCGCCGGATACGCTTCCGCATGGATATACGAGATCTCCTTCAGCTTCAACGCGCCTTCGAGCGCGATCGGATAGTGGAGCCCGCGTCCGAGGAACAGCGCATTCTCGTGCTGGGCGAACTCGTCCGCCCAACCCGCGATCTGCGGCTCGAGCGCGAGCACGTCCTCGAGCGCGCCGGGCAGCCGGCGCAGTTGCTGCGAATAGCGCGCGAGCTGTGCGTCGTCGACGCAGCCGCGCATCCGCCCGAGCGTGGCCGCAAGGACGAACAGCGCGACGAGCTGCGTCGTGAACGCCTTCGTCGACGCGACGCCGATCTCCGGGCCCGCCCGCGTCAGGAAGCGCAACCCGGTCTGCCGCATCATCGCGCTCGTCGGCACGTTGCAGATCGCCAGCGTGTCGATGTGGCCGAGCGCCTGCGCATACTTCAGTGCGGCGAGCGTATCGGCCGTCTCGCCCGATTGCGATACGACGACGATCAGCGTGTTCGGCATCGCGACCGCGTCGCTGTACCGGTACTCGCTCGCGATCTCGGCCTGCGCGGGTATCCGCGCGATCGTCTCGAGCCAGCGGCGCGCGGTCAGTCCCGCGTAGTGGCTCGTCCCGCACGCGAGAATCAGCACGTTGTCGATCTGCTCGAACGCACGCCGCGCGTCATGGCCGAACACCGCCGGATCGAAGAGCCCGGCGTCGGGAATCGTCGCGGCCACCGCGCGCGGCTGCTCGTAGATCTCTTTCTGCATGAAGTGCCGATAATCGCCGAGCTCCACGGCGCCCTGCGTCGACGACACGGTCTGCACCGCGCGCGCGACCGGCGTGCCGTTGCGATCGACGATCCGCGCACCGTCCGGCGTCAGCTCGACGATGTCGCCTTCGTCGAGAAAAATGAACTGATCGGTGATGCCGGCGAGCGCGAGCGCGTCCGATGCGAGAAAGCACTCGCCGTCCTTCAGCCCGACGACGAGCGGCGAGCCGACGCGCGCGCCGATCAGCCGGTTCGGCTCGGTCTTGCTGAACACGGCGATCGCGTATGCGCCGCGCAATTGCAACGTCGCGTCGCGAACCGCGGACAGCAGGTCGCCGCGATACTTGCTGTGAATCAGATGCGCGACGACTTCGGTGTCGGTCTGTCCGTCGAACTCGTAATGCTGCTCGGACAACTGCGAGCGCAGCGCTTCGTGATTCTCGATGATGCCGTTGTGGACGAGCGCGATGTGATCGCGCGAGAAGATCGGATGCGCGTTGCACGTCGCAGGCGCGCCGTGCGTCGCCCAGCGCGTGTGCGCGATCCCCGTGCTGCCGGTCAGCCCGGCCGTGCGCACGTGCGCTTCGAGATCGGCGACGCGCGACACGCTGCGTTCACGTCGCGCGACGCCGTCGACCACGGTCGCGACGCCGCACGAATCGTAGCCGCGATATTCGAGGCGGCGTAAGCCTTCGATCAGAATCGGAACGATGTTCCGTTGCGCGACCGCGCCGACGATGCCACACATGACTCGTTACCTCCGATGACTTGCGATGCCTGCACGCGTCTTTTCATCGACGCAGCACGGCGGCGGCCGACGCCGTCGTGAACCCGCAGCGCGCGGGCGCGACCGGATCGGCCATCCTGCTTTCGAATGCCAGATAAAGCGCCTCCTCGAGTACGTTCCAGTGCGGACCGTGCCGATAGGGACCGGAACGCGCATGCCAGCACGCGACGGTGTTCCAGTCGTTCATCTTGTAAGCGATGAGCGCGATCAAGCCCCACGGATAGTCAGTGCCGGCGAGTTGCAGCCAGGTCTTGCCGTAGCGGTGCATCCATTGCGCGTAGATCGTCGCGTTCGATTGATCGGGCACGTGGATGCCCGACAGGATCGGAAAGATCTGCGCGACTTTCTCCGGGTAGAAGCTCGTGTCGTCGACCTGCTGCGTGCTCGCCCGGAAGCCCGATTGCGTGCCGCGCCAGAACACCTGCAGGATCGCGGCCGACAGCCGGTCGGCGCGATGACTCCACGGGCTCGCGTGCGCGTAGTCGGAGCGCCGGATGTAGTACGCGGCGAGCGCCTGCAGCGCACTGTGCACTTCGACGTTGTCCATCAGCAGCGCGACGTGCAGCGTCGGCGAGATCTGATAGACGCCCGTGCGCTTGTCGAGCAGCGTGTCGAGATGCGCGCTCGCGCGCGCGAGGCTGCGCGCCCAATTCGCAGGCATGCCGTTCGGCGGCGCAAAGCGGACGAGCAACTCCATCCATGTCGCCATCATCGAGTCGTCGGCGTCGGCGTCCGCACAGGCGATGTATTGACTGTCCTTCACGCAAAAGCGGTCGAAGCCGCCGTCCGCGCGCTGGCGCGGCAGCAGCCACGCGATCCATGCGCGCGCGGCCTGGCGCGCGTCGAGTTGCGCATCGGCGGCGCCGAGGAGCGCCTTCGCGGCGAAATACGGATCGATGCCGGCGCCGTTCAGGCGCACGGTGATTGCGCCGTCGGGCCGCTGGTAGTAGCCGCTCAATTGCAACTCGGCGGCGTGCGCGCAAAGCGCGACGCCGCACATGGCAAGAGCTGCGACGCGCGATGCGCAGCGTAGCAGAAGGCGGGCCGCCGCGCATGTGCAAGCGGCCCCGACGAGCGCGGACCGATTCATGATGTCGTGCGCTTCCGCGCGGTTGTGCTTCCGTGTCGTCGCCGGCGCGGCCGAAGCCGTGCCGGCGGCGTGTTGCATGAGCTACATCACTGCAGCTTCGCGCTCGTGAACTTGAGGCTCGTGCCGGTGCCGGCGATCACGAGCCAGTTCGTCGCGTCGGTGCCGACGATAGTGGCCGCGCCTTGCGTGACGACCGGCTGTGCATACGCCGCCTTCGGCAACAGCCACGTCATGTTCGCGAGGTTCGTCGGATGGCTCGCCGCGAATGCCCAGCTACCGCCCATGTCGGTCTCCGACCACGTAACGTTCAGACGCGAGCGGTCGAAGTTCGTGATGTCGCTCATCGTGTACCACGTGAACCGGCCGAGCAGCTTCAACGCGTTCGCCTGCGTGAAGATCGACGCCAGCACGGTCGGATAGAACGACGCACCGTACGGGTGCGCGTAGATCAGCCGGCTCGTCCGGTTCGCGACGACGAAGTTGATGAGGTTCGTATACCAGTTCGTGACGTCGGTGAGCGGCACGCCGTATTGCTGGAACTCCTCGAACGTCGCGTACTTGCCGAACGGCATCACCGGATATGACCACAGGCCCGGGTTCAGCAGCGCGCCGTTGCGATACGCGCGGGTCGGCTCGGAACCGGTGTGGCCAGTGAAGTAGTAGCCGTTGAAGCCGTTTGCTTCGAGCCAGTTCACAGACCAGGCCGGCGTGTTGCCTTCGGGCGCCGCGTATTCGACGTCGGGCTGCCCGGTCGCGGTCATCACGGCCTGATGGTTCATCACCAGATACTGCTGGAACGTGCTCTGGTTCGTCTCGCTCGCATACGCGCCCCAGTAGTCGTGTATCCATCCGCCGTGGCTGCCGATGTGGTGGCCCTTGCTGAGAAGGTACTTGACGAGATTCAGCGCGGTCGAGTTGGAGTCGAGGTTGATGCCGTCGCCGTCGCCGAACGTCGCTTCGTCCGGGCCGGCGGTGAATACGATCGAGAACGGGCCGTTCGTCCACACGCCGAGGCTCTTCAGATACATCGCCGGTTGGATCTGGTCTTCCGCGCAGAAGTGCCAGTTGAACACGAGTCCGGCCTTCGCCCCCGGTAAATTCGACAGTGACGGCAGCTTCAACAGGTTCGTGCCGAAGTAGCGCAGGTAGCCGTGGATCAGCATGCCGTCGGTCTGGCCGTCGAGGTACGCGAGCGGCAGGTTCACGAACAGCACGCCGCCGTTGCCGTACGTGTTGTAGCCGGACACGAGACCGAAGGTCGGCGACGTCAGGATCGTCGTGCCGGTATACGTGCCTTGCGTGACGAAGCTCGGATACGTGAGGAAGCCGTACACGTAGCCCGAGATGCCTTCGAGCGTATCAGTCAGCGTGTTCGTCGTCGCGAGCAGCGTGTTCGCCGCGGTCGTCACGGCGGTCGCCAGCGAACTCGCGGTGTACGTGCCCGACTTGACCGGCTTGCCGGTGACGAAGCCCGTCAGCTTGGGCGCGGTCGACGTGAACGTGCCCTTGCCATTCTTCGGCAATGTGTAGCCGAACCACGCGCCGTGGTTGTAACCCTTCAGGCCGCCCGGGTTCGACGGGCTCGCGGACAAGTACATCAGCGTGCCCGACGTGGCCGTGCTCGTCGCGCCGGCCGCCGTCGACAGCAGCGCGTTCGTCGTCGCAGTCGCCGACGTCGTCGTCCACGTCATCGACTTGCCGGGCGGCACCTGGAGCGTGCGCAGCCAGCTGCTCATGCCGGTCACGTTGCCGAGGCCGATCATGTTGGCGCCGAGCTGGTCGTACAGTACGTAGTCGACGCCGACCATCGAGCTGAAGCGCGATTTCGGAATCGGATAGAAGCCCGCCGAATTCAGCACGCCGAAGTCGTAGACGAGCAACACCTTGCCGCCGTTCAGCACGTAGTTCCGGATCGCGGTGACGAGCGTGTCGTCGGCGACCGTATGCACCTGGTCGGGCAGGATGAGCCCCGGATATTGCGACAGCGTCGCGCCCGCCTGCATGAACTGGCTGTCGGTCATCACCGTGATCTGCAACCCTTCCTCCTGTGCGCTGTCGAGCCAGGCGGACACCCTCGAGTCGGGCAGCGTGAGCGTATCCGGCACCAGCAACAGCAGTTGATTGGTGGCTGCCCGCGCACCGCCTGGGCTGAACGCGAACGCGAGCGCGAACAACGCGAACACGACTCGCAAGAATTTGCCTGACTTTGCAAACATAATGCGCTCCTCTCTACAGGGAAGGGCGGCTCGCGACCGGCCACGATGTGGCAGGCGCGCCGCCCGGCATGCCGGTTCCGACCTCGTAGATGTGATGGCCGCACTTCGCGCCGGCAAGCTGTCCGGCGTCCTCCGATGACAGCGTTGCCTCGTATTCGGCGTAGCACTGCAATCCCCCTCCCCCGGTAGAAGCGAGCTCCGTGCCATTTGCTTCGGATGCCCGAACGATCTGGCTCTGCGATCGATCGTATGGATCACCTCTGACGAAATCGCGTGAAATCGTCTCAGCGCTGATACGGAGAGGTTTTTCTTTTCGGCCGCTCAGGGCGGCTTGCGCGTCAACGCGCCGCGCCAGCTCGCGCAATAGCTGTAAAGCGTGACGAGCAGTCCGATCAGGAGTGGCGCGCCGAGCACGAAATGGCAGAACGGCACGAGCAAGAGCGAGCCGTGATAGATCACGACCGCGTGCAGCAGCAGCACGAACGGCAGCGCCAGCACGAAATAGCCGAGCACGAGCAACGACGCAAACGCCTTCTGCGCGAACGAGAAATCGAGCGGATAGTAGAGCGCCGCCATCAGCACCGGAATCAGTGCGATCGCCGCGGCGTTCATCACGAACACATCTCGCAAATGAAGCGACGCGTCGTACGGGAACGTGCCCGGCGTCGCCGCGCCGGACGCGGCCGAACCGTACATCGCCCAGAAATACAGGCAAATCGTCAGCTGCACGAACGCAGCGATCCGTAGCAGGTATGCAACGGGCAGCCATTTCGTCTGACGAACGAACGTGGCCGCGAAGCCCGCCGTGCAGACCGCGGCGGTCGCGAACAGCAGCGTGCCGCTCGGCATCCGCGCAACGAGATTGATCGACAGCAGCGGCACGCGCGGCGCCCGCGCCGGATAGCCGAGCACGACCGCGGTCAGCGACGGATCGAGCTGGCGCGCGCCCCATCCGACGACCGCACGCCAGTATCGCCACGCGTACGGCAGCGCGAGCCACAGCAGCGCGTACAGCGCAGGAGTGAGACAGGCAATCGACGCGAGCCAGCGCCGCGGATGCGAGTGCGTGCGCAGCGAGCGATCGGCGGACGGCGGGACGGGATCGATATCCATGCGGCCCGCCCGTCACCATCGATAGAACACGCCAACTTCGCCGCCGAAACGCGAGTAGTACGGGTTGTGGTAGTAATCGAACTCGACCTGCGTACCCCACTTGCGCGTGATCCAGTAGCGCCACTTCAGCGACATCTCGTGGCTGCGGAAATCGGTGATCTGTGCGTTGTTGCCGATCGCCTGATACGCCTCGCGGCCGAAACCGCCGCGCAGTACGATCACGCTCTTGCCGACTTCGCCGTACGTGACCGCGCCGTAATACGCGGGCGCCTTCACCGAGCCCGGCGAGTCGACCGTATAGTTCCAGCCCGCCTCGAATATCCACTTCGGCAGCGCGTACCAGATCGCGCCGAGGTGATAGAGCTGGTCGCGGTGGCCGTTGCGGTTCCATGCATAGCCCGCGCCCGCCGACAGCACGAGCGAACGGTTCGAGAGCAGCTTGCGGTTGATCGACAGGTCGACGCGCGCGCTCGGCAGGATCGTGCCGGACGTCGTGCCCGCAAAGCCGATGCCGCCGAACCAGTCGGGCCCCATGTCCTGGACGTAAGTGATCGCGCCGAGCTGCGTGGTCTCGCCGAAGCGGTGGAGCTGCGAGAGCTCGCCGATGACCGTGCGGCCGCCCGCCTGATAGAGGCCGCGCAGATGCACGCCGTACCAGTTGCCGTAGCCGTGCGTCAGATGCGCGGTCGAATACGCGAGCGACAGCTCCGTGTGCCGCTCCTGCGGCGCCTGGACATGCGTGACGATCGCCTCCGGCAGCGTCGGCTGGTTCTCCTGGCTCGGCGTGACCTCGGCGAGCGGCCAGCCGTCGGGCATTCCCTCCGAACCAACCTTCACGAGCGCCGTCTCGTCGAACTGACGCGGCACGATGACGAGCGGCGCAGCAGGCGGCGGCGCAAGCGGCGTCACGGGTTGCGTCACGGGTTGCGTCACGGGTTGCGTCATGGGCTGCGTCATGGGCTGCGGTGCCGGCTGCGGTGCCGGCTGCGATGCGGCCGCCGCCGCGATCGCGGCCGGCGCGGGAGATTCGGCCGACGCGGCAGCCGGCGGCGCGGGAAGTTCGGCGGAAGCCGCAGCCGGCGCATCGGTCGAGGCCGCGCGCGCAGGCGACGCGCCAAACGCGCAGACGCAGGCGAGCGCGAGCGCGGCGACGGGAACGGGCGGGCCGCATCGGCAACGAATCGCATGCATGTCGATCTCCTCTTTTTACGACGCTCGATACCAGCCGCTGCGCCGCGCGACGAGATCGCCGTGTACGCATGCATGGCCGACGACCGACACATCGCGCGCGCACGCGCTGACCGGATGATCGGCCGCGCCGATACGCGCGCCCGTCAGCCGCAGCAGGCCGCCCGCCGACACGACGCCGTCGATGCAGCTCGCTTCGTCGAGCAACACGTCGTGGCGCGCGAACACCGCGCCGTGCAGCAGCGCATCGCACTCGAGCTCGACGCTGTGCGCCTTCACGCTGCCGAGCAGCACGCAGCCCTCACCGAGCGTCAGCCGGCCTTCGACGATCAGCGTGCCGTGCAGGATCGTGTGCGGCGGCAGGCGGACGTCGCGCTGCACCAGATAGCGGTCGTGCAGAACGCGATGCGGCACGCCGGACAGGTGGCTCACGATGGACATCGCGCGATGCGGCGTCAGCGCGCCGTCGCGGCCGAACGCGCGCGCGGTGCGGCCGAACACGATCGGCGTGCCGTGCAGATTCGCGAATCCCCCGCAACCGTTCAGGCGCACTGTCTGCCCGATCACCGCGCCGCGCACGAGCGTGTTGTCGATGTCGACGCTCGGCGCGTACGCGAACCCGCCGAGCGTCGCGCCCGCGCGAATCTCGATGCGCACCTCGGCGAACGCGTACGCGGCTTGCGAGCCCGCTCCGAGCGCGATCGTCCGGTCCGCGTACAGCACGCCGTCGCGCCGCTCGCCGCGCGCGAGGCTAAGCGCATCGACGTGCTCGACGCGCAGGCCGAGCGCCTGCCACGGCGGCGCCGCGCCGCCCTGCGCGGGCGGCTCGCCGCGCACGTTCGCGCGCAGCGCATCGAGCCACTGCGCGGCGCGGCGCGGATAGTCGATGAACGGGCCGTCGCCGATCGGCAGCGCGTCGACGTCGCTGCGCTTCACCAGTTCGTTCAGGAGCGGCAGGAACGGCAGGCCTAGCATCCCCGCTACCGGCATCATCACGTTGAAGGTCGTCATCGCTCATCGTCCCGATTTCAACGGCCGGCGAAAGCGCTCGGTCTTGTCCCAACGCAACTCGCGACGCAGCAGCACGTCGAGCGCGAGCCCCCACAGCGCGGCGACGACCGCCGCGATCGTCACGCAGAATCCGACGACGTTCACCGGCACGAGCCGCAATCGCGTCGCGCGGCCGTCGAGGCGCGCCGCGACGACGATCTCGAAGAACACGCCGAAGTTGCCGAACGTACCGAAGGCGAAGAGCGCGAACACGGACATGAGCAGGCCGAGCGCGAGCGAATCGATGCCGTTCGTCAGATAGAGCGCGAGCGCGACGCCCCACGCGAGCGCGAGCAGCGCGGGCATCACGAACACGCCGAGCAGCAGCGCGCCGTCGAGGCGGCAGCGTCGCGACATCACCGGGCTGCACAACAGCGGAATCAGATAACGGAACAGCGTCTGGTTGTGGCCCTTCGCCCAGCGGGTGAGCTGACGCGCGCGCACGGGCCAGCGCTCCGGCACTTCCTCGTAGCACTCCGCATGGTTCAGGTAGACGGTGCGCCAGTCGCTCAGCAGCAGCCGGTAGGTCATGTCGGTGTCTTCGGCGAGCGTGTCGTCGCGCCAGCCGCCGACCGCATCGAGCGCGCTCTTGCGGACCCCGCCGACCGTGCCGCCGTACTGCGGCACGAGGCCGAGGTTGTTGCGCGCCTGCTGGTTGACCTGATAGCCGCCCGCACGCTCCAGATCGAGGAGGCGCGCAAGCAGATTGCGATTGGCGTTCTGCGGCACGACGCGGCCCATCACCGCGCCCACTTCCGGATCGAAGAACGGCGCGACCAGCTCCTTGAGCAGGCCCGGGCGCGGCAGATAGTCGGCGTCGAACACGACCATGATGTCGCCGCGAATCTCGCGCAGCGCGTCCTTCAGCGCCGCCGCCTTGCCCGGCTTGCCGCTCTCGCGGTGAAACGGCTTAATGAGATCGGGCGCGAGCGCCTGCACGCCGTCGATCAGCGCGCGCGTGTCGTCGGTCGAGCGGTCGTTGACCGGAATGATCGTCAGCCGGTCGCGCGGATAAGTCGTCGCGAGCAGCGCCATCAAGCAATCGACGACGACCGCCTCCTCGTTGTGCGCGGCGACGAACACCGTAATCTCCGGCCAGTCCGCGTGCGTGATCGCGCAGTACGGCGCGTGCTGCGGCTTGAACAGGCGATCGAGACTGAACACGTAGTGGCGCGCCGCGTAGATGCAGGTCAGCAGCGCGAACATCCACAGATAGGCCGTGCACAGCGCGGCGGCAATACCGCTGCCGGACGCGGACTGCGCGCCGGCGGCAGGCGGACGGACGGCCGCGAACGGCGGTCTCGCCGTATCGAACGGCGCGGGCCCGGCGGGCGGAAAAGCAATCGCATCCGCATCTGCGTCCGCATCCGCATCCGCATCCGCATCCGCATTTGCGTCCGCGACCGCGTTCGGCCGGCTCGGCTCGGCGAACGCGCGGACATGCAAGGCTGTCTCTGCCGCGCGCATGAGCGGAACCGCCGCGAGCGATGCGGACGCCGGCCGCATTGCGGTATCGCGCACGGCCAGCGAGCACGCGAACACGATCAGCAGCAGCACGCATTCCACGCACAACGACATCGCCCGCCTGTTCTTCATGCTCGTGTCCCCGTGCCCGCGTCGGCAGCGGCTCGCGCTCGCCCCCCGCACGGACTTGCAAAAGGAAACCGGCGCTGAGTGCCGCGCGCGTGTCGCATGTCGCGCGTCGCCGTTCGTCGCGCCGCGTCGCGGAACATGCGCCGCGACGCCGGGTTTCCGGTTTCGTCACATCGGCCGTTCCTTTGGTGTGCTGTTGTCGAATCGCGTCGGAACGGGCGTGTGGTGGTTCAAAGCAAAGGACGAGCCATCGTGCGGAAACGACCGCGCGGCAACGATTTCGCGGCGAAGTCGGGGACCGCGCACCGACTCGGGCGCAGCGTTTTGATTCACCGACGAATCAACGTCGAGGCAGCCGCCGCCGACACCGCCTCGCGCATCGTGCGCGTGCGCGCGCTCGCAAGCAGTCGCGAAGCGCCCGCGCGCCGCCGTGGCGACGCGCGCGCGAATCGACTTCGCCATGCTCGAGCCCCCGTCGTTAGCGCGGACGATTGGCGCCTGCGCACGCCCGGCGCGCGTCTCCCGCGTCCATGAGCATCGCAGCATGGCCGCGTTTCAGAATCGCAACGTTTCGCGACGGCGGCGGCGACGGCGCGCTTTCGGCCCGCCACGACCGGGAAATCCCTGACGAAATGCGCCGCGCGACAGGCGCGTCGCCCGTCCGCTCGACGATCGTCCATGCGCGCCGGAGCCAAGCGCCTCAAAGATACTCGGCGGACGCCGCACCCCATGCGCGCGCAGCGCGCCGCAACCGCATTTGTGCACCGCTCCAACGCGGCGCACGACGCGCGCCGCGCCGCGCCGCGCCGCGCAATGCGATCGCGCGCCGTAACAGCGGCGAGACGTTCCGACGCGCCGGAACGGCGCATCGCGCCGCACGGCAAGGCTGCGACGACGCTGGTTTGAATATTGCTGAATGGCAAGCGACGCAGTGCGTCGCATGCGGCGCGCGCAGACGTGCGTGGCGCGCGCTGCCGATCCCCGACATCACGAGGAGCGATTCATGACGTGACAGCCCCATCGCCACGGACCAGCCAGCCGGCCGCGACGCGATTCGCACGACGAATCACCGCGGACATGCTGTGCACGGATGTCGAAACACCGTCGCGTCGCGTAGCGGACCGCCTGTTCGAGCCTGACGGCGCGACACGGTCCGCGCGCAACGCTCGCTCGCACGCCAGCTTTGCGACACGCGGCCGCTTCGCCGCGTGCCGGATCGACTGGAACAACCGCGAATCGGGGACCAGGATGAAGAAGATCTTGCTTGCGTTCGGCACTCGTCCCGAAGCCATCAAAATGGCACCGCTCGTGCGTGCGCTGCAGGCGCGAACCGACGTCGACGCAAAAGTGTGCGTGACCGCGCAACACCGTCAGATGCTCGACCAGGTGCTCCAGCTGTTCGACATCACGCCCGCGTACGACCTGAACCTGATGCGGCAAAGCCAGACGCTGACCGACGTGACGACGGGCATCCTTCAGACGATCGGCGCCGTGTTCAACGACTTCGATCCGGACGTCGTGCTCGTGCACGGCGACACGACGACGACGCTCGCGGTGAGCCTCGCCGCTTTCTACCGCTACCTGCCGATCGGCCACGTCGAAGCGGGGCTGCGCAGCGGCGACATCTGGTCGCCGTGGCCCGAGGAATTGAACCGGCGCGTGACGGATGCGGTGTCGTCGTGGCACTTCGCGCCGACCGAGCGCGCGCAGCACAACCTGTTCAGTGAAGGCGTGCCGACGGAAGGCGTCGTACTGACAGGCAATACCGTAATCGACGCGCTGCACGACGTGAAGCACATGCTCGACGCCGACGCGCCGCTCGCATGCGAGATCGCCGCGCAGTTTCCGTTTCTCGGCCGCGACGAGCGCGTCATACTGATCACCGGCCATCGGCGCGAGAGCTTCGGCAAGCCGTTCGAGCATTTCTGCGACGCGCTGCGCACGCTCGCGCTCCGCTATCCGGACGTGCGCTTCGTCTACCCGCTGCATCTGAATCCGAACGTGCAAAGACCGGCGCATTCGCTGCTCGACGGCCTGTCGAACGTTCATCTGATCGCGCCACAGGAGTATCTGTCGTTCGTGTTCCTGATGTCGCGCGCGCATTTCATCATCACCGATTCGGGCGGCATCCAGGAAGAAGGGCCCGCGCTCGGCAAGCCCGTGCTCGTCACGCGCGAGACGACCGAGCGGCCGGAGGCGATCCAGGCGGGCACCGCGCGGCTCGTCGGCACGAATACCGAGCGAATCGTCGACGAGGCGTCGCGGCTTCTCGACGACGACGACGCATACGACGAGATGTCGCGCGCGACGAATCCGTACGGTGACGGCCATGCGAGCGAGCGGATCGTCCATGCGCTGCTCAACATGCCGTGTGCGGGCGCGGCGACGCGCTTCCCGCTCGCCGCCATCGAAGCGCCATGCAATGCGCTTGCGCTCGGCCTGCACGCACTGAGGTCCGCGTGAACGTGATCGTCTGGCGGCACGCGGGCCGCGGCGTCTGTGCGAGCGCCCGGGCGGGCGAGGTCTGCGGGTGCGCGCGCGGCTGCCATCCGGTGATCGGGCGGCGGCGGGTCGCGTCGCTGCCCGGACGGATCGGCGGCGGATGCGGCGGGTGCTGCTGCGGACATGGGCCGCGCGCGACACAATGTCCGGCGGGCCGGTGTTGTCGGCAGAGGTGATGCGGGACGTGTGAGAGGGGGATGCGCGAGACGAGGCGAGGCGTGCGTCGTGACGCGTCATGCATCGCGTGACGCAGCGATTGTGCGATTTGGCGACGCAGCGCGATGCAAACGCGATTGCGCGCGTGACCGTGCATGCGCATGCGCGTCGAACGAAACGCCGAAAACGAGGGAAGATCCGCCGCCGTCCCGTCCGTTGCGCCGGACGAGCGACAAGCGCTGCATGAAGCAGAACGCGGATGAAAGCGCCCGCCCGTCAGGGCGTTGCTGCGCCGTTCATCCGCGTCCGATGTGCGTTGGTAGGCTCGATTGGATTCGAACCAACGACCCCCACCATGTCAAGGTGGTGCTCTAACCAACTGAGCTACGAGCCTGTGTGAGGCGCGAATTATAGAGAGCCTCTCGCGGGCGCACAAGCCCTTTTGTGAAAAATTCCACCGATACGAACGTGCTTGCCGACAATGCCCGCGCGACTAGGTGAAATCTCTAGCGCACGTGGCGGCAACGCCAGCGCACGTGTCAATCGCGCGAATTTTCTTCCGATGCCGCGTGCCTACGCTTCGTTCATCCGGCCGGCGAACGATCGCAACGATATCCGCGCTTCGACGTTTTCCGCTTCGCCCATCCATCGCAGGAGACATCATGCCAGGCCTTTCGAACGCATCGGCAACAAGTGCCGCCATCGGCGCCGACAGCGCGCGCCGGCAGTTCCGTCAGGGCGTCGCGCGGCCGGCGGGCTGACGCCGCGCCGCCGGCGAGGGCGTGCGGCTCAGCGCCGCTCCGCCGCGGCCAGTATCTGCGCGACCAGCGGATGATGCTGCCCGCGATGCGACCGGATCGCATGGATCTCCTCGGTCACGCCTTGCGCGCGCCCGAGCCGCCGCAACCCGCGCAGCAGCGCGACGTCGCCCGCGCCCGGCTCGCTCAGCGGAAACACGCCGAGGCCGCGCGCGGCGAACACGGCCATCAGCGCGCTGTCCTCGAACTCGCCGATGATCCGCGGCCGAATGCCGTGCGCGTCGAACCAGCGGTCGAGCCGCGAGCGCAGCGCCGCGTGCGCGGTCGGCAGCAGCACCGGCAAGTCGGCCAGGCACTGCGGAAAGCGACCGCGCGCCGCCGACGACACGATCGCCGCCGGCCCGTACCAGTCGACGGGCGACGCAACGATCTGCTCGCTCGTCAGCCGCAGGTTCGCGCGGCGCGGCGCCGGCTCGCCCGCGAGCACCAGATCGAGGCGATGCAGCGCGAGCTCGGCGAGCAGTTCCTCGTATTCGCCGTCGTGACACAGCAGCCGCAGCGACGGCGCCGTAAGCGCGGGCTCGAGCACGGCGTGCGCGGTGAGCTTCGAGATGCCGTCGGTGAGCCCGACCGCGAGCCGCGCGCCCTCGCCGCGCGCCGCTTCGCGCACCTCGTCCTCAATGCGCTGTCCGATCCGGAAGATCTCCTCGGCGCGCGCGAACGCGGCCTGCCCCGCGTCCGTCATCGTCACGCCGCGCCCCGCCGGCTTCAGCAACGGGTGCCCGATCGATTTTTCCAGCTCGCGCACCTGCGCGCTGATCGTCTGCACCGCCATGTCGAGCCGAGCGGCCGCGCGGGCGAAGCCGCCTTCCTTCACGACGACCCAGAAGTAATACAGATGGCGAAAGTTCAGCATCGCGCCCTCTTGCGTTGTCATCGAAGCTTCGTAAAAACCGAACTATAAATCAGTTTTCTACTGGTTTTTACGAAGCGAGAAAGCGCCGATCATCACGGCTTCGACATTCGATTGACGACCCGATTCGACAACCCTCATGGACTACCTACTGACCCTCGCCGCCGATCCCGCTGTCTGGGCCGCGCTCGTGACGCTCGTCGCGATGGAAATCGTGCTCGGCATCGACAACCTGATCTTCATCTCGATCCTGAGCAACAAGCTGCCGGAAGCGCTGCGCGCGCGCACGCAGCGTCTCGGCATCGGCCTCGCGCTGATTCTCCGTCTCGCACTGCTCGGCACGGTCGCGTGGATCGCGCGGCTCACCGAACCGGTGTTCACGCTGTTCGACCATGCGTTCTCGTGGCGCGATCTGATCCTGATTTCGGGCGGCCTGTTCCTCGTGTGGAAGGCGACGAAGGAGATGCACCACCACGTGTCGAATGACGGCTCGGACGAAGCCTGCTCGACGAACGCCGTCGGCCTGACGATGTGGGCCGCCGTCAGTCAGATCCTCGTGCTCGACATCGTGTTCTCGATCGACAGCATCGTCACCGCGGTCGGCATGACGACGCACATCCCGATCATGTTCGTCGCGGTGATCGCGGCCGTCACGGCGATGCTGTTCGCGGCCGGCCCGCTGTCGCGCTTCATCGACCGCAATCCGGCGATCGTGGTGCTCGCGCTGAGCTTCCTGATGATGATCGGCACGACGCTGATCGCGGAAGGCTTCGGCGCGCACGTGCCGAAGGGCTACATCTACGCGGCGATGGCATTCTCCGCGTTCGTCGAAGGGATGAACATGCTGGCGCGGCGCGCGAAGACGAAGCATGCGAAACGAATCGCCGCGGAGTGACGCGCCGCGGCGGGTTGTGAACCGTTGCGCGGTTCGGCTCGTTCGCGCCGCGCGATGCGAAACGTTGCGCGGTCCGGTTCGGCCGGACCGCGCGGCGGGAATCGAAGCGCGGCTCGTCCGCGCGCCCTCGAAAGGTGTGGGACGATGCAATGCCCTGTTTGCGTGACGCTCGATCTGTCGGTGACCGAACGGCAATCGATCGAAATCGACTACTGCCCGACGTGCCGCGGCGTATGGCTCGATCGAGGCGAACTCGACAAGCTGATCGCCCGGTCCGACGACGATGCGCTCGAGCGTCGGCGCGATGCGGCGCGCGGCGCGACCTGATCTAGAACGGGCAATCGGTAAACAGATCGAGCACCTGCGTGAAGAACGCCCTTGCCTGAGCGTCGTCACGTAAATCGAGTCCGGCCGAATCGCCGCCGTACACGCCGCTCGACTTCGGACGCGCATTTGCGTGGCGTCTCGCGTATTCGACCGCTTCGCCGAGATCTGCCCGAAACCGCTCGACGACGCCCGGCTGCGTCTGCGGCCCGGTCACGCACATATGCAGCGCGTCCGGATGCTGGAGTCCGTTGAAGCGCCAGCCGTGCTGCCGCATGCAGTCGTTCACGTGATAGATATCGAACGCATCCGACACGAATGCGAAGCAGAACGTCGGCCTGCCGAGCACGCGCAACTCCGGGATCGCATGAACGGCGGCCTGCATGTCGAATGCCGTGTCGAAAATCGGCAGCGCGCGGGCCAGATACCCTTCGCGCCCGAGGCTGCGCAACGCCGCCCACGTCGCGGCGATCAGGCCGCCCGAGCGGCTGCCGGCCAAACCGGGCGAGCCGTACACGCCGCCCGCCCAGTCGGTCATCAGGTAGTACTGGTAGCGGCGAAAGCTCGCGTCGCGCCACGCAAGCACCGAGCCGCCCTTCGGTCCATAGCCGTATTTGTGCGTATCGGCCGATATCGACGTGACGCCCGGCAAGCGGAAATCGAAAGCCGGAATGTCAGGATAACCAAGCGCCTCGCCCCAAGGCAGGATCCAGCCGCCGAGGCAGCCGTCGACGTGCAACCACACGCGCTTGTCGATCGCGATGTCCGATAGCGCGGCAATCGGATCGATCGTCCCGTACGGGTAATTGCACGCCGAGCCGATGATCATCACGGTGTCGGCGTCGATCGCATCGCGTACAAAATCGACGTCGACCCGCATCGTCTCCGGATCGATCGGCGCAACGACCACGTCGAAGCCGAACAGATGCGCGGCCTTGCGAAACGCCGGATGCGCGGACGCCGGCCAGATCATCCGCGGCCGCACGATTCCGCGCTCGGCGCGCGCTTTCTCGCGATAAGCGAGCGTCGCATTCAAAATGCTCTCCGTGCCGCCGAGGCTCAGCGCGCCGCATGCGCGATGCGCGCCGTCGTGCGCGGTCACCGCCTCGCCGTGCAACAATGCGACCGTCATCGCAACGATCTCGCTTTCCATCCGGTTCATGCTCGGACACAGGTCGCGCTGCAGCGCGTTGACGTGACTGAATAGTCCATACGCTTCGTTCAGGAACGCATAATGCTCGTGATCGCCGCAATACATCGTGCCCGAGCAGCGGCCGTGCTCCCATTTGCGGTCTTCGCGCGCGGCCATCGATTCCAGTTGCTCGAGCAGCCGCTCACGCGGCATCCCGTGTTCCGGAAAGCCATGCATCGCGCCGAATTCGGCGGCGTACGGGTAAAGCTGCTTGATGCCTTCTTCGAGATCCATGACGTTCTCCTGTGCGAGGCCGGCATCGACGCGCGAAGACTCGCCGACATCGAGTGCAATTTCCATACTCGCGCATTGCCGTTCGAATTAAGGCTGCCTAATTCACCGCTTAAAAATTTTCTGGACGCGCCATTCGATCACGCTATGCTTCGACTTACATCCTAATAACAATTGGAAGATGTCATGAAAAAATACGCATTGGCTTTGTTGTTGATGCTGTTTTCATCGATATCGGCAATGGCGGGGGCAATCATTCCGTCGGGCGGCACATTGGTCGCCGGACAATACGTGATGTCGAACAACGGCAATTTCGCATTCGGCATCGACGCGGTCACCGGCAAACTCTATTTCCATTACAAGTTCCCGACGCGGGCGTGGGGCGCGAGCTCGGCGTCGCAACTCTTCGGCACGCAACCGGAAGGCGCGCTCTACGTGGGCAAAGGCGATCGGCTCGTCATGCAGACCGACGGCAGGCTCGTGTTCTATTCCGGGAACGACGTCGTCTGGAGCAACTGGTATTTCGGACCCGCGCCGACCCCGGGCTCCTATGCGGTCGTCGAGGATTTCGGCGTCGTCGCGATCTATCCGCCGCAAGGCGGCTACCCGTCGTTCGTCTGGCCGTTCGCACACATCACGCCGAACGACGGCGCGGTCAACACGGTCGCCGGCTATTCGTTCGGCATGAATTTCCCGATGCTCAACGGGCGTCAGTCGCTGCAGATCTTCAACAACGTCACCTATTACCTGTGGAACAAGAGCTTCACGTCGGACAGCGTCGCGATGCAGCCCGACGGCAATCTCGTCGTCTACGACAAGGGGCAGGCCGTCTGGTCGACGGGAACGTCGGGCAATCCGGGCGCCTACATGCTGTTGACGCCGGTCGGATTCGTGCTCGGCAAGCAATACAGCGGCATTCTCGCGAACGTGCCGTATCCGGTGTCCGTCGATCAATCGAGCCGCGCCAGCGGCCCGAACGATCCGAAGCCGAAGCCGGGCACGCCGCCGCCTCCGTCGCTCAATCTGCCGATCAACGCGAGCTGGAAGTGCTATTACGTCAAGGACTGGCTCGTGTGCTACGCACCCGGCTGAAGAACGTCCGATTGCGCATCGGCGGCTGCGCGCCGCCGGCGAAGCGGCCACGCGCGCCGCAAGCGATGGGCGACGCCGACGGCCGATCCGTTCGCTCGCCTAAGCGCGCTGCAAGGCGCGGAAAATCGGCCGATTGCGCTTGAACGCCTCGACGAATTGCGCCGACATCTCCGCGTAGATCGCCGCGTTCGCGCGATTCGGCTCATGGATGCTGCGAATCCGCACGCGTGCGCCGAACGCGTCGAAATCGAGCAAGCCGAGCCGCTGGAACGCGAGCAGCGCGGTTCCGACGCATGTCGTGTATTGCGGCTGCTCGACCCGATGAACCGGCGCGTTCAACACGTCCGCGACGATCTGCGACCACGCGTCCGATTCCGCGCCGCCGCCGTAGAACACGAAGTGCGAGAAGCGCCGTTTCGCGAACGCTTCGACGGGGCTGCGCAGCCAGCGCAGATTCATCGCGACGCCTTCGAGCACCGCGCGCGCGAGATGACTGCGTGTCGCATCAAGCCCGAGGTTGACGAAGCCGCCGCGCATCGACGCATCCGCGCACGGCGCGAGCGATCCCGCGAGCCACGGCATGAACATCACGCCGCCGCTGCCGGGCGGCGTCGCGTCGATCGCCATTTGCAGGCGTGCGAAGCAATCGTCGCGCGGCAGCGCGCCGAACGGATCGTCCGCATAGACCTGCTGCTCGATGAAGTGCTTCAACGCCGCGCCGCCGATGCCGTTTTCCGCCATCACGAAATACGTGTCCGGCACCGGGCTCGGCATGCTGAGAATCGCGTGACGGATATCGGTTCGCTTGAAGCGTACGTGCGCGATCATCACGCTCGAACTGCCGATCGACAGCGCCGCGTGCTCGCCCGCGAACGCGCGCGTGCCCATCCCGCCCGCTTGCGTGTCGTTCAGGCCCGCGACCACCAGCGTATCGCGCGACAAGCCGAGTTCGTTCGCGACGTCGGGCAGCACGCGGCCGACGATCGCGTCGACCGGCAGCAGTTCGGGGAGCTTGCCGGCGTCGATGCGCGAGTAATGGACGAGCCGCGGATCGTAGCGCGTCGCGTTCAGGCTGCGGTTGTCAATCGCGAGCGACATGAACGCCGTGCACTGGTTCGCGCACGCGCGTCCCGTGAAGCGCAGATTCAGATAGTCCATCGGCTCGAGAAACGTCGCGGTGCACGCATAGACGTCGGGCTTCGCGTACTTCAGATAACGCATGTGCGTGAGCGAAATCCCGCCTTCGACGGGCGGCAGCCCATGCACGCGCAGCCAGCGCCACTGCCGAAGCAGCGAATCGGCCCGCTTCGGATAATTCGCCAGGCCGCGCATCGCGCGCGGCGCGCCGCGCCGGTCGAGCCAGAGCATCATGTTCGCGACGGGCGCGCCGTCGGCGCCGATCGGCACGATCGACGAATACTGGCTGCTGCATGCGATCGCGAGCACGTCGCGCGGCGCCACGCCCGACGCATGCAACGCGAGGCTGCACGCATGCTTGACCGCGCGCCAGACTTCGAGCGGGTCTTGCTCGGCTCCGCCGCCCGGCATGCGCAGCGTCGCGACCGAATCGTGCGCCGCCGCGACGACGCGCCCGGCGAGCGAAACAACTGCGGCCTTCGGGCCGCTCGTGCCAAGATCGATCGCCAGCACGCAGGGTTCCGCCATCGCGTCTCCTTTCGCCGGGACGTTGGGGTACATGTTTGAAGCATAGTCGATGGAGCGCCGCGAAAGGGTTTGGCGGCGGCGCTTGGGATGCTCGCGATGGGATGGACGCGCGCCCGAAAACGAGGCAACGGTGTGGACCGGTCAGCAGGACATTGGCAAGTACCGGGCAACAGCGGCATTGGGCGGTACGCGGACGATGACTCAACGGAGACGAATGTCCCGTTCGCGATCGTTGCGCATCTGGATTTTCTTTGTACCTCGAAACGCCTTTTGCCGGGAATTTTCCTTTGCCGCGTTCGCCATCTCCACACCGGCGGCCCGGCGATCAGATCGCAAATCGCTCGACGACCGTCGCGTGTTCGTGACTGCCCCCTACGCTCGATCGATAGATATGCACGAACGTGAGGCAATCTCCGATTCGATAGGCAGTCGAATGGATTTCGGCGGAATCAAACAGAAACAGCGGCCGGTCGATCTCGATCTCGATGCCGCCGAGGGGAGCGGCCAGCCCGGCCTGCAACTCACGGCGCTCCGCCGGCTTTGCCTCGAGGATCATCGCCTCGCGGGCGCTCGCGGCATTCGCGACGACTTCTATGTATGACCACTGGTCCGCCGCTTCGGAATCGTGCCGGCAGATCCGGATGGCACGCGTCGCCGTGGCGATCGCCGATGCCGCCGACAATGCACCCAGCGTCTTGCGCAGCGGCCGCTCCACTGCGTCATTCGAGATCTCGTCGGGGAGGAACATGTCCAGCACCGCCCCCTCGACGCGAACCGGCATCGCGCCCAAGTCGCTGCCGTGCTCGATCGCGAGCGGCCGCATCGCGCACTGCAGATGCGCGAAGCGCTCGTCGCCGTTCATGAACTGGACGTCGCCGAGCAACAAATGACGCTTCTGGCGTACCGATATCGTGCAATGCACCAGGAACTCGTCGGCCGAGAAGAAACTGAAGGGCCGTTCGTAACGGATGCTCTGCCGCACGACGACGACGCCGAATCCGAATTCCCGAATGAGTTGCGGAAAGGGGCGCAGGTGATCCTTCAGCCATTGCGCCCAAACTCTCATTGTGCACGCCAGCACGCTTCGCGGCAGCAACTGGCGAGAATCGAAGAGACTCGTATCGTTGAGAACCTGCAGGGTGGAATAGCGCGCCATTTTTCATCCCGTCGTCCGGCCCGCCGCGCGGGCAACCGCAAGCAAGCCCATATTGACCTCCAGCACGTCCTGCGAACCGGCGCCGGAGATCAATCCGCAGAAATCGCGAAGATACCGCTCGAACTGATTCGCATGCGCATAGCCGCGCGCGCCGGTGAGCCGAATGGAGTCGAGCGCGACGGCAATCGCATGCTCGGTGATCTCGTGCTTGGCCGCCGACACGATCTCCTCGAGATGATTGTTCGCCGCGTTCTGATCCAGCCAGTCCAGCGCGGGATCGACGAGCGCCTTCGAAATGTGAACCTTCATCTGCATCCGGCCGAGCCGGGCCTGAATCAGTTGCATGCTCGTCAGCGGCGCGCCGTGCCGGACAGTCTCCGACAACATCTTTACGCACTCGTCCACGATACGCTGCATGCGCCCGATTGGCGCGCAACACAGAATGCCGCGGCGCGGATTCAGAAAATTCTGCACGTGATCCAGGCCGTTCTCAGCGAGCAGCAACTGTTCCTTGGGCACGCGCACGGAATCGAAGCGAACCGCGGCAAGGCCGCTCGCGCGCAGGCCCATCGTCTCGATCGGCTGCACGTGAACGCCCGACGCATCCCGGTCGATCATGACGACCGCCATGTCGTCGGTGGCTTCGTTCATCACATACGTCATGTAGCTGTCGGCCATCGCACCGGCTGTCACCATGACCTTGGCGCCGTTCACCAGGTAGTCGCCGTGATGTGCGCGCAGCGTGCTCTTCATGCTGAACGCGTCCGCCTCTTCCGTATAGGCGAACGCGGCGAGCCGCTCTCCGGTGCAGACAGGCGCGACATAGCGCTCGATCAGCCCGGCATTGCCGCTCGTAACGAGCATGTTGGCCACGGACTGAAACAGGCTGATGTTCAACGCGAACGACGCGTCGTCGCACAGATAGCCCACACGTTCGAGTGCGTGCCCCCAACCCAGCAGCGACATGCCGAGGCCGCCGACGTGACGCGGCAACGACGCTCCGAGCAATCCGCGGCGGGCCGCCTCGGTCATCACCTCGCGCCGGAGCGTCGCGCCGTCCCTGTCCAGTTGTCCGGCCTCGTTCGACACCTTGTCGAGCAGATCGCCGGAGAACCGGTCGACCCAGCGGCTCGCCGCATCGCGCGTCGCGTCCTCGGGCGGCGGCAGTTCGAAGAGCCCGTCCGCGTGCCGCAACAAAGGCCTGCCCGGAGCGATCACGTCCAATTGAGGGGCGAGCATGCGCGTCAACCTCCCGCGATCGCGGTCAGGATCTCCAGCCTGTCCTCCTGCTTCAGGCATTGGCCGACTTGTTCAGGCGAAATCTGATGGCCGTTCAGAAACATGCGGTGCACCTTGCGAGGATGACCGGCCGAATCCAGCAGCACGTTGCCCATCGCGGGGAAGCGTCCCACCAGCAGTTGGATGGCCTCCTGAACCGTTTCCGCGGCCAGCGAGTGCTCACGCTGATATTGCGCGTATTTCTGCAGCACACCTGACAGTACGATATTCATGGCGAGTCCTCCGGATGGGGTCATGCTCGAACTATGACAAAGCGATGCGAAACGGCGCCGATGTGCTTGCTCATCCGCCTGCGACCGTTCTTGCCGGGGTCAGGCGCCGGAACACCGCCTCGGCGAAATGGTCGGAATCGCGCTTCAGCGGGTGGAAATGCGGCGACAGGTATGCACGAGCGTACGTAAGCATGAACTGTGCGAAACGCTCGTCGACAAACATGAAGCGAAACCACTGGGCATACGTGGATGGCCGCAACAGATCCGAAGACTGTGCGGCGAACCAGAAAGTGGTCGCGAACAGCACCCCGGTATAGAGCGCGAACGCGAGAACGCCGACGGCGATCCGGGTGACGTAGCCCACGCCGGCCGCGTCCGCGACGTCGTGGATCACGGCGCGATGTTCGATTTCCTCGGCGAAATGCCAGCTCAGCAGCAGGCCAAGTTCGCGGTTCGCCCGCGCGAAGTAATCCGGCCGACGCAGGCACATCTCGCCCATCAGCGTATTGAGATGCTCGAGCGCCGCGATCAACGCGATGCGCAGTTTCCGGCCGAGAAGCGGAAACAGGAACCGAAACACGAGAAAGCTCTCGACCTTGTGAAAGCCGCGGTACCGGAGGCCGACACGATCCAGATAATCGCAGGCCTTCCGGTGCTGGACTCCGTGCGAGGCTTCCTGCCCCAGCCATGATTTGAGTTGGCGCAGCAGATGCTCGTCGCGTATCACGGGCAGATAATCGCGCGCAATGGCGACGAACTCGAATTCGTCGCACAGCAGCATCGTGTACGCGTTGAACAGCGCCGTGCGGAATCGATCGCCGCCGAACCACAGGCGGCCTTCGACGACATCGAAACGCGGTCGAACCCGGCGAACCGGAATGACTCTGTCAGGTTGTGGGCACATGGCGATTATCGGGCGGCCGCTGCGGCGACCGGCTCCCTCACTCGGAAGGTTGGTTACAGGATGTAGTAGTCCTTCATGACCTCGTGGCTCCAGGCTGGCTGGCTGACCCTTCCGATCGGTCCGAACTCCTCCAGGTACGGCTTGATGTCC
The DNA here is from genome assembly GCF_001523745.2 of Burkholderia mayonis. NCBI lineage: Bacteria > Pseudomonadati > Pseudomonadota > Betaproteobacteria > Burkholderiales > Burkholderiaceae > Burkholderia > Burkholderia mayonis. Next base: position 2,462,020 of record NZ_CP013387.1, read on the forward strand.
AGCACGGGCGTGCCGTCGACGGCATCGAGGCCCCTCACGCGTAAGGTTCGGCCTTCGACCGACAGCAACTGGCAGCGGGATACGCCGATCAGGTTCGGACGCCCTTTCGCGCGTTGCGCGAGAATCCCGATCTTCGGCCAATCGGCGCGCCCGCGCGGATGCCGCGCGCCCCGCTCGATCTCCTGCGAAGGCACCTTATTCAAGTGATAGACCACCTCGATGTGACTAAACGTATCGAGCCCCATCAGCGCATCGTCCGACAGCGCCGGCGAACCGATCGTGATCGTTGACTCGATCGCCCCCCAGTGATCGTCGATCAACTCGACACGCGGCGACGCCACCCTGCCGATCGGAACCATGGTGATTTGACTAGCCGACACTGAATACCTCCTCGTCTTCAACGCGGATGACTTGAACAAACACGGTGGAGAAACCGCACCCGAGCGCGGCGGCCAAGGTCGACCGCACCGCGGCCGCGATGCCCTGCACTCGCGCGGCGGAATGACTGCGGCGGCAGAAGATCCTGACAATCGGCCCCCCCCCCGGCTCTCGGTTCCAGTCCGCACGCCAGGCCAGTGCGGGATCGATGGGATGCCAGAACGCCCAGACTTTGTCGCGCGGGATGTCGGATACGGCGCACACAGCTTCGCAGACCTGCTGCAGAAGCGATGACACGCCGTCTCCAGTGTGTCGATGCAGGATGTGAATGACAGGCATGGTCGGCTCGGAAATCGTCTTATCGAGCGTGTGCTTCGATGAAGCAGGTCCGGACGGGCACCGTGTAGCCCCGGTCGTCACGGCGCACGCCGATCGCATCGAGCGTCGCCTGAGGCGTCCCGTCGAGCAGCGCGACCATCGCCGCGTGCGCGGCGTCGCCGGAGTTGGCGATGTCGCACCAGCGCGCGAGACCGACCCCGCCCGGGCGTTCGGTGAGGTCGCGCTCCAGCGTCTCGATGCGCAGCCCCGCGTTCTCGAGCAGTTCGCGCCAGCGCGCAATGGTATAGCTGCGGATGTGGGTCGGATCGTGGAGCACCTCCAACTGATGGTTCACGCCGTCGCATTCGGGATCGTCGTCGCCTTGCAGATCGATGATGACGACGCTGCCGTTGGGCCGGAGAATGCGCCGGAATTCGGCGAGGGCCCGAGCAATGTCGTGGAAGTGATGCGCGGCCAACCGGCAAACCACAAAGTCGAAGCCACGATCGGGCAGCGGCATCGATTCGGCGTACGCCTCGACCGCGCGGACTGGCGCCCCTCTGGCCTGACCCAGCGCGACGAAGTTGCGCAGCATGTTGGGCGACGGATCGACGCCGCACATCAATTTCGCGCGCCCCAGAAACGCGAACGCCGAATGGCCGGCGGCGCACGCGACGTCACAGACGTCCAGGTCCGTCCGCCCGTTGCTGAGCGAACGCAGCATCGTGAGAGAAGGACTGGTCTCGTGAACCTCGCTGCTTGCGTAGTTGTCAGCAATCGCATCGAATCTTGCGCTCGCGTGCGTAGACGACATGGGTGTGGCTCCCGTTTATCCGATCAAGACAACTTGACAAGGCCTTCGTCGCGCGCCGCCGACCGATGATGTTTCGCTCCGGCGGAAACGCTGCCCGGCATTGCAAATCCGGCGTATCACTTCGCACACAGACTAAATTAAATCGCCGCCGCGCAGACAGTTCGTTTTGTCTCAGAAAGATGCCAATTTGTCTCACGCATGCATTGCGTGAATCTCGTACAAAACCGGTCGCAGCAATCCGCTCGAAAAGATAGCATCCGCGATCAATGCCTTTGATCATTTACGCACGATCAATTTTTCCATTTGACTTTCGACCTCGCTTCATCCAATGCGCCCGATCCCAATACCGCACCGTCATAAGAGGTTCGCCATATTATTTTTCTCGCCCGAGCGGCGCACGCCCCCCGCCGACAGCCGACATCTCGTCAAGCCGCGCATGCAGGCGCGGCGGGGCCGGATCATGTCGAGCCACCCGTAATCGGAAATGCGGCATCGCTGCGATGCGCCGGCGCCGTCGTACGCGCCGCGCCTCGAATTCAATCAATATGATTTCGCTCCGATTTCGCTGACGATCGACGGATTGCCGAGTGAGACAAATCCACATCTTTCTGAGACAAAACGAGCTAACACGTAACGACGACTTTACTTAGTCTATCCATCAGGAATAAATCGATTAACGAAACCCCCAATAAATAGGGTTGACTCAACTCGTAAAATATATTAGGTGATTCAAAAAATGCTCGCGCCGCGACTCGCGTACCGCACGGGGAATACATGCTCCCGCTCGGCACTCGGCGGACCAAGTTCGACGAAATCAAATATTTCGGATTATTAAATATGCAGAGCCATCAATCCGCTTTGGTGAGATCTCGCGATATCGCCCCTCATGCACCGGATCTCCCGCAGGCGCAGGCCGTCCTGCAAGCGGGAGACGCCGCTCCCGACTTCTCCCTGCCTGCCTCCCGGGCGGGCCGCCCTCTGCACTACGCTCTGAAGGACGCGCTGCGCAAAGGCGCCGTGGTGGTCTATTTCTACCCGTCCGCCTTCACGAGCGGATGTAACGCTCAGGCGCACGCGTTCGCCCGCGACGTCGACCAGTTCGCCTGCGCGGGCGCCTCAATCGTCGGTGTGTCCCTAGACAGCATCGAACGACTGCATGCGTTCTCGGCCGATCCCCGGTACTGCGGAGGCAGGTTTCCTGTCGCCTCAGATGCACAAGGCCGGGTGGCCCGCGCTTTCGGCCTGGCCGTCGAACCCGCCCCACCCGGCAAAACCGACACGCGCGGCGAGCCCAACGACCATGACCGCGTGCCGCGCACGACTTTCGTCATCGCCCCGCACGGCAAGGTGGCCGCCACGATCGCGGGCGCAAGCGCGGTCGAGCATGTGGAACAGGCGCTCGCGTGGGTTCGACGCTTGTCGGCGGACAACACGAATGCGCGCTGAAGAAGCCGCCGGGCGACGCTCCCCGCCGTCGATCCGGACAGTGCGGGGCGACGGCCCCGTTCCATCACACAGTCGTCGTGCGACAACAATCAACTGAGAGGCCTCAATGAACGTCAGAGCGTGTGACTTTCCGGAGACGATCGAATACGAACCCAATCTGGGCGCGCTTCTCGACCGTCACCCGGAACTGCAGATCGAACGGGACGACTACAACATCAACGTCACCGCGAACTACGGCGAGCGCCTCGAGCCCGATGCGCTGTTCGAGCGCTACAAGCAACATCCCGGGCAGGGCAGACCCGCACATCTGTACTATCACTTTCCGCTGTGCGAATACATCTGTCACTTCTGCAACTACGTCAAGCAGCTTGCCTCGCCGACATCGCGCGGCGCCCAGCTCGATCGTTGGACGGATGCGTTGATTAAGGAGTCCACGCTGTACGCCCAGCAGGTTCCGTGGGTCACCGGCGCGCTGATCGAATCCTTCTATATCGGTGGCGGCACAGCCGCTGTCCTCACTCCGGCGCATCTGAAACGCATTCTCGATCACGTCCGGTCGACGTTCCACGTGACGCCGGAATGCGAGCTGAACATCGAAGGCAATCCGGATAATTTCTGCGACATCGACAAGGTCCGAGCGCTCGGCGACATCGGGTTCAATCGCTTCAGCGTCGGCGTGCAATCCTTCACGCCGGAGGTGAACCAGTTCACCAATCGCGGCCATACGCCGGACATGTCGCGCCAGGCGATCCTCAACCTGCGCAGTACCGGATTCCCATTCAACGTCGACATGATGTTTGGCCTTCCGCATCAGACGCCTGAGACGGTCTCGGAGGACCTGCGCACGCTCGTCGAACTCAGGGTCCCGACCATCACGATCTATCGGCTGCGCAACGCGGATCGCCAGTCAATGGGGATCGGCAACCGGGCAGTGTGGAACGTGCCGAAGGTTCGCAACAGGCTCGTCGAGCAAGGCCTGTTTCCGACGCTGGGGGCGACTTACGAGATGCGCGAGCGGGCGGTCGAGCATCTCGTGCGAAACGGCTATCAACCGAGCCCATGCGGATGGTGGAGCCTGCCCGGCACGTATCGCGAAGGCAACATCCCTCGCGTGTCCCGCAACAAGTGGCAGCGCTTCGATACCATGCTGGCGTTCGGCCCCGGCGCATACGGCTGGCTCGCGGGCGCCGACCGGAGCGTGATCCAGACGCATAACAGCTCCGACATCAGCGGCTATCTCCATCACATGGAATCGAGCGACACGCCGCCGCTCGCCTTCGGGCGTCTGCTTACCGGCAATCAGGCCGTCGGCACCGCGCTCGGTTTCGCGTACAAATCCCGTCAGCCGATCGAGATCGACCGCTTCAAGCGCGAGTATGGCGTGGATCTCGTCGAGGACGAGCCTTTCAAGACCGTCTTTTCGGAACTCCTGTCCAAGGGACTGATCCGGTCGACCGACAACGGCAATGCATTCCTGCCCACATTGAACGGAGAAGCACTGCACGAGGAAATCATCTCGGTCTACCTGCACGAGCGCATCGGTTCATTCACCACGGCGGTCTGCAACAAGGTGGCCTGAACGCCGACCTCCGCACGCCGGTAATCCGTCCGGCCGGACGGCCGATCGCGAGCGAGTCGCATCGGCCGCCCAGCCGATTCGCGCGTAACGCGGCCGCGCGGTCGGGAAACGCCGCCTGACGATCGGACTCAGCGCCGACATTCCGTGCCCATGATCGTGACAACATCCAACGAACCGCGCATTCGCCGTCACTCCCCGTTCGTCGCCGCGCTGCGGACTCCACTTGCCGGCGTGTGGGTCGGCATCCGTTTTCTGCTCATTCCGTTGCTCTGGCTGCGCTACCGCACGGGCAGCCGGATGGATTGGGCGTTCTCGGTGGACGCCTTCATGAAGCGATCGCTGTATCCGCTCACCGAGACACCGGACGATGCGCTGAAGCGCGACCTGGAACTTCCCGCGTCAGTCCAAAGCCGGTACGACATCGCCGACCCGGCCGACGGCGAAACCGATGCGGCGCCTCCTCCGCGCTCCGAAAACGGATGGGCGAGCCTCGGCCATCATCCGATCGATCTCGCGCGATTCGCGAACGGCCGGCCGCTGCTGCTCATTCTGTATCGAGGCAATTGGTGCCCCTACTCCAGGCTTCATCTCGCCGATCTTTCAACGGTGGCCCATCGCCTGGAAACCCTCGGCGTTGCCGTTCTGGCCGTCAGCGCCCGCCGTCACGACGACTGGTGGCGCGCAAAGGGCATCTCGCTCGCATTCGCCGCGGATCCGGACGGCGACTTGTTTCACGCGATGGGCGTTCGCATCGCCCCGCCGCTGTCGCATCGCGTGTGGGGCATGCTGCTGCCGCACGAGAGCGGCTTCCTGTTCGATCGGCACGGGAATCTCGTGGCCGCGGACGTGCGGCGACTCAATCCGACGAAAACCAAGCAGACGTTCCTCTCGGCGACACGATGGCTCGCACTCGCGCACGAGCTCGCCGACGCGGAGCGGATTGCGCGGCACAACTTCTGAACCGACCACGATCGTCCATCGAAATGCATCCGACCGCCGTCGTCTTGGGTACGCTTGCGAGCTTGCTCGCAGGCTTCTGCGCATTCGCCCTCCGCAGAAGCCGGATGCGTTCGCCGGACCGACAACCGGCGCCGCCTGCGCGCCTCGAATCGCTGTGCGTCGGCGACACGGTCCGCACGTTCCTGCATGTCACGCCGCCGTCCCTGCCTCCGAATGCGCCGCTCGTCATCGTCTTCCACGGCGGCTCCGGTACGCCGGAACAGATCCGGAAATACACGGCGTTCGAATTCGATGCGCTAGCCGACGCGAACGGCTTTGCGCTCGCCTATCCGCGCGGCGTCGGCGGCAACTGGAATACCTGCCAGAAAGGGCGCAAGAACGCGGCGACGCGACGCAACGTCGACGACGTCAGCTTCACGCGAGAAATAATCGCATGGTTTGAATCCGTTTACGGGATCGATCGATCCAGCGTCTTCGTTGTCGGATTTTCGAACGGCGGGCACATGTGCTTCCGCCTCGCACTCGAAATGACGGACGACCTCGCAGGCTTTGCCGCGATTGCGGCCAATCGACCCGCGCCGGCCGATTGCAGGCACGCGGGCAGGCGCGTGGCGGTGCCGATGATGACGATCAGCGGCACGGCGGATCCAATCAATCCGTACCAAGGCGGAGAACTCTCACCGTACGGCCTGCGTGCGCTCGGTCCTGTACTGTCCGCCGAGGAAACCGCGCGCTCATTCGCCCGCCCGGACGCCGCGCACCATCGCGACGAAGCGGACGGCCTATTTCCCCGGGATCGCAAGACCCGCGCGGTGCGAGATGCGTGGGGCGACGAGAACGTACTGATCACGATTCACGGCGGCGGACACACGATTCCCCAGCCGCGCTATGTGTTCCCGCGCCTGTTCGGCAGAACCAGCACTGCGGTCGACACGCCGCTTGAAATCTGGCACTTCTTCCGCATGATCGCAGCGAACCGCGCGCGCGCGGCCGCGCCGAAGCAAAGGTCGATGCAGTCCGGCTGACCCGCGCGATTCCGTCGCCGCGGCCTCGCGGGGGCAGCGAACCGGTGCCGGCCGTTGCATCGAACGTCCCGGTGCGTGGAGCTGGCTCAACGCTAAACATTGCTGACGAGACGGAGTATCTTATGCTGTCCAATAATGAGATCAAGCGCTACAGCAGGCACCTCATCATGCCCGAGATAGGAATGGATGGGCAGCGCCGCTTGAAGGCGGCCAGCGTACTCTGCGTCGGCACGGGCGGTCTGGGATCGCCGCTCGCCACTTATCTGGCGGCGGCGGGCGTCGGACGTCTCGGCCTTGTCGACAGCGACATCGTGGACGTCAGCAATCTGCAGCGACAGATCCTCCATCACACGTGCGACGTCGGCCGCAGAAAAGTGATATCGGCGAAGGAAAAGCTGAACGCGCAGAACCCTGAAATCGAGATCGTCGTTCACGACGCAATGCTGACTCCAGACAACGCGCTGGACATCTGCACGGACTACGACATCATCGCCGACGGTAGCGACAACTTCCCCACGCGCTACCTGATCAACGACGCCTGCGTACTGCTCGACAAGCCGAACGTCCATGCGAGCATCTTCCGGTTCGACGGGCAGGCGACGGTATTCCACGCGAAGCACGGCCCTTGCTATCGATGCCTGTTCGCCGAGGCGCCCCTCCCCGGCGAAGTCCCCAACTGCGCCGAGGGCGGGGTGCTCGGCGTACTGCCCGGCCTGCTCGGCGTCGTTCAGGCAACGGAGGTCATCAAATTGATCCTGGGCATCGGAACGCCGCTCATCGGAAGACTGCTGACGTTCGACGCGCTGAGCATGCGCACGCACGAACTGCGGCTAGACAAGGATCCGGATTGCCCGATCTGCGGCGCCCGCCCCATCATTCGCGACCTGGTGCGCGAGCAGGCCGCTCAGCCCGCTTGCGGAACGCCGCCTCCCGAGACCGCGGAAATCGGGGTGGCGGAATTGCAATCGATGCTGAGCGATCCATCGATCAAATTGACACTGCTCGACGTGCGCGATCCGAACGAGTGGGAAATCTGCCGGATCGAAGGCGCAAAGCACATCCCAATGAGTGTTCTGAGCGAGCGCCTGCACGAGGTCGATCCCGCCGCGGACATCATCGTCTATTGCCTCGCGGGCAAGCGCAGCGGCACGGCCGTCGCGCTCCTGCGCCAGGCCGGCTTCGGGAACGTGCGAAGCCTGTCAGGCGGCATCCGCGCCTGGGCGGCTTCCGTCGATCCCGCGATGCCGATTTATTGATCGCGGCGCTCTAACGTGCCGTTTCGATGAACCATGGGAGAGCAAATGGAAAAGCAATCCAGGAAGTCGGCACGATCCGGCACGCTCGCCAACGTCCCCGCCGCCCACATCGACGACGTCCCGCTTTCGAGAGAATCCGCTCGTCCGCCGGCACGGCATGCGTTACGCCGGATATCTGATGCTCCGGCCGATCCGGCATCCGCTTGCGCGTCGAAACCGGCCACCGGCGATCGGCAACCGGCTCACGCGCCGCCGAGCGCGCGCGAAATCCGCACGATCTATTGGGCCCTGATGGTGGTCATCGGCCTCGGCACGCTCGATCAGAGCATCGTGGCAACCGCGCTGCCGCGCATCATGTCCGATCTCGGCGACATCGCCAAGAGCTCGTGGATCGTGACCGCCTACGTGTTGTCCTCCACCACGTCGATGCCGCTTTACGGGAAGCTCAGCGACCAGTTCGGCCGCAAGCGGATGATCTTCATCGCGGTGGCGGTGTTCCTCGTCGGCTCCCTGCTGTGCGGCCTATCGCAAAGCCTGACGGAGTTGATCGCGGCGCGCGTGGTGCAGGGCCTAGGCGCGGGGGCATTCCTGCCATTGAGCCAGACGATCATCGCCGATCTGATTCCGCCCGCGCAGCGCGGACACAAGCAAGGCGGCATCGCTGCAGTTTTCGCCGCGACGAGCGTGATGGGCCCGCTGCTGGGCGGCGTAATCACCGATGCATTGTCGTGGCACTGGATTTTTCTGATCAATCTCCCGGTAGGCGGCGCGGCGCTGTACAACATCGTCCGCAAGCTGCGCCCCGGGCAGCCCGGCGGCGCGCAGCGAATCGATTACCTGGGATCACTGCTGATGACGGCGGCCGTCACGGCGTTTCTGCTGGTGCTCTCGCTGGGCGGCTCCGCATGGCCGTGGCACTCGCCGCAGGTCTATGGCAGCGCGGGGGCCGGCCTAGTCTTGACTGCGGCACTGCTTATCCACCTGCGGCGCGCGGCGGCGCCAATCCTGCCCCCGAACCTGTTCGACAACACGGTATTCAACATCGCGTGCATCGTGATGTCGCTGACATTCATGGGCTTGTTCGGAGCGACACTGTTCCTGCCGCTGTTTTCACAGCTTGTCAGCGGGACGGGAGCGACCGAGTCGGGCCTGCTGATGGTGCCGCTGATGCTGGGCGCGGTCATCTCGTCGGTGATGGGTGGCCGCATCCTGGCGCGCATAGGCCGCTACAAGCCCACGCAAATGGCGGGACTGTCGACCGCCATCGTGGCGTTCGCGCTGCTCGCCTGGTCCATCTCGACCCGCCTCAGCTACTGGTTCATCGAGCCCTGCGTCTTCATGCTCGGAATCGGACTGGGTCTCGTCATGCCGAACATGACGGTCGCGGTCCAGAACGCGCTGCCGGTCGCGCAACGCGGCGTCGGCACCGCGATGCTGACATTCTTTCGCTCGCTGGGCGGGCTGGTCGGGATTGCCGGATCGAGCGCGATCATCGCGAGTCAGTTGCCAGCCACGGAAGCCGCGACGCGCACGGCGCTCGCCGGGCATCATCTAAGCGGCCCGATCCACCAGGCGGCCGGTGGCCTGGCGGACATCTACCGCAGTTCGATCGCCGAAACGTTCGCGGTCGGCTCGGCGATCGTCGCGCTCGCCCTTGTCGTGCTGTTACGGCTGCCCGAGCTTCCGCTCGTGGATCGGGACGACGCGCCGCCCGACGCCCAGGAAGTGCCCGCACATGATTGAGCACGCTCGGCCACAACGCCTTTTCCGTTTCGCATGCGACGGCCCTTTCGACGATCGACGCGGAAATCGGCGCGACGGCGACGGCCATCGGCGGCCGGCTGCGCCGATGCGTCCCGCATTGCGCATCCGCGCGCCGGGCTTTTGCGCGCGTCGTCCGCCGCCTCATCATCAGTGGTGCGTCCCATAAGAGCCGCGCTCAAGCGGTGGAAGTGCGATCTTGCGCACAGACCGGCGAACCGTATCGGTTCCATACGACAGTCGACAAATGCGCCCTCGAATATCGATTTCGCATATAAATATAGAAATCCAATAGAACTATTAATTCAATCAGATCATTCAGTCTTGGAGAGGGACATGGAGAATGTCGAAATATATCGATTTCCAAACATAAAATTCGATGCGAGCAAGGAATTCGAACCCTCGCAAAATCAGGACGCGATGGCCCATCTCCGGCGGGGTCAGACAGACGCCGCCGCGCCTGAGGGGCCGGACAGTTTTTTCAGCGGCGCGCACGTCGGCGACCTGATGCTCGGCACGCTTCGCTACCCCACGACGATCTCGAACGGCCTCGTCACATATGAAGCCATCCGGACCATTCAGCGCACCCATTGCGACGATTTCGATCACTACTTCTTCTGTGCCTCCCGCGAGCATGCGTGGCAGTCGACATCCGAAACCGGCATCGTTCGCATTGGCGCGCGGCAGCTCTTCTTCGCCGATCTGGCTCGGCCGCTGTGCATCGACGTTCAGTCCGGCGACGTCGTCATCCTGATCGTTCCGCGCAACTTCATCCCCATCGATCTCTCCTCGCGGCATAGCACCGTATTTTCCGGGCTGATGGCGTCGCTCGCCTCTCAGTACATCGTCGGTCTCGCGGAGCACATCGGCGCCATCTCCCATTCCGAATCGAAAGCCATCGGCGACGTCACGCTGCATATGCTGCTGGCCGCGACGTCTGTGGCCCACGACCCTATCGGGCCTGTTCGATCGAACCTGGAAATAGAATTGACCAGGAAAGTCAAAACCTATATCAACAACCACCTGGAATCACCGAAATTGTGCGTCGATTCCATTTGTCATGACATCGGCCTCTCGCGCGCCGCGCTATATCGATTATTTTCGAGGGAAAATCTGGGCGTCGCCGAATACATCAAACTTCTTCGACTGAGAAAGATTTATTACATCCTGAGACACTCGACCGAATCCCGCATCCGGATTTCCGAACTCGCCGACCGCTATGGGTTTTGCTACAACTCCTCGTTCGCGAAACTGTTCAAACGTCAGTTCGGCTGCGCGCCGTCGGAGATCAGGCGGAATACCGCGGTCGAGCTACGCTCGGACAACGACAAGGCAACGCAACACGACATGCTGCTCGATTTCAACGAGCGGCGCCACTTTCCCACTGGAGCTTCCTGAGAAGGCGAACTCGCCGTATCGCACTGCATCGTCGCTCGCGATCGATCCGCAACGCTGGTGTCGGCGAAACAGACGGACGCCGCCTCGATTCGGGCGAATGAACCTGAATAGGGCCGAGGGTAGCCGCGTGAGCGTTGTCATGCGCTGCTGAAGCGATCGACCGCGACGTGATCGCATCATGCGTGCGCATTGCATGCGGCGTTCGGGCGAAATGAATAACACGCATCCGACGCCGCCGCGCATCGCTTTTTCCTGCCCCAATCGTCCGAACGCCTTCCATGCCTGTCATTCCGACCTCGATATGGCGTCACGGGCCTCGCCCAATCATCGGCCAGCGCTGTCCCACGCATTGGCGCTCGCGATAATCGAGCGCGGCCGCCTATTGCCCGCCGCCCAAATGGTCGCCCGGGCGCAGGCGGCTCACCTCACCCCCGTTACCATCTTCCAGCCCCGATAATCGGGGGCTTTGGCCAGCCAGGCCCGGTATGATTCCCGCCCCCAGTCGCCGATGATCCGGGGGGTGTTGTCGCCGGGCCTGGTGGGTGGCTGGTGATCGTTGACAGGGGTTTGGCCGGGATTTCCCGACGCCGTCCGTAACGTGGATGCCGAGACTTGCCACCGTTGTTGCAGGCCAATCCGTTCACTCAGCACAAACTGCGATTCTTGTCATGATGCGCGGCATCGTTCATTTCGTCGGCATTCCGTTCATCCGCCGGTGTCGCTCGCCTCCGATCTAGCGCGATATGCGCGCCCGCCAGCTGCTGGTGGCTTGCCGAACGCGTTTTCACGGCCAGCGCCGCAAAGTTCCGGACATCGAACGAAAAGCGGTTCGTCCGCGTCAGCGCGCTTTCGCGGCGCGCTTTCTCTTCGCCGCACTCGCGGCCGCTGGCGCGGGCGCCGGCATCCCTCCTGTCCGCAACAGGAACTGCACCGCGTGATCGGCGAGCGCGTCGAAGCCGAGCGGCCCGTCCGGCTTGTACCATTGCGCGACCCAGTTCAGCGCGCCGAACATCAGCAGCCGATCGATCGGCGTCGGCGCGGGCCACTCGCCGGCGGCCTGCAAGCGCTCGATCACGCCATCCCACACCGCCTCGTAGCGGTCCTTCAGCTTCAGCACCTTCGCCTGCATCGCTTCGTCGAGCGACTTCCACTCGTACAGCAGCACCGGAATGAAATCGTGATCCGGCGACACCAGCGTCTTCAGGTGCGTGTGCACGAGCGCGCGGAACGCGTCGCGCGCGGGTTGGTTCTCGACGTCGAGCGCCTCGATCCGCGCAAGCGCGTTCGACATCCCCTGCTCCATCACCGCGACGAGAATGTCCTGCTTCGTCTTGAAATAGTAGAACCAGCTTCCCGCCTGCACGCCCGCCGCCGCGGCGATGTCGCGGACCGTCGTTCGTTCGTATCCCTGCGTGCGGAACAGCTTCGCGGACTTGAGGATCAATTCGTCGCGCAGCGTCGCGCTCTCGCCCTTCACGGGACGTCCGCGTTTACGCGCGGCCTGAGGTATGGCGCTCATAGAATCACAATGCGATGTTTCGAACCGGCATTCGCCGCCGCGAAGCCGCGACGAAGCCGGGAATTCGAACGATTATCGGCGAGTTTCAAACGCTTGGAAAGCCGATCCGCCCGCATGCGCCGCCCGTTCGCCGAGCGCCCCGCCCTAATATTCGAGCTGCCGCGCCGCGAGATCCTTCATGATTTCCTCCGCGCCGCCGCCGATCATGTTGACCTTCACTTCGCGATAGATTCGCTCGGGCCGCGTGCCGCGCATGTAGCCCATGCCGCCCAGGATCTGCACGGCGGCGTCCGCGCAGAACTGCATCGTCTGCGTCGCGAAGTTCTTCAGCATGCAGATCGTCGCGACGAGCGTCGGCGCGCGCCTGTCGAGATGATCGATCTGCCACGCGCATTGTTCGAGCCACGCGCGCGTCGCGTCGATGTGCATCGCCATGTCGACGAGCTTGTGCCGGATCACCTGATGGTCGACGATGCGCTGCCCGAAGGTCCGGCGCTGCCGCGCCCAGTCGAGCGCGTCTTCGTAGCAGACTTCCGCGAAGCCGAGCGCCGACGCGGCAAGGCTGAAGCGCTCCAGATTGAAGTTCTGCATGACGAGCGGAAAGCCGCCGCCTTCCGGGCCGATCAGGTTCGCGGCCGGCACGCGGCAATCGTCGAAACGCAGATGCGCGGTATCGGACGCCCACCAGCCCATCTTGTCGAGCGGCGTCTTCGACAAGCCCGGCACATCGCCTTCGACGAGCAGCAGCGACAGACCCTTCGCGCCCTGCGCGTCCGGATCGGTGCGCACCGCGACCGTGTAATAGTCGGCGCGGATGCCCGACGTGATGAACACCTTCTCGCCGTTCACGACGTAATGGCCGCCGTCGCGCACCGCGCTCGTGCGCAGCGCGGCGACGTCCGAGCCGCCGCCCGGCTCGGTGATCGCGAGCGCCGAAATCTTGCGGCCCGCGAGAATGCCCGGCAGCACGCGCGCCTTCAGTTCGTCGCTGCCCGCGTGCACGATCGGCGGCGCGCCGATCGTGTGCGACATCAGCGAGCTGACGACGCCGCCCGCGCCGCAGTGCGCAAGCTCGATCGAGCAGATCAGCCGATGAAACATGTCGACGTCCTCGACGCCGCCGTAAGCATCCGGAAAGCCGATGCCGATGAGGCCGATGCGCGCCGCCTTCTCGTACAGTTCGCGCGGAAACTCGCCCGCCTCGTCCCATTCGTTCACATACGGCGCGATCTCTTTCGCGACGAACCGGCGCAGCGTATCCTGCAATTCGATATGTTCCGGCCGGTAGTACGCCGGATTCGGGATGGCACGTTGCATCGAGGTCTCCTGTCGGTATGCCGGGGTCGGTTGCATTCGTGCCGATTCTAGGAATGCGGCAAAAATAAATCAACCGATTGATTTATTAGATTCGCAGCGCTACGATGTGCGCACGTTGCAACGACGACATTCGAGACACCCGATGAACACACTGCAAGGAAAGACCGTTTTCATCACCGGCGCCTCGCGCGGCATCGGGCTTGCGATCGGCAAGAAAGCGGCGAGTCTCGGCGCGAACGTCGTCATCGCCGCGAAAACCGTGGAAGCGAATCCGAAGCTGCCCGGCACGATCTACAGCGCGGCGGCCGAGATCGAAGCGGCGGGCGGCGCATGCCTGCCGCTTCAGGTCGACATCCGCGACGAGGCGCAGATCGCCGACGCGCTCGCGCGCGCGGCCGAGCGTTTCGGCGGCATCGACGCACTCGTCAACAACGCGAGCGCGATCAGCCTGACCGACACGCCGAACACGCCGATGAAGCGCTTCGACCTGATGTTCGACGTCAACGTCCGCGGCACGTTCGCATGCACGCAAGCGGCGCTGCCTTATCTGAAGCAGTCCGCGCAACGCGGCGGCAACCCGCACGTGCTGACGCTGTCGCCGCCGCCGAATCTCGATCCGAAATGGTTCGCGCCGCACGTCGCCTACACGATCGCGAAATACGGAATGAGCCTGTGCGTGCTCGGCCACGCGGAGGAATTCCGCACGCACGGCATCGCGGTCAACGCGCTGTGGCCGCGCACGGTAATCCATACGGCGGCGCTCCGGATGATTCCCGGCATTCCGCCCGCGATCTGCCGCACGCCCGAGATCGTCGCCGATGCGGCCGCGCAGGTACTGTCGCTCGACGCGCGCACGCATACCGGGCGCTTCTTCATCGACGAACAGGTGCTCGCCGACGCAGGCGTCACCGACCTGTCGCGCTACGCGGTCGTGCCGGGCACCACGACGTTTCCGAACGATCTGTTTCTCGACTGACGGATAACACCAGATGGGATATCGCTCACAACTTCGCGCGGGCAGCTTCGACGGCAAGATCGCGCTCGTCACCGGCGGCGGCAGCGGCATCGGCCGCTGCTGCGCGCATGAGCTCGCGTCGCTCGGCGCGCACGTCGTGCTGCTCGGACGCAACGCCAACAAGCTCGCGAACGTGTCGGCCGAAATTCACGAAGATGGCGGGCGCACGGACGAGATCGCATGCGACATCCGCGACGAAGACGGCGTGCGGCAAGCAATCGCGCAGATCGTCGAGCGGCACGGCCGCGTCGATCTGCTCGTCAACAACGCGGGCGGCCAGTTCCCCGCGCCGCTCGAGCAGATCAGCGCGAAAGGCTGGCAGGCGGTGCTCAACACGAACCTGCTCGGCGGCTTTCTCGTCGCGCGCGAGTGCTACGTGCAATCGATGAAGCCGCGCAAGACAGGCGCGATCGTCAACATCATCGCCGACATGTGGCACGGGATGACCGGCATGGGCCACAGCGGCGCCGCACGCGCAGGCATGCTCAACTTCACCGAGACGGCCGCAGCCGAATGGGCGCCCGTTCGCGTGAACGCGGTCGCGCCCGGCTGGATCGCGTCGAGCGGCATGGACACCTACCCGGACGCAGTCAAGCCGATGTTGCGCGCGCTGCCGAAGATGGTGCCGCTCGGCCGCATCGGCAACGAAGCCGAAGTGTCGGCGGCGATCGCGTTCCTGTTGTCCGACGCCGCGTCGTTCGTCAGCGGCGCGTGCCTGCGCGTCGACGGCGGCGCACCGAACGCGCGCCGCCATTTCCCGATGCAGCCCGTCGATGCGAACGCGCCGTTCGACGGCTTCCATCGCGCGATCGCGCCCGAACTCTTCAAGCGCTGACATGCCGATCTTCGATTCCCGCCTCGACACCACGAGCGCCGCGTTCCGCGACAACGCCGACCACATGCGCGCGCAGATCGCGCAGTTGCAGGCGCTGCACGCGCGCGCCGCGAACGAATCGGCGAAGGCCGGTCCGCGCTTCGAGAAGCGCGGGCAGTTGCTGCCGCGCGAGCGGCTCGCGCTGCTCGTCGACGCCGGCGCGCCGTTCCTCGAGCTCGCGTCGCTCGCCGGCTACCTCGTCGGCGAAAGCGATCCGGACAAGTCAGTGCCGGGCGCGGGTCTCATCGGCGGCATCGGCTACGTGAGCGGCACGCGCTGCATGATCGTCGTCGCCGATTCGGGCATCGACGCGGGCGCGCTGCAACCGATGGGCCTCGAGAAATTCCAGCGGCTGCAACGGATCGCGCTCGACAACCGGCTGCCGTTCGTGCATCTCGTCGAATCGGCGGGCGCGAACCTGATGCAATACCGCGTCGAGGAATTCATCCACGGCGGCCGCCATTTCTTCCAGCTCGCGAAGCTGTCCGCCGCTGGCATCCCGGTGCTCACGCTCGTGCACGGCTCGTCGACCGCGGGCGGCGCCTACATGCCGGGGCTGTCCGATTACGTCGTGATGGTTCGCGACCGCGCGAAGGCGTTCCTCGCCGGCCCGCCGCTCCTGAAAGCCGCGACGGGCGAGATCGCGACCGACGAGGAGCTCGGCGGCGCGACAATGCACGCGACCGTGTCGGGGCTCGCCGAATACGTCGCGGACGGCGACGCCGACGGCATCCGGATCCTGCGCGAGCTCGTCGACAAGCTCGGCTGGCGCGAACGCGAAACGGCGCTGCCCGTCGGCGCGGACCCCGCGCTCGATCCGGAAGGACTGCTCGGCATTCTGCCGCGCGACGGCAAGAAGCCCGTCGACATGCACGAGGTGATCGCGCGGCTCATCGACGGATCGGACTTTCTGGCGTTCCAACCATCGTACGGGCCGGCCACCGTCTGCGTGCACGCGCGCATCCACGGCATGCCCGTCGGCATCGTGACGAACAACGGCCCGCTCGATCCGGCCGGCGCGACGAAGGCGACGCACTTCATCCAGGCGTGCTGCCAGAGCGACGTGGCGCTCGTCTATTTGCAGAACACGACGGGCTTCATCGTCGGCAAGGCGTCCGAGCGCGCGGGGATGATCAAGCACGGCGCGAAGATGATCCAGGCGGTATCGAACGCGACCGTCCCGCAGATCACGATCCTGTGCGGCGCATCGTTCGGCGCCGGCAATTACGGGATGTGCGGACGCGGCTTCGATCCGGCGTTCGTGTTCTCGTGGCCGAACGCGCGCACCGCCGTGATGGGCGCGGAGCAGGCCGCGCTCACGATGGCGATCGTGATGGAAGGCGCGGCGCGCGCGAAAGGCGTCGAGCCGGACTGTGCGCGCATCGACGCGCTGCGCGAGAAGATCGTCGCGAACTTCGAGCGCCAGACCCACGCGTTCTATACGTCGGGCCGCATGCTCGACGACGGCGTCATCGATCCGCGCGACACGCGCCGCGTGATCGCGATGACGCTCGCCGTCTGCCGCGACGGCCACGGCAAGACCGTCCAGCCGCTCACGTTCGGCGTCGCCCGCCCCTGATCCGGAGACATCATGCACTTCACCGAAGAACACGCCGCCATCGCGCGCACCGTCAAGCGCTTCATCGAGCAGGAGGTCAATCCGTACGTCGACGAATGGGAAGAAGCCGGCATCTTTCCCGCGCACGACGTGTTCAGGAAGCTCGGCGCGCTCGGCATGCTCGGCCTGAGCAAGCCCGCCGCGTTCGGTGGCGGCGAGCTCGACTACAGCTACGAACTCGTGATGGCCGAGGCGCTCGGCGTATGCGCGGCGGGCGGCGTGCCGCTCGCGATCGGCGTGCAGACCAACATGGCGACGCCCGCGCTCGCGCGCTTCGGCTCCGACGCATTGCGCGCCGAATTCCTCGCGCCCGCGATCGCGGGCGAGCAGGTGTCGTGCATCGGCGTATCCGAGCCGGACGCGGGCTCCGACGTCGCATCGATCCGCACGGCCGCACGCAAGGACGGCGACGACTACGTGATCAGCGGGACGAAGCTCTGGATCACGAATGGCACGCAGGCGGACTGGATGTGCTGCCTCGCGAACACGTCGGACGGCCCGCCGCATCGGAACAAGTCGCTGATCGTCGTGCCGCTGAAATCGAAAGGCGTGCACATCGAGAAGAAGATCCGCAAGATCGGCATGCATTCGTCGGACACCGCGCAGATCTTCTTCGACGACGTCCGCGTGCCGCGCCGCAATCTGATCGGCGAAGAAGGCCAGGGCTTCACGTACCAGATGCTGCAATTCCAGGAAGAGCGGCTCTACGGCGCCGCGGCCGCGCTCGTCGTGCTCGATCGTTCGATCGATGAAACGATCGACTACACGCGGCAGCGCAAGATCTTCGGGCGGCCGGTGCTCGATCACCAGGTCGTTCACTATCGGCTCGCCGAGCTGAAGACCGAAGTCGAGGCGCTGCGCGCGCTCACCTATCGCGCGACCGAGCTTTACGTGCAAGGCGGCGACGTGACGACGCTCGCGTCGATGGCGAAGCTGAAGGCGGGACGCCTCGCGCGCGAAGTGACCGACAGTTGTTTGCAGTTCTGGGGCGGCATGGGCTTCGCGTGGGAATCGAGCATCTCGCGGACTTATCGCGACACGCGGTTGTTCTCGATCGGCGGCGGCGCGGACGAAGTGATGCTCGGCATCATCTGCAAGAAGCTCGGCACGCTGCCGCGGGAGTGACGCGCGATGATCGAAACGACTTCCCCGACGCTCGCGCCGCTGCACGTTACGCGAGCGGACGGCATCGTGTTCGCGACGCTGAATCGGCCGGCCAAGCGCAACGCGCTGACCGACGATCTCGTCGCTGCGCTCGACGCCGAATGCGAACGCGTCGCCGCCGATGACGGCGTGCGCGCGTTCGTGCTGCGCGGCGCGGGCGGCGTGTTCTGCGCGGGCGGCGACTTCGGCGGCTTCAAGACGATGATGCGCGAGCCGGCGCCCGCCGGTGAGATCGATCCGATCGCGGCGTCGAACCGCCGGTTCGGCGCGCTGCTCGACAAGCTCGCGGCACTGCCGATGCCGACGCTCGCCGTGATCGAAGGCGCGGCGATGGGCGGCGGCTGCGGGCTCGCCGCCGCGTGCGACCGCGTGCTGATGGCGAACGATGCATATCTGTCGATGCCGGAGACGTCGCTCGGGCTGCCGCCCGCGCAGATCGCGCCGTTCATCGTCGCGCGCGCGGGCGCGGTGCGCGGCCGCTGGCTGATGCTGACGGGCCGCAGGCTGTCGGCCGCCGACGCGCTGCATGCGGGCCTCGTCGACGAAACCGCGAGCGCCGACGGCATCGACTTGCTGCTGCGCGGCGAGCTCGCGCGCGTGCTCGCATGCGAACCGGCCGCGCAGCGCGCGACGAAGCGGATCGTCGCCGATGCGCTGCGCCGCGAGCGCGGCGCCGTTCTAGACGCGGCCGCGGACGAATTCGCCGCCGCGCTGCGCTCGGGCGTCGTCGTCGAAGGGCTCGCCGCGTTGACCGACAAACGCGCGCCCGGCTGGGCGAGCGACGCGCCGGCGCTGCCGGAGATGCCATGAGCGAACGCCGCTTCACCCGACTCCTGATTGCGAATCGCGGCGAGATCGCGGTGCGCATCGCGCGCACCGCGCGGCGGCTCGGCATCGCGACCGTCGCGGTCTACTCCGGCGCGGACGCGCGCAGCCCGCACGTCGGCGCATGCGACGCGGCGGTGTCGATCGGCAGCGCGACGCCCGCCGAATCGTACCTGTCGATCGACAAGCTGATCGACGCCGCATTGAAGAGCGGCGCGCAGGCGATCCATCCGGGCTACGGCTTCCTGTCCGAGAACGCGGCGTTCGCGCGGCGCATCGCCGATGCGGGCCTCGTGTTCGTCGGCCCGCGCGCCGACGCGATCGACGCGATGGGCGACAAGGCGCGCGCGCGCCGCCGGATGGCCGCGGCTGGCATCCCCGTCGTGCAAGGCTACGACGGCGACGACCCGAGCGAAGCGCGCATTCTTGCGGAGGCCGAACGAATCGGCTTTCCGGTGATGCTGAAGGCGTCGGCGGGCGGCGGCGGACGCGGCATGCGCCGCGTCGATACGCGCGACGCGCTGCCCGCCGCGCTGAAGCTCGCGGTGTCCGAAGCGCAGAAAGCGTTCGGCGACGGCCGGATGATCGTCGAGCGCGCGGTGATCGAGCCGCGTCACGTCGAAGTGCAGGTGTTTGCCGACGCGCACGGCCACGTCGTTCATCTCGGCGAGCGCGACTGCTCGGTGCAGCGCCGTCATCAGAAGATCGTCGAGGAAGCGCCGTCGCCCGCGGTCGGCGCCGCATTGCGCGCGCGGCTCGGCGCGACGGCCGTGGCCGTCGCGCGCGAGATCGGCTACGTCGGCGCAGGCACCGTCGAGTTTCTGCTCGATCGCGACGGTCAGTTCTACTTCATGGAGATGAACACGCGGCTGCAGGTCGAGCATCCAGTGACCGAGCTGATCACCGGACAGGATCTCGTCGAATGGCAGCTGCGCGTCGCGCGCGGCGAAGCGTTGCCGCTCGCGCAGCAGGACGTTCGGTTCGACGGCCACGCGATCGAAGTGCGTCTCTGCGCGGAAGATCCCGCCGACGACTTCCTGCCACGCACGGGCGACGTGCTGCTGTGGCGGCCGGGCCGTCATGCGCGCTGCGACCACGCGCTCGCCGACGGCGTCGCGATCAGTTCGTTCTACGACTCGATGCTCGGCAAGCTGATCGCGCATGGCGGCACGCGCGCGGAGGCGATCGACCGGCTCGCGAACGCGCTCGACGACACGGTGCTGCTCGGCGTGCCGAGCAACCGCGCGTTTCTCGCGCGCGTGCTCAGGCATCCGTCGTTCGTCGACGGTCGCACCGTGTCGACCGCGTTCGTCGCACAGCATTTTCCCAGCAACGACAGCCGCCGCTTCGCGCCGCCGGACACTGCGTGGGCCGTCGCCGCATGGCTGTCGGTCGCCGCCGCCGACCGCGCCGACGCGACGCCGCTCCCGTGGCGCGGCTGGCGCAACGGCGCGCCGCTGCCGGTGCCGTACCGGCTGTCGTGGGTGGGCGCGGGCGGCGATCATCCCGATGCGCGGCGCGGCAGCGTGACGATCGATCGGCGAAGCATCGTCGTGCATGCGCACGGCCGCTCGCCGCTCGCGCTCGAAGGCGCGCCGCCTGCGCATCCGGGCGCATCGTCGTCGATCGCGCTCGACGGCCGCACGCTCGATTACTGCTTCGCGATCGCGCACGGCCGCCTGTGGCTGCAACTCGACGGCATCGATTACGCGTTCGCGATCCACAACCGCGAAGGCGACGCGGGCGCCGACGCCGCCGGCAGCGACGGCGTGCTGCGCGCGCCGATGAACGGCCGCGTGATCGCGGTCGACATCGGCGAAGGCGCGACGGTCGCGGCCGGGCAAACCGTCATGGTGCTCGAAGCGATGAAGATGGAACACGCGATCGTTGCGCCGTTCGCGGGGCGGGTCGCGTCGCTCGGCACGCGCGCGGGCGAGCAGGTCGCGCCCGGCCAGGTGCTCGCGCAACTCGAGCCGCAAGCCGGCTGAACGCGGCCGGCATCCGAAACAAGGAGATTATTCGATGAGCAATCCGGTCGTCATCACGTGCGCGCTGAACGGCATCTTCACGGACCCGAAGCAGTTCAACGTGCCCGTCACGCCCGAGCAGATGGCGCGCGAAGCGAAAGGCGCATACGACGCCGGCGCGTCGTGCATGCACGTGCACTTCCGTCGGCAGGAGGCGGACAAGGGGCACCTGCCGTCGTGGGACCCGCAGCTCGCGGCCGAGATCGCGCAGGCGATCCGCGAGGCGTGCCCGGGCGTGATCTTCAATCAGTCGACGGGCATCGTCGGGCCGAACGTCGACGGCCCGCTCGCGTGCATCCGGTCGATCCGCCCGGAGATCGCCGCATGCAACGCGGGTTCGCTCAACTATCTGAAGGTGAAGGCCGATGGCGCATGGGCGTGGCCGCCGATGTTGTTCGACAATCCGGTCGACAAAATCGCGTCGTTCCTGAAGACGATGGCCGAGACGGGCGCGGTGCCCGAATTCGAGTGCTTCGACACCGGCATCGTTCGCTGCATCGACATGTACGCGCGCGCCGGATTGTTCGCGGGACGATCGAACTACAACTTCGTGATGGGCGTCGAGTCGGGAATGCCCGCCGATCCCGAGCTGCTGCCGATCCTGATCCGGCTGCTGCGGCCGGACTCGACGTGGCAAGTCACCGCGATCGGCCGCGCGAACATCTGGGCGCTGCATCGGCGCACGGCCGAGCTCGGCGGGCAATTGCGGACCGGTCTCGAAGACACGTTCTATCTGCCGGACGGCGCGCGCGCGACGTCGAACGCGCAGCTCGTCGATGCGATCGCGACGGTCGCGCGCGAAGCCGGGCGGCAGATCGCGTCGCCGCAAGAAGCGCGGCGGATGCTCGGCGCGCGCGCCGAGGCGGCATCGCATGCGTGATCGGATGAAAGCGCGATCGGATGGATGCTCGATTGCAGTGGCCGCGCCGGCCGCTTGTGCGGTCGGCGTACCGCGGACACTGCGGAGGTTGTAGCGAAGCGCCGGCGAGCGCGAGACTTGCATCCGCCGTAACGCAAGCCGATGCATTCGCGCTTGGTCTGCGCCTGGAAACGCGACGCGCGTGCGTGCATCACACACTGCGCGTCGAACGTGAAAGGTGAGGATTTTCGGGAGGCCAACGACGCCGTCCCGAACCGACGAAAACCGGCGCACGTCGGCGCTGTTCGAATGCACCGGGCCGCCACATCACAACGAACCGAGGCCGCGGCCGCCGCACGCGCCCGGCGCTCGCCAGGAGACGACATTGACCTCGATCGCCCCGGACAACCTGCCGCTCGAACGCCTTCAGCATTGGGAACGCGCGCGCGCCGACGACATCTGGCTCGTCCAGCCGACGGGCGGCGGCGAAGCCCGCCGCTTCACGTGGCGCGAGGCGGTCGACGAAGCCCGCCGCATCGCCGCGTATCTGCGCGCGCTCGACCTGCCGCGCGGCTCGAACATCGCGATCCTGTCGAAGAACTGCGCGCATTGGATCCTCGCCGATTTCGCGATCTGGCTGAGCGGCCACGTGTCGGTGCCGCTCTATCCGACGCTCGGCGCCGAATCGATCCGGCAAGTGCTCACGCACAGCGAAGCGGCGGTGCTGTTCGCCGGCAAGCTCGATGCGTGGGAGCACATGCGCGCGGGCGTGCCGTCGCACGTGCGATGCATCGGCCTGCCGTATCTGTCCGATGCGCAGTTCGACGGCGCGAGATGGGACGACATCGTCCGCGACACCGCGCCGCTCGCGGACCATGTGACGCGCGCCGCCGACGAGCTCGCGACGATCGTCTACACGTCGGGCACGACGGGCGATCCGAAGGGCGTGATGCTGACGTTCGGCGCGCTCGGGTGGTGCGTCGAGCCGGTCTTCGATCTGATCGCGCTCGGGCCCGACGACCGGATGATCTCGTACCTGCCGCTGTCGCACGTCGCCGAGCGCGGCTATGTCGAGATGCTGTCGGTGCGCACCGGATTCACCGTCCATTTCAGCGAATCGCTCGACACGTTCCTCGCCGACCTGCAGCGCGCGCGGCCGACGTTCTTCATCTCGGTGCCTCGACTCTGGGCGAAGTTCCAGCACGCGGTCGCGAGCCGCCTGCCGCCCGGCCCGATTCCCGATGCGATGAAGCCGATGATTCTGCAGCAGCTCGGCCTCGATCAGGTTCGCCTCGCCGCGAGCGCGGCCGCGGCGATCGAGCCCGCGCTGCTGACCTGGTATCGCGATCTCGGGCTCGAACTGCTCGAAGGCTACGGGATGAGCGAAGTGTGCGGCGTGTCGCATTCGTGCCGGCAGCACGACATGCGGCCCGGCTACGTCGGCACGCCGGTGCGCGGCGTCGAGAGCCGCCTCGCCGGCACCGGCGAGATCGAGATCCGCTCGCCGGGCAACACGATCGGCTATTACAAGCGCCCGGACCTGACTGCGGCGCTCTTCACGCCGGACGGCTTCGTGCGCAGCGGCGACAAGGGCGAGCTCGACGACGCGGGCCGCCTCAAGATCACCGGGCGCGTGAAGGATATCTTCAAGACGAGCAAGGGCAAGTATGTCGCGCCGTCGCCGATCGAGAGCCGGCTGACGATGCATCCGTTCGTCGACGCGTGCTGTGTCGTCGGCGCGGGACTGTCGCAGCCGTGCGCGCTCGTGTCGCTGTCCGACGAGGGCCGCCGGCTCGACGGCAACGGCCGGCGCGCGGCGCTCGTGACGTCGCTCGGCGAGCATCTCGAACGCGTCAACGCGAGCCTCGACGATCACGAGAAGCTGCGCTTCATCGTGGTCGTCGATTCGATCTGGAACGAGACGAGCGGCTTCGTGACGCCGACGTTCAAGGTGCGCAGGAATCGCGTCGAAGAGCGATATGCGCCGTTTCTCGACACATGGGACGCGCGAGGGACGACGGTCGTCTGGGAGTCCGAAGCGGCCTGATCGACGCCGCATCGTCACGGCATCGCTCGATGACAAAAGGCGCGCGGCGCGGCGCGCCTTCTTTCCGATCTGACCGTGCGTCGCGGCGTCAGCCGCGTTCAATGCGATCGTCTTCGTTTCCGCTTCCGTCACCCCGCATCGGCCGCCAACCGCATCGACGCAGCGCGCCGTCGCGCGACCATCAGTGCTTCGAATAAGGACAGCGAATCAGCTTGCCGATCGCATTCGACAGCAGATCCCCGGTTCCTTTCAGCGAATTCCGGGTATACGCCGTCGTCACGCCGGCCTGCCCGTCGGATACGTGCATCCGGCCGTGCGGCGACGATTGTCGTTATCGATGATGGTTCCTCGCGTCGGCCGACGCCGGCCGCGCCCCGTTCAGACGAGCGGCAACTGCAGCACTCGCTCGGTCGTCATCACGTCGCCGAACGTGTCGTCGACGGTCGCGAGCGCCGCGCGGTGCAGGTCGGCATGCGACAGCACGCTGCCGTCCGCGCGATCGAGATCGCGCGTCGCGCACGCGTCGTCGGCGACGATCACGTCGTAGCCGAGCGGCACCGCGTCGCGCGCGGCCCCCGCGACGCACGCATGCGTCATCAGGCCCGTGATGATCAGCGTCTCGACGCCGGCCGCCTTCAGACGCTTGTCGAGGTCGGTCGTCGGAAACGCGCTGACGGACGACTTCCGCAGCACATGATGATTCGTCGCGGGTTGCAGCTCCGCGTGGAATTGCACGCCGTCGCCGTCCTCGGCGAACACCGGGCTGCCCGCAGGCATGACATGCTGGATGTGGAACACGCGGATGCCCGCGCGATCGGCATGCGCGACGAGACGCTGCGTGTTGCGCAGCGCGCGGTCGCCGTCGGGGATCGGCATCTTGCCGCTGAAGTACTCGTTCTGGAAATCGATCACCAGCAGCGCGGTGCTCGCGGCTTCGATCGCCTGCGGAGCGCTCGCGCCGGCCAGGGTGCGAATGGTGGGATGGCTCATCGTGAAGGTCCTGGTGAATGAAGCGCGACGCACGCCCATCGTCCGTCGCTGTGCGTTTCGCCTCCGCGGCGGCGAAACAGACGCAAGTATCCGAGTGCGGGCCTGGTCGCGAAAGTGGCCTTGAAGACAGCATGTGATAGGATCGGGCCACTTTTAGGACTGCCGTCTCATCCGCCATGCATACCGTCGCGGTCATCGCCTTCGAAGGCATCAGCCCGTTCCATTTGTCGGTGCCGTGCATCGTGTTCGGCGACGACCTCGCGCGGCTCGGCGTGCCGCGCTACCGCCTGCTGATCTGCGGCGAGAAGACGGGGCTCGTGCCGACGATGTCGGGTTTCAGCATCGACGTGCCGCACGATCTGTCGGTGCTCGCCGAAGCCGATACGGTGATCGTACCGGCGTGGCGCGATCCCGACGAACGACCGCCCGAAGCGCTGCTGGACGCGCTGCGCATCGCGCACCGGCGCGGCGCGCGGATCGCGGGCCTCTGCCTCGGCACGTTCATCCTCGCGGAAGCCGGCCTGCTGGACGGCCGCACCGCCGCGACGCACTGGGCGTGGGGCGACGACTTCGCGCAGAAGTACCCGAAGATCAAGCTCGACCGAAAAGTGCTGTACATCGACGACGGCAACATCCTCACGTCGGCGGGCACGGCGGCGGCAATCGACTGCTGCCTGCATCTGCTGCGCCGCGATCACGGCGCGGACGTCGCGAACCGCGTCGCGCGCCGGATGGTCGTCGCGCCGCACCGCCACGGCGGCCAGGCGCAGTACATCGAGCAGCCGCTGCCGAAAGCCGCGGCGGACGACCCGCTCAGCACGGCGCTCGACTGGGCGATCGAGCATCTCGAACAGCCACTGTGCCTCGACGCGCTCGCGGCCCGCGCGGGGATGAGCCGGCGCAATTTCACGCGGCGCTTCAAGACGAAGACCGGGACGACGGTGTCGCAATGGCTGCTGAATCATCGGCTGACAGCCGCGCAGCGTCTGCTCGAAACCAGCGACAAGACGGTCGAGCGCATCGCGGAGATCGTCGGCTTCGGATCGACCGTTTCGCTGCGGCAGCACTTCACTGCCGCGTATTCGATTTCGCCGGGGGCGTATCGGAAGCAGTTCGGGCGAGGTTCGGCCGCCGCGAGATGACGCGCCCGGCTCGACCGCATCGCACGGCCATCCGTCGCCGCCGCGCGCCATTTCTTCAAATCGAAAATAGCACGCGCGATGATCCGGCAACCGGCGGCTTGCGCTCCGCCATATCGCGCGTCACACGAATAGATTAAGCACGTCATTGAATCGAAACAGCGTTTGCTTAATAGCGCGCGCACCAATTCGATCTTTCTTATCGTTATTTATTTCAGTTGCGCCCGGTTCCGCCATGCCGGCCGAATCCGATTCCGATCAGCAAGTCGATTCGACTATCGAGTGTTTCTTCGGTTTCCGGAACCGGGCCCAGAATCGGGCCGGCCCGCGATTGATCGATGTCGGCATCAAACTCATCCGCACCGATCGTTCACCGGAACGAAACGAGAGATCGCCGACTAGGAAACGCGAGATGCCCTGGAAACGGTTTCCAGCGATCTTTATCCGGTTCCGCATTCAAATCAAAATTCCACATCGACAAGTTGTTTCGGTATACCAAATACATCAGCGTTGACGATAGGAAAATTCATATTGAGTTTCGAATGCCGTCAATGAAATATGTACCAAACAATTTACTGAGAGATATCCGATGAGTCTCGGCCAGCCTCCGTCTTCAAGCGAGGCGAGCCAGCCCGAGGGTGCGATCGGAAGCGCGATTCCCGCGTCTTTTTCTTCCGCTTCGCATGGCGTGGCTCGCCCGACAAGAATCTTGCCCCGTTCAGCCGTTCGTCTCGATCGCCGTATCGCCGCCGTCGTCACACTGCTTCCCGCGTTGGGCACGGGCGCGGCGATCGCTTTATGGCTCGGCGGCCATGGGCCGGGCGCCGTCGAGCTGATCGTGTTCGCGGTCTTCTATTTCGCGACCGCATTGGGGCTCGAAGTCGGCTTTCATCGCCACGTGACGCACAAGGCGTTCAAGGCGAAGCCGTGGGTGCGGACCGCGCTGATCGCGCTCGGCTCGATGGGCGCGCACGGCCCCGTCAACTGGTGGGCGTCGACGCACCGGCGTCATCATTCGACGAGCGACGGCGACGGCGATCCCCATTCGCCGCACCTGTCGGGCGAAGGCGTCGGCGGCCGGCTCAAGGGTCTGTATCACAGCCACATGGGGTGGCTCTTCGTCGGCGAATCGACGCGGCCGGCGGGTTGGGAGAAATACGTGCCCGACCTTTACCAGGACCCGCTCGTCTTCAGGCAGCACATGGCGTATTACCGCTGGGTCTGGATCGGCCTCGCGCTGCCGCCGCTGATTTGCGGGCTCGCGTCGAGATCGTGGATGGGCGTGCTGCTCGGCTTCCTGTGGGGCGACATGGTGCGGATCTTCGCGGTCAGCCATTGCATCTGGGCGCTGAACTCGCTGTGCCACGTGATCGGCCGGCGCGATTTCCACACCACCGCGCACGACCGCAGCCGCAACAGCCTGCTGCTCGCGATCCCGACGTTCGGCCAGGGTTGGCACAACAACCATCACGCGTTTCCCGCATCCGCTTTCACCGGGCTGCATTGGTGGCAGATCGATCCGGGCGGGCTGTTCGTCTGCGTGCTGGAACGCCTGCACCTCGTCTACGACGTGCATCGTCCGGACGCAGCACTCATCGAAAAGAAGCGCATCGCACCATGAACGACTCTCCACGGGAGCCAGGAAAATGAAGAGCGCCACCTTGAAGGCAGTGGAAATCGACGCAAGAAGCCACGAAGGCATCGTCGACTGGATGACCGGCTATCTGGCAGCCAGACTGCGCACCGACAGCGGCTCGATCGACGTGAACAAGCAGTTCATCGAATACGGCCTCGATTCGGCCGACGCGATGAGGATGGTCGGCGATCTCGAGGATTATCTCGGCTTCGAGCTGTCCCCGAGCCTGCCCTATCAATATCCGACGATCGACGCGCTCGCGCAGGCGCTCGCCAATCTGTCGGCCGGGCGATAGGGAGACCGAACGATGACCGTCCAGCTCGACAACCGGGAAACCGGCGCGCCGTACGGCGCGTCCGCCGACGCGATCCAGTATCACTACGACATCGGCAATGCGTTCCTCGCGCTCGCGCAGGAAAGCGGCCGCAATTACTCGTGCGCGATGTACGAGGAAGGCGATACGCACGAACAGGCGCAGATCCGCAAGCTCGATTACCACATCGCGCAAATCCGGGCGCGCGGCGCGGAACGCGTGCTCGACATCGGCTGCGGCTGGGGCGCGCTGCTCGACAGGCTCGTCACGGTCGCCGGCGTGAAGGAGGTCGTGGGGCTCACGCTGTCGAACGAGCAGCTCAAATATATCGGCGAGCGATACCGGCACCCGGGCATCGACGTGATGCTGCGAAACTGGCAGGACTACGAACCCGATCAGCCGTTCGACGGCATCATCTCGCTCGGCGCATTCGAGCATTTCGCGAAGATCGACGAAGACAAGGTCGAAGCGTATCGGCATTTCTTCAGGAAGTGCCACGATTTCCTGAAGCCCGGCGGACGGCTGTCGCTGCAGACGATGGGCTACGGCGACGTGCCGCGCGACCGGCAGCACTCGGATCTCTTCATCGCGCGCGAAGTCTTTCCGGAATCGGATCTGCCGTATCTCGCGGATATCGTTCTGGCATCCGAAATGCTGTTCGAAGTGGAGCTCGTCCGCAACGATCGCCATGACTATGTGAAGACGATGCGCGCGTGGTTCGAGAACCTGCGCGCGCATCGCCGCGAGGCGCTCGCGCTCGCGCCGCTCGACGTCGTCGAGCGCTACGAGCGCTTGTACCGGACGATGAGCTATTCGTTCGATCTCGGCGCGTTCGTGCTGTACCGGATCACGTTCCGGCGCATCGAGCCGAACCGGATTCACGCCGGACCGCAACATCGGGCGGCCGTCGCATGAAGGACACGCCCGCCGACAGCGCCGGCTGCGCCCAGACGCCCGACGGCGCGGCATCGCCGACCGGCCCGGCGATCTCGTCCACGCCCGGCGATCGCGCGTCCGGACATCTATCGCGCGCGTCGTCGGCGCGGCATCTGGGCGTCGCGTCGATACCGGCGGTCGGCACCGTCGCCGCGATCGCGCTTTGGGCCGGATTCGGCCTGGCACCGCGCGCGCAGGACATCGCGATGCTCGCGATCTTCTACGTGCTCAACATCCTCGGCATGGAGCTCGCGCTGCATCGCTACTTCGCGCATCGCACGTTCAAGGCCGCGCCGTCGGTGAAGATCGCGCTCGCGATCCTCGGCTCGCTCGCGTACATGGGGCCGCTGATGTGGTGGGTCGCGATTCATCGGCTGCATCACGCGAACGCGGACCGGCCGGGCGACCCGCATACGCCGCAGTTGGGCGGGCGCGGCTTCGCCGGCCGCGCGAAGGGCATCCTGCACGGCCACGTTGGCTGGCTGTTCGATCCGTCGTCCGCGCGCCCGAAGGGCTGGAATCAATACGCGAACGACATGTACCGCGATCCGACGCTGTTGCGCATCCATCTCGCATACGACTTCTGGCTGCTGCTCGGCCTGCTGCTGCCGGCCGCGATCGGCGGGCTGCTCGATCTGTCGTGGAAGGGCGCGCTGCTCGGCCTGCTGTGGGGCGGCACCGTGCGGATCTTTCTCGCGACGAACGCGATCTGGGCGGTCAACTCCGTCGGCCATTCGCTCGGCGGCCGCCGGCCGTTTCCCGGCCGCGACCAGAGCCGAAACGCGTGGTGGCTCGCGATCCTGACGCTCGGGGCCGGCTGGCACAACAACCATCATGCATTTCCGCAGTACGCGAGCACGCGCTTCGATCGTTGGCAGATCGACTTGACCGGATCGCTGATCGCGCTGCTCGAACGGCTAGGACTCGTCTGGGACGTGCAGCATCCCGATCGCGACGCGATCCGCGAACGGCTCGCGAACGCGCATCGCAGCGATGCGTAACCCGCATTCTCCTTCCATCGAAATCGACCGAACCTCACGATGACGACACTCAAGATCTTCGATGCGCGCGTGCATATGCTGCCCGACGTCGTCGCGAAGCTCGTCTGGAAGAACTACGCGCGCGACGCATGGAAGATCCGCCACGAACTGCTCGCCGAGCAATCGATCGCCTTCCTGAAGGCGCGCGGGGTCGCGCGCGCGGCCGGCATTTGCTATGCGGCGCAGCCTGGCATCGCGCCGTTCCTCAACGACTTCGTCGCGCAACTGGCGTCACGGCATCCGGCGTTCGTCGTGCCGTTCGGCACCGTGCATCCGCACGACCGCGATTGCGCGCGCGAGACCGTCCGCGTGCTCGACGAACTCGGTTTCGCCGGCCTCAAGATCCACTGCCATCTGTTGAGGATCGCGCCGGACGACGACGCGCTCGCGCCGGTTTTCGAAGCGCTCGCCGAACGCGGCAAGGTGCTGAACCTGCATTCCGGCGCATTCGCAAAAAACAACGCGCAAATGGATGAAATCCGCCGCTTCTGCAATGTCGAACGCTTCCGGCGCGCGATGCGGCGCACACCGCATCTGAAGGTCGTCGTCCCGCACATCGGCTATGACGAAGTTCAGGAGTACGTCGATCTGCTCGACGAATTTCCCAACCTGTACTTCGATACCGCGATGGCGTTCGGCGGCCATCGCGTCGCGACGGGCGAGATCGTGGCCGACGTCAGGCCGCTTCGGGCGACGCGCTATCCGCGCGGCGCGCATCCGCGTCTGCCGACGCCGTGGAAGCCCGCGCTCGAACAGCTCGTGCCGCAGATCTGCGATCGTCCGGACCGGTTTCTGTACGGCAGCGACTTCCCGCTGATCCCGTACGAATGGGATTTCGAAATCGAGCAACTGAAGCGCTACCTGCCGGCGGACGTGCTGCATAAAATCTTGTGGGACAACGCCCACGCGCTGTTCGGCGGCAATGCGGGCAGTACGAACGATGCGGGCGACGCAAGCGCACGCGCGAACGCGCCGGCCAACCTGCTCGCAGCCGCGCCGACCGTGGAGCCGACGCGATGAAGCATCCGGAACCTTCGACAAGCACCGGCGCGCCCGCCGCCGACGCGTTCGCCGATTTCGTCGAACTGACGCGATATCGCGCCGCGCATCAGCCCGATCTTCAGGTCTACACGTTCGTCACGGGCGGCGATCGCGACGAGCGGCATCTTACGTGCGCGGAACTGGACAGGCGCGCAAGCATCGTCGCGGCGGCGCTGTCAGGGATCGCCCGCCCCGGGGATCGCGTGCTGCTGCTGTTTCCGCCGGGAATCGACTACATCGCCGCGCTGTTCGGCTGCATGTATGCGGGCGTCGTCGCGGCGCCCGCGTATCCGGTCGAGCCCGCGCAGGCGGAACGCACGTTGCGGCGGCTAATCGGCATCGTCGGGAATTGTGCGCCGGCCGCGATCCTGTCGACGACGGCCGTGCGCGGCGACGCGACTCGCATCGAAGCCGGTTCGCATGCGCTCGGCGGCCTGCGCTGGATCACGGTCGATACGCTCGCCGACAGCGTCGAGCGCTACGTCCCGCCGCCCGTCAATCATCGAACGCCCGTCTATCTGCAATACACGTCCGGCTCGACCGGCGCGCCGAAGGGCGTGATGATCAGCCACCGGAACCTGCTGCACAACTCCGCGCTGATCGCGAGCCGCTTCGAGCACGACGCGAACAGCCGCGGCGTGATCTGGCTGCCGCCGTATCACGACATGGGCCTGATCGGCGGCATCCTGCAGCCGCTCTACGTCGGCTTTCCGGTAACGCTGATGTCGCACGTCGATTTCCTCAAGCATCCGCTGCGCTGGCTGCGCACGATCGGTGAGCGTCGCGCGACGACGAGCGGCGGGCCGAACTTCGCGTATCAGATGCTCGCGACGATGCGCATCGCCGACGCCGATTTCGACAAGCTCGATCTCAGTTCATGGGACCTCGCGTTCGTCGGGGCCGAACCGATCCGGCACGGCACGCTGGAAGCGTTCTCGCAGCGCTTCGCGCGCTGCGGCTTCGATGCGCGTGCGTTCTATCCGTGCTACGGGCTCGCCGAGCACACGCTGTTCATGACGGGCGGGCTGAAATCGCAGCCGCCCGTCGTCGCAGTCGCGCCGCGCGATGCGGAACCGGCGCGCGAACCGGAAACGCAACGCACGAGCACGGCGATCGGATGCGGCGACGCGGCCGGCGACAGTCTGGTGTTGATCGTCGATCCCGATGCCCGCGTTCCGTGCGATGATGGCCAAGTCGGCGAAATCTGGGCGCAAGGGCCGAGCGTCGCGCTCGGTTACTGGAACAATCGTGAGCTGAGCGCACAGACTTTCGAAGCCGAGCTGCACGGCCATGATGCGCGATTCCTGCGCACCGGCGATTATGGATATCGGTCGGGGTCCGACGTTTTCGTCACGGGCCGCCTGAAGGACATGATGCTGATTCGCGGCGCCAATCATTACCCGCACGACGTCGAGGAAACGATCGAGGCGCTCGACGCCGAACTGTTTCGCCCCGGCGGATGCGCGGTGTTCACGCTCGACACCGATGCGTCACCGCAAGTGATCGTCGTGCGCGAGCTGCGGGCGCGCTATCTGAAGGCGTTCAGCGATGGCGATCATGCAAGCGGCCATGCGCCCGACGCGCTGTTCGGCAAGCTGCGTCATGCAATCAATCTGCACCACGGCATCGCGGTGCACACCATCGTCTTCACGTCGCCGTCGGCGATACCGAAGACGACGAGCGGAAAGGTCCAGCGGCACGCTTGTCGCGAACTGTTTCTCAACGACACGCTGCCGGTGATCACGCAGTGGCGCGCGCAACTCGGCGCGCCGAACGAAACCCGGAAGAACTGACGAGGAACGCAGCATGCAAGAGAAACTGGACGCGGACTACTTCAACCGATTCGGCGCCGATTATCTGCCGGGCCTGCTCGGCATCGTCGTCAACCAAGTCGAGAAAAACCACGTGCTCGCCGAGCTGACCATTCGCAAGGCCGTGCTCGCGCACGGCATCCTCCATGCGGGCACGATCGTCAGCATCGCCGATACCGCGTGCGGCTACGGGTGCCTCGCGAGCTTGCCGGAGGGCGCGTCCAGCTTCAGCACGCTCGAGCTGAAGAGCAACTTCATGGGCTCGGCCCGCGACGGCGCGATCGTCTGCGAAGCGCGCGCGATTCATAGCGGCCGGATGACGCAGGTGTGGGACGCAACCGTCCGGCATCGCGAAACGGACAAGCTGCTCGCGACGTTCCGCTGCACGCAGATGATCCTCTGGCCGACGAAGTAAATCGCGATGAGCACCCCGCGCCTGAAGGACACGCCGCATGCGGCCGCTCGCGAACGGCGTGACGGCATCGACATGACCTGGCTCGATCCGCTGCGGCTCCGTTTCCGCGCGTCGCGGATCAGAGGAGGCTGGGCCGCGCGGTCGCGGCCGGACGTGCGCTTCATCGACGTGCCCACCGCGACGATCCGTGTGCGCGCCGCCGGCCCGCGCGAGAGCGGACAGCCGACGATCGTGCTCGTCTGCGATCCGCCGAGCGTCATCGAGCACTTCGACCGGTTGTTTTCGCTCGTCGCGCCGCACGCGCGCATCGTCTGCTTCGAGCCGCCCGGCTTCGGCTTCTCCGTGCCGAACCGGCAATTCGCGTTTTCGTTCGACGACTACCGCGCCGCGATCGAAGCAATGCTCGCGAGCCTGAACGAAGGACCTTACCTGCTCGCGTTCTCGTGCGTCTGGGCGCATATCGCGTTGCAGATCGCGGCCGCGCAGCCGGCGCTCGTCGACAGGCTGCTGCTCTGGCAAAGCCCCGCGTGGGACGAACAGGTCGCGTGGGCGCGGCACGTCGATGCGCGCAACCTGCTCGCGACGCCTGTCGTCGGGCAGTGCGCGTGCGCGTTCGGCGCGCGGAAGATCGGCGCCGGCTGGTTCCGGCAAGCAATGGCGAAAGACCGTTACCGCGAATTCGCACCGATGCTCGATACGTCGTTCGATCACGGCGCGTTCTGCTGCCTCGGCTCGCTGTGGCAGCGGTTTTATAACGCAGCGCCGCGCGCCGTGCAGGTCGAGCAGCCGACGCTGCTCACGTGGGGTGCGGCGGACCGCACGCATCGGCATAGCGACAAGTGGTCGATCGCGCGGCACGTGCCGCAAGCCGTCCTGCATCCGGGCTTCGAGCAGGCGGGGCATTCTCCGGAGCTCGAGGATAGCGATGCGTTCGCGGCGCTCTTGCTCGACTGGCTGACGGCGAAGCGGGAAAGCTGAGTGCGCCCGGCCGAACGCGTGGCGCGACGCCGAAGATCGGCGCGCGCCCTTCGTCTGGGCACCATGCTTCGCGAGCGCGTTCGATTTCGCAATCGGCGCGCAATGCGCGCCGCCGCTTCGAGCAGCGCGCGCCCATCATGCCGCCACCGCGCGCCGCCCTCCACCGCCCCTCCGCCGATACGGAGCTTCACCGCGACGAACCGATCGCGCCCACTCTCTGCGCGACCCGTTCGCAATCCGACAACAACCGATCGACTTTTTCGAGGACAGCCTATGCCCGCACCGACCCGCCGTCGCGCCGGCCTGACGCGAGATGGACAACAACGCCGCGATTTCATCGACAAGACGCTGAAGACGATCGCCGCCGCACCATTGCTCGGCACGGCATCCGCCGCAGCGGCGGCATCGCCTGCGGGCGTCTACGACTACGTCGTGATCGGCGCGGGCTCGTCGGGCTCGGTGCTCGTCCGACGCCTGATCGACGCGGGCCACAAGGTGCTCGTGCTCGAAGCCGGGCCGACCGACAGCCTGCCCGCGATTCACGAGCCGCCGAGCGTGATGCAGCTCTATCACAGCGAAGTCGATTGGGCGTTCACGACGCTGCCGCAGCATCACGCGGCCGATCAACGCATGGACTGGCCGCGCGGCAAGACGCTCGGCGGCAGCAGCGCGATCAACGGGATGGTGTACGTGCGCGGGCTGCCGCAGGATTTCGACAGTTGGGCGGAACGCGGCGCGGCGGGCTGGGCGTGGCGCGACGTCGAGCCGTATTTCCGCAGGCTCGAACGCTTCCGGCTCGACGATCCGCTGCGCGTGCACGGCCACGACGGCCTGCTCGACATCGGCCGCCCGACGATGACGCCGCTCGCGCACGACTTCGTCGCGGCCGCGACCGAACTCGGCCTGCCCGATCGCGGCGACTACAACGACGGCCGCGACAGCACCGGGGCGGCGCTGTCGCAATTCACGATCCTGCCGGACGGCCGGCGCGCGAGCGCATGGACGTGCTACGTCGAGCCGATCAAAACGCATCCGCGCCTGACGATCGTCACGCAGGCGCGCGTGCTGAATCTGCTTTTGCACCGCCAACACGCGTTCGGCGTGCGCTTCCTGCTGCGCGGCGAAACGATCGCGGTGCGCGCAGAGCGCGAAGTGCTGCTGTGCGCGGGCTCGATCATGTCGCCGGCAATCCTGATGCACTCGGGCATCGGCCCTGCGGCGGACCTCGAACGCGCCGGCATTCGGCCCGTCGTCGATCTGCCGGGCGTCGGCGCGAATCTTCACGATCATGCGGCGTGCTCGATGGTGTGGGAAACGACGCGGGAAAACGCCAAGTCGTTCACGACCGGCATGGAAGCGACCGTGTTCATGAGGACGAATGCGTCGCTCGCGACGCCCGACGCGCAGATCCTGCTGTCGACAAACCCGTTCCTGCCGACCGTCAAGCGCGGCTTCACGCTGGTGCCGATGGCGATCGCGCCGCGGAGCCGAGGGCGCGTGCGGCTCACGAGCGCCGATCCGCTCGCCTACCCGAGCATGGACCCGCGCGTGTTCGCCGATCCGCACGATCTCGAAGTGGTCGCAAAGCAGGCGCTCTTCATCCGCGACGTCGCGACGCGCCCATCGCTCTCCGCATGGGGCGCGCGCGAAGTCGCGCCCGGGCCGTCGGTTTCGACGCTTGCCGCGATGATCGGCTATGCGAAGCAGTCGGCCGCGACCGGCTATCACCAGGTCGGCACCGCGCGAATGGGCGTCGATGCGATGGCCGTCGTCGATCCGCAATTGAAGGTTCGCGGCGTGTCGGGACTGCGCGTGATCGACGCGTCGGTGATGCCGACCGTGACGTCCGGCAACACGAACGGACCGGCGATGATGATCGCGGAGAAGGCGGCGGATTTGTTGCTTGGGATCGGGCGATCGCGCGGGAAGTGACGATTTCGCTGCGGCGCGACGGCTACGGCCACGCATAGCGCAATCACGTCGCGGCGGATTCCATCGATGTGATTCCCTCGTCCGCCGAGGACATTCCGTTCATTTCACGCTGTTCGCGATCGAGGACGACTTCGCGTCCGTGTTCGGCAAGGCGTTTCTCGCCGCGTACGATGCGGAAGTCGAGCGTTATCGCGGGCGCTGCCGGAACTGATCCGAATTCGCGGAGGCCGATCGCGGCCGCGCATGAACGCTGTCAATCATGCGCCTTCGCCCGCACGACGATCTGCGCGAGCACGTCGCGCTCGATTCGCCCGAGCGACGCACGCGCCGCATCGAAATCTTCCGGCGAACACACCTGATGCGCGAAGCGCGCGCGCAAGCGCCGCGTGATCTGCACGACGCGCGCCGCCGCATCGAGCACGTAGTGCGATTCATAATCGAAGAAGCGATCCTGCACGTGCGCATCGTTCGGCACGTCGGTCACGCGCACGTCGTCGGGCAGCGCGATCTGCGCGGTCTCGTCGAAATCGCCGCCGATGCACAGCCACGGCTGCGTGCGCACCGGCTCCGCAAGCCAGTCCTGCACCTGAGTCGCGATGCCGCCCGACAGGCTCGACAACGCCGGCAGCGCGGTCGTGCCGTCGGTCCACACGAAATGGTCGAGCGATCCCGTCATCGACGTCGAGAACGGCCCGCTCGTCGCATTGCGCTCGCCCGCGCTCAACTGGGCCGTGCCGCGCAAGCCGCTCTGTCGCAGGCGATCGGTCGCGAGCTGCTGCACACGCTCGCGCGCTGCCTGGCGGAACACGCTGCGTTCGAGCTCCGCTGTCCATCCTGCATCCTCGACGTAATACTGATAGCGCGCCGCTCCGCTTGCATCGACGTCGATCCGCAGGCGCGCGCCGCGCGTGCGCGGCTGCGTCGCCGGCGTGCGCGTCAGCACGCCTTCGTCGACGAGCAGCGCCGGCCGATCCATCACGACGGGCGGCAGATAGCCGAACGCGACGCTGCCGACCGTCGTATCGGCGAAGAGCCCGAGATCCGGCAGCCATGTGATCGCGTGATTGATCGCGCTGCCTCCGTAGCCGGGCACGGCGGGCAACGTATAGACCGGACCGAGATCGAGCAGCACGGGCTCGCTGCGTATCCCGGCCGCCGCGAGCAGCGCGCCGAAGAGCGCGACGTGATCCTTGCAATCGCCGTAGCGGTTGCGCAGGATGTCCGCCACCTTGTGCGGCGCGGCCGCGGTCTCGCCGAGAAAGAGCGCGACGTAGCGGACGTTCATCCGAACCCAGTCGTAGATCGCCTGCGCCTTCGCGCGCGGATCGGACGCGTTCGCGTTCGCCGTGACCGACTGCGCGAGCCGCGCGACGGCGGGATCGCGCGCGCTCGCATCGACGGCCGCCG
Organism: Burkholderia mayonis; assembly: GCF_001523745.2. NCBI lineage: Bacteria > Pseudomonadati > Pseudomonadota > Betaproteobacteria > Burkholderiales > Burkholderiaceae > Burkholderia > Burkholderia mayonis. The sequence continues at coordinate 2,499,858 of NZ_CP013387.1, forward strand.
CGCGATATCGCTCGGCGAACGACGCGAAATCGCGCAGCGTCGACACCATCAGGCGATCGCCGTACGTCGCATAGCCGACCGAGCCGTTCTCGACGCGCGGATACGGACCGTGCCGATAGTCGAATGCGTAGCGCGTGCGGCCGTTCTCCGTCACCGGCGCGAGCGCGACGTAGCCGCGCGCGTCGGCGTAGAGCGGCATGTCGGCGGGCAAATCGAAGATCAGCCGCTGCGCGTCGACGGGCATCCGCGACGGCGCGACGAAATAGCCGAAGAACCCCGGATCGCGCGGCTTCGTACGCGACTTGCGAAACACGAGGCGCGTGCGCGCGCCCGCATCGACGCCCGGAAAGATCACCGAGCGCAACACGCCATCCTCGAAAAACGGCGCGCCGGCGGAGCGCGGTTCCTGCACGTCGCGAATCGCCTCCGGGCCGACCGGATGCGCGGCGCCGGCGCGATCGATCGTCTCGGCGGTCAGCAGTTCGACCCGCTCGATGTCCTTGTTGAACCACACGTAGCGCTGCGCGACGTCGTCGATGCCGCTCGCGGTGTTCGCGCGCAGCGTCGAATCGTCGTGCTCGTCGACGGAGCCGTCATGCTGGACGACGAACACGTGAACGTCGCTGACGAGGGTCGCGGGCGCGGCGTCATCGGCGTCGGATTCTGCCGGCGACGCGTTCGCGCAATGGGCGGCCATGCAGACGCATGCCGCGCAGAATAGTCGGACGAAAGCGGGCATCGCAATCAACCTGCGGCGCAACGCGCGGTCGGATCGCAACCGGGTAGCGGGTTCGTGAACGGATCTTGCCGATCGGCCGGGGCGCATCGCGCGACTTCCGGCGCGACAAATGCGTTCGATGCTTCGCGCGTCGCCGCGCGCCATCTCCGCTTGTTCGACGCGCGCGGAATCCCGGTTTCGGCCCGGCCAGTTTGGGTCATCGCGGCCGATCGCGTCAAGCGCGTGCCGGACGCCATCGCGCCCCTCGGATACCGGCGAGCATCCGGACATCGACATCCGGGTGATCGCCGATTCGCAGTTCGCGACCTTCCGAAGCGACGGCGTCGATCTAGCGATCCGCTACGGCAAGCCGCCGTTCGGCAAGGGGCTCGTCACGCGCTTCCTGTTTCCGGTCGACATCTATGCGGCACGCAGCCCATCGCTGCTGACATCACCCGGCTCGCTCGCGATCCCGCCGCCTCCGCGCTGCTGCACGACGCGCACGATCTGTCGCCCGAGTTTCTCGCCACGATGCCGGAGCGCGTCGCGGTCGATCCGCACCGGGGCCCGCGCTTCAATCAATCGTCGCTCGCGATCGACGCCGCGACCGCGGGACACGGCGCCGCGCTCGTCAGCGATCAACTCGTCGGGCGCGACATCGAGGCCGGACGACTGTGCCGGCTGTTCGATTTCGCGCTGCCGCTGTCGGTCGGCTACTACATCGCCCATCCGAACGAGCCGCGGCGTCCGAACGACATCGCGACGATGGAGGCGTGGCTGATTCGTCACGCGCGGCGCGATATGCAGCGCGATCTCGCATAACGCACGCAAGCGCCGCCGGAAAACCGGTCGATTAGAATCGCCGCATGCACGCTTCCGACCCTCGCGATCTTCGCCTCCCGTCCCTCGACGGCCTGCTGGCCTTCGAGGCCGCCGCGCGCCACGGCACGTTCGAGCGGGCGGCCGAAGAACTGTGCGTGACGTGTCGGAATTTCTTTCGCATCGCGCCTGAAGATATTTCCGCGCGCGCCGCCGAGTGCGGCGGTAGCATCATCGTTCCCCTTTCGGAGCCGTCCATGCCCCTCCCGATCACCTGCATCGAAGATCTTCGCGTTCTCGCGAGGAAACGCATTCCGCGGATGTTCTACGACTACGTCGATACGGGCTCCTACACGGAGTCGACGTATCGCGCGAACGAAGCCGACTTCCAGCGCATCAAGCTGCGTCAGCGGGTCGGCGTCGACATCGCGCATCGCAGCCTGCGCACGACGATGGCGGGACAGGACGTCGCGATACCGGTTGCGCTCGCGCCGACCGGCCTCGTCGGCATGATGCGCGCCGACGGCGAGATTCTCGCGGCGCGCGCCGCGCAGCGGTTCGGCGTGCCGTTCACGCTGTCGACGATGAGCATCTGCTCGCTCGAGGACATCGCGACGCACGCGCCCGGGCCGTTCTGGTTCCAGCTCTACATGATGCGCGATCGCGTGTTCATCGAGCGGCTGATCGCGCGCGCGAAGGCGGCGGGCTGTCCCGCGCTCGTGCTGACGATGGACCTGCAGATCGGCGGCCAACGCCACAAGGACGTGAAGAACGGCTTGTCGAGCCCGCCGCGCATCACGCTGCCGAATCTGCTGAACATGGCGAGCAAGCCGCGCTGGTGCATCGGCATGGCCCGCACCCGACGCCGTCATTTCGGCAACATCGTCGGGCACGTGAAGGGCGTGACCGACATGTCGTCGCTCGATTCATGGACGCGCGAGCAGTTCGATCCGACGATCGACTGGCGCGACGTCGAATGGGTTCGGCAACGCTGGGACGGCAAGCTGATCGTCAAGGGCATTCTCGATCCGCGCGACGCTCACCTGGCGGCCGACGCGGGCGCGGATGCGATCGTCGTATCGAATCACGGCGGCCGCCAGCTCGACGGTGCGATGTCGTCGGTCGACGCGCTGCCTGCCATCGTGGACGCGATCGGCCAGCGCATCGAAGTGTGGCTTGACGGCGGCGTGCGCACCGGCCAGGACGTGCTGAAGGCGGTCGCGCTCGGCGCGCGCGGCACGATGATCGGGCGTGCGTTTCTCTATGGCGTCGCCGCGCTGGGCGAAGCAGGCGTGTTCCGCAGCCTCGACATCATCGCGCGCGAGCTCGATACGACGATGGCGCTGTGCGGCTATACCGACATTCTGTCGGTGGACGCCGACGTTCTCGCACGGCGATTCTGATTGCGTTCGATGCGCGCGAATCCCGCTGCGTATGCCTACGCGGATGCGCGAGCCGCGAACGGCGTCGCACAGCCGATCTCACGCGATGCGCGACGGCACGACGCCGCGCCGACGCAAACATCGAGCGGCGGATCGAAGCGCGCATCGGGCCGCCGAGCGGTGTTGTCGTCGGCGTCGAGCGCGGCCTTCCACTGCATCGCGTACAGACCGGATACCTGGACCGCATGCCCGGCGCGTCGATCAGGACTTCGGAATGTCGCCTCCGTGCCGCGTCGCGATCGCGCGTGTTGTGCGTGTTGTGCGTGTTGTGCGTGCGTGTCGGGCGCGTCCGGGCTTCTGGCTACTGCGGCCGTTGCAGATCCGCAATCACCGCCGCGAGAAAGCGCGCCGCCTCGCCGCCCGTGACGACTCGATGATCGAACGTCAGGCTGAGCGGCAGGATGCGATGCACGGCGGGCGCGCCGCCCGCCGCGACGACCGCGTCGTGCACGCGCCCCGCGCCGAGGATCGCAACGGTCGGCGGCACGACGACGGGCGCCGCATACTTGCCGGCGATCATCCCGAAGTTCGACAGCGTGATCGTGTTGCCGCGCAACTCATCCGGCGGAATCTTGCGCGCACGGATGTCGGCGCGCATCCGGTCGAGCCCGTTGCGCAAGTCGGCGGCGTCGCGATGCGCGACGTCGCGCAGCACCGGCACGAAGAGACCGTCCGGCAGATCGACCGCGATGCCGAGATCGATCTTCGCGACCACGTGCCGACGCCCCGCCTGTCCGTCGAACCACGCGTTGAGCCCCGGCTCCGCGCGGCAGCCGGCGACGAGCGCGCGAATCAGGCGCATCGTCACATCCGCGCCCGCGGGCCATGCGTGGATGTCGGCATCGTCGATCACGGTCGCCGCCGCGACTTCGCTCTGCGCGCGCGCCATGTTCTGCGCCATCGCGCGCCGCACGCCGCGCAGCACTTCGGGCGGCCCGAGCTCGGCGAGCACCTTCGCGACGCGCTGCACGTCCGCCGCAGTGATCACGCCGTCGGCGCCCGACGGCGTCACCATCGCCAGATCGACGTCGAGCTTGCGCGCGAGCGCGCGCACGGCCGGAATCGCCTTGACCGCGCCGGCGCCGCGGCCGCCCGCGCCCGTGCCGAGCGCTGCGGGCGCTTCTTGCACGACGTGCTCGCCGACCGTCATGTGGCCGACGACGGTCCCCGCATCGGCTTCGTCGGCTTCGCCTTCGAATGCGACGAGCGGCGCGCCGAGATGAACGATGTCGCCCGGCTGCCCGAACAGCTTCGCGATGCGGCCGGATTGCGGCGACGGGATCTCGACGATCGCCTTCGCGGTCTCGACCGACAACAGCGGCTGATCGGTCTGAACCGCGTCGCCAGCCTTGGCGTGCCATTCGACGATCTCGGCTTCCTGCAAGCCTTCGCCGAGGTCGGGCAATTTGAAGATCTTCATGTCGTTACGACGCCTCCAGCGTCTTCCTGACTGCGCTGACGATGCGCGCCGCGCTCGGCATGTACTGGCTTTCGAGCCGGAACAGCGGCACGACGACGTCGTAGCCGGTCACGCGCTGCACGGGCGCGAGCAGCGAATACAGACAGTGCTCGGCGACGAGCGCGGCGATCTCCGCGCCGACGCCCGCCGTGCGCGGCGCCTCGTGGACGATCACGCAGCGGCCCGTCCTCGCGACCGACGCGACGATCGTATCGGCATCGAGCGGCTTCAGCGTCGCGACGTCGATCACTTCGGCCATCACGCCTTCCTGCGCGAGCTGATCGGCGGCCGTCTGCACTTCCTGCAGCGTCGCGCCCCAGCTCACCAGCGTGACGTCGGAGCCGTCGCGCAGCGTGAAGCACGTATCGAGCGGCAGCGCCTCCCCGTTGTCTTCGACCGGCTGTCGGAACAGCCGATACAGGCGCGAAGGCTCGAAGAACATCACCGGATCCGGATCGCGAATCGCGGCGAGCAGCAGCCCATAGGCGCGCGCGGGCGTCGACGGAATCACGACGCGCAGGCCGGGGATATGCGCGAACAACGCTTCGGGGCTTTCCGAATGATGTTCCGGCGCGTGAATGCCGCCGCCGCACGGCGCGCGGATCACGAGCGGACACGACAGCCGTCCACGCGTGCGATGACGCAGCCGCGACGCGTGATTGAGGACCTGATCGATCGTCGGATAGACGAAGCCGGTGAACTGGATCTCCGCGACGGGCTTGAGACCCATCGCCGCCATGCCGATCGCGGCGCCCGCGATCGCCGTTTCCGCGAGCGGCGTGTCGATCACGCGCCGCGCGCCGAAGCGCGCCTGCAAGTCGACGGTTGCACGAAACACGCCGCCGTTCGCGCCGATGTCCTCGCCGAGCAGCACGACGGACGGATCGTGCGCGAGCGCGTACGCGAGCGCCAGATTGACCGCCTCGACGAGGTTCAGATCAGCCATGATGATTCCCCGCAGCCAGCGCAAATGCGAGCGCCGTCGCCAACTGTTCCTGCATCGCCTGCGGCAGGCTCGCATACAAATGGTCGAACATCGCCGACGTGTCCGGCTGCGGCGTCGCGAGATAAGCCTCCACTGCTTCTTCGACCTGCGCGTAGCACGCCTTGCCGAGCTGCTCGTCCAGCGCCTTGTCCCACACGTTGCGATGCATCAGGTATTTGCGCAGACGCAGCAGCGGCTCGAATTCCCATTGCTTGCCGACGGCGTCGGAATCGCGATAGCGCGTCGCATCGTCGGCCGTCGTGTGATCGCCCAGCCGGTAGCTGAGCGCTTCGACGAGCGTCGGACCGCCGCCGCCCCGCGCGCGCTCGAGCGCGTCGCCGACCACCTGACGCACGGCGACGATGTCGTTGCCGTCGACCTGCCGCCCCTCGATTCCCGCGGCGATCGCCTTTTGCGCGAGCGTTTGCGCCGCGGTCTGGCGGGCGCGCGGCATCGAGATCGCCCACTGGTTGTTGTTGACGACGATGACGAGCGGCGCGCGCCACGCGCCCGCCATGTTCATCGCCTCATAGAAGTCGCCTTTCGACGTGCCGCCGTCGCCGAGGATCGCCACCGCGACGCGCGCTTCGCCGCGCAGCATGAACGCATACGCGGCGCCCGCCGCATGGCACACCTGCGTGCCGATCGGCACGCAGTTCGGAAAATCCTGGCGCGCCGCCGCGAAATCGCTGCCGCGCTCGTCACCGCCCCAGTACAGCAGGCTTTCCGTCATCGTGACGCCGCGCAGGAATTGCGCGGCGTGATCGCGGTACGACGGAAACAGCACGTCGTCGGCGCGCATCGCGCTCGCGACGCCCACGCCGATCGCTTCCTGCCCGACCGACGACGCGAACGTGCCGATCTTGCCGGTGCGCTGCAGCGCAACCGCTTTCGTGTCGAACGCCCGCGTCAGCACCATCGCGCGATAGAGCGGCAGCAGCGCGGCCGCGTCCTGCGCGAACGCGGGCAACGGCTGGACCGGCTCGCCGTCGGGGCCGAGGTATTGCGTATAGTCGATGTCGAAGCTGCCGACCGTGGTCATCGCGGGCCCCTCGTTTTTCTAGACGTCGAAATACAGATAGAACTCCCAAGGATGCGGACGCAGCTTGATCGTATCGAGCTCGCGCTTGCGCTTGTAGTCGATCCACGTGCGAATCACGTCGCCGGTGAACACGTCGCCCTTGCGCAGGAACGCGCTGTCGGCTTCGAGCGCGGCAAGCGACGCGTCGAGCGAGCCCGGCACCTGCCGGATCTTCGATGCTTCCTCCAGCGGCAGCTCGTAGATGTTCTTGTCGAGCGGCGCACCCGGATCGATCTTGTTCTCGATGCCGTCGAGCCCGGCCATCAGCATCGCCGCGAACGCGAGATACGCGTTCGCCGACGGATCGGGACAGCGAAACTCCACGCGGCGCGCGGCGGGCGCGTCCGACACCATCGGAATCCTCGCCGCGGCCGAGCGGTTGCGCTGCGACATCGCCAGATTGACGGGCGCTTCATAGCCCGGCACGAGACGCTTGTACGAATTCGTCGTCGGCGCGCAGAACGCCATCAGCGCCGGGGCGTGCTCGAGCAGCCCGCCGATGTACCAGCGGCACAGGTCGGACGTCAGCGCCCAGCCGTTCGCGTCGTAGAACAGATTGCGTTCGTCGTCCCACAGGCTCTGATGGCAATGCATGCCGCTCGCGTTGTCCGCGAACAGCGGCTTCGGCATGAACGTCGCGACCTTGCCGTGCCGGCGCGCGACGTTCTTGCACACGTACTTGTAGATCATCACGTTGTCGGCCATTCGCGTGAGCGTCGCGAAACGCATGTCGATTTCGTTCTGGCCGGCGGTCGCGACCTCGTGATGGTGCACTTCGACCTGCACGCCTGCGCGCTGCAGCGTCAGCGCGATTTCCGAGCGGATGTCCTGCAGCGTGTCGTTCGGCGGCGTCGGGAAATAACCTTCCTTGTAGCGCTGCTTGTAGCCGAGATTGCCGCCGCCGTATGCGCCCTCGTCTCGGCCCGCGGCCCAGTCGCCCTCGGCCGATTCGACGTAGTAATAGCCGCAGTGCTGATCCTGGCCGTAGCGGATCGAATCGAAAATGAAGAATTCGAGTTCCGGCCCGACGTAGCAGGTCGTCGCGATGCCCGTCCCGCGCAAATGCGCTTCCGCTTTTTTCGCGACGTAGCGCGGATCGCGCGAGTACGGCCCGTGCGTCGCCGGATCGATCACGTCGCAGAGAATCGACAGCGTCGGCGTCTCGCAGACCGGATCGACGAACGCGGTCGTCGGATCGGGACGCAGCAGCATGTCGGATTCGTGGATCTCCTGGAAGCCGCGGATCGACGAGCCGTCGAAACCGATTCCGGCGCCGAACAGATCCGCGTGGAGTTCGGGGAGCGTAATCGAGAAGTGCTGCCAGAGCCCCGGCAGATCGGTGAACTTCAGATCGACGATCTGGATGCCATGCGTGCGCACCAGTTCGATCACATCGCTCACGCTGGCCGGCCGCGCGATGCGGTAGCTGCCTGCTTCGACGGACGCCGCGAACGGCGATCCCGCGTCGCCTTGCGTATTCGACATGGGCTTTCTCCTTCTTCCAGCCCTTTGCCTGCGATCCGGCTTCGGCCTGCTCTGCGACTCGCGTTCGAGCGGCCGACGACGGTGCGTGCGGCTTGCGCGTTACGGCAATCTGCCGATGATCGCGCCGATTTCGTTCTTCGTGAACGCGCGCAGCGTCTGCGTGCGGACGTTGCCCGCCGAGCCGAGCGCGAAGCCGAATGCGGTGAGACTTTGCTCGTCGGTCGCTTCGACGACCGCGACGATGTCGAACGCGCCCAGCGTCCAGTAGACCTCCTTCATTTCACAGCCGAAGCTCTTGGCCATTTCCGCCACCTGACCGGCCCGCTGCGAGCTGTTCTTCACGGTGCGGATGCCCTGATCCGTAAAGTTTGCAAGCACCACGTAAGTCGCCATGACGATTCCCCTTACGATTGAAACGTATCGAAATTCGAACGCGCGAGCGGCGTCGCCGGACGCCTTCGCGCCAATACGATCGGAACCGTCTCGCGCGTAACTTGATTTTAGGCAATGGGATCGACGGCGAAGGAGGGGTTTGCACGCGGGTTGCGAAGTCGATCGGCTGGAGCGTGCTTGGGGCGACACGCATGGGCGACGCGTATCTCGATCGAGCCGCGATCTCAGGCTGCGGTCACGCTGAACCGACGGCGACACACCGCGAATGCTCGGCAACGAAGCGGAATCCGACAGCGACGCCTGCCGCCGAGTCCGTGCGTTGCTCGCCCCGAATGGAGCAGACATGACCTTCAATGCGGCCGATGAGAAAAGATGACCCGCCGTCCGGCAAGACAAAGAACACAGGACGCAAGACGGCAGGTCGATCAACAACACAACGTGGGCCGATTGCTATTGATTGAAGTGCTGATTTGAGTTCGGAAAGGCCGGACGTCGAACAGCCTCCCCGACGTAAAAGTTAGACGATTACTCGCAAGACGTCTGTCAATTTTGGTCAGATCGACCAGCCGACGGACTGGAAACCCGCCGCGTTTCGTTTTTCGGGAGCGGATTCGGCATGCGTGCGCGCACATGATGGCGGTTTGCCGCGCGCCCCGGTACGCGGCTCGATTGCTGCCCGCCTCACAACAACCGATACGCGAGCCGCGCGGCCGCACGAGCCGTACGCCGGTCCTGATCGAGGGCCGGGTTGTATTCGGCAATGTCCGCCGCCAGCAGCTTGCCCGACGCCCGAATGCGCAGCACCATCGCTTCGACCACGGACAACGGCACGCCGAGGGACGCCGGCGCGGACACGCCCGGCGCCGTGGCGGCCGGCAGCACGTCGAGGTCGATCGACAGGTACAGCGCGTCGGCTGCGTCGAGCAGCCGATCGAGCCGATCGAGCAGACCGGGAAGATGACGCTCCTGCATCTGCGCATCGGCGACGTACTGCACACCGAGCTGCCGTGCGCGCTCGAACAGCGCTGCCGTATTGGCCAGATCGCTGATGCCGAGGCAGACATAATCGAAAGCGAGCCCTCGAGCGGCGCAATCGCAGGCGATCTGATCGAACGGCGTACCCGAATTTGCAGGACGCGCCTGCCGCAGATCGAAATGCGCGTCGAAATTCACGATCGTCAGACGACGCGCGCCGCCGTCGCCGAGCCACGCGCGCAAGCCGCGATACGTGCCCCACGCGACCTCGTGGCCACCGCCGAGCACGAGCGGCCGCCCGCCGCAGGCGAGCGTCTCGCACACCACCTTCGCGAGCTCGGCCTGCGCGCCCTCCAGATCGCCGTTGTCGCAGACCACATCGCCCGCATCGCGCAACGTCACCGCCGGCTTGGCCGGCAGGCCCGCCAGCGCGCGGCGCAACTCCCCGGGCCCGTGCGCGGCGCCGACGCGTCCCTTGTTCCGCCGCACGCCTTCATCCGAGCCGAAGCCCACGATCACCGCCGCATCGCTTGACAGGGCCGCGCCGGTGAAGGGCTCGATCTGATCGAACAAGCGCCGGGTGTCGCCGGGCTCCCCGTCGTCGGAACGGCCGCGCCAGACCCCGTTATCGAACGGCGCCTTCATGCACGCGACAACACGGCTTGCAGGAAAGCGCGCGTGCGCGGCTGCGATGGCGCGGAGAAGATTTCCGAAGGCGGCCCGGCCTCGACGATCGCACCGCCGTCCATCACCACCACCACATCCGCGACTTCCTTCGCAAACCCCATTTCGTGCGTCACGACCACCATCGTCATGCCTTCGCTCGCGAGCAGTTTCATGACTTGCAGTACTTCGCCGACGAGCTCCGGATCGAGCGCCGAAGTCGGTTCGTCGAACAGCATGACGCGCGGCTGCATCGCCAGCGCCCGGGCGATCGCGACGCGCTGCTTCTGGCCGCCCGACAGGCTCGCCGGCATCACGTGCGCCTTGTGCGCAAGGCCCACTTTCTCCAGCAGCGCCAACGCGCCCGCTTCGGCATCGGCCTTGCTCACGCCGCGCAGCATGCGCGGGCCCACGGTGATGTTGTGCAGGACGGACAGATGCGGAAACAGATTGAACGACTGGAACACCATGCCGACTTCGGTGCGCAACGCATTCAGCGAGCGTTCGCCGAGCATCGCGCCGCGATCGATGAGACGATGGCCGCAGATGTCGATGGTGCCGCCTTCCGGTTGCTCGAGGCCGTTGCAGCACCGCAAGAAGGTGCTCTTGCCCGAGCCGCTCGGCCCGATGACGACCACCACCTGTTGCGGCTGGATGTCGAAGTCGATGCCGTTCAGCACGACGTGCGAACCGAACGACTTGGTCAGGCCACGGATCCGGACGATGGGTTCGGACGTCTTGTTCATTGCACCATTCCTCCTGCACGCAGGCGCCGCTCGACGCGATGCAGCGCGTAATTGGTCGCCTGGGTCAGCACGAGATAGACCAACGCGATGGCCAGATACACTTCGAGCGATCGGTACGACACGCTGATGATCTTCTGGCCTTCATGCATCAGATCGTCGATCGTCAGCAGCGACACGAGCGCCGAATTCTTGATGAGCGCGATGAACTCGTTGCCGAGCGGCGGAATCATGCGGACGATGGCTTGCGGCAGGATGATCGTGCGCATCGCCTGCCCCGACGACATGCCGATCGAGCGGGCCGCCTCCATCTGGCCGCGATCGACCGACTGGATCGCGCCGCGCACGATCTCCGATACGTAGGCAGCCGAATAGAAACCCAGCCCGAGCATCCCGCACACGAAAGCGGGCAGCAGAATGTTGAATTGGGGCAAGCCGAAGAACAACAGAAACAGTTGCACGAGCAGCGGCGTGCCGCGAAAGAACGTCAGGTAGGCGGTGCAAAAGCCGTAGACGAATCGCCGCTGCGGCGCGAGCCGCCCGATGCCGATCAGCAGCCCGAGCACGCAGCTGAGCGCGAGCGCGGCCGCCGTCACTTCCACCGTGACGAGCGCACCATGCGCAATATCCGTCCAGCCGGCGATCACCGGCGAGAAATCGAGTTCCATGTGCATGACTCGGCCGGTTATTGCGCGCCGGCGCCGAACCACTTGCGGACGATCGCCGCATACGTGCCGTCGGCCTTGATCTTCGCCAACGCGGCGTCGAGCGCGGCCTTCAATTGCGGCTCGTCCTTGCGCACGGCGATGCCGTACTGCTCGGTCGTCAGCGGCTTGTCGAGCACGCGGAAGCCACCGCGCGTACGGACCAGCTGATAGGCGGCCGGCTTGCCGGTGACGGCGGCATCGGCGCGGCCGATGCCGACGAGGTCGAACATTTCCTGGTTCTTTTCCACTTCGACGCGCGTGATCTGCGGGAAGTTGTCGCGCAGGAAGTTCACCGACTTGGTGCCCACCTGCACCGACACCTTCTTGCCGCTCAGATCGGCCACCGTCTTGATCGGCGAATCGCGCTTCACCAGCGCGACGAGACCGCCCGCGTAGTACGGGCCGGCGAAATCGACAACCTTGGCGCGCTCGTCGGTGATGTATATCGCCGAGATCGCCGCGTCGAAACGATGCGCGATCAGGCCGGGAATCAGTCCCTTGAAGTCGATGTCCGTCCACTGCACGCTCTTGCCCATTGCTTTGGCGAGCGCATTCATCATGTCGATGTCGAAGCCGGTTCGCACACCGTTTTCGGTGTACTCCATCGGCGCGAACGTGGCGTCGGTCGCCACGCACAAAACGTCAGGGGTTTGCGCCGCGGCGTTGCCGCAAAAGCCGGCGAAGGTGGTCGCCAGCGCGAAGCAGGCAAGGGACAGCAGACGTTGCAATTTCATCGAAAAACTCCTTTGAGGCTCGGGGTGAGACGGATCATTCGGCTTGCAGATGCAGGGAAATCGCGCGAGCGGTTCGCAGCGTCCCGTCGATGAACTGGCTTTCGCGGCCGATCGCGCGCGTCGAAGGCGCCATCAGCGTGATCGACGCGGAGCTGCTCACGCCACGCCATGTGCGATGGAATATCGGCGCGCTGACGCCCCAGACGCCGGGGTCGACCTCGCTATCGCTCACCGCATAGCCCTGCGCGCGAATCCGCTCCAGTTCGGCTTCGATGGCCGCGCGCCCGGCGCGGTCGCCGGCGAATACCGAGTCCAGCACTTCGCTGCGCGCGTTCTCCGCCATGAAGGCCAGCAGCGATTTCGCCGACGCGCCCGCCTTCAGCGGCACCGCGCGGCCCTTTTCGAACGAGCAGCGCAGCGACTGCTCGCTGTCGACCCTGTCGAGGCACATCGCCTGATTCTTCACCGCGACGACGAGCCCGACGCTCTCCTTCGACGCCCGTGCGAGCTGCTGCATCTCCATGCGGCTCGCTTCGACAAGCATCGAGTTGACGTCGAAGCCGAGCGCAAGCTGAAGACTGATCGGACCAGGCGCATAGTGCCCCGTATGTTCGGCGACGAAGCCCCAGCGCTTGAGCAACGCGATCTGCCGATACAGCGTGCTTTGCGCGAGCCCCGTGACGCCCTGCAGATCCTTCACCGACATGGCCTTGCCATGGCTCGCAAGCGCGGCCAGCACGAGCAGCACGCGCTCCGCACCAGTGACTGTGGTTCCTGAATTCACGACAAAAGCAATGCATGTGACAACGAAGTCAGCATGCCAGACCACTCTCAAAAATTAAAACCGAATTTCCCATGAAACGGGAATGGGATGGAGGGGTTTTCCCTCGCATGAAGCGAGATCGCGTTCCGCGCGCGCGGAACGTGAAGCAGCGCGCGCCGACGGCTCATGCGCAGCGGCCCATGGCGACGTGAGAGGCCGGATTGATGTGAAGAAAACGCGGCGAAATCGGCACGGCGACAGCCCGTCGATCAGCCGGAATCGCGTCCGCCGGACGGGCGGTGGCCAATACCGCCGCGCGCCGTCGATGCCTGTCATCGCTGGCCGGCAACCCGACATCTGCATTCAATATGTCGACACGCATCGCATCGCCGCGCCGATCGCATCGCCTGGCCCGTTGCGCCGACATGTTCATGTGCGACGTCGCGGCACGCTCGATTCACTTCCTGCGCGCCGCAATGGAGACGGGGCATTGCGCGAGCACGTGGCGCTCGCGCCTCCACCGCCTCCACCGCCTCCGCTTCGATCGGCCATTCCTGATCGCTCATCACGCCCGTCAAATGACGGACTGCTTTCGACATCGCCGATGTGTATTTTAAGCACGCATCAAATGGATCTCGCATTCACGTTATTAGTAACCCAAAGAGAACCGAATCACAATAACGATTCGTTCCCGTCAGTAACCTGCGGGTAACTTAATTCCAAAATAAGACCAGTCTCTCGGCCACCCAAGATCAAGATTTCCACATTTATCCGAAAAGGATGAATTCCGCCGAGTTCGACCGAAATCACGCCATTTTTATCCGAATTCACTGTCTCACGCCCCATACCGTAGCGGTATCCCGCGTCCACACGCCATCGCGGCTCAGGTCTTGCACCGCCTGCCGCACCGCCGCTCCACCTCGAGTCCGGCGCATCGTCCGCGCTTAAAAACCACCCTCGCGGCATCACACGCCAAACATGAAGGCGCCGTAAAGGATTGAAGAAGCCGAAACAATGAATCGATTCAGTCCCAGTCGATTTGTAATTTTTCGTCAGCGATCGAGGCGATATCTTAGAGATAGTCGTCTCAGACAAAATTATTTACCATTCTTTTATTAAGATCTTAAGTCAGCTATGGAATACTGGCGGCGATGGCTGTAAAGCGTATGCGAGGGAGCATGAATTCTGCGAAATTTGATTGCTGCTGCATCGCATTGCCTTGCCGATGAACCGATTTCCGCAAGTGAAAAACAAGGGCTGCGATGAATTCTGGCTCGCTTGGATCCTCTTTCGTGGTTCGAGCATGCAAAGGAGGACGAATTTGACGGTCGTAGCCCATCGCCGTCGCGGCGACGCCGATCGCCTGATTCGCGCCGTGCCGCCGACGGCGACGCGCACGTCGGCAGCCTCGGTCCGCGACGAGCGGATCGCGCGCGGTCGCGCGCATCCCATTGCCCGCCCGACGTCGCGCCCTCCCACGATACTCCCCGACGGCACATGCCGCATGCGTCGGAACAGCCATCGTCCAGATCCAGCACCGGGTTCATGCCGCCTTATTGCAATGCAATGCCGTTGCGACATCGGCGCTCCGTCCGCAGCAGGACGGGTGCGCCGCCCGGTATTTCGAAACATGACCGTTCTTGAGGTGGGAAATATGTCCGAGGCGGGGATAAGAAATTTGAATCACCTGCGCGTTTTCATGGCGATTGTCGAGAAGGGTAGTTTCACTGCGGCAGCAGAATGTCTGTGCATGTCGAAATCGCTGGTCAGCGAATACCTGAGCCGCCTCGAAGCGGAGATCGACACTCAGCTCGTGATGAGAAGCACTCGCAGGATTGCGCCTACCGACGCCGGCAACAAGCTGTATTCGGCGTCCCAGGAGTTCGTCAGCGGCCTGTACGACGTGATCGGCAGCATCCGGTGCCTGCGCCACGAATCGACCGGCCTGCTGCGCGTCGCGGCGCCCAGCGGTTTCTCCACCGCGCATCTGAGTTCGATCGCCGCGACGTTCATTCATCGGCACCCGCAGATCGAGCTCGAGATCGTATGCAACGACGAGGAAATCGATCTGGTCGGCAAGCGCATCGATCTCGCGTTCGAGACGGGCTGGCCGAAGAAGAAGGGCTTCCGGATGAAGATGCTCGGCGCATTCGACCAGGTGCTCGTCGCATCGCCCGAGTATTTGCGCAAGCGCGCGGTGCCAAGACATCCTGACGATCTGCCCAGTTCGCATTGGATCGGGCACGGCGGGCTCGCGAACCTCAGCTATTCGGTGTTCGGCAACGACGGCCGCTCGGTCCGGATCCAGACGAACGGCCGCCTCAAGGTGAAATGCGTGCTGCTCGCGCATCAGATGGTGCTCGAAGGCGCGGGCGTTAGCGCGTTTCCCGACTATCTGGTCGCCGAGGACTTGCGGGAGGGACGCCTGCACCGGCTGCTGCCGACGTGGACGATGCCGAAAGGCGGCATCTACGCGTTTCGCACGTCTTCCCGGCATGCGTCGGTTCGGGAGCGACTGTTCCTCGGCGCGGTTCAGGCGTATCTGGCCGGTCTGTCCGGCGAACAGATGCGTGCAGGCGCGGCTCCGACCTAGCGGCGAACACGTTCTGTCGCTTCATGCGGAACGGCGCTCGCTTCGATGCTCGCTCGTGTACGTCGGGCCGAGCATCGGAGCAGCGCGCCGCTCTCCGGCTTCATGCGGGGTGACGACGGGTTCAGACTGGCCGTCGCCCGCACGGATATCGCGCATCGAGTTCGATCTGTCGGCCGCGATCGTATCGAAAGCCTGCGGCATCGTGTCCGCCGCTCATGCACGCAGCGATCTCCAGGCGATCGTGCGCCGCCGCCCGCGCATCGTCCCGATCATGCGCCTGCCGCTTTCCCGTGGCGCTGCGGCGCCGCCCGCGTCCACCCGCGATCGGCCGGACTGAACCACAGATGAACGTGACCGGTGCCGATCCCGTTCTCGTACTCGCTGAAGAAACGCCCGCGCGCCGCGCACGCGTGCGCGCCGATCGCGCCCGCCATCATCAGATAGTGGCCGAAGTTCGCCTCCGGATGAAAATGCAGAAACGCCGGCATCGTTTCGATCACCCGGTCGTGCCGCCCTTCTTCGAGCCACGCGATCCGCCGTTCGTCCGCCGCGCGCGCGGCCGGCGTCACGATGTTCGACGCAGCGCCCGCCATCCGGTTGCGCAGTTCCGCGAGCGGCCAGAACACGTGCGACAGTCCGCCCGACGCGATCAGCAGCACGTTGCGGTCGAGCCGCTCGACCGCCTCCGCGACGATCTCGCCCATCCGCAGGTAATCGCCGGTGGTCGCGGTCTGGCACACGGAAACGGAAATCCAGCGCTTGTCGGGCCGTCCGAGATAGGTCCACGGATTGAGCGTCGCGTAGTGGATCGGCAGGCACGGATCGTCGACCGCGGCGATCCATGACGCGCGCCGCGGCGCCAGTTCGGCGATCGCGCGCGCGAGCTCAGGATCGCCGGCGAGATCGTACGGCAACTGCCGGATCGCGTTCGGCATCTCGTCCGACGTGAAGCGGCCCTCGCGCCGCGCGTGCGCGGTGACGACCGCCTCGGTCGTGGTCCGCCAATGGCTGTCGAAGACGAGCACCGTGTCGTAGTCGCCGGCGTCGAACACTTCGCGCCGAAGCTGCATCAGGCCGGTCGCGAGCGTGAAGTCGCGGCCGCCGTTTTCATGAAGCCGCGTCGCCTCCGACATCATCACGACGGGCGCATGTGAAATCAGGCCTGCGCCGATGATCTTTCCCATAGATAGGCATCCTGTTCAATGAGTGAGCGAGCGGGCGCATCCGCGTCACGGCACGAGCAGCAGCTTGCCGGTGGTCCGGCGCGCGGCGAGATCGGCATGCGCCTGCCGCGCGTCGGCGAGCGGATAGATGCCGCCGATCCTGATCTCGAGCGAACCGTCCGCGACAGCGTCGAACACTTCGCCCGCGCGCCACAGAAATTCGTCGACGGTCGCGCGGAAGTGTTCGAGATATGGACGCGTCAACGTGAGCGAGCCGCCCCACAAGAGCCGCATCACGTCGACGGGCGGCACCGGGCCGCTCGCACCGCCGAAAATCACCAGCGTGCCGCGCGTCCTGAGACTCGCGAGGCTCGCGTCGAACGTCGCGGCGCCGATGCCGTCGTACACCGCATGCACGCCCTTGCCGTCCGTCAACCGGCGCACCTCGGCGGCGAGATCGTCGGCCGCGTGGTGCAGGATCACGTCGTCCGCGCCGTTGCTGCGCGCAAGCGCCGCCTTCTGTTCGGTCGACACGGTGCCGATCACCCGCACCCCGCGCTGCTTCAGCCACTGCGTCAGCAGCAGCCCGACGCCGCCCGACGCCGCATGAACGAGCACGGTGTCGCCTTCGCGGGCCTTGTATGAATCATTGACGAGATAGTGCGCGGTCATCCCCTGGACGAGCGCGGCGGCGGCCGTCTGCAGATCGATTGCGTCCGGCGCGACGATCGCCTTGTCCTCCGGCACGATCACGTGTGTCGCATAGCTGCCCATCACGGTCGTCCAAGCGACGCGATCGCCCGGCTTGAAACGCGTGACGTTCGGGCCGACCGCGAGCACGCGCCCCGCGCCCTCTTCGCCCGGCGTGCCGGGCAGCGGCATCGGATAACGGCCTTCGCGGCGGTACAGATCGATGAAGTTCACGCCGGCCGCGGCGAGCTCGACGAGCAGCTCGCCTTCGCCGGGCTCTCGCCGGGTGCGCGCCACGTAATTGAGGACGTCCGGGCCGCCCGTCTCGCGGATCTCGATTGCTTGCATCAGTTCGCTCCAAGTGTTCGTCAAAGGATCAACGCGCCGGGACGCCGTCGAGTTCGATTCGATAGAGATCGAGCCAGTCGTTGAGCCGGCTGCTCGACTCCAGCAGGATTCGTTCGAATTCCGAAAGGCTGCCGGTCGCGGTCTTCGCGGTCAGGTTGCGCAGCGCGCCGCCGTCGAGGAACGGCTTCAGCGGCGCGCGACCGCCGTCGATCGCCTGATTGAGGCGCGCGATGAGACCGCGGTCGTAGCCCGGCGCCTGAATCGACGGATATGCGGCCTTCTTGCGGTTCAGCACCGACTCCGGCAGCAGATCGGCGGCCGCCGCGCGCAACAGCGCCTTCTCCTGGCCGCTGAACGTCTTCATCGCCCATGGGATGTTGAACACGTATTCGACGAGCCGGTGGTCGCAGAACGGCACGCGCCCTTCCAGGCCGCTCGCCATGCCCATCCGGTCCTTCTTGTCGAGCAGCACCGGCAGCCAGCGCGTCAGCGTCAGATAGTGCAGCTCGCGCGTGCGACGATCCTCCGCGTTTTCGCCGTCGAGGCGCGGCACCTCGGCAAGCGCCGCGCGATAGAGATCCGCTTCGTACTCGCCGAGCTTCAGCGCGTCGATGAACCATCGATGGAACAGCGCACGCGGATCGAGGCCGCGATGCGCGCCGAGCTTGAGCCATGGGAACGTCTGCGCGCCGCGCGCAGCCGGATCGGAGAACCACAGGTAGCCGCCGAAGATTTCGTCGGCCGCCTCGCCCGACAGCGCGACCGTCGCGTGCTTGCGGACCTCGGCAAAGAGGCGATATAGCGACACGTCGAGATCGGCGAAGTTGAACGGCAAGTCCCACGCGCGCATCACTGTTTCGCGCACCTGAGGATCGAGCAGCCCGGCCTGGTCCAGCTCGATCGTGTGATGGTCGCTGCCGATGTGCCGCGCAACCTCGAGCGCAAACGGCGCATCCGCCGTCGGGCGAATCGGGTCGGCTCGAAAGTGCTGCGTGTGACCGGTGAAATCGACGCAGAATGTCGACAGCGCGCCGCCGCCGTTCGCGCGCCGCTGCTTCTGCGCGATCGCGGCGATGGTGCTCGAATCGATGCCGCCCGACAGCAGCGCGCACAGCGGCACGTCGGAAATCATCTGGCGCGACACGATGTCGTCGAGCAGCGAGCGGATCGTCGCGATCGTCGTCGGCAGATCGTCGGTATGCGGACGCGCTTCGAGCGCCCAATAGCGCGCTTCGACGATCCGGCCGCGCCGCACGCGCAACACATGGCCGGGCTTCAGTTCGCGCATGCCGGAGAACGGCACCTGTCCCGGCGTGCGCAGGAACAGCAACGCGTCGCACAGCCCTTCCGACGACGTGCGCGCACGCACGTCCGGATGTGCGAGGATCGCCTTCGGCTCGGAGCCGAAGATCACGCCGTCTGCCGTCGGGTAATAGAACAGCGGCTTCACGCCGAGCCGGTCGCGAACGAGCAGCAGCTCGTCGCGCGCGGTGTCCCAGATCGCGATCGAGTACATTCCGTTGAGGCGATCGACGAACGACGCGCCCCATTCGAGATACGCGCGCAGCACGACCTCGGTGTCGCAATGCGTGTCGAACCGATGGCCGAGCGCGGTCAGCTCGGCCCGCAGCTCGCGGAAGTTATACGTTTCGCCCGCATACGAAATCGCCGCGCGCGGCAGATCGCGCGGGCCGCGCTCCGGTGTGAGCATCGGCTGCGCGCCGCGTTCGAGATCGATGATCGACAGGCGCCGGTGCCCCAGCGCGACGTGCGTGTCGAGCCACACGCCGCGCGCGTCCGGGCCGCGGCGCGCGAGCGTATCGGTCATGCTGTCGACGATCTGCGCCTCGTTGCGCAGATCGCGGGCGAAGTCGACCCATCCAGTGATGCCGCACATAATTGCTCCTTTGAGTTGAAACGATAGGGATCGGATGGCGCGATTCAGCCGTGCAGCCACGGCCCTCGCGACCAGCCCGACGCGTCGTAGTCGTCCATGCAGCGCTGCGCGAACGCTTCGCAATCGGCGAGCTGGCCGAACCGGGTCGCCCACGTCAGCGAATCGAGACGGATCTGATCGAAGTTGCCGGAGTAATGCGTTTCGTAGACCGAATGACGCGAGCCGAACTCGCTGCCCGTCGCGTCCCAGATCAGCTTGAAGAGCTTGATCCGCTGTTCCGGTTCGAGCGCCGCGCCCCGGTAGTACGCGTCGATCAGCCCCTTCACCTGCGGATCGAGCAGGTCGGCCGCGCCGGATACGGTGACGAGCGGCGAGCCGCCGAGCGCGGTTTCCATCAGCTCGCGCACGCGCTTCCAGATCTGCGGCACCTGAATTCGCAGCGCCGATGCGTATTCGAGCTTCGGCACGACGACGCCGGCCTGCGTGCGCACGGGGTCGCGCGCCATCGCGGACGTGATCGCCCTCAGCAGGTGCCACAGCGAAATCAGCTCGCCGAGCGCCGCCTGAATCCCGCGAAACTGCTGCGTGCCGTTCGCGTGCGTGCCGAGCGACAGCAGCCCGATCATCAGTTCGAGCTTCACCGCGAGCCGGATGCCGGATTGGAAGTTGTAGAGATTCGCGAAACCCGACGCCGCATAGAAACCGGTCGCGCGCTTCACGTCGCGATAGACGAGCACGTCTTCCCATGGAATCAGCGCGCGATCGAAGATCAGCACGCTGTCGTTCTCGTCGAAACGGCTCGACAGCGGCGCGTCGAACGGGCTCGTCGCGGCGGCTTCGTACGACGGCCGGCACATCAGGCTCAGGCCCGGGTTGTCCATCCGCGCGAAGAACACGACAGCGAAGTCGTCAGCCTTGCCGGGCTCGAGCAGCGCCGACGCGACAGGCGCGACGAACGTCGCATTGGTCAGCGCGCCCGCGGTCGCGAGCATCTTCACGCCGCTCACGACAATGCCGCGATCGGTCTCGTCGACGACGTGCACGAACACGTCGCGCATGTCGTGAATCGCCTTGCTGCGATCGAGCGGCGGATTGATGATCGCGTGGTTCAGATACAGCCCGTTGCCCGCGAAGCGCTTGTACCAGTCGGCCGCGTTCTGACGAAAGTCGCCGTAGTAGTCGGCGCCCGCCTCGAGTCCCGACATGAACGCCGCCTTGTAATCGGGCGTGCGGCCCATGAAACCGTAGGTCATCTTCGACCACAGCTCGATCGCGTCGTGCGCCGACAGCAGATCGTCGACCGACTGGCTCGGCTTGAAGAAGCGATGCGTAACCTGGCCGTGCCGATCGGGCGCGGTCAGCCGCTCGCGATGCTCGCCATGCAATGCGTCGTACAGCGAAGCAATGCTGCGGGCCGCGTTGCGGAACGCGCGGTGCGACGTGACGTCGGCGATCCGTTCGCCGCCGAGATACACGTTGCGCCCGTCGCGCAGGCTGTCGAGATAATCGTTTCCGGTCATCAACGTCATGGTCGTTCCTCCGTCGACGAAGTTGTCAGGCTGCTGCATGGGGGGTTGTCTCGGCGTCTTGCAGCTGTTTCGGCAAGTGCGGATTGCGCAGCGGCGGCTCACCGTGGATGTGAACGCGGCGCAGATGGCGACCGGTCCGGCTCGTGAAGCGCTCGCGTCCGTGCAACAGCGTGAAGTTGTCGGTGAGCACGACGTCGCCCGTCTGCCAGCGATGCGCGTAATGCGCGCGCGGATCGTAGAGCGCGCGCTTCAGGCTGCCGAGCAGCGCTTCTTTCTCGTCGTCGGCGATGCCGCCGAATACGTAGCTCGACGGATTGATGAACGTGCTGTCGTCCGCGATCGGCGGCTCGCAGAAGCGCAGGATCGGAAATTCGCGGCGCGGATGCTGCTCGATAATCGGCGCTTCGACCGTGTTGCTGTAGAGCGCGACCGTGCGCTGATAGCGTCCGTGCGCGCGGCGCCACAGCGCGCGCGTCTCCGGCGTCGCGACGCGCAGCGCCTCCGTCGTGCTCGAGAACGTCGTACGCCCGCCATCCGCTTCGCCGATCGCCTGCACGCACTGGAACACCTGAAATTCCGGCACGGTTTCCAGATACATGCCGTCCCAATGCAGCGGCACGTAGCTGCTTGCGAACACATGATCGGCGGGGTGCGCCTGCTCGCACAGTTCGAGCACCGCGCCGAACGGCCACATCATGATTTCGCCGAACGTCGCGCAATAGCGGGTCATGCTTTCCGCATCGACGAAGCTGTCGAAGCCGCGCAGCACGACGAGCTGCTGGCTGCGCACCAGTGCGCGCAGCCACTCGACCGACAGCTCGCCGACATGAACATGCGCGCGGCGCGGCTTCACCAGCACGCCGAACGAACACGGTTCGCCGCCGTCGCCGACCAGCGGCTCGAGCGACACCGATCGCTGCAGGAACAAATCGCTCATACCGCCTCCAAAGGAATCCGGGGGCTGCCGGCGTTGGCCGAAGCGCTTTCGCCGCCGGCGGCGGGAAGCGGAAGGAGACCGCCGCCGCCGATTTGCGATCGCTCGATTTCGTAGTGGCTCGGCCGCTCGTCGCGCATCACGATGCGGCCACCCAGCAGCTCGACGTCGCGGCGCTTCATCAGCACGAACTGATCGCCGAAATCGACCGCGACGCCGTGCCATGGCGTCAGCCAGTTATCGCGCGTCGGCATCATATGGACGCCGATCTTCAGGCTCGCCGCGGGCTGCGGGTGGATCGACAGGCGAATCGCATCCGGAAATTGCGTGGCGAGAAGCGCGCCCCATGCCCAGCTGCGCTGAATCACGCCGAGCGCGCGCGTCTTCGAATCCTTCTGCAGCGCGGCCTTCGAGCCGCGATAGTCGGGCGTGAAGCCGTCTTCGAACATGAAGCGGGTGATCGCGCGATACAGCAGCGTGCCCTCCTCCTCGCTCGTCAGCTTTCGCTTGATCGCGTCGATCGGATCGGCGAATTCGTCGACGAGCAGCCGCCGCATTTCGCCGAAGCTCGACGTCCGGTTCGCGAACGCTTCGAAGTTCTCGAGGTTGTACGTCGACAGATGGTCCGCATGCAGATCCGCGATGATCTGCCGCAGCGCGCCCTGATACGCGGTGATGTCGCGATCGTCGACGCGGATCAGATCGCCGAACACCCGGCCGTCCGAGCAAATGGTCAGCTTCGCGCCGGGCGCATGGAAGCTTCGAATCCGCTCGCACAGGTCATTCAGGAACGACAGCGAGAGCTTCTCGGCCATGTCCGGAAAGCGCCCCAACACCTTGTTCGGATTCGGCGATTTGGACGGGAACGCCGGCAAGACGAATTCCACCGGCCGCGCCGTATCGACGAATACACGGATTCTGGGAAGCTGAACGGCGTGAATCTGCTCGATTTCGTGACGGATATCCGAATCCGTCGTGTATTCGGGATATCGACGATGGATCTTGAGAATTTCGCCCAGGATCGCCAGGGAAATCTCGTTGTTCCGGTCGTTTTTCATGAATTTCGACCTCGCTGATCGAATAGGTTAATGGCGAGGGAAATTCTATTTTTCGTTTAAAACTTGATAAATACTGATTAATCGAAATAACCGTTCGAAGAATCTGCTTACATGGCGAATAAAAATACGGCCATCCGCGCTCATTCAGATTGATGACGCGTTTCTGGCTTATCGATTGATTAACGGATTGAAATGCTGACCAGGATTGGAATGATGGGCGATATGCGGGAGACGGAAACGAGAAACTGAATTCGCCATTTGAACGACCACGTGCATCATCTTCTGCGAACTGGATTCGATCAGAACGGATATCGATGGAGAGTCTGGAAATAGCCCATTCAAACAGCTTTTATTCAATCGATCGCGCTCGACACACTCCGATTCATCCGATGAGCCGCCGATATGACTGCGCCGGGAACAAGAAAGGGAAACGAAGCGACAATGGCCCCGACCGCTGCCGTCTCGCGTCAAGCGCGCCAAATGTGAAGCGCGGCTCATCGATCGTCGGAACGGCGTGCAGCGGCAAGCCGCCGCCTTTCGCCGGCCACGGCCAACCCGCGCATGCCTCGTGCGAGCGCCACGCATCGGCATGCGCCCGCGCCCAAGCATCTACATCAAGCCGCCACGCCGATGCCGAACACGTGCATCTTGCCCGCGCTCACCTGCCGCGGCAGCGTGACGCTCGTCACGACCTTGCCGGCCGGCACCGGAATCTTCTGCGCGAAGATGTAGGTCTTCACGTTGTCCGTCTGCCCGCTGCCGGCGTTGCGATAGGCGGCCGTCGCCGCGATCGCCGACTTCGCGCTCGCGCTGCCGCCGTTCAGCGTCCAGTCGTCGAACGACAGCGTGACCTGCGCACTCGTTCCGTCCGCGAAGTTCAGCCGCGCGATACCCGCGCTCGGCCCGTTGTTCGACGCGCCCAGCACGACGACGCTGCTGCCCGTCGAGCCCGGCGGCAACATCACGGCCTGGCCGACCGTCACCGCGTTGTCGCACATGAACGCCGGCGGCGCTCGATGCGGCGCCGCGCCATCCGACGTTCGCCCGCCATGATCGAGCGCACTGCCGTCACGGCCTCCATCGATAGACGACGATGCTCGAGCCGTTGTAGTTGTCTTTCGTGATCACGTATTCGCCCGTCGATCGCAGATAGGCTCTCAGGCCGTACATCGAATCGACGTCGTTGCCGACGTCCATCGTGCCTGTGTTCGAATTGATCAGCGTGGTGACGAGCTGGCCCGTGTTGAGATCGAAGACGTCGACGTTCGGCACGGTGTGCACGTAGCCGACGAACAGATAGTTGCCGGCCGCCGCGATCGACTTCGGATTGGGGTTCGTAAGCGTGATGACCGGATTCGGCTGGGTGACGTTGCCGGCGTTCCAGCCGTGATAGACCTCGATCCGCCCGTTCATCGCCGTCCAGTCCCAGCTCCCCGCGAACCCCTGCGCGAGGATCATCGTATCGCTCTCGGACATGTGGAGGATGCGCGCCGAAGGCTGGATGCTCGCAGGCGTCGGGATCGAAGCGGCCGCGCCCCAGATCGGCTTGCCGGTCGCATCGAAGCCCGTCAGCGGATAGTGCGCGATGGCGTTCGTCCCGTTGAGGCCGGCCCACACGTCCCCCTTGTCGTCGATCGAGAATCCGGCCGTCACCTGCAGCGTCGTATTGAACGCCTTGCCCGGCAGCGACGCATCCGGGATCGCGATGTAGCCGCTTGCCGCGTTGAAGTGATAGAAGTTGAAGTTGCCCGGATTCTGCCCCGATGCGACGAGAATCTTGTTGCCGCCGACGCTGACGAGCTGGCCGAAGTGCTGGCCGCGCTGGTAGTCGTTCATGTCGAGACGCGGATCGGAAGGGTACGTGAACGGATCGACGGTGTTCGCGACGAAGGTGCCGCCCGCGGTACCTGTGTAGATGTTCATCCCGCTATAGAAGTAAGCGCCGTCCGTCGTCGGATCCGGCGCGGCGATCGCCTCGAAGTTGAGCGCCTGGAGCTTCCACAACGTGTTGCCGAAGGTGTCGTATGCGCGAATGTCGGTGGCGCCGTTGCGGCCGAGATCCCAACCGCCGCCCCATGGATTGTTGAGCACGTATAGCGTGCCGGCGGCGTCCTTGCCGATGCCGACCACGCGCGTGAAGCGCTTGTCGCCGACCTGGCCTTTGATGCCCGTCGTGGTGTCGAGATAGCCGCCCAGCACGCCGAACGTGCCGACCTGCTTCGGAATGCCTGCGATACCGTAAAGCTTGATGTTCATGTCGGGCCCCTGATCGCCGACCATCAGTTGCCGTTTCGATGCATCGTAGTACAGCGACGACGGCCGCGACGTCGTCGGCATCTGGATCGTGTTCATCAACGCGCCCGCCGGACTGAATTCGACGATCTTGGCCGCGTTCTTTTGGGCTACCCAGATATTTCCCGCACCGTCGAGCGCGAGCGCGCCGGGATTCGCGATGCTGATGTCGCGCTGCCAGACGCCGTCGGTCGTGAAAACCCGCACGCGGTTGCCGAAGAAGTCGCTTGCATAGAGGCGCGTGCCCGCCGTCGCGAGACCGGTGATCACGTCGGCCCGGCTGACGGCGTTCCACACGCTGACGGGAATCACGAGATCGCGTGCGAGCGTCGTCCGGTTGTAGCGCGCGGCCGAGCCGCTGCCCTGCGAGGTGCTGTATTGCGACGCCGCGAAGATCGATGTCGCGTTGCCCGTAATCGCGCCGCCCTGGAACTCGGCGTGCGTGCCGATCGAACCGAGGCCCTTGCCGTTCTGGTAGATCGCGACGCCGCCTTCGTTTTCGTCCCAGAAGGAAGCCGTATAGACGACGCCTTCGGGCGAGACCCACATCGACCGCGCGTTGTTGCCGACGTGCGACGCAATGGTTCCGTAACTGTTCGCCAACCAGTCCGTCGTGTATTGCGCCTGCGCCGCGGGCGCGATCATCGCGATCACGGCGCCGACCCATGCGGCATGGATGCGTTTCTTGACCATGATTGATGCTCTCCTGACCTGGCCCGTCGAAACCGTCGAAATATGGATTGCCGGGCATGACATGAGTGAGTACGGCGAGCGAATCGCCGCCGCCCTCGCTGATTGGTCACCACGCATCTTCAGCCGCATCGCGATTTGCTTCGCGCCGCCACGCGACATGGCAGGCTCGTCGACACTCGTCTCGTGTCCGTATCGCTTGCTTTTTCGGATCGCTCCGTCGATCCGTCGTCGAATGACGATGGGTTTCGCCTTGTCGCTCGCAATTGAATTTGTTAAGGAGTCTGGATCGACGCCCTATTTCTTGATTCGGTAAAACCGTCAGCAAGTCCGATTCGAAAGCGGTAGAAAATACAGCCGCCTCGATGCCTCGCTAGTCGATTATCCGGCGTAATGAGCAAACGCTTTTGCGACTCGCCGATCCGGCCCGAAGTGAAACACTTCGAGCGCCAGCCGCCCTTTCGCGCCACGGTAATGAATCGCGACGCTGTCGACGCCGGCCAGCGTTGCAATCCATTCGAAATGCAAATCCGGAATCATGTGCAGCGCCTTCGACCAGTACGCGCCGACCGCGCCCTTGCCGCAAAGACACCCGCTGGGCTCGCCAGCGATCTGTGCGATCATCGGCGACGACATTTCGAATCCGTCGGCGTAGTGCGACAGGATCCGGTCGAGGTCGTGCGCATTCCAAGCGTCGATCCATTCCCGGCCGAATTGCTGAGCGAATTCCTGCGTGATGGGTTCCATTGGGGGCGAGTATCGAGGATTGCTTGAGATAAGCCGGCGGGCGTCAACCGTCATTCAACGGCTTGCGTCCCTGGCATCGTTCGGTTTGCGAATCGTTTTCGCTTCGCATTCGGCATTTCATCCATGATTCCGACTCAAGGCTAGCACGCAATCATGTCATGACGATATTCATTTGATATGGCTCGCGTCCTGATCGAAGACGGACGATTCCGCTATGGACCGGGTTCATCGGTCGGCAGTTCATCGGTCGGCATTTGCGCCAAGTTGGTGCCGACGTTAGGATACCGGCTCATCCGGTCATCCTGCCGCGCATCGCCGATCCGGCTGCCGACGGGATGACCGCAACGGCCGGCCGTTCGACACGCGTCGATCGATTGGCCGAGCGCCGCTGAAACAGATCGTCGGCCATCGCGTCCCGCATCGCGCAGACCGCGCATTCAGTTCTCTTTATTTTCCGAATCGATATGGTCACTCGCTCTTCTCAATTACCGGCTGTTCGCGCAATCGTCACCGGCCACACGCGCGGACTCGGCGCGGCGCTCGCCGCACATCTGCTTCAACG
The DNA here is from genome assembly GCF_001523745.2 of Burkholderia mayonis. Lineage (NCBI taxonomy): Bacteria > Pseudomonadati > Pseudomonadota > Betaproteobacteria > Burkholderiales > Burkholderiaceae > Burkholderia > Burkholderia mayonis. Next base: position 2,527,328 of record NZ_CP013387.1, read on the forward strand.
GAACATCGCGGTGCTCGGTCTGTCGCGCAGCCGTCATCCGTCGCTCGGCGCGCAGGCGGGCGACCGGTTCGTCGAAGCCGAGCTGGATCTGTCGGACCCGGCGCGCGTCGAAGCGTGGCTCGCCGGCGACGCGCTCGGCGATTTCGTCGCCGGCGCGAGCAGCGTGCTGCTGTTCAACAACGCGGGGACCGTCGAGCCGATCGGCCCGCTCGACACGCAGGACGCGGCGGCGATCGCGCGCGCGGTCGGCCTGAACGTCGCGACGCCGCTGATGCTCGCGAGCGCGATCGCAAAGATCGCGTCCGAAACGGCCGAGCACCGCATCGTGCACATCTCGAGCGGCGCCGCGCGCAACGCGTATGCAGGCTGGAGCGTCTATTGCGCAACCAAGGCCGCGCTCGATCATCACGCGCGAGCGGTCGCAGCGGATGCGAATCGCGCGCTGCGGATCTGCAGCGTCGCGCCGGGCGTCGTGGACACCGGCATGCAGGCGACGATCCGCGCCAGCAGCAGCGACCGGTTTCCGTCGCGCGAGCGGTTCGAGCAGCTCAAGTCGAGCGGCGCGCTCACGACGCCGGACGACGCCGCGCGCCAGCTTGTCGACTACGCGCTGAGCGACGACTTCGGCAAGGCGCCGACGGCCGACCTGCGCGATTTGGGGTGAAGCCGGGACGCGAGCCTGAATGTGCGGCCTGAATGTGCGGCCTGATACGCGTCGCCGGCATCCTGTCCGGCGCGCCGACACGGCAGCCGACTGCCGCGACTTTTTCTGCGGTGCCGCCGATCGAAAACGCGAGCCCTTCGATTCACCGAAGGCCGCCGAATGGGCAACGCGGACGCAGCGTCGGTGAGGGAATCTCGATGCATGCGCGCGGCGCGAAGCCGCACGCCGCCATCGTGCATGAGAGCCTTGGCATGATCCGCCCGGCAACGATTTCGCATCGCACGAAAATCGGCCGACGCGCGCTGAAGCAGGCATTCCGCGCCCAGCGCGCGACCTCGGATCGAATCACGCCAATCGGACTCGCTTCACTGCTCAGTGGCGATGGTGATGCTTGCCGTGACGGTTGCCCCGGCGATAGCCGCGGTCGTAGTCGTCTTTGTACGAATTCGAGCGCGAGATGTTGCCGCCGAGCGCGGCACCCGCGCCGCCGCCGACGGCCGCGCCGACCAGGCCGCCGCCGCGGCCGCCCATCGCGTTGCCCGCCGCGGTGCCCGCACCGCCGCCGAGCGCGCCGCCGATGATCGCGCCCGTGCGCTCGCGGCGATTCGACGTGACCGCGCCGCCGGCGCCGCCGCCGACCGCCCCGCCGATCACCGCCCCCGTGCTGCCGCCCACTGCGCCGCCGACCGCCGCGCCGGCCACACCGCCGAGTGCGCCGCCGAGCGCATTGTTCATGTCGCCGGCGACGGCCGGCAGCGACGCAGCAGCAGTCAGCGCCGCGATCGCAACGATCTGGATGAGTTTCTTCGACATAATTGAAAGGTCTTCTTTCGTTTTAGGTTTGAAGCAGCGGCGAGTATACCGGGGCAATGAAAGGTATCTGTTTCCTTTCGGTGCGGCTGCGGTAAGAGATGTAACAAAGTGATCCGGCCGTGCGCGGCTGGTATGGCGCGGCTTGGCGGCGCGCATGGGCACGGACGCGAGCCGCAAAAGATCAGGAATTCGGGGAACGAATCAGGGACCGCCGGACGACACGCGAACCGCGCCGTAGCGTTTTCGTATGACGCGGAATCGGATGCGGAAAGCGTGCGTCTAATCCCGCCGACGCATCGGTCACGCGCGCAACGTAGGTGCGAGACCGTCGGTACCGGACGACGACATTGCCACGAATCGAAGGCGTCGCGGCAGCGTGCTCCGACGTCGCCGTTCGCCGGACATCACGTCCGCGTAGCGCACGATATCGTTCAAGTAGCCATCATCCGCCGATCTGCACGCAATCGTCGATCACCGCGACGCGCGCGCCGCGTCTCGCCAGCGCCAGCGCCGACGCATCGTCGTGCGCGAACGGATGAGCGGGCGCATCTGTCTCGCGCCACGCATGGCGTTTCAGCAGTTCCCAATAGCCGCCGCGAATCACGAAGCCGCCGCATTTTCGCGCATACGCATCGCGTCGCATCCGGTAGGCGCGCGGCAGGTGATACCAGGGCAGTTTCGGCAGATCGTGATGCACGAGATGGTAGTTGTTGTTCAGGTACAGGAGGCGCATCACGGGGCCGGCTTCGTTGATCGCGATGCGCGCCTTCGGATGCGCGGCTGCGCGATGCTCGTACAACGAACGAATCATCGCAAGCGACTGCGCGGGCCACGTGATCGCGAACAGGTAGTACCACCACGGCACGCCGACCGACAAATGCAGCCACGCGAGCAACATGACGACGGACACGCCGTGCGCGGCCCACATCGGCGCGTAGCGCCAGTCGCCGCCGCGCCATGCGTGCAGCGTATCCGCGCACATCGCGGCGACGCTCGCCGGCGGCCCGACGACGAACCGCCCGACGAAGCTCTTGCGCGCATGCCACAGCGCGCGCCGCCAGTGCGGGAGCCGCACCCACTGCGCACGCGGCACGTAATTGCTTTCCGGATCGATGCCCGGCACCGTCAGGTCTTCGTCGCGGTGATGCTCGAGATGGGTATCGCGATACAGCGTGTACGGATACCAAACCGCCAGCGGCGGATAGCCGAGCAGCTTGCTCAAGCGCGCGGAGCGCGTCGGATGGCCGTGCAGCAGCTCATGCTGCAGTGACGTGTGCCATGCGCACAGCGCGATCAGCGGCGGCGTCGCGGCCGCGAGCGGCAGTCGCCCGGCGCGCACGCACAGCAGCACGCCGAGCCAGCCGCCGTAGATGACGACGATCAGCAGCCAGGTCGGCCACTCGGTGCGCGCGGCGAAACGGCCGCCGAGCGCCTCGATCTCGCGCGCATGATCTACGTCGAAGTATTCGGCCATGTTTCAGTAATGACGGAGGCCGAACGTCGACAAGCGCGAACGACAACGTCGTCGCCCGCGATACGCACGGCGGAACACGCACCGTAACCAACCGCCACCGCCGGACCAACCAATGGATTCGCATTTGCTTATGCGGCGGGATCGGCGTTCGATGTGGCGAAATCGCGAAAAGGACGGTGCATCGGTTCCGGCGATGTCGATGTCGATGTCGATGTCGATGTCGATGTCGATGTCGAAGCAGCGATGCGTTCGCAGACCCGGCAAGCGGGACGCGCGCCCGCCGAATGCGCTGAAATCCGTAGAATGTCGGGATGACTCGATGGATCGCCGGACTGCCGATGTATAACGTGACGCCGCGCCACGCCGCGCTGTGGCGCGCGCTGCTGCGCGATGCGCTGCGCAGGTTCGCGCGCGCGGGCGGCCCGGCCGACGTCACGCTGCTCGACGAGCCGTTCGGCGAGCTGCTGCCGCTATGGCGCCGCGACGATTTGCTGCTGTCGCAGACGTGCGGCTATCCGTACCGAGTGCTCGGCGTCGCCGACACGGTCCATCTGATCGCATCGCCCGTATTCGACGCCGACGGCTGCGACGGCGCACGCTACCGAAGCGCGCTCGTCGTATCGCGCGACGCACACGCGCGCGGCGCGACGACGCTCGCCGCCTGCCGCGGCCTGCGCGCCGCCTATAACGGAGACGATTCGCACAGCGGAATGAATGCGCTGCGTCACGCGGTCTCGCGGCATGCGCGCGATGGACGCTTCTTCTCGACGGTCACATGCACCGGCTCGCATCTGGGCGCGCTGCGCGCGCTCGACGCGGGCGAAGCGGATCTTGCCGCCATCGACTGCGTGACGCTCGCGTACGTGCGCGATGCATTGCCCGAGCTGCTGCGCGGCGTGCGGATCATCGGCGCGACGGCATCCGCGCCGAGCCTGCCGTTCATCGCATCGCGCGCGCTCGGCGACGAGCAAGCCGCGTCACTGCGCGACGCACTCGATGCGGCGGTCGCGGCCGACGTCGAACGCGCGCACGTGTTGCGACTACGCGGCTTCGAGCGGCTCGTGCCCGACGATTACTCGGAGATCGAACGATTTGCGCGCGACGCGGCCGCGCTCGGCTATCCGGCACTCGCGTAACGCGCAACGCGCCGCGCGAGCGCGCAACCGGGGCAACTGGAGCGGACGCGATCGGCATGGAACGCGCGACGAGCGTCCGCCTCGCTTGCCTTTCGACGAGATGCGAGAGGCGAGAGGCCGGGGGCCGAGCATGTCGATCGACCCGCAGCAAATGCCTGACCCACCCGCGCCGCGCGACAACCCAACCAAGCGCCACCGCGTGATACGGCAACCGGAACGAACCGAGCCGCACGCGTCCAGCGTCAACGCAATCCATGCCGCCGCGCCGCATCGCGCATGCAATCGACCAGCATCGACGCAGCCGGCGTCAGCGGGCTGTCACGGCGCGTCACCACCTGCACGGTCACGGCCGGAATCGTCTCGCGTATCGGCAGCACCGCGATCCGGTCGCGCGACCATTCGACGTCGAGCAACTGCTCGGGCATCGCGGCAATCAGATCGGAGCCCTGAATGAGGCTGTGCGCGATCGCATAGCTCGGGCACTCGACGACACGCATCGGCGTCGGCAAGCCGTGCTCGACGAAACAGTTGAACATGAGCTGCGTCGAGCTTTCGGGCGACGGATTCATCAGCCAGTCGGCGTCGACAAGATCGGCGAGCGACGTCGCCGACGCGAGCGGATGATCTTTGCGCGCGACGATCACGTGTCGGCTCGCATACAGCTCCGAGTGATCGAACTCTGCGGCGAGCAGCTCCGGCACCACCACCGACACGGCGAAATCGAGCGATCCGTCGTGCAACTTCGGCAGCGCGACAGCCGGAAACCCTTCGACGATGCTCACGCGCGCGACCGGAAAGCGCCGCCGAAACGCGCGAAATGCGTCCGGCAGGATCGTCACCGCTGCGGCAGGCGTGATGGCCGCCGCGACAGCGCCCGTCGTCGCGCCTTGCGCCTGTTCGATGTCGTCGCGCGCACGCTGCATTTCGGCGACGATGAGGCGCGCGCGCACCTGAAGCTGCTGGCCGAATCCGGTGAGCTGCACGCCGCGCGCCGTGCGCACGACGAGCGACACGCCGAGCGCGAGCTCCAGTTCCTTGACCGCCTTCGTCAACGCCGCCGGCGACACGTTCAGCCGGCGCGCGGCCGCGCGAATGCTTCCCTCGTCGGCGACGGCGACGAACGCTTTCAACTGATGATATTTCATACGGAACGCGCGATTCGGAGAAGCCTTTCATTCGCTGCACCGCAGTGGATCAGGGTGTTCCCTAGAGGCAACCCGCAGTGAGCACCGACGCAATTTATCAGCTTATGGTGCGCGAAAAAAATTCATATGCTTCGCCGACAAGTCCGCGCAAGCGCGCACCCATGCCCCACAAGGAGACAGCATGCAGCCCGAGAATCCCGTCATCCCCGGCATCGCCGCAATCGCGCCCGATCTGATCGACGTGCGCCGCCGGATCCACGCGCATCCCGAACTCGCATTCGAAGAGACGCTCACGAGCGATCTCGTCGCCGAGCTGCTCGCCGGCTGGGGCTACGACGTGCATCGCGGGCTCGGCAAGACGGGCGTCGTCGGCGTGCTGCGCGAAGGACAAGGCGCGCGCACGCTCGGCCTGCGCGCCGACATGGACGCGCTGCCGATCGCCGAAGCGACGGGGCTGCCGTACGCGAGCCGTCATACGAACAAGATGCATGCATGCGGACACGACGGCCACACGGCGATGCTGCTCTGCGCAGCGCGCCACCTCGCCGCGACGCGGCGATTCTCCGGCACGCTGAATCTCATCTTCCAGCCCGCCGAAGAGAATTTCGGCGGTGCGAAGGCGATGATGGACGACGGCCTGTTCGAACGCTTTCCGTGCGATGCGATCTTCGCGATCCACAACATGCCCGGCCGCGCGGCAGGCGACATGACGTTCCGCGCGGGCGCCGCGATGGCGTCCTCCGACCGCGTGACGATCACGCTGCACGGCTTCGGCGGCCACGGCGCGATGCCGCATTTCGCACGCGATCCGATGTCGGCGGCAGGCAGCATCATGGTCGCGCTGCAGACGATCGTCGCGCGCGAAGTCGATGCGCAGCAGGCGGCCGTGATCACCGTGGGCAGCGTCCAGGCCGGCGAGACGTTCAACATCATCCCCGAGACCGTCGTGATGAAGCTGTCGGTGCGTGCGCTGAACGCCGACGTGCGCGAGCTGCTCGCGCGCCGCATCGAAGCGCTCGTGAAGGGCCAGGCGGAAAGCTTCGGCGTTGCCGCGGACATTCAGTATGACTACGGTTATCCGGTGCTCGTCAATCATCCCGAGCCGACTGCGTTCGCATTGGACGTCGCGCGCGCGATGCTCGGCGCGGATCGCGTCGAAGCGGACGCCGCGCCGCTGATGGGCAGCGAGGATTTCGCATACATGCTCGAGGCGCGCCCCGGCTGCTACGCGTTCATCGGCAACGGCATCGGCAGCAAGGGCGGCTGCATGGTGCACAACCCCGGCTACGACTTCAACGACGACATTCTCGCGATCGGCGCGAGCTACTGGGTCCGACTGGCCGAAGCCTGGCTCGTCGCCTGACGCCTTCTCGCCCGCCGTCTTGCGTTCTTCGGGGATCACATGGAAACATCCACGCTCAATTTCGCCGGCGCGCCGGCCGACGCGCGCGCCGCCGCAAAAAAACGCCGCCTGATCGCCGCAGCCGCGGTCGGCAACGCGCTCGAGTTCTACGACTTCACCGTCTACAGTTTCTTCGCGATCCTGATCGGCAAGCTGTTCTTTCCGGTTCACTCTTCGTTCGGACAGCTGATGCTCGCAGTCGCGAGCTTCGGCGTCGGATTCGTCACGCGCCCGCTCGGCGGTCTCGTGATCGGCATGTACGCGGACCGCGTCGGGCGCAAGCGCGCGATGATCGCAACGCTGCTCATCATGGCGCTCGGCACTGCGACGATCGCGGTCGCGCCGACTTACGCGCAAGCCGGCATCGCGGCGCCGCTGCTGCTCGTGATCGCACGACTGCTGCAAGGTTTCGCGTCCGGCGGCGAGGTCGGCGCATCGACCACGCTGCTGATCGAGCAGGCGCCGCAGGCGCAACGCGGATTCTACGCATCGTTCCAGTTCTCGAGCCAGGGACTCGCGGCGCTCGTCGGCGCGCTGACGGGCGTCGTGCTGACGTCGACGCTCAGCGCCGCGCAGCTCGAAAGCTGGGGATGGCGCGTGCCGTTCGTCATCGGCACGCTGTTCGCGCCGCTCGGCTACTGGCTGCGGCGCACGGTCGACGAAACGCCGGCCGCGGCGCGCTCCGCATCCGCTTCGCGCGAAGACGCCGCATCGCTGCCGCTCGCGGATGTACTGCGCCACCACGGCAAAGCCGTGTTCACCGGCCTCGGCATCACGATCGGCGGCACGTCGATCCATTACATCATCGTGTTCTACATGGCGATCTACGGCGTGCAGGTATTGCATCTGCCGAGCTGGCTGTCGATGATGGCCGGCTGCATCGCGGGCGCGACGCTCGCGATCGTGACGCCGATCGGCGGCTGCCTGTCGGATCGCTACGGGCGCAACCGGATCGTCTGGTGGACGCGCATCGCGCTGATGCTCACGATCTATCCGGCATTCGTCGCGCTGAACCGCTGGCCGGGCGCCGTCTCGCTGCTGACGATCATCGCGGCGCTCTCGTGCGTGCATGCGATCAACATCGGCGCGATGAGCGCGATGCTCGGCGAATTGTTCCCGCGCGCGGTGCGCGCGACGGGCGGCGCGCTCGTCTACAGCATCGGCGTCGCGATCTTCGGCGGATTCGCGCAGTTCTTCGTCACGTGGCTGATCGCCGCGACCGGCGACGCGAACGCGCCCGCGTACTATGCGATCGGCTGCGGCGCGCTGACGTTGATCGCGCTGCGCTCGATGGACGACAAGGCGGGCAAGCCGCTCGATTGACGTTGAACGCCGCGGCGCTGCCGAGCGGATGTAGTATCAATACATAGTCGACTACAAGACATTGAAAATATTGACTCTTTCGGCTTCTCATGAGATATAGCGCATGTTGTTTTGCTACAAGAACGACAGCATACGAACTCATAACGGAGACGAAAATGTCGGCAAAGCACTTCAGATTCAAACAGGCGGTGCTGGTTGGCAGTTTGGCGGTAATGGCGGGCGTCGCAGCGTTGCCAGCGTCCGCGTCGGCCGCCGAAGCGTTCGGTTCGCCCGGCGCGACGCCGGTGAGAGGCCCAGCGGCCAAGTCGTTCCTCGGCACCGCGGTCAACGGCGCATCGCGGGTCTACTTCACCGGCTATCGCGGCATCCTGTCCGAGGTCTACTATCCGGTCCTCGACACCCCCGAATCCGTCGACTTGCAGTTCCTGGTCGGCGATAGCGGCAAGACCTTCGTCGACGAAGAAAAGCTGCAGGCCTACTCGGCCGCGCAGACTGACACGCGCACGATGAGCTGGCAAGTGACCACCAGCAACAGCGCGCACAACTGGCAGATCCGCAAGATCGTCTTCGCCGATCCGAACTACAACGCGATCGTCCAGCGCGTCACCTTCACCGCGCTCAACGGCCACAAGGTCGGCGACTTCAACCTCTACATGCTGTCGAAGCCGTACCTCGACAACGCCGGCAGCAACAACACCGCGCAAACGGTGTCGGGCAGCGGCGGCACTGCGCTCGTCGCCAATCACAACAGCCGCTATTCGGCGCTCGTGACGAGCCGTCCGTGGAAGGCGGTCAACGGCGTCGGCATGACGTCGAACGGCTTCGTCGGACAGAGCGACGGCTGGACCGACCTGCTCGGCGGCACCGCCGGCAAGACGATGGACTGGACCTTCTCGTCCGCCACCAACGGCAACGTCGCGCAGATGGGCTGGATCGACCTCGGCGATCCGACCGCGACGAGCGTGTCGTTCGACGTCGTGCTCGGCTTCGGCGGCACGCAGGACCAGGCGCTCGGCGATGCGAACACGGTGCTCGGCAGCGATCTCGCCGGCGAGCAGCAGCAGTACGACGCGGCGTGGCACAACTACGCGGCGGGCCTGTCGTCGCAGAACGGCGCCGCCGACGACGGCTACTATCTGGCCGCGATGACGCTCAAGACGATGCAGGACAAGAGCAACGGCGCGATGATCGCCGGCATCGGCACGCCGTGGGGGGAAACGCAGGGCGACGCGAATGCGGGCGGCTATCACCTCGTCTGGCCGCGCGATCTGTTCAAGTTCGCCAACGCGCTGACGACGGCGGGCGACACGTCGACCGCCACGAGCGTCGTCGATTATCTGTTCAATACGCTGCAACAGACGACCGACTGCGGCGCCGCCGAATACAACGCATCCGGCTGCTCACAGGGCTACAGCCGCGTCGGGCGCTTCCCGCAGAACGCGTGGGTGAACGGCTGGCCGTATTGGCAAGGCACGCAGATGGACGAGCAGGCGATGCCGATCATCCTCGCGTGGCGGCTCGGCCCGAGCGTGTTCAATCCGTTGTGGCCGAAGATCAAGCTCACCGCCAACTACATCGTCGACACCGGTCCGTGGACCTATCAGGAGCGCTGGGAGGAGAACGCCGGCTATTCGCCGTCGACCATCGCCGCCGAGATCGCCGGCCTCGTCACGGCAGCCGACATCGCGACGCAGAACGGCGACACGACGAGCGCCGCGCGCTACCTCGCCGCAGCCGACTACTGGCAGGAGAACGTCGCGGCGTGGACGTACACGTCGACCGGCTCGTTCGGCAACGGCAGCTACTACATCCGGATCAATCCGGCGAGCCGCTCCGGCACCGGCACCGATCGCGCGAGCTTCGCGCCGACAGCGGGCCCGGACACGCCGCAGACGCTGTCCGTCAAGAACGGCGGCGGCAGCCACGACGCGCGGCGCGTCGTCGACGGCGGCTTCTTCGAACTGGTCCGGATGGGCGTCAAGCGCGCGACGGATTCGACCATCGTCAACACGATCTCGGTCTACGACAGCGTGCTCGGCCAGTCGCTGAGCCTGGCGAACACGCCGGCGCTCTCGCCCAACGCGTGGTTCCGCTACAACTTCGACGGCTACGGCGAGCACAACGACGGCAGCAACTTCGACGGCGCCGGAGCCGGCCGCTTGTGGCCGATCTTCACCGCCGAGCGCGGCATGTACGAGATCGCGCGTCAAGGCAGCGGCGGCGCGGGCAGCGCGTATTTCTCGACGCTCAAGCAATTGACGACGCCCGAGGGCTTCCTGCCGGAACAAGTGTGGTCGAATTCGACGACGCTGCCCGACGGCTGGGCCGTGACCACGCCGGCCGGCTACGCGCCGGGCCAGCCGACCAAGTCGATCGCGCCGCTGAACTGGGCGATGGGCGAGTACATCAGCCTGCTGGCGTCGATTCAGGCCGGCCGCATCGTCGACATTCCGTCGGTCGTCTGCGCGCGCTACAACAATTGCGTCGCGCCGCTGCGGAGCGGGCAGGTGTCGGTGGCGATCAACGTCAACGCCAGCACCCAGCTCGGCCAGCAGGTCTACGTGACGGGCAGCGTCGCCGCACTCGGGAACTGGAACACCGATCTCGGCATTCCGGTCGACCCGACCCATTACCCGGTGTGGAGCAACACCGTCAACATGCCAGCCGGTCAGGCGATTCAGTACAAGTACTATCGCAAGAACGCGGACGGCAGCGTGACGTGGGAGAACGGGTCGGGCAATCGGCAGCTCCAGACGCCGACGAGCGGCACGCTGACGCTGAACGATCAGGTGAACTGGTGAGCTCGCGCGCGAGTTGGCTGGCGCTTGCTGCGGCGATGCTGCTCGGAATGGCTGCGGCAGGTTGGCGCTATGGACTGCTTGCGAATCGGGAGCCGATTCCGGCGGCCGCGCCTGCGCCGACCTCGCTTGCGCCCGACCATGCGCAGCCCGCGCCGCCGCCTCCGCCCGCGCCGCCGAACCGGCCGCTCGTCAAGGCGCTGCCGCCCGTCAAGGTCAAGCCGGGCGGGACCGGTTGGAGCCCCGATCCGGCGACGACGCGGGCGCCCGTCGAAGGGCAGCGCGGTGCGCCCGACATCCCCGGCGCTCAGCCGTTGCGGCCGCCGGCGGCGGCTTCGCCATGAGCACGGCTTGAACGGCCCAGGCATCGCCTGATGTTGCCGGGAACGTCCGTCGATTGAGCCATGCATACCCGGTCGACGGACGGACTGACGCCGGCTTTCCATCCATCGGAAAGTCACCGGTTCGGTCATATTCGCCGCAACATCTCGAATTCGCCCGATGCCTCGATGAAGATCGAGACCATACGATTTCAGCCACGCCTTCATCCGGTACGCGCGACGATTCATCCATTTTGGATGACGAATCAACGCCATCCCCGATGACGACATTCCATTCAGAAATGCGATCGAACCGCCCAAGCGCTCGGCCATTCCGGACGCTCGCAAGCGGCGTTCGACAGCGAGCACACAGCCTGCTGAAAGCAAATCGTCATCGACGACACCCCCATCCCCGGCCCCCGGGAATCCCCTAGGCAGACACGTCCGACGTCTCGCAGTTAAATAAATCAACTTGATTTATTTAACCTCTGGCGAATCGCGCCAAACCCGGAGGAGACATCATGAGGAGTCCGCACATCGGCCAGGGCAGCAATTCGGCCAACGTGCGCCGCTACAACGAGCGCCTCCTGCTGAAGGCCCTGCGGCGCGCGGGCAGCGCGTCGAAGGCCGATCTCGCGCGGCTCGCCAATCTGACGGGCACCGCGGTCGGCGGCATCATCGCGTCGCTCGCCGACGCGAAGCTGATCGAATTCGCCGGCCGCCGCGTCGAAGGCCAGCGCGGCCAGCCCGCATCGCTGATCCGCCTCGATCCGCGCGGCGCGTTCGGTATCGGCGTGCGCCTCGACCGGATGCGCATCGAGACGGCGCTCGTCAACTTCGCCGGCGACGTGCTCGGCCGCCGCTCGCACGATACGCTGCTCCCGCCGCCCGCCGTCGTGCTCGACATCGTCCGGGAAGACGTCGACGCGATGCAGCAGCTCCTCTCCGCGCACGAACGCGAACGCCTGACGGGCGTCGGCGTCGCGCAGCCGTACAACCTCGGCAGTTGGCTGCGCGAGCTCGACCTGCCAGCCGACGCGTTCGGCGCGTGGGCCGAAGTCGATTTCGCGAGCGAACTCGATCGTGCGATCGCGCTGCCCGTCTTCAGCGAAAACGACGGCAACGCCGCCGCGATCGCCGAGCTGTTCTACGGCTGCGGCCGGCAGCGCGACGATTTCGTCTACCTGTTCCTCGGGCCGGCGATCGGCGGCGGCATCGCGGTCGACGGCGACTGCCTGCGCGGCGTCACCGGCAACGCCGGCGACTTCGCGATGATGCCGGTGCCGCCGAGCCGCCTGCCTTCGGCGCCGAATCCGCGCGGCGCGTGGGACATCCTGATCACGCGCGCGTCGCTCAACGGGCTCATCCGGCATCTGCGCTACTGCGGCGAACCCGTCGAGAATCGCGCAGATCTCGAAGCCTGCATCGCGCGCGGCGCGAAGGCCGTCGACGAATGGATCGACGATTGCGTCGACGCGCTCGCGCCCGCGCTGCGCGCGGCGCTCGCCGTGCTCGAATCGCCCGTCGTCGTGCTCGACGCCGACACCGACGCCGGCCTGATCGACACGCTGATCGCACGCCTGCATGCGGCGCTCGCGGCAAACGCGCCGGAAGCGCGCGGCACGCCCGCGCTGGTGCGCGGCTCGTTCGGCTCGGACGCCGGCGCGATCGGCGCCGCGACGCTGCCGATGTTCTTCAACTTCTCCCCCCGCGCCGGCATCCTCAGAGGCGCAAGCGCGGAATCGCAGGAGGCCAGATATGCGGCGTTCTGATCCGTCACGTCCGTTGCTCGAGATGCGCGGCATCAGCAAGACGTTCCCCGCCGTGCGCGCGCTCGTCGACGTGAGCCTCACCGTCCGTCCCGGCGAAATCCATTCGCTGATGGGCGAGAACGGCGCGGGCAAGTCGACGCTCATCAAGATCCTGTCGGGCGCGTACCAGGCCGATCCCGGCGGCGAAATTCTCATCGACGGCGCGCCGGTCGCGATCGACGGCCCGCTCGCCGCCCGCGATGCCGGCGTCGCCGTGATCTACCAGGAACTGTGCCTCGCGCCGAACCTGACCGTCGCGGAGAACATCTACGTGGGCCGCGAGCTGCGCCGCGGCAACGGCCGCTGGGGCACGATCGACCGCGCCGCAATGGCGCGCGGCTGCCAGGACGTGCTCGAGCGACTCGGCGCGGACTTCGGGCCGAACACGCTCGTCGGCACGCTGTCGATCGCCGAGCAGCAGCTCGTCGAGATCGCGCGCGCCGTCCACACGAAGGCGCGCATCCTCGTGATGGACGAACCGACCACGCCGCTGTCGTCGCGCGAGACCGAGAACCTGTTCCGGCTGATCCGGCAACTGCGCGCCGAAGGCCTCGCGATCATCTACATCAGCCACCGGATGGCGGAGATCTACGAGCTGTCCGACCGCGTGTCGGTGCTGCGCGACGGCGCGTACGTCGGCACGCTCGACCGCGACGCGCTGTCGGCCGAGCGGCTCGTCGGCATGATGGTCGGCCGCGACATCTCCGGCTTCTACAAGAAAGCGCACGCGCCGTACGACCCCGGCAATCTGCTGCTGTCGGTGCGCGACGTCGCGGACGGCGGCCGCGTGCGCGGCTGCAGCCTCGATCTGCACGCGGGCGAAGTGCTCGGCATCGCGGGCCTCGTCGGCGCGGGCCGCACCGAGCTCGCGCGGCTCATCTTCGGTGCGGAGCCGCGCGTGCGCGGCGAAATCAAGCTCGGCGGCGAGACGTTCGATGCGCATTCTCCGCGCGACGCGATCGACGCCGGGCTCGTCTACCTGACCGAGGATCGCAAGCGCCAGGGCCTGTTCCTCGACATGAGCGTGCGCGACAACATCAACATCTCGGTCTGCGGGCGCGACGCGCGGCTCGGCGCGCTCGATCTCGCGCGCGGCGCGCAGCGGGCGCGCGATGCGATCGCGTCGCTGTCGATCCGCGTGCCGCATGCGAACGTCAACGTCGGCGCGCTGTCGGGCGGCAACCAGCAGAAAGTCCTGCTGTCGCGCCTGCTCGAGACGAAGCCGCGCGTGCTGATCCTCGACGAGCCGACGCGCGGCGTCGACATCGGCGCGAAATCGGAGATCTACCGGATCATCAACGATCTCGCGCGCGCCGGCGTCGGCGTCATCGTGATCTCGAGCGAGTTGCCGGAGATCATCGGCGTCGCCGATCGCGTTCTCGTGATGCGCGAAGGCAGGATCGCCGGCGAGCTCGGCGGACACACGGGCGAGCGGATCACGCAGGAAGCGATCATCGCGCTCGCCACCGGCTCCCGCACCGAAGCGGCGGCCGCGCACTGAGCGGCCACCGTCGACTTGTCATCTCACTTTCAGGTTATCGCCATGACCCAACAGATGAAGCAAAGCGAGATCGCTTCCGTGCCGCCCGGTCCGGCGCAGCACCGCGCGCCGCAGCGCGCCGCCGACCACCGCGCGCGCATGCAGGCGCTGATGCGCACGGCCGGCATGCTGCCCGTCCTCATGCTCCTGTGCATCGGCTTCGGCTTCATGACTGACGGTTTCTTCACGCTTCAGAACCTGTCGATCGTCACGCAGCAGGCGTCGATCAACATCGTGCTCGCCGCCGGCATGACGTTCGTGATCCTGACGGGTGGCATCGACCTGTCGGTCGGCTCGGTGCTCGCCGCCGCCGCCGTCGCGTCGCTTCTCGCATCGAACATTCCCGGCTGGGGCTGGCTCGGGATTCCCGTCGCGCTGCTGGTCGGGCTCGCGTTCGGCGTCGTCAACGGCGGGCTGATCTCGTTCCTGCGCCTGCCGCCCTTCATCGTCACGCTCGGCGCGCTGACCGCCGTGCGCGGGATCGCCCGCCTGATCGGCAACGATGCGACGATCTTCAACCCGCAGCTGCCGTTCGCGTTCATCGGCAACGGTTCGATCCTCGGTGTGCCGTGGCTCGTCGTGATCGCGCTCGCCGTCGTCGCGATCTCGTGGTTCATCCTGCGCCGCACGGTGCTCGGCATGCGAATCTACTCGGTCGGCGGCAACCCGGAAGCCGCGCGGCTGTCCGGCATCAACGTGCGCGGCATCGAACTCTTCGTCTACGCGACGTCGGGCCTGCTCGCCGGCCTCGGCGCGCTAATGTCGGCCGCGCGGCTCTATGCGGCCAACGGCCTGCAGCTCGGCCAGTCGTACGAGCTCGACGCGATCGCCGCGGTGATCCTCGGCGGCACGAGTTTCGTCGGCGGCGTCGGCTCGATCGTCGGCACGCTGATCGGCGCGCTGATCATCGCGGTGCTGTCGAACGGGCTCGTGCTGCTCGGCGTGTCCGACATCTGGCAGTACATCATCAAGGGGCTCGTGATCATCGGCGCCGTCGCGCTCGACCGCTACCGCCAGCACGAATCGGCCCGCACCTGACGCAGCGAACCGCCATGCGGCGCGCGCGCAGGTCCTCGCGCGCGCCCTCCATCACGGACCATACGGAGACAACGACATGTTGGAGATCAAGCACAAGCTCGTTCAGACCGGCCTCGCATGCGCGCTCGCGTTCGCGGCATGCGCCGCCCACGCGGCCGACAAGCCGCTCAAGTCAATCGGCATCACCGTCGGCTCGCTCGGCAATCCGTACTTCGTCACCGTCGTGAAAGGCGCCGAAGCGCAGGCGAAGGAAATCAATCCGAACGCGAAAGTCACCGCGGTTTCCGCCGATTACGACCTGAACAAGCAGTTCACGCAGATCGACAACTTCATCTCGGCACGCGTCGACATGATCCTGCTGAACGCCGCCGATCCGAAGGCGATCGAGCCCGCCGTGCGCAAGGCGCGGGCGGCCGGCATCGCGGTGGTGGCGGTCGACGTCGCGGCGGCCGGCGCGGACGCGACTGTGCAGACGAACAACGTGAAGGCGGGCGAACTCGCCTGCGACTACCTCGCGAAGAAGCTCGGCGGCAAGGGCAACGTGATCATCGAGAACGGCCCGCAGGTGTCCGCGGTCGTCGATCGCGTGAACGGCTGCAAGGCTGTGCTCACGAAGAATCCGGGCCTCAAGCTGCTGTCGAGCGATCAGGACGGCAAGGGCTCGCGCGAAGGCGGGATGAACGCGATGCAGGGCTACCTGACGCGCTTTCCGAAGGTCGATGGTCTCTTCACGATCAACGATCCGCAGGCGATCGGCAGCGACCTCGCCGCGAAGCAGTTGCATCGCAACGGCATCGTGATCACGTCGGTCGACGGCGCGCCCGATATCGAGACCGCGCTCAAGAGCGACACGCAGGTGCAGGCGTCGTCGAGCCAGGACCCGTTCGCGATGGCGAAGAAGGCCGTCGCGGTCGGCTACGGGATCATGAACGGGCACAAGCCCGCCAATTCGATGATCCTGCTCGAACCCACACTCATCACGCGCGACAACGTGAAGAGCTACAAGGGCTGGAGCGCGCATTGATTCGTCACGGCCGCTCGCGCCCGGGGGCGATGCGCCCGATGGTGCGGATGCCTGAATGATGTGCGGTAGTCGCAGGCCGGCGCAACGCGTCGGCCCGAACGCCGATGCTTGCGCAACGCCGGGGGCTCAACATCCGGCTCTCGGCCATGAGCGGAAGCTCGCTCGATCGGGAACAAAGCTCCGCTCACGCGTGCGTCCCGGCGATCCCCCCAACGCTATTCCAGCGGATGCAAATCCTGAAGCAGCGTCGGCACCAGCTCGGACACGGTCGGGTGAATGTGCATCGCGCGGCTGACCGTCGTGTACGGCGCTTTCGCGTACATCACGTCGAGCAGTGAATGCACGACTTCGTCGCCCGTCACGCCGAGGATCGACGCGCCCAGAATCGCTTCGCTGTCCGCATCGACGATCACCTTCATGAATCCCTGGCTCTCGCCTTTTTCCATCGCGCGCCCGACGCGCGTCATCGGGCGCGTGCCGACCAGCAGCCTGCGCCCCGATCCAACCGCTTCGGCCTGCGTCATTCCCACGCGGGCGAGCGGCGGATCGATGAACATCGCGTAGGCCGGGATGCGGTCCGACACCCTGCGTGAGTCGTTGTCGAGGAGGTTGGCCGAGACGATCTCGTAGTCGTTATAGGACGTATGGGTGAATCCGCCGCGGCCGTTGCAGTCGCCCATCGCCCAGATGCCCTCGACGTTGGTGCGCAACTGCTCGTCCACTTTGATGTAGCCGCGCGCGTCGGTTTCGACGCCGGCCCTGTCCAGTCCGAGATCGTCGGTGTTGGGCACGCGCCCGACGGCGAGCAGCAGATGCGAGCCCTCCACTTCACGCGCGCCGGCGGCGCAATCGAGCCCGACGACCACGTTGTCCGAGTCGCGCCGCACGCTCAGGCAATCGGCGTCGAGCCGGACGTCGATTCCCTCGCCTTCCAGAATCTCCCGCACCGTCTGCGACACGTCCTCGTCCTCGCGCTTGATCAGCCGCGCGCCTTTTTCCACGATCGTCACGCGCGATCCGAAGCGCCGGTACATCTGGCCGAACTCGAGCCCGACGTAGCTGCCGCCGACGATGACCAGATGCTCCGGCAGGAAGTCCACGTCCATCATGCTCGAGTTGGTGAGATAGGGCACCTGATCGAGTCCCGGCATCGGCGGAATCAGCGCCCGCCCGCCGACGTTGATGAAGATCCGGTCGGCTTCCAGCAGTGCGTCGCCGACGTGCACGGCGTGCGCGCTCTCGAAGCGGGCATGGCCCTGATAGACCGCGCCATTCTCCAGACCACGGACCCACTGTTCGACACCATGGTTCGAACGCGCCGAGATCTCGTCCTTGCGCGCCTTCACCTTTTTCATGTCGACCGTGACGGGCCCGCCGATCGCCACGCCGTATTCGCCGGCCCGTCGAGCCAGGTGCGCCGCGTACGCGCTCGCGATCAGCGTCTTGGTGGGGATGCAGCCGGTGTTCACGCACGTCCCGCCGAAGCGCGCCCGCTCGACGACGGCCACTTTCATGCCCGCGCCGGACAGCCGGGCGGCGAGCGGGGGGCCGGACTGACCGGTGCCGATGATGATTGCGTCGAAGCGTCGAGTCATTGCGCTCTCCTTCGTTGCTGCAGCACGGAATGCATGCCGCCTCGCAAGCGATCCGCGTGCCTTCGAGGCCGCGCCGCGGGCAGCATCCGGACATCCCGGATATGGTAGGCCTGCTGATCGACGATGGCGATCGGCCCTGCAACATTTGCAACGCAGGCGTTCGAATCGCGGGCGAGGCATCGGCGGCGAATTCACGCGTCACGCGGGCTCGGGAAATGAAAACGGGATACCGGCCAGACGCCGAGCACCGCGCGCTTCATGCGCCCGCACCGCGTCGCTCGCGGCGTCAGGCCGGAAACGAACTCGCTCCGTCGAAGCACGCCACTTGCGCAAAGCCTTTGACGCACCGCACCGACGATCTCGTCGTCCGGCACTCGCTCGCGCGTGCGGCAATCGAAAAAACGCATTCATCCATCGCCGCGCGACGCACATCGCACTCGAATGACGATGCGTCCCGAATCGACTAAAGTAACGCAACGACGCAGCGGTTCGCGGAATACGAGCGCTTCGAAAAGGCCCTTCGCCATGCGAATCGGCACAATCAACCCAGCGCACTCGTGATAGTCGACGTCGATCATTTCAAACACTACAACGACGCATTCGGCCATTTGCAAGGGGACACGTGTCTCGTCGCCGTCGCCGTCGCGGCCGCGCTGTCCGGCGTGGCGAGTCATCCTAACGATTTTGTCGCGCGCTATGGCGGAGAGGAATTCGCCGTCGTGCTGCCGGGCACGGACGAACGCGGCGCGGCGACGATCGCCGAGCAGGTGCGGCAATCGGTCGAACGCCTGCGTATCGCCGCCGACATGACGCCCAGCTACGTCACGGTGAGCGCGGGCTATGCGACGAGCAGCGGCAATCCGTTCGAAACGCCGGAAACGCTGGTCGCGGCCGCCGACGCGCGCTTTATCGCGCGAAGATGCTGGGCCGGAACATCATTGCAGCACCGCACTTCGAAGCGCCCAAAGCAGCGCTGCGCCGCTGAATTTCAGGTCGCGCACGTTCTCGCGGTCGCGAACCGGTCGTCCGGGACATCACGCCGGTCGAACCGAGTCGCGCGCAGCGACGTTTGCATGGCGAGCGCTCGTTGGGATTCTCGTGGCCGGACGTGACATCACCGCTCATGGGCTCGGCAGCAACGGTTACGGCAAGTCGACGTTCCTGAAGTGCGTGGTCGGCCTCAACCGGCCGACCCGCGGCACGATCGAGGTCGCCGGTCGCAACCTCGCCGACCTCTCCGGCGAGTTGTTCGGCGCGCCGTGCGGCGCGTGACAGCGGATGCGTGCCGCACGAACGATCGTCGTCGCCGCTGGTTTCCTTCCGCCTGCGCGGCTGCCGACGAACTCGTGGAATCGATGAGGCGCACGAGACGCGATGCCGACCTGCGGCCGATGCCGACGGATACAGGCAGCGCCACGGTGGAGGTTTATCGGGGCTTTCCGGCTACGTGTACTTGTCGCCGTCCGTGCTGCGGATCGGATTGGTATCCATAGACGATGATCATCCGCTCGATGGGCCTATCTGCGTGGTGATGAAACCTCGCGCATAGAGCCGCGCAGCCGGCGCTGCGCATCGTGCGCCGGCATCCGGCCTCGAACCGAGCGCCATCGACGTCGCACCGCGCGCTTGCCGTTCGCCATCGATCGTGCGCACAGCATCGGCCCGATTGGATCGAGCCGCGCGCCCATTACACGCGCATGTGCGCGCTACCGACCGTCGAGCACACGCCGATTGCCGGCGAGCCGAACGGCCGCGGACCGCGCCGATCCGCGCGGTCCGCGGCATGCGTCACGCCTTGACGCCTTCGATGACGCTGTGCATGCCTTCTGCCGGATGAACCGCCGTCATCGAGAGCCCGGCTGCCTCGTAGAGCCGCCGATACCCGTCGGCCGTGCGCGCATGTCCGCCGGAACTCATGATGAGCATTTCCAGATCGTGCAGCTTCGCGAAATGCGGCTCGCCGGGCGGCGTGAGCACGGCCTCCACCAGCAAAAGCTTTCCACCCGACGGCATGGCTTCCGCGCAGTTCTTCATGATCCGAATGGCCTGCTCGTCGTCCCAGTCGCAGATGACATGCTTCATCACGTAGATATCGCCGCGCGCGTCGATCGACCGGCTCGCGTCGCCCGGCACCACCTCCACGCGCTCGGTCAGCCCGTGCTTCGCGAAAAGCCGCCGCGCGCCATCGCAAGCGTGCGGCAGTTCGAAGAGCACGCCTTTCGCGTTCGGGTTCGCGAGAAGGAGCGTCGCCAGCAGAAAGCCGTGTCCGCCACCGACGTCGACGATCGTTCGGGCTCCGGAAAAATCGTACGCGCGGGCCACCGTCGGCGACTCCAGTTCGCTGATGCTCGTCATCGCATCATTGACGAGCTGCGCGACTTGCGGGTGCGCGCCGATGTACTCGAAGCCCGGTCCGCCCACGACGTGCTCGAACGCGCTCCGGCCGGTCTTGACGCTGTAGAGCAGTTGCCCCCACGCCTGCCAGCCCACATCCATGCCCGCCATGCGCGCCATCCCGCGCATCGAGCCCGGCACGTCGCGCCGCAGCGTGTCGCCGAGCGGGCTGTTGCGAAACCGCCGCCCGTCTCCTTCGACGAAAACACCCAGATTGCCGAGCGCGCGCAGCACCCGGTAAAGCGCTTCCGGATGGGTATCCGTCGCGGCGGCCAGCTCGTCCGCCGTCCGTTCCTTCTCCGCCAGCAGATCGGCAATGCCCAGCTCGGCGGCGACATACAGCGCCTGTGCGTTCCACTTGCCGGTGATCATCTGCAGTATCGCGATATGCGGTGCCGGGTTCGCTTCCACTTCCGCCATGAAGTTGCTCCTTTGCATGAGATATGGGTTCGGCCTGTCGTCGTGCGCTCGCGCGGCGACGCGAAGAAACGCGGCGGGCCGGACGGCGCCCGAAGCGTCGTCGTCGCCGCGCGAGCCGCGACCGTCAGGCCGCGATCAGATTGATCATTTCGGCCGTATCGAAATGGTCTTCGAACGTGACCGCCTTGCCGTTCGCGAACTTCCATACGTGCACGAACTTCAACGTGCCGCTGCGACCGTTGACTGCGGTGACGCGGCGCGTGCCGAGCACGACGATGCGGTCGCCGGACTCGATGAACGCCTCCGGCGCGAGCCGCATCTCGGCGATGTGCGTCGGCACGTGCTTGATGAAGGCGATCACTTCGTCGTGACCTTTCTTCGTTCCGCCGAGCCCGTACGGGCTCATGCCGTCCGGGTGGGTCCAGAGCACGTCCGGCGCGAGGGCGGCCAGCACGCCGGGCAGGTCGCGGTTGTGGAAGGCCTCGTACGAGGCCCGTACGGTCTGCATGTTGGTCGACATCGCAAAACTCTCCTGTCTCGCGCGTTACGATTGCACGGCCGAGCGCGGCTTGACCGCCCCGGGGAAGTGGGTTTCGATGGTCCGGCGCACGCCTTCTTTCCAATGCACGATGCAATCGCCGATGAGCGCGCGCCGCTTCGTGTTGTCGAACGCGTACGTTTCCCGCGTCACGTCGCTGCGCTCGAAACGCGCATCGACGCCCGTGATGTCCGCGATGTATTGGAGGCAGTCCTGAATGCCGACGGCGTCGTCCCCGCCCCAGTTCAGCACGAGCGCGGGCGACGTCGCGGCGTCCCACAGCAGCGGCACTTGCCGGACGAGATCGTCGGTATGGATCAGCGACGCCCAGTTCTGGCCTTCCTGCGGGATCGGAACCGGCTTGCCGGCGAGCAGTTGCCGGTACAGCAGCACCGGCACGCCGCCGTGGCCGTACGGGCCGTACGCGACGTTCAGACGCGCGATGACCGTCGGCAGGCCGAGCACGGCCGAGAACGCGCGCACGACGCCTTCGCATGAAATCTTGACGATCGGATAAGCGGGCAGCCAGTGCGCGACGCCGTTGAGCGGGTCCGTCTCCGCATACGGATGGTCGAGCGCCTGACGCGCGTACAGGCTGCCGCTCGACACGTAGATGAACGCGCCGGCGGTCCGGCAGTGCGTCATCAGGCGGCCGGTGGCGACCGTGTTGACCTCGATCGCCTTGTCGAAATCGCCGTCCTCGCCGCGCCGGACTGCCGCGTGCAGCACGTGCGTGAAGTCGTCGGGCAGGCCGTCGAGCGTGTCGCGCTCCATGTCCCACCGCCATGTGTTGACGCCCTTCGCGCGCAACGCGTCCTCGACGCTCGCATCGCTGAAGCGGCCGATCGCCCAGACTTCGTGCTCCGCCGCCAGCGCCTCGGCGACGGGCCGCGCCACCTGGCCGGTCGCGCCCGTGATCAAGATTTTCTTCTCCGCATTCTTCCGCTTCGCGTCAACGCGCGTATCGATGCCTGACACAGTCATGAGAATCCTCTTTTCGGTCATCCGTCACATGAAACGCGAGGTTATTTGCCGCCGAGCGCGCGGTCGAGTTCCGAGCGCAGCACCGCCTGGAACGTGCCGACGTGCGCCGGCCCCATCAGCGTGTAGTGTTCGCCCGCCACGTCGATGTAGCGATTCGGCGCGCGCGTAAACTCGTCCCAGCGGCGCAGCTCCTTGTTCAGCCAGTCTTCCTTGGCGCCGCGCAGCGGAATCGCATAGAAGATCGACATCGACTGCACGTTGCCGGACGGTGCGTACGAACGTCCGAGCGTCAGCAGCGACTGTGCGAGCCCGGCCCATGCGCGGAACTTCAGCAGATCCAGATCGAGTTCGGCGAGCCGCCCGGGCGGTGCGTTGTCGATCAGATACGCGAGCGGGTCTTGCTCCGGCATCGCGGCGCGCAGTTGCGGGGGCAGCGTCAGGGATTGCTGCTTGTCGATCAGCGACAGGAAGAACGCCAGGTTGACGGCCCCTTCCACCTCGTCGAGCTCGTCCATCCGATACTTGATGTGCGGCGGCAGATTGAAGCTGCCGACGAAGTCCACACGCTCGCCTTGCGATTCGAGCACCTTCGCAATTTCGAACGCGACAGCGCCGCCGTACGAATAGCCTGCGACCGCATAGGGTCCGTGCGGCTGCCGCTTGCGGATCGCTTCGACATACGTGTTCACCATCTCGTCGAAGCTGGAGAAGTACGTCTCGCCTTCGTTGAATCCCCGGGCGCGCAACGCATAGAACGGACGTTCGTTGACGAAGTACTTCGCGAGATTGACGAACACGAGCACCTCGCCGACGCCGGGATGCACGCAGAAGAGCGGCGTCTTCGCGCCCGTGAGCTGAAGCGGCACGACCGGATCGTATTCGCCCGCCGCGACGCGCTCGCCAGACGCGAGACGTGCGGCCAGCGCGCGCACCGTCGGGTTCTGGAGGATCGTCACGATCGGCAGATCGACGACGTGCAACCGCTGCTCGACGTGCCGTTTGAGCTTGAGGATGTCGAGCGAGGTGCCGCCGAGATCGAAGAAGCTGGCGGTCGCGCTGATGGCGTCGGGCGCGACCTGGAACATCTCCGCGAAGATCGCGGCGACCGCGGTCTCAGTCTCGCCGGCGGGCGCCACGTAGCCGCCGATCTGACGATTCGTCATGTCGGCGACGGACGCCTTGTAGCCGTCATATCCGCCCGCCTCCAGGCGCTTGCGCATGATGGTGCGCTGGGTCTTGCCGAGGCTCGTTTTCGGGAACGCGTCTTCCGGCAGCGGCAGGATCAGTGCGGGCCGGAAGCCCCACAGCAGGATCGTGCCGTTGCGGATCGCGATGATCAGCCGGTGCAACTGATCCTCGTCTTCCAGCGGAAACGACGGCGTGAACGTCACGACGAGCTGCTCCGATTCGTCGCCGCTGTTGCGCGTCGGAAATGCCGCGACGAAAGAGCGCTTGATGCCGTCCAGCTCCTCGAGCGTCGTTTCGAGTTCGTGGCTGAAGTAATTGACGCCGTTGACGATGACGCTGTCCTTGCTGCGGCCGACGAGCCAGAGCCTGCCGTTCTCGATGCGTCCGAGATCGCCGGTGCGGAACCAGCCGTCATCGGTGAATGCGGCGCGCGTGGCTTCGTCGTTGTTGTGATAGCGATGGAAGATCATCGGGCCGCGCAGCTGGAACTCGCCGGGCTCGCCGTCCGGCAGCAGATTGTTGCGATCGTCCGCGATGCGCATCTGCAGTCCGAGGACCGGCAGGCCGAGCGACGCGAACTCGCGATCGGCGTCGCCTTCCGGGAATTCGCGCGAATACACGGAGCCGGCGCACGTCTCCGTCATGCCGAAAGCCGGCCACATCGCATTGGGAGCGAGTCCGCAAGGCGCGAGGAGATCGAGGAAACGCTGCCCGGTCGCGACGACGATGGCTTCGCCGCCCGACACGATGTGCCGCAACGGCGACAGATCGAGCGTGCGGCGCAAGGCCTCGAGCGCTTCGTCACCCATCGATTCGAGCGCGGCATTCAGTTGCCCGAACAGAAAGTTCGGGGAAAACGTCATCGTGACGCGATAGCGGCTGATGAGGCGCAGGAACAGCAGCGTGTCGGTCAGGATCGCGGCGGACTCGACATGAAGCTGCACGGCGCCGACATAGAGCGGCAGCAAGTGCGCTTCCAGAAGCGCGGCGACGTGATCGAACGAGATCCAGTTGAGCGTGACGTCCGTGGCGGTGAGCTGCTGACGGTCGTTCTTGCCCGCCATCGACGCCAGCAGGTTGTCGTGCGTGAGCACGACCGCCTTCGAATTGCCGGTGGAGCCGGACGTGAGCACGAAGACCGCGGGATCCGACGGCTGCGCGGCGTGAACCGACTCGTCGGGCACCCCCGCGCGCAGCGCGTTCAGGTTGACGGCGAGCGTGCCGCACGGCAGATCGCTCTTCAGCGCCTCGGTCGTGACGAGAAGCGGGTGATCGAGCAGCGTGTCGACATGCGCGAGATGCTTCGCCCAGCGTTCCGGGTCGTTGCGAATCGGCACGAGCGGACACGGGACGAATCCGCCGAGCGCGCAAGCCCAGAATGCCGGAATGAAATCGTTCGCGTGCTCGAGCAGCAGCGCGACCTTCATGCCGGGCCGATAGCCGCGCGCCCGAAGGCCGCCCAATATGCGGCGCGCCTGGTCGAGCAGTTCGGGATACGTCAGGAATACGCCCTTTTCCGCGGACTCCGCCGAAACGAAACGGACGCCCGTGTGCGGATGCAGCCGCGCGGCCCGCAACAGCAGATCGGCCACGTGCCGCGGTGACGGGGTGCGCGCCTCGTGTTCGGAAAGGCGCGGCGAATCGAGGGTTGATGTCGTCATGGTGCAGGTACTCCATGCTTATGGTGCAAGTTATGAGCAAGCGTCCGTGCGCGTTCGCACGGACGCCTCGATAGACAATTGCGGATGAATCCCTACCTGACTGGCCGCCGATACATCCGAAGACGAATCGGCAGCCGATTGACACTCGACTGCGTGAGACGATTCAGTTCATCATTCAGCAAGGGCTCGATTGTTCGCACGAATCCGAACACTGCTCGCCGCCACAACCTGAAATGCACGAATTCATCTCAAATCAGGCGCACCATCGGTTTGGATTGGTGAAATAATCCGTCGATTACCTTGATGGAAGAGGCTGAACGATTCGATTTTTTCCGTGCGGCAATGATCGACGCCTGGATTGCGCAACGCCATTCATCGACCGTGAGCGGACGATTACAGCCAACGACCGGCGAGACTTTGTGGGACAAACGGATGATGCTCCGGCGCCGTTGACGCGCTGGCACCGGTTCAAGCAAGAGGCATTGAAACGAAACCGGAAACGTCCGGCGCCGTCATCAAGCGCCGCCAGTTGCGGATGATGACATCCCTGCATTAATCGGGATAATTGAACCGAAGCGAAGTCTACGACAAAAATAATAAATTTGAAACTTGATTAGTGTGAGTATGTTTATATAAGAGTAAGTGTTTTGTTACAAAACAAACCCATCCACACATCAATTCATCGAGTCGTTCATTTCCACGAAACCATTCAATCCAAACCGAAATAATTCACCATCAGAAAACGACATCAAAACAACATTTTTTAAATGGATAGTTTCATAAAAAATATCCGTATTTTTTACGGATATTATGAAAATCGGGAAATTACCGAATCGGAATATTTGTATCGGCCAGGGATGCGAGCGGATCAGACGCGGCAGGGCATGGCCCGACAAGTGCAATTCCATGAAGTGCGCCTAGCAAGCCGAACGGCCGCGTGTGGACGCGCAATTGCGCGCGGACCGGGCGCCATGCAACGATGCTGACGCTCGCGCTCGAACTATCGCGGCGCCGCGACACATTCGATTTCGTGTAGCCATCAAGCAGAACGACACGCGCCGTTCATTCCGGGCGGGTAGCGCGTACGCGCGGTTCCGTTCGACGCGCCACCGCGCTCTTTGCCGGACGGCGGCTCGCCCGCCCCCTCATGGCCCGGACCGATCCGCGCCGCTCAAGTCGACGAACGCTTGTCGTCGGGGTCGTCCCCGGAACCGTCAGGGCTGCTCACCATCGTCTGCAGCGCGATATACAGCCAGAGCCGATCGTCCATCGCCCCGAGATCGAGACCCGTCGCATCGCGAATCTGCTGCAACCGGTAATCGAGCGTGTTGCGATGGATGCCGAGCGCCTCCGCCGTCGCGCTCGGGTGGCCGTCGTTCGCGTACCACGCCTTCAACGTTTCGAGCAGCGCGCCGGAACGCCGTTCACGCGCGAGCAGGCGCGTGAGCGGCAAGCGGAGCTGCTGGGCCTGCCAGCCCTGCGACAGCGCCGACAGCAACACGGGCAGCACGAATTCGTAGTACGAATGCGCGGCCCTTTGCGGCATCCGCACCGCGCCGACGCGAAGCGTCGCGAGCGCGCACTGATGCGAGCGTTCGAAGCCGCCGATGCCTTCGAGCGCAATGCCGAGCGCAAGCGAGAACGGGTGCGTCGCGACCTTGCGCAGCGTGCTCTCCAGCGCGGCGAGCCGCTTGCCCGCATGCCTCGCCAGCGCGCTGTCGTGCACGGCGCGCGTATCGATCGTGTCGAACATCACAAGCTCCCGATACGACGTCTTCGCGGTCAGCAACTGCGGCCACTCGTCCGCCAGTTGCGACTGCATCGTTTCGATCTGGCTGACCCCGGCCTCCGGGTCCGCGTCGACGTCGATCAGGCGGCACACGATCGCCGCATGCGCGAGGCGCACGTCGATGCCGAGCCGATCGGCCCATGCCTCGAGCTCGGCGGACGTGGCGGTGCGTCTCAGAAGCTGGAGGACGAACTCCTCCCGATGGCGCGCGTTGCGGCGCAATTCGAGCGTCAGCTGCTCGCGCTCGAGGATCAATTCCGCCGTGACGCGAAGCAGCTCGCCGAACCGGCGGACAAGGTCCGGCTCGCCGGTGACGCCGATCACGCCGCAAACCCTGCCGCGCACGCTCAGCGGCAGGTTGATGCCGGGCCGCACGCCGCTCAGATTCGCGGCCATGACGTCGTCGATCTCGACTGCGCGCTCGCGGGCGAGGGCGAGCTGCGCGCCCGCGTGGATCTCGCCCACGCGGCCGGCGTCGCTGCTCGCCAGGATCAGGCCGTGCGCGTCCATCACGTTCACATCGAACGGCATCACTTCGACGGTGCGTGCGACGATTTCAGTCGCGAGCCGGGCATCGATCATCATGGCGGTCAGGTCGAATAGCAGGAGCGGCGTCGAGGCGGCCCCGGGACCGGCGCGGACCCCGAAGCCTATCGTCGCGTCATTTCGGTCGGCCAGACGATGCGCATCAGGTTCGTCGAGCCGGGATGTCCGAAGGGTACGCCTGCGGCCACGACGATCGGACATTCGTCCGTCGGGAACCCTTCCGCGTGTGCGGCTTCGATCGCGATCTCGACGATGTTCTCGATACCGGCCGCCTCTCCCGCCACGCGCGAGTGGACGCCCCATGCGAGCGTCAGCCGGCGCGCGATGTCGGCGCGCGGCGTGAGGCTCAGGATCGCCGTGCCCGGCCGCAAGCGCGACAGGCGTATCGCCGTGGCGCCCGACGCCGTGTACGTGACGGCGACGCCGAGCCGCAGTGTATCCGAAACCACTTCGATCGCCGCGCCGATCGCATCGGTCGCGTTCGGCGCGTGCGCGGCGCCGATCGCCTTCATCAACTGCGGCTGGATCGGATCCGCCTCGGTCGTCGCGACGATTTTCCGCATGAAGTCGACCGCCTCGACCGGATACTGGCCCGACGCCGATTCCGCGGACAGCATCACCGCGTCGGCGCCGTCGTAGACGGCCGCGGCGACGTCGGACGCTTCCGCGCGCGTTGGCGTCGGCGCGAGCGTCATCGATTCGAGCATCTGCGTCGCGACGATCACCGGCTTGCCCGCCGCGCGCGCGAGCCGGATGATCCGCTTCTGTACGCTCGGCACGTCTTCGAGCGACATCTCGACGCCGAGATCGCCGCGCGCGACCATCACCGCGTCGGCGGCGTCGACGATGTCGACGATGTTCTCGACCGCCTGCGGCTTTTCGATCTTCGCGACGATCGCGGCGCGCGAGCCGATCAGCGCGCGCGCGTCGTGCACGTCCTGCGCGGTCTGCACGAACGACAGCGCGACCCAGTCCACGCCGAGCGACAGCCCGAACGCGAGATCGTCGCGATCCTTCGTCGACAGCGCCGGAATCGCGAGCGTCGCGTCGGGCACGCTGACGCCCTTGCGGTCGGACACGATTCCATCGAGCAGCGCGACCGCCTCGATGCGTCCCGCCGACACGGCCTGCACCTGGAACCGCAGCTTGCCGTCGTCGACGAGGAGCAGATGGCCCGGCCGGACGGCGTCGAAAATCTCGGGATGAGGCAGCGCCACGCGATGCGCGTCGCCGGGCGCCGAGTCCATGTCGAACGCGAACGGCCGGCCCTTGACGATCGACGCGCGCCCGCCCGCGAATTGCCCGACGCGCAGCTTCGGGCCCTGCAGGTCGAGCAGGACGCCGATCGGATGTCCGAGGCGCGCCTCGATCGCGCGAATGGCCGCATGACGCGACGCGTGGTCGGCGTGCGTGCCGTGGCTGAAATTGAGGCGGAAGACGTCGGCGCCCGCGCGCGCGAGGGCCTCGATGACGGTCTCCGTCGAGCTCGACGGGCCGAGCGTGGCGACGATCTTCGTCGAACGGCGGCGCGCGCGGTCGGTGTGGCTTTCGTTTCGCATATCCGTGTGCAGAGCAGAGAAGTGGATCGGATGAATTCGGCCGGCCGGCGACCGGGCGGCCGATGCGTGTGCGCTACGCGACGCGCCGCGACGACGCGTGCCGGCCGAGATGCCAGCCGACGCGAATCGCCGCCGCGACGTTGCGGGCAGCGAAGCGAACGTTGATCGCCGCGTCGCGGAGGGCTTCGTCGATCGTACACGCGCGCCTGACGGACGCGAAGATCGCGTCGATGCCGTGCCGATACAGCGCGTCGGCCTGGCCCGTCACCGCGCCGCCGATCGCGACGACGGGCACCCCGCATTCCGCCGCGATGCGCGCGACGCCGATGGGCGCCTTGCCGCGCAGCGTCTGGCCGTCGATGCAGCCCTCGCCCGTCACGACGAGGCTCGCGCCGCGAATCGCGTCGCGCAGCCGCAGCGCGTCGGTCACGATCTCGACGCCCGGCCGCAGCGTCGCATTCAGGAACGCGGACATCGCCGCGCCGAGACCGCCCGCCGCCCCCCCGCCCGGTAGCTGCGCAACGGCCCGGCCGACGTCGCGCTCGACGATCGCCGCGAAATGCGCGAGGTTGCGATCGAGATGCGCGATCATCTCGGGCGTCGCGCCCTTTTGCGGGCCGAACACCGCCGACGCGCCGTTCGGCCCGACGAGCGGATTGTCGACGTCGCACGCGACTTCGAACGCGCAATCCGCGAGCCGGCTGTCGAGACCGGCGACGTCGATGCGCGCGAGGCGCTCGAGCTGCGCGCCGCCCGCGCCGATCGGCCCGCCGTCGGCGTCGGCGAAATGCGCGCCGAGCGCTTGCAGCATGCCCGCGCCGCCGTCGTTCGTCGCGCTGCCGCCGAGACCGACGATGAAACGCCGCGCGCCGGCGTCGAGCGCCGCGCGGATCAGCTCGCCCGTGCCCCGGCTCGACGTGATGCGCGGATCGCGCAGGTCGGGGGACACGAGATGCAGGCCGCTCGCTTCGGCCATCTCGATGACCGCGGTGCCGTCGGACAGGATGCCGAACGCGGCGCGCGTCGCACGGCCGAGCGGATCGCCGACGTTCGCGACGCGGCGCTCGCCGCCCGCCGCCGTCACGAGCGCGTCGACCGTGCCTTCGCCGCCATCGGCGATCGGCAGGCATCGGTAATCGGCGTCGGCGAACACTTCACGGAACCCGGCCTCGATCTGCCGCGCCGTTTCGACCGCGGTCAGGCTTTCCTTGAACGAGTCGGGAGCTATCACGATCTTCATGAGCGAACCTCTTCGATGACGCACGCTGTCGCGTGCGAATGCAATGGCGAAAGGCGCGGCCTTCCGCCCTTCAGCGGCCGGCGCGACGCGCGTGCGTGCGCATCACGAGGACGATGCCCACCACCATCGTGCTCGACAGGATGTAGAGCGCGAGATCGGTGCGCTGCGTCGCGTCCTTGATCCAGCCGACGATGTAGGGACTCACGAAGCCCGCGACCTGTCCCAGCGAGTTGATGAGCGCGACGCCGCCCGCCGCCGCCGTGCCCGTCAGCACCAGGGTCGGCAGCGGCCAGAACATCGCGAGCGCGGTGAGCGCGCCTGCCGTCGCGAGCACGAGGCCGATCATCGCGGGCACGATCGCATTGCCGGACTGCGCGGCCACCAGCAGACCCGCGACGCCCACCGCCATCGGAACACTCAAATGCCAGCGGCGCTCCTGGCGCGCATCGGCGGATTTGCCGACCGCGATCATCGCGATGCTCGCGAACAGATAGGGGATCGCGCTCAACCAGCCGACGGCGCCGCTGCCGCCGACGCCGAGCGAACGGATGATCGACGGCAGCCAGAAGTTGATCGCGTACACGCCCATCTGGATGCTGAAATAGACGATGCCGAATTTCCAGACGGCGGCGTTGCACAGGATGTCGCGCATCCGCTGCGGCTGTCCGGACGACGACCGGGCGGCATCGGTCGCGGTGATCGTGAGCGCGCGGCTGAGCGCCGCCTTCTCGTCGTCCGACAGCCAGCGCGCGTCGTCGATCCGGTCCTGCAGGAACGCGAACACCGCGACGCCGAGCAGGATCGTCGGCGCGCCCTGCAAGAGGAACAGCCACTGCCAGCCCGCGAGTCCGCCTTGCCCGACCGAGAAGTGGTCGAGCATCCAGCCGGACAGCGGGCCGCCGATCACGCCGGAGATCGGAATCGCCGACATGAAGAGCGCGATCGCGCGACCGCGATGCTCGGCGCTGAACCATTGCGTCAGATAGAGCACCATGCCCGGAAAGAAGCCGGCTTCCGCGATGCCGGTAAGGAAGCGCAGCGTGTAGAACGATGCCGGCGTCTTCACGAACAGCAGCGACGAGGACAGCGCGCCCCACGCGACCATGATGATCGCGATCCACACGCGCGCGCCGACGCGCCGCAAAATCAGATTGCTCGGCACGCCCGCGAGCACGTAGCCGACGAAGAAGATGCCCGCGCCGAGACCGTAGACGGTTTCGCTCATCTGCAGGTCGCTCAGCATCTGCAGCTTCGCGAAGCCGACGTTGACGCGGTCGAGGTAGTTGAACAGGTAGCAGACGAAGATCAGCGGGATCAGCCGGAACGTGACCTTGCGATAGCCGTCGTTCAGCGGATCCGACGCGGGTCGCGCCGCAACGGAAGAGGGGTGGTCCATACGCGTCTCCGGATCATTCATATCGTGTGAGTCGTATGGTATGGATGTCGCGCCGGGGATTCATCGGGCGGATGCACGAGCCCGATGCGCGTTGCATGCGATATATCGTGCAAGCGCATAGAGCCTGTCGTGTATGCGGCTTCATGAACCTTCGCGGCAACGGCCCCAGCCGGAACCCTCCGGCAGCCGCATGTGGCATACGCCCGCCGTCACTGACGACGAGCGCCGCCTCGCCTCGCAATCAGCCGACGAAATCCGAATCCGCGCGCCGTCGCGTGCCGCGCCCCGCCGCCGGCGCTACAATCCCGCGGCTGCGTGTCGATAGCGAGAGTATGGTTTGACGGAATTCGAACAGGGCTTCATTCTCACCCGCCACTGGCGGGATACGGCAAAGGGCACCGAGGTCGAGTTCTGGCTGGCGACCGAGCGCGGCCCGCGCCGGGTCCGCTTGCGCACGCAGGAATCGGTCGCGTTCATCCCCGCCGAGCAACAGGAACAGGCCGAACGCACGCTGAACGGCGACACCGACGCCGTGTTGCGCCCCCTCCCGCTGCGCGACTTCCGCCGACGCCCGGTCGTCGGTCTCTATTGCCGTCGATACCGCCATCTCGCCGCCCTGAAGAAGCGCCTGAACCAGTCGGGCGTCGACGTCTACGAGTCCGATGTCCTTCCGCCGGAGCGCTACATGATGGAGCGCTTCATCACAGCGCCGGTCCGATTCCGTGGGGTGCCGGACAGCGACGGCACACTACTCGACGGCGAGCTGAAAACCGGCAGCGACTATCGCCCGACACTGCGATGCGTGTCGCTCGACATCGAAACGAGCGCCCAGAGCGAGCTCTACTCGATCGCGCTCGAGGGATGCGGACAGCGGCAGGTCTTCATGCTCGGCCCGGCCAACGGCGATGGCGATGGCGATGGCGATGGCGATGGCAACGGCAACGGCAACGGCAACGTCGATTTTCTGCTGGAATACTGCGAAAGCCGGCCCGCGCTGATCGAGCGGCTGAACGACTGGCTCGCGCGGCACGATCCCGACGTGATCATCGGCTGGAATCTCGTGCAATTCGACCTGCGCGTGCTGCATGCGCACGCCGAGCAGCATCGGGTTCCGCTGCGGCTCGGACGCGGCGGCAGCGTGCTCGACTGGCGGGCGCACGGCCAGCAGCCCGATCATTTCTTCGCGACGGCGGCCGGGCGGCTCGTGATCGACGGCATCGACGCGCTGAAATCCGCGACCTGGACCTTCCCGTCATTCAGTCTCGAATATGTCGCGCAATCGCTGCTCGGCGAAGGAAAGGCGATCGACAACCCGTACCAGCGCATGGACGAAATCCAGCGCCGGTTCGATCACGACAAGCCCGCGCTCGCTCGCTACAACCTGAAGGACTGCGAGCTCGTCACGCGCATTTTCGAGAAAGCGGATCTACTGCCGTTCATGCTCGAACGCGCGACCGTCACCGGACTGCCGGCGGACCGCATCGGCGGATCGGTCGCGGCGTTCACGCATCTGTACATGCCGAAGATGCACCGGCTGGGCTACGTCGCGCCGAATCTCGGCGACGTGACCGGACAGACGAGCCCCGGCGGCTTCGTGATGGATTCGCGGCCCGGACTCTACGATTCGGTCCTCGTGCTCGACTACAAAAGCCTGTATCCGTCGATCATCCGCAGTTTCCTGATCGATCCGGTCGGGCTCATCGAGGGCATCAGCCATCCCGACGACAGCGAATCGGTGCCCGGTTTTCTCGGCGCCCGCTTCTCGCGCAGCCGCCATTGCCTGCCGGACATCGTGCGTCGCGTCTGGGAAAGCCGCGAGCTCGCGAAGCGCCAGCGCAATCAGCCGCTGTCGCAGGCCCTGAAGATCATCATGAACGCGTTCTACGGCGTGCTCGGTTCGTCCGGATGCCGGTTCTTCGATCCGAGGCTCGCGTCGTCGATCACGATGCGCGGTCACGAGATCATGCACGAGACGCGCAAGCTCATCGAGGCGCAGGGTTACGACGTCATCTACGGCGACACCGACTCGACGTTCGTCTGGCTGAAATGCCCGCACGCCAGCGAAGAAGCCGATCGCATCGGCCGCGCGCTCGTCGGCCACATCAATCGCTGGTGGCAGACGCATCTGCAGGCCCGCTTCGGACTCGACAGCGCACTCGAGATCCAATACGAGCGGCACTACCACCGATTCCTGATGCCGACCGTTCGCGGCACGGAGGAAGGCAGCAAGAAGCGCTACGCCGGTCTAACCGTCGCACCGGACGGCGGCGAGGAACTCGTGTTCAAGGGCCTCGAGACCGTGCGGACCGACTGGACTCCGTTGGCCCAGCGGTTCCAGCGGGAGCTATATCGGCTGGTCTTCAAGCGGGAGCCGTACCATGACTTCATTCGGGAATACGTGCGCCGCACGCTCGCCGGCGAATTCGATGCGTTGCTGATCTATCGGAAACGACTGCGCCGGCCACTGGGCGATTACCAGCGCAACGTCCCGCCGCACGTCCGCGCCGCACGCGTTGCCGACGCATTCAATCGCGAACAGGGACGCCCGCTCCAGTACCAGCATGGCGGATGGATCAGCTACGTGATGACGGCGGCGGGTCCCGAGCCGCTCGAGACGCCGCGTGCGCCGATCGATTACACGTTCTACGTGAGCCGCCAGTTGCAGCCCGTCGCCGACGCGATTCTCCCGTTTCTGCGCGATGATTTCGAGTCAGTGATCTCGGGGCAGGGGCGGTTGTTCTAGCGGCCGGACAGTCACGCGGCGCGAAGCGTGCGATTGCCTGGCTCCCGGCACGCTATCGGCGTTGGGGCTTTCGGAAAAGTCGTCTTCGGCATTCCATGAAGCGCCCCATTAAACATCTTCTCCGAGGTACGCCGGCTCCGCTCGCCTCAAAACAGATGTCCTTGGACGATGAAACGCTCGAAGAAGTCGTTCTTGGAAAGAAACATCGACAGGCAACCCCTGACCCGCATGCGGCGTGTCGTATCCCGCCAATCCCGATCTCGAGATCGATGCCATTCCCGTAAGCGGCCATTCATCGCATGCGGCGCGACGTCGCTCGCACACGTCCGCCCACATCGATGACCTCCCGCCGCGTGAGGTCCGCTTCGTCCCGAGACCGACCGTTGTCGCCGTCACGCGGGCAAGGACCGTCAAAGCGGACGACAGCTTTTCGTCAGGCAGCCAACCCGGCGTTCATGATCGCCGGTACGTCATGCAACGTAGCGCGCGACGCTGACGAATTGACACAGGCTGCCCGCCAGCACGAACAGATGCCAGATGCCATGCCCATGGCGGATGCGCTCATCGTTGATGAAGAAGTAGATGCCGGCGCTGTAGATGACGCCGCCAGCCACGAGCCAGGCGGTGCCCTCTGCCGGTAACGCATGGATCAGCGGGCGGATGGCGACGAGCGCGAGCCATCCCATCAGGACATACAGCGTCATCGAAACAATGCGGGTGCGCCGCCCGAGCGTGAGTTCCTGCACGATGCCCAGAGCGGCGAGCCCCCAGCTGACGCCGAATAGCGACCAGCCCCACGGTCCGCGCAACGTGACGAGCGTGAACGGGGTATAGCTGCCGGCGATCAGCAGGTAGATCGCCGAATGATCGCATTTCTGCAGAATGGCTTTCAGGCGCGGGCTGCGCACGCTGTGGTAAAGCGTCGAGATGGCATAGAGCACGCACAGCATCGCACCGTACACGCTGAAGCTCACGACCTTGTACGCGTCGCCGTCGAGCGCGCCCATCGTCACGAGCGTCACCAGCCCCACCACCGACAGCACTGCACCAACGAGATGGGTAATGCTGTTGAAACGCTCACCGACATGCACGACGCTCTCCTCCCGCACGGATTCAACAAGGTATGCCATCGACATGATACCGGGCCGGAACCGACAATGAGTTTTCATCCGTAGACAACGCGCGGCGGTATTTCGACTCGTTCGCCAGTGGCCACGAGGATCGGTGGCGATTCGGAACCCGCCGCGGCGATTGTCCCGGCAAGTCTCCCGCCGTACTCGCGCATTGATTCGGCATTCGTTGCAACGACGCCCGATCGAACCGTTTCCGCTCGATTTTTCCCGCGAGGAGCGACAGGTTGTCGCGCAATCGCCTGCTTTACATGCTGCATCGCGGACCAGCACTCCGTTCACCATCGCGAACTGCGTCACGCGAGGCATCTCGCTTGCCGGACCGCGGTATCCCGCTTTACTCATCGTCACATCTACGACGGAGACGTGCCATAGGTATTACCGTCACACCTGGATTCGCCAGTGCCGCTCGCCACGGAGACCGCCTGTCCCGCGGTCTGTAGCAAGCAGCTCGCTGACCAGCTATCCCGCGACGGCAGCAGCGTGAAGATCGGCGAGCGCAGCGGCATGCAGTCGAATTCGACGCGACGAAGCCGGCCGCCGGCAAGGTGTAGCTCAAGCCGAACCCCTGCGGTGCGCTCAGCATCACCGGCAGAAACTGACCTTCCCCGCGCTGGACGCATCCGGCGCGGGATCTCACGTGTGTCTACGGATATTCCCTCGGTGTCCGCCGTTGACGGCCATCGCGTCATGCGATGAGCCGCATTTTTTGCATGTCATCGGACGCCGCGCCGTTTCGCGCTTCAAATCAATTTCGCCATTCGTTCGCCGGCCAGTTCGCCGGACATCCGCCGCCCATTCGAAAATCAAGGCCGCCTGAATCGACAAACGCGCCTTTATAAGTCAATTGAATATTCACTAAATACCATTAACAATTGAAATGAATGTCCAATGAAATAAAACATGACCGCCGTTATTGGTCTGCAAGCACACCTGAAGTTTCGCTCGAGCCGCATCGCACGCAACGCCACTCCACGATCGAATCGCCTGACGCTCGCTCGGCGCATGCCGCCGACTCCGTGTCACCGACGCGCCCGCCGCGCCCGCCGCACCGCACGAGATCATTTCAAATTTCTCACCAACACCTGACTCGATTCATTCCGGCACAATGAAAATTTAATTTATTGGTAATTATCTTGTAAATATTAATTTAACCTCCTAGCATGCCTTTGCAGTTCGCAGCACCCCTCATGTTTAGTACTTGCTCTCAATACGTTTTCAATAATTACGTATTCGTTATCTGGAGGACTACATGAAGAAACTATCTTGCCTGCTGTCCGTCACTGCGATTTCCCTCGCCAGTCTCAGCGCGTTTGCGCACGCCGGCGACCAACAGGCCGCAGTCGACCGGGCGCTGCAACTGATCCAGCAGAACCCGGTCGCTTTCAACCTGGCCGCAGGCAGCGCCGCGCGCACGCTGAAGTTCGCGGCCGCGCAGGCGAGCGCGCCGGTGGAGGGCGACCAGTTCCAGGTGCGCGACGTGATCATCGACCCCGACGGCACCGAGCACGTGCGCTTCGACCGCTTCTACGCGGGTCTGCCCGTGATCGGCGGCGACGTCGTCGTCCACTCGAGCCAGGGGCAACTGAAGCAGGCGAACCTGACCCAGCCCACGCCGATCAATCTCGCCGGCAAGATCGGCAAGGTCGGCGACCGCTTCGTGGTGCGCAACGCGCCCGACGTAGGCGCGGACGCGGCCCGACGCGTCGCGTCCGCGCGCTTCGGCGCGGATGTGCGCCGCGTCGAGGGCGCGGATCTCGTCGTGTTCGCGCGCGACGTCGCGCCGACGCTCGCCTACGCGGTGCGCGTGTATGGCAAGGCGACCGACATCCACGGCGAAGCCGTGCTCTACTACGTCGACGCGCGCACGGGCAACGTGCTCGATGCGCAGGACCTGATCAAGACCGCCTCCGCGACCGGCACCGGCCGTTCGCTGTACTACGGCGACCTGTCGCTGACGACCGACCAGACCGGCGCGAACGCGTACCGGATGCTCGATCCGACCCGCGGCAGCGGCTCGGTGTACGACGGCCGCGGCCTGAGCTCGGACGACGTCGAGCGGGCCACCGATCTGCCGATCTTCACGAGCAGCACGAACGTGTGGGGCAACAACACGACCAGCGACCGGCAGACCGTCGCAGCCGACATCGACTACGGCCTCGCGCTGACCTGGGACTACTACAAGACCACGCACAACCGCAACGGCATCTTCAACGACGGCCGCGGTGTGAAGAGCTACGCCCACGTGGTATTCAACACCGGCAGCGGCACGACCGGCGCGAACGCGGCATGGCTGTCGTCGCGCGTGATGGCGTACGGCGACGGCGAGCCGGGCAGCCGCCTGCCGAAGCCAGTCGTGTCGATCGACGTGGCCGGGCACGAGATGAGCCACGGCGTAACCGAAGCCACCGCGAACCTGAACTATTCAGGCGATGCGGGTGGTCTTAACGAGTCGACGTCCGACATTTTCGGCGCGCTCGTCAAGTTCTACGCGGCCAACCCGAACGATCCGGGCAACTACGTGATCGGCGCGCGCGTGACGAGCGGCGGCCTGCGCAAGATGTACAAGCAGGATCTCGACGGCCGGTCATACAGTTGCTATCCGTCCGGCGGCTTCTCGTGGTTCAATCCGCGCCACGATCCGCACTACTCGTCGGGCGTCGGCAACCGCTTCTTCTATCTGCTGTCGGAAGGCCCGGTCGCGCCGGCGACCGACACCGGACTGTCGAAGAGCCAACTGGTCTGCAACGGCGACACCGGCTTCAGCGGCGTCGGTCGCGACAAAGCCGGCAAGATCTGGTACCGGACGCTGACCGTGTACCTGACCACCAACTCCAGCTACCCGAGCGCAAGGCGCGCATCGATCCAGGCGGCGAATGACCTGTACGGCGTGAATTCGGTTGAGAGCGCAACGGTCGCGCGCGCGTGGAGCGCCGCTGGAGTGAACTGACGGCGCTGCGCTTGCGCGCCGAGGGCCCTGCCGATCGCGACGATCACGCGACTGCACGTCGATCCGGACGAACGCGAGCCGATCGAGGTCGAGCGCCGGCGGGGCCTGGGAAGGGTAGACATCGATCAACCGCCTGCAATCGCAAGCGGCTGATCGAAGGGCATTTCATCAGTGCGGTGGGACTGCGTGTTCGAGAAAGTCGTGGAAATACGCTCGTTCATGAAGCCGGTTGTCCCCTTCACGCATATTGGCGTTGGCGGCTGAGTACCTTGACCTCGGCACGGCACGGAACCATTCCCGATTCAGCAATTCGCCACGCACCTTGCCTATCGGCGATACGTCTATCTCCTGATTGCAGGCCATCACGATAGACACGGCTGCATGCCTGCCACGTGATTGCCGGCCGGATTCAGCTCTGCAACCATCGACGTCCCAACAAGCGCTGAAGATGAAAACGCCGGCGGTGGTATTCCCGTTAGCCGCTTAGCCTGCGCAGGTCTCGCAAATCATTACAGAACCGCCCCCCATCTCCGCAGGCAAGCCGCGCAAACCGATACCTGCCCTCAGCACGAACAGGACGTCCGTCAATACCGCCAGGTCCAGCACTCGCTTGCGGCCCGGGTACTTGAAGCCGCACGGCTTCGCTGGCGGCAGGAGCGATTCGATCAGCGCCCGCGTTCGTCGCCAATAATTGGCTTATCCGTCTCCTTGGTCTGCCTATCCTGAAGATAATGCTAACCGGCTCCATGAAACAGAAGCAGTCCCTTCACCTCTTCTTGGTCCAACTGCCCGAATCCGCACGCCCCCCTTACGCCCCAACCCCATTGAAACATCACGTGCCCGTCGGCTCTAGCGCCGCTGCGACGAACCCTGCAAGAAAGAGCGCGTGCGCCAACGTTACGGAACCGTCCATGCCGAGTCCGGACGCCAGATCCCGGACCAGAAACGACTCGCTTTCCGTGATGGTGGCGATCGCGTCGCGCACATAACCCGGCAAAGTCATCGATTTGCCGTCAAAGGTAAGCACGATCTGATCTTCGTTTTGAGAAACGTGGAATCGACCGGGTGGCAGCCGATAAAGGCGCGTATCGGATCCAATGGTTGTCGCCTGAGGTTTGAAGAAACCGCGTCGCCTGATTGTGCCGCGCGCCACTTTTCTCGTAAAGGTATCGACTACGGTCTGCGGTTCAACGAGGGATTGGAGTGTACCGAGAATCTCGTGGAGCGACGATGCCAGATGTGCAACGGATTCCGGATTGTTTGCAAAGCCGGGCGGCAAAGCCCGACGAAGATCGACTCGCTCCTTGCAGGCAGCCAGTGTTTCGGCGATCAATTCGACCCACGTGTAGACACTGATGCCAAGCGTGACATGGACCGAATGGGCGCTGCTCGTAAGCGTATCGTGAACATAGCCACGCGGCAGGTACAGAACGTCGCCCGGCATGAGATCGATTTCGAGCATGGGCTTGGGCAGCTGATATCCCGCGGGAGAAAAGGGTTGCGTATGGTGTGGAAGCAGTAGAGGCGGCTCGTACACTCGCCAGTGCTTTAGGCCATCGATCTGCAAAATGAACACTTCATGAGCATCGTAGTGCGCGGAAAACCCCGACGTGCCGCCTGGAGTCATATACAGGTTGGTGTGCACCACATGATTGAGTTCGGCCTCCATGGCGGCGCAAAGCAGATTCAGCGGGGGCCACGTTCGATGGAGGGCCGGCAAGATCACTGAGGCGCCGGTCCGATAGTGAGCGTATACCGTATCGAGATCAGGAACGCCGCGAAACAGATCGTCTCCATAGTGCAAATCTATTGAATAAGTGTCAGGGGCAAGATAGCGGCCCGCTTTCGCGAGCCGGATTCCCGGATGGCGAATGTCGTGCTTGGCTAGCATGGTTTCAACATCGCCCGCCGAAATCAATTGCGCGTAGTGCCTTTGATGTCCCCTCGAGAGATGCATCGGCTTCGCTTCCCAATATTCGGAAAAGAACTGATCTGCACTGAGCGGGGCAATCAGATCGGAGAATGTGAACGGGGCGTTGTCTGTTGCCATATGGAGTCACCTATCGAGAATCGAAGAGGTTGAGTCAACACATCCGGCAAAAAATGCTTTCGTTTTTGTCGCGACGCACGATGGAAACCATCTGCCCGCACTCAGGGCTTTGCCTTCCGTCAACAGAATGGATGCTGCACCGGGCGTATCCGGACGCACGTCCACGCCCAAACTCGACCGATAGTCCGATTGCGAAAGCGGCAGCGACGCTGCAGTGCGGTACACACAGTGAGTGCCACGAGTTCAACGTCACCCGTGTACGCACTACCACGCGAACAGCGAAGAAGCGTTGCTTGATGCCGTATTGAACTCCGAGATGGCAATCGGGCATCTACACGCCGTTAATGCTCGAGCGCTCGGCACGAGCGACTCGAGCATGTGAATTCCGTGATCAGGCCAAGCTGATCGCGAAATCAATCAAGCCTTGTACTGCGCCTTGGCAAGGTCTTGGGCCAGATTACGACTCAGATCCTGCGCCAGATTTCGACCCAGATCCTGGGCGAGATTGCGGCCGATGTCGGTTGCCACGTTTCGCGCCAGATCTTGGGCCAGATTGCGGCTGATGTCGGTTGCCACGTTGCGCGCCAGGTCTTGGGCCAGATTGCGGCTCACATCGGTCGCCGCATTGCGCGTTACTTCCTGCCCAAGATTTCTGCTCAGATCTTGCGCGACGTTGCGCGCAAGATCTTGGGCAAGGTTGCGGGAGATATCGTGGGCGAAGTTGCGGCTCAGATCGTGCACCAGATTGCGGGCCAGATCTTGCGCCAGATTTCGTCCCAGATCCTGAGCCAGATTGCGAGACAGATCCTGGGCGAAATTCCGTCCCAAATCTTCCGCAAGGTTGCGCGCAAGATCCGTCGACAGATTCTTTGCAAGATTCACTGCCGGATCACTTGCCCCCAATTCAGAAACTTTTGCGCTGGATTCACTCATTTTCACTCTCCTTAGTTTACGCAATTGAATTAAAGCACCTTTAAAACGAAGAAAAGCAACGTTATTTTCGGATCGCAAGGTGGGTCAGCCTATTGGTCATTCATAAAATCAAGGCGCTCCTTCCGTAACTGACGTTTCGCGTCACTGACAGACGACGACGCGAAGCACGCCCGAAGCCATTCAACACTAGCACGCACGCATGGAAATTCAAGACGATATCGAAGTACATTTTTATGAAATCGAATACCCTAACAAGCAATCCCGCAATTACCGAAATGAACAAATAAATATTTATTTCTCAAAATAAAACATTTTTACAACAATTTCTCACATTCATCATCAATCCATCGAAAAATTGAAACTTAAGTTTCGCAAGTCAAATCGGTTTTTACATTTGGCATATTCATCCCAGAGGCTCTATGCTTCTAGAGCGACGCGCCATCCGGCATCGCGAACACGAGCTAAAGGAGAAATGCCATGGAGCAAAAAAGTTCAAAGATTACTGAATTCCCGACTCGCGAAAAGCTCGCCGAAGTCAAAACGCGCCTGCGCCAAGGAAAACTTAGCGAGGAAGATATTCAGCAACTCGAGGCGATCGTCGTCGCCACTGAGCGAGCCGCTTCCGCGTTGCGTGCCGCAGTCGTCGAATGATCATCTTCAGCTCGCGCAGGCGCCATGGTCCCTCGGCGCCTGCGGCAAGGGGAAATAGCGATGGAGCTTCGGCGAACAGTCCCGTTTTTTTTGGACATTTCGGGAAAGCGGGTTTTCAGAATCGATAATTTACTGATTGGCAATGGCGAGGCGCCTCAACCTGAGCTTGTCACGCGCATCGGCCGGACGCTCGACCTAAGCCTGATCGAACATGATCTTCCCATCGAGATCGCCGAGACAATTATCGAAGAGCAATTCGATGCGGCTATGGACTATCTGTTCTCCCATCCTCTGTGGGAACAGTTCCGTTCTGGCGAGAATATCATCGAGCCACTCCTCGCTTACCTCATCGAAACTCGGCATTATCTCGCGGCAGCTCCCGCCCGCATGGCCCCAGGCATTTCCTGCAGTTATCCCGACGGCGATATCACAGAGATCCTTGCCCGCCACCTGCTTGAAGAAAGCAATCATGCGATTTACTTCGAGCATGCGCTTGAGACATTGGGCGTGTCTGCCGAAACAGCCCGATCGGTTCGCCCCGATCCGCGCACCATTGAGCTGATCCATCTGATGCGTGACGTGGCAACTCACGACCCTCTTTCCGCTGCGGTCTGCTCCGGCCTGTTGGAATCGACCGCAAACAATCGAGATTGCGTCCTGCAGTGGCACGACATGCTGGTGCAGCGCCGTCTGTTGCCCGCATCGACTGTCGAGGCATTCAAGCGCCATGTCGCCGTAGATTATGAACTTGGCCATGGTCGAACCTGGCGCGAGGTTCTGCGTGCGCTCGGTCCGACCGTCCACGCTGACCGGCTTGCGAACGCGTTGAACGCCAGCACACTGGTTGCCGAAATGCTGTTCCGCTGGTTCTCCGCGTTTCAGCAAGGAAGCTCGGGCATGGCCGTGCTGCTGCTTTCCCAAGACGATGCGGGCGCTAGAAGAACCGATGAACAGGCGGCGCATCGCGACCGCTTCTGGTCGGGCATTCCGGTTTGGCCCGCAAGTGTCATGCATGCAACGGCTTACGCGGCGAATCAAACATTTGCGGTTCGCGCCGCGCTGTCGAGCGTGGTTCTGTTGGAAAAGGCGCCACCGGCGGACGTTCCGCGCGCGCTTGGCGAACTTGCAGCTTCCGGTTGGCATCCTGACGTGCATCCTATGCCCACCCATGCGCGGGACTGGGTGCGTCTGATCGATGGTCACCGACTGTGGGATCTGATGCTCAGCGCAAAGGGCAAGTCTGCCGTTGCACTCGCGACGGGTTGGATCGTGGAGAACATCTTCTATTTGCGGGCTGCCGCCCGTCATAACGCCAACGTGATCGCATCGTGCCCCGACCAGCGCATCAGAAACTGGATGGTGCACCATATGAAGGAAGAGCAGGGTCACGCGTCGATTCTGGAACGTCATTTGCCCGAAGGTGTCAATCTCGCAGCTTGGCGTCCGCTTCCGACCACGAGATCTTTTGTCGGCGCGCTGGTCGACGCGGCACGGGCCGACTGGAAAGCCTACTGCCTGGCGCAGATCTGTTTGCAGGGGTCCTTGCGGGACAACAGCGATGCGTTCTATGAGGCAGTCGGGAAGACCTCTGCGCGAGCCGCACAGATCATTGTCGGGATGCGCGACCACGACCACATCGATCGGGATTGTGGACACTGCGACGACGCCGACGAACTTGCGACGCTCCTCAGCCCGTACACTCTGGAACCGATGACGTTGGAACATGGCGCACTGATCGGACAACTGGCTTGGAGCTTCCTTGATGGAATCGCAGATCATTACGTACACGAGGCCTCAGTTGCGCAGCGAATCGGGTGGATCGGTTAACCATTCGGCACCGCTCGATACACTTCGGGCGCGTCAACTCGACTTGGACGCGCTGGCCGCCCTCGAAACGCTTCTGGACGATCAACCCGCATTGGAAAACCTGCTTCTGGCGACCAGAGACTCGCGCATGCCGATCTCGATATGGCGCCAAACGCTTACCGCTGAACTGCTTGAGTTGAAAGCGTGGTCGTATCGCAAACTCATGGCTTGCAACGCCGCTGGGACAAAATCCAGTGACGATGGCTTGGTGCTTTCGCTATTGCCCGGTTACGGATTTGCTTTGCACATCATACGCCGTGCATTGCCCTTTGCTTTTCTACGCCTTCCGGTTATGTGCGCATTCAGTCGGGAAAATGTCATCACGGGCGGCCGGGTAGTTGCAAAGATAGCGAAAGCTCTCGGGATGAACCGCAGTCTCTGTCCAGCGCGAAGCGATGCAAAAAACCTGCTCAAGCAGACCCCGCCGCCGCAGGTCGCACTTGCAATCGTCACCGGCCGCCGCGACACGGTTGTCGAAGTACGACGGACGCTGGGAGCGGAGCGCGTGGTCGGCTGCACCGGACGTTGTGCAATCGAGATTCGCGCCCGCTTCGACTCGGATTGGGCTGTAAGTTCAAATACGAGTCGCAGTTGTACGACCATACGCGCGTCGTTCATCAAGGAAGGCGCGCGCTGGCGCGGCAAGGAAACGACGTGGGACCCGTCTGTCGTCGTGCGCAGATTGCACCCGTCAATCATCCTGGACAAG
This sequence comes from Burkholderia mayonis, assembly GCF_001523745.2. Taxonomy (NCBI): domain Bacteria; kingdom Pseudomonadati; phylum Pseudomonadota; class Betaproteobacteria; order Burkholderiales; family Burkholderiaceae; genus Burkholderia; species Burkholderia mayonis. The sequence continues at coordinate 2,572,158 of NZ_CP013387.1, forward strand.
ACCGGTACGCTCGACAGCACCATCGAAGGTTACTGCTGCATTCAACCGAATCGCCCTCTGAACCTCCGTGGCTTCGCAGCTGATCCGCTGTTCGGCTGGCCTGGAGATTATCTGCTCGCACTCTGACTCCAGACCTAAGAGCGCGTTTGCCCCTGGCGTTGGCGGGCAAACTTGGCGAACTGCGTCGTCGCGCGGTGCAGATCGTCAAAGTCGATGCCTGCTACCAGCCCTTGGTGGATAAGCTCGATCAGTTGGCGGCGAATTTTCAGTCGCAGGCGGTGTTGCGACTGGTCGAGGCACAACTGAGTGATAGTGAAGGGGCCGCGTCGAAATATCATTACTGTGTCACAAAAAATATATAATGAGCGTACCTTGGCACTGTTCATGAGAAGCGATGAGCGCGAGCGAGCGGTTTGAGCGATACATGGAGCATTTGGCGGCGGGTCTCGGGCACGCGGATCGGCGTGCCGGGCTGCATGGTTATTGCACGGGATTGATGTTGCCGCTGTCGCGCAAGAGCGTTGAGCCGATGGCCGCAGGAATCGACCCGCTGCATGTCAGCGCACGTCACCAAGCTCTGCATCACTTTGTCGCGAAAGCGGAATGGTCCGACGACGAGATGTTGCGCAGGGTCTGTCAGTGGGTGGTTCCGAAAATGAATTTCTCGACAGGCGGCTTCTGGATCATTGACGACACGGGTTTTCCGAAGAAAGGTAAGCATTCGGTTGGTGTAGCGCGGCAGTATTGCGGCGTATCGGGCAAGCAGGACAACTGCCAGGTCGCGGTGAGCATTTCACTGGCGAACGAGCAGGCGAGCATCCCGGTGGCGTGGCGCCTGTATCTGCCTCAGGAGTGGGCTGAGGATGCGCAGCGGCGTAAAAAGGCCGGCGTGCCGCCGGAGGTGACATTTGCCACGAAGACGGAAATTGCCCTGCAACAACTGGAAGCCCTGCTGGCCGCAGGCGCACCGCGGCACTGTGTGCTGGCCGATGCAGGTTATGGAGTCGACACCTCTTTTCGTCAGCGTCTGGGCGAACTGGGGTTGGACTATGTCGTGGGCATCACATCGGCAGTGGTTGTCTGGCCGCCCGGCATCGAACCGCTGCCGACTGAGCCCTATGATGGTCGTGGCCGCCCGCCCGTGAGGCTGCGGGAAATAGCGCAGCGCAAGCCAATGAAGGTCAAGGATCTGGCCCGCGCGCTGCCTGAAACCGTATTCCAGACGGTACGCTGGCGCGAAGGCAGCAACAACATGCTCAGCGGTCGATTTGCCGCAGTACGGGTATGCCACGCCGGAGGCGACCGGGGCCGCGCCCGTTTGCATGCTGAGCAATGGTTGTTGATCGAGTGGCTCGCGGGCGATGCCGAGCCGCTGAAATATTTCCTCTCCACGCTGCCGCCGGATATCCCATTAACCGAACTGGTGGCCAAAGCACACATGCGCTGGCGCATCGAGCGTGACTATCAGGATCTGAAACAGAACCTGGGTCTCGGCCACTACGAGGGCCGTGGCTGGCGCGGATTCCACCATCATGCGGTCCTGAGCATCGCGGCTTACGGGTTTCTCGTCGCTGAACGAATCGCCGCCGGCAAGACGCCCGGCGCTACAAAAAACGCCGTCGCACGCCAAGTCTTTGCACTACCCGAAGATTACATTCCACGGGGAAGCCCAGCGCGCCCAGCGTCACGTTCCTGATTCGATTACTGCACTGCGCCATCACATCGCCTCGGCGCTCATCGCCAGACTCGCGCGTTGCCCATGCTGCGAACAAGCCAATCCACGAATTACTTTGTGACACAGTAATACTATAGATGTCATGAACCTATATGGACGAGGTCGATGATTTTTGTCAGCATCAGACAGGTGAAGGCGAGGAAACGGAATCCCGCCAGCGTTTGGGGCCAGCGTTCATAGTCACGCGCGAGGCGGCGAAAACGCGTGGCCCACGCGAAGCTGCGCTCGACCACCCAGCGTCTGGGCAGCAGCACGAATCCGCGTTTGGCCTCGGTATGCTTGGCCACTTCCAATTCAATGCCGTGGTTTTGCGCTGCCAGCTGAGCCGCTTCGCCGGTATAACCCTGATCCACGTATGCAATCGAGCGGCAGAGCCGCCGCCGTCCGTGAACGCGCCGGAGCCGCTCTTCAGGCAATTCGGGATCGTCAGCCAGGCGACGTGCCGAAAACGGGAGATTCGGATGAAAGGAGTCGAACGGCGCACGAACGATGCCGGACGATGCAGAGCGCGACGCGACGGACACCCGAAGCCGGGCGCCGGGTGCCGCGTATCTGATATGGAGTCCGTGACAGTGCGACGAGCGCGCGATCGAGCGACCGGGCGCGGCATGGCGCGGTACCGTGCAGCGCGGCGCTTTCGAGCCGAACGCGGGCATCGACGGCGCGACCGCACGCCGCCGGGCGCATTTTGCTCAGCAAGCGCTGAGTCGGCGCGGTCTGCTCACCCGCCGGACGAACCGCTCAGCACAAAATACAGCCTGCGGGAACCGAAACACGGCGCGCACGCTTTTTTCGGCGCACTTTGACGACGCAGCCTGGGCGCGACGTGGGTAGCATGCGCACGGTCGACGGCATGCCCGCGAGCCGGCGAGTCGACGCGCCCGGCGGGCGCGCGCCGCGACGCCGCGCCGCGCGCCCCGTCCCTTTCCCGACGACCGGCCGGTGTTCGGCCATGAGCCGCGACTGCAAGCTTGATCGGATAGATTGGCGCATCCTTTCAGAACTCCCCAAAAAAACAGCCGAATCACGAAAACCGAACTCGCCGATGTGGCCGGCCTGTCGCCGAGCCCGCCCAGATCCGCGTGAAGCGGCTCGAGCAAGCGGGCTACATCGCCAGCTACGGCGCGCGGATCCGCTTCGAAACGCTCGGCACCACGCAAGCCGTGTTCATGAAAGGCACGCTTGCCCTCTCGTCGCGAAGATTTCGACCGCTTCGTCGCCGCGATCTTCGACATCGACGAGAGCGTCGAGCGCCGTCTCGCGAGCGGCGGTCACGACTATCTGCTGAAGCTCGTCGCCCGTGGACTCGCGCATGGCCCAAGCCTCGCCGAAGCGCGGCTCAATCGCGGCATCGGCATCGACAAGCATTTCCGCTACGTCGTCAGCAAGACACCGTTCGTCGAGACGCATCGCGCTCGACGCGCTGTTCAGCGAGCAGCGGCGCAGAGCACCGCCCGCGCCGATATACACCGCCGACGTCAGCGATACGTCCAGATTCGATGCATCGCGAACGTGAACGGCGGCACGAGCACGACGACGGCCGCGATGCTCCACGCGGCCGCGACGCCGAGCGCCTGCACGCCGCGCGAGATCGCCATCGTCAGCATCAATCCGGCCGCCGACACGATCAGGAAGCGCATGACGTTGCGCCAGCGCAGCGGTGCCGAAAAACTCCACAGCGTGTTCAGCAGGTACGACGCGCCCGTCGCGCTGACGAACGCGATCGCATTCGCCTGCACCGCGGTCGTGGTGAACGCACCCATCAGCGTGCCGGCGATCGTCGCGTGCAGCACGGTGGACAACGCGCCGGACACGCCGAAGCGCACGATCCGCGCGCCGATGCCGATGTCGGCGACGAAGCTCATCGCGGCGCGTCCCGCTTCGTCAGGACCGCAAACAGCGACATGCCGAATGGCAGCGAATGCTTCGGCAGCCAGCCTCGTTCCGTGCGGAAGATGCGATAGAGCGTCGAGTTGACCGCACGTGGTCCGATCGCGTCGCCGCTCGAGCGCGCTCGATGCAGCAGCCGGTCGGCCATCCGCGCGGCGACGGCAAGCGGAAACAGCAGCGTGTTGAAGTACGAACTCCGTACGATCGTGCAGCCGGCCGCCTGCGCGCAGCGTGCGAGCGCCGCGCGGTCATAGCGCCGGTAGTGATGGAGGAACGTGTCGTGCGCGCTCCACAGCCACTGGTACGCGGGCACGGTGACGACGATCGCGCCGCCCGGCGCGAGATGCTCGCTCACGCGGCGCAGCGCGGCCGCGTCGTCTTCGATGTGTTCGAGGCAATCGAAGAAGCAGATCAGATCGAAGCGCTGGTCGCCGAACGGCACGTTGTCCGGGCAGCGGCCCGCGCGGATGTCGAATCGCCAGCCGGTCTTCTGGTTCGCGAGCGCGCGCGCGGTTTCGTCCATCTCGAGCGCGCTCACCGCGCCGAACGCCTCGAGCATCCCGAGATTGCCGCCCGTGCCGGAGCCGATCTCGAGAATGCGTGCACCGGCCGGCAGCGCGAGCCCCGCCAGCAATGCACGCAGGATGTCGCGCCGTGCACGGAACCACCAGTGCGTGGCCTCGGTTTCGGCCATCTGCAGATAAGCTTCGGGTGACATGGCGTCCTCCTGTCGGTCAGCGGCTTTCGGCGCGGGCGCGCGGCATCGTGCGCCGCCGTGAGAAATCGATTCGCGCGGCGTGCGCGGCACGCGGCGCGGCGCTGCCGACGGGCAGCGCGGTCACCTTCGTGCGCGCCTGATAGCGGCGGCGCACGAGATAGATCGGCCGCTCCTTCGATTCGTAATAGATGCGTCCGACATATTCGCCGACGACACCGATGCCGACGAGCTCGATCCCGCCGATGAACAGCATCACCGAGATCAGCGATGCGTAGCCCGGCACCGGATTGCCCATCCACAGCGTGCGCGCGACGATGAAGCCGCCGTACAGGAACGCGAGCGCGGCGATGCAAAGCCCGATGTAGGTCCAGCTGCGCAGCGGCACCGTGCTGAAGCTCGTGATCCCTTCGAGCGCGAAGTTCCAGAGCTTCCAGCCGGAGAACTTCGAATGGCCGGCGCAGCGCGCCTCGCGTTGATATTCGACGATCACCGTCCGGTAGCCGACCCATGCAAACAGCCCCTTCATGAAGCGGCGGCGCTCCGGCAAGCTGCACAGCGCATTGACGACCTGCCGGTCCATCAGCCGGAAATCGCCGACGTTGACGGGCAGCTTCACTTCGGACAACGCATTGTGCACGCGGTAATAGAGCGAGGCCGCGGTCCGCTTCGCGAACGTGTCGCACGCGCGGTTGCTGCGCTTCGCCGCGACGACCTCGGCGCCTTCACGCCAATGGTCGATCATCACCGGGATCAGGCTCGGCGGATCCTGCAAGTCCGCGTCGATCGGTATCACCGCATCGCCGTTCGCTTCGTCGAGGCCCGCCGTCAGCGCGGCTTCCTTGCCGAAGTTGCGCGTCAAGTCGATCACGCGCACGCGCGGATCCTGCGCGCCGACGGCGACGAGCTGGTCGAGCGTGTCGTCGCGGCTACCGTCGTTCACGCAGACGATCTCGAAGCGGATCGATTCGATGCGCTCCATCAACGGCACGACTTCCGCGAAAAATCGCGTGACTGCGTCGCCCTCGTTGTAGAACGGTACGACGAGCGAAATGAGCGGTATGTTTATTTGATCCCGCATGGCGGTTCTCCCTGGGCCCCGTAGCAGCGGCGGCCGGCAAGCGGCGGCGCCGCTCGCGTGTGCCGCGGGGCGGCGACCGACGCGCCGCGCGCCGCAATGAAACGAATTGAATCGATCGCATCCGCCGCATCTTCGTCGCCGGGCAGACTCGGCGCGCCGTGGCGCTCGCGTGCGATGCGGCTCACGATGGCGGCGAGCGCGCCCGCCGTCACGAGCGGCAGGAACTGGAACCGCAGCGGCTCGACGACGACGAGCCCCGCAAGCGGCATCACCGCGAGCAGCGCGAGCCCTTCGCGTTCGAGCGGCCGCCAGCCTTCCGCATGCGCGTGGCGCACCGCCCACGCGATCACGATTCCGTACCAGGCGAGGTCGTAGTCGTACAGGTACGGACTCACGAGCAGGCTTGCGCAGGCGAGCGCGGCCGAACGCAGTGCGTGCGAAGTCGCGCCGCGCCACGCATAGATCACCGCGACGGCCGCGAACGCGATCGAGCCGGCTTGCAGCAGTTGCGCGACGACGAGCGGCAGTCCAGCAAACGTCGCCAACGCGAAGAACGTCGGAATCCGCGCGAGCGTCGCCTGCCCTGCGCCGATCGTCCGCAGCGCGGACGCCGCGTCGTGCGCGAACGCAATCCATGCGCCGAGGCCGAACGCGAGCGTGCTCGACGCGGCGACGAGCGCGACCGTGGCCGCCCATGCGCGCAGTGCACGCCACTGCGAAGCGCACAGCAGCGCGAGCGGAAACAGCAGCGCGAGCTGCGGCTTGATGACGAGGATTCCGAAGCAACATCCGGCGAGCGCCGGGCGGCGGCGCAGCACGACAAGGCCGAAGCCGGCGAGCGCGGCCGTCAACAGGCTGTTCTGCCCGATGAGCGCGACGAAAAACGTGCCGGGGAACGCGAACGCGCAAAGCACCGCGAGCCGGCGCGGCACGATCGCGCACACCGTCGCGACGAACAGCGCGCCCGTACCGGCGATCCACACGATCGCCGCAGCCGGATACGGCAGCCAGCCGAGCGGCGCTACGAGCAGCAGCGTCTGCGGCGGATAGAGCCACAGCAGCACGCCGCGCAAGTCGTGCATCGAAGGCATCGCCTGCAGCTCGACGGCGTGCAGCGCCGCGAACCGCCACGCGTCGACCGCGTGGCCATGCACCGCAAGCCGCGCGGCGCTCCACGTCGGCACGAAATCCATCGTCGGCGGCAGCGGCGAGCCGATTCCGCCGGACAGCCAGCGGAACAGGTAGATGCTCCCGAACGCCGCATAGCAGACGAGCGCGGCGACCGCATAGGTCCGCACCCGTTTCGCGCCCAGCCAGTGCGGGCGACGGCGCGGACCGGCCGCCGGCAGCTCTGGACATTCGACGTCGCGATGCGCCGCCGCGTGGCCGCGCGGATGGGCTTTCATCGCGCAACTCCCGGCATCGTCCGCGCGCGGCGCACGACGATCAGCAGCACTGCGAGCAGCACGACGGGCCCGATCTGCGGAAGATGGGCCGCGCGATTGAAGAACTCGAAGAACGGCAGCAGCCAGCCGGCGACGAACACCGGCTGCTCACCGGGCAGCCAGCCGGTATCGAGCGCGCACGCGAGCACGCAGAACAGCGCGACGCCGAGCCATGCGAGCTCGTAATGCCACAGATAGGGCGTCACGAGCAGCGTCGCGATCGCGAGCGCCGCGGCGCGAAGACGCAGGTCGCTCGTGCGCAGCCAGATGTTCAGCGCCGCGACGGCCGCGAGCGCGCCGACACCGATCTGCACCGCGTACGCGACGTGCAGCGACGCGCCGGCGAGCCGCATCGCCGAAAACGGCGCGGGCGACGCGAGCCAGTATTGTGTGCCTCGCTCGAGCACGAGCTCGCGCAGCATCGTCGTGCCGGACAGGAACGCGTGCACCGACGCCGTCCCGCAGACGGCGACGCTCGCCGCCGCGAAGACCAGCGTGCCGGCGGCGGCGGCGAAGAACGCGCGCCACGCGCGCGTCGCGACGAGCAGCAACGGAAACAACAGCGCCATGTGCGGCTTGATCGCGAGCAGGCTGATGCAGAGGCCGGCGATCACCGGACGCTTCGCGAGCAGCCGGACCGCGAGTACCGCGCACGCGGCCGTGAGCAGCGAATTCTGCCCGGCGACGGCGGCAACGAGCACGCCGGGGAAAGACAGGATCACGAACGGTGCGAAACGCGGCTGCGTCAGCCGCTTGCGCAAGCCCGACACCGCGCCGACGCCCTTCGCATACGCGACGAGACTGACCGTGCAGAACAGCAGAAGCGACGGCACGTAAGGCACGAGCGCGAGCGGCGCAACGAGCAGAAGCAGCGTCGGCGGATACACCCACGGCAGGAAACTGCGATTCACGTATGCGCCGAGCTGCGCCGCTTCTACACGTGAGAATGCAGGATAGTCGTAGACGGTCGCGGGCGCGCCGTGCAGCATCACGTGCGATCCGCTCCAGAACACCGTGAAGTCGATGCCGGGCCGAACCGTCGTGTTCGCGATGAACCCGTTCGTCGCCCACCCCCACGCGCCCAGCAGCGCGATGCTGAGAATCAGCGTTGCGCCGCCGTATGCGAGCACGCGATCGCTCGTCAGCCATCCGCCGGAACGCAACATGCCGAAGCATGTTCCCCGATTTGCAAGATCCATGATGCCCCGATGTGTGATTAAGCGTTTTGTTTAAACACGTCGATATTTTTTATGGGTTCGATCCGACGACGTTTCGATTTGCATGACGTCGCCGCGCTTCCATTGTTAGAAAAAAAAGCGCGTTGATGCAAATCGCGGCGACGCGCGATATCGCCACGGGTCACGCAAAAAAGCGAATTCCGCATGAAAAATGACGAACAGCGGCTGCCGCGTTACGGAGTTGAAACATTTTGCGTCGTAGCGCGTCTCCGCCGGCGTCGCCTGGCACGGCTCTCTTCGCCGTGTTTCGAATCCGGGAAAGTCCCGACAAAATTTTTTTGACCTTGCCGGGCAGGCGTTTGCGGGCAGCGGCGGCGCGGCGGCGCGCGCTCGTGTGTATCAAATCCGAAACCTTCTGCACCGCGTCATGCCCGCAGTGTTGCACCTGTGAGCCGCTTGCCCTTGTCCCGCCGTGACTTCCCGAAAGCTGGCCCACTCCTTGCGAAATGCGCTGCACGGCAAACGACGACGCGACGATCGGAAGATTCGCAGCAGCCAGATCAACAGACAAGAATCTCGCCGACGTCACCCACGGGGTCGCATTCGACGCAATGCACGCGAGTGCGGCGCCGAATGTGTACAGGGAGTCGCCGTTCGACCAGCGGTGCACCGGCTACGGCCGGGCGCCGGGAAAAGATTGCTCGTTGTGAATACCGGGGAAAGGCAATGTCCACATATACCACCCAGCGGCCTCTCAGCCGCTCCAGCAGCGAAGCGGCGCACACCTGCGCCGCCGCTCATGAACCGGCCGCCGGTCGGAACGGCCGTCGCTTCCGCATTCTTCCCGGGCAGCGCCGTGCGGCGCGCATCGACTCATGCGCACGCGCCGGCAAGCCCCATCCCGCAGATCGTTCCGTCCGCGCCGGCGCATGCGTTCGCGTGCAGGTCCCGCTGCGGCTGTTCTGATCCGCAGTCCGCTTTTGAGCGGTGCCTTGCAGTACCCGTAGTGCCTTGTTGTGCCTTGTTGTGCCTTGTTGTGCCTTGTTGTGCCTTGTTGTGCCTGTTGTGCCTGTTGTGCCTGTTGTGCCTGTTGTGCCTGTTGTGCCTGTTGTGCCTGTTGTGCCTGTTGTGCCTGTTGTGCCCGCAGCACCCGCAGCGCCTAGTAGTTGGAGCAGTTCCCGTTGTACGTCCCGCGCCATCGATGGCAAGGGTTTTTCTTAGTGATTCAAAAGGAGAGAGTTATGTCCAGCCTCGTTCAATACGCCAAGCAGTTCGTTCGTGACGAAGGCGGCGTCAGTGCCATCGAATACGGCCTGATCGCTGCTTTGATCGCGATCGTGATCATCGGTGCGGTAAAGACGGTCGGTACCGACCTGAATTCCGTCTTCACGACGATCGGTAGCGATCTGTAGGGCACGTCGCCGGAAGGACGGATGGTTCTGCGCAACTCGCCGTCCGTCACTTTCCGTCCGTTCGTTCCTGTTCGAAGTTCCGTTCGATGCCGCTGAGGAGCGATTCATGAGAACCCAGTCCTTTTGCCGAAAGTCGACCCGTCCGCGCTGGCTCGACGCGCAACCCGCCCATGCTGTCATGAGCTGGCTGCGCGATGAATCGGGCGTGTCGGCAATCGAATACGCGCTGATTGCATCGCTCATTGCGATCGTGATCATCGGTGCGGTGCAAATCGTCGGCACTAGTCTGCAGTCGGTGTTCAGCACCGTCGCTTCGGATGTGTAATTCCAGTCCCGCCACGGTGCGCCAGCCCGGCATGCCGGCTGGCGTCACCGAAGCGGTTCATCGAACGATTGAATACGACGCGAGGCTCGTCATGCTTTCCGCTCTGCCGCCGCAACCGATCCCGCTCTGCGTGACTTTACTTGCAGTCGTCGCAGCCAGCATCGATCTGTCGAGCCGGCGCATTCCCAATCGACTGATCGCGCTCGGCCTCGCGAGCGCGCTCGTCGCGCAATGCGGGCTGCCCGGCCCGCACACCGGCTTCGCCGCCTGGCTCGCCGGAGCGGCAACGGGCGCCGGCCTGCTGCTGCCTTTCTATCTGCTGCGCGGCATGGCTGCGGGCGACGTGAAGCTGATGCTCGCGATCGGCTCTTGGGTCGGACCGCCGCTCGCGCTGCGCATCGTGCTCGCGACGTTCATCGTCGGCGGCGCATGGGCGCTCGCGGTCGTGCTGAAGCGCGGCCAGTTCCGCAAGCTGCTCGCGAACCTGCGCCACCTGTTCACGCACGCGGCGCTGCTGCGCGATCCGTCAGCGGCGCGCGCCGCGCCCGAGATCGAATCGGTCGGGATGCTGCCATACGGCGTTGCGATCGCCATCGGCACGCTCGGCGTGCTGTTCACGGCGGCGACCTGACGCGGCGCATGCCGGCCCCTCACCCAACGATTGGAGCAACCATGAACCTGGATCAAGCAGAACCGCGACACGACGCGCAGATCGCCCATCTGCCGGAGCCGCCGACGCTGCGCGCGTACCGCATGAAGCAGGCCACGCGTCTGCCGGCCGCACCGCGCTCGCTCGCAGAAACCGGCCTGGACGAAGCCTTCATCGCGGCGCTGCTGCTGAAATCGATGCTCGCGCACGGGCGCTCGAGCCTGACCGAGATCGTCGAGCGTCATTGCCTGCCGCCCGTCGTGCTCGATGAAGTGCTGACGTTCCTTGCGTGCGAGCGCCTGATCGAAGTCACGCATCGCGGCCTGTCCGACATCGACATGACGCTGCGCCTGACCGACCTCGGCCGCGCGCTCGCGCTCGAGGAGAAGGCGCGCAACAGTTACTGCGGCCCGGCGCCCGTCACGCACGAAGCGTATGTCGCGAACGTCGCCGCGCACTCGGTTCGCCGCGTGTCGATCGCGCGCGCCGACGCACACGCGGCGTTCGAAGGCATCGCGATCGAACCGGCGATGCTCGACGCGGCCGCCGCGTCGATGAACGCCGGCCGGCCGCTCCTGATCTACGGCCCCGCAGGCAGCGGCAAGACCTATCTCGCCGAGCGCCTCGGCGCGCTGCTGCGCGGCAACGTGCCGATTCCGCATGCGATCTACGCGTCGGGCGAGATCATCAATATCCACGATCCGCTCGTGCACGTCGATGCGCCGCGCGCGGCCGACGGCGCGAGCGGTGACCGCCGCTGGCGTCTGTGCCGCCGGCCGATCGTGCTGTCGGGCGGCGAACTGACGCTCGCCGAGCTCGACCTGCGCCGCGACGACACGACGGGCTACTACCAGGCGCCGCCGCACGTGAAGGCGAACATGGGCCTCTACATCGTCGACGATCTCGGCCGCCAGCGCATCGCGCCGCGCGATCTGCTGAACCGCTGGCTGCTGCCGCTCGATCGCAACGTCGATCAATTGACGTTCCAGAGCGGCGTGCGGCTCGAAATGCCGTTCGACGTGTGGCCGGTGTTCTCGAGCAACCTCACACCCGCGCAGTTCAGCGACGACGCGTTCCTGCGGCGGCTCGGCTCGAAATTGCATGTCGGACCGCTGCCCGTCGACCGCTATCGCGCCGTGTACGACGCGAGCTGCGCCGCGCTCGCGCTGACGTCGGACGCGTCGACGTTCGACTACCTGCTGCAACGCCTGCACGCGCCCGCGCGGATGCCGTTTCTCGCGTGCTATCCGGGCGACCTGCTGCGGCTCGTCTCGGCATCCGTCCGCTACCGCGGCGACGCGCCCACGGTCACGCCGCAGGCGCTGCACGAAGCGTGGCGCAGCTTCTTCGGTTCGGCGCCCGATGAACCGCCGTTCACCCCGCCGGATGCGAATCGCGATTGGTAACCGTCCGGCCCATTGGCTCTTGATACGACTAGTGAGGAGTACCGCCATGAAAAACAGTCGCGCATTCACGATGCTCGCCATCGCCATCCTGGCGGGGCTGGCCGCCGTCGCCTTCGCATCGCGATGGCTCGTGCAGACATCGAGCAGTGCCGTCACGCCGGTCGCGGTCGCCGCGGTCGACGTGAACCTCGGCGAGCCGCTCGGCCCGAACCAGCTCCGCGTCATCAACTGGCCGACGGCCAGCGTGCCGCCCGGCGCGTTCACCGACGTCAAGTCGCTCGAAGGCCGCGTCGTGCGCACGAGCCTCGCGCGCGGCGAGCCCGTGCTCGGTTCGAAGCTCGCGCCCATCGGCACGAAGGGCGGCCTGTCCGCCGTGATCGCCCCGGGAGACCGCGCGATCACCGTGCGCGTAAACGACGTCGTCGGCGTCGCGGGCTTCGCGCTGCCGGGCAACTACGTCGACGTGATCGTCAACACGCAGGAGCAATCGAAGGCCGATCCGCAGCAAAGCATCTCGAAGATCGTGCTCGAGAAGATCCTCGTGCTCGCCGTCGCGCAGCAGGTGAGCCGCGACGACACCGCGCCGAAGGTCGTCAACGCGGTCACGCTCGAAGTCACGCCCGAGCAGGCCGAGAAGCTCGATCTCGCGCGCAGCGTCGGCACGCTGTCGCTCGTGCTGCGCAACCAGATCGACAAGGACGCGCTGAATACCGGCGGCGCGACGAAGAACACGCTGCTCGGCCAGCCGGCGGCCGTGCCAGTGCCCGTCGCGGCGCCCGCCGCGCAACCGCGCCCCATGCGCACGCGCGTCGTCGTCGCGCATGCGCATGGCGCGGCCGGCCGCGACTGCGTCGGCGTGTTGTCCGGCGTGACGGGCAGCGTCGAATGTTTCTGACACAAGTGGCAAAGCACTGACGATGCCTGGCGTTTCCGCTGCCCGTTTGCGTTCCGGCAGCTTTCGATAGTCAAACCCGGCGCACTGCGCCGGGCACTGGGGGACCACACGAAATGGACACCAAACCGCAACTTTCCCGGCCGACGCCGACGCGTGCGCGCGTCGTGCGCGGCGCGGCGCTCGCCGCCGCGTGCTGCGCCGGGCTCCTCACCGTCTTCGCCGCGTCCGCGCAGGACGCCGTCGAAAACGCCGCAATCACGAAGGGCGTCGCAGCAGCGCCGATGGCGATCGGCCGCGGGCCGATGCAGATGACGATCAGCATGGCGCCCGCTCCCGTCGCCGGCGCAGCCGCCGCCGCCGAAACCGCAGCGCCGCTGCGCGGTCCGAACTGCGTCGGCGAGATGCGCGAGGCGACGAGCGTCAGCGTGCCGCTCGGCAAGTCGCTGCTCGTACCGCTCGACGAGCCGGTGCGCAACCGCACGATCGGCAATCCCGCCGTCGCGCAGGCGACGATGGTGTCGCCGCGCACGCTCTACCTCGTCGGTCTGTCGGTCGGCACGACGAACATGATCGTTCAGGGCAGGAGCGGCGCGTGCCAGATCATCGACGTCGCGGTCGGCGCGGACGCGGGCGGCCTGCAGACGTCGCTGCGCCAGTTGATGCCCGCCGAACGCGACATCCGCGTGTCGACCGCCGCCGACACGATCGTCCTCGCGGGCAACGTGTCGAGCGCGCAGGCCTCGCAGCAGGCGGTCGCGATCGCGAAGGCGTACAGCGACCGCACGAATGTCGGCGGGGGCGGGGGCGCCGGCGCGGGCGCGGGCGCGGGCGGCCCGCGCGGCGGCGTGCTCAACATGCTGACCGTCACGTCGCCGCAGCAGGTGATGCTCGAGGTGAAGGTCGCCGAAGTGTCGAAGACACTGATCAACCAGATGGGGTCGGCCGTCAACATCCAGGGCGGCTTCGGCTCGTGGACGGGTGCGCTCGTGACGAGCCTGCTCGCGGGCGTCGGCAACGGCATCGCCGTGAGCAAGTCGAACAAGCTGCCGCTCAACGGCTCGATCGACGCGCAGAACACCGACCAGCCGGTCAAGATCCTCGCCGAACCGCGGCTCGTCACGATCAGCGGCCAGGAAGCGACGTTCCTCGCGGGCGGCAAGATCTTCATCCCGGTTCCGCAGAGCAGCGGCACCGGCACGACGACGATCACGCTGCAGGAAGAGGAATTCGGCGTCGGGCTGAAGTTCACGCCGACCGTGCTGTCGAACGGCCGGATCAGCCTGAAGGTCGCGCCTGAAGTGTCCGAGCTGTCGCCGACGGGCGTCACGCTGTCCGCGACGAACGTGAGCGGCGTGTCGATCCTGCCGCTCATCACGACGCGGCGCGCATCGACGACGGTGCAGATGGGCGACGGCCAGACGTTCGCGATCGGCGGCCTCATCAAGGACAACGCGCAAGGCACGCTGAAGGCGCTGCCCGGCATCGGCGAGCTGCCCGTGCTCGGCGCGCTGTTCCGCAGCACGTCGTTCCAGCAGGATCGCACCGAGCTCGTGTTCATCATCACGCCGCATCTGGTGAAGCCGCTCGAAACCGCCGACGTGCCGCTGCCGACCGACAGCTTCACGAAGCCGAATGAAGTCGACGTCTATGCGACGGGCAACATGGAAGGCCGTGGCGCGATGCGCAAGCGGGAAGCCGCACCCGCGAATGCCGCACCTGCCGGCGCCGCCGCACCCGCGAATGCCGCGCCGATGAGCGCTGCCCCTGTCAATGCCGCCCCGGCGGCCGCCGCGCCGACGAGCACCGCGCCCGCCGCTGCCGCTGCGCCCGCGAATGCTGCGCCCGTGAACGCCGCGCTGACCACCGCCGCACCGGCGAACGTCGCGCAGGATGCCGCGCAGACGTCCGCGCCTGCGCGTCCGTCGGCGACCGTGCACGCGCCGCCGCCCGCGTTGCCGTCCGCGTCCGCGATCGCGCAGCGGCAAGGCGCGCGCGCCGCCGTGCCGGGCGCCGCGCCGGCCGTGCCCGCCGCACCCGCGGCCGCCACCGCATCGCCCACGCCCGCCGCGCTCGCGGCGCCGGCTCCCGCCGGCGCGACCGCGAAGCGCCAAGGCGCCGCACAGCCGTCGCAACAGCTCGCCAACGCAGGCGCGATCGCGCAGCCCGTCGACCACTGAATTTCCGCAAGGGGACGCACATGAACCTCGATTACTTCACGCTGACGCGCCGCCTCGTGCTCGCCGCGTCGCTCGCCGCCTCGCTCGGCGGCTGCATGAACAGCACGCCCGTCTGGGACAGCCGCTTCGGCGATTCGGTACGCGCCGTGATGCAGGCCCAGATCATCGATCCGCACGCAGCCGAGCACACGAAGTCGGCGCTCGGCATCGACGGCAAGTCAGCCGCCGCCGCGCTCGAGAACTACGACAAGTCGTTCCAGCAGATCGAGCCCACGCCGAACGCTTTCGTGATCGGCGTCGGCGGCGGCAAGACGGGCGGTCAATAACCACCACTCGCTCAGGGAGACCGTCATGTCTCGCGTCACTTCTTCATCAGGCGCCGCCCTTCACGGCGGGCGGCGCCGGCAGCGCGGCGTCGTATCGATTCTCGTCGCGCTGATGCTCGCGGTGCTGATCGGCTTCGTCGGCCTCGCGCTGGATCTCGGCAAGCTCTACGTGACGCGCAGCGAGCTGCAGAACAGCGCGGACGCATGCGCGCTCGCCGCGGCGCGCGACCTGACGGGCGCCACGATCAACTTGTCCGTGTCCGAGGCGGCCGGCATCACCGCCGGCCACCTCAACTACGCGCAGTTCGAGCAATTTCCGGTTCAGTTGCAGACGAACTCGAACGTCACGTTCACCGATTCGCTCAGCAATCCGTTTCAACCGAAGAGCTCGATCGCCTCGCCCTCGTCGATCAAGTACGTGAAGTGCACGACGTCGCGAACAGGCATCGTCAACTGGTTCATCCAGACGCTCGACATGGTGCCCGGCGTGACCGTCGCGAACGCGTCGGTATCCGCGACGGCCGTCGCGACCGTCGGCGCCGCGCAGACTACCTGCGCGATCCCGGTGTTCGTCTGCAAGGCCGGCACGCAAACGAGCCCGCCCGTGGCCGGCGCGTCGTACAACATCGGCGACTGGCTCGCCGCGAAGACGGGCGCGCCGCCGTCGTTCGGTGCGGGCAACTTCGGGTGGGCGGCGCTCGACGGGTCGAACAGCGCGTCGTCGATCAAGAGCGAGCTGACGGGCAACTACTGCGCGCTGCCCGCCACCGGATCGCAGATCGGCTCGCCGGGCAACAAGGTCGCGGACAGCGCCGCATACAACACGCGCTTCGGTATCTACGCGAATCCGTACAAGGACCCGTCATACGGCACGCCCGATTTCACCGGCTACGCGTACGACGCAACCACGTGGCTCGCGCAGAGCAACGCGTATTCGGATTTCGTGACCAAGCGCACGACGTTCACGAGCTACCAGGGCGACCATCTTTCCGGCATCACCACGAGCGGCACGTACAGCGCGAGCTACTACCAAGCGGGCGCCGACAGGCGTCTCGCACTCGCGCCCGAAGTCGACTGCTCGGTGCTGCTGAGCGGCCACAGCGCGCCCGTGCTGTCGTGGGACTGCATGCTGATGCTCGATCCGATGGGTTCCGGCGGCGGTGCGGGTCCGATCCATCTCGAATATCGCGGCGCGTCGACGGCGCCCGGCAGCCCGTGTGCGACACAGGGCACGCCGGGCAACGGCAGTTCGGTCGGCCCGCAAGTGCCCGTGCTGCTCCAATGAACGAGAGGTGATCATGAACCGACTCTCATTCCGTCCCCGTCCGTCGCGGATGCGCGGCGCCGTCGCGGTCGAATTCGCGATCGTGATGATCCCGCTCGTGCTGCTCGTGACCGGCGTCGCGGAATTCGGCCGCGCGATCTACCAGTACGAAGCGCTGACGAAGGCGACGCGCGACGCGACGCGCTATCTGTCGACGTACCTGTCGAACGACCCCGCGTATCCGGTCGCGCAGGCGCAATGTCTCGCCGTCTACGGCAGCACGACCTGCGGCTCGACCGGCAGCGAGCTCGCACCGGGCCTGACGACGTCGATGGTCATCGTGTGCGATGCGTCGCACACGACGAACTGCGGCGACGCGTCCGATCCGGCGCAGTTCGCGAACGTGCCGACCTACGACACGAACAACGGCTCGCCCGATCCGGCGAATCTCGCAGGCAGCATGAATCTCGTCGAGGTCAAGATCAAGGGCTATCAGTACCAGCCGATCCCGGCGTTTCCGGGGCTGCCGGCCTTGACCTTCGGCAACATCGTCACCGTGATGAGGCAAGTGTCATGAACGCGCGCCCCTTCTCCCTGATCCGGCGCCGTGCGCAACGCGGCATGGCGGCCGTCGAGTTCGCGCTCGTCGCCGCGATCCTCTGCACGATCCTGATCGGCATCTGCGAATTCGGCCGCGTGCTGTTCTACTGGAACACCGCGAGCGAGGCGGTCCGCCTCGGCGCGCGCACGGCTACCGTTTGCGATGCCGACGCGTCCGTCGTGAAGACCCGCATCAGCCAACTGATGCCGCTCATCAGTAGTGCGGACGTGAACCTGTCGTATACGCCCGCCGGCTGCGATTCCGATGCGGCGACGGCGCGCAACACCTGCACGCTCGTCACCGTGTCGGTCACGAACGTCACGGTCAGGACGCTGATTCCGTTCGTGCCGCTCACGCTCACGATGCCGCCCTTCGTCACCACGCTGCCCCGCGAAAGTCTCGCGACGTCGACGGGCGGCCCGGTTTGCCAATGAACCCCACACGAGGTCAACGACCATGATCAACATCCTCGTAGCTTCCGAAGACGCATCGCGGCTCGCGCATCTCGCGCGGCTCGTCGGCGACGCCGGCCACTATCGCGTCACGCGCACGGTCGGCCGCGCCGCGCAGATCGTGCAGCGCACCGACGGCCTCGATGCGTTCGACATCCTGATGATCGACGGCCTTGCGCTCGACACCGCCGAGCTCGCCGCGATCGAGCGGCTGAGCCGTCTGCATCCGGGCCTGACGTGCATGCTCGTGACGACCGACGCAACGTCGCAGACGCTGCTCGACGCGATGCGCGCCGGCGTGCGCGACGTGCTGCACTGGCCGATCGAGCCGCGCGCGCTCGACGATGCGCTGAAGCGCGCGACCGCGCAGTGCACGCAGCGCGATACGCCCGACACGCGGATCGTGTCGTTCATGTCGTGCAAGGGCGGCGCGGGCACGAGCTTCGTCGCGGGCAACGTCGCGTACGAGATCGCCGAAGGCTCGCAGCGCCGCACCCTGCTGATCGACCTGAACCAGCAGTTCGCCGACGCCGCGTTCCTCGTCAGCGACCAGACGCCGCCGTCGACGGTCGCACAGCTCTGCGGGCAGCTCGAGCGGATGGACGGCGCGTTTCTCGACGCGAGCGTCGTGCGCGTGACCGACACGTTCCACGTGCTCGCGGGCGCGGGCGATCCGATCAAGGCCGCCGACCTCCGCGAGGACGCGCTCGAATGGATCCTCGGCGTCGCCGCGCCGCGCTACGACTTCGTGATCTTCGATCTCGGCGTGAGCCTGAACGCGGTGTCGATGGTCGCGCTCGACCGCAGCGACCACATCGAAGTCGTGCTGCAGCCGAGCATGCCGCACGTGCGCGCGGCCCGGCGCCTGCAGGAGTTGCTCGTGTCGCTCGGCTGCCCGCCCGACCGCATCCAGCTCGTGCTGAACCGGCAAACGCGCGCCTCCGACCGCGCGCGCGCGGCGCTCGAAGAAGTGCTCGCCATGCGCGCGGCGCACGTGATTCCCGACGATCCCGCCACGGTCGGCGAGGCAGTCGACCAGGGCGTTCCGCTCTCCCGGCTCGCGCGCAATAGCGGCGTCGCGCGCAGCCTGCAGGCGTTCGCGAAGCAGCTCGTCGACGGCGGACAGCGCCCGTGCCGCGAGAGCGCGCACGACACACCGCTGATCGCACGGCTCTTCAGTCGTAGCGCGACGCCCAAACTCAAATCGATGTAACACCGTTCGAGGAGATCACCATGTCATTGCGAGACCAGATGTCCGTGCGGCACACGCAACCGTTCATGTCCCGGAGCGACGCCGTCGGCGCGGCGACCGCGATGGCGCACGAAGCGTACCAGAAGCTGCGCCGCCAGATTCATGGCACCGTACTCGAGCGCGTCGAGCTCGAGCGCCTGTCGCGGATGCCCGCCGAGCAGGTGCGCACCGAGATCGCGTCGCTGATCGCGCGCATTCTCGACGACGAGAAGCTGCTCGCGAACGATCTCGAGCGGCGGCAGTTGACGATCGACATCTACGACGAAATGTTCGGCTTCGGCCCGCTCGAATCGCTGCTGCGCGACCCGACCGTGTCGGACATCCTCGTCAACACGGCGAGCGCCGTCTACGTCGAGCGGCACGGCCGGCTCGAGCTGACCGACGTCACGTTCTACGACGACGCGCACCTGATGAAGGTGATCGAGAAGATCGTGTCGCGCGTCGGCCGGCGGATCGACGAATCGAGCCCGATGGTCGACGCGCGCCTGCCCGACGGCTCGCGCGTGAACGCGATCATCCCGCCGTCCGCGATCGACGGCCCGTTGATGTCGATTCGTCGCTTCGCCGTCAATCCGCTGAAGATGGACGACCTCGTCAACTACCAGACGCTGACGCCGCCGATGGCGCAGTTGCTCGAGGCGCTCACGCGCGCGAAGGTCAACGTGCTCGTGTCGGGCGGCACCGGCAGCGGCAAGACGACGCTCCTCAACATCCTGTCCGGCTGCATTCCGGATGACGAACGGATCGTGACGATCGAAGACGCGGCGGAGCTGCAATTGCAGCAGCATCACGTGCTGCGGCTCGAAACGCGGCCGCCGAACATCGAAGGCAAGGGCGAGATCACGCAGCGCACGCTCGTGCGCAACGCGCTGCGGATGCGGCCCGACCGCATCATCCTCGGCGAAGTGCGCGGCGCCGAAGCGCTCGACATGCTGAACGCGATGAACACCGGCCACGAAGGCTCGCTCGCGACGATCCACGCGAACACGCCGCGCGACGCGCTGACCCGGCTCGAAAACATGATCGGCGTCTCGGGCCTTTCGCTGCCGCCGAAGACGATGCGTCAGCAGATCAGCTCCGCGCTGTCGGTCGTCGTGCAGACCACACGCCTCACGGACGGCAAGCGCAAGATCGTGAGCATCCAGGAACTGACCGGCATGGAAGGCGAAATCATCAACATGCAGGAGATCTTCACGTTCAAGCGCACCGGTCTCGACGCAAACGGCAACGTGCTCGGCTACTTCACCGCGACGGGCGTGCGGCCGAAGTTCGCCGAGCGCCTGATCGCGTTCGGCATCCAGTTGCCGGACGCGATGTACGACCCCGCACGCCGCTTCGAAGTGGCGTAAGCCCGCGCTGAATGAAGGAGCCTGTCATGGATGCGATCTTCTACGGTTTCATTCTCCTGCTGTTCGTCGCCGTGGTGCTGGCGTTCGAAGGCGTCTATCAATGGTGGAACGCCCGCCACGGCCCGGCCGCGCGGCGTATCGAGGCGCGCATCCGCGCGATGTCGGCGGGCGGCCAGGTGCAGAAGGAGCGGCTGTCGATCCTGAAGGAGCGGATGCTCAACGACGCGAAGCCGCTCGACCGCCTGCTGATGCGCATGCCTCGCGTGCAGACGCTCGACTTGCTGATCCAGCAGTCGGGACTCACGTGGTCGGTCGCGAAGCTTGCCTGCATCTCGCTCGCGATGCCGTTCGTCGTGTTCATCGCGCTCAGCTTCGCACCGCTGCCGCTGTGGACCGCGGCCGCGGTCGCCGTCACGACCGCGTGCCTGCCGACGCTGTTCGTGCAGCGCTGCCGGACGCGCCGTATGCGCAGGCTCGAACGGCAGTTGCCGGAAGCCTGCGACATGATCGCGCGCGCGCTGCGCGCGGGCCACTCGTTCTCGAGCGCGATCTCGATGGTGGGCGGGGAATTTGCGGAGCCGATGGGCGGCGAATTCCGGATCACGTTCGACGAGATCAACTACGGCGTGCCGCTGCCGGAAGCGCTGCTGAATCTCGCGACACGCGTACCGGTGCCCGACCTGCGCTACTTCGTGATCGCGGTGCTGATCCAGCGCGAGACGGGCGGCAACCTCGCCGAACTGCTCGACGGCATCGCGCTCCTGATCCGGGAGCGCTTCAAGCTGTTCGACAAGGTCCGCGTGCTGTCGGCGGAAGGCAAGCTGTCCGCGTGGATCCTGACGCTGCTGCCGTTCGGCACTGCGGCGCTCCTCGCGATCATGAATCCCGACTTCATCGCGGTGCTCTGGCAGGATCCGGCGGGCGTCCTGCTCGTCGGGGCCACGATCGCGTCGATGGCGTTCGGCATCGTGTGGATGCGGTACATCATCCGGATTCGCGTGTGAAGCCGCGCACGACGCATCCAGCCATCATTCGTTGAACGACATTCGGGGACTGTCATGGAAAATCTCAACGTCACGCACATCCTACTGCTGTTCGGCCTGTTCGCGATCGTCGTCGCGGGCGTGATGGCCGCGTGGTTCGCGTTCGCGCCGCGCCGCCTCGCGCGGCGTCTCGAGCAGATCGGCGGCGGCGCAGTCGCGGCGGGCGACGGCCCGACGCCGCCGACCGTCTGGGTCGAGAAGCTCGCCGAAATCTCGCTGCCGATCTCGAAGCTGTCGCTGCCAAAATCCGGCTGGGAGAATTCGCCGCTGCGGCTGCGCCTCATCAACGCCGGATGGCGCTCGCCGAGCGCGGCGCACTTGTACTTCGCCGCGAAAACCGTGCTTGCACTCGCGCTGCCTGCGGCCGCGATGCCGTTCCTGATCGGCACCGACTTCGCAGAGACTCCGTACGTGCCGGCAGCGATGCTCTTGCTGATCGGCACGTTCGGCTTCTATCTGCCGAACGCCGCGCTGTCGCGCCGCATCGCGTCGCGGCAGCGCGTCATCATCGAGGATTTTCCGGACGCGCTCGACCTGCTGATCGTTTGCGTCGAAGCGGGACTCGGGCTCGACGCGGCGCTGACGAAGGTCGCCGACGAGTTGCGGCTGCGCAGCCCCATCGTCGCGGACGAGCTCGGGCTGATGCTGCTCGAGATGCGCTCCGGCTTCTCGAAGGAGACCGCGCTGCGCAACCTCGCGCTGCGCACGGGCGCCGAAGACGTCGACGCGTTCAGCTCGATGCTGATCCAGGCGGACCGCTTCGGAACGAGCATCGGCGCGTCGCTGCGCGTGCTGTCGGACACGCTGCGCACGCAGCGGCGGATGCGCGCGGAGGAGCGCGCGGCGAAGATCGCGCTGAAGCTGCTGTTTCCACTGATCTTCTGCATCTTTCCGGCGCTGCTGACGGTGCTGCTCGGGCCCGCGTTCATTCATATCTACCGGACGCTGCTGCCGACGATGACGGGAGGTTGAGCGGCGCTCGCGGCGGCGCCGGGCGGCTTAGCCGTGCCGCAGGCGCCGTCCGGGCGGTCAGCCCGCCGCGCCGACAACAAGCAAGCCCAAAGCCGCGCGGCGGGTGGGGCGTAGACGGCAAGCCGCTCGCCGCGCTCGGCGACGGCGCGTTCGCCGCGCGCCCGACGGCGTTCACTGCCTATATAGAAATAGAGAAGCGCACGGCGCTCCGCCGCGCTTCCGCCTACGCCGGCTTGCTCGCGAGATCCAGCACCGAGCCGTCGCGCTTGAGCGTCGCGAGCACGATGCTCGAATTCGTCGACATCACACCGCGCGCGCGATGCAGCCGGTTCATCACGAAATCGGAAAAGTGATCGAGGCTGCGGGCGCGCACGGTCAGCACGTAGTTCGATTCGCCCGTGACCACCTGCGCGGCGACGACCTCCGGCCACGACTGGATCGCGGCGACGAACGAGTCGTGCCAGTCGTCGATGTCGGGACGCATCGCCACGTGCACGAGCGCCTCGAATTCGACGCCGATGCGCTTCGGCGCGATCACGCACCGATAGCCTTCGATCACGCCCTGCTCTTCCATCAGCTTCACGCGCCGCAGGCACGCGGACGGCGACAGCGCGACCGACGTCGCGAGGTCCTGATTGCTGATGCGGCCGTCGCTCTCCAGTTCGCGAAGGATGCGCATATCGGTACGGTCCAGGCTCATTTCGCAGAATCCCGCAAAAAGTCGATTTCGATTCGCAGACTCTATCACCACAAATCGATCTCAAGCACGATTTCAGAAGCACATTTCATTTTTTCGCCGATAACATGCGCCCCATGAATCGTGCAGCGAAGGCGGCCCGGAAGGCCGCCCGCGGCGCGCCGGCGCGGCCTTCGGGCGATGCGGCGCGCGGCGGCCCCGCCGCTGTTCCCATCAGCCCGCAGACAGCCTCCATCATGTTCGAACACATTCACGCATATCCCGGCGACCCGATCCTGTCGCTGTTCCAGGCATTCCAGCGCGATCCCGAGCCGCGCAAGGTCAACCTGAGCATCGGCCTTTATTACGACGAAAGCGGCGCCGTGCCGGTGCTGGACAGCGTGCGCGCGGCGGCGGCGCGGCTGAGCGAGCGGCACGATGCGCACACGTATCTGCCGATGGAAGGCTTGGCCGACTACCGGCGCGCGCTGCAATCGCTCGTGTTCGGCGCCGACAGCGCCGCGCTGCGCGACAAGCGGATCGCGACGGTGCAGACGGTCGGCGGCTCCGGCGCGCTGCGTCTCGGCGCGGACCTCATGAAGCGCTATTTCCCCGACAGCGCGATCTGGATCGGCGATCCGACCTGGGACAACCACCGCGTGCTGTTCGCCGCGGCGGGCCTCGACGTGCACACGTATCCGTATTACGACGCGGCGACGAACGGCATCCGCTTCGACGCGATGATGGCGACGCTCGACACGCTGCCCGCGCGCGCGATCGTGCTGCTGCAGCCGTGCTGCCACAACCCGACCGGCATCGATCTGTCGCGCGAGCAGTGGCGCGACATCGTCGCGCTGTGCAGCCGGCGCGGGCTGATCCCGTTTCTCGACATCGCGTATCAAGGCTTCGGCGACGGCCTCGACGACGACGCATGGCCGATCCGCGCGATGACCGACGCGGGGCTGCCCGTCGTCGTCAGCAACTCGTTCTCGAAGAACTTCTCGCTGTACGGCGAGCGCTGCGGCGGGCTGTCGATCGCGTGCGCGAACGAAAGCGAAGCGGCGCAGGTGCTGAGCCAGATTCAGGCAGGCGTGCGCCGCATCTATTCGAGCCCGCCGCTCTACGGCGCACGGCTGATCTCGACCGTGCTGAACGACGCGGCGCTCGCGCAGCAGTGGGATCGCGACGTCGCCGCGATGCGCGAGCGCATCAAGCGGATGCGCACGGCGCTCGCCGAGCGGCTCGCGGCGCGGCTGCCCGGCGCGTCGTTCGGCTACCTGATCGAGCAGCGCGGGATGTTCAGCTATACCGGCCTCGCCCCCGCCGAAGTCGACGCGCTGCGCGAAGACAACGGCGTCTACCTGCTGCGCTCCGGCCGCGCATGCGTCGCGGGCCTGAGCGACGTGAACGTCGACTACGTCGCGAACGCGATTGCCGCGGTGCTGAAGGCGCGCCGGATGCACGCCGCGGCGTGACGCGTTTCGCGCGACAGCGAAACCGAAACAAGAACCGAAGTCGAAGCCGGAACCGACTGAAACCGGCGGCGTGAACCGCGGCGCGCAAGCGCCGCGACGCTCCCGGCCCCGCCCTGACAATCAGATATCCGAAAGAGCTTCCCCATGCCCGACCTGATCCCCGTCGATCTGCCCGAGCCCGCACAGCCGTTCTCATGGGCCACGCATGCACACGGCCTGATGTTCACCGCGCACGGTCCCGTCGATGCGGCGGGCGCGATCGTCGGCGGCGACATCGCGCAGCAGGCGCGTCTCGCGCTGTCGAACCTCGCATCGGCCGTGCGCGCCGCCAAGGCTCGGATGCAGGACGTCGTTCAGGTGCTGCTGTACGTCGCCGACGCACGCGACATCCCCGTCATCGACACCGTCTACCGCGAATGCTTCGACGCGCCGTATCCGAACCGCGCCTGCGTCGCCGTGCAGGGCTTCGCGCATCCGGACATGCGCATCGAGCTCGTCGCGTACGTCGCGCTCGGGCAGCCGGCGAGCCGCGCCGCAGGCTAGGGCCGGTTCACGCCAATAACGGACCCGAGTCCGTCACTCGATCGACGCACCGCCGCCGGCCGACGACGCCGGCGGCGGCGCACGCGGAGCGTGTCGCAACACGGACGGCGGCGACCCGCTCGCCTCGCCGCGGCAAGGTTCCGCGCGGCGAGGGCTTTCCGCCGTCCGGCACAACGCCACATCGACAAGGAAACGAAGATGAACAGGTTTGGAGCATCGACATGGCCGATCGCGATCGGCATCGCGCTGTCGGGCCCTGCGTTCGCGCAGAGCTCGGTCACGCTGTACGGGATCGCCGACCAGAGCATCCGCTACACGACGCACGCCAGCGCCGCGAACGACGGCGCCGTGCAGATGGCGAACGGCGCGATCACGAACAGCCGCTGGGCCCTGAAGGGCGCCGAGGATCTCGGCAACGGCCTGAAGGCGATCTTCCGTCTCGAAAACGGCTTCGAGCCGCAGTCGGGACAAGCGGACGGCGGGCGCCTGTTCGGCCGCTACGCGTACGTCGGCTTGTCGGGCGGCTTCGGCACGGTCGAGCTCGGCCGCCAGACGACCGAGGGCTTCAATCTGTTCGGCGATCTCGATCCGCTGACGATCGGCAACTACACGGCGAACATGTGGCCGTACTTTCTCACGCAGGGCTACGCGAGCAACGTCGTCAGCTATGCGAACACGGTCGGCGGCCTCGCGGTCGGCGCGAGCTTCGGCCTCGGCGGCGTCGCGGGCAGCATGAGCCGCAACGCCTATTGGGGCGTGCGCTCCGCCTACACGCAAGGCGCGCTGACGGTCGGCGCGGTGTATCAGCAGACCCGCGACGCCGACGGCCGCGCGCAGCAGATGTGGGGCGCGGCGGGCCGCTATGCCGTCGGGCCCGCGACGCTGTTTATCGGCTATCTCGGCGGCAAGGATGCGACCGGCACGATCGATCGCGACTACCTGAACGATCCGGGCCGCGCTCTCGCCTACGGCTCGTTCGCCGATCACCCGCGCTACGACACGATCGGCTACACGGGCGTCGCGTACCGAATCGATCCGGCGATCACGCTCACGGGCGCGTTCTATTACGATGCGATCCGCAACGTGAACGGCGTCGACGGCAACGGCGGCAAGCGCTACGCGGGCGTGCTCGAAGCGGAGTACGCGCTGTCGAAGGCGACGCAGCTCTACGCGACCGTCGACTACAACAAGGTGTCGGGCGGCGCCGTCACGGAGATGCCGGGCCGCGGCAACCAGACGGGCGTCGCGGTCGGGCTGCGGCACATGTTCTGACGAACGGTTCCGATCGTTCACGCAGGTCCGGCGGGCGCGCGACGCGCCCGCGATCCATAACGAGAGTCGGAGGAGCATTCAATGAGTTCGGAAGAACAATTTCACGCGATTGCGGCCCGCGAAGGCGGGCTGCGGCGCACGCTGAGCGCGCGACAGATGTCGATGATCGCGATCGGTGGCGCGATCGGCACGGGCCTCTTTCTCGGCAGCGGCTTCGCGATCAGTTTCGCGGGGCCGAGCGTGTTGATCAGCTATGCGATCGGCGCGCTGATTTCGCTGCTGCTGATGGGCTGTCTTGCGGAGATGACGGTCGCGCACCCGACGTCAGGCTCGTTCGGCGCGCACGCCGAGCATTACCTGAGCCCGTGGGCGGGCTTTCTCGTGCGCTACGCGTATTGGGCGTGCATCGTGCTCGCGGTCGGCGCCGAAGTCACCGCGATCGCGCTGTACATGAAGTACTGGCTTCCCGCAGTGCCGGGCTGGATCTGGATCGCCGGCTTCTCGGCCGTGCTCGTGCTCGTCAACGCGCTGAGCGTCGACGTGTTCGGTTCGGTCGAATACGGGTTTTCGGTCGTCAAGATCGCGGCGATCGTCGCGTTCATCGTGATCGGCGGCTATGTCGTGTTCGTCGATCCGTCGCTCGTCGCGGGCTCAAACGCGACCGCGACCGCGAGCGGCGGCGCGGGCGCGCCGGGCCTTCATCACTACTTCGGGCACGGCGGCTTTTTCCCGAAAGGCATGTGGGGAATGTGGGTCGCGGTGATCGTGTCGATCTTCAGCTATCTGAGCATCGAGATGATCGCGGTCGCCGCTGGCGAGGCGCAGGACCCGGAGCGCGCGGTCACGCGCGCGTTCCGCTCGACGGTGATCCGCCTCGTGCTGTTCTATCTCGTCACGCTCGCGCTGATGCTCGCGATCGTCCCGTGGACCGCGGCCGGCCGCGACGAGAGCCCGTTCGTCAAGGTGATGATCGCGATTCATCTGCCGGGCGCGGCGGGCGTCATCAATTTCGTCGTGCTGATCGCTGCGCTGTCCGCGATGAACAGCCAGCTCTACATCACGACGCGAATGATGTTCAGCCTCGCGTGCGCGGGCCACGCGCCGCGCGGCCTCGGCAGGCTGAACGGGCGCGGCGTGCCGCTCAACGCGCTGCTGCTGTCGACGGTCGGCATCGCGATCGCGACGCTCGTGAGCATCGTCTATCCGGACGCGTCGTTCACGATCATGATGGCGATCTCGATGTTCGGCGCGATGTTCACGTGGATGATGATCTTCGTCACGCACTACTTCTTCCGCCGCAAGCGCGCGGCGCTCGGGATGCCGCAGCCCGGCTTCCGGATGCCGGGTTTCCCGTTCGCGACGCTCGCCGGCGCGGCGCTGATGCTCGCGATCATGGCGACGACTTACTTCACGCCCGAGTTCCACATGACGCTCGTGTTCGGCGTGCCGTTCCTCGTCGCGCTGAGTGTGCTGTACTTCGTGCGATATCGCCGCCGGCCGGCGGCGCTCGCGCAAGCGGAAACGCCATCGCGGTGAGCGCGCCGCCGTCGTGCGCGCACGCGCGCCGCGTGTGCGACGGCGCGCGTCACGGCGCGCGGCCGGGTCTGCTCAGGCCGGGTCGAGGCTCGTCTCGTTGACGGCCGCGCGCAGCGCGACCATCGCCGTGCGCGCGCCGTTCGCATCGCGGCCGTCGATCGCCGCGACGAGCCTCGCCGCCGCGTCGCGGATCGCGTCGTTGCGCTCGTACAGCGTCGCCGCGTCCAGGTCGATCGCCATCACGCCCGCGCGCGCGACCTCGGCCATCTGCCGGATGAACTGATTGCGGCTCGCCTCGACGATCGACGCATGCAGCAGTTCGAGCGAGCGGCGCAGCGCGTCGGGCTCGACCGCCTCGCGCAGCGCCGCATGCGCGGCGCGGATCGCGCGCCGCTGCACGTCGTCCGAATGCACCGCCACCTGCGCGGCCGCCTCCGGTTCGATCAGGTCGCACATCGCGGTGACGTCGAGCAGGAAGTCCGTGTCCGATGCGATCCGCATCCGCCACTGCATCACGTGATCGTCGAAGAGCCGCCATTCGCAGCGCGGCGTGAGACGCGTGCCGGCTTTCGTCCGGGCGTGCAACATCCGCCGCGCGGTCAGCATGCGCGTGACTTCGCGCATCACCGAGCGCGGCACGCCGAGCTGGCGCGCGAGCACGTCCTGCGGCGGCAGCAGGCCGGACGTGAATTCGCCGTCGACGATACGCGTGACGAGTTCGTCGAGCACCCGCTGCACGCGAGGGGACGCCTTCAGCGAGCGGCGCTCGGCGGCGTCGCTCAACGGTCTCGCCGGCGCACGCGCCGGGCTAGGGAGATGGTTGGTATCTAAGGAGTTCATCGGACTCATCCATGTGCGGAACGGCGTTTTTTCGCTGAAAACGGAAGGCGCGACGACGGCATGCGAAGGCGAAGCCGGCTGCGGCAATCGCTGCCTCGGGAATAAAAAACGCGATCGGAGCGTGTTCCGATCGCAAGGCCACTGCCGCGGACAACTGGGCCACCGGGCGGCAGATGGGGCACGACAGGCGCGGTGCGCGTCGTGACAATCGATTCGATGCGACCGGGCGGACGCGGGACGCGGAAGAACAGGGAACGGCCGAACGACGCGCGCGCCGAGCCGGCGCGGCGGCGTCGATGCAGGACCACGGACTGACTGGTGCAGGCGACGAGCGGCGCACGGACGTCATGCGCAGTGGCTCTACGGCCGCATGCTCGCAGCCGGTGCGCCGCGCAAGCGCGCACGCCGCATCCGGACGCGAACCGCGCCCGGGTGCATGCTTCAGGGAACGCAACGCGCAACTTCGTCGCAGCGGCGCGCGCGACGAGGCATGGACGTTGCCGTACAATGCCGACAGCCATGGTGAGGTCTTCGCTGAAATTCTTCCGTGGTCAGGCCGCGCCGGGTGTTGGCGCACCTCGCGCGGCTGCTCGCATCAGTGCATTCGTCGTCCTAAATCCACCTCTCTCCCGTGATCCCGTCCGCGTGCGGCGCGCGCCGCACGCCGCAGCCGAAAAACGGTGCGCCGCAAGGGCTCACGCGCATCCCGTCGGCCAGCGACGTCCAGCGTAAATCGGCCGGGTCGGCGGCCATCCAGCCGCCGGCTTTCGCGATCAACACCGAATCTGCGATCGCATCGAAATCCGCCCGAAAATGGACGGAGCTCTTGTTGACCAGAATCTTCATCGTTTCGGGCGCGACGCCCGCGATCCGATAGAAGCTCCGGTCGGTCATCTGCACGCGCGCCGACGTGACGACGACGCGCACGTTGTCGATCCGCACGCACGCGGTCGGACCAAGCTCGAACGTCGCGCCCCTCAGCATCGGACCGTGGCAACGGCAGCGGCCATTCGACAGCGATTCGACGCGAAACGCCCCGGTGAACGGCAGCCCGCTCTCCACGCCGAGCGTGAGCTCGACCGACGCGCCGAGCCCCGCCGCATGCGCGGCGCACGCGGCCGCCGGATCGAAGAACAGCCCGATCGCCGCATCCGGCGCGCGATGCCTGACGAGCGCGCGCAGCAGCCCCGTCGTGTTCGAGCCGCCGCCCGCGCCCGGGTTGTCCTGCGTGTCGGCGATCACGACCGGCTTGTCCGCGCGGCGCGCGATCCGGATCGCCTCCCTCACCGCGTCGTCCGCCGACATGAAGCGCACCGACCACTCCGCCTCGCTCGACATGACATGCTCGTACAGCGCGTCGACCGCGCGCGTCAGCTGGACGGGATCCGTGCCGTAGCCCCAGATCGCCGGCCCGCATTCGGGGAAGTCCGCTGCCGGAAAACCCGGCGCGAACGACAGCGACCGCACGCTGCCCGTCTCGAGCCGGTCGAGCAGCCGGAACAGACTCTTCGACGGCTCAAGCGACGTGCACATCGCGTTGACCGGAATCAGGAACGGCACGCGCCGCGCGATCCGGACATGGCGATTGCGCTTGCCGAGCAGCGCATCGAGCAATGCGGCCGCGCGGCGTCCGGTGTCCGCCATGTCGACGTGCGGATACGTGCGATACGTGACGAGCCCGTCCGCGCTGTCGAGCATCCGCTGCGTGACGTTCGCGTGCAGGTCGAGCGACGCGACGATCGGCACGCGCGCGCCCACCGCCCCGCGCAGCCGGCGCAGCAGCTCGCCTTCGCCGTCGTCGTAGCGCTCGGTCGCCATCGCGCCGTGCAGATCGACGTAGATGCCGTCGACGCCGCATCGCTTCGCCGCATCGACGATCTCGCCCGCGATCCGCTCGAACGCGACCGATTCGACGCGGCCCGACGGCATCGCGTCGGCCCAGATCGCGGGCAGCGCGACGTGGCCGGCGTCGTCGAGCGCCGCGAGGCAGCCGGCGATCGGCAGGTTCATGCCCTTCAGCTTGCGGATCTCGGCGCCGCGCGACATCGGATAGCGCCCGCCGTCCGCCGCGAAGCTCGCGTAGCTCGCCTTGCTCGGAGCGAACGTGTTCGTCTCGTGCCGGAATCCGGCGACCAGGATCTTCATGATGCGGCGGCGCTCCATTTCTTCGCGTCGACGCGATTCGCGAGCAGCACGATCGCGCCCGCGACGAACAGCGCAACCATCACCATCAGCCCGGCCTGCAGGCTGCCCGTTTCGTTCTTGATCCAGCCGATGATCGTCGGGCTCACGAAGCCGCCGAACAGGCCGATCGAATTGATGAGCGCGATGCCGCCCGCAGCGACATCGCCCTTCAGATAGTCGGCGGGAATCGCCCAGAACACCGCGTATGCCGAATACATCAGCGCGGTCGCCGCGACGAGCGCGACCATCGCGACGACGAAGCGGTCGCCCGCGACCACCGTCGTCGTCAGCGCCGCCGCGCTCAAGAGCAGTGCGATCGCGCTGTGCAGACGCCGCTCGCTGCGCTTGTCGGACCGGCGGCCGATCACCTGCATCGCGACGATCGCCGCGAGATACGGCAGCGCGGTGAGCGCGCCGATGTGCAGCAGGTTCTTCACGCCGGCGCCGCGCAGCAGCGTCGGCAGCCAGAAGCTGACCGCGTACAGGCCGCAGATGATCGCGAAGTAGGAGAACGCCATCGCATAGATTCGTGGATCTTTCAGCACCTCGCGAAACGCGGTGTGCCGGCTCGCCGCGCGCGGCGCCGAACCGAGTTCGCCGAGCAGGATCGCCTTCTCGTCGGCGCTCAGCCACTTCGCATCGGCGGGCCGCTCGCACAGCGTGAAGAACAGCACGATGCCGAGCAGCACCGCGGGCAATCCTTCGAGCAGGAACAGCCACTGCCAGCCGGTCAGCCCATACGCGCCCGAGAGCTGCGTCATGATGAACGTCGACACCGGTCCGCCGATCACCGCGCCGACGGGCCCCGCGCACAGCAGCATCGCCATCGCGCGTCCCATTCGCGCCTCCGGATACCAGCGGGTCAGACAGAACAGCATGCCGGGACTGAAGCCCGCCTCGAACACGCCGAGCAGAAAACGCAATACGTAGAACGTCGTAACGTCGGTCGCGAGCATCATCGCGACCGACGTCAGCCCCCACAGCACCATGATGCGGCTCAGCGTGAGCCGCGCGCCGATACGGGTCAGCCACAGGTTGCTCGGCACCTCGAACGCCATGTAGCCGAGAAAGAAAATTCCCGCGCCGAAGCCGTACACGGCCTCGTTCCATCCGAGGTCCGATTGCATCGCGAGCTTCGCGAAACTGATGTTGATGCGATCGATATAGGCCGTGATGTAACAGACTGCGAGAAACCCGAGGATGCGGATGTCGACCTTTCGATAGATTCGCGAGCGCGCGTTTCCGGAAGCGTTCTGTTCTCTCATAGGGCCCGTATTGGAATCTGAATGCGCATACTCCTGCGCTCATTTGTCTTGGCTCATTATCTCCATACTGTATGATCCCAGTGACAGCAACTTTGGTGTACAGCCGTTGCTTTGCAAGGCAACACGCGTATGGATCAATCGTTTCAGGTCAATCTCAATCGTCTGCGTTACTTCCACGCGACTCTCGAACACGGATCGATCCGCGCGGCGGCTGAACGGCTGAACACCGCGCCATCCGTCGTCAGCCGGCAGTTGCAGCTGCTCGAGAGCGAGATCGGCGCGCCGCTGTTCGAGCGCCGGCAGCACGGCATGATCGCGACCGAAGCCGCCGCCCTCCTCGTCGAATACACGCACGCGTGCCGGATCGGATTAGAGCAATTCCACGAATCGCTGCACGGCGAACTGCGCGGGCGCGTCGAAATCGCGCTGACGGTCGGTTATGTCGAGGATCTGATGGATTCCGTCGTCACTGAATTTCTGCATCGCCACCCGCACGTAGCCGTCGAACTGAACGTGCGCACCGCGGACGGCGTCGTAGATGACGTATTACGCAAACGTGCGCATATCGGCCTCACGTACAATCCGTCACTGCCGCCCGAGATTCGCGAATGCCTGAGCGTCGCGCATCCGACGTTTCTCGCGGTCGCGCCCGCTCATCCGCTCGCGATGCGCGGCGAGCCGCTCGAGCTGCGCGAGGCGGTCGGCTATCCACTCGCGCTGATGCCCGCGCCGTACTACGGCGTCGGACAGATCGTGCACACCGTCGCGCATGCGGAGAACATTCCGCTCGCGCCGCGGCTCGTCACGAACTCGGTGCCCGCGATGCGGCGTTTCGTGCGCTCGGGCAACGGCGTCGCGTTCCTCACGCGTCTGCTGATCGAGGAAGATCTCGAACGCGGCGAGATCGTCGCGCTGCGGATGCGCAATCCGCTGTTCAACTCGCCTTGCGGCAAGGTGCTCGTTCATAACGAACGCGCGCTGCCGCGCGCGGCGAATGAAATCCTCACGCGGATCGTGCGGGATTTGCCATCGTTCAAGGTTTGATGCGCGATATGCGGGCCGTCGGCCGTCGCCGGCGATGTATGCCGCTTCCGGTTCATATGCGCGTGCGGACGACAACGCGCGACGCGGGCGACGCGGGCGACGCGCATGATGCACGCCGAGCTCCGCACCCGAAGACCGTTCGCTCAATCCATTCTCCGAACCCATTCATGAATCGAATCTGCCGCGCGAGCGGACGGGGAAGCGTTCCGCCCACGCCGTGCTGATGGTCGGGTCTGTCGATCGATGACGCATCGCTTCCCTTGGCGTCGGCGCATTCATTCGGCAAACGTCGGGCAACGACATTCGCCGACGGCCGATGCTCGACGACGACGTCGATACCGAAGATATCCGGCATCCGTCCGCACGCGCAGCCGCCGTCAATCCGCTACGCATTCATGCACGCAATGTGTGCACATTAGCCGCACCACTTTCGGCATTCAAAGCGTATTCGCCCAATCGTTTCCCGAAACGAAACGATTCTCGGCATATGTCGCGCATTCCGATGTCGCGCCGTTTCGCAAACGCCGGCAGTCCGGCCGAGCGTATCCCTTGTTTTGACCATCGCCGCGCGCCCGGGCCGGACTTTGCTCGCCTGTCCACGCGCGCAGGAATATATATGCGACGATGGACGCCGCCGTCCGTCGCAACGCACACGCCATGTACGCGTCGGAACGTCCGTTGCTTGCATTCTCGATTCACGGCCGCCCGCCGGGGTCGGTCGAACGCCACCGCGGCGAGCACGCGGCGCGCAAGCCGAGTCTCGCGCGTCCTCGCCGCCCGTCAGGAGCACGCGATGCGGATACTCGAAGCAATCGCCCTGCTGTTCTCGCGCGCCGCCGGCCGACGGCCGCTTCCCGATGTGCCCGCCGGCATGCGCACCGCGTACCGCGCCTGCCCGCCGCGCCGCCCGCACGCCGACAGCCATCCGCGCGCCGCGCACCGCCTTGCGCCGCAGGCATCGCGCACGCGCCAGCTGGTCGAGATCCGGCGGCCCGAGCGGTTCGGCGCCGGCGACGTCGAACCCGGTTCGTCGGACGCGCCCGAAGCGGGCGGCATCAAGCTGTGAGCGCGAGATGGCGGCCCGCAAAACCACTTCGCCGAAGCCCCTCTCGCCCAAGACTGCGTCCCGTCCGCCAGCGTCCGGCCGCAAGCGCGCCCGCATCGCGCAGCAGAAATCCGGCCGCTACTGGTCGAACGACGTGACGCAGCACAGTAACGCGCTCGACCTCGAACCGGATGTCTTCAAGTCCGACGACCCCGAAGCGATCGCGCAATCGCTGAAGCGCTCCGCGCTCAGCAGCACGCGACGCAAAGGCACGCCGTTCCAGTCGGCGATGTCGATGCTCAATTTCTATATGAACCGCGCGGGCCGCAATCTGCCCGAAGCGCGCCGCGAAACGCTCGAACGCGCGAAGAAGCGGCTGCGCGAGGCGTTCGGCCGCAAGCCCTGACGCACAGCGCTCGTCGCAGGCCGTCGGCATCGCGATGCGCCGCCGTCCGATCGCATGCATGCCCGACGCGGTCGTCACCGTCGCGCGACGCCCAGCACGAGCGTAACGAGAAAGATCGCGACGAATACGTAGAACAGGAGCTTCGCGATCTCGGCCGCGCCCGCCGCAATGCCGGAGAAGCCGAACGCCGCCGCGACGATCGCGATGATTAAAACCATGAGCGCGGAATGGAGCATCACGCCTCCTGGTCTGAGTGGAGGACGGCGCGCGCGGCCGTCACGATTTCGACTTGTGTCGCGGTCGCCGTGCCCGCGAGCGTCTCGAGTTTCTTCTCGCTCATCGATTCGTCCATCGACTTCGACGGGCGCTTCAGCCCGCTCGCCTTGATCCTGCCGCGCTTCGCGGACAAAGCCGCGCCGGCGGCGCGCCGCTGGGCTTGCGATTTCGCTGGCATGCCGGAGCGCGCCTTTCGCTTTCGCTTTCGCGAATCGTTGCCGGGCGCGCGCCGACGCGCGTCCGCCACATCGTCAAACGGGTGCGCGCCGCAGCAGATCCGCGGGCGGAATCTTCATCGCCTGCCGGTACTTCGTGACCGTGCCGGGCGCGAGCACGATCCCGCGAGACGCTGCGCGAGCGTGACATCGGACAGCGGGTCGGCCGCCCGCTCGGCCGCGATCATGTCGCGAATCAGCACCTTCGCGCCGGCCGCCGAGCACGCGCCCTTGCCCGCCGCCTCGAGCTTGCGCGGAAAATCGTCGTCGGTCGATTGCACGTCTTCGAGAAACGGATTGGTATCGAGCGCCTGGCGCAGCTCCTGTTGGAAGTCGAGCGAAGAAAGCTGAAGCAGGCGCAGCGACTGCTGCAAACGCGGCGTTAGCGCCAGGTGTCGACGCATTTGCAACGCAAGCGCGGCGGACATGCGGGACTCCCTTTCGTGTGCATGGCGGTGCGCAGATATCCGCAACTTCCGTACCAATCGCGTGGCGCCTTGCGTGAGCGGACTTCCGTCATATCCGTTCGGCGGCGCCGCCGCATCGGCCGGCGCTTTTTACAAATGCATGCGCCAGTTTTGGACCGCGATGTGCGCGGGCCGCATGCGGACGGCGTTCGATGCGATCTGCATCGCCGCCTTCTTTCGATTGATGCATTTGCGTCAACGCACCCACGTAGATATTGCCCTTCGCTGCAAAAATTCCATCTGCGCGCGTCGCATTACGCGATCGGCTACATCCGC
This sequence comes from Burkholderia mayonis, assembly GCF_001523745.2. Classification (NCBI taxonomy): domain Bacteria; kingdom Pseudomonadati; phylum Pseudomonadota; class Betaproteobacteria; order Burkholderiales; family Burkholderiaceae; genus Burkholderia; species Burkholderia mayonis. The sequence goes on from NZ_CP013387.1 coordinate 2,607,845, forward strand.
GCGGCCGTCCTTCGCCGCACCGCGGCAGCGGCCGCGCTCCGCCGCGAGCGCGGGACGGCGCGCTTCGAGTCGTGCATCGTCGCATCGCCGGGTATGCCCGTTGCTCTCTGCGAGCGCCTCGTCGCGCCATGCGCGGGTACGGCGACCGAGCCTGTTTTCGCCGAATCCATCGACATTCACCCACCAGCGGCGACGCGACGCGCCAGCAGGTCCGCACGGGACGCTGCGAACCGCGCCGCGACGTGTCGGCCGACCGATACAGAGAGAGAGTCATGAAAACGATTCGAACCGTTGCGGCGCTGATCTCGGCCGTCGCACTCGTCGCCGCACGCGGCGGCGACGACACGGGCACCGAGCTCGGCATCTCGAATCCGCAGGCGCGCTTCATCAACGCGGTTCCCGCCGGCCCCAACCTCGACTATTTCCCGAATGCCCAGGCCAATGCGGCCAACGTCGAATACAAGGGCGTCACACGCTAGCGCTCGGTCGGCAGCGGCTCACAGACCGCGAGCTACAACGTGACCGGCACGAGCGTGAACATTGCGTCGCAGACGTTCAACGCGGCAAACGGGCGCCACTACACGACGATCGCGATCCCGAGCACGTCGACGCCGATCTCGGTGATCGACGATCCGTTCGCGAAAGGTCTGCTGTCCGACCAGACGCGCGTGCGCAGCTTCAACGCGTCGCCGAACGCGCAGAACGTCGACATCTACGTCGTGCCGCCGGGCACGAACATCGCCGCGCAGAGCCCGACCCTCGCGGGCGCCGCATATCAGAACGCGGTGTCGGCGTCGGGGCAGGATTCGGTCTATCTGTCGGGCGGTACGTATCAGGCGATCGTCACGCTGCCGGGCTCGAAGACGCCGATCCTCACGACGCCGCCCCGCCGCCCTAGAACTGGTAATTAATCGACACGTCGACGACCGCGTTCGTCGAGCGCTGCGTGAGCGGGCTGCGCGCGGCGCTGCCGACGAGCTGGTCAACCGCGCCGTCGGCCGTCACGAACCAGTGCTTCGTGACGAACCAGACGAGCGTCACACCGCCGCCGACCGACTTCACGCCCGCGCTCGGCTCGTAGCGCGGATGGCCGGAGCGCGCCGCCTGCGCGGCGTTCACGCCGAACCAGCCGTTCATGTAGCGCGAATCGGCGAACGTGATGGCCGGGCCCGCGAACCAATAGAATTTCTCCGAGCTGCCGGGCAGCGGCATGTATGCGGCGAGGTCGGCGACCCAGCCGTTCGCGCCGCCGATGCTGCGCCGAACGTCCGCGCGCAGCACGAGCGGGAAGTCGCGCGAGATCACGTAATCTGCCGACAGCTTGATCAACGCCGCCGGATTGATGTTGCCGATGCCGGTCAGATGGCCGCGGTCGTCGGCCTCGCGGCGTCCGAGGTCGTAGCCCGCGGAGATCGTCGCGCGCCAGTTCGGCCCGCGCAGCACATTGACGCCGATCCCCTCGCCCGTCGATGCGAACCACAGATCGCGATAGCGGACGTCGAACGTCGGGCCGGCCATCGGCCGGTACTGGCTCGAGCCTTCGTAGCGCGGCTGCAGCGTCCCGGCCGCGCCGACCGCGATCTGCCATGCCGGCTGCTGCGGATTGAACAGCTTGTCGAGCGGCACGCCGGCCGAGTATTGCCACTCCGCGAGCGGGGAAGGCGTCTGCGCGCGCGCCGACACGGCCGCCGCCGCGCACGACGCGCAGACGATGCCCCGCACGACACGCACGATGCGCTTGCGCGCCGCCGCTCTCCGCCGCTCGACGGCTCCCCGGGTTGAAACGGCTCGTGCGTCGACCATGTGCTGTCCTCTTTGTTCGGGTTGTTGTCGGTGCGGCGCGCCTGCGCGCGAACCGCGCGCAGGCGACGCATGCGGCGACGAGCCGCGCCATCGAGCGCGCTGCGGCGGACGTCCCGGGCTCTCGACGCGGGTGCGACGGACGCGGCGCACACAGGCTGCGCGCTCGCTCCGATCGTCGCGAGCGGGATCGTCGTCGCCGTATTGCACGGCGCACGGCCGGCCCGGCCGGCTACACGACGCCGCCCCGGCCGGCCGCCGCTCCAGTGTGCACGCATGCGGCGCATTCCGCGAGCCCCATCGCGCGACGCGCGGCGCACAACAGGCTCGCGCTGATGCGCGCGCACGAAGAGGAGGCCGCGCGGCATTGAATGGAGTGCGCGTGCCGCGCGTCGCCCGGCCGCGCTGATGTCGCGACGGCGCGCAACGCGTCGTCCCGGCCGCGCACGAAACGCGCGATCCCGAGCACGTGCAACGCGTCGAAGCGATCGGCACGATGGTCGCCCGCCTCGGCCTTCGTCGAACCCACGATATGCCGCTCAGCCGACTATGTCGAAATGAAAAGCGATGTCGCCGTCTCTTTCGAGCCGCACGACGTTCGTCGCGCCGGCGGCGGCGATCGCACGCGGCCAGAACTGACGAGCGGGCGCGCTCCCGCGCATCACGCCGACTTCCCAGCGCCCCGGATGCGCACGCCACAGCGCGCATGCCGCAGCGCCGGCCACGCGCCTGCGGCAAGATGAAGAACGCGGCGATCGAATAGTCGATTCCGGACGAACGCGCGTTCGTCACCCCCCCGCGCTCTGCGCCGCGCTGCGCGCCTCGATCGCGCGCACGACGGCCGCCATGTCCGCCTGCCCGTGCCCGAGCTCCAGGGTCTCGCGATACAGATCGCAGCAGACTTCGAGCAGCGGCGACGCGAGATGCGCGCCGTGCGCGGCCTCGGTCGCGAGCCGGCTGTTCTTCAGCACGTCAGTGATCGACGCCTGGACGTCGAAGTCTTCGTTGACGAGCTTGTCGATCTTCACGCGCGACACGCTGCTCGCCATCGGCCCCGCATCGAGCACCGCCTGGAACTGCTTCATGTCGAGCCCGAAGCCGCGCGCCGCATGCGCCGCCTCGGCGAGCCCCGTCACCATCGAGATCAGGAACGTGTTGACGGCGAGCTTCATCAGCAGGCCGGTCGGCACCGGCCCGGTCACGACGATCTCATGACACATCGGCTTGAGCAGCGGCCGCACCTCGTCGACCACCGCCGGCTCGCCCGCCAGCATCGCGACGAGCTGCCCGGCCTCGGCCGGCTTGCGCGAGCCCGACACGGGCGCCTCGACGTAGCGGCCGCCCGCCGCGCGGATATCGGCTTCGAGGCCGCGCGAATACTCGGCCGACACCGTCCCCATATGGACGATCGTGTGCCGCGCGACGTTTTCAGCGAACGCAGGCGTGCCGCGGCCGAGCACCGCGTCGAGCGCGGCGTCGGTCGCCATCATCAGGATCACGATGCGCGCCTGGCGATAAACGTCGGCCGCCGAATCGGCGACCTGCGCGCCGGCCGCGCGCAACGCTTCGCAACGTTCGGGCGTGCGATTCCACACGACGAGTCCGGTTCCGGCGCGCGCGAGATTGAGCGCCATCGGCTGCCCCATCACGCCGATGCCGATGAATCCTACTTTCATGAGCGTCTCCATGAGTTCGCCGCCGCTCGTGGCGGCGGCGCATCGGATAGGTTGCGGGCGATCGGTGCGCTGTGCCCGGCCGGGCGCCCTGGCTGGCGGCGGGTTGCAAGCCGCGCCGCCGGCCAGTTTAGCTAAATTGCCGCAACCTGTGCGTCATGAGCGTAGCGACTCTCCCTGTAAGGCAGCCCGAGATGGTCGCGCAGCGTCGCGCCGCGCCGCGCCGGATCGAAGTAGCCGCGCGCGGTCAGCTCGGGCAGCACGTCATCGACGAAGTCGTCGAGCCCGAAGCCCGTCACCGGCAGGCCGAGCATGAAACCGTCCGCCGCGCGTTCGTCGACCCAGCGGATCATCTCGTCCGCGACCTTGTCCGGCGTGCCGATGAACGCCTCCGACGTGCCGATGTTCGAGCGCCGCGTCGCGACTTCGTACGCAACCTCGCGCAGCGTCAGATTGCGCTCGCGCGCGAGCCGCTTGATGTTGTCGGTGGTCGACTGGAAGCCGTCGCTGCCGAGGTTGCCGACGTCGGGAAACGGGCCGTCGAGCGGATAGACGCTGAAGTCGTGCTGCTGGAAGAAGTGGCCGAGATACGCGAGCGCCTCGCGCGGAGACAGCAGATCGCGCACCTGCCGGTACTTGTCGTCGGCTTCGTCCTGCGTCGCGCCGACGATCGGGCCGATGCCCGGAAACACCTTCACGTGATCCGGATTCCGGCCCGCGGCGGCGGCGGCCGCCTTCACGCGGCGATAGAACGTACGCGCGTCGTCGAACGTGCCGCCGTTCGAGAACACCGCATCCGCATAGCGGCCCGCGAAGCCGATCCCGTCTTCCGACGAGCCCGCCTGGAAGATCACCGGCTGCCCTTGCGGCGAGCGCCGGATGTTGAGCGGCCCCTCGACCGAAAAGAAACGGCCCCGGTGATCGAGACGATGCAGCTTGTCCGGATCGAAGAAGCGGCCGGTCGCGCGATCGCGGACGAGCGCGTCGTCGTCCCAGCTGTCCCAGAGGCCCTGGACCACGTCGAGATGCTCTTCGGCGATCGCATAGCGCTGCGCGTGATCCGGATGCGGGCGGCCGTAATTCTTCCCCGTGCCCTCGATCGACGACGTCACGACGTTCCAGCCCGCGCGCCCGCCGCTGATCAGGTCGAGCGAAGCGAACTGCCGCGCGACGGTGTACGGCTCGCTGTATGACGACGACACCGTGCCGACGAGACCGATCTTCGACGTGACGGCCGCAAGCGCGGACAGCAGCGAGATCGGCTCGATGCGGTTGAGGAAGTGCGGCGCCGACTTCGGCGTCACGTACGCCGAATCCGCGATGAACGCGAACGCAATGCCGGCCGCTTCGGCCCGGCGCGCGCGATCGACGTAGAAGTCGAAGTTGATGCTCGCGTCCGGGGGCACGCTCGGATGCTTCCACGCGTTCATGTTCGCACCCGCCCCCTGGATCAGGACGCCGAAATGGATGTGTTTTCTGGTCATGGGAAGGCTCTATCGAAACGTTCAAACAGCGCGCGCGAACGCCGCGGCACAGACGCCGCCGTCGCCGCGCGCCCGGTAAGGCCGCATGTCATGGCGTGCGGCCTCGCGGCGCCGTCATCCGTCGAACCCGGTCTTCGTCGAGCGACGACGCCTGTCTCGAACGTCGGGCGAACGTCGCCCGTCTGTTCGCGATACTAATAAAATTCACGGGACCGCTCCATGCACGAAGCGATCGCCCTCCTTGTCAGCGCGCCGGCGCGCTCAGTCGAGCGCGTCCGCGCAGCGCAGGCTCGCGGCCGGATCCGGCACGATCTCGCGCACGCGGATATCGAATGGATGCGTCGCCGCGCGGGCGTCGCGAATCCCGACCGCCATCCGGTGCTGCGAGCCGATATCGAGCAACGTGAACTGCCAATGGCTCGCATCGTCGTCGGCGTGCCGATCGAATGCGATGCGGATCGGCCGCGCCGGCAGCGCGAACGAGAACTGTCCGAGATCGATCGACAGCCCGACGCCGCGCGCCTTGATGTACGCCTCCTTCAGCGTCCACAGCTCGAAGAAGCGCTCGCGTCGCTGCTCGGCCGGCAGCGCGAAGAACGCCGCGCGCTCGCTCGCCGAGAAATGCGACGCGGCGATGCCGTCGAGATCGTTGCCGCGCGCAACCTCCTCGATGTCGATCCCCGCATCGGCCGTTCGCGTGACGACGCACGCGACGACGCTGCGCGCGTTCGACAGATTGAAGCGCAACGGCGGCCGCGCATCGCCCGCGTCGATCTCCGGCCGGCCGTGCGCGTTCGCGCGGAACCGCCACTGCGCGGGCGAGACGTCGTCGACATACGCGGACAGCACCGTGCGGCACAGCGCGCGCGTCACCAGGTACTCGATCTTCAGGTGGTCGAACGCGAAGCGTTCGAGGCGCGCGCGCTCGTCTGCGCTCAGCAGCGCGCGATAGCGCTCGCGCAGCGCGGCCGTGTCGCATGCGGCGGTGTACGCGTACCAGACGTGCGCATCGCGTTCGTCGAGCGGCAGTGGCGCGGGTACATGCATCGTCGGGAAGGTCGTCAATACGGTTGTCATGTCGAATCGCCGTGTCGTTTGCTCCATTTGCATTTGTGTTCGCTACGTCGCGCACGCGAGCCGTGCGGCGGCGCAGGCCGGCTTCTTGTTCACATCGATTGCGCGACGGCGGACCGCCCCGCACCTCGCACCACGCACGCGCTGTCACGCGCCCGCACGCCGCCGCGCCGCGCTACGCCCGCGCCGCGACCGCACCGCCATGCGCGGGCGCGTCGTCGATCGGAAAATGCAGCAGCGCGGCGAACAGCCCCGCGAGCGCCGTCGCGCCCCAGATCAGCGAGTACGACCCCGTTACGTCGAACACGTAGCCGCCGAGCCACGAGCCGAGGAATGAGCCGATCTGATGACTGAGAAAGCAGACGCCGAACAGCGTGCCGAGATGCCGCGTGCCGAACACCTTCGCGACGAGCCCGCTCGTCAGCGGCACGGTGCCGAGCCACGTGAGCCCCATGATCGCCGCGAAAACGACGACCGACGCATCCGTCTTCGGCGCGAGGAAGAACACCGCGATCGTCGCGCCGCGAATCAGGTACAGCCAGCCGAGCACGTGATGCTGCCGATAGCGTCCGCCGAGCCAGCCGCACGCCCAGCTTCCCGCCATGTTGAAGAGGCCGATCAGCGCGAGCGCCGTCGCGCCCAGCCCGACCGGCATGTGGCAAAGCAGCAGGTAGTTCGGCAGATGGGTCGCGATGAACGCGAGCTGGAACCCGCACGTGAAGAAGCCGATCGTCAGCAGGCAATAGCCGCGATGCCGCGCCGCGTGCGACAGCGCGTCCTTCAACGAGACGGCCGCCGTCTCGTGCGCGCTCGCGTGACTCGCGCCCGCATGGCGATCGAGCAGCACGCCGAGCGGCGCGATCGCAATCAGGCAGCCGGCGAGCACGAGGAGCGACACCATCGTCCCCGAATGCGACGTGAACCACTGCGCGACCGGCACGAGCGCCACCTGGCCGAGCGAGCCGCCCGCGCTCGCGATGCCCATCGCCATGCTGCGCTTCTCGGGCGGCGCGCCGCGGCCGACCGCGGTCAGCACGACGCCGAAGCTCGTGCAACTGATCCCGATGCCGACGAGCACGCCCATCCCGAGCACGAGCATCGCGCCGGACGGCACGACGGCTGCGATCGCGAGGCCGAGCGCGAACACGACCGCGCCGATCGCGACGAGCGGTCCGGAGCCGTAGCGGTCGGCGGCCGCGCCGGCGAACGGCTGCGCGACACCCCAGACGAGATTGTGCAGCGCAATCGCGAATGCGATCGTCGTGACGGGCAGGCCGTGATCGAACGAGAACGGCCCGATGAAGAGGCCGAAGGTTTGCCGCACGCCCATCGCGGCGCTCATGATGAGCGCGCCGGCGAGCACGGCGATCATCGCCGGATTGATTAGACGTGGGGATCCGTCGCGTCGATGCGTTTCGGGTGCAAACATGTCCGCTCCTGTTATGGCGGCCGCCCGCGGCGCGGGCACGTCGCGGACAGCGCGATTCGTTTTATGTCGATACGGCGTCGCACCCTCGGTCACGCTACGCGGGCAAGCACGCGCATTCGCGAACGCGATAGCGCGGCGTGCGGCAAGCAATGTGTCGCCGGCCCTCGGATGCACGCGACGATTTCGCTTGCGCTCGCACCGCACGCGAGCCTCGGAGCGATCGAGGACTTTGCAGCGCAACGATCCGGCACGTGTCGACGCGCCGCGCTGCCGCCATGGAACCATCGGATGATTCGCTTTGCAGTCTATATGAGCGTTTCGCATTTGTGCAGGAATTCCCTCGCCGACGCCGCGTCATCGCGCATCGTGCGCGCACGCGCTCAGCGCGCGCGCCGCGCACGGCCCGCCGTCCTGCCACAGCAGCGGCGCGACGGGCCCCGCGACCCGCACCGAATCGACCCGGCCGATCACGATCGAGTGGCTGCCGTAGCTGAAATCGCCGTCGATGTCGCACAGCAGCGTCGCCTGCGCGCCGGCGAGCACCGGCACGCCGGATGCATCGCGCCATTCGCCGTGCGTGAAGCGCGCGTCGTGATCGAGCTTGCCGCTGAACGGCGCGATCAATTCGAGCTGGCGCTCGTGCAGCAGATTCACCGAGAAGCGGCGCGCGCGCATCAGCGGCACATGAAGCGTCGCCGTGCGGTTGATGCACACGAGAATCGCGGGCGGCTCGGTGCTGACCGCGCTCACCGCGGTCGCCGCCATCCCGAAGCGCGCGGCGGCGTCGCGCGTCGCGACGATCGACACCGTCGACGTCAACCTGCGCATCGCGGACTTGAAGTGCTGCGTGAGCGTGTCGGGCGCGGGCGATGCGCCGCCGTTCGACGCCGATGCGCGGCCGCCCGGCGTCGATGCGACGGGCTCGGCGCGCACGTCGCGCCGTTCGCGCTCGAGCGTCGGCAGCTCGAATGCGGCGTGTGTGTCGATTGCGGTGCGCAACACGCGGTCGGTCCATGGGCTCGCCATTACGTCTCCTCCTTCGGATATCGGGCTGTCGATGCCGAGCGGCCGTCGAACAATACGAATTCGGATGCGCCGGGACGCGATGCGATGCTGCCGATGAGGAACCAGCCGCTGCCGATATACAGCGGACCGGCGGATGCAATGCGGGCATCGACCGCATGCCCGGCGTCATCCGACCCCGCCGTGGCGATCGACAGCGCGCGCCGTCCCGCGCCGCGCATGATCCGCCGCAACCGCCATGCCAATTCGATATATGTCGCCATCTGACCGAATCCTCGCTGCGAAGCGTCTTCGCGGGCGCCTTCCCTTCGTGACTCAGGCGGCATTGCGCGCCGGCAGATGGGCGAACGATGCCCCGCGCATGTGTGCGTCGATGCGCGCGATCGTTCGTCGACGACTACCGGCCCCTCGTCGTCCGATTGCCTCTCGTTCGAACCTGCTCGTTTCTGTTTCTCGGCGTCCGGCGCGATCTCGGCCTGCGTCGGACGCACTTCGTCACGCGTTCAACTTGAATCTTGAATCGATGGATACGGCGGCAAACCTGACAGCGCGTCCGGACGGCGCGCCGCGCGCGTGCGCGGCGTTCGTCCGGCGACGCATCGCGTGTTGCGTCCGATGCGTGCGATACAGGCTAACGGAAAACGCCCGCGTAATGCCTTAGATTGTTTACGGCATATGACGGGCGCGGTTCCGCTCATTTCGAGATATAGCCCTCGGCAAGCAGTCCCAACCGTTTCGCCTTCGTCGCGCTGCTCTTGATGTGCTTGCTGTCCATCTTGCGATTGATCGCGGTGAACAGCTGATAGACCGCGCGCTCGTCGAGCCGCAGCTCCTCGGCCACGTGACGCGCGCCGCCGCCGCGCGCGACGAGCCGCAGCGCGAGCACGTCCTGCGCGGCGAGCGACAGCTCCTGCGCGAGCTCGCGCCGCCGCCGCACGACGCGCCATTCGAGCAGCTCGTTCGCGAGCCCGCGCAGCACGCGCCGATTGCGCCATAGCGCGTCCTCGCCCTGCGGCGCAGACAGCGGCGTGCCGACGTGCAGCAGTCCGAACGTCGCGACATCGCGCCGATGCGCGGGAAAAAACACGTTGCTGCCGAGCCCTTGCGTCTGTGCGTAGTGGTTCAGCCAGTGACCGGCCGGCAATGCGGCGAGCGACGAGCCGCGCAGCGGCTGCGTGTTGTCGCGCGCATGCGCGACCGCCGGGTCGTTCAGATACCAGTGCTGGTGAACGTAGCGCTGCGCCCATGCGGGCGCGCCGCCGATCAGCAGATCGTGAGTCGCGAACTCGCCCGTTTCTTCGTCGACGACGAACCAGTGATAGAAACACTGCGTCGCACCGCACGACGCGCAAACGCGGCGCATCAGCGCGAGCAGCGCGCCGTCGTGCTCGCATTCGGCCGCGAACTCCGGCTGTGCAACCGGCGCGGCGGAAACGGGCCCGGATGGGCGGGATGCATCGGCCGCGCCGTGCGCATCGTGCGCATCGTGCGCATGCCGCGCACTCTGCACAGGTCGCGCATCTTGCCGGTCCGCCGCGTCCGACGCGGCGTGCACGTCGAGCACCGCCCGATAGTCGAGCCCGAGTTGCGCCGCATACGGGTCGTGCTCGACGAACGCCGCGACGGCCGCCGGATCGAGCAGGCCAATGCGCTGCGTCGACACCGGCTCGCTGGGGCTCCTGCAGCGCCGCTCGAGCACGTAGCCGCGCTGCGCGTCGCCTTGCACGCCGAGCGAAATGCGCTTGCCGTCGACGATGCCGTGCCGGGTCCGCGCGAGGTCGGATGGAGAAAGATCGAAAGAAACAGAGGTGGATTGTCGAGCCATGACGCCGATCCAGTGGTTGGGGTAGGAAGGCGATGGCGGTTTGGCCCGACGACCGGAAAGCGCACGACGACCGGGCGGCTCACGGCGACAGGTCAAATTGCGAACGGTGACGTGAACGCGCCGTGCGGAGTCGGGGAAGAAAAGAATTGCTCCTGCATCACGGCCACCGGCGGCCATCGGTGGTGATCAGTCGCGCGGCAGCGGCACTGCCGTCGTCAAGCGGAGTCGAGCAAGGAAAAAAGGGAGGGCGCGCCCGCGCGATGCGCGGACGAGTCGAACGCCGGCGTGCGCGGTGAGGCCTCGTTATCTGGGCTGGAACCGGTACGCCGGCACGGCGCACCGAAGGCGAAAACGCGCGCGAAGCGCGCGGCAGCGGCTGCGTTCGCTCAAGCGGCAAGCCGCCGGCGCGAGGCACGACGCCGCGCACCGGCGGCGCGCGCCGGAATGGCGAACGAAACGCGTCGGCCGGCGCAGCCCGCGACGCGCGAACGCGTCCGGCACATCGCCGTACCGCTTAGTTTTCGTCGTAGTGGATGTTGAAGATCGCCATTCGCCCTCGCTCGCCTCTGTGCCTGATGGCCGGGATCGCGACGCGTCCCGGCGTCGTTGATGTCGAATGCGATCGCGCGTCACGCGCGATCGCGAATGCGTGCTTCAGATGTGCAACGCGTGGCCGAGCGCGCGCAGCGCGGCTTCCATCACCGCTTCTCCGAGCGTCGGGTGCGCGTGAATCGTACCACCGACGTCCTCGAGGCGTGCGCCCATTTCGATCGATTGCGAAAACGCGGCGGCGAGCTCGGACACGCCGACGCCGACCGCCTGCCAGCCGACGATCAGGTGATCGTCGCGGCGCGCGACGACGCGCACGAATCCTTCCGCGCCCTCGAGCGTCAGCGCGCGGCCGTTCGCGGCGAACGGAAACGATGCGCTCAGGCAATCGCCGGGCTCGCGTTCGGCCTCATCGGGCGCGAGCCCGACCGACACGACCTCGGGATCGGTGAAGCAGATCGCCGGGATCGCGGCCGGCGTGAAACGGCGCCGCTTGCCGGCGACCAGCTCCGCGACCACCTCGCCTTGCGCCATCGCGCGATGCGCGAGCATCGGCTCGCCCGTCAGGTCGCCGATCGCCCACACGTTGCGCATCGACGTGCGGCACATGTCGTCGATCTTCAGCGCGGCGCCCGCGCGGTCGAGCAGCAGCGTCTCGAGCCCCCAGCCTTGCGTGCGCGGACGGCGGCCGACCGTCACGAGCACCTGGTCGGCGGCGAGCTCGGTTTCCTTGTGCGCATCGTCCTGCACGCGCACCGCGTCGCCGCGCGCGCTCAACCCGAGCACCTTGTGGCCGAGATGCACGCGCACGCCGAGGCGCTTGAGCGACGCCGCGACGGGCTTCGTCAGCTCGGCGTCGTAGATCGGCAGGATGCGCTCGCGCGCCTCGACGACGGTCACGTCGACGCCGAGCTTCCGGTACGCAATGCCGAGCTCGAGGCCGATGTAGCCCGCCCCGACGACGACGAGCCGCTTCGGCAGCGTGCGCGGCGACAATGCCTCGGTCGACGAGATCACGTTGCCGCCGAACGGCATCGCCGGCAGCTCGACGGGCTCGGAGCCCGCCGCGAGCAGCAGATGCTCGCACCGGATCCGCACGCGCGCGCCGTCGCCCGTGTCGACGTCGACGGTTTTGCCGTCGACGATCCGCGCATCGCCGTGCACGGCTTCGACGCCGTTCTTCTTCAGCAGCGCGCCGACGCCGCCCGTCAGCTTCCCGACGATGCCGTCCTTCCACGCGACGGTGCGCGCGATGTCGATCGCGGGCGCCTCCGTGCGGATGCCGAGCGGCGAATCGCCGGCGAAGCCGCGCACTTTGTCGAATTCGTCCGCCGCGTGGATCAGCGCCTTCGACGGGATGCAACCGATGTTCAGGCAGGCGCCGCCCAGCCTGTCGCGCTCGACGAGCATCGTGCGCACGCCGAGCTGCCCCGCGCGAATCGCGGCGACGTAGCCGCCCGGCCCGCCGCCGATCACGAGCAGGGTCGTTGTCTTGTGGTCGCTCATCGGCTCATTCCACGAAAAGAAGGGCGGGTTGCTCGAGCAGCGCGCGCACGGCCTGAATGAACTCGGCCGCGTCCATGCCGTCGATCACGCGATGGTCGAACGACGACGACAGGTTCATCAGCTTGCGCGCTGCGACCGCGCCGTCGCGAAACATCGGCCGCTCGACGATCCGGTTTACGCCGACGATGCCGACTTCGGGCGAATTGATGACGGGCGTCGATGCGATTCCGCCCAGCGCGCCCAGGCTCGTGATCGTGATCGTCGAGCCCGACAGCTCGTCGCGCTCCGCGCGGCCCGCGCGCACCGCGTCCGCAAGCCGCGCGATCTCGGCCGCGATCGCCCACGGATCGCGCGCCTCCGCGTGGCGCACGACGGGCACCATCAAGCCCGCCTTGCTCTGCGTCGCGATGCCGAGATGCACCGCGCCGTGACGCGTGACGACGCCGGCTTCGTCGTCGTAGCGCGCGTTGATCTGCGGGAAGTCGCGCAGCGCGATCACCATCGCGCGCGCGAGGAACGGCAGCACCGTCAGGCGGCCGCGCGCTTCGCCGTACTTGCGGTTCAGCTCGGCGCGCAACGCTTCGAGCTCGGTGACGTCGATCTCCTCGACGTAGCTGAAATGCGGAATGCGGCGCTTCGCATCCTGCATCCGCTGCGCGATCTTGCGGCGCAGCCCGATCACGGGCACCGCTTCCTCGTCGTGCCGCTCGACGTACGCCGCGTGGCCGCCGCGCGCGCCCGGCGCGACGATGCCGCGGCCTTGCAGGTATGCATCGAGATCCTCGTGCAGGATGCGGCCCGCTTCGCCCGTGCCGTGCACGTAGCGCAGCTCGATGCCGAGATCCCACGCGCGCTTGCGCACCGCGGGCGACGCGAGCGGGCGCTCGCCCGGCCGGCGCGCGGGCGGCGGCGAGGCTTGCTCGCGGGCGGCGTGCCGTGTATCGGCGGCGGCGGACGTCGCCGGCGTCGCGGCGCGCGAAGCGGCGCGATCGTCGCGTTCCGTACGTTCGTCGCGTTCCGTACGTTCGTCGCGTTCCGTACGTTCGTCGCGTTCCGTACGTTCGTCACGTTCCATACGTTCGGCGCGATCGTCGTTCGCATCCGATGCCTCGCGCGAGGCGGCGCGCGCCGATTGCGCGCCGGCGTTCGCATGCGCGTGCGCCGCCTCGGCGACGCGCTCCGGCTGTGCGCTCGCCGCGTCGCGCGCGTCACCGTTCGCAGCATTGCCGCAGCGATCGCCCCCGTGATTGCCGTCGCCTTCGATCTCGAGCCGCACGAGCTCGCTGCCGACCGCGAGGACATCGCCTTCCTTGCCGCCGAGCGCGACGACGACGCCCGTGACGGGCGACGGAATCTCGACCGACGCCTTGTCGGTCATCACGTCGGCGATCGCCTGGTCTTCCTTCACGCGATCGCCGATCTTCACGTGCCACAGCCCGAGCTCGACTTCCGCGATGCCTTCGCCGATATCCGGCATCTTGATGACGTGGATGCCCATGTCAATTCTCCATCACGCGCCGCAGCGCGTCGCCGACCCGGTTCGGGCCCGGGAAATACGCCCATTCCTGCGCATGCGGATAGGGCGTGTCCCAGCCCGTCACGCGCTCGACGGGCGCTTCGAGCCAATGGAAGCAGTGCTCCTGCACGAGCGAGATCAGCTCCGCGCCGAAGCCGCAGGTGCGCGTCGCTTCGTGCACGACGACGCAGCGCCCCGTCTTGCGCACCGATTCGACGATCGCGTCGAGATCGAGCGGCCACAGGCTGCGCAGGTCGATCACTTCGGCGTCGATGCCGGTCTCGTCGGCGGCGGCGATCGACACGTGCACGGTCGTCCCGTAGGTCAGCACCGTCACGTCGCCGCCCGGACGCACGATCGCCGCCGATTCGAGCGGCACCGTGTAATAGCCGTCGGGCACGAGGCTCGCCGGATGCTTGCTCCACGGCGTCACCGGCCGTTCGTGATGGCCGTCGAACGGGCCGTTGTAGAGCCGCTTCGGCTCGAGGAAGATCACCGGATCGTCGTTCTCGATCGCCGCGATCAAGAGGCCCTTCGCGTCGTACGGATTCGACGGCATCACGGTGCGCAGCCCGCACACCTGCGTGAACATCGCCTCGGGGCTCTGGCTGTGCGTCTGGCCGCCGTAGATGCCGCCGCCGCACGGCATGCGGATCGTCAACGGCGCGATGAACTCGGCCGCCGACCGGTAGCGCAGCCGCGCCGCCTCCGACACGATCTGGTCGGACGCCGGATAGAAGTAGTCGGCGAACTGGATCTCGCAGACGGGCCGCAGCCCGTACGCGCCCATCCCGACCGCCGCGCCGACGATCCCGCCTTCGTTGATCGGCGCGTCGAACACGCGCGACTTCCCGTACTTCGTCTGCAGGCCCTCGGTGCAGCGGAACACGCCGCCGAAATAGCCGACGTCCTGTCCGAACACCACCACGTTGCCGTCGCGCTCGAGCATCACGTCCATTGCCGAGCGCAAAGCCTGGATCATGGTCATCGGCGAAGCCGCCGGACCGTCTTTGCTTGCTGTCGTCATCGCTTCATACCCCGAGCTGTTGGCGCTGCCGGCGCAAGTGCTCCGGCATCTCCTTGTAGACGTCCTCGAAAATACTCGCGACGTTCGGCACGCGCTCGTCGGCGAGCGTGCCGTAGCGCTCTGCTTCCTTCTGCGCGGCGAGCACTTCCGCTTCGAACGCCGCCTTCGTGTCTTCGTGCTCCTGCTCGGACCACACGCCGATGCCGATCATGTGGCGCTTCAGGCGATCGAGCGGATCGCCGAGCGGGAAGTACGTCCAGTCGTCGCCGGGGCGGTATTTGGAGGGATCATCGGACGTCGAGTGCGGGCCCGCGCGATACGTGACCCACTCGATCAGCGTCGGCCCGAGATTGCGGCGCGCGCGCTCGGCCGCCCAGCGGGACGCGGCGTACACCGCGAGGAAGTCGTTGCCGTCGACGCGCAGCGAAGCGATTCCGCAGCCGACGCCGCGTCCCGCGAACGTCGCGCCTTCGCCGCCCGCGATCGCCTGGAACGTCGAGATCGCCCATTGGTTGTTGACGACATTGAGGATCACGGGCGCGCGGTACACGTGCGCGAACGTGAGCGCGGTGTGGAAATCGGCTTCGGCCGTCGCGCCGTCGCCGATCCACGCGGACGCGATCCGCGTGTCGCCCTTGATCGCCGACGCCATCGCCCAGCCGACCGCCTGGATGAACTGCGTCGCGAGATTGCCCGAGATCGAGAAGAATCCGGCTTCGCGCGTCGAATACATCACCGGCAGCTGGCGGCCCTTCAGCGGATCGCGCTCGTTCGACATCAGCTGGCACATCATGTCGACGAGCGGATAGTCGCGCACCATCAGGATGCCTTGCTGACGATAGGTCGGGAAGCACATGTCGCCGCGCTCGAGCGCGAGCGTGTGCGCGACCGCGATCGCTTCCTCGCCGAGGCATTGCATGTAGAACGAGATCTTCTTCTGGCGCTGCGCGATCTGCATGCGCGCGTCGAAGACGCGCGTCTTCAGCATCGCGCGGATGCCGTTGCGCAGGATGTCGGGATCGAGACCGGGCGCCCATGGCCCGACGGCTCGTCCGTCGTCGTCGAGCACGCGGACGAGGCCATAGGCCAGGTCGCTCGTGTCGGCGGGGGCGACATCGATGGGGGGTTTGCGCACCTTGCCGGGTGGCGATAGGTGCAAATAGGAAAAATCGGTCTTGCATCCCGGACGCCCGGTAGGCTCCGGCACATGCAATCGCAATGGCCCGTACTGGCTCATTCAATTGTCTCCACGTTTGATTTTGTCGCACGCTTCGCCGCAGAGCGTAACAAAGTTATCGCGCGTGGTGAAAGCCTCTTCGGACTCGGAGTCGCCCCGATTTTCAAACGGACGGCGGAATGTTATGACACCTTTCAGCACGCTCGTTCGCATGACGTCGATCGAGGAAATCGCATGCTGCGGATGCGATTTCGCGCTGTGTCGCACCGCTCATGCTGCCGGCGCGCTCGCGTGGTTTTCTTTTGTGCGTCGCGCAAGCACGGCCGGATCGAAACGCATTCGACGCCGCCGCGCATTCGCCCATCGATAATCGACGGGTTCGCGCCCGCGATCCCCCCACTCGCGTCACGAGTTATTTGCGCTCGCCCGATCGGCCATCACGCATCGCGACTCGAATATGGCTTATCACCATTATCAATTTCCACAGTTGCGCGTTTCGTCCTAGACTCCCCAGAACGTTACATCGATCGATGTCAATACCGATCGCGCAAGCACTGCTTCATACGTCGCGCGTCGCGCGTCGATCGCGCACGCGGCACGGCATCGCGATATTCCAATTCATCAACGACACGGAAACCGCCCGAGCACGCGATACCGTTCGCATCCCGAATCGCCCCGGCTTCCCGCCTCGCCCCTCGACCTCGCTCTCGCCATGAACTCAGTCATCGCCCCCGGAAACGTTCCGTCCCACTCCGCCGCGCGCACCAGCCGGCTCATGTCGGCGCTCGCGCGGATCGTCGTCGCCGCGCTACTGCCGAAAATCGATCGCGCGGCCGACGCGTCGACGCGTCCGTTCGGCGCACCGGACATGCTCGTGCCGCACGTGCGCGAGAAGCGCTACGGGCTCACGCATTACGGCATCTTCTTTCCGAACCTGCCGGAGCCGCACCGGTACTGCAATGTGATGACGCTGCTCGGCGCGACGGGCAGCCTCGCGTTCGACAACGACTACCTGGTCGACGGCGATCCGCGCGATGTCGCGACGGTCCTGTCGTCGACGGCGGCGGACGACGCGCATCACTATCGCGCGTATTCGATCGGCCGCGAATGTGTCGTGCAGCGCGCGGACACGGTCGTCGCGTTCGGCGACGACCTGACGATCGCGGGCGCGTACCCGCGCTACACGGTGAAAGCCGACTATGCGCACTTCGGCATGGACGTCGCGATCGACTGCACCGACATCGTCTCGTGGTTCGTCCACAACGTCGCATACGACCATCTGAGCCTGCTCGCGAAGTGCTCGGGGACAATCCGCCACGGCGATCGCACGACGCCGATCGACACGCTGTGCACGTTCGAATACGCGCGGATGACGACACCTCAAGCGTGGTTCGCGCAGCCGCTGAGCGAGCGCTGGAAGCTGCCGCTCGATTTCTTCACGTACCAGATCGTCAATCTCGACGACGGCGTCCAGTTGCTGCTGACCGAAGTCCGCGTGCTCGGCGAACAGGCGTTCAAGGGCATTCACCTGCGCGCGCTCGACGGCACGGCCGAGATTCACGAGCGCGGTGTCGCGTTCGTCATTGACGCGTATCGGCAGGAACTCGCGACGTCGCCGGACGGCAAGCGCATGCGGCTGCCGCATCGTCTGTCGTGGACCGCGCGCGACGACGCCGGCCGGCCGTGGCTCGATCTGTGCGGCACGATCGACAGTCCGTGGCGCTTCGGCCACGGGCGCGGCTACGTCGCCAGCTATCGCTTCGAAGGCAGCGTCAAAGGCCGCGCGCACAGCGGGCGCGGGTACATCGAATACGTCGACTGCGAAGTGTCGTACGACTGATGCGCCGTCTCGCATCGACCGCGCCGAGCTTGCGATTGTGCTTGCGCTCGCGAGTGCGCGTTCGAACCGGATCGTACGCCGCTCGGCATCAGCGGCGGCGTTTCAGCCTCACCAACAGGGAGAAAAAAACATGGAGACTTCAGTCATTCGGCAACCGGCCGCGCAATCATCGGTCGCGCAGCGCATCATCATCGGTGCATTGATCGCAGGCCTCGGAATCTTCAGCGTCGGCGATCACTTCTATCACGTGCGGAACGGCATCCTCTGGTACAACTGGGCGCCGCGGCTCGACGGTCAATCGCTGATCGTGTGGCCAATCTTCGTCGCAGGCAGCGCTGCGATCCTCGCTGCGACGCATCCGTTGACGAGCGGCACGACGCCGCCGCCGCTGCCGAAGCTCGTGTCGCTCGTCACCGTCACGCACCTCGTTTATGGAGCGACCGGGCTGTTCGGCAACACGCATCCGTTCATGCTGTCGATCACGCTCGTCGCGCTCTGGATCGTGCGGATCGCCACCACGACCGACTATCGGATGCGGATCGCCGTGCTGTCCGTCATCGTCGCCGCGACCGGGCCGCTGGCCGAAGGACTCGTGTCATGGCTCGGCCTGTTCGACTACAAGCTGCAGCAATTCGCACGCGTGCCGTACTGGCTGTTCGCCGCGTATCTGCACGCCGGTCCGCTCGCGTTCACGTTCGGCCGATGGGTCCGGAACGGGCGCCTCGGCGGCGCTGCGTGAACGCCGCGTCGGCACCGCCGCCGATGCGGTTCGCTGCGCCATGCGGCTCCCGGCTTCGGATTCGATCTCTCACGCCGCGACATTCGCATGCGCGGGTTTCCGAGGCCGCACGAACGCACGCGCGCGCCGCCCCGCGATACGGCCCCGCGCCGACACACGCAATCGCCCCGATTGACGCTGCCATTGATCAATGTCATCGTCATCACGTGCGCGACGAGACCGGCACTCGTGGTGCGCCGCAGCATCGACCGACACCCGTCAGAACGTTGCGCAGCACGACCGCATGCCGGCCGCCCCTCCATCCTCGACACGCGACATCCACATGAAACAGCAACGCATAGAAATCGCCGAAGAGTTCGACGCTCCGGTTCAGCAGGTTTTCCGCTTCTTCAGCGAGCACGAGAATCTCGCGTCGATCTTCTCGCCCGCCAAGATCCGCCGGATCAGCGACGGCAAGCCGGCGCGCAACGGCGTCGGCTCCGCGCGCGAGATGCGCGTGCCCGGCGCGCCGTCGTTCGTCGAGACGGTGACCGCTTATCAGGAAAACGAACTGATCGAATACCGGATCACGCGCGGCAGCCCGCTGCGCGACCATCTCGGCGTGATGCGTTTTCATCCGATCGACGAGCGCCGCACGTACTTTCATTACGTGATCACGTTCGAAGGCAAGGTGCCGCTCGTCGCGCCGATCGTCCGGCATGTGCTCGAAGGCAGCATTCGACGCGGCATCGGGAAGGCGCTGAGGCGGCAGTCCTGGGCGTGATCGCGCGACGGGCGTCGGCGTGCGCGGCGCATTGGGCGCGCACGACGCGCACGGCGGCGTGCCGATGCGCGACGCGCCGATGAAAATCCGCGAACGAACGGGCGCGGCGCGCTCAACGTCGGGCGTCGCACGCGTCTTCGTCTTCGAGCCGTCGCTTCAGGAGCGTCAGCGAATGCGCGGACTCGCATTCGACACGCTTGCGCATCACGAGCGCGTTCGCGAGCCGCAGCAGCGGATTCGGCGAGTGATATTGCAGCGTGCGAATGAAGCGCGCGCCCTGCGCGCCGTCGCGGCATTCGTAGGTCAGCAGGATGCGAAGATTGCCTTTCGCGTTGACGGCGCGCGCCTGCCAGATCGCGCCGGCCTCGTCGCGCAGGACGTCCCAGCGCAGATGGTCGACGCGCCCCGCGGCGCGCACGTCCTCTTCGAAGCGGCTGCCGGCCGCGAGCGGGCCCGTCGGGCCGTCGACGCGCAGCGACGACGGATGCCATTCCGGCCAGCACGCCGCGCTGCTCGCATAGGCGAGCACGTCGGCGGAGCGGCGTGCAATGTCGATCTCGTGCCGCATGAACGTCGAGAATTCGGCCTGCGGCTCTGCGTTCCAGCGCAACGTGCCGTGCAGCCAATCCATCAACGGCAGGATGACGTCGAAGTTGCATGTCCGCATCAGCTCGTTGCGATGGTGGATCCGGTGCAGCGTGCGCATCTGCCGAATCCATGGCCACGTCGCGAGCGGATGCGTATCGGGCAGATGCTCGCACGCGTGAAGAAATTCGTAGAGCAGATAACCGCCGAGCATCGTGCTCGCGAACAGACCCGCAACGTTTGCATCGATGCGGCTCGATACCGCATGCACGGCGAACAGGCCGACACTGAACACGACGATCAGCCAGGCCGGGAACAGGATCACGCGCCAGTCGCGCGCGTCGCGGTACGTCATCCGCTCGCTCGAGAAGAAGCTGTGGTGATCGCCCGTGTGACGCCGATAGAACATCGCGCCGAAGCGGCGCTTGAAGTGACCGACGTGTCGATGAACCGTGAATTCGAGCCAGTTGAACAGCAGGAATGTGAACGGCACCGTCGCCCATTGAAACGCGCTCACGTGCGCGACGTCCTTCAGAAAGAACGCGATCGCCGCGATCCCGTATGCGAGCACGAAACCGCCGTGCAGCCATGCGTTGTAGCGCGGGTGAACGTTCGCGCGGTAATGCGCGCGGAACGCATTCACGTCCTGGGTCATCGCGGTCTCCTGTCGTCCGGCGCGCGCGGCGCGTCCGAAGCGCGCCGGCTCGACCGCAGATTAGAGTAGCCTCGGCGATTTCTCCAATGGAGAATCGTGATTTGATTTATTCATCAATCTGATTTCGATCATGCGCCGCGCCGATATGTCGAACGATGCATTCGATTGCGAACGGAGATCGCCCGCGCCGACGCGACGGCGCACGATGCGCCCGCGCCGCCGCACGTCCGGCGAGCGTTCCTGCCTCGGCGCGCGCACATTCCGGAGCGCCGACGAATGATCCAGAATCTGCGACAACTGGACTTGAACCTGCTGCTCGTCTTCGACGCGCTGATGCAGGAGCAGAACCTGTCGCGCGCCGCGGTGCGGCTGCATATGAGCCAGCCGGCCGTCAGCAATGCGCTGACGCGGCTGCGCCAGCAGCTCGGCGAGCCGCTCTTCACGCGCACCGCGCGCGGGATGACGCCGACCGCGCAGGCGCGCGCGCTGTACGAACCGGTGCGCCAAGCGCTGTACCTGCTGCAGATCGGGCTCGGCCCGCAGACCGATTTCGAGCTCGACACGCATCATCTGTTCCGGCTGTCGATGAACGACTACGGACAAACCGTGCTGCTGCCCGATCTGCTCGCGCACATCAAGGCGCGCGCGCCGAACGTGATGCTGTCGGTGCAGAGCGACGATGCAGGCTCGATTCCCGCCCAGCTGACGACGGGCACGCTCGATCTCGCGGTCGACTATCTGCATTTCGACAATCCCGAGCTCTGCTACGAGCCGCTGCACGAGGAGCTGCTCGTCGTCATCGGGCGCGCCGGTCATCCGGCGTTCGCGGGCGGGCTCGCGCTGCGCGGCTATGAAGAGAGCGGCCACGTGTCGATCCAGCCGCGCGACCGGCGCGGCTCGCCGCTCGAGATCGTGCTCGGCTCCGCGCGCGTGCGCCGCGTCGTGCATTTGCAGGTGCCGCACTATCTGACGATTCCCGCGCTCGTCGCGAAATCGGACTTGCTCGGCACGATTCCGCGTCGGCTCGCGGAAAGCTTCGCCGACGTCTATGCGCTGCAGATCGCGCCGCTGCCGATCGACATTCCGCCGATACAGGTGAGCCTCATCTGGCATCGGCAACAGGATGCACAGCCCGGCCTTCGCTGGCTGCGCGAGCAGATCGCGCACACGCATCGCGCGATCATCGCGGCGGCCGACGGCGTAGCGGCGTGAGAAGCGCGTCTAGGGAAACGCTGATTAATTCGCCGCCCGTTCGGCTTGTAGATGAAGCAGCGCAGAACTTTCCGGATAGCGAAACAAATCCGCGCTCATTTCGGTGAATTTGACTCGTCCACGAGCCTGCCTGTTCGCATTTTTCACACGCATGACGGACTGCTCCCATGAACCGATCGCAACCGATTTCGCGCAATCACCAGATTCGCCACAGCGAACAGGCTCAACAGTTGCGCCGTGTTCTTGGCCAAGCCCTTGTATCGAGTCTTGCGATGGTGAAACAGGTTCTTGACGATATGGAACGGATGCTCGACCCGCGAACGGATCTGCGCCTTGGTTCGTTCGACCGCGACCACCAGGTCCTTCAGCGGCCCTTCCTGCCTCGCTTTGATCTTTCCGCGCTTGGCCGCGACGTGCCACGTCACGGTCTTGCCTTTCATTTCGTCGCGCTTGTCTACGCCAATGTAGCCCGCGTCGGCGAACGCCTGCTCTTCATGCCCGTGCAGCAGGGCATGCGCTTGCGACACATCCGACACGTTGGCCGCCGTGCCAACCACACTGTGGATCAGGCCCGAACGGCGTCCACGCCAATGTGGGCTTTCATGTCAAAGTGCCATTCGTTGCCCTTCTTCGTTTGATGCATGTCCGGGTCACGGCTCTTCCCGGCGTTCTTGGTCGATGGCGGCGCTTCGATGATCGTCGCATCAACCAGCGTGCCTTCCTTCATCAGCAGTCCTCGATTGCTGACAGCAAGCGCTGCCACGGCACGATCTTCTCCATCTCGGCCAAGAAGCGCTCGCGCCTCGTCACGCGCTTCTTGCCTGCAATTTCCGCTTCCGCGAAGCCGATCTGCCTCTTCATCGTCGTGGGTCCGTTCCGTGAGCTGTCTTCTATAACGTCCTCGGCTACGTCAGCGATGACCGCCGAGCTTCATTAATCAGCGTTTCCCTTAGCGATGAGATATCTTCGACTGTATCGGAAGCGTGGCGTCCCGCAACCGAACGGTGTCGGCGTATTGCTGGAAGTGGACTACCCGGCCGTCACGCAAGGTCCAGATATGACAGGCTTGTGCGTCAAGCGCGCGACCGGTTCGGCGATGTATGCCTGTATATCGTGCCTCGACCACCACCGTTTCTCCACAGGCATGGAGCCGTATCAACTGGATCGCAAATGTTTGCCAGTCATCTGGTATCCGATCGAGAAGGTTCTGTTTTATGGCGGACGAACCGTGCCATGACCGCTCGTTCGAGTACGGACTACTTTCTGCCTCGTTCCACGTGATCGATGGATCGAAGAGATCAAGCAAGGCCGAGACGTCCCCGTCCGCAAGGTAACGGTAAGCAGTTTTAACGGTATCCATTTCAGTCATATTTCACCGCCTTCTATCTGATCTTTTGAGAATATTGTGTCTGAATTCGGATATGGAGCGAGCGATTTATCCAATAGCTCGGTATCCGGAATTTGTACGCCCGTGGCGGGGCGCCGGATGCCGAGCGCTTGCTCACACGGGGGCCATGACGCTCGCATGCGGTAACGCATATGGCGGGATCTGATATCCGGGAACCGCTGACCTGTCCCCGTCTGAAGTCGACAACGACACATCCGAGACAGGAGACGAAAGGGCATCGGGTAGCGGATGAGTATCACCGAATTGCGCGAGGAATCGATCCGTCTTCGCCGAATCTTCGGAGATTTCTTGTAACTCGCTCAGCTCGTCGCGAGTGCGAATTCTCATTTCGGCAGTTTGACAGACGAAATTGAAATAGCGTTCGTAGTCGTCGAGGCGGGCTGCACGATATGCGTCCAAGGCCTGATCGAGTGACATTTCGCCCTGTAGCCCCTGATCGACGTATCCGCTGATCAATTCAGCGTCCCGAAAAGCATGTGTGATACCCATGGCAGTTACTTGGTCCTTAAAACTACCTGCATCGCCGAGGAGTGCCCAGCCTCCGCCGATATTCTTCCTCTGAAACGCCGGCATGGTACCGCATGCCTTGAAGGGCTCCTCGCGCCTGCCACGGCGGATCATTTCCGCAGTTTCCGGATCACAGAATTCGTATGTTCTGAAGAAATTCCCTTCCGGATCGCGACGGAATTCATCCCACCAGGCACTTGGCCCATACGTCAGCACCATGTGCGTGCCGTCTGATGTCGGGAATATTGCTGTTCCAAGGCGCCCGCGGTTGCGTATGGTTAACTCGTCCTTGTCGATGCCGGAGAAGTATCCGAAATAGGCAAACGTTGAATTTGATCGATAGTCAGTGGTTTCGGCACCAACAGACTTTGCAAATTGTGAGAAGCGCCCGTCCGCGCCGATGACCAGGCGCGCGTTCGCCTGAATCTGTGTGCCTTGCTCGGTTACGGCATGAATGCCCGTAATCGCACCGTTATCGACTACCGGGCGGGTAAAAGTAACGCGTTCCCGGACGTCGGCACCAGCCGACACCGCCGCCTTGACCAGTTCGTGATCGAGAAGAAGGCGTCTCGGTCCGCAATAGATGTTTGTCGCGCCGTTTGCATCGCCGTGCACTTTTTGAAAGCGTTGTTCAATATCCTGAAGCGGGATCGAGCCGAACATCCTAATGCCCTCGATTACCACTTCCATATGTGTGAAGTGGGGAGTTCGGTTCAAAATCGGGTCCGCGATGCCCCAGCGTTTTAGATAAGATACTCCCCGAGGCCAGATGAAATGGGTCGACAGCGTATCGCGCGGGAATTGTTTCCGGTCGATGAGCAGCACTTTGTGTCCCTGGCGCGCGAGGTGCATAGCGGTAGGCGCACCAGATACGCTAGCGCCGATGACGACGACATCGAACTGTTCCATAGCTTCTCCTGTATTCGGCGCGGATCATTCGTTCACGACCGATTGGGGTTGAGTTTCGAACAGTCCATGCTTGACGGCGAGATCGGCGAGCAAATCGACGGTGCGGTCGATCTGCTCGCGGGTGTGTCTGACATTCACGATGAATCGGATACGGCCGTCGTTTTCCGCTACCATCGGATAGGCGACCGGAACCGAAAACACGCCGTTCTTATACAGATCGAAGCATATCTTCAGCAGCTTCCCAGTATCCGATATATAGATCGGGACAATCGGAGTCTGACTGTCTCTCAGATCGAAACCAACGTTCTGCAATCGAGAGCGCATGTAACGATTTTTCTCATGCAACTCGCGAGCGATGCCAGGTTCCGTTTCGATTACTTCGAGCGCAGCCAGCACGGCCGCAGCGTCCGCTGGCGTGAAGCAGGCCTGAAATGCATACGTGTTGGCGCTCCACTGGAAATACGAAGTGAAGCGGCGCTCCGTTGCGATGAAGCCACCGATCGAGGCGGTCGCCTTCGAAAAGGTGGACGCGATGAAATCGACTTGAGCGGTAACGCCTTCCTGATCACAAAGTCCTCGTCCTGCTTCACCGTAAATGCCGAAGGAATGGGCTTCGTCGATGTACAGTAAAAAATCATAGCGCTGCTTCAACGCGACCACTTCTGCGAGTGGACAAATATCGCCGCTCATCGAATATGCTGACTCAACGACCACAACGATCTTGCCCGCGCATTCCCGTTTCGAAATTTCGAGTTTCCGTTGCAGATCATCGACGGAATTGTGCTGAAAGGAGATCCAGCGCCTAGTTGGCGACAGGCGAATGCCATCACGGATGGAAGCGTGCGATTCATCGTCGATCAGCACATGATCGTTTTCTTGGCACAGCGCTGCCAGCGCACCCATATTTGCAGTGAACCCGGTCGGGAAGAGCATGACAGATTCCTTTCCTAGCCAGTGCTGCAACTTGGTTTCGATTTTGCGGTGCAGCACGTTCATGCCGCCAGAGATCGCCGATGTT
Source organism: Burkholderia mayonis (assembly GCF_001523745.2). Taxonomy (NCBI): domain Bacteria; kingdom Pseudomonadati; phylum Pseudomonadota; class Betaproteobacteria; order Burkholderiales; family Burkholderiaceae; genus Burkholderia; species Burkholderia mayonis. Next base: position 2,633,564 of record NZ_CP013387.1, read on the forward strand.
CCGCATCCGGTGCCCATCCGGCGAACCGCGTTGACGACTTCCTCGACTACTTTCGGGTGGCGATTCAGTCCAAGGTAAAGATTGGTCGACCAGATTGAACAATCGTGCGGAGTTTCGTCCAACGAGGTTGCGATGGGAGCCGAGGCGTCGCTACCTAAGCAGGAAAACGAGTCGAAACTGTATATACCTTCGCGCAATTGCTTCCGTCGCAGCGCGTCCATCTGCTCGGCAATAATGTCGACATCTCGAATACCAGAACGCTTGAGATGCATCATCAATGTTCCAGTGGTATTTTTATAGATATCGTTCTGACCTGGTAAGTCCGAAGCAAAGTCGCCAATGATGCTCATAGTGGTTTCCAGAGGGATAGATAAATACTGATATCATTGGCCATGAAGGAGGCGGTAATAAACTGAAAATGCGATAAGGTTTGGCGATTTCTAGGGGCGCGTAATGTCACCCTCATCGATATGTGCCGAGTTCGCTTGTTTTTTTCCTTCGATCACGATTGCGTGAGGCCAGTCGTGGTATGGGCGGAGATCGCCGGGAATATCCAAATCACTTTTAAATTCCAACGCCTTCAGTCGATGCCAAACGATCGAGTGGATCCCTGCATTGTTCAAGGCATTCTCGATCGAAGCTTTTCCCCAATACCATGCGTAAACACTGCCTTCATATCCTCGGTAGTTCAGATCGAGTGTCAAACGACTGCAATCGGAATAATGCGATTTATCCGGATCGGATGGCATGAAACGCAAGCCGTACCGTTCATAGTATTCAGGCGCGGGATTGATGTCTGGGTTGATGGTCACGGCGATGAATCGACCACTTGGACGGATAAGCGATGCCATTTCCGTGCACATGGCATCGAGCTGAGTAGGACTGGTGGCGTACGGGAGAACGTAAATGCTTAGCAGGACATCGAATTGTCCAGCTAATTTCGGCGTAAGTTCCGAAACATAATTTATATCAAGCTGCTCTTGTTCTGCACGCTTGCTAGCATCATCTCGCATGCCGTCAGTTGGCTCGTAGCCGGTGATATGTTTAGCGCCAAGTTTTTTAAATTTTCGAGTATAGCCGCCACCACCACATCCAAAATCGATGATGGACAAGTTCTGTGGATTGCCAACGATTTTCTGCACAGTAGGCGCTTCGAAGTGTTTTCGGAACGGCCACTCAAACATGTCTTCGTAAAGGTCGGATAGTTCCCCGAATTGCTCAGCTTCTTTCGATTTCATGAAAGTCCCCAGCAAATTTGATCACGTGCAGACGGATATTAGTTTTTGAGTTGATGGATTTCAAGATTTTTTTGATAAAAAAGATACAATCGTCGCAATTGTCTCGGGCGGAGCGATTTGTTAAAGAAATATGAAATTGTTGAAAATGAAGAGCGTTATTATTAAGTGTGCACTGAAATATTGTGTGCTCGGTTTTGGTGCGTGTCGTTATGGAAACGCTGATTAATGAAGCTCGGCGGTCATCGCTGACGTAGCCGAGGACGTTATAGAAGACAGCTCACGGAACGGACCCACGACGATGAAGAGGCAGATCGGCTTCGCGGAAGCGGAAATTGCAGGCAAGAAGCGCGTGACGAGGCGCCAGCGCTTCTTGGCCGAGATGGAGAAGATCGTGCCGTGGCAGCGCTTGCTGTCAGCAATCGAGGACTGCTGATGAAGGAAGGCACGCTGGTTGATGCGACGATCATCGAAGCGCCGCCATCGACCAAGAACGCCGGGAAGAGCCGTGACCCGGACATGCATCAAACGAAGAAGGGCAACGAATGGCACTTTGACATGAAAGCCCACATTGGCGTGGACGCCGTTCGGGCCTGATCCACAGTGTGGTTGGCACGGCGGCCAACGTGTCGGATGTGTCGCAAGCGCATGCCCTGCTGCACGGGCATGAAGAGCAGGCGTTCGCCGACGCGGGCTACATTGGCGTAGACAAGCGCGACGAAATGAAAGGCAAGACCGTGACGTGGCACGTCGCGGCCAAGCGCGGAAAGATCAAAGCGAGGCAGGAAGGGCCGCTGAAGGACCTGGTGGTCGCGGTCGAACGAACCAAGGCGCAGATCCGTTCGCGGGTCGAGCATCCGTTCCATATCGTCAAGAACCTGTTTCACCATCGCAAGACTCGATACAAGGGCTTGGCCAAGAACACGGCGCAACTGTTGAGCCTGTTCGCTGTGGCGAATCTGGTGATTGCGCGAAATCGGTTGCGATCGGTTCATGGGAGCAGTCCGTCATGCGTGTGAAAAATGCGAACAGGCAGGCTCGTGGACGAGTCAAATTCACCGAAATGAGCGCGGATTTGTTTCGCTATCCGGAAAGTTCTGCGCTGCTTCATCTACAAGCCGAACGGGCGGCGAATTAATCAGCGTTTCCCTAGTGCCGGTGTTGGCGCGCTTCTTATGCTAGACGCGCCGCAACGCGACGACGCCGTAGCCGATCGCGAACAGCGCGATCAGCACGAGGCCCGCGACGTCGCCGGCGCGCAGGCTGCGCGTCTCCGGCACGGGCCGGTTCGCGGCCGCGAGCGCGCGTTCCCGATGGATCAGGAACACCGGAAACGCGACGCTGACCGCGACCGCGATGCTCAGCACGATGTAGATCCACGCGCCGCGCATCGAGCACGAGCCACAGGAACAGCGCCGCGCCGAGCGGCAGATACTGCAGATTGTTGCTCCAGGTGCCGATCAGCGCGGCAAGCGCGATCAGGCCGTAAGCAGCGCAAGGCATTTTCCTCGAGATGGGCATGGCGGTCGTCGTCGTTCGTCTGGTAGTGGCTGATTCTGCGTCGTGCGGGAAAACTCGATCAATGCGGCTCGGCCGGCAAGTGCGCGATCGAACCGCTTCGACTCCGCTTGTTTGAATCTCAGCGCAAACGAACACGAATTCAAGGCGATAAGGCCTACGTCGTGTTTCGAATTGATACTCGACCGCAAGCGCTCGAAACTAGAGAGTTCAGCGCGGCTGACGAACATCGCGGGGGCGACGATGCGCGCGCGGTACGGCGCGCATTGTCGCTGCATCGCGCAAACGCGAAAACAGGGAGACGAACCGCTCGCGCGCCGCCGCGCACGCCGGCCGGCTCGAACAATCAAAAAAGGTAAACCGAATGAAACAGCAGTCCTACGATTACGACTACGTCGTGGTCGGCTCCGGCTTCGGCGGCAGCGTGTCGGCGCTGCGCCTGTCCGAGAAAGGCTATCGCGTGCTCGTGATCGAGCAGGGCCGGCGCTGGACGCCCGACAGCCTGCCCGCGACCACGTGGAATCTGTCGCGCTGGCAATGGCGGCCCGCGCTCGGGTTGCGCGGCTTTTTCGGCATGCGCTTCTTCAAGCACGTCGTCGTGCTGAACGGCAATGCGGTCGGCGGCGGGTCGATCACCTACGCGAACACGCTGCTCGTGCCGCCCGACAAAGTGTGGCGCGAAGGAAGCTGGGCGGGCCTCGCGGATTGGGAGCGCGTGATGCCCGGGCACTACGCGACCGCGAAGCGGATGCTCGGCGTCGTCACGAACCGGCGAATGGACGCGGCCGATTTCCGGCTGAAGGAGATGGCGAAGCTGATCGGCGTCGAGAAGAGCTTTTATCCGACGGACGTCGGCGTGTTCTTCGGCGACGACGCCGACGCACCCGGTACGCGCTACGCCGATCCGTACTTCGGCGGCGAAGGCCCGGAACGCACGTCGTGCATCGGCTGCGGCGGCTGCATGGTCGGCTGCCGGCACGGCGCGAAGAACACGCTCGACCGCAATTATCTGTATCTCGCCGAGCGCCGCGGCGCGCAGGTGCGCGCGGAAACGAAGGTCGTCGACGTGCGCCCGCTCGACGCGCGCGCCGACGGCGCGGCGGGCTACGCGGTCGAAGCGATATCGCTCGCGGCCGGCGCGCGCGGCACGAAAAGCCGCGTCACGTGCCGCGGCGTCGTGTTCGCCGCTTCATCGCTCGGCACGCAGGATCTGCTGATGCGCCTGAAGGAGAAGCGCTCGCTGCCGCATCTGTCGGGCGCGCTCGGCGAGCGCGTGCGCACGAACGCCGAATCGCTGATCGGCGTGCGCTTCCCGAAATCGACCGTCGATCTGTCGAAGGGCGTCGCGATCGGCTCGGGCATCTACATCGACGAGCACACGCACATCGAAGCGACGCGCTATCCTTCGGGCTCCGACACGATGGGACTGCTGACGACCGTGCTCACGCGCGGCGCGCCCGCGGGGCTGCGCCCGCTCATGTGGCTCGGCGCGCTCGCGAAGCTGCTGGTGACGCGGCCGCTGACCGCGATACGGATGATCGATCCGCGCGGCTTCGCGCACGATACGATGATCTTCCTCTGCATGCAGACGCTCGAAGGACACCTGACGATGCGTCTGAAGCGCCGCTGGTTCTGGCCGTTCTCGAAGCAGCTCGCGACGGCCGGCGACAAGATCCCCGCGTACATCCCGGCCGCGAACGACTTCGCGGAGAAGGCCGCGCGCGCATTCGGCGGCGTGCCGATGACGTCGCTGACGGAGATCCTGCTGAACGTGCCGATGACCGCGCACTGCATGGGCGGCGCGGCGATGGCGCGCAGCCGGCGCGACGGCGTGTGCGACGGCCGCAGCCGCGTGTTCGGCTATCGCAACATGTACATCTGCGACGGTTCGATGCTCGGAGCGAATCTCGGCGTCAACCCGAGCCTCACGATCACCGCGCTCGCCGAACATGCGATGAGCCACGTGCCTGCCGCGAGCGCGCAGCGCTGGGACAGCATCGGGGAAGAGCTTGCCGCGTGAGTGCGGTGCGCGCGGCAAGCACGACGCGCGGCGTCGCGCAACGTGACGCCGCGCGATCCAACGCGGCGCGCGGCGCGCATCACGCGCCGCGTTGCTTGCGCCGATGATTCGCACGGCCGTTCGCGAGCGCGGCGAGCGCCGCGTCGTAGCCCTGCTTCTGCAACTGCGCGATCGCGTCCGACGAAAAATCGTAATCCTCGATGAACGACAACTGCCCGTCGCGATTCAACGTGATCCGAGCGATATCGAGCGCCGCGCGGTTGCCCATCAGCCGGATGTACAGCGGCTGCTGGCGGATCTCGTTCGCCGTCTGCTCGTCGACGTGCGCGAGAATGCCGTCGACGAGATCGCCGAAGTCGCTCGCGTATTCCTCGAAGCGCAGATCGTTGCGCACGCGGTCCATGTACGTGATTTCCTCGCGTCGCAGCATCACTTCGACAAGGTTCGTCGGCAGCGTCTTCGTGCCCGAGAACAGATCGATGATGAACACATGTCCGCCGATCTGCCCGCAGCGCTCGATCACGAGATCGAGCGGCGAATTGCTGATGACGCCGCCGTCCCAGTACGGCCGGCCGTCGACGACGGTCCATGGCATACCGGGCGGCAAGCTGCCGCTCGCGAGCAGATGCGCGGGGCTCAGGCGATCGACGTAGCTGTCGAAGATGCGCGGCTCGCCCGTCTCGACGTCGACCGCGCTGATCAGCAGACGCGTCGGGCTCGTGCCGAGCGAATCGAAATCGACGTAGCGCGTGACGAGCTTCTCGATCGGCGTCGCGTCGAAGAAGCTCGTCCATTTCGCACGCAGCCGATCGATGCCGAAACCGAACTGCGACCATTGCGGTTTCAGGAAATTCGGCACCCCGAACGACAGCACGTACGCGGACAGCCACGCCTGGTGCCACGGCGAGCCGTACAGCGACGGCAGCGCGATCGACAAGTCGCGCCAGAACGCCTCGAGCGCCTTGACCGCGCCCTTCGGATGGCTCGCGACGATCGCGCCGTTGAACGCGCCGATCGACACGGCCGAGATCACGTCGGGCCGCACGCCGTGCTGCTCGAGCGCCTTGACCGCGCCGCATTCGAACGCGCCGAGCGCGCCGCCGCCTTGCAGGATCAGCATCGTCTGTACCGGCAGCTTGTCGAGCGGAAAGTTCGGATCGCTCAATTTCGCCTTCTGCGCGGCGACGTTCACGCGCAGCCTGATCGCGTCGTTCAGCGCGGCGATCTCGGCGGCCGGCCGGTCGATCGTGAACGCGGCGCGCAGCACGTCGTCGGCGAGATAGAGAAGCGCGTACGAGCGATCGTCGAACGAGCCGCGCTCGATCGTCTCGGTCACGCCGGCCTGATAGCCGAGCAGGTTGTACGACAGCCCGAATACGCTGCCGTAGAAAATCGATACGTCGCGATACGGCAGCCGGTGGCCGAGCATGTTGCGCGCGACGATCTTGCCCTGCCGCATCGCGTTGTCCCAGTGCTCGATCCGCCGCCGCACGCCGAAGATCGGATCGTCGAAATGCGCGACGTCGCCGGCCGCGAACACGTTCGGATCGGTCGTCTGCAAGAACGCGTCGACTTCGACCCCGTCGCCGAGCGCGAGGCCGCTGCCTTCGAGCCAGCCGCAGTTCGGCGTCACGCCGACCGCCGCGACGAACAGATCGCACAGCCGCGTCTCACCGTCGCTTGTCTCGACCGCCTCGACGCGCTGCGCGCCGAGCACGCGGCGCACCTCGCGGCGCGTCAGCACGTCGATGCCGCGCGCCTTGCACAGCGCGTCGAAATGGCTCGCGAGCGCCGGCGCGCGCAGCGTCGGCATCAGTTCCGGTTCGTGCTCGACAAGCGTCACCTGCAAGCCGAGCGTCTGCAACGTCGCGGCGATCTCGACGCCGAGAAAGCCGCCGCCCAGCACTGTCGCGCGGCGTGCGTGCGCAGCCGCGTCCTTCAGCGTCTCCGCTTGCGCGATCGTGTGCAGCACGTGCACACCATCGAGCTCGACGCCGGGCAGCGCGGGCATCTTCGCGGTCGCGCCCGTCGCGATCAGCAGCTTGCGATAGCGAAACGCGGCGCCGTTCGACGCACGCACGATCCGTTTCGCGAGATCGAGACGCTCGGCGCGCGCGCCGAGCACGATATCGATGCACTGCGACGCATAGAACGCCGCGTCGTGCAGCGTGATGGTCGCGGCCTGCTCGGCGCCGATCAGGAATTCCTGGCTGAGCGGCGGGCGCTGATACGGCAGGACGGGTTCGCCGCACAGGATCGCGATGCTCGCCGACGCGTCCTCGCCGCGCAGCAACCGCGCGGCGGTGACGCTTGCGATTCCGCCGCCGACGAGCAGATAGTCGACGTCACGCATCGACGCCTCCCGTCGTGGAGAAGCGCGCGGCGAGCGCGGCACGCGGCCGGACCGCGCCGCTCACAGCGACGACCTCGGCTGCGTCGCGAATTGCCGCTCGTGGGCGTGCTGGCATGACGCGCAGCGCAACGCGGTCGGGCGCGCGAGCAGACGCTCGTATTCGATCGGCTGCCCGCAGTCCGCGCAGGAGCCGTAGCTGCGCCGCGCGATCCGCTGCAGCGCGGCGTCGACGTCGCGCAACTCGGCGAGCTTCATGCCGATCAGCGCGTGGTCGACGTCGACGAACAGATCCGCGTTCGCCTCGTCGCCTTCGTCGGGCGCCTGGCCCGCGAGATTCGCGTACGGCTCGTCGGCGCGATGCTGCTCGCACGTGCGCACGTCCGCCTGCAGCGCCTGCTTGCACGCGTTCAACAGATCGCTCAGAACCTGGAGTTGATGCTCGTCGAACGCTGCCATCCCATCCTCCGATTTCTGCGTTTGCCGCATCGGGTCCGCGCCGCCGTGGCGGTGGAGCGATGCGCGCTGCTTCGTTTGTTGCTTGCGTCGCGTGTGTTGCGTGTGTTGCGTGTGTTGCGTGTGTTGCGTGTGTTGCGTGTGTTGCCTGTGTTGCGCCCGGCAAGCGGTCGCGCCGACGCTCAGGCGACAGCGATCCGTTTCCGTTTTCACGCGATTCGCTACGACGCAACTCGGCCGCCGGCCGAATGTCGCGTAGCGTATGCCACGCCGGCCGGCCGCCGTTGACCTGAGTCAATCGGCGCGCGCCGCCGCAACGGTGCGGCGGTGCGGCGAAACGCCGAAACGCCGAAACGCCGAAGCATCACGATGCCACCACGCTCGGGCCGCCGCAACGTCTTGCGTCGGACGGTTGCGCAACGGCGGCCGCGATCGCTCGGAACCGATGCGCGCCCCCGTCGTCACGATGTCGCCCCGGCGCCGCACGATCGACCGCCGCCCGCTTCCATTCGCCACCTGCTTGACGATCGTCAAAAGCACTGCAAATGCGGCTTTTAATCTGGCGATGAGGCGTCCGCCGGCCTATTCTGTCCCAATCCGATGCGCGATGGATGCGGCTTCGTTGCGCTGCGGCAAACGGATCGCGCATGGCCGCCGTCGACAGCAAGCTTCGCAGCGGCGCCCGCTTCAGTGCCTGGAGCGCCTGCCGACCGTCCGCCGTCCGCCGTCCGCCGCCTGCCGCCGGCCCCGTGCGCCCCGGTCGGCCGCAGCCGCGCATCCCGCCTCTCGCGACTTGTGCGCGCCGCGACTTCGGCAACCCGTTCCCGCAACGCCGGTAAGGAGATTCGATGCTGTACGCGTGGCTTGAAGCGCAACGTGAATTCGTCCGGGCGTGTCAGCCGTGGACGGGCGCCGCGCAGCGCGCGGACGCGACCGCGCGCCCGGCCGGCTGGCCCACGTGGGGCCCGATGACGCGCGCGGCCGACGCGGTCCCCATGCCGCCGCCGTTCGCGATCGCGGCGGTCGTGATCGACGGCGCGGCCGTCGCGATCGACGAGCGCATCGTCGACGACACGCCGTTCTGCGCGCTGCGCAAGTTCGCGCGCCGGCTCGACGGCGACGCGGCCGCACGCCCCGCGGTCTTTCTATGCACGCCGCTCGCCGGGCACCACGCGGTGATGCTGCGCGAAACCGTCGAGACGCTGCTCGCGACGCGCGACGTCTACGTAACCGATTGGCGCAACGCACGCGACGTCCCGCCCGATGCCGGCGCATTCGGCCTCGACGACTACGTGCGCACGCTCGAGCGCTTCATCGCCGGCGCGAATGCGAACGGGCTGCACGTGATGGCGGTCTGTCAAGCGACGGTACCCGCGCTCGCGGCCGCTGCGCTGCTCGCCGCACGCGGCGTCCACGTCGCGAGCGTCGCGCTGCTGGGCGGCCCGATCGACACGCGCGCACACCCGACGCTCGTCGACCGCTTCGCGCTCGAACACGATCTCGACTGGTTCCGCCGCGCGGCGATCGACGTCGTGCCGCCGCCGTATGCGGGCGCCGGACGGCGCGTCTATCCCGGCTTCGTCCAGCACGCGGCGATCGTGGTCGCGCATCCGCAGCGGCGCGTCGCGCTCGAAAGCCGCTACTGGGCCGCGTGGATGACGGGCGACTTCGTCGGCGCTGCGCGCTGCCTGCGCGAGATGAACGAATACGGCGCGGTGCTCGACATGACCGAGCGCTATTTCCTCGACACGATCCGCGTGATCTTTCACGAGCGCCTGCTAGCGGACGGCCGCTGGTCGATCGGCCGCCGCCGCGTCACGCCGCAACGGCTTACGCGCACCGCGCTCTGCACGATCGAAGGCGGCCGCGACGACATTTCCGGCGCCGGCCAGACGCATGCCGCGCATCAATTGTGCGACGCGCTGCCCGACGCTGCGCGCGAACGAATCACCGCGCCGGACTGCGATCACTACGACCTCTTCCTCGGCCCGCACTGGCGGCAATCGATCTACCCGGCGCTCGAGGCGTTCTGGACGCGCGCCGAAGCGCAGCACGCGAGACCTCCGCGCCGCACCGCGCTTTGAGCCGCCATGCGCGGCCCGCGCGCACGCCGCTTGCGGACGATCAAAAAACGGACGCGCATCGCTCGCCACGCCGATTCGTTCGTCCGCATGATCGGCAACATGGACGACCAACCGATCTGCGACGCCGTATTCGCCGACCGCTATGCACTACCGGACGAGACGTCACGCGCTCAGGCATGCGCGCGGGTCGCGCGCGCGCTCGCGCTCGTGGAACCGGTCGCGACGCGCTCGGGCGCTGCGCGGCGCTTCTACCGGAACCTGCTGAACGGCGCGCTCGGCGCGGGCCGCATCATGGCGCGCGCGGGCGCGGCGCAGGATCAGACGATGGCGAGCTGCTTTGTCCATCCGATCCGCGCGCCCGCCGCGCTTACGCGCTTTCATCCCAACCTCGACCACGCGATCGACGAAGCGCGCCTGACGCTCGCGATGGGCGGCGACGTCGGCTACGACTTCTCGGAGATCCCGCCCGCGCGTGCGCGGCCCGAAGCCGACCAGTCGGCATCGCCCGGCGTGTGCGCGGCGTTGGACCGGTTCGATCGCATCGGCGCGCAAGCGGGCGAGCGCGACGGACGCCGCCGCGCGCAGCTCGCGGTGCTGCGCTGCGACCATCCGGATCTGCTTGCATTCGTCGCCGCGAAGCGCGGGCGCGCGCGCTGGGAGACGCTCGAGCTCGCGGTGGCCGTCACCGATGCGTTCATGCAGGCGGTCGAGCAGGATCTGCCGTGGACGCTGCGGCATGCGGCGCCGCCGCACGACGCGGCGAGCGGCGCGCTGCCCGCGGCCGACGGCGCGTGGACGTATGCGACGACGCCCGCGCGCCATCTGTGGCGCGAGATCGTCGCCACGACGCGCGACGGCGAAGGGCCCGGCCTCGTGTTCGCCGACTCGATCGACGCGGCCGACCCGCTGCGCGGCCGCGAGCGGATCGACGCGACGAGCCCGTGCGGCGCGCAGCCGCTGCCGCCGTACGGTAGCTGCATGCTAGGCGCGGTCGACCTGTCGCGGTTCGTGCGCAATCCGTTCGGCGCCGGCGGCGAGCCGCGCTTCGACTTCGCCGCGTTCGACGCGGCCGTGCGCATCGAAGTGCGCTTCCTCGACAACGCGCTCGACGTCACGCGCTGGCCGCTCGCCGCGCACGCGCGCGAGTCGTATCAGAAGCGGCGGATCGGCGTCGGCGTGACGGGGCTCGCCGACATGCTCGCGATGATGCGGCTGCGCTACGACTCGCCGGCCGCGCGCGAGATGACGCGCTACATCGCGTCCGATCTGCGCAATCACGCGTATGCGGCGTCGGCCGAGCTCGCCGCCGAGCGCGGCGCGTTTCCGTTGTGCGACCGGCATGCGCATCTCGACGCGCTGCACGCGGGGCCGCCGCTGCCGCACGCGGTCTGCCACGCGATCGAGCGCGACGGGCTGCGCAACAGCCATCTGACGTCGTTCGCGCCCACCGTCGGCGTGAGCCTCGCGTTCGGCGACAACTGCTCGCCCGGCATCGCGCCGGCGCGCGCGTGGATCGAGCACCGGACGGTGCGCACAAGCCCCGGCGCGACAGGCGCGCCGGGGATGCGTGCGGAGAACCACGCGCATCGGCTGTTCCGGTCGCTGCGCGGCGAGCGTGTCGCGCTGCCCGACTATTTCGCGACCGACGCCGACATCGCGCCGAGCGACCGCCTCGCGATGCGCGCGGCGCTGCAGCCGTATGTCGACGCGGGGGTCGCGAATACGCTGACGCTCGCGGGTCATTACTCGCTCGAAGAGATCAATGCGCTGCTGTTCGGCGCGTGGCGCGCGAAGCTGAAGAGCATCGCGATCCGGCGGGCGGATGTGGCGCGCGAGGCGGGGGGAAGCTGCGAAGAAGGCGCTTAGGGGCGGGGTCGCTTTGCGCTTGGAAGGTTGGGTGAAATGGCGCGTGGCGCGGTGAACGACTGGGTTGCGCGATCGGTCTTCGCGAATCGTCGGCGTAAATCGTCGGCGCGCCGCCGGCCGCCCGGCGAGTCCAAGCATGCGACCGCTCAAGCCGGGCGGCCGGCGAGCACGCTTTCACGCAAACAACGCCCTATCCCGTCCCGCATCGCCGAACTCATCGCACATCGCGCAACGAAGCCACGCAAGCGCCGTCCAACGTCGAGCGCCGCACGACAGACGCATGCCCGCCATGGTCGCCCCCGCCGACACAAGCCTCGAACGCCCGCCCCCACGCCCGCTTGCTTGACCCACGTCAAGCCGACGCCTGCCTCAATCGGGTCGAATGACAGCGGGCGCATCCGCGGCGCGGCGGCCTCGACGGCCGTCGGCAGCCGCACGGCCGACGGCGCCCGCATCCCGCGCGGCCACGATCCCCGGAGGTGACAGATGCGCCGTTCGCGCCCGTCGAAGCTCGCGAAATCCGCCGACGAATCGCGCGGCACGCGCCTCCTCGCGCGCGCTACCGCCATCCACGGCAACGGCCCGCAGCGGCGCGCGGTGCGCGAGCGCGCGGCCCGCCGCCTGTCGCGCGAAGTCGACGCGACGCTGCGCCGCGCGTCGACGTATCCGCATCCGGCCGGTCGCATCGTGCGCATCGAAACGCACATCTCCGTCGTCTATCTCGTCGGACGTTTCGCATACAAGCGCCTGCAGCCGTTCGACTTCGGCTTCGCGAATTTCAGCGACCTCGCCGCGCGCCGCCGCGCGTGCGAAGCCGAACTCGCGCTGAACCGCCCGCTCGCCGCGCCGATCTATGTCGCGGTCCATCCGATCGTGCGGCGCGCGCGCGGCCTTCGCGTCGGCAGCGCGGGCGTCGCCGTCGATCATGTCGTCAAGATGCGCCGCTTCGACGAGCGGATGCTGTTCTCGCAACGGCTCGCGCACGGCGAACTCGGCGCGGCGGACATCGACGCCGCCGCGACGCGCCTCGCCGCGTACCACCTGCACGCGCCGCGCGACGTCCCGCGACACGCGTACGGCAGCGCACGCGAGCTACGCAAGCAGATCGACGACGTGTTCGCGCCGCTCGAACGCGCGCTCGGCGCGGCGTTGCCGGCGGCGCTGCGCGCGTGGTGCGGGCGGCGCTGCGACGAACTCGCCCCGCATCTCGACGCGCGGCGAGCCGACGGCTACGTCCGCGCGTGCCACGGCGACTTGCATCTGAACAACGTCGTGAAGCGCGGCCGCGACGCGCTGATGTTCGACTGCATCGACTTCGACGACGCGCTGCGCTGGATCGACGTGATCAACGATTTGTCGTTTCTGCTGATGGATCTGCGCGCACACGATCGCGCCGATCTCGCGCACCGGCTGCTGAACCGCTGGCTCGACGAGACGGGCGACTTCGCGGGTCTCGCCGCGCTGCCGCTGTATGTCGCGTATCGCGCGCTCGTGCGGGCGCTCGTCGCGACGATGCGCGCGGGCAGCGACCATACGGCGCGCAACGCGCACCTCGAACGGGCGCGCACGTACATCGACGTCGCCGCGCACGCGGCTCGCGCGCGCCGTCCGTGCCTGCTGCTGTGCCACGGTTATTCGGGCTCGGGCAAGTCGGTCGCGAGCCGCGCGCTCGCCGACGTCTCGGGCGCGATCCGGCTGTCGAGCGACAGCGAGCGCAAGCGCGCGCGGCCGTTCACGGCGGCCGACGCGCGGCCGCTGCCCGCGAGCGCGTACACGCCGCAGCAGATCGACGCGCAATACGAACGCCTGCGCGCGCTCGCGCGCGACGTGCTGCGCACCGGCTACACGGCGCTCGTCGATGCGACGTTTCTCGCCCGCGCGCGCCGCGCGAGCTTCGTCGCGCTCGCGCGGGAGCAGCAGGTGCCCGTCTTCATTCTCGATTTCCGCGCGAGCCGCGCGTGTCTCGAACGGCGCGTCGATGCGCGCGCCGCCGCGCAAAGCGATCGTTCCGACGCGGGCGCGGCTGTGCTCGCGACGCAGCTCGCGACGGCCGATCCGCTCGACGCCGACGAGCGCGCGCGCACGATCGGCTTCGATACCGATGTGCCGCTGGAGACGATTCTGTCGACCGGGTATTGGCGGGCGGTGCTCGACGTGCTCGATACGGCCTCAATTGATGCCGCGACAACGAGTTGATGTCGAAAAGGCCCCGCGTCGGAGACGCTCGCCACTATCGAATAAACCGCCTGGGTCTGATCAATTGCACTGCCGCGGCAGCCCATTTCACATTGGCAATGCGTCGTACTGGATCGTGCGATCTGACCAAGCGCGCCACAGCGATACAGCGCATTCGGCCGAATCGATCTAGTGCGATGCGGACGCTTGCCCAACAGCTCAGTCAAACGGGCCGACGTTGTCCACGATCCAACCTTTGCAGGTCATCTTGGCAACGTACCGGTGCCCGTTGACCCTGTATGGAACCCTCCATTTCGCGACATCGCTCAGATATGAAAAATCTTCATCGAAGTCAATTTTTGGATTCTTGTTATTTCGATATGCGAACTTCACGATTTTATATTTAATATCCTGTCGCGTCATATCGGGGCAAATTCCATCGCCTCCGTCATAGACTCTCACGTACATCATGGCAATCACCAACCCGACAATCGCCAGAACAAGAGTAACAGCGGAGCCCATCACCACCCCTGCCTTCCGAGATCGATTTAAATCCAATTAAATTTACCACTCATTAAAACAATTCACCCACCATAACATAATTCAAATATCACGCCACTACACACATCCAGTCAGCGATGCGTTCAATCGAGAGCATCTTTACAATTTTAAACAGAATACCCCCGATAGAATATGTCAACGCCCATTACCTATATCCCGGAAACATTTCCATTTATTATGTCCCGCATCCCAAGACTGGGCAACCCTCCCATGGACGGCCGACGAACCACCCCGTGTTCATCCATGGCTTTAATGTTCCGACGAGCCCCCGAAACATTCAAAGGTTGAGACCCTTTAAAATAAATCATGAAATCCGTATGACCAGTTATTTCACCCATCTTTCTGACCAAGGTAGTCAACACCTCCTGTATATACGGCCTTGAGTTCGATGCATCAAAATCGAATTTATCCGGATTCAACGTATACTCCCCGGCAAATGGAAAATCTCCATCAGCCGTCAAAACGAGCTGACCAACGACATGCCCGCTCACTCGACCAAGCGCGGAACCGACGATATATTCTTTATCGCTCAGCAGATTCGTACTGAACTCAGCATCGATGGGATAAGCACCAGGTCCCATGCCATCATTGACGATAATGGATCGAATGGGGCCAATCTCGTTGGCCCTGATGCCCAACCGTAAAGATTTGAGATCGATCACCCGGGGAGATCCGTTTCCGCGAATCCAATAATCATAGGCGGCGAGAGTAAAGAATGGTGTAGCGTAAAATTTGAATTCTGAAATAGGCGGCGCAGGCAGGTGGCTAAAGTAATAATCACTGAACAAACCGAACGCTGTCGTCAAGCCACTCAGCTGTGTATTTGACAGTCCATACTGATCGGCACCGACGACACCCTGCCACCCATTGTTCGCCAACCATTGAGTAAAAATTCCATAGGTTGCAATTTGTGCCTTGACTAGATTATTACTCGCCAGCTCTATTCCATACGCAAATTCGGAGAGCACGTCGAGCGACTTTCCAGCTTCAGCAGCAGATAGAATTTTCCTGCCATTGACCAGATTGAATTTTCCGATTTGATATATTCCACCTCGTATATTGTCGAATCCAGTCGTCCAACTATATCCGCCCACTGGCCCTCCAACCGAAGGAATCGGCAGACTGGTTTCACGAGGCGCGGCAACGGAAATCATAGGGAGTTCGTCGGCTGGTCCATGTCCTCTCGTCTGCGCCCAGCTCCGAACCGAAGGCAGCAGCATCGCCGCCGGGAATGCAATTGAAGTGCGTATTAGCGACCTTCTCTTTCTGGAAACTTGCATCACGCGATTCTGATTCGATATTGAATGCTAGAATTTTTTCTCTTCCATCTAATATCCAGAAAAATTTATTTCCGCTATTATTTATATATTAATTAAACAGAATAAAACAAACGAGAACGACAAACGGGACAAGCTTCACGCCCGCACCTCGATGGTCTAAAATGAAATACGTGCGCCGCAAGATAATTGAAATATCGAGTCATATCAACCGAAATACCTGACTCCCCATCAAAGTTCGATTGAATCCCTCAATCACATATGTAGCATTACAGGCGCGCTTTCTATATTTATCACTTCGATTAAAACAGATAGGTCTCGATGAGAGGCGAGCGCACCGGTCCTCCGATTGCAACGGGCGTCCATTCGGACAGAAAGACACGCGTCCGCTAGCCCTACAACGGAATACCCGCTCGCCCCCCGCCCATCCGCCGTTGATCTGGGTCAAGCCCCGCCCGGCAGCCGCTCCATAGACTGGAATCGATCCTACGCAGTCCGCACCGCCCTCGAACTCCGGCGCGTCACATCCGCCCGCGCACGACCGCGCCTCCCGACAGGAGAACAGCAACATGGAAACGCCCAAGCTCCAGACGCCGCCGCATGACGACATCCCCCCGTTCGATCCGTCGGCGAGCGTCGAGGACCAGCTTCGCCTCGCGATCCGCTACGCGATCCTCGCGCCGTCGAGCCACAACACGCAGCCGTGGCGCTTCATCCTCGGCGACGCGTCGGTGATGCTGTGCGCGGACCGGCTGCGCGCGCTGCCCGTCGTCGACCCATACGACCGCGAGCTGCTCGTCAGTTGCGGCGCGGCGCTCTTCAATCTGCGCGTCGCGCTGAGCCATTTCGGGTTCGCGTATTCGATCGACATGTTCCCGTCGAGCTCGGATCCCGACGTGATTGCGCTCGTGCGGCTCGATCCCCGCGGCTATCACGACGAAAGCCTCGTGCCGCTGTTCGACGCGATCGTCGAGCGCGTGACGACCCGCGCACCGTTCGCGGACGAAGCGGTTTCGTGCGAGATCCAGCGCGCGCTCGTCGATGCCGGCGCGGCCGAAGGCGCCGAGATCGCCTGCGTCGACGCACCCGCCGCGCGCGAGGAGATCGCCGAACTGATCGCCGAAGCCGACCACCTCCAGTTCGCCGATCTGCGCTTTCGGCGCGAGCTCGCGAATTGGGTGCATCCGCGCCGCCGCGACGACGGAATGCCGGCGTTCGCGGCCGGCGTGCCCGCGCTGCTCGACTTCGCGACGCCCGTCGTCGCGTCGGTGATCCGCACGTTCGATCTCGGCGGCGGAATGGCGGCGATGCATCACAAGCTCGTCGACGGCTCGCCGCTCGTCGTCGGCATCTCGACCGCAAGCGACGATCGCGACGCGTGGGTCGCGACGGGCCAGGCGCTCGAGCGCGTGCTGCTCGTCGCGACGGCCGCGGGGCTGACCGCGTCGTATCTGAATCAGCCGATCGAAATCGACATGCTGCGCGAAAGACTGCGCCCGCTGCTGCACGTCGATGCCCATCCGCAACTGCTGCTGCGCATCGGACGCGGCCCGGTCGTTCCGCATGCGCCGCGGCGTCCGCTGATGGACGTCGTGTCTTGATCGAGCGGGAACGCGCCGCGCGCGACCGGAACGCCGCGCGGCGCGGCGGCGGCGGCGGCGGCGGCGGCGGCGGCGACGACGGCGCGGCGTGGCGCCGGTGGCTGCCGGGCGTTGCGACGCTGCGCACGTACCAGCGCGCGTGGCTCGCGCGCGACCTGTTCGCGGGCGTCGCGCTGACCGCGGTGCTCGTGCCGGTCGGCATGAGCTACGCGCAGGCGGCCGGCCTGCCCGTCATCGCCGGATTGAACGCGACGATCGCCGCGCTCGTCGGTTACGCGATCTTCGGGCCGAGCCGGATCCTCGTGCTCGGCCCCGATTCCGCACTCGCCGCGCTGATCGCCGGTGCGATCGCGCCGCTCGCACATGGCGATCCCGCGCATGCGATCGCGCTGTCGGCCGCGCTCGCGCTAATGTCGGGCGGTTTCTGCGTGCTCGCCGGCCTGCTGAAGCTCGGCTTCGTCACCGATCTGTTGTCCAAACCGATTCAGTACGGCTATCTGAACGGCCTCGCGCTGACGCTGATCGCGAGCCAGCTTCCGAGCCTGTTCGGCGCCGCGCCGCGCGGCGGCACGTTCGTCGACGAAGTGGCGAGCGTCGCCGCGACCGTCGCGCAAGGCCGGATCGACGCCGCATCGCTTGCGCTCGGCGCCGGCTGTCTCGCCGGCATCATGCTGCTGCGGCGCGCTGCGCCGGCGTGGCCCGGCATTCTGATCGCGGTGGCCGCCGCGTCGATTGCCGCCGCGTGGCTCGGCACGGTGCCGGACGCGCATGTTGCGAACGCGCACGTCGCGAACGCGCACGTCGCAAACGCGCACGTCGCAAACGCGCATGTCGCGAACGCGCATGTCGCACTCGTCGGCCCGCTCGCCGGCAGCATGCCGCTGCCCGGCCTCCCAGCCATATCGCTCGGCGACGCGAGCCGGCTCATCGCCGGCGCGCTCGCGATCGCCATGGTGTCGGTCGCCGACATCAGCGTGCTGTCGCGCGTGTTCGCGCGGGACGACGGCCGCGAAACCGACCGCAATCAGGAACTGATCGCGCTCGGCGCGGCGAACCTGCTCGCCGGCACGCTGCGCGGCTGCGCGGTCAGCAGCAGTTCGTCGCGCACGCCCGTCGCGCTCGCGGCCGGCGCGCGCACGCAGTTGACGAGCGTCGTCGCAGCAGGCTGCATCGCGCTGCTGCTCGTCGCGCCGACACTGCTCGCCCGCGTGCCGCTCGCAGCGCTCGCGGCGGTCGTCATCTATTCGGCGAGCGGCCTCGTCGACGTGCGCGCGGTCGTTCGCCTCTTCTATATGCGCCGCGGCGAATGCGCGGTGTCGATCCTGTGCTTCGCGGGCGTCGTGCTGCTCGGCGTCGTGCCGGGCATCCTGCTCGCGGTCGGGCTGTCGCTGCTGTCGTTCGTCTGGCGCGCGTGGCATCCATACGATACGGTGCTTGGCCGCGTCGAAGGCGTGCACGGCTATCACGACGTATCGCGACATCCGGACGCGCGGCGGATGCCCGGTCTCGTCGCGTTCCGCTGGGACGCACCGCTGTTTCATGCGAATGCGACGATCTTTCGCGATCACGTGCACGATGCAATCGCCGACGCCGACGCGCCGGTGCGCTGCGTCGTGATCGCGGCCGAGCCGATCACGGACGTCGACGTCACCGCCGCCGACATGCTCGCGACACTGCGCGACGAACTCGCCGCGCGGCGGATCACGCTGTATTTCGCGGAGATGAAGGGACCGGTCAAGGATCGGCTGCGCGCGTACGGGCTCTTCGACAAAATCGGCGCCGATCACTTCTTTCCGACCGTGACGGATGCGGTCTTGCACTTCGCACAGGCGCGCAAGGAGACGGCGGCCGCGCGGCGGGCGCGGCGTTAGCACTTCAACCGCGATGCGGCCGCGCGGCGCGACGAGAAGCGCATGGCAACAATCGCACGCGGAAGGCCGGATCGATCGGCAACGTGCCGCCGTGGTCCACGGACATGAAACCGATTGCACGAACGCGGCTCGCCAACTCGACGGGACAAAAGAACAACGGCACAAAGGCACGACGGCCCAGTGCCGCCTGCACACAATCGATGGCGTGAGACCGATAGCGCGAACCCGCAGCCGCGACGCCGCACACCACACGCTGCGCGCGAGCGCACGTCAGCTTCGCGCCTTCTCCTCGAAGTGAATCTGCCGCCGCGAAACCGACGCGATCTCGTCGAACAGCGACGCCGCGCACGCCAACACGTCGTCCAGGGACACCATCCCGACGAGCGCGCCCTCGGCGTTCACGACCGGCATTCGACGCGCGCCCGTCAGCCGCATCCGATGCGCGATCGCCCATAAGCTGTCCTGCTCGTGAACGACGGCCACCGGCGCGGACATGATCTCGCCGACGAACAGCGCGGCAGGATCGACCTCCTTCGCGATCAGCGACAGCACGATGTCGCGGTCGGTCAGCATGCCGACCGGCTCTTGCGCGCGGCCCGCGTCGTCGACGACGATCAGGTCGCCGACGTGGCGGTCGCGCATCAGGTGCGCGGCGTCGAGCACGGTGTCGGTGCGGCGACACACGGCGACGGCGCGGGTGCAGATCTCGGCGGCATTCACGATTGACCTCCGTTCGTATGCATGATGGGATGCGCGCGCCGCAGCGCGCGGCCGCCGGCCTTCCGGCAACGCAGCGCACGACGGGACGCAGCGTCCGCACAAATGTGCAACATAGCGTCGCACGCGCGTCCGTCTTCCCTTCTGACGCACGTCAACTTCGCCGGCATGCGCGCGCCGGCGTGCGACGCTTGATCGGGATCAGTTCGACGTGCGACACACTCGCTATCGTTGATGAGCGAACGCACTCGCGAACGGGTGCGGCGCGGTTTTCCACTGTCTTGGAGACGGACATGAGCGACCCCGAACTGCTGACCTATCAACCGATCGCCGTGGCATTGCCCGCGCCCGCGGAAGAGGAGGCGCCCGCGATCATCGATCTGCCGCAGCCCGATCTCGGCGCGGGCCTGCCGCTGATGGCCGCGCTGTCACTGCGGGCGAGCACGCGCGAATTCTCGTCCGCGACGCTCGCGCCGACGACGCTCGGCGAACTGCTGTGGGCGGCCGGCGGCGTCAACCGTCCGGCGACGGGCGGCCGCACCGCGCCGTCCGCGCACGCGCTCAACGAGATCGACATCTACGTCGCGCTGCCCGACGGCGTCTACCGCTACGATCCAGTGCTGCACCGGCTGCTGCTGAAGCGCTCGATCGACGCGCGCAACCTGACCGGCTATCAGGACTTCGTCGGCGCCGCGCCGCTCGACCTCGTCTACGTCGTGCGATCGTCGCGGCTGCTGTCGATGCCGAAACCGCTGCGCGAGACGTTCTCCGCGGTGGCGGCGGGTGCGATCGCGCAGAACGTCGCGCTGTATTGCGCGTCGGCGGGACTCGGCTGCGTCGTGCGCGGCTGGATCAACCATCGGCTGCTCTCCGACGCGCTCAGCCTGAACGAAGACGAATTGCCGATCCTCGCGCAGACGGTCGGCAGGCCGGTCGCGCACGCGGGCGGCGCGCACGCCTGAACGTCGCGCGATCCCGCTGCGCCGATGCGGGCGGGATCGCTGTGCGCGGTCGCCGTGTATCGCGCGTCGCGACCGACGTATCGCGCGTCGTACGTGCCGTGTTGCGTACGACGCGTCGTACGCAACGAGCACCGTGTCGCACGTAACACCGCCGCGCTTTGCACGGCGCGCGGCGCAAGAAACGCGGCGCGGCACGGCGCGCGACGAGCGCCGCGTCGTCACATCAGGCAAGACAAAAGAACCGCCGACGCACCGCCGAAGGCTCGCCGGCCTGCATCGCAAAACAACGCGAAGCGCCGCGTGAACCGCGGCGCGCACGCGCATTCAGCTTATCGTCAGCTTCTTCTTTTCCGCCGTCGCCTTCTTCGGCAGCGTCAGCGACAGCACGCCGTCCTGATACTGCGCGGTCGCGGCGTCGCGGTCGATTTCGCTCGCGAGCGAGAAGGACCGGCTGAACTCGCCAGAATAGCGTTCGCGCCGAATCACGCGCTCGCCTTCCTTCAGCTCCTTGTTCCGCTCGACCTTCGCGTTGATCGACACGGCGTTGCCTTCGATCTGCACGTTGATATCGTTCTTGTCGACGCCCGGCAGCTCGGCTTTGACAAGGTAGGACTGGTCGTTTTCGGTCACGTCGATCTTCATCGATGCGAGCTTCTCTTCTTCGACGTCAATCATGCCGCGCAGCGGACGGAACAAGCCCTGGAACAAATCGGACATCGGTTCCAGCGAAAACGGGTCGTAACGCGTCAAATTGCTCATTGCTCTCTCCTGGAATTCGCAGCCGCGCACAATGCGCAGCCGACACCGCAGACGACGTCCTGCACAAACCGGACGCCCCTCAATGACCTGATGCCGGTCGAATCAATACCGCTGGTTTTCAGCGTAGCGACGCAGGTCCGTCCGACATTGACGTGTGTCAATCGGCGGCCACGCTCGCCGCGCGCCGGATGCACCCGGCGCCAATCGGCGCGCGTGTCGACGTTTTGCCTCTATCGATTTCGTTCGCGACTCGATTCGACGATGCGCCGAGCGAAATTCCGCGGCGCGCATGCGCCGCTCCTCGCAGCAGCCGCGACCGGCTCGCCGGTCAGAAGAACCGCCGTCGGCGCGCTACCGTTGCGCCGCGAGGCTCGGCATCGCGCCCGGCACCGCAAGCGCCGTCGCCGCGCACGAGCGCGCGCGGGGCCTCGATATGACATGGCCGAAGTCTGTTCATTTGCACGTATCGTGAAAACGGGCCGCACCGCAATCGACGGAAGCCGGTCGCATCGCGCGCGTCCGCACGTCCGTCGCAAATCGACGATCCATCAGCCTCGCCGATGACTTCAGTTTGAAATCGCGATTTGTCATACCAGAGCGCCACACCTAGCATGCGAAGCGCGAGCCGACATCCGTCGCGCTCGCTTCAACGGGATCTTCGACAAAGAGCGAACATGGACGATCGTGTGCGAGCCGGAAACGAGCCACTCGAAGTCAAGACGACGACCTGCTACATGTGCGCGTGCCGCTGCGGAATCCGCGTGCATCTGCGAAACGGTGAAGTCCGCTATATCGACGGCAACCCCGATCACCCGCTCAACCAGGGCGTGATCTGCGCGAAAGGCGCGTCGGGGATCATGAAGCAGTACTCGCCCGCGCGGCTCACGCAGCCGCTGATGCGCAAGGCGGGCGCCGAGCGCGGCAGCGCGCAGTTCGAGCCGGTGTCTTGGGACGTCGCGTTCGCCGTGCTCGAAAGGCGGCTCGCGCATCTGCGCGCGACCGATCCGAAGCGATTCGCGCTCTTCACCGGCCGCGACCAGATGCAGGCGCTGACGGGCCTCTTCGCGAAGCAGTACGGCACGCCCAATTACGCGGCGCACGGCGGCTTCTGCTCGGCGAACATGGCGGCCGGCATGATCTACACGATCGGCGGATCGTTCTGGGAATTCGGCGGCCCCGATCTCGATCGCGCGAAGCTGTTTTTCATGATCGGCACCGCCGAGGACCATCATTCGAATCCGCTGAAAATCGCGATCTCGAAGTTCAAGCGCGCGGGCGGCCGGTTCGTCGCGATCAATCCGATCCGCACCGGCTACGCGGCGATCGCCGACGAATGGGTGCCGATTCGTCCCGGCACCGACGGCGCACTGTTCATGGCGCTGATTCGCGAGCTGATCGAGACGGACCGCTACGACCGCGACTTCGTCACGCGCTACACGAACGCGGCCGAGCTGCTCGACATGCGCGCCGATGCCGATACGTTCGGGCTCTTCGTGCGCGATGCGGCCACGCCCGAGCGCAATCCGCTGTTTCCGCAGGATCACCTGTGGTGGGATCTCGGCGGCGGCCGGCCCGTGCCGCATCACACGCGCGGCGCGACGCCCGCGCTCGACGGCCGCTACACGCTCGCCGACGGCACGCCCGTCGCGCCGTCGTTCGCGCTGCTGCGCGAGCGCGTCGCCGCATGCACGCCGGAATGGGCCGAACGGATCACGGGCATATCGGCCGGCACGATCCGCCGGCTCGCGCACGAAATGGCCGATGTCGCGCGCGACCACAAAATCACGCTGCCGATCCGCTGGACCGACGCTTGGGGCGAAACGCACGACACCGTCACAGGCAATCCGATCGCGTTCCATGCGATGCGCGGACTCGCCGCGCACTCGAACGGCTTCCAGTCGATCCGCGCGCTCGCGGTGCTGATGTCGCTGCTCGGGACGATCGACCGGCCAGGAGGCTTCCGCCACAAATCGCCGTATCCGCGCGCGGTGCCGCCTTCGGCGAAGCCGCCGAGCGGCCCCGGCGCGGTGCGCCCGGACACGCCGCTCGCGGCGGGCCCGCTCGGCTGGCCGGCCGCGCCCGAGGATCTGTTCGTCGACGAGCAAGGCGGCCCGGTGCGGATCGACAAGGCGTTTTCGTGGGAATACCCGCTCGCGGTCCACGGGCTGATGCACAGCGTGATCACGAACGCGTGGCGCGGCGATCCCTATCCGATCGACACGCTGATGATCTTCATGGCCAACATGGCGTGGAATTCGTCGATGAACACGGTCGAGGTCCGCAAGATGCTCGCGGACAAGCACGCGCACGGCGAATACAAGATTCCGTTCATCGTCGTGTGCGACGCGTTCCAGTCCGAAATGACCGCGTTCGCCGATCTGATCCTGCCCGACACGACGTATCTCGAACGGCACGATGCGATGTCGATGCTCGACCGGCCGATCTCCGAATTCGACGGACCGGCGGATTCGGTGCGCATACCGGTGGTGCCGCCGACCGGCGAATGCAAGCCGTTCCAGGACGTGCTGATCGAGCTCGCGAGCCGGCTGAAGCTGCCGGCGTTCACGACGCCGGACGGCGCACGCAGATTCCGCGACTATCCGGACTTCATCGTCAACTATCAGACCGCACCCGATTCGGGCGTCGGCTTCCTGATGGGCTGGCGCGGCGAGGACGGCGGCGACGCGCTCGTCGGCGAACCGAATCCGCGTCAATGGGACGAATACGCGAAGCACGACTGTGTCTTTCACTACACGCTGCCGGCGGCGCGGCAATACATGCGCGGCTGCAACGGCCCGTATCTGAAATGGGCGGTCGAGCAAGGCTTCCGGAAGTTCGGCGAGCCGATCGTCATCCATCTGTATTCGGACGTGATGCAGAGATTCCGTCTCGCCGCGCAGGGCAAGACGAGCGGCCGGCAGCCGCCCGATCATCTGCGCACGCGCATCGCGCGCTATTTCGATCCGCTGCCGTTCTGGTACGAGCCGCTCGAGCTCGGTGCGACCGATTTGCAGCGCTATCCGCTCGCCGCCGTCACGCAGCGGCCGATGGCGATGTACCACTCGTGGGATTCGCAGAACGCGTGGCTGCGGCAGATTCATGGGGAGAACGATCTGTTCGTGAACCCGAAGATCGCGCGCGATGCGGGGATCGCGGACGGCGGCTGGATCTACATCGAGTCGCAATGGGGCAAGGTGCGCTGCCGCGCGCGCTACAGCGAGGTCGTCGAGCCGGGCACCGTGTGGACCTGGAACGCGATCGGCAAGGCGGCGGGCGCGTGGAATCTCGGGCCGAGCGCGAACGAATCTCAGCACGGCTTCCTGCTGAATCACGTGATCACCGACGAGCTGCCCGGCGACACCGCCCACGCGCCGCGCATTTCGAACTCCGATCCGATCACCGGCCAGGCCGCGTGGTACGACGTGCGCGTGCGCATCTATCCGGCCGAAGCGGATGCCGACCATACGCTGCCGCAGTTCGCGCCGATGCCGGCGCTGCCCGGCGTGACGGGCGCGGTTCGGCGCATCGTGCAGAGCTATTTCGCAGGCCGAGGCGAATTCGCCGCCCGGCTGCGCAATCCGGCGAAACGCCGTTGACGAGGAGCATGCGATGACGCAAATGGCGCTCGTAATCGATCTGAACGTGTGCGTGGGATGCCACGCGTGCGTGACGAGCTGCAAGGAATGGAATACGTCGGGCTCGGCGGGCGCGCTGTCGGATACGCGGCCTTACGACGCCGATCCGTCCGGCACGTTCTTCAACCGCGTGCAGACGTTCGAGGCGGGAGAATTCCCGCTCGCCGACACCATCCATTTCCCGAAGTCGTGCCTGCATTGCGAAGATCCGCCGTGCGTGCCCGTATGCCCGACGGGCGCGAGCTACAAGCGCAAGGAGGACGGGCTCGTGCTCGTCGATTACGACAAGTGCATCGGCTGCAAGTACTGCGCGTGGGCGTGTCCGTACGGCGCGCGCGAGCTCGACGAGGCGCGCAAGGAGATGACGAAATGCACGCTCTGCGCGGACCGCATTCATGACGACGCGCTGCCCGAGCGCGATCGCAAGCCCGCGTGCGTGCTCGCGTGCCCGACTTCGGCGCGCCTCTTCGGCGACATTCACGATCCGGAGTCGGTCGCATCGCAAGCGATTCGCGAGCGCGGCGGCTATCAGCTGATGCCGGAATGGGGAACGCGGCCCGCGAATCACTATCTGCCCCGACGCACGACGACGGCTTGCAGCAGCGGCGACGCGTGCTCGTGCCGATCGGCCGGCGCGGAACCGGCGCTCGCATCGGCCGGCGACGACCTGGCGCACGCACAAGTGCAACTCGCCGCGCTCGCGAAGCGCGTCTGAACGCGCCGCGCGCCGGCGCTACCGACATCGAATCCGGAGCAATACGAATGAAACCCGCTTTTTCGGTCATATTCCTGACGACGCTGAGCGGCGCGAGCCAGGGGCTTGTGATCGCGCTGTTCGGCGTCGAGCTCGCGGCGCGGCCCGGGCTGATCGCGTCGCCGCCGCAGGCGTTCTTCGTCGCGGGCGCAGCGCTCGCCGTGCTGCTCGGCTCGCTCGGCCTGTTCGCGTCGTTCTTCCATCTCGGGCGTCCGGAGCGCGCATGGCGCGCGGTCGCGATGTGGCGCACGTCATGGCTGGCGCGCGAATGCATCGCGCTGCCGGCGTTTCTCGCGTGCGCGACGGCTTACGGCGGCGCGCACGCGCTCGCATTGCCGTATTCGCTCGCGCTCGGCATGCTCGCGACGCTCGCGAGCGGCGTACTGTTCGTCTGCACCGGCATGATCTACATCTGTCTGCGCTTCCTTCAGGAATGGGCGACGCCGCTGACGATGACCAACTTCGCGCTGCTCGGCTGCGCGTCCGGCTTCACGCTCGCGACCGCCGGCGCCGCGTGGTTCGCGCCGCCGCTCGTGCCGGCGCTCGCCGGATGCGCGTGCGCGCTGACGCTTGCGGGTTGCGCGACGCGCATCGCGGCATTGGTGCGCAACGCGCGGCTGCGGCCGCGATCGACGGTGCAAAGCGCGACCGGCATCCACGCGCGGCGGGTCGTGCAGCGATCGCGCGGCTTCACGGCCGGCGCGTTCAACCTGCGCGAGTTCTTCCACGGGAAGACGCCGCTGACGCTGCAGCGCATGAAGTGGACGTTTCTGATCTGCGCATTTGCGGTGCCGTTTGCGCTGCTGGCGATCGGCGGTGCCGCGGCGCCGGCCGTCGCGTCGTTCAGGCTCGCGTGCGGCGCATTCGCGATCCAGTACGCGGGGCTCGTCGCGGAGCGCTGGTTCTTCTTTGCCGAGGCGCGGCATCCGCAGAACGTCTATGACCAGTGTGCCGCGTAACCGGCGGCGCATGCGTGCCGCGCGTGCCGGGCGTCTGTCCGCCGCGCGTCGATGCCGCGCGTCTATTCGCGACGGCGGCCACGCCGCGCACCGTCAGCGCCTTTCATTCCCCTCCCGCTTCGCCGCTGGCGGCGCCGTTCGCATCGGGCGACTCCGTCCCGCCAAAGCTGGCGTTCTTGACTACGATCAACCGCCGATGCTCAAACCATAGCAGCATGCTTGCCGTATCAGAACCGATTCGACGCGAACCGCGCGGCGGCACCGCGATGCGACCGACGAGCCGGCCATCGCGTCGGCGTTCGGTATCGCCAAAGGTGAGGCTTTTCGGGAGCCGTCCCGCGTGATGCCGGCACTGCCGATCGCGCATGGGCGTAAGCGAGTGCGAATCGTCATCGGTGCGCCAATGCGCCGGCCGCGGCGTGTGTTGAATCGTTTGTCGCCGGGAAAAGCTGCGCTGGATCGATCCGTCGTTGCGCGAAGCGTGGATGCACAATCTCGATGTCGCCGAAGAAGCGGCGAAGCTCGGCTTCGATGAAATCCAGTTCGACTACGTGCGCTTCCCGGACGCGCGCGGGCTGCGCTTCGGCGTGCCGAACACGCGTGCGAACCGCACCGCGGCGATCACGGGCTTCCTGCAAGCGGCGCACGACCGGGGCTCGCGCCGTACAACGTGTTCGTCGCCGCCGACATCTTCGGCTACGTCTGCTGGAACGAAGACGACACCGCAATCGGTCAGCAGATCGAAACGCTCGGCGGCCCGCTCGACTACATCTCGCCGATGCTCTATCCGTCCGGCTTCACGTGGGGATTGCCGGGCTGCACGCAGCCGACCGCCGATCCGGGGCAGATCGTGCGCCGCTCGCTTGCCGAGGCGCGCTCGCGAACCGGGCTGCCCGGCGTGCGGTTCCGGCCGTGGCGGCAGGCGTTCCGCGACTACGCGTTCGACCGCCGCGATTTCGAGGCGGCGGAGATCCGCGCGCAGGTCGACGCCGCCGACACCGTCGAGACCGACGGATGGATGCTGTGGAATGCGCGGAATCACTACGATCCGAAGCAGTTGCCGAAATAGCCGCGCGGCTTCGCGACACGGCGGCGCGGCTCGCCGGAGCGGAGGCCGAGCACGCCGGGAAGCAAGGCGAAGTTCAGCGCGCCCCGACAGTGCGGCAGCCGCGGCTACAACGACTGGCGACTGGCGACTGGCGACTGGCGACTGCGACTGCGACTGCGACTGCGACTGCGGCTACGGCTACGGCTACGGCTGCGACACACGAGCCTATCCCGACCGCCCTTCACGACCCACCCGCGCCCCACGCGGTTTCCGTATCGAGCGGAAAGGCGCGATGCGCGACGCGCGCGAAGTCGAACAGCCCGTCACGCCGCGTCGCCGCTCTCCGCCGCTAATTGACGCCGGCCGCTCCGCTCGCGGCCGGCGCATCGGGCGTCGGCGTCGGCGACATCGGCGCGTTGTCGTTCGGCAAGCCGTTGCCCGGCTGCGCGGCGGGCGGAGACAGCGGCGGCGTCGACGGCAACAACGGCGGCATCTCCGGCGTGACCGCTGAAGCGCCGCCCGGCGCGGCGAACGGCACGCCGCTCGCGGCCGACGCCACCGCCGCCGCCGACGCTTCGGACGCGAACGCCGCCGCCGCGGCCGCCTCGGACGCCGCCTCGACCTCGGAAGCCGGCATCGCCTCCTCCACCGGCGCGCGCGGCGCCTTCGGCGGCGCGGCCTTCTGCGGTTCGGCTTTCTCGAACAGATAGCGATACCAGTCGTTGAGCTTGTCGCGGAACGTGTCGAACGCGCTCGGCGGCGCCTCGGTCGCGAAGCGCTCGCGCGTGTCGATGATCCGCGCGCGGATCGCCCGCTGATAGAAATCGCCGACGATCGGCAGCGCACTCCTCGCGCCCTGCCCCCAAACGCTGCCGAGCGTCACGCGACCATCGTCGAAGCCGACCCATGCGCCCGCGACGAGCTGCGGCTGCATCAGGATGAACCAGCCGTCTGTGTCGCCCTGCGTCGTGCCGGTCTTTCCCGCGACATCCGCGCGAATGCCATAACGCGAGCGGATCGCCGCGCCGGTGCCGCGCTCGACGACGCCGCGCATCACGTCGATCAGCGTGCGCGCGGGCGCCGCATCGAGCGCACGCTCGGGCGACGCGCTCGCGAACTCGGCGAGCGCTTCGCCATTGCGATCCTCGATGCGCGTGACCATCCGCGGCTCGACGTATTCGCCGACGTTCGCGATCGTCGCGTATGCGGACACCATCTCCTTCAGCGTCACGGGGCTCGTGCCGAGCGCGAGCGACGGCACCGCGTCGAGCTCGCTGTCGCGCACGCCCATCGCGCGCGCGAGCCGCGCGACCTTCTGCGGGCCGACCTTCATCATCAGTTGCGCGGTGATCCGGTTGCGCGAATACGCGATCGCGTCGCGCAGCGTCATCGGCTTGCCGGTCGGCGATGCGTCGTCGTCGGGCCGCCAGATCTCGCCGCCCTTCAGCGGGATCTCGACCGGCTGATCGACGAACGTGTCGTCGGGCGTCGCGCCGCCCGCGAACGCCGCGCCGTAGACGAACGGCTTGAACGTCGAGCCCGGCTGCCGGCGCGCCTGCTGCACGTGATCGAACGGCTCGGTCGTGAAGTCGCGGCTGCCGACCCACGCCTTGATCTGTCCGTTGCGCGGATCGATCGCGAGAAAGCCCGCCTGCACGTCGGCCTTCGCCTTGCACAGCGCGCGCGTGAACCCGCGATCGGCGAGCAGATGCTTGAGCGCCGCGTCTTCGGTCGCGCCGCCGTCGAGCGCCGCGCGGAACGCCGGCGTCTCGCGCACGAACGCGCGGAACAGCGGATTGCCCGGCGCGCAGCCGCTGCCGGCGTTCCACATCCCGTTCGCGATCCCTTGCAGCTGATTCGTCTGTCGCGCGAGCGCCTGCGTCGCATACGCCTGCAGCCGCGAATCGATCGTCGTGCGCACGACGAGGCCGTCCGAGTAGACGTTGTAGTCGTTGCGGTCGGCCCACGCGATCAGCCACTTGCGCAGTTGCTGCGCGAAATGCGGCGCGGGGCCGGGCGGCTCCTTCTGCCGCTCGAAGTCGATCCGCAGCGGCTTCTTCTGCAGCGACGCATACGCGGCCGGCGACAACTTCCCATACTTCACCATCTGCGCGAGCACCGTGTTGCGCCGCGCGAGCGCGCGCTCCGGGTTCAGCACCGGGTTGTAGTAGCTGTTGCCCTTCAGCATGCCGACGAGCGTCGCGGCGTCGAGCGCGTCGAGCTGATCGGCCGATTTGTCGAAGTACGTGCGCGCGGCCATCTCGACACCGTACGCGTTGTACAGGAACGGGACCGTGTTCAGATACGTCTCGAGAATCTGCGCCTTGCTGTAGACCGCCTCGATCTTCAGCGCGGTGATCGCTTCCTTCAGCTTGCGCGTGAGCGTCGGCGCGCGGCCGA
Organism: Burkholderia mayonis; assembly: GCF_001523745.2. NCBI lineage: Bacteria > Pseudomonadati > Pseudomonadota > Betaproteobacteria > Burkholderiales > Burkholderiaceae > Burkholderia > Burkholderia mayonis. The sequence continues at coordinate 2,663,812 of NZ_CP013387.1, forward strand.
TCTCGTCCGGATACAGATTGCGCGCGAGCTGCTGCGTGATCGTCGAGCCGCCCTGCCGCTCGCCCGAGAACGTGCGCAGCGCGGCGCCCGCCGTGCGGCGCCAGTCGAGGCCGTGGTGCTCGTAGAAGCGGTGGTCTTCAGTCGAGATCAGCGCATCGACCATCTTCGGCGAGATGCCCGCGAGCGGCACCCATTCGCGGTTCGACGGCTTGAATTCGGCGAGCAGCTTGCCGTCGGCGGACAGGATCTGCGCGGGCGCGTCGACGCGCGCCTTGCGGATGTCGCCAATGCTCGGCGTGAACGGGATCAGCGCGAGCACGTAGAGCAGGAACAGCGCCGGCACGGCGGCGATGGCGAGCGCGACGCCGCGTCGCGTCGGATGGCGCAGGCGACGGAGGACGGCGGCGGCGTGCGGCTTCGCGGCGGCGAGCCTGGCCGCGCAGCGGTCGAGGAAGGACGACACGATTCGGCGATTCACGCGGTGACGCGAACAGGTGGGAAAGCGTGCATCGTACCAAACGCGGGGTGTCCCTATGTCTTTCATCGGGCGCCAGAGGCTGACTTTGGTTGATAAATGGTGCCGTCGCGCAGCATGGCGAACAGGACATCGCAGTACCGACGCGCCAGCGCGATGGGTGCTTGGTTGTGGCGCTCATCCTGTTGGATCTTGCGTGCGTTAATAAGTCTGCGAGACGGGGCCTCGTAAGGCAGCGCAGGTGGAGAGGAACAAGGCGCGCTCGAGCACCTTGTTGCCGCGTCTATTGAGAATTACGTAAGCCATGACATCACCAAAGCTCAGCTTGCTTCCAGCAAGCAGCGATGATCGATTTGCGCTTCTGGCCGCTCTTGAGTTTGCATCGAGCGGTGTGCTTCGGTTCGGCCAGGTTGTTGGGATAGAAGTTGACTAAGGCGTGCCGCTTGAGCCAAGCCGAGAGGTATTCGACTGGATTCAGATCGGGCGCGTAACCGGGCAGCAGTGCCATCTGTACGGCGCCATCCATGCTGTCGAGGTATTCGCGCACGACGCGGCTCTTGTGCTGCGCTGCGCCGTCCCGCACGATCATCACCTTGCGTCTGAGTTGCGCGCGCCGCGCTTTGAGGAATTCGACGATCTGCGCGCTTTTGATCGCGCCGTCATGCAGGCGGAACAGGAAGTTTGTACGGGCGCCTGTTCGAGCAGGCCGACGTCGCGGATCGTCTGGTCGGTGATGTTGAGGCGCTTGCAGATCGTCGCGATGTTGAGGCCGTGAATATCGCGCAACTCGGCGAAGACTGCGGTCAGTTCGAGTGGCGACGAGCACTTGCTTTCGTTGCTGAGGCAGGTCGACCAACAACAAGGGCGATTACTGCGTAGCTGAAATCAGAAAAAACCAACGTATCAGTCTTTCCAGCGTGAAGGCCGGATGATCGTCCGCAGAACACTGCCAATTTTGATTAGATGGACTTGGCCGGCGCGCCGTAAGCCGGCCGATTTCCCGTTTTCTTCAGTGGATTCGGTATCCTTATTCGCCAAAGAAGGCGGTTCGCCGGTTCCGATACCGCGCTCAATCGCCTGACAACAAGGGGCGCGACGCGCCCCATTCCGGCGAACCTGAGAAAAAAGGATTTGAACCATGACGTTGGGGCCGCGCGGGCCGCAGGAGACGGCGTTTGCGCCGATCTTCGAGGCGATTCATCGTGGGCTGTTGCAGCGCGAGCGGCTGCTGAAGCTCGACACGCCGCTCGGCGCGAACGCGCTCATTCCGTTGCGTGCGGTCGGCGAAGCGAAGCTCGGCCGCGACTACACGTGGACAATCGACGCCGCGACCACGCGCGACGATCTGAATCCCGACGCGCTGATCGCGCAGCAATCGTCGCTAAGCGAGCAGCATCGCGCGGAGAGTCTGAAAGCGGGTCACGACGCGCTCACGGAACTGACCGGCGCGACGCGGCAGCCGGTGGAGCCGGGCTTGAGCGGCGGCCGCACGCCGGGCGGCGGGACGGGCAGCGCGAACGGCTTCAAGGTGCCGGCAATGCTGCTCGGCAGCGCGGGCGGGATGGGCCTCACGACGCTTCAGTCGCTGCACGCGTCGGCGGATCGGCACGTGAACGTCGTCGCGGGTCAAAGCGCGTTCGTCGCGACCGGGAAGTCGTTCGTGACGAGCGCGGGCGAGAAGGTGAGCGTGTTCGCGCAGGACGGGATCAAGCTGTTCGCGAAGGACGCGATTCAGATCGAGTCGCATCGCGAGACGATCGACCTGATCGGCCGGAAGACGGTGCGGATCGTGTCGGCGACGGAGCGTATCGAGATTGCGGCGGACAAGGAGATACTGATCACGTCTGGGCAGGCGTATATCCGCCTGAAGGACGGTGACATTCAGATCCACGCGCCGGGCAAGATCGACATCAAGGGCAGCATGCACAGCTTCTCAGGCCCGGCCAGCATGCCGTATCCGATGCCGACGCAGCCGGATGCAGTGTGCGTGCCGTGCATGATGAAACGCGCGGCGGGGCGATCGGCGTTCGTGTCGACGGGGGGCTGATGGATACGCAAACCGTGTTCGGCGAGGCCGATTCGTTAGGGGCGCACCTATATGTGCTCGTCGACCCGTTGCAGAACGGCAGTTTCCCCGATGCATTGTCGGTCCGGTCGGATCATGTCGCGTGCCTGATGGACGGCGGAGCGGACGTGCAGGCCGTTTCGCCGCACCTCGTCTACATCCCCCCAAGTCACTTTGAATCGGCGCGCGCATGGCTGGAACGACATGGACCGTCATCGCCGTGCGCGACGATGCTTGCATCGCCAGTGCCGCTTGCAGCGCTCGCGGCGCATCTGAAGTTGTTTCTGCGCGTGCGCTTGCCGGATGGCGAACCGATCGTGCTCGCGTATTGCGTCATTCTACGAGATCGCAATACCGCTGAATTGGCGTTCTCACCGAATCGATCGGGATGTGTGAGTAAGTAACTATCAACGGAAGCGATCATGACGGTCCGACAAGCCGGTGCGAGCCCACCACCCGGTCACCCTTTTCTTCATCGTGATCTTTCGGTGCCGTCAATCGGGTGGCGCGACATCGGATGGCGCGCAAGCGTCGCAGCGCGAAAGGACGTCGACGCGGAGTCTGCAGTCAAACCATGGAAGTGTGAGAGACATGAAAAAAGCCACGCCGTTGGTCATGATTCACGGCCTGATGGGTTCATTGAATTTCTACGCGCCCCGCGAGCGCATCCGCACCGTAGCAATCCATACACCGGACCTGATCGGCTACGGTCAATTGAAGGACGTGTGCGAGCCCGAGATCACTCTTGCGAGCCAGACCGCGCACGTCGTGCGCTACTTGAACGAACAGGTCGACGAGCCGTGCATGCTGCTTGGGCACAGCGTCGGTGGCGCCATCGCGATGCTCGTTGCGGTAGCGGCACCCGAGCGTGTGCGCGGCATCATCAACGTCGAAGGGAACTTCACTCTCGCCGATGCGTTCTGGTGCCGCAAGATCGCCGCCCTCTCCGACGAGGACTGGCACGCCGAGCACGAGCGGCTCGTCGCTGATCCAAAAGAATGGCTGACAAACGGCGATGTCGCGATCATGCCGCAACGCGTCGAATGGGCGCGTGGCGCTCTAGCGAATCAACCGCGCGGAACCATTCGGGCAATGGCGCGCGCGGTAGTGGCGGAGACGGGCGACGCCAGCTATCTGCCGCGGATCCGCTCGGTCGTCGAACATGGGACCCCGCTGTTTCTACTCGCGGGCGAACGCTCTGCGTCCGGATGGGATTTACCGGACTGGGCGCAGTCAGCCGCGCGCGATTACGTCGTGCAGAAGGATGTCGGCCACATGATGATGCTTGAGCAGCCGGACGAATTCTGCCGCATCGTCGAAGACATGGTCGCCCAGCTCAGGGAAGCTTGACAACATGGGTCAGGTGGCCCGCACTTTCGCTCGCCGATGTGTTCCGCCGCGCATAGCGCTGCGACAATCGACGTCATGTGGACAGGAGGAGGCATGTCCATCGCGAAGACTGGCACTGCGCCATATTACGCGGTAATTTTCACGTCAGTGCGCACCGAAGAGGACAATGGCCATCAAAAGATGGCCGACGCGATGTTCGAGCTCGCGGCAAAACAGCCGGGATATCTCGGCGTCGAGTCCGCCGGCGAAGACTTCGGCATTACGGTGTCCTATTGGGAGAGCCTTGAGGCGATCGCAGCGTGGAAGGAGAACGTCGCGCACGTGGCCGCGCAACGGCTCGGCCGCGACGCCTGGTACAGCATGTACAAGACGCGGGTTTGCCGCGTCGAACGCGATTACGTGTACGAGGCGTCACAAAACTGCTGCGAATGAGCGGCTTCCGGCAAACAGTGCCATCAAGTAAGCGAGTTTTCGGCGGACTTTTCGATGGGAAAGGAGCCGTGCCGCCATCGACGCCGACGCCGACGCGTCGCACCTGCGGCCCCGCCTGCGACGCCACGGTTCACACCTGTCGTTCCGGGCGACTGGCGTGCGCCGCGGCAGCGGCGGCGGCCGTCATCCGCGCCGCCGCGTCGGCGTCAAAACTTGTCGTCCTTCTTGACTGCGACTTCCATGTACTGGTTCGAGAAGAAGTGTCGCGCCACCTTGATCTCCGGGCGATAAAGGCCGTTGACGAGCTTGTTGACGTGCGCTTCGCCGACGTTGCCGAGCACGCGCGCCTGCGCGTCCGGCGACAGGTTCTCGCGCATGTCGCGCACGATGGACAGCGCGATGCCCGCCTTCATGTCGCCGCCGGCAAACACCGTCTGGAACGGTTGCAACGTGCGCTTGGACAAGCGGCTGTACTCGTCGGGACTCAAGCCTTCGATGTGCCGATCGAGATTCGGCGTGCGCGCGAAGCGCATTTCGACGAGGCTGAGCCACGCGGTGTCGCGGAAATGCGGATCGTCGAAATCGAAGCGGTACGTCGTGCCGCCGAACCGGCTGCTGGGCTTTTTCGGGTCGGCGCCGGCTTCCAGCGAGAAGAACACGAAATCGTCGTTGCCGAGCAGCTTGATGTCTTCTTGCGGCGAATTCGCCTGATTGAAGATGATGTGGCGGTCGATCAGCTTCTGCCGCGAGAAGAGGCTGACCGTGTCGTTGCCGCTCTTCACCGGTGCTGCGGTGCTGTGCGTCGCGAAGAAAGGCGTCGCGAGAAAGCGCTCGACGAACTGCTTTTCCTGGCCGCTCAGCGCACCGAGTTCGCGATAGAGCCCGCGAAGATTGGCCTTCGACAGATCGCGCACATGGTCTCGCGCGTTTTGCGCGGGCACGTCCTTCCAGATTTCGCCGCTTTCGATCATCCGGCCGTGCGACTTGCCGGTGATGAACTGACGAAACGCGTTGACGATCTGGCGCGACGCGACGTCTTCGGTGAGCGTTGCGTCGCGCGCGCCGGCGGCGCCCGACCGGTCCGACGGATGCGGCACGGCGATGTCGCCTTCGCCGCCGCGTGCGACGGTGCGCGGCGTGCCAGCGACGTCGAGACGGCCGGCGTTGCGCTCTGCCGCCGCAACCTGGCCGACGCCGGCTTGAGTGGGAACGGACGAGACTGAGCGGAGATCAAGCATGGGCAAGTGGATCGTATCGGCGAGTTGAGTGGCGCGCATCGTGCGGTGCGGCGGATGCCGACTGCTCGATTGCGGAAGATTCGCAGCTCCAGGCCGCCAGCCATTCGACGAGCCCGGCGAACGCGTCCGTCAGGCGCTCGAGCGACAGGTTCTCGGGCGGCAAATGCCGCATCGCCACCAGCGCATCCGTCTGCGGATTCAGGCCGACGATCGGCACGTGTTCGTGCAACGCGCCGAATTGGCCGGCGAGCACGAAGCGAATCCAGACGTCGTGCTGCAGCGTGTCGGCCACGGGCATCGGCAATTCGCCGAGCAGCGTCAGGCAGTTCAGCGCGCGGTTGTCGTAGAGCGCCAGCTTCAGACCGTCTATCCTCAACTGGCACACGCCGGTCGCATCGAATTTCAGATCGGACAGCCCGATCTGCGCACCGAACGCGCTCAGCAACGTGTTCGTCATTTCCATCGATTGGCTCTGGGTTGATCGTAGGTCGCCAATCTTAGGCAGTCCGGCGCGTCACTCTTTCAAAAACCGCTCGTTTGTTTCGTTTTCGACTCCGAAGGTTTGCCGTTCGAAGGTTTGCCGGCCTGTCGCGCAAACGGCTTCGGAGCGGAGGCTTCGTTTTGCTTCGACTGGTGCGGGCGCGCGCCGCCGGTTCGCACGACGAGCGGGACCGGACGGGCGACGACAACCTGTGCGCCCGGCGGCGATGCGCGCTCGCACGAAGCGCCCGCTCGCGAGCGCGCTTCCCGGCCCCGCGCGCTTGCGAATGCACGCAGGACGTCGCCTGACGCCGTCACGCCTTCGCCGTCTTGATCAGGCTCTCGCAGGTCCCGACCTGCGGATCGCCCGCCGGCAGTTTCCCGCACATGCCTTCGAACTGCTTGACGACCGCCCGCACGGTCGCGTCGTGCGCGCCGCCCTGCCGCCAATGCGCGAGCTGCGTGACGACCCGCGTCAGCGCGCGCCGGTTCGCGCCGTAGAATGCGTTGCGCGTCTGGCCCGCCTGCGTCAGCACGTCGTTTGCAATCTGCCGGATTCGCGCGGCGTCGTCCGGCGCGAGGTCGACCGCGTTCGCGAAATACGCCGCGCCCCAGCGCAGCCGCGTCGCCGGACCGCTCGCCGCCTCATACGCCTTCCGGTACCAGTCGAGCGCGGCCGATCGATCGCCGCGCGCCTTCGCGTTCGCCGCGAGCCCCGACATGAAGTAATACGGCGTCGGCGAGCGCGCGAGCTCCGCCTTCAGCAGCGCGTCAGCCGCGTCGAACTGGCCGGCGTCGGTCAGCGTGTCGGCCGCTTCGCTCACGACCGCCTGCCGCGCATAGACGTTCGTCGATTTGGCGACCGCCGACGCGGTCTGCCGGCGCACCGCCTCCGCAAGCGGGGCCGGCAGCGGCGCGCCCGGCTTCGCGTCGAGCCGCGCGACGCGCACGCGGCCGTGCAGCGCCATCGTCCGGTCGATCGCGGCGAGCGACGTGTCGGCCGACAGCCGCGCGAGCGCCGCATCGAACTGCTTCGCGAGCGTCGCGCGCGCCGCCGCGTCGCCGCCGGCCAGATACTTGACGACGTCGGCCGGCGCCGCGACGAGCACGTCGTAATCGGCGCGCGCGCGCTTCGGATCGCGCAGCGCGTCGCGCACGGCGGCGGCGCCCGCTGTCTTGTCGATGTCGCCTTGCTGCGGCGGATCGCCGACCGCCGCCGACACGACCGCCTTCAATTCGAGCCGCGGCGCTTCGGCGTTCGCATGATCCGCGCGCGCATGGCTCGCGAGCGTCTGCAGCGTCGTCGCGACGCGCTCGTTCGGCACCGGCAGATCGCCGTCGGTATCCCACGAGTAATCGGCGAGCACGCGCCAGTCGTCGGGCGTCACGCGCGCGCCGTCCTTCAGCGCGGCCGCGAGCGTCTGCTTGAACGGATGCGCGGCGTTCAGGCCGATCGACAGCGCCTGCATGTAGCGGTCGAGATCGACTTCGCCCGGCAGCCGCGTGACTTCGGCGCCGTCCGGCCGGAACAGGATCATCGTCGGATAGCCGCGCACCTTGAAGCGGTCGCCGATCTTCTGCGCGTTCTCCGTGTCGCCGTCGAGATAGACCGGCACGAAGAACGACGAGCGCGACTTGAACGCCTGCTGGCTGAAGATCGTCGACTTCACCTGATTGCATGACGGGCACCAGACGGCGCCCCAGTAAAGAAACAGCGGCTTGTTCGTGCGCTTCGCCTCGGCGAACGCGGCGTCGACGTCGCCTTGCCGCCACGCGATGCCGGGCGGCAGATGCTCGGGCGCATGCGGCGCGCCGGCGGCAAAGCAGGCGGTCGCGGCGGCAAAAAGTAGCGACGCCGTCAGCTTTCGAATCGCGGTTTTCATCGATGAGAGTCCGGTTGGGGGCGGCGCCGCATTGGTTCGGCATCTTCGTCGCGGCCCGCATCGGGTTGACGTTCGAGCGCGTCGGCCACGCGCTCCGTTCTTTTACGACGCAATCGTACGAAGTATAGAAACAATTGCGGGCGCGACGGGAGACCTTCATGCGCGCGGGGAAAGTGCGATGCGGAGCGCGTCGCGCGGCGCGACGGCCGGCATGTCGCTTGCGCGAAGATCGGCGACGCCCGAGCTGCATCGCGACAGCCCGGGCAGCCGCGACGGCTGCGGCGATGGACGGAATCGACGTCATCGCAACTTATTCCGTTCGCGATGGTCGCGAGAATTACGATCGGCATATCGACTGCATCGACTGCATCGACTGCATCGACTGCATCGACTGCATCGACTGCATCGACTGCATCGACTGCATCGACTGCATCGACTGCATCGACTGCATCGACTGCATCGACTGCATCGACTGCATCGACTGCATCGATCCCGTCGACGACACGAAGCGGCGACGGCCGCGCGCGACACGCCGCGCCGTCCGTCGCGCACCGCGCATCGCTCCCCCAGAATCGCGGTAGGAATGCCCATTACTGAACACCCCCCGCACAGATCCCGGCGTGCCCAATTCGGGCACCGGGCTCCTACCTTGAGTGCTTGACGGCAAAGCGCCGATCCGGCCATGGATGAAGAATGCGAGGTTGAGGGAGCCAGGCGTCCGCGATCCTCTCGACCCGCGTCCACGTCATATGGTCCTTCTGGCTACGGCGCCGGAGCGCGCGCCGCCAGAGATCAACGATGTGGTAGCGGAACGCGCCAAGTGCGCGCGAGTTCGTGGGTACTGCGTGGTACGCGAAGTAGCCGCGCACCACCTGCCCAAGCCATTTCCCTTGCACAGGAATCGGTTCGTGCATGCGTCGCCGAAGCTCCTCCTTGATCTGCCTGAGCTTCGCCCGCATACGATCGCCCCGGGTCTTCCGCTGAAGCTGGAAGGCGCCACGGCGCGATTTGCCGCAGATAAAGATGAAGCCCAGAAAGGTGAAGGTTTCCGGCCGGCCAAGGCCGCGACGCCGGCGGTGGGCCGCCGCATAGCGACCAAACTCCAGCAGCCTCGTCTTGTCCGGGTGAAGCGCAAGCGCGAACTCCTCCAACCGCGAACGCATCGCATCCCAGAAACGCCGCGCGTCGGCTTCATGCTCGAAGCCGACCACTACATCATCTGCATATCGCAGAATGATGACGTTGCCTTTGGCTTCCCGCCGTCGCCACCGATTGGCCCAGAGGTCAAACACGTAATGCAGATACACGTTCGCGAACAGCGGTGAAACCACTGATCCCTGCGGCGTACCTAGCTCACTGATGCTCACCTCTCCATCTTCCAGCACGCCCGCCTTGAGCCATTTGTGCACAAGACGAATGATGCGTTGATCGCCGATCCGGTGTTCAATGAAACGGACCAGCCATTCCTGGCTGACCGAGTCGAAGAAGCTCCTGAGATCGGCGTCCAGAATCCAGTTCACCGGGGTACTGGTGATCGCTGTTGCCAATGCGTCCAGCGCATCGTGCTGACTGCGCCCGGGCCGGAACCCGTACGAGAAACCGAGGAAGTCCCCCTCGTAGATCGCATTCAGCACGTCAACCACCGCGCGCTGGACGATCTTGTCCTCCAGCGCGGCAATCCCCAACGGGCGCTGCTTACCGTCCGGCTTGGGTATGTACTGCCGTCGAACGGGCAATGCCCGATACGCTCCGCTGTGTACCTGCGCGTGCAAACGCTGGAGATGCTCGTCCAGTCCTGCCTCGTAGTACCGCCATGTCATGCCATCCACTCCCGGAGCCGCATCGCGTTTGAGCGCAAGGAACGACTCCCGGAGCCGGTCGACAGTGACATGGTGCAGTAGCGCGGTGAACCGCTCCTTCTTCCGTTGCCTTGCAGCTTGCCGTACACGTTCCAGCCCCTGTGACACGCTTGCCCGGTTCTGCGCTCGGCGCGTGCTGGACTGACCCGTGTTCCCCTTGGTCCCCGCCCTTCGCTCCACCTGCTCCGCTCCCGGTCTCCCGGCGTTGTTCGCAGGCTTCCTCGCTAATACGGCGGAGTCTGACTTCTCCCGTCCGTTCATCATCGGCTACGGCTCCTCGCCTTCCCGATGCGGACCAGCCCGTGTTGCGACTGGCCAGACGAGAGATCTCCCGGTTCCCGCACAAGGAGCGTCCGTGCGTGCCAGGGTCTCTGACCACGCCGGGTCGTCGAGGCGCTCGCGCTTGCGCGCCCCTTCGTGTTGCCTTCCGCGTTCTGAACCGCGTCGGCACCCGGAATAACACAACTATCGCGGCTCAATGGCTGGCCCACACGCTCCCCTACCGACGCTTCGCCGACCGCCTCGCGGCGGCCTGCGCACGGCTCGGGGCCGATGTGGCTCGCTATACCTTCATCGCAGTGGACTTGCACCACTTACTCCTTGCCGGTCTCCCGGCACACTCAGAACTTGTGCCGAATCCCGACGATCGCGAGCTCCTGCGAATCGGTGCCCGAGTTCGCGCCATACGAGCCGACGGATGCCTGCGCATCGATCACCGAGCCGTTCGCGCCGAGCGTGCGGCCGCTCGCCTTCTGGTAGCCGAGCAGCGCGTACAGATCGGTGCGCTTCGACAGCGCGTAGCCGGCGCCGAGATTCACCTGGTGATAGTGTGCGGAAGCCGGCCCCGTCAGCGACGTGTAGTTGTAACCCAGGCCCGCGCGCAGCGCCGGCGAGAATTGGTAGTTGAAGAACGCGGAGCCGCTGTTGAACTTCGCGGTCTCGTTGAACGTCGACCGCGAATCGCGGCCGTATTGCGTGTTCGAGTACGCGAGGCCGAACGTCGCCGAGCCGAGCACGTACTGACCGCCGACGCGCACGATCTGAATCGACTTCGCGCTCGCGAAGCCCTGGTTGATCACCGTGTTGAACAGCGTGTCCGAGCTGCCCGTCCACGTGCGCACGCCGTTCGCCGCGGTCGTGCCGCCGTCCGCATACAGATAGCCCGCGCCGAGCGACAACGGTCCGTTCGCGTAGCTCGCCGCGAAGCTATACGTGCGGCCGCTGCCCGTCGCGCCCGCGACGCCGCCGAAGCCGTACAGCGCGGCGAACTGGAAGCCCGACAGCACCGGGCTCGTGTACTTCACCGAGTTGCTGACGCGCAGGCTGTTGTCGTAGTTGTCGAGATCGCCCGGCGTCGCGAACACGCCGCCGAAGTAGTTGTCCTCGGTGAGCCCCTGCACGAGATCGACGACCGGATCGTATTGGCGGCCGAGCGTCACGGCGCCCCACGTGTTGCTCGTCAGGCCGACGATCGCCTTCCGGCCGAACTCGCGATTGCCGTTCTGCACGCCGGTGCCGAGATTGAAGCCGTTTTCGAGCTGGAACAGCGCCGCGAGGCCGCCGCCCAGATCCTCGGCGCCCTTCAGGCCCCAGCGGCTGCCCGACAGATTGCCGCTGCTGAATTTCACGAGCGACGACTGATTGCGGCCGTCGGCTCCCTGGACGTTGTGCACGTATGCGATGCCCGCATCGACGATCCCGTACAGCGTGACGCTGCTTTGCGCATGAGCGCCGGCGGACAGCAGGAGGCCGGCCGGCACGGCGAGTGCCGCAAGACGCTTCGTTTGCTTCATGTGGTGGTGTTCCTCGTAGTCGATTTGTCGTTGGAATCGCTGAACGATACGGACAGGACGACGGATCGAAAACCAATTAATTCTGCGATGTTTATGATGGGCGGCCACGCGGCTGGAATGCGCGGGCGGACCGATCCTCACGACCCGAGGCACCTCATGAAAAAGCAGCCCAAGCATCCGAATGTCGTCAACGTCGACGACGTCGACGAGATCGCACACATGAACGGCGATCATTGGGGCGGCGCGTACAAGCCGCTGACGCCGCTGCTCGATGCGAGTGCGGGGCGGCTCGGCGTCAACCTGTCGCGCGTGCCGCCGGGGCGGACGTCTTGTCCGTTCCACACGCATGCGCGCGAAGACGAAGTCTTTTTCATCGTGTCCGGACGCGGCGTGCTCCGGTACGGAGACGCACTCCGCGAAGTCGGCCCAGGCGATTGCATTTCGTGTCCGGCGAACAGCGGCGTCGGACATCAGCTCGCGAATCCGTTCGATAAAGACCTGATCTACCTCGGCATCGGCATGAACGATCCGCACGAGGTCTGCACCTATCCGGACAGCGGCAAAGTGATGGTGCGCAGCCTGCAGAGCGTGGGACGGCTGACGAAGACGGAGTACATGGACGGCGAACCGGATCTGCCGCGGATCTTCGAGCTCGTGCCGGCGGAGCAAGAGAAGCAATCGAAGAAGAAGGCAAAGCGCGGCAAATAGCGGGACGGCTGGCGCGGACGCTCGCCGCGCATGATGCATGCGTGTATCACGCGTCGGATATCCGGCGATAAGGAGAAACGGTCGGCGTGCGTGTCCGGCATCAGACGTGCGCCGAAAACGGCTGCATCGAATCGACGCCGACTCAGCACGCGTCCCGATTCCCCTTCGTCTTCGACGGAACGGCCGGCTGTTTCGCCTCCGTCGCGGAACGGCAAGCGCGTCGATGCTCTCCCATCACGCATCGACCACCGGAACATTCGACCGCTCGACATATCGCGGCTCGCGCCGCCACCGCGTCGCCTGCTCGAACGCATAGCCGAGCGCGAGCAGCCGCGCCTCGCTCCACGGCGCGCCGACGAACGACACGCCGACCGGCAAGCCGCGCACGTGCCCCGCAGGCACCGTCAAATGCGGAAAGCCCGCGACCGCGGCGGGCGTCGAGAAGCCGCCGCCGGCGCTGTCGCCGTTGATCAGATCGATCAGCCACGCGGTGCCTTCCGTCGGCGCGACGAGCGCATCGAGCCGCTGCTCGCGCAGCACGCGCGCGAGCCCCTCGTCACGCGCACGGCGGCCGCAGCGAGCGAGCGCGTCGCGATAAGCGGCGGCGTCGAGTCCGCCTGCCTCCTGCGCGCGCAACAACAGCTCCTGGCCGAAATACGGCATCTCCCGCGCATGCTGCGCTTCGTTGAACGCGATCACATCGGCGAGCGTGCGCACGCGCGCATGCGGCGCGAACGTGCGCAGCCACACCGGCAAGCCGTGCTTGAACTCGTGCAGCAGCACGGTTTTCTCGTCGTCTTCGTAATCGGGCTTCGGCAGATCGACCGGATCGATCACGACCGCGCCGAGCCGCTTCATCTCCGCGATCGCGCGCTCGATCTGCGCGTCGACTTCGTCATGCCCGGTGAAGTACGCGCGCGCGACGCCGATCCGCGCGCCGCGCAGCGCATTCGCGTCGAGCGCGCCGACGTAGCCGGCAGGCGCCGGCGCGTTCGCCGTCGCGGAATCGTTCGCGTCGCGGCCCGCGAGCGCGCCGAGCAGCAGCGCCGCGTCGCGGACCGTGCGCGCGATCGGCCCCGCCGTATCCTGCGTGTGCGACAGCGGCACGATCCCGTCGCGGCTCACGCGTCCGACCGTCGGCTTCAGCCCGACGCAGCCGTTGATCGCGGCGGGCGATACGATCGAGCCGTCGGTCTCGGTGCCGACCGCCATCGCGACGAGCCCCGCCGCAACCGCCACCGCCGAGCCGGAGCTCGAGCCGCTCGTCGTCCGGTCGAGCGCGTACGGATTGCGCGACAGCCCGCCGCGCGCGCTCCAGCCGCTCGTCGAGCGCGTCGAGCGAAAGTTCGCCCACTCGCTCAGATTGGTCTTCGCGACGATCACCGCGCCCGCGCGCCGCAGCCGCGCGACGAGATGCGCATCGCGCGTCGCGCGCACGCCGTCGAGCGCGAGCGAACCGGCCGTCGTCGCCATCCGGTCGCCCGTCGCGATGTTGTCCTTCAGCGCGACGGTCACGCCGTGTAGCGGACCGCGCACGGTGCCCGCGTCCCGTTCGGCGTCGAGCGCGCGCGCGATCGCTTCGGCGTCCGGATTCAATTCGACGATCGCGTTCAGGCGCGGGCCGTCGCGATCGATGCGCGCGATGCGATCGAGCGTCTCGCGCACCGCCTGCGACGCGCCCGGCCCCTCGTGCAAGGACATCGGCGCCGATTCGCCGCTGCGATCGTTGGAAGCCCGCGCTGCCGATGCATGCGTATCCGCGAGAACGGATTGCGCCGAACCCAGCGCGCCGAGCGTATGAAGGAATTGACGTCGTTTCATTCGAGCACGTCCTATTGTCGTTATGCCGCCGCGCGAGCGGGGCGGGCGGTGCGATCATCGCGCACCGTCGAACGCACGCGCCGGTGGAGTGTAGGCGAACGGCGATCGATGCGCGCACAACGATTGCCTGACGAGCGAAGCGATGCCGCCGTCTCGTCTCGTCTCGTCTCGTCTTGTCTCGTCTCGTCTTGTCTCGCCGCCCGCAGTGAACTTCCGCGACGAATCGCGATCCCTGTATCTCACGCCGTCGCCGCACGACGGCGCATGCGCGTGAGCCGCGCGCGGCCGGCCGGCTTCGACGACAATGCTCGCCGCGTCCGCCCGCAGCCCGCGACCGACCATCGAAGCCATTGTTTTTAGAAGGACGCCATGAAGAAGATTCTCGCTGTCAACGCTTTTCTCGCCGTCGTCGGCTGGCTCGCCGCGACGACGACCATCCTGCTCGCCCCGACCGCGCAACCGGGCACCGAAGCCTGGTTCGACGCGATCGACAAGCAATTCAACATCACCGACGACGGCGGGCACGGCCCCGATCCGGGCAGCAGCGAATGGCTCGGCGCGGTCGAGCGCAAAGCGAAGCTGCCCGAAAACGACCGTCTGACCGAGCAGCAGCGCTGCGAGGCGATCCAGCGCGAGCTTGCGCAACGCACGTACATCGTGAACCGGCATCTCGGCCTGAAATTCGCACTCTGATCACGCCGCGGGCGCGCGCAGCACCCACGCGCGCGCCTGCGTCAGCCATCTCATTCGTTCGCCGCGACGCCGCGCTCGCTCGGCTCGCGGCCGCACTCGGCAGTCCGCCGCCCGAGCGACGCGACCACATGGAACGCGATCGGCGCGAACACGAGCCCGGACAGCGTCGCGGCCAGCACGCCGCCGAATGCGCCCGTGCCAATCGAGCGGCGGCTCTCGGCGCCCGCGCCCATTGCGGTCACGAGCGGCACGACGCCGAGCACGAACGCCATCGACGTCATCACGATCGGCCGGAAGCGCGCCGACACCGCGTCGATCACCGCCTGGCGCAGCGCCGCGCCGCGTGCGTGCAGATCGCCCGAGCTGGATGCCGACCGTCGCGGCCGAGCTCGACGCGCGCGACGTCCGCGAGCCGCACGACGGAGCCGTCCGGTTTCGACTTCAGCACGATCTGGCCGAATTCGGCGGGCGACGCGAGCTGGCCCTTCACGATCACCGACGCGGTCAGCTGCTGGCCGGCGGTGAACGGCGCATCGCCGATCGCGCCCGCCGTCACCGCCGCGTTCTGCGCGGCGACGCCCGCGATCACGTCGTCGACGCCGAGCTCGTACTCGCGCAGCTTCATCGGATCGAGCCAGATCCGCAGCGCCTCGTCTGCGTCCCATAGCTGCGCGGAGCCGACGCCCGGCGCGCGCTTCAGTTCGCGCAGCACGTAGCGGCTCAGGTAATCGCTCAATTGCGCGGAATCGCGCGTGCCGTCGGTCGACGTCAGCGCGACGAGCATCAGGAACGTGTTGGCCGCCTTGAACACGCCGATCCCCTGCTGGACGACCTGCCGCGGCAGGCGCGGCTCGATCTGCCTCAGCCGGTTCTGCACGTCGACGAGCGCGAGGTCCGGATCGGTGCCGGTCAATGCGTGCGCGCCGGCGAGCCGCGCCATGCGCAGCACATCGACCCGTTCGCCGTCGCGGCTCACGTTACAGCGTCAACTCGAACGACCGCGCGAGCAGGCCCGGCAGCCTCGCGCCGCCCGTCGCGCGCTCGCCCCACGACTGATCGTTCAGCAGCAGTTCCGGCTCCGCGCCGAGCTGCTCGAGCTCGTCGCCGAACAGCCGGTACAGGCTGTCGTCGAAGCGCATCGCGTCGACGGGCGCGACGATCCTGCCGCCTTCGACCCAGAACGTCGCGAAGCGCGTCATGCCGGTCATCCGGCAATTCATCTTGTCCGAGAAATTCAGATACCAGAGATTGCCGACGTACAGGCCGGTGTCGAGCGCCGCGAGCACGTCGGCGTCAGCAAGCGCGCCGCCCGCGATCGACAGCGTCTCCGGCACTTCATATGCGGTCGCGCCGTTCGGATTCAGGCCGTGCTCGCGGGCGGTGCGCGCGCTGACGAGCTGCCCGGCGCTGCGCCCATCGACGACGAGCGGCACGCTGTCGCGCCGATAGCCGTCCGCGTTGAACGCCGGAGCGACGCCGAGCGAAAAGTCCTCGGCGATCGTCACGCGCGGATCGAGCGCCGCTTCGCCCGCGTGCAGCCGATGCAGGCTGCTGCGCGCGCTCGCGTTCGCGCGCGCGGAAAAACCGTCCCAGCCGAGCAGGCTCACGATCTCCTGCACCGCGGCGGGCGCGAGATACGCGCGATAGCGGCCGGGCGCGAGCGCCTTCGGCGTGCGGCGCAGCACCGGCAGCCGCGCGGCGGCCGCTTCGATCTTGTGCGCGAGCGCCGCGTCGCTCCAGGCGTCGCCCGCGTAGACGGTCTTGAGCGCGCGGCCGCTCGGGTCGTACAGCGACCAGCTGAAGTCGAAATTCTCGACCTCGTGCCAGCCGCGGCTGCCCGTCGACGAAGCGAAGCCGCGCACGAGCGCGCCGCCCGCGTAAAAGCCGACGAAATCGAGCCCGCGCGCGGCGTCCGCAACGAGTCGCGCGAGCGCGTCCGGGTCCGGCAGGCGGCCGGTGCGGCGGGTCGACTGCCGCCACGACGACGTGTCGAACAACAGATGCGGATCGTCCGGCGCGTCGCGCAGGCCGTCGCGCAGCGTCGCGAGCGCAGCCGCGAGCGCGGGCAGATCCGTGGCCGGATCGCCGCACACGGTCTGCGTGACGGACGCCTGCCGCGCGCCGCCGACGAGCCGCACGCCGAGCTTGCCCTGCAGCACGCGCCCGGTCTGGCGGATCTTGCCCGCGTTGAAACGGATGAAATCGGACGTCTCGCCGGCGAACCACAGCAACACCGTCTCGCCCGGCTGCTTGAGCCGCTCGGCTTCGTCCGCGAGCCGCGCGAAATGCGCGTGCCAATCGATCGGGGCGGCGCGCCACGGCTTCATGAAGTCGGTCATCACGCGCCTCCGAACACGTCGACGTCCGCGAACACGCAAGCGGGAGACGCGTGGCCGACTCGGATGATCTGCGCGGGCTCGCCCTTGCCGCAGTACGGCGTGCCGTACACGCCGAACGTGCTCGCGTCGCCGACCGCGCGCAGGCTGCGCCAGAAGCCCGCGGAGATGCCGCGATAGTTCGGCCGCTTGACGACCTGCGTCAGCTCGCCATTCTCGATCAGCTGGCCGAACTCGCAGCCGAACTGGAACTTGTTGCGATGATCGTCGATCGACCACGACGTGTTCGTGCGCATCAGGATGCCGCGCTCGATGCCGGCGACGAGCTCGCCGAACGACTGCGAGCCGGGCTCGACGTTCAGGTTCGCCATCCGGTCGATCGGCGG
Organism: Burkholderia mayonis; assembly: GCF_001523745.2. NCBI lineage: Bacteria > Pseudomonadati > Pseudomonadota > Betaproteobacteria > Burkholderiales > Burkholderiaceae > Burkholderia > Burkholderia mayonis. The sequence goes on from NZ_CP013387.1 coordinate 2,681,331, forward strand.
CCGGTTCCAGCTCGACGCGCGCGCATTCGCGACGCCCGGCAAGCCCGCGCGCGCCTGCGACAGCGCGCCGCCGAGCGGCCGCTCGAGCACGCCGTCGCGGATCAGGTACTGCTTGCGCGCGGCGCTGCCGTCGTCATCGAACGCGTACGACGCCGCCTCGCCGTGCAGCGTGGGATCGAACGTCACGTTCAAGAGCGGCGAGCCGTATCGATACGAGCCGAACATCTCCGGCTTCACGAAACTCCAGCCGGCGAAGTTGCGCTCGTCGCCGAGAATCCGGTCGAGTTCGAGCGGATGGCCGATCGATTCGTGGATCTGCAGCATCATCTGGTCCGGCATCAGCAGCAGGTCGCGGCGGCCGGACGGGCAGTTCGGCGCGGCGAGCAATTGCAGCGCCTCGTCCGCGACCCGCGCGCCCGCGCCGTCGAAGCCGTAGCGCGCGAGCACGTCGAGGCCGCCCTGCGCGAGCGTGCCGGCGTTGCCGAGCGTGCGCACCTGCGTGTCGCCGTCCGCATGCGCGACGACGCTCAACTGCGGCATCACGTGGCGAAAGCGCTGGTCGATCCGCACGCCGTCGCTCGTCACGTAGAGTTGATCGGTGTGCACGAGCATCACGCCCGCGGTGCGCTCGACGATCCGCGCATCGACGGCCGCCGCCGCGCATTCGTGCGCGAGGCGCTCGATCCATTCGGCGCGGGACGGCAGCGCGTCGTCCGCGTGCGGCGACACGTAGCTGCCGCTCGCGTCCGGCCGCGCGACCGCGCGATGGTCGATCAGCGACAGCGCAGCGCTCGCCTTCGCGCGCGCGGCGGCCGCATCGAGCGCCGCCTGCAGGCCGGCGGCCGACAGATCGGCCGTCGCCGCGTAGCCGGCGCCCGCGCCGGACCACGCGAGCAGCATCGCGCCGCGATCGCGCACGCTCGCGAGCGGTTGCGCGACGTCGTTGCGCACTGCGTGTTCGTCGATCCGTTCGTCGACGACGCGCAGCGACCAGAACCCGGCGTCGCTGCGCAACTGTCGGGCGGCCTGCGCCCAGCGTTCGTCAATCATCTGCTCTCTCTCGCGGACTGCGCCTTGGCGTCAGCATAGACGACGCCAGCAGCGATTGCGTGTACGGGTGCGACGGCGCGTCCAGCACGTCCAGCGTGTCGCCCGCCTCGACCACGCGCCCTTCCTTCATCACGATCACCCGATGGGCCATCGCCCGCATCACCGCCAGGTCGTGCGTGATGAACAAGTAGCTGAGTTTGTACTTTTTTTGCAGATTCGTCAGCAGATTCAGCACCTGCTTCTGGATCGACACGTCGAGCGCGCTCGTCGGCTCATCGAGCACGAGCAGCTCGGGCTCGACCGCGAGCGCGCGCGCGATCGCGATCCGCTGCCGCTGGCCACCCGAAAATTCGTGCGGATAGCGCAGCATCGCCTCGGCCGGCAAGCCGACTTCCTGCAAGAGCCCCGCGACGCGGGCGCGCTTCGCGTCGCCGGCGATCTCCGGCCGGTGCACGACGAGCCCCTCGCCGACGATCTGCTCGATCGTCATTCGCGGCGACAGCGAGCCGAACGGGTCCTGGAACACGACCTGCATCCGCCGGTACAGGTCGCGACGGCCGCGCGACGACCGCGACGCATCGAGCGGCAGCCCGTCGATGTCGATCTCGCCCGCCGCCGGCCGCTGCAGCCCGAGCACGGCGGAGGCGAGCGTCGACTTGCCCGACCCCGATTCGCCGACGATGCCGATCGTCTCGCCGCGGTGCAGCGTGAACTGCGCGTCGTGCACCGCGCGAAACGTCGTCTTGCCGAACAGCGCGCGCCAGCCTTTCGGCGCGATCCGGTAATCGACCGCGAGCGACTTGACGTCGAGGATCATCCGCGCGGACGGCGCGACCGCCTCGATCGCGCGCTGAGGCCCGCTGTCGAGCAGGCGCTGCGTGTACGGATGCTGCGGATCCGCGAACAGCGCGCCGGTGTCGCCCGTCTCGACGAGCACGCCGTGCTCCATCACCGCGACGCGCTGCGCGAAGCGCCGCACGAGATTCAGGTCGTGCGTGATCAGCAGCACCGCCATCCCGCGCTCGGCCGCCTCCTGCTCCTGCAGCTCGATCAGCAGATCGACGATCTGCTCGCGCACCGTCACGTCGAGCGCGGTCGTCGGCTCGTCGGCGAGCAACAGGCGCGGCCGGCACGCAAGCGCCATCGCGATCATCGCGCGCTGCCGCTGGCCGCCCGACAGTTGATGCGGAAAGCTGTCGATCCTTCGTTCGGGCTCCGGAATGCCGGTGCGCCGCAGCAGCTCGATCCCGCGCAGCCGCGCCTCGCCCGGCCGCAATCCTTCGTGCAGCCGCAGGCTCTCGGCGATCTGCTTGCCGATCGTGTAGAGCGGATTGAGCGCCGTCATCGGCTCCTGGAACACCATCGCGATGTCCGCGCCGCGGATGCCGCGCATCTGCTGCTCGGTCTTCGCCAGCAGGTCTTCGCCGTCGAACAGCATCCGGCCGGACAGCGTCGCGTGCTGGACGAGCCGCAGGATCGACAGCGCGGTGACGCTCTTGCCCGACCCGGATTCGCCGACGAGCGCGACGCGCTCGCCGCGCGCGATCGACAGGCTGAGCTCGTGCACCGCGATCATGCCGCCGAACGCCGCGGAGAAGCGGTCGATTTCGAGCAGCGGCCGGGTCATCGCGGACCTCCGCCGAACGCCGAGCCGCGCGTGCGCGTGTCGAGCGCGTTGCGCAGCGCGTCGCCCATGAACGTCAGCAGCAGCAGCGTAACGACGAGCGCCGCGAACGCCGACATCGAGATCCACCACGCGTCGAGATTGTTCTTGCCTTCCTGCAGCAGCTCGCCGAGGCTCGGCGTCGGCGGCGGCACGCCGAGCCCGAGGAAGTCGAGGCTCGTCAGCGACAGGATCGCCGCGCTCATCCGGAACGGCAGGAACGTGATGACGGGCGTCAGGCTGTTCGGCAGCACGTGCCGCCAGATGATCTGCCCGTTCGTGAGCCCCATCGTGCGCGCGGCCCTCACGTAGTCGAGCGCGCGGTTGCGCAGGAACTCGGCGCGCACGTAGTCGGACAGCACGAGCCAGCCGAACATCGACAGCAGGATGAACAGCAGCCACAGCGACGGCTCGAAGATCGCCGCGAAGATGATCAGCAGATACAGGTCGGGCAGCGCGCTCCAGATCTCGATCAGCCGCTGTCCGATCAGATCGGCGCGGCCGCCGTAGAAGCCCTGCAGCGCGCCCGTCAGCACCCCGATCGCGACGCCCGACACCGTCAGCGCGACCGCCATCAGCACCGACAGCCGGAAGCCGTACAGCAGCCGCGAAAGCACGTCGCGCCCGAACTGATCGGTGCCGAGCCAGTTGCTCGCCGACGGCGGCGCCGGATACGGACGCGACGCGAAATAGTCGATCGTGTCGTAGCGGTAGCGGTTCGGCGGATAGATCGCGAAATTGCCGTTCGACTCGATCTTCGAACGGATGTACGGATCGAGGTAGTTCGCCTTCGCCGGAAAATCGCCGCCGAATTGCGTCTCCGGATAATCCTTCGCGATCGGGAAGTAGTAGCGCCCTTCGTAGCGGACGACGAGCGGCCGGTCGTTGGACAGCACGTCGGCGAACAGGCTGACCGCGAACAGCACGGTGAAGATCACGAGGCTCCAGTAACCGAGCCGCTGGCCGCGAAAGCGCAGCCACGTGCGCCGCCACGGCGACGGCGACGCCGCGCACGCGACGCACGCGGGATCAGTGGTCCACGCGGTGGAATTGGATGCGGGGGTCGACGAGGACATAGCAGACGTCAGCGAAAAGTTTGGTCACGAGACCGATCAGCGTGAACAGGAACAGCGAGCCGAGCACGACCGGATAGTCGCGGCGGATCACCGAGTCGTACGACAGTTGCCCCATGCCGTCGAGCGAGAACAGCGTCTCGATCAACAGGTTGCCGTTCAGGAACGCGCCGACGAACGCGGCGGGCAGGCCGGTGACGAGCGGAATCGCCGCGTTGCGCAGCACGTGCTTCCACAGCACGTCGCGTTCCGGCGCGCCCTTCGCGCGCGCGGTCAGCACGTATTGCCGGCCGATCTCTTCGAGGAACGTGTTCTTCGTCAGGATCGTGACGATCGCGAAGTTGCCGACGACCGACGCGGTGACGGGCAGCACGACGTGCCACAGATAATCGAGCACCTTGCCGAGCGCGGACAGCTCGTCGAAGTTGTCCGACGTGAGGCCGCGCATCGGGAACACCTGCCAGAACGTGCCGCCGCCGAACAGCATCAGCAGCAGCACGCCCAGCACGAAGCCGGGAATCGCATAGCCGGCGAGCACGAGCACGCTCGTCACGGTGTCGAAGCGCGAGCCGTTGCGAACCGCCTTCGCGATGCCGAGCGGCACCGAGATCAGGTACGTGAGGATCACCGTCCACAAGCCGAGCGTGATCGACACCGGCAGCTTCGAGCGGATCACGCTCCACACGCTCGCATGCGCGTAGTACGACTGACCGAGATTGAACGTCGCGTAGCTCTTCAGCATCATCACGTAGCGCGTGAGCGGCGGCTTGTCGAAACCGAACTGCTTCTTGATCTGCTCGATCTGCTGCGGATCGACGCCCTGGCTGCCGTGATACCCGCCCCCGCCGCCGCCCGCCTCGCCGCCGCGCGCGGTGCCGTGGCGCAGTTGCGTCAGCACCTGCTCGACCGGGCCGCCCGGCACGAATTGCGTGACGACGAACGTGATCGTCACGACGCCGACGAGCGTCGGCACCATCAGCAGCAATCGTCTGAGAATGTATGCAAGCATCGTCGCTCCCCGCTACGCGGCCGGGCCCGGCTTCGACGCCGGCGCCGGGCCGGCCGCCGGCTTCTTCCGGTACCAGTAGTCGATGATCCAGTCCTCATATTGATAGGACGCCGGAATGACGGACGGATGCCCGTACGTCGTCTTGTAGGCGATCCGCGCGTTCGGCAGGTAGTACTGCGGCACGAGGATGTACAGGTTGATCAGCACGCGGTCGAGCGCGTGCGTCGCCGTTTGCAGATCGTCGAGCGTGTCCGCCGCGAGCGCCGCGCGGATCAGCGCGTCGACTGCCTTCGAGCGCACGCCCGGATAGTTCTCCGAACCGACCTCCGACGCCGCCGCGCTGCCGAAGCGGCGCACGAGCTCCGCGCCGGGAATCGTGACGGGCGGATAGATGAGCGTCGTCATGTCGTACTGGAAGTTGTCGAGGCGCTTCTGGTACAGCGCGCTGTCGATCTCGTGCATGTGCGCCTGGATGCCCAGCATCCCGAGCGCCTGGATGTACGGCAGGATCAGTCGATCCATGCCGGGTTCGTCGTCCATGATCTCGATCGTCATCGGCGCGCCGCCCGCGTCGCGCAGCGCGCCGTCGCGATAATGCCAGCCGGCCTGCGCGAGCAGGTCGCGCGCCTGTTTCAGGTTCTCGCGCAACGAGCCGGGCGGCAGCGTCGTCGGCTGCTTGACCATCGGACCGAACACTTCGGGCGGCAGCTCCGCACGATGCGGCTCGAGCAGCGCGAGCTCCCTCTCGCTAGGCATGCCGGACGCGCCGAACGGGCTCGCCTCCCAGAAACTGTTCGTGCGCCGGTATTGACCGTAGAACATCATCCGGTTCATCCAGTCGTAATCGAACGCGAGCGCCAGCGCGTGGCGCACGCGCACGTCCCGGAATTTCGGCTCGCGCATGTTGATGAGAAAACCCTGCATCTGCGCGGGGCCGTCCGGGAACTCGCCCTTCTTCAGCATGCCGTTGCGGAAGTTCTTGCCGACGTAACGGCGCGCCCACTGCGTCGAGCTGTATTCCATCCGCACGTCGACGTCGCCCGCCTTGAACGCTTCGAGCATCGTGTATTGATCGAGATACAGCTTGAACGACACGCGCGCGAACCGGAACATCCCGCGCCGCGTCGGCAGATCGACCGCCCAGTAATGCGGATTGCGCGCGTAGACGATCTGCTTGTCGTTCTTGCGCTGCTCGATCAGATACGCGCCGCTCGCGATCGGCGGGTCGCTCACGATCTGGTCGAACGGCGGCCGCGTGCCGTCCGGCCGCCTGCCCCATTTCGGCGAGAACACCGGCAGATCGCCCGCGATCAGCGGCGCGGCGCGCTCGGAGCGCTTGAAGTCGAAGCGGATCGTCAGCCGATCGACGACCGTCGCGCGCTTGACGATCGCGAACTGCGCGTTGACGAGCGGCGACGCCTGCGGGCTCGTCAGCATATCGAACGAATACTTGACGTCGGCCGCGGTGATCGGATCGCCATTCGAGAAGCGCGCGGCCGGATCAATGTGGAACGTCGCCGAGCTGCGGTCCGGCGCGACATCGACGGCGTCCGCGATCAACGGATATTCGGACGCGAGCTCGTCCCAGCTCCGCTGCATCAGCGTGTCGAACATCAGGTTCTGGATATCCGGCGCGGGCAAGCCGCGCACGAGGAACGGATTCAGCGAGTCGTAGCTCTGCGCCTCGTTGTAGTTCTCGAAATTCAGCACGCCGTCGTTCGGCGCGTCGGGGTTCGCATAGTCGAAATGCGTGAAGCTCGGCGGATACTTCGGTTCACCGTATTGTGCGAGCGCCGTGGCGGCGCGCGCGCTCGACGGCGCGATCGCGCACACGATGCATGTTCCGCACGCGACGGCCGCGATCCGCACGGCTGCCCATGCGCGCCTCGCGGAGCGCGCCGCGAACGGCAAACGCAACTTCATTGGTCTCATCGTCACCTGCGTACGATCATATCGGCGTCACGCCGATGCAGAGTCAATTCGAACGTGGCGGATTGACGTGGACGGCTCGCGTCCTGCGCCGCACATCCGGTCCCGTCTCGTCGCTGTTTCGATGCTGCTTCGTCGTCTCCCGGCATCAGGCAAAAAAAGGCCGCTCCAAAGGGATGGTTAGGGAAGCGGAGCGGCCCGTCGAATGTCGATGGCCGATGCGAAACGGCGTCAGAACTTGTACGTCGCGCCGACCTGAATCACACGGCCGTAGTACATGTAAAGCGACTGGTCATAGCCGTTCTGGTTGAGCGCGTTCTGCCAGACCGGATCGAACGGAGGAGCACGGTCGAAGATGTTGTTGATCCCGCCATACAGCGTCCAGTTCTTGAAGCCGGTGTAGCTCGCGTACAGGTTGAACTGGCTGTACGACCCGACGTGGTCCGCCGCCTGCGTCGGCGCGGCAACGCCGAGCGCCTGCGCGTACGGACCCGTGAACTCCCAGCTCAGCGTCGCGTTCCACTTGCGATACGCCCAGTTCAATGACGTATTGCCCTTCCAGCGCGGGATGCTCGCGCCGAACGGCTGCGTGATCGCGAAGTTGTTGCCCGCCGAATCGACCGTCGCCGCGCCGGGGAAGCCGATGTTGAAGTGATGCACGTACGCCCAGTCGGCCGACAGCGTGAACGTGCCGTACTTCGTCGGCAGCCCCTGACGGAACGTCATCTCGAAGCCGTCGGTCTCGAGCGTGCCGAGATTCTGATACGGCAGCACGACGTACGTGATCTGTCCCGTCGCCGGATCGCGCACGACCTGCGACGGATTGTTCGCCGCGATCACCGAGTTCAGGCTCGCCTGACCGATCACGTTGTCGATGAAGATCTTGTAGAAGTCGAAGCCGAAGTCCGTGTAGCGCGTCGGCGAAGCCTGGAAGCCGATGTTGATGTTGCGCGTGCGCTCGGGCTGCAGGCTGGTGTTGCCGGTCTGCAGCGTGTTGACGAGCGTATTGCCGTAAGTTTGCAGGCCGATGTTCTGCGACGGCGTGTTCTCGACGAACGTCGGCGCGCGGAAGCCGCGATTGTACGAACCGTACATCGTGAATTCCTTGATCGGCTGATAGCGCAGCGCGAAGCGGGGCGAGAACGCGCCGCCGAAGTCGCTGTAATGGTCGTAGCGGCCCGATTGGCTGAACGTCAGGTTCTTGATGATCGGGATGTCGAACTGATAGTAAACCGCCGCGACGTTGCGCGAGCCGTTCACCGATTGCGTCAGCGGATTCAGCACCTGCCCGCTCAGCGCTTCCGAGCCTTGGCCGATGAATTCGCTTTCGTGCAGGAACTGCGCGCCGAGGCCGAAGCCGACGTCGCCCGTGGGCAGCTTGAACAGGTTCGGCGTCGACAGCGTCGCGTCGAGAGCGTCGAGCTTCGATATGCCGAGGTTGCTCGTCGTCATGTACAGGCCGTTGAACGCATTGGGCGTCGCGGACGGATTCGCGAAGTTGAGCGTGCCGTTCTGATAGATGTCGTTGACGACGGACGCGTTCAGCACGTTATGGAACGTATTGGACACGACGCTCTGCGAATGCGTGTAGGCGGTCGACCAGTCCCAGTCGCCATACGGCAGCGCAAACGAACCCTTGACGCCCGTCGCGGCGCGCCAGAAGTTCGAGCTCGTCCGGTCGGACGCCGCCGCCGGGAACGTGTACGCAAGCGGCGTATCGACGCCGAACGGGTTGTACGGATTGCTCGCCGGCACGACCGAATTGAATTGGCTCAGCTTGCCGGTCGTCGGATTGAGAACGAGGCTCGGGGACGTCGGGCTGCCCACCGTGAGCACGCCGTTGTTCTGCACCGTCGTATTGTTGCTTTCCCACAGATCGGCAAACGCGGTCGTCTTGTCGTCGATCTTGAAGTCCGCGTGCACCTTCGCGCTCAGGCGCTCGGTCCATGGCGCGACCGACGTCGTCTCCGCCGAATTGAAGCTGCACACGGTGCCGCCCATGCCGGCGCCTGCGCTCAGATAATTGCTCGCGGCGGGACGCACGGCGCCGCCGAACGGGCAGTTGCTGAGCGCCTGTGCGGTCGCGCCGCCGTTGGTCTGCCAGAACGACGGCGCGAGCAGCGACAGCCCGCCCGCCTGGTTCGTGAAGTCCTGATTCTTCGTCGTGTCGCGATCGGCGATCGTGAAGCCGTTCGATTTGTAGTAGCTCGCGGCCGCCGTGATGTTGAAGCGGTCCGAGTTCAGATCGCCGAAGCCGCCGAGAATGCTGAATTTCGTCGTGCCGTCGCCGCCTTGCGTCGCGCCGGAGTAGCTGCCGTCGAGTTGCAGCCCCTGGAAATTATGCTTCGTGATGATGTTGACGACGCCCGCGATCGCGTCCGAGCCGTACTGCGACACGGCGCCCGTCTTCACGATCTCGATGCGGTCGATGATGTTGAGGGGCAGCGTGTTCAGGTCGAAGAACGTATCGGTGCCATTCGACGCGAACGCGTAAGGCGCGACGCGCTGGCCGTCGACCATCACGAGCGAGTACTTCTCACTCAGGCCGCGCAGCGCGATGCCCGCGCCGCCAGCGGCAAAACCGTTCGTCTGGCCTTCGCTCCAGCTGCTCGCAGAGTTCGCCGACACGCCGCGCAGGAAGTCCGCGACGTTCGTGTAGCCGCTGTCCTGGATGTCCTTCGCGGTGACGGTCTGAACTTGCTGAAAGCCTACCTTGTCGGCGCTGCGGATCAGCGAGCCCGTCACTTCGAAGCGCTTGATCTGCGCGACGCCGCTCTTTGCGACGGGCGCGGCAGACGCGGCGGATGCCGCGCCCGTCGCCTCGGCTGCGCCGGAAGCGGGCGCGGGCGCAGCCGCGGCGGGTGCCGAAACGGCGCCCGCTGCGCTCGCCGCCGCATCCGCTTGCGCGACCGCGATGCTCGAGTTCTGCGCCGACGCCGCGGCGGCGCCGGGTGCCGGCTGGTTCTGTGCGAACGCCGGCGCCGCCAGCGTGGCCGTCAACGCCAACTCGGCCCAGACGATCCGCTTGATCGCCAACGCCAATGCTCTTTGCTTCATTTTTCCCCTCTCACTCGTCAGTAAGACCCCACCCGTTGCGCGCGGCAATCTTTTGAACTCCGCGCCCGACTCGCGGTACTCGCGTACCGCCCCCGCTGCTGCCCGACTGCCCGCCGGACGCCGCCAAACCATCGACGCATGTGCGCCATCACGATTTTTTGCTTCTTTTCAATTTGTTAGGTTGACGAAATTTCAACGGAGCGACGTCCCGCTGCTTCATTTCTTCTCGTTCCGGCTGTCGCGGCCCATCACTGCCCTACGACATCAGGAATCCTACGTTTACCTTCGAAAATCGCCACGCCCGCACGGCCCGCTCAGAACAACCTAGGCACCCCAACCCAGACGATCAGCGCCTCGCTGTCGCCGCCGTTGCGCCACGCATGCGGCGTCGTCGATTCGTAATGCGCGGTGTCGCCCGCCGCCAGCGTGAACGTCACGTCCTCCAGCGTCAGCTCGACCCGGCCGCTCACCACATATAGAAACTCCTCGCCCGCGTGCGTCGTGACTTCCGACAGCGGCTGCGCCGCCGGCATCCGGACAAGGATCGCGTCCAGCTGCCGGCCGTCGACGACGTTCGTCAGGCGCGCGAACGCGTTCGTCGAATTCGCGAGGCTGAAGTACTGAAGTGCTTCGCTGCGGCATACCGAACGCGCTTCAGTCGGCGCATCGACGAAGTACTGCATCGTCACGCCGAGCGCCCGCGCGATTCCGACGAGCGACGTGATCGACGGCGTCGCGCGTCCTCGCTCGACCTGCGACAGAAACGGCTTCGATATGCCGGCCGCTGCCGCGGCCTCGTCGAGCGTGAGCTTGAGTCGCTGACGCAGCGCCCGAATCTTGTTTCCGATCGAGGCTGCGACTACTGCCGATTTGTCGAGTGGCAAAACCATGGCAAGACACAATCCCGCGATCAAGAACCGTTTGTGATGAGGGAGCCTGCTCCGCTGCAAGCGCATCGCACGCGTCGCCGATCCGCGAGCCGGCACGCGCGACGCCGACCGCGCGGACAACGCGGACGTCGCGCGCAAGCAACCCGCGAACGGCCCGGGCACGGATGCGCGGCGCAAGAAGACGCCGTTCGTTTCACCGATCAGCAAAGCCTCTCCTTTCCCGTGTTTCGCCGATAACCGCCGTATTTCGTGCTTCGCGCACGAGTGGCCGCACAATGCCGCACGCCGACGCCAAGGCCGGCCGCGACGCACGCCGAGCCGCGCGCCGCATCCCGTGTCGTTACTTCGCCGCGACGAGCGCCCACAGACGCGCGAGATCCGCCGAGCCATCGCCGCCCTGCACGCCTCGGAAGGTCTGCACGGCGCGCGCCTTGTCGCCCGCGACGTAATACGCTTCGCCGAGCCGCAGCCGCGCCTCGTCGACATGCTCGAGACCGCCCTTCGCGAGCGCCGCCTCCATCGCCGCAATGCCCTGCTTCGTCTGGCCGGCGAACACGAGGTTCATGCCGGCGTCGATCGGCGCGACGGGATTCGCGTTGTCGGCCGGCGACTGCGCGCGCTTCGCCGCAAGCGCCTGCAGCCGCTTCTCGCGATCCGCGCCCGCGTCGCGGCCAAGCGCGCCGGATGCGAAGCCCTGGTCGATCACTTGCTTCGCTTCCGCTGCGGTACCAGCAACGAGCGCGAGCTGCGTCATCTCCATGTACGCGTCGGCGCCGTTCAGCGCCCCCGTCACGCGCCGAAGCCGATACATGTCGAGATCGAGCGACGACAGATAGCCCGGCTTGTCGCGGATCGAACGGAACAGTTCGTCCCAATACGCGGGATTCGGGTGATACGCGACGAGCTTCTCGAGCGACGCCCGATAGGTCGCGCCGTCCTTCATCTTCTGCGCGCACGTGCCGAGCATCTGCAATTGCGCTTCGTCAGGCGCATGTCCGGCGCGCGCCTGCGCATCGACGCCCGGCTTGAGCTGACCCACCACCGCCGCGCAATCGTTCGACAGGTAGTACGACTGAACCAGCAGCGTGCGCATGTCGGGATCGCCGCCGCCCGCCTTCAGATAGCGCTGCGCGATCCTGATCGTCTGCGGATAGTTCCGCTGCTGGAAATAGACGCCGGCGAGCGCCGCGGTCGTACGCTGTTCGTCGTCCTTCGACAATCGCCCGGAGCCCAGCACCGCCTCGTACGCCTGGATCGCCGCGCCGGTATCGCCCGCCGCCATCGCCGCCGCGCCACGCATCTCTTCGACCATGTAGGTCTCGTACGGCGTCTTGTTCGGCACCGCCGCAGCCTGCGCGATTTTGCCGAGCGCGTCGCGATACTTGTGCGCGCGATACAGATCCTGCGCGGCGCCGAGCGGTCGCGCGACGTCCGGGCGCAGCGCTTCGGCGGCGAACGCGACGCCGGACGGCACTGCGAGCGCGCAGCAGCCTCCGAGCGCAGCCGCCAATACGGCGCACTTCAACCATCGTTGCATCATGGGATCGCTCGCTTCGTTATTGCATGTACTGCTCGTTGCCGATCAACCCGATCTTCGTCGCGCCGATGCGCTGCGCGGACGCGAGCACCGCGGCGACGTCCTTGTACGGCGCGAGCTTGTTCGGCCGCAGATGGATTTCCGCCTGCACCGGCTCGGCCGCGACCTGCGCGAGCTTCGCTTCGAGCGCCGCGCGGTTCGGCACGGGCGCGCCATTCCATGTCGTCGTGCCGTCGAAATCGATGTCGATCTGCACGATCTCGGGCGGCGTCGCGGGCGGCGGCGGGTTGCCGATCGGCAGGTTCATCTTGATCGAATGCATCTGGATCGGGATCGTGATGATCAACATGATCAGCAGCACCAGCATCACGTCGATGAGCGGCGTCGTGTTGATGTCGACCATCACGTCCGGCTCGCCGCCGCCTGAAGATACGTTCATTCCCATTGTCGCCTCCTAGCCGCCGCGCGCGGGCGGTTCCGTAATGAACGAGACCTTCGCGATGCCGGCCCGCTCGCATGCGGTGATCACGCGGCCGATGAACTCGTAGCGCGTGTTCTGGTCGCCGCGCACGTGCACGTCCGGTTGCGGATTCATCGTCGATACCGTCTTCAGCTTCGAGAGCAGCGTCGACGCATCGACGAGGGTCTCGTTCCAGAAAACATCACCGTCGCGATTGACCGCGATTTCGACGCTTTTCGGCGTCGTCTGCAGCGGCTGGATCGTTTCCTTCGGCAACTGCAGCTGGATCGTGTGCGTGACGACCGGAATCGTGATCAGGAAGATGATCAGCAGCACCAGCATCACGTCGACGAGCGGCGTCGTGTTGATGTTGGAGATCACCTCGTCGTTATCGTCCTGCCCGACGCTCATGGCCATGGCGCACCTCGCTTCAGCGGACGAGCGACGCGGTCTGCACGTTGTTCGCTCGCGGCAAGCGCTTGCCGCCTGCGAGCAGTACCGTGTGAAGCTGTGCGCCGAAGTTGCGCACGCGCTCCATCACCGACTTGTTGCGACGCACGAGGAAGTTGTAGCCGAGCACGGCGGGCACCGCGACCGCGAGGCCGATCGCTGTCATGATCAGCGCCTCGCCGACCGGGCCCGCGACCTTGTCGATCGACGCCTGGCCCGCGATGCCGATCGCCGTCAGCGCATGATAGATGCCCCACACGGTGCCGAACAGGCCGACGAACGGCGCTGTCGAGCCGACCGTACCGAGGAAGGCGAGCCCGTCTTGCAGGCGATTCGACACGTTCGTGATCGCGCGCTCGACCGACACGTCGATCCACGTATTGCGGTCGACGGCTTCGAGCAGCGCGTTGTCGTGATGCTCGCCCGCCTCGATCGCCGTTTCGGCAATGAAGCGGAACGGCGACGCCTCGTCGAGCCGCTTCGCGCCTTCGGCGAGCGACGGCGCGCTCCACAACTGCTCGTCGGCGACCCTCGCGCGGCGGTTCGCGCGCAGCTGCTCGAGAAACTTGGTGATCATGATGTACCAGCTTCCCATCGACATCACGACGAGCAGCAGCAGCACGAAGCGTGCGACGAAGTCGCCGTTCTTCCACAACGCGCCGAGGCCGTACGGATTCTCGACCGCTTCCGTCGCGGCAGGCGGGGGCGCCGGCTCCGCCGTGGTGTTCGCCGTCTGTGGCGCAGTTGCCGCGGACACCGCGACCGCCGCGTCGCTCGCCTGAGCGAAAGCCTGCTGCGGCGCGACAAGCGCGTCAACCGCAACGACGGAGATCAACATGCTTGCCGCCAGAGCGGCCAGTGAACGCTTGGTCATACCCACTCCAAATTTTTTCGTTAAACTAACTAACAAGATTCGACCCCGATCCTCTCTGGCCCGCATACGGGCTTAGTTCAGGTTGAACGAGAACGGAACCTGCACGCGCACCGACTGCCCTTGCGCCACGCACTTGAACTGCTTGACCGCATTGAACGCCGCACGATCGAGCACCGAATCCGCTGACTGCGCGACGCGCTCGTTCGTGACGTGTCCTTCGGCATCGACGACGAATTCGATCGTCACGTCGCCTGTGATGTTGTTCTCCTGGGCTTCCTTCGGATACTGCATCGAAGCGCGGATCTGGTCCGAATTCGGGCACACGACGCCCACTTCGTGGCTGACGGCCTTCGCCGGCGCGGGCGCGGCGGCCACCGGCGCCTGCACGGCGGGCGCGGACGGCACGGGCGCCGCCTGATGCGTGATCGACGGCTGCGTCGGCGCCTGCACCGGCACTTCCGGCGGTGGAACGAACGGCGGGGGCGGCGGCGCGAATTTCGGCGGCGGCAGCTTGATCGTCGGCATCGGCGGCGGAGGCGGCGGCTTCACCGGTTCGATGATGTGCGTCTCGATCGGATGCTGGATGACTTGGACCACTTTCGTCGCTAGACCGTTGAGGAGCGCATAGACCAGCACGATGTGCAGCGCGAGCACGATCGCGAGGCCGCCGAAGCGCCGAGCCGGGTTCTGCTGCCGTTTGCCGAATTCGCGCGGACGACCGAGCCGCGCGAGTCCGTCGTTTGAAACAGCCAAGCCTTCGTCGACTTTCATACCCACTTTCACCCCCAAGCATGATTCGCCCTGCCGTCCAGTTGCGGCTCGATACACTGGATCCGCCATTCGCCCATTGGCTCTCAAGCCTTCAATTTGCTTTGGCATCCAAATTATCAGGCTCGATGCTCGATGCGAATTCAACCGATACAACGCTATTGATTTATTTCCCGCAGGTTCATTGGCCGATTTGCCGTTGCAGCAACGCCTTCAGACAGGTTTTCGTCAGGTAGAGGCTCGAACCGCAATCATCAGCCGAAGTGCGCGCCCTTTACTTTCTTCAAGCGCCTGCCTACAAGGCACGCCTTCGGTGCAAACGATAGCAAGGAAAAAATTTTGCCGTCAAACTTTATTTGATGCGCCCACACAAAATTTGGAGCATTTATTCGAAAAACAATTTAGTAAGCATTTTGAATTGAATTTGTCGACAAAGTAATTGATTTGTATGGATCGACGTTTCGGTTATCTGCCAAGCAGCTCGATTAACTTAATTGGTGCACTGCAATTTCGAGATTACGTTTCTGATGCATCTTTGCATTTTCAAAATTTCATGGAGCGTTCGCATCTTC
This sequence comes from Burkholderia mayonis, assembly GCF_001523745.2. Lineage (NCBI taxonomy): Bacteria > Pseudomonadati > Pseudomonadota > Betaproteobacteria > Burkholderiales > Burkholderiaceae > Burkholderia > Burkholderia mayonis. The sequence continues at coordinate 2,696,663 of NZ_CP013387.1, forward strand.
TTAGGCGGTTTCGCTTCGATCTCTTGCTTTGCATATCTAAATAACTTCTCGAAAATCGACGTTGTCGCGGACATGATGCCGCGCGCTCGAATCGCGGGATCGCTCGTCGCGTCGCAGACGGAATTCGCAATCGCCGTCGGCATGGCGGGAACCTCTCGGCATCGCGCGACGTCACGCTTCGCATTATCCGTATCCCGATCGTCTCGCGCTTGAAACGCGAACCGGCGTGCTCGCCGAACATGCATCTCGACGCATCAGCCACACGAGCGAAAAATTTCGGACGACGGCACCGTTTCAGACACGCTCGCCGAACATTCGCCACGCGCGAACTGCGCACCGTCAAATCGACTCGGCGATTCTTCCGCTAGAATGCGCTCGGCGGAACGAGCAGTATCGAACCACAACCACAAGCTGCCCGCCTGCATGAGCCAATCCCGGCGATGGAACCCAGATGAGACTCGTGCGCGACATCATTGAAGGCGGCGCGCCGCCGACCGGACAGACAATCGACGAAGCGTCGCCGCGCGCCGTGCACGCCCCCATGGACGGATACCCGTCGCGATGAGACTGAAATTCAAGATCTTCCTGCTCGCGATCGTCCCCTTCCTCGTGACGATCGCGGCGATCGGCCTCGGCGTGCGCCAGCAGGCGACCGTGCTCGCGCGCACGCAGCACGCGACGATCGAGGCCGCGTATCTGTCGAGCAAGGAAATCGAGCTCGAGCATTACGTCGACCTCGCGACGAGCGCGGTCGAGCCGCTGTACGAGGCGGGCCGCGACAACGCGCGCGACGACGCGCTGCTGCGCCAGCAGGCGCTCGCGATGCTTCAGAAGATGGAATTCGGCCCCGACGGCTACTTCTTCGTCTACGACCTGCACGGCAATTCGCTGATGCATCCGCGCGAGCCCGAACGGGTCGGACACAATTATTGGACGCTGCGCGATCCGCGAGGCTCGCTGACGATTCAGCAACTGATTGCGGCCGCGTCGCGCGGCGGCGGCTACGTGCGCTACGTGTGGCAGCGTCCGTCGACGGGCAAGCTCGCGCCGAAGCTCGGCTACGTCGTCTCGCTGCCGCGCTGGGGCTGGATGGTAGGCACCGGCATCTATCTCGACGACGTCGACACCGCGCTCGCACGGATCGACGAACGCGCATCGGCCAACATCGAGCGCACGATGACGTGGCTCAGCACGATCGCGCTTGCGGGCGCGGCGGTGATCGCACTGTGTGCGCTCGTGCTGAATGTCAGCGAGTCGCGCAGTGCGGACGCGAAGCTCAAACGCCTCGCGCAGCAGGTCGTCGAATCGCAGGAGCAGGAGCGCGCGCGCCTCGCGCGCGAGCTGCACGACGGCATCAGCCAGATGATGGTGTCGGCGAAGCTGATGTTCGAATCGGCGCTCGAACGCTTCGCGCGCTTGCCGGCGCGCGAGGACGCGGCGGAAGCCGCGCTGTCGAAAGGCATCGCACGGCTCGGCGACACGCTGCGCGAAGTGCGCCGCATCTCGCACGCGCTGCGCCCGACGATGCTCGACGACCTCGGCCTCGCGGCCGCGCTCGAGCAACTGGTGCGCGAGCTCGGCGCGGAGACGGGCGTCGAGCTCGGCTTCACGCAGGTCGATCACGGCAGCGCGCCGCCGCTGCCCGCGCCCGTGAAGACCGCGCTCTTCCGCATCGCGCAGGAAGCGCTGACGAACATCCTGCGCCACGCGCACGCGACGCGTGCGGCCGTCGCGCTCGACATGTCGTCGCGCGAAGTCGCACTAACGATCGCCGACAACGGCCGCGGCTTCGACGCCGTGCGCGCACAGGCAGACGCGCGCGGCGGCGTCGGCCTGCGCAACATGCGCGAGCGGCTCGACGCACTCGGCGGCACGCTCGCGATCAGCTCGCAACTCGGACACACGGTCGTCGCCGCGCGCGTGCCGTTGTCCGGCGCCGCCCTCACAGGAACCACGCGATGACCACTGCCTCTCCCACGCCCCGCACCGCGCGCCTCTTGCTCGTCGACGACCATCCGCTCGTGCGCGACGGCCTCAAGATGCGCCTCGAAGCGGCGCCCGGCCTCGCCGTCGTCGGCGAAGCGGGCAATGCCGACGAAGCGCTCGCACTCGCCGAATCGCTCGAACCCGATCTCGCGCTAATGGACATCGGCATGCAGGGGATGAACGGGATCGCGCTCGCGGGCGTCTTTCACGAGCGCTTTCCGGCAATCCGCGTGCTGATGCTGTCGATGCACGACAACGTCGAATATGTGATGCAGGCCGTGCGCGCGGGCGCGAGCGGCTATCTGCTGAAGGATTCGCCCGCGACCGAAATCGTTCGCGCGATCGGCGCGGTGCTCGCCGGGCAGACGTTCTTCAGCGAGGGCCTTGCCGCGCGGATGATTCATGCAAGCGCGGAAGCGTCGCCGCTCGATCGGCTGACGCCGCGCGAGCGCGACATCCTCGATGCGCTTGCACAAGGGTTGTCGAGCAAGCAGATCGCGCAACAGAACGGCCTGTCGGTGCGCACGGTCGAGACGCATCGGCTGAATCTCAAACGCAAGCTCGACATCGAGGGCCAGGCGGAGCTGATCAAGTTCGCGGTCGAGCATCACAGGCGCTGAGCGTCAGGCGCCGTGCGCAAGCACGCGCAACGCAACAAAAAAGGGCGCCGCGGCGCCCTTTTTGCATGACGAATGCCGAAACGGCCGGCGCACTCAGTTCGTGCGCGCGTTGTGCTTCGTCAGGAATGCGATCAGACCGTCGATGCCGCCCTGCGTGAGCTGCGCCTTGAACTGGCCCTGGTAGACCTGGATCAGCCACGCGCCCGACATGTCGATGTCGTAAATCTTCCAATCGTTGCCGATCTTGCCGAGCCGGTAGCCGACCGACTGGCTGTCGCCCGGCGTCGCCACCGTCGAGCGCACGAGCGCGTCGGCGCCGCCCGCGCCCGCCGCCTTGAACGAGAACTTCGCGTCCTGGCTGCCGAGCTGCGCGAGCGATGCCGCATACGTGCGCGTCATCAGAATCCGGAACTGCTTGTAAAGCTCTTGCTGTTGCTGCGGCGTCGCCTGCTTCCACGCGTCGCCGACGGCGATGCGCGTCGTGCGCTCGAAGTTCGTCGCGGGCAGGAAGCGCGCTTCGACGATCTGCGTGATCTTCGCCATGTCGCCGCCGCGCGCGGCGGGATCCGCCCTCATCGCGCCGACGGTGCCCTCGACGGCGTTCTTGACCACCTCGACGGGCGCGGTTTGAGCGAATGCCGAAACGGACACGACGGCCGCAGCCACAAAAGCAAACAAATGACGTTTCATGCGTGTATCGAACCTGGAAGGGAAGAAGCCGGACGCGACACGGCGCCGGCGCAGACGAAACAGTATACCGAGCTTGGCGCGCTCGCGCGGCGCCGTGACGGTCTGTTACCGAATAGGCGAAATATTTACGATGCGGCTGGCGATGCGGCGCATATCGCCGTCGAGGGCACCGCCGACGCGCGCGAACATGCGTGCGCGGCCGATCGACGCATGCCGTCGCGACCCGCTCGCGACGCGCGCTCGCCTCGCCGTCGCAGGCCGGGCTTTCCGGCGCCCGCCGCCAGACGACGCGCGGCGCTCACGCGTCGAGGCAGCAAGAGAGGCTCATCTCGAAATAACGGAAGCTGCGCTCGATGCCGGCCGCGACGTCGCGCACCTGCTCGGTGCTCGGCGATTGGCCGAGGATCGTCGCGACGATGTCGAGCGCTTCCCACGGATGCTTGTCATCGTAGCTCGAATGCAGCTTCAGCCAGCGCATCGCGCGTCCGCGCACGCCTTCGGCAAAGCCACGCTCGTAGACGTCCGAGCGGCACAGGTCCGCACTCCATTCGCCCGTCACGCCTTCGATCGCATAGTTGGTCGCCGCGATGCTCGCCGCGAGCGCATCCGCGCTGCTGCTCTTCCAGCACCAGTGGCTGAGCGCGAGCGCGGCGGGCGGACTGTCGCCGTCGATCAACTGCCGGCGCGGCACGCCGCTCGCTTCCGCCCAGTTGACCCAATGCTCGACGTGGTTCAGCTCGACGCGGATGTTGCGGATCAGGTAGCGGCGCGCCTTCTCGTCGCCCGACGAGCTCGTGCCGTTCGCCTTCAGCAGGTTCATCGACATGTACTTCGGAAACTGCTCGACGACGGGCCAGCCGTTCACGAAGAACGCAGCCAGTTGCCGTGGCGCGAGACGGCCGTCGCGCATCAACGAGAAGACTTCGTGGAAGCGCACCCGGTCGCGCGCTTCCCGCACCGTGCCGACCACGTCCTGTAGCCAGTGTGGATAGCTCCCGATATCCATCAAATCGCCGTCGCGTTCAAAAGGGATATGCAATTTCCTCTCCTTAGATAAAGTCATCGAACCACGTCAATAGCCGCCTTCGCGCCAAGGCGAAGGCTTGGCAAAGAAATATCCCTGGCAGAAGTCGATGCCGAGCTCGCGCAGCATGCCGAGCTCGACGTCGGATTCGACATGCTCTGCGACGGTGTTGCAACACATCGAGTGCGCGACTTCGTTGATCGCGCTGACGACGCCGTAGCTCACCCGGTCCGACATCATGTTCGACACGAACTCGCCGTCGATCTTCAGGTAATCGATCGGCAAGTTGCGCAGATAGCGGAACGACGACATGCCCGCGCCGAAATCGTCCAGCGCGAAGCGACAACCGATCGTGCGCAGCTCGCTCATGAAGCGCGATGCGAGCTCGAGATTCTTCACGGCGATCGTTTCGGTGATCTCGAAGCAGATCACCGAAGGCTCGAGACCGGAGCTCAGCAGCTCGGCGATCACGAATTCGAGAAAGCGCTCGTCGGAGATCGACGCCCCCGACAGGTTCACGTTGTACTCGTGGTACTCGCGCGTCCGCAGCGCGCTCAGCTTGTGGAACACCGTGCGGATCACCCAGCGGTCGATGAGCCCCATCAGCCCGTAGCGCTCGGCGGCAGGCAGGAACGCGGCGGGCGAGATGTCGCGGCCCGCGCCGTCTATCATCCGCAGCAGCACTTCCGCGCGCTCGGGGGTCTGCGAGTCGGGGCGCGTGTGGACGATCGGCTGCACGAACAGCCGGAAGCCGTCGGTTTCGAGCGCGGTCTTGATCCGCCGGCTCCACTGCACATCGCCGACGTGGCGCGCCTGCTGCAGGTCGCTCGGATCCGCGAGCTGGATGCGGTTGCGGCCGCGCTCCTTCGCGATGTAGCACGCGATGTCGGCGAGCTTGACGGCCATCTCGAGATTACGCGGCGCCTTGCAGAGCTCGAGCACGCCGATGCTGACGCTGACCGTGAAGCGCTCGCCTTCCCACAGGAACACGAAATCCTCGAGGCTGCGACGCAGCCGCTCGGCCTTGTTCTTCGACGGCCACGAGCCCGCGCCGTGCGGCAGCAGCACGCCGAACTCGTCGCCGCCGAGCCGCGCGAGCACGTCCTCGTCGTCGAGACAGCTCTGGAAGCGCTGCGTGACTTCGCGCAGCATCGCGTCGCCCGCCGCGTGGCCGCACGTATCGTTGATCTCCTTGAAGCGATCGAGATCGAGCATCAGCAACATCGAGTCCGTGCGATCCTTGCCGGACGTCGCGTCGACGAGCGCGAGTTCGAGACGGCGCTCGAACTCGACGCGGTTCACGAGACCCGTCAGCACGTCGTGCGTCGCCTGCCAGGCGAGGCTTTCGAGGAACTGCTGCTCGCGCGTCATGTTGCGCAGGATCAGCACGTAGCCGATGTGGCCGTGCACGCGGTCGCCCATCTCGGAAATGGTTGTCTGTACAACTATCTTCGAATGATCGCGGCGCAACAGATGCACTTCGCGCTTGATCGGCGTGCGCACGTCGCGCGCCCAGAATTCGTCGACAATGTCGACCGCGAGCCCCGTCTCCTTGTCGAGCAGCATCAGCACGCTCGACACGGGCGCGCCGACGCACGCGGCCGCCGAATAGCCGAGCAGCTGTTCGGCCGCGTTGTTGATGAAGTCGACGTTCTTCGCGAGCCCGACGGTGATCACCGCCTCCGCGACCGAACTCAGCGCGGCCTCGGCGAACGCCTCGCTGCGGTCGAGCGCGTACTGGATCGACAGCCGTTGCAGCGCGGCCTTGCGCGCCCAGACGAGCGCGAGATACATCAGGAACATCGACGCGGCGAAATAGCAGACGAGCAGCAGCGCGACGCTCGAGCGGAACTCGTCGCTGAACGCCTTCGAGAAGCGGTCGGGCAGCCCGGACACGCGCTCGTTGATGTCCCACGCGTGACGCTCGAGCTCCTTCACGCGCGGATCGTCGCGATGGCCGCTGCTGACGAGCGCGTGCAGCTGGCTCGCGACGTTGCGGAATTCCGCCAGCTCGACGTCCGCCTGCATCCAGCACTGCAGCGCATAGTTGATCTTCGCGACCCAGCTGAGCGCGGGCAGCAGCCACGCGGCCGCCGTCGCGTCGGTCGGATCGATGCCGCTCGCGATGATCGCCTCGCGCGCGGTCACGCGATCAGGCGGCTTGCGCTGCAGCGCGGTGCGTGCGAGGCTCAGGCGATACGGCTTGTCGACCGCGGCCTCGTAGAGCTGGTACGCATGCTCGTCGCCCGTCTCCGCGTAGCGGATCAGATAGATGACCGCGTCCTTCTGCGACTTCGACCACGTGCTCTCGCCGCCGATGTAGACCCGCAGGAAGGACACCACCGTGAGACTCACGATCACAACGCACACGAGCACCGACACCATCAGCAGGATCGGCCATACGTCGAGCGCCGGCCTCAGTTCGGCCGTCTGGCCACTCCCGTCATTCAAGCCGAGCGCGCGTTCGCGCATGCTGGAAGTCCCGTTCATCATCCACCTTGCCTCTGCCCCGCCACCGCGCCGCTTCGTCGCGACGGTTTCGTATTCCCCCGGCGCGCGCGAACGCCGGAAACAAACCGGCGGCGACCCGTTGCCGGTTCGCCGCCAGATGCTCGAAGCGTGGCCTGTCCCGCTGTTCCTTGCGGAAGTCTTGCGTAAACTGGCCGTCTTGCGCGCATTCGTCTGCTCGTCGCGTTACATATGACGCGTTTGCTTGAATGCACGTGCGCGGCCGCCCGCGCAAGCGGCCGCGCAAGCGCGGGATAATCATACGATGCGCGGCGCGCCGCCGCTCAACCTTCTTTCAAACACCCTGCATTTTCAAGCGGTTCGCATGCGTGCGCAGCACCGCGACCGGATCGGCCGCGTACGCGCCGCGGATGCCGAGCAACTGGTTGATCTCGTCGAAGTGGTTCCACTTGTAGTCGGTCGAAATCACTGTTCCGTACAGCGAACTGCAGGTCGACGTGAAGCCGTCGTTCGGCCCCGCCTGCTTGAGCGCCATGATGTTGCCGGCCGTCAGGAACACGAGCGTCGACGGATCGAGCACGTTCGCCGGATCGACGACCGGGATCGTGCTCTTGTCGACGGCGCCCGTCGTGAGGCCGAACACCGTGATCGGCTGGTACGCGCTGCCGCTCCACGAATACAGCAAGTGCACGTTCCCGGCGACCGTCTCGCTCGGCGCACCCGGCGCGCACGCGCCCGGCGCGCCCAGGCCCGCGCTCGGGAACTGGTCGTTGAACTGCGTCGCGTACGGTGTGCTGAGCGCGTTCAGCGCGGCGATCGCATCCTGATTCGTGTTGTGCGCGTGGCTCGTCAGGATCCCGAAAATGTTCAGCAGCTCGCCGAAGATCGGCGTCGACAGGCCGGTCGGATCGAGCTTCAGCGCGCCGAGCACGAAGTCGGCGAACTGCGAGCCGCGATGCGGCGTCGCGATCGTCGTCACCGACGCGACGAGATCCGGCGCGACCGCCGCGACGTAGCGCGACGACAGTCCGCCCTGGCTGTGGCCGATCAGGTTGACCTTCTGCGCGCCGGTGACGGCGAGCACTTGCTTCACGTACGCGAGCAGCTGCTCGCCGCGCCCGTTCGGGCCGAGGTCGCTCTGGAATCCCGATAGATCGGCGATGAACACGGTCGCGCCGTGCTGCTGCAGATCGGACTGCATGCCGTACCAGTACGGCAGGATTCCGAAGTAGTCGTCGGTGCCCGTGAGGCCATGGACGAGGATGATCGGATAGCGCGTCGCCGCGTAGTCGTCGACCGCACCCGCTGCGGTGTCCGCATGTACCGCCGGCGGCGCGGCGACCGCGCAAAACGCGGCGACGATCCCGGCCGCCCACGCTCTCCCCAGTTTTTTCCTCGCGACGCGCGCCGCCGCGGCGACACATTCGAACATCGAATTCATTGTTGATATCCCCTGTTTCAAGCCATACTCGAACGATGCCGCACGCCTGTTCGCCGCAGTCGCGGCGCCGGGCGGCAGCTCACCACCCCAAACAGAATCCGTGCACGTCGGCGCCGCGATTCTCCATCGCGACCGCGGCGCGCCATGCCGCGCCGAGCGCGACGTCGGCGACCGCCCAGCGCACGCCGTCGCTCGCGCATTCGTCACGCGCGGCGGGCAGCGCGGGCCACGGCATCTCCAGCTCGCGCGGATCGCGCCGCAGGCCCGTGCCGTGCGCCTTCAGCAGCGCCTCCTTGCGCGTCCAAAGCTGCAGCAGCAGCCGCTGGCGCGCGCAGGCCGGCGTTTGCGCGAACAGGTCACGCTCGCGTTCGCCAAGGCTGGCGGCCGCGAGCGCATCGACGTCGATCTTTCGATCGAGCGATTCGAGATCGCAACCGACCCGCTGCTTCGCGATCGCCATCAGCACCGCGCCGCTCCCGTGGCTCACGCTGAATTCGAGATCGCGGCCGAACAGCACCGGCTTGCCGCCCGGCTCGACGTCGAACACGAGCCGCGCCGGATCGACGCTCAGGTATTCGCCGAGCACGACCCGCAACATCGCGCGCGAGAACACGAACAGCTCGCGATGCGCGCCGTATTTGAGCCGTGCGGCGCGCTCGTGCTCGCTGAGCGACAGGCAATCGCGCTTCAGATACGATCCCGCCTCGTCGGCGCGTGCACGCCACACGTGCACCTCGCCTCGCATCAACCGCTCCGTCAGCGCAGCCGACGGCCTCGCGACGCTGAACCGCAGCGCCGCCATGTCGTCGTGCAACGTCGCGTGCGGCAATTCTTCCACCATCATTTGTCAGTCAACCTAAGTGTTTCAAACGCGCGCCAGCTGGATCGGCCGCGCTTCCTGCCCCACCTCGTCCGTCAGCCCGCCGTCTCCGCGACGCGAGCCTGCCACCAGACGAACAGCGGCGCACCGACGATCTCGAGTACGGTAAAGCCAATGAACGGCGGAAACGGTGCGCCGAGCGACACGAGCGAGATCAGCCGGCCGATTCCGCCGACGAAGATCATCGTCCACAGCGCACGGAACAGCACGCCGTTGCGCTCGATGTTCGGGATCGTGTAAAACGCGCCGAGCCCAAGCCCGAACCAGACGCCCGCGTAGAAGCGCAGATTGCTGTCGAGCGTCGCATCGGCCGGCAGCGTGACGCCGAGCGACGCATACAGCGGATCGTGGATGCCCATCATGCCGAGCGCGCCAGTGACGACCGGCACGGCCGCGAGAATCGCGGTGGCGATTTGCAGAATGCGTTTGCTCATCGTATGGTGGCCCTCGTTATTGGACGATTGACGACGTCTTATTGATAAAAAATGCCCAGGACCTGAACGCTGCTCGCTTCCGGCATCGCGCCGAAGCGGCTCCACGACGGTCCCGTCTGCCGCAGGAACTGCACGGCGACGTCGAACTTGTCGAAGCGGCGCCGCAGTTCCACCCAGTACTGCTGCCCCGCGCCGAGATCGAGCTGCGCGAAGCCCGTCAGATCGAGGCGGCGCATGAACACGTTGCGCCACGCGGCCATCAGGAACAGCCCATGCCGCGACGGCAGTTCCTGCGCGGCGATCGACGTGCGCACCGCGCGGCCCCACGCATACGGATCGCTCGCTTGCAGCGCGCGCCACTGCGATGCGGACGCGCCGCCGCTGTTGCTCTGCAGCTCGGCCGTCAACGACAGGTCGACCGGCAGCGTCCACGTGAAGCCAACCGCCGAGCGCGTGCGGAACGCACGATCCCGGTTGCCGCCCCCCGTCGCCGCGCCGATCAGCGACGGCCGCCAGCCGCCCGTCCATTCCGCGTACGCGACGACCGCATTGCCGAGCAGCACGCTCAGATTCTGCCCGAACTGCGGCGACTGTCCGCTCTCGCCATACAGCACCCATTGCGGCTGGATCGTCGGCGTGATCCGCTGACTGCCGACGAGCATCCAGCGATCAACGCCGTTCGTGCGCTGCAGGTCCGACGACGCGCGCGGATCGCCCGGCTCGCTGCGGCTCGCGAGCCGCGGCGACAGCATCAGCGCGATCGAGCCCGAGTCCCACACGCGCTGCGCGCGCACGCCGACGCTGCCGAGCCGGTTCGTGTGCCGGCTGTCCGGATCGGGCGGCACGTCCACGCTCACAGCGCCCGCCTTGAAGAAGTCGGTCGGGTTGTAGCCGATCGCCGCGCCGATGCGCTCGTTGATCCGGCCCGCATCGATCGCCAGCAACGGCGACGGCTTCCAGCTTGCATACGCCTCCTTCACGAGCATCACGTCGCGGTGCGACGCCGCGCCGGACGACAGCGGATCGAAACGGTCGAACCGCATCGCGAAGTTCACGCTCAGTGTCGGCGTCAATGCCTGCTCGAACTGGCATTCGATCGATAACTGATTACGCCACGATGAAGCAGCATCGCGATCGTCGCTCCAACGCACTGCGTCCTGCACGCTGAACTTCCACGGCCGCGCCGTTTCCGGCGCGGCGACAGGCGTCGCGTCCGCGAGATCGAGCGCCGCGTTCGTCGCGTCGTTCGCCGCGTCCGCGTCGCCGGCGGCCGCGGCGCACGCCGGCATCGCCGCCGACGCGACCGCCGCGACCGCCGCGACCGCGCAAATCAGGACCGCCAACGATCTGCGCGTCATTGCGCCTGAAAGCGGGCCAGATAATCGCGTTGCAGCCATGCGTCCGGAATATCGCGCCACGCGTATCCGGAAAAACGCATCACAGTCACCCAGTTCGAGTCAAGGCCATCGATGATCACGGTTTCGGTCGGACGCTCGACGCCGAGTTCCGTCGTATAGCGCCGATAGAACGCGCTCTTCAGCAGCCGATCGCTTTCGGAATAGAACTTCGCCTTGACCGGCCGGCTGTTCGACGCGTCGAGCCACATCTCGATCCGATGGTACGTGAGGCCCTGGGCCTTGCCCGTCAGCGACAGCTTGTAGCAATGCCGCGTCTGCCGATCGCCGTCCATCACGTCCTCGGCGCCTTTCAGCTCCGCCTGATAGTCGTGCGCGAGATTGACGGTGACGACGTCGCCGTTCGCCGCCTGCCCGAGCAGACGCTGGTCCGGCGAAATGCGGATGCTCGCCTGGTTCGCCGGATCGTAAAACCACAGGTCGTTGCCGTTCTTCAGCATCAGCTTGCCCTTGTCGCGCGCGGGCGAGACGAAGCGCACCAGCGTGCGGAACGCGCCGCCCGGCGCGTCGGGCTTCGAATAGATCGACAGCGTGTTGCCGTCGACCTGCTTGCCGGAGCGGTATTCGGTCAGCGTCGCGGTCAGCATGAACGACTTCGCCGGCGTCCGGATCGCGTCGCTCTCCGCAAGCAGCTTCTGCGGATCGGGCGGCGTCTGCGCGCGCGCGAGCACCGCCGCGCCGAGACTCAAGCAGATCCACCATGTACGAAACAAGCGACGCACGCTCCACCTCCCGATCGATTCGATCTTTCGTTGTTCAAACTGAAAATTGCCGCCGCTCATACGTAGCGCAGCGCGTCGACGATCGACAGCCGCGCCGCATGGCGCGCGGGCAGCCACGCGGACAGCCCGGCGACGAACGCGAGCCCGACGAACGTCAGCGCGATCAGCCGCCATTCGCCCCACACGCGCACCGTCAGCGCGACCGAGTCGATCCGCGCGGGCGGCGTCCACGCGAGCCCGCTGTGATTGACCGCGAACGCGAGTCCGAGCGCGACGAGCACGCCGATCGACGCGCCGACGAGGCCAAGCAGCGCGCCTTCGCAGACGAACAGCGCCTGGATGCCGCTGCGGCGCACGCCCATCGAGCGCAGCGTGCCGATCTCGACGGTCCGCTCGAGGATCGCGGTGCTCATCGTGTTGCTGACGACGAACAGCACGATCGCGCCGATCAGCACGAACACGAAGCCGAAGATCATCGAGAACATCCGGTTCGTCTGGTCATAAAACGGATTCAGTGCGGCGAAGTCGAGCACGTCGAGCGGCTGGCCTTCGAAGCGGCCGCCGAACAACTGGTCGATCCGTGCGCGTGCGGCGGGCAGTTGCGCGGTGTGCGCGAGCTGGATCTCGATCGCCGTCACGCGTGGTGCGTCACCGCCATAGACGAGCCGCTGCGCGCGCGGCAGGTGCATCGCGAGATAGACGTCGTCGAGCTCCTTCACGCCTTGCTGCTCGGCCTTGACGACCGTGAAGCCGCCGACGTTCGGCGCGCCGTACGCGTTCGCCGCGAGCACCTCGATGTGCGTCGCGCCGGCGCGCTCGCCGTTGCCCTCGCTCTTTTGCGCGTCCGCTTCGGCCGCCGCGAGCGCGATCACGTCCGCGGGCGCATCGGCTGCGGATGCGCCGGACGCCGCGCTCGCCGCCTCCTTCAAGTTGTCGCCATCGCCGCAATCGGGCACGTGCAGCGGCGCGCACAGATGCAGCACGCGCGCGACGCCGTGCCCGACGAGCGCCGCATCGGGCACGGTGCCGACGAGCGGATACGGCTTCGGCGCCAGCGGGAAGCCATAGTCGTTCCACTGCTGCATCCGGTTCTGCTCGTCAGCGATCGCACCCTGCGCGAGCACCGTGCGCGACACGCCCGCTTCGAAGTTGCCGGCGATCCCGCCGAACTGCAGCGTCGGCGTGATCACCGCGATCATCGTCGCGAGCACCGGATCATCGCGCAGCTGCGCGATCAGACGCTCATAGCCGCCGATCCCGTACGCGACCGGATTGCCGCTGCCGTACTGGTAATAGCCGTGCCGCTGAATCTGCAAGTGCCCGCTGCGCCGCACGAAATCGGTCTGCAATCCGAACGTGATGTCCTTGCTGAAGCCGCCGAACAGCAGGACCGCGCAAACGCCGACGATCATCGCGAGCAACGTCGTGATCGAGCGCCGCCGGTTCCGCTGCAGGTTGCGCAGCGCCAACATGAAGGTATGCATCAGCTTTGCGCCTCCTGCGCGATGCGGCGACGATCGACGATGCGGCCGTCGCGGATCTGCACGACGTCGTCGGCTGCATCCAGCACCTGCGGATCGTGCGACGACACGATGAACGACACGCCGCTCTCGCGCTGCATCCGGTGCATCAGCGCGATGATCGCCTGGCCCGTGACGCTGTCGAGGTTCGCGGTCGGCTCGTCGGCGAGCACGAGCGACGGCCCCGCCGCAAGCGCGCGCGCGATCGCGACGCGCTGCCGCTGGCCGCCCGACAACTGGCTCGGCCGGTGCGCGCCCTTGCCGTTCAGGCCAACCGCGTCGAGCAGATACGCGACGCGCGACGCGCGTTCGCGCGCGGGCGTGCGCGCCATCAGCAGCGGATATTCGACGTTCTCGTACGCGGACAACACGGGCAGCAGGTTGAACGACTGGAACACGTGGCCAACCTGTCGCGCGCGGAAGTCGGACAGCGCGTCGTCGGACAATGTCGCGGTGTCCTGCCCGGCGACGACGACACGCCCCGCGTCGGGCCGATCGATGCAGCCGATCATGTTGAGCAGCGTCGTCTTGCCGCTGCCGGACGGGCCGCTCAACACGGTGAAGCGGTTCGCGTCGATGTCGACCGACACGCCAGCCAGGCCGGTCACTTTCACGCTGCCGAGCAGATAGGTCTTGCTGATGCTATCGACGGAGACGATCGTCATCACGCCTCTCCCGCTTGCACGCGCACGGCGGAAGGCGTGGCGGGCGTGGCGGACGCCGGCGCCGCGGTCGCGACGGCCACGGGCCGCCCCTGCCGCGCCGCCACGCGCGAATCGGGCAGCGCGCGAATCAGCCGCTTCAGTTGCAGCCGGTAAGCGAAATGCTCGACTTCGATCACGTGCCGCTGCGTGTCGCTGAAATGAATCCCGCCGTTCCAGTTCGAGCGGTCTCGCCGGATCAGCCGATCGATCCGCGCGGCCTTGCGCGGCGCCGCGTCGCGCGCGCGCAGATAGCGCGCGACGAGTTGCGCCTGATAGTCCATCAGCGGCCAGTTGCCGGTCGACGTCTGAAACAGGCCGATGAAGAACAGGTTCGGATGCGCCTGATCGAAGATGTTCAGATACAAGCGCGGCTGCATCTTGTCCCATTGCAGATACGACGGGTCGAGAAACGGAAAGCTGAGCTGGAAGCCCGTTGCGTAGACGATCGCGTCGATCTGCTCTTCGCTGCCGTCCGAGAACGCGACGCGGTCGCTCTTCAGCTCGACGACGTCCGGCTTCGCGACGAGATCGCCGTGTCCGAGGTGATAGAACAGCGTCGAGTTGATGATGAAGTGCGCTTCGAACAGCTTGTGGTCCGGCTTCGGCAGCCCGTAGTCTTCCGGCTGGCCGGCCGTCGTCAGGCGCAGGAGCCGCACGCCGAAGAAGCGCCGCGCCCACAGCGGCAGGCGCAGCTTCAACGGCCACTCGGCCCAGCGATCGGCAGGAATCCCGAATAGAAATTTCGGCCAGTAGTAGTAGCCGCGCCGCGTGCTATGGAACACCGCGCGCGCGTGATGGACCGCCTCGACCGCGATGTCGCAGCCCGAATTGCCCGCGCCGACGACGAGCACCCGCTTGTCCTTCAGCACATCGGGCGTCTTGTACAGCGCCGAATGCAGTTGCAGCCCGTCGAAGCGACCCGGATAGTCGGGCACCTGCGGCTTCGACAGATGGCCGTTGCAGACGAACACGCCCTTGTAGTGGCGCACCTCGTGGCCGTCGAGTTCAACGCGCCACAGCCCGCCGTCCGCGAGCGGCGCGACTTCGAGCACGGTCCGGTTGAACTCCGCGTGCTCGTAGACGCCGAAGCGGCGCGCGTAGTCGCGCAGGTAAGCGAGCGCCTGATCGCCGCGCGCGTACGTCGGATAATCGGCGGGCATCGGGTAGTCCGTGTATTCGGAGAACGCGCGCGAGCTGATCATGTGCACCGACTTGTAGATCGCGCTGCACGGCTTGCCGTAGTACCACGTGCCGCCGATGCCGTCTTCGCGTTCGATCAGATCGAATGCGATGCCATGCTCGCGCAGGTTCTTCGCCGTCGCAATGCCGGCCGCGCCGCCGCCGATGATGCAGTAGCGGTTGCTGCAATCCCGATTCGCCGACGCTGCCGTCGCCGCTGTCGGTTCCGTTGTCGCTTTCGTCGTTGTCATCGTTGTCGTTCTCTCACTTGTGCGGTCGCGTGTCATGCCGTCAGCGGGTCAGCAAGCGCGCCCGCTTCAGGCTGTGTCGCCTGCGCGGCGTCGACGCGCGTGTCGTCGAGGCGCAGCAGCACGTAGCCGCGCGCGTCGATCATCGCGAAGCGGCCGGTCGCATACTCGACGACGCCGTCGGCCGACGATGCCGGCAGCCGTGCGAGCTTCGCGCCGCCGATCCGCCAGACGGCGGGCGCGTCGGATTGCGCCGCGCCCCATTCGGCGAGCAGGACGCGCAGAACGTGCTCGACGTGATTGACGGGCAGGCGCAGCTCGAGCGGAAACGGCAGCGTCCACAAGCTCAGCACCGCGGCAGGCGGCACGCGGCCGATCCGAACGATGCCGGCCGACGCGTCGTCGGGCACGCTCCAGTCACCCGCCGGCAGCAGATCGCCGTTCCACGCGGCGTGCGGCGCGCTCGTCAGCCTCGATGGTTCGAGCGTCGCGTCGGGCGGCCGCGCATACGCGGCGCCGATCTGCTCAGGCTCCGTCCGGTAGACGAGCGTCATGCTGAGCAGCTCGGCTTGCGTGCGCGCGTCGCTGCAGCGCACGTCGACGCACCAGGCATCGCCGATCATGTAGCCGGCCGCCTCGCTGCCGATCTCGACGGGCGCGCCGCCGTTCGACACGTCGGGCAGCGCGTCGAGGCGCAGCACGACGTTCGTCATCTCGCTCAGGTCGCGCGGCTCGCCCGTCGGCGGCATCACCCAGTCGCCGACCGCGCACGCATGCTCGAGCACGAGCGATGCGGGAAGCACCGCCCGGCCGTTGAAGCGGAACGCGTGCGCGTATGGCGCGACGGCCGGATCGATCGCATAGCGGCCTTCGAAGCGCTTGAACGGCCGAAAGCGCAGCGGCTCGCCGACGTGATGCCGGCGCGTGACGAGCTCGCCGATGTTCGGCAGCTCGCGAATCGGCAGGAAGCCCTTGATCTGCACGGGCGTCGGCGCGCGACCGACCGCGCCCATGAACATCACTTCGCCGCTGCCCGGCGACGCGAGCTCGCGCAGCCAATGCCGCACGCCCTCGTCGACGTTCATCGGCGTGATGTAGCGCTGCGTGACTGCGAAGTTCGTGATCATTCCGACGCCTTCCCATGTCGGCCACACGAGCGTCTTCACGCCGCACGCGGGCGGAAGCGCATGCTTCGCCGCCCAGAGACCGAGGCGCGCGAGCCCTTCGTTCGCGGCCGCGTAGTCGGTCTCGCCCGTCATTCCGCCCCAGCGGCCCGTCAACGAGCCGACGTTGCAGAACTGCACGAGCCGCGGCCGGGTGCGGACGGCATCGCACAGATTCGCGAAGCCGAGCACCTTCGTGCGGACCGTGCGCGCGAAGTCGTCGGCGCCCTTCTGGATCAGGCGCACCGGTTGGTCGACGCCCGCGTTGTGGATCACCATCCGCAGCGAATCGCCGAGCTCGTCGCACAGCGCGCGCACGGCCGCGCGATCGGTCACGTCGCAGACCCGATAACGAACCGGCAAATCGAGCGCGGCCATCTCGTCGAGCGCCGCCTTCAACTCGCGCCGCCGCTTGAGCCGCTGCAGCATCGCGCGAATCGCCTTCGGCGGATTGTCGGGCGTCGCCGCGCGCAGTTGCTCGAGGCCGTATCGCTTGAAGCCTTCGTCGTCGAGCGCCATCCACGGCTCGCTGCCGTCAGGCGACGCCTCGCGTCCCGTGACGATCACCGTGCAGCCGTGACGCTCGGCGAGCGCACGCGCGCACAACAGGCCGATTCCGCGCGCGCCGCCCGAGAACAGCACGGTGTCGCCCGGCGCGAGCGAAGCGCGCGCGTCCACGGCAAGCGGCGGCAGTTCATTGCGCCGCGCGTGCAGCGTGTAGCGCACGCCCTGCCGGTAGCCGACCTCGAAGAAGCCCCAACGATAGAGCTCGTTGACGACGAGCCGGTCGACGCGGCCCGTCTCGTCGGGCGCGATGTCGAGCACGCGCACGTTGCAGTTCGGCAGCTCCTGCGGCAGCGTCTTTGCGAGTCCCGCCCACAGGCCGCCGAGCGGCTGCGCGCCGGCGGCGGCGTCGCCGTAACCCATCATTCCGTCCATCCACGTGAGCGCGACGTAGAAGAGCCGCGACGTATCGTCCTCCGCCGCCCAGTCGCCATAGCACGCCTTCAGCAGCTCGACCGTGCGGCGCATCGGCGCTTCCCATGCGCTCGCGTCGTCGAGCGTGAACGGCGCTTCGAGCCCGAGATCGACGATGCCGTCGAACGGGCCCGCTTCGTTGACGAACGTCCGCGCGGCCTCCGCGTAATCGGCGTTCGCTGCGGGCGCGAACACCGACACCTTCGTGCACGTCCGCGCGAGCGCGGCCGTGATGCGCTCGACCGTGCCGCCGCGCCCGTTGACGAGCGCGATTCGCTTGCCGCTCAACGCGGGCGACGGCGCATCGGGAACCGGATCGACGGGCGCCGGCCGCCACGTGAAGCGCCATGCGGGCACGCCGCGGGCGCTCGCGTCAGCGGCTGCATCACGCGGCGCCGCTGTGCTCGGCGTCGCGAGCGACAGCCTCGCGGCGTCGGCGTGTTGCCGGTTCGCCGCACGCTCGTCGGCCACGGCCGGGCCGCTCGCATGCGCGACATCGAGCGCTTGCGCCGATTCCGCCGCTGCCCCCGCCGCCGCGCTCGCGCCGATCTCGCCCGCCGCCGCCATCGGACACGCGGCGCCCGTCGGCTCGACCGTATCGCCGAGCGGCCGCAGCGCACGTGCAGCCTCGTGCTCGCGCACGCGCGCGAGATGACTCTGCTGACGCTCGCGCGGCTTCACGACCAGACGGATGCCGTGCACCGGCCGCAGCGAGATCGTCGCGCCGAGTTCGATCGGATGGCCGGGCAGCGCGTTCAGATCGAAATGCTGCGCGACCACCGCGACGAGCACGCGCATCTGCAACAGCGCGGTCTGGAAGCCGATGCACTTGCGCATCCCGCCGCCGAACGGGAAATAGACGAAGCGATGGCGAGCTGCCGCCTCGCTCGCGAAGTTCTCCGGATCGAACGCGTCCGGATTCCGCCAGAACGCCGGATGACGATGCGTGACGTACGGCGACATGAACACCGACGAGCGCGCCGGAATCCGATAGCCGCCGATCTCGTCGTCTTCGACGAGATCGCGCGTGAAGCCCCAGATCGGCGGATAGACGCGCAGCACCTCGTCGACGACCTGCGACAGATACGGCAATTGTTCGAAGTCCTGCACGGTCGGCGCGCGCCCGCCGAGGCGCGCGTCGAGCTCGTCGCGTAGCTGGCGCAGCACCGCCGGATGCTGCGCCAGCGCATACAGCGCCCACGCGAGGCCCGCGCCCGTCGTCTCATGGCCCGCGAGGAACACGGTCATCACTTCGTCATGCACTTCCTGCTGCGTCATCGGCGCGCCGGTGTCGGGATCGCGGGCATTCAGCAGCAGCGAAATCACGTCGCTCGGCTCGCAGCGTTCGTCGCGGTGATCGGCGATGATCTTCGCGATGATCGTGTCGATCGCGCGGCGCGCGTGCGCGATCCGGCGATTGAAGCGCGTCGGCGCCCAGCGCGGGATGAAGTCGTTCATGTTGCCCTGCGGCATCATCGCTTCGATCCCGAAGCGCACCGCCGGCCCCACCGCCTCCGCATGCGTCGACACGTCGGTGTTGAACACCATCAGCCCGAGCATCCGCAGGCTCAGGTGCATCATCTCCTCGACGACGTCGATCGACTTGCCGGGCGGCAGCGCGCTCCAGCGATGCGCGAGCGCGAGCGCCGCGTCGCCGACCGCGGCCGTGTGCGCGTCGACCTGCTTCTTGTGAAAGAGCGGCTGCACCGCGCGTCGGTGGCGGCGCCAGAATTCGCCGTCGGTCGTCAGCAGGCCGTCGCCGAAGAACATCTTGAAGTTGTCGTAGAAACGCCCGCGCACGTAGTTGCGATGGTTCTCCTGCAACACGTACTGAACGTGGTCCGGATGCGCGAGCGCATGCGTGACGAACGGTCCGAGCCGGTTGCGCGCAACGTCGCCGTATTGCTGGTGCAAACGCAGCAGCATCGTAATCGGATTGCGCTTGTATGCAGCGAGGTTGCCCATCACGAGGCTGCCGCGCGGCCCCGGCGCCTGGCGGTGCTTGCTCATGCCGTCTCCCGCTCGGTTGCAAGGCGCGCGGCGAGCGCGTCGACCTCGGCCTTCGTCGCGTACGCGCCGGTCGTCCGGTGCACGTAGCCGATCACGACGCCCGACACGCCGCTCATCTCCATCAGCATGCGGCCGTCGGACCGCACCGCGGCGAAGCGGTTGCCGGCGTGCGCGCCGTCGAGCGCGAACTCGCGGGGCGTCGCGTACAGATCGATCCGGTCGTAGCGGCGTGCGAGTTCGCAGTCGTTGCCGCCTTCGTACAGATCGATCCGGCCGATCGACACCGGCGCGGCGAGCGGGATGTAATCGCCCGCGACGTAGTTCAGCACCGCGACGCGCGCGAGGCCGTCGAGCATGATGCTCGGGACGACGAAGCGCGAAAAAACCGGGTCGCCGGGCGCGACGTTCAGTTGGTAGCGCGCGACCTTGCCCGACGCGGTGACGCCCGTATCGGCCGTCGACACGAACATGCCCGTCAGGCGCACGGGTGCCGATTCGAAGTGGTACGGATCGGCGACGGGCGTGCGCGGCTCGTCCGGCCGCATGGGCCAGACGGGCGCGCTCGCGTAGCGTGGCGCGACGAGCGCCTTGATCTCGAAGTGCAGCTTGTCCTGCACGAGCACCTGGCCGTTCGGCGCGAGCACATCCCCCGTGATCCGCACCTGCACGACGGCCGCATCGCCCTCGCGGCCGACGACCTGCGCGTGGATGCGCTTCGTGCTCGGCCGCTGCGCGTCGTACACGCGCAGGAAGTGGCGGAACGCGGCATCGCGGAAGCCGACGACGCGCAGCCCCGGCAGCAGTTTCATCGCCGCCTCGGCCGCGAGCTCCGGCACGAACGTGCCGGGCAGCGTTGCGAAGCGATTCACGACGTGGTGCTGCAGGTATGCATCGGTGCGCAGATCGAAGATGCGCTCGAACGTCACGCTGTCGCTCGTGCGGCGCACTTCGCGGCCGAGATAGAAATCGTGGCTCGGCGGCGGCGCGATACGATCGCGCGGCGGCGTCGGATGCGATGATCGCTGCGCCGGCTGCCCGGCACGCGCGCCCGGCGCGGCTTGCACGTTCGGTGCGTAGCTCCGCGGTTGCACGGACCGTTCCGTCCGCGCGGCCGGCGCGGACTCGGGCGCCTCGAAGAACGTCGGCAGATGCGCCTCGATCGCGCGCCGCTCGGCCGCGCCGAGATGCACGGAACTCGCCGCGCGCTCGGTCAGATTGAGCTCGCGCAGGAAGTGATGAATGCCCTCGTTGGTCCGCATGCTCGTGAAGAGCCCGCTCTTCTCCAGGAACGCGCGCGTGACGGGATTCGCGCCGAGACCGACCGAGCGCCACAGCGTCCAGCCGATCGTGAACTCGTCGCGCGCGAGCGCCGCGCGATGATAGGCGGCCTGCGTGTTGAGGAAATCGTTGCCCGACGCGTAGTCGGTCTCGCCCGCTTGGCCCGTCAGGCCGATGAACGAGCCGAAGTTGCACCACGCGCGCGGCTGCGCGGCGCCGAATGCGTCGCGCACGTTCCAGTAGCCGCGAATCTTGATGTCGCGCACCGCGACGAAATCGTCGAACGATTTCACGTTGACCGACGCGGAGCGGTTCAGGCCCGCCGCGTTGACGACGAAATCGATCGGCTGACCCGCCGCGACGATCTTGTCGACCGCCGCGCGCACGCTGCCTGCATCGAGCACGTCCGCGCGCAGATAGAACACCTTGTTCGGGCCGCAGTACGACTTCATCACATCGATGTTGCGGCGCGCGGCGCGCGCGTCGACCTGGCGCTCGAACGCCTTGATGATCGCGGGCAACGGCAGATGCGGATTGAGCGCCTTCTGCTCGCGGATGTAGTCGGGACGACGGCGCGCGAACGCTTCGTCGCTGCCCGCGAACACGTCGGGTCCGTATGCGTCGAGCCCGCTGCTGCCGATCAGATAGATCGTCGGCTGGAAGTGCTCGGCAACCGCTTTCATCAGCTCGGCCGTGATCCCGCGCGCGCCGCCGAATGCGACGACGACCGAATCGGGATCGAGCCGCGCGAAGCCGTCGGCGGGCAGCTCGCCCGCGTCGCGCGTCACGCGCGGCGTCAGACGCCGGCCGCCGCATAGCGCGACGACCGGCAGCAGATGCTGCGCGCCGCTCTCGCGCTCGGTCTGTGCGACGCCTTGCCGGATGTCCGCGTCGTCTGTCAGCACGGCGAGCGAGCGCGCATTCGGCAGCTCGATCGCGAGCGCCTTCACGAGGCCCGTGAACATCCCCGCATCCGGATGCAGCACGTCTTCCTTCACAGCGTCGAGCAGCAGCGCGATGAACGAGCCCTGTTGCGCGACGCCGTCGTAGCACTGCTTGAGCGCGAGGAACGCGAGGTCGTGCAGCTTCAGCCGCCCAGGCGACGGTGCGGACAAACGATCCGGCGCGAGCACGCTCGTGTGCAGCGACGTCAGCAGCCGCACGTGGCGCGTGCCCGCGGGAATCAGCCCTCGCAGCGCGGCTTCGCCCAGCGTATCGACGACGACGAGCCGCGCGCGCGAGAACGTCGTCGTGCGAGTGGACAGCACGAGCAGATCGGCGGGCAGCATGCCGATGCCGTCGAGCAGCTCGGGCGCGTCGGTCACGACGACGCTGCCCGCGGGCAGATACGCGATCGCGCCCGCGCCGGCATGCCACGGCGTTTCCTGCAAATCGATCCGATAGCGGGCGACGCCGAGCGGCTCGCCGTCGGCGGCGACGTCGGTCGCTTTCAGCGTCGCGGGGATCGGCACGCGCTTCTCGGTCGAAGCGGCGGCAACGGGCGGCGCAACGGGTGCCGTCGACTCCGTTCTCACGGTCGTCGCGAGCGGCGCGAGCGGCGCGACGGCATGCGCCGTCGATGCCGAAGCCGCAACGGGCGTCGACGACGATATCGAAAGGTGAGAAGAAACGGGAGCCGATGGAGCTGCCGGAGCTGCCGGAGCTGCCGGAGCTGCCGGAGCTGCCGGAGCTGCCGGAGCTGCCGGAGCTGCCGGAGCTGCCGGAGCCGCCGGAGCCGCCGGAGCCGCCGGAGCCGCCGAGGACACGCCGGGCGCATCCACGCCGGGCGCATCCGAAACGGCGTGCGTGCGCGTGCTTTCGTCGCCGACCGGCGGCGCGTTGCGATCGACGCGCAAGCCGAAGCGCACCCGATCGCGATCGTTGCCCAACGCGACCGACGCGGCGTCCTCACGGCCGACGAGCGCGCGCAGCACGGCGAGCGCGCCGTCGGCGCCGGCGTACGTGACTTCGCGGCCGTCGGCATCGCGCAGCGCGCGCTGCGGCGCGGAAGCGTCCGCGAACGCGCGGTCGCTCTCGACCCACGCGAGCACCGGCAGCCCGGCCGCATCGGCCTGCGCCTTCGTCGTCACCGCAAACAGCACGATCCCTTCGGCGAGCGACCGATCGAACGCGGGCTGCACTTCGTCGGCCGAGTTGCCGTTGATGCCGCCGACGATCACCATGTCGAGCTCGCCGCTTCTCAGGAAGCGCGACGCGACTTCGAACGCGGCGAGCGTCGACGCGTGCCCGGCGTCGACCGTCATGTTCATCCCGTGCAGATCGTGATAGTTCGCGACGCGCGCGGGAATCACGTTCGGCATCATGCCGGGGAACGAATTTTCGGTCGTCGGCGGCACGAGGCGCTTCGTTTTTTCGGCGACGCGCGCGAGCGCATCGTCGAGCGCCGGGCGCGACGCATCGTCGACGCTCGCGCGCACGGCGGTCGCGATGTCGTCGAGATAGCAGCGGCTCGCGTACAGCGCGGCGTTGCGCGTCGGCCCCATGTGGCCCATCACGACGCCGATCGCGTTCGCATGCGCGCCCCAGTAGTCGCGCAACTGCTCGCGCATGTCGTGCGCGGCGTCGAGCGCCATCAACTGGCAGCGGTCGAGCGCGCGCAGCACCGCGGGCGGCATCCGCACGCGATCGAAGCTCGGCAGCGGATACGTGAGACCGAAGCTCGCGCCGGGCGCGGCGCTCGCGCCGTTCAGCCACGCGGCGATCGCGTCGCGGCCGTCGAGCCCGGGGAATTTCGCGGACCAACCGACGATCGCGAGCGGCTCGCGATTGACGCGCGCGGCAGGCTTCGACGCACGCAGGTCCGGCCGGTATTCGCCGACGATCAGATGGCCGTTCGTGCCGCCGAAGCCGAAGCCCGACACCGCGGCGACGCGCGCCGCATCGGTCTTGCGCGGCCAGTCGACGGCCCGCGTCGGAATCGTGAAGCCGCTCGCGTCGATGTCGAATTCCTGCGGCGGCTCGGAGAAGCGATGCTGCGGCGGAATGCGGCCGTGCTCGAGCGCGAGCAGTACCTGGATCAGCGACACAACGCCCGCCGCCCAACCGGTATGGCCGACGAGCGACTTGTTCGACGTCACGTACACCGGCCGGTCGCGCTTCAGCATGTCGCGCAAGCTCTGGAATTCGGCGAGGTCGCCCGCAGGCGTGCCCGTCGCGTGCGCGACGACCCAGTCGACCGCGTCCTTCGGCACGTCGGCCTGCCGGTACGCGCGATCGATCGCGATGCGCTGGCCGGCCGAATTCGGCGCGTAGATCGCCTTGCCCTTGCCGTCCGACGACGAGCCGAACGCCTTCAGCACGCCGAGCACGCGGTCGCCGTCGGCAAGCGCGCGCTTCAGGCGTTTCAGGATCACGACGCCCGCGCCGTCGGCGAACAGCACGCCGTCGCACGCCTTGTCGAGCGGCCGCACTTCGCCGCTCCTCGACAGCCCGTGCAGCTTCGAGAACAGGATCGAGCCGCGCGGCGCGAGCGCGAACGCGCCGCCGCACGCGACGACGTCGTGCTTGCCGGCGAGCAGACTCTTGATGCCGAGGTCGACCGAATAGAGCGACGACGAGCACGCGGTGTCGACCATCATGTATTCGGCGTCGTCGGGCAGCACGCCGCGCATCGCGTTCAGGCCGACGCGATGCGGAAAGAACTCGGACAGCTCGCCGGTGCCGCGTGCGTAGCGCGCGCGCAGCACCGCGTCGATCTGCGCGATGCGGCGCTCACGTTCGTCGGGTGACGCGCCGGCTTCGTCGAGCGCGTCGCGCAACCGCGCGCGCATCGCCGCGAGCACCATCCCTTCTTCGAGGTGCTGACTGCCGTCCGCCGTGTAGCCGACGAGAAACGACGTGCGGTCGCCCGCGCGAACGCGAACGCCGTCGAGCGCCT
Source organism: Burkholderia mayonis (assembly GCF_001523745.2). Lineage (NCBI taxonomy): Bacteria > Pseudomonadati > Pseudomonadota > Betaproteobacteria > Burkholderiales > Burkholderiaceae > Burkholderia > Burkholderia mayonis. The sequence continues at coordinate 2,721,322 of NZ_CP013387.1, forward strand.
GGCGCAGCGAATGGCGCAGCCACAGCGTCGTCAACTCGCCGGGCGCGGCGGCGGCCTCGATCTCGGCGCGCAGGCGGGCCTCGGGCTCGAAGCGCTCGATGAACACCGAGCGTGACTGATAGCTCTTGTCCTCCGCTAACGGATCCGGCGAATAGAACGATCTGTAATCCCAACGATCGGGAGGCACGTTGCCGAACAGCTCGGGGCCGTTCAGCAACGCTTGCCAGAACGCTTCCGGGTCGCTCGCGCCGGGCAGCGCGACGCCCATGCCGACGACGGCGATTTCGTCGGCGTCGTCTTCGGACGCGCTTTCGGCGTCGGGCGCGCCGAGGCCCGCATCATGCGGGGCGGCCGACGTCGCCGGCGCGGCGCCAGCGCTCGCCCGGCTCGGAAACGCGGTCGACGATGGCGCGACATCACCATTCGGCAAGGCGGAATCCGCCGCCGCGCGCCACTCGCGCCGCGGCGACAACGCCTCGCTGCACAGCGACAGTCCGCCGTCCGCGACGATCACCTGCCCGGTGATCCAGCGCGCGGCATCCGACGCGAGAAACAGCACGACGTCCGCGAGATCCTCCGCGGTCGCGAGGCGGCCGAGCGGCGTCGCCGCGATGCTCGAGCGCTTCGTGTTGTCGGGATCGGGAAACTGCGCGGCGACGTCGCCGTCGATCAGCGTCGACGACGCGCCGTTCACGCGAATTCCGAGGCTCGCATACTCGACGGCCAGATAGCGCGTCAGCGATTCGAGCGCGGCCTTCGCGGTGCCGACGACGAGATAGTTCGCCGGCACGAGCGTCGAGCCGACCGACGACACGTTGACGATCGCGCCGCCGCCCGCGCGCGCCATCAGCCGCGCGGCGCGGCGCGCGCACCAGAACGCGCCTTTCAGATTGGTGTCGAGCGCGCGGTCGAAATGCGCGGCGTCGATGTCGTCGACGGGCAGCAGCGCACCGGACGCCGCGTTGTTGACGAGGATGTCGAGCTTGCCGTATTTCGCTTCGATTTCGTCGAACATCCGCTCGACCTGCGCCGGCTGCGCAACCGACGCGCGCACGACGTCGACCGTCGCGCCGAGCGCACGCAGCTCGGCCGCGGTCTCTTTCGACGCGTCGAGCGAATGAAAGAAATTGACGATGACATGCGCGCCTTCCTCGGCAAAGCGGCGGCAGATCGCCTTGCCGACATTCTTTGCCCCGCCCGTCACCAGAACCCGTTTCCCCTTCAGATAGGAATTCGACATAAATCGCAGTGGTCAGGATTACCAAACATTCGGACGAGACTCTCCGTCTGATCCGGCCCTCTCCTCTCGTTTTTCTCGTGGCGCGCGGTGCGTGCGCGGCGCTCAGCTCATGACGAGCGCCGCCGCCTTGCCCTGGTGTTCATGGACGAAGTCGACGATCTGCCCCATCGCCTTGAAGTCGCCGGCGCGGAAGTTCGCCGGCAGCGGCGGCAGCCCGTAGCGGGCGGTGATCCGCTGGATGATCTCGGTCTGCTTGACCGAATCGATCCCAAGCTCCGCTTCGAGCTCGACCGTCTCGGTGAACACTTCGACCGGATACTCCATCGCTTCCGCGTAGATCGCGACGAGCTCGGTGAAGAGCCGGTCGCGCGGCACGTGCGCGGTCGGGGCCGCGGCGGGCGCGGCCGGTGCTTGCACGATTGGAGCGGCCGGCGCTTGCGCGGCCGGCGAAACGCTCGCCGCAGCCGCATGCGCGGCCGGCGCGAAACCGGCCGCGCCGCCGCGTTCGGTCACGATTTGCGGCGCGGGCGTCGCCTGCAGCCCCCGCGCGTCGAAGTAACGCTTGAGCTCGCCCTTGATCTTCTCGACGATCCCCGGACCACTGTCGCGCCAGAACTCGTCGAAATCGAGTTGCAGATGGCTTGCGCGAATGTCGTCGTTCATGACACTACCCCCATTGAAATATGCGAGAACGTTCTCCAGGCCGCCGAGTTCGCCTCCCACGCTCGACGCGCCCGGAAAGGTCTTGATGGCGCCGGGTCCCAGCGCGCGCACCGCGATCTTGCTGAGCACATTCAGCGCACCGCACTCGACGAGCGCGCCGACACCCGCGGCTTTCAGTCTTGCGACCCCATCTCCGAACCGGACCGGCAATACGAGATGGCGCGCGAGACACGCGCCGAGATCGTCGGCTGCCGAGTAATAGCGATTCAATATCGGTGAATAAACCGGATATTCGAGCGCTTTATTTCTATAAGCTTTCAGACGTCGCCCGAATTCAATTCGCGCATTTTCCAGATCGTCGTGATGAAATGCGTAAGGCGAATTCAATATTTGCGCGGATGTATTATTTCGAATGCAATAAGCCGAGAATTCATCGACGTATTCTTGCGCGCCCGATACGACGGTCTGCGACGCATGATTTTCGACCGCGATCTGCACGCGCCCCTTGCGTTCTTCGGGCGCGCCGCGAAAGCATGCGGCGAGATGCGCGCGCACCGCGTCGGGTGACGCGGACACGGCCGCCATCCGGCCGCCGGCGGGCGCGGCCGCGCGCAGCGCGTCGATCCGGTCGCAGACGATGTCGGCGCCTTCCTCGATCGAGAACGCGCCGCCGCACGTGAGCGCGGCAATCTCGCCGAAGCTGTGTCCGACGAGCACGTCGGGCCGCACCGCACGCGCGCGCAGCGCCTCGAAGTATGAGATGGACGTCGCATAGATCGCGAGTTGCAGCAGATCCGGCGCGTATTGCAGGAGATCCTCGACGCCGACGTGCTCGTCCCACAGCGTCGCGAGCAACGGACGGCGCAGCCGTCGGACGGAAACGGCATCGATGGCTTGCATCGCCCGCTGCACCGCGGGATACGCGCCGCTCAACGCCCGCGTCGCGCCCGCATGGAATGCGCCTTGCCCGGGAAACAGAAATGCAACTTGCACCATGTGATTGCCTTTGCCCACCACCAACGCCGAACGGCCCGATGTCGATCGGTCTAGAATTCGTCCCCTCAGCCTCCTGCTGAATATTTATTCGATTACGCATCGCGCCGACGATATGCAATCCTTAAATCCAATAATGTATTGGCGTAAAGTAACATACACGCTTACACACCTATGTTCGCCAAACCACATATCTTCTGTGCGCATTTACACGTCGAATAGGCATGCCGTCGCACCGCGCCGATCCGAACCAAAAGGCAATTTCGCGGCGCCGTTTGTTAAAAATGTTGAATTAAACGGCTGAAAATCGATATTCACGCGCGGCGGCGCCGATTGGCGGCCGCCGCGAACGAATCGGCGCGCGCCGGCGGGCGGCCGCGCGCGCAATAGTCCCGCCGCAACGCCGCATCGTTCCCCAAGCCCTGCACCCGCCTTCGTGCCGCCTCCCTGTCGCTTTCCGTCACATTCCAACCCTATTTCGTAACAATCCGGCGAGATTCACATGCGCCGGAACCTTGCCGACTCTGAAACCCGCGCGCCGGTATACTTGGACACTTTGCCTTTCCGCAGCCCCCCAACCCGCCGCCTCATGCTGACTTCCGTCCTCGTCCGACTCGTCGCCTGGTCGGTGCGGCGCCCTATCTGGGTCGTCGTGCTGTCGCTCGTCGTCGCCGCGCTCAGCAGCGTCTATGTCGCACACCATTTCAAGATCAACACCGACATCAGCAAGCTCGTCGAGAACGACCCGCAATGGGCCGCGCTCGGCGATGCGATCGATGACGCGTTCCCGCAGCGCAGTCAGACGATCCTCGCGGTCGTCGAGGCGCCCGCGCCCGAATTCGCGACCGCCGCGGCCGATGCGCTCGCCGACGGCCTGCGCCGCGAAACCGAAGCGGGCCGCATCGGCCAGGTGTCCGAGCCCGGCGGCGGCCCGCTCTTCGAGCACAACGGCCTGCTGTTCCTGCCCCAACAAGACGTCGCGACAACGACCGCGCAGCTCGCGAGCGCGCGGCCGCTCATCAACGTGCTCGCGAAGGATCCGAGCATCGCCGGCCTCGCGACGACGCTGTCGACGACGCTCGGCGTGCCGTTGCAGTCGGGCCAGGTCAAGCTGTCCGGGATGGCGAAGCTGCTGTCGCGCAGCGCGGCGACCGTCGACGACGTGCTGGCCGGCAAGCCGGCCGCGTTCTCGTGGCGCGCGCTCGTCGACACCGACGCGGCCCGCGAGCCCGCGCGCACGTTCGTGACCGTGCAGCCCGTCGTCAACTACGGCGCACTGAAGGCGGGCGAGCAGACGTCCCGGACGATCCGCGCGACCGCGCAGGCGTTGCAGCTCGACAAGCGCTTCGGCGCCGTCGTGCGGCTGACGGGCGAGCAGCCGCTCGCCGACGAAGAGTTCGCATCGGTCGAAGACGGCGCGGCCGTCAACGGCATCGCGACGCTCGTGATCGTGCTCGTGATCCTGTGGATCGCGCTGCGCTCGAAGCGGATGATCGCGTCGGTGTTCGTCACGCTGTTCGTCGGCCTCGTCGTCACCGCCGCGCTCGGGCTGATGATGGTCGGCTCGTTGAACATGATCTCGGTCGCGTTCATGGTGCTGTTCGTCGGCCTCGGCGTCGATTTCGCGATCCAGTACGGCGTCAAGTACCGCGAGGAGCGCCACCGCGCGCCGAATCTCGAGCACGCGCTCGTCGGCGCCGCGCACGCGATGGGCATGCCGCTCACGCTCGCGACGGCGGCCGTCGCCGCGAGCTTCTTCTCGTTCCTGCCGACCGCGTATCGCGGCGTGTCGGAGCTCGGCCTGATCGCGGGCGTCGGGATGTTCGTCGCGCTCTTCACGACGATGACGCTGCTGCCCGCGCTCATCAAGCTGTTCGCGCCGCCCGGCGAGCGCAAGCCGCCCGGCTTTCCGCGCCTCGCGCCCGTCGACGACTATCTCGACCACCATCGCAAGCCGATCCTGATCGGCACGCTTGCCGTCGTGATCGGCGCGCTGCCGCTCCTCACGCACCTGCGCTTCGACTTCAACCCGCTGCACCTGAAGGACCCGGGCAGCGAATCGATGGCGACGCTGCTCGCGCTGAAGGATTCGCCGGAAGCGTCGGTCAACGACGTGTCGATGCTCGCGCCGTCGCTCGCGGCCGCCGACGCCGCCGCGAAGCGTCTCGAAGCGCTGCCGGAAGTCGGCCGCACGACGACGCTGTCGACGTTCATCCCCGACGCGCAGCCGCCGAAGCTCGCGACGATCGCCGCGGCCGCGCGCGATCTGCTGCCCGCGCTCACGCAACCGGCCGCCGCGCCCGTGTCGGACGCGCAGCGCGTCGCGGCATTGAAGCGCGCGTCGAATCTGCTCGAATACGCGTCCGAGGATTACCCGGGCCCGGGCGCCGCGGCCGCGAAGCATCTGTCCGAATCGCTCGCGAAGCTCGCCGCCGCCGACAGTGCGACGCGCGACCGCGCGGAAAACGCGTTCTCCGCGCCGCTGAAGATCGCGCTGAATCAGCTCGCGATGCTGTTGCAGCCGTCGGAGATCACGCGCGAGAACCTGCCGCCGCAGATCGCGCGCGACTGGATCGCGCCGGACGGCCGCGCGCTCGTGCAGATTTCGCCGAAGGTGCCGAAGGGCGTCGATCCCGGCGACGATGCGATGCTGCGCCGCTTCGCGAAGGCCGTGAAGGCGGCGGAGCCAGGCGCGATCGGCGGTCCGATCTCGATCCTGCACTCGGCCGACACGATCATCCGCGCGTTCCTGCAAGCGGCCGCGCTGTCGGTCGTGTCGATCACGGTGCTGCTGTGGATCACGCTGCGCCGCTTCGGCGACGTGCTGCGCACGCTCGTGCCGCTCCTCGTGTCGGGCGTCGTGACGCTCGAGCTGTGCGTGCTGTTCGGGATGCCGCTCAACTTCGCGAACATCATCGCGCTGCCGCTGATGCTCGGCGTCGGCGTCGCGTTCAAGGTGTATTTCGTGATGGCATGGCGCGCGGGCCAGACGGGCCTGCTGCAGTCGAGTCTCACGCACGCGGTGCTGTTCAGCGCCGCGACGACGGCCACTGCGTTCGGCAGCCTGTGGCTGTCGCATCATCCGGGCACGGCGAGCATGGGGCGCCTCCTCGCGCTCGCGCTGTCGTGCACGCTGATCGGCGCCGTCGTGTTCCAGCCCGTGCTGATGGGCAAGCCGCGCACGAAGCGCGTGACGAATCAATTGCAAGGAATCGATGAATAAGATGCGAATTACCGCGTCGGCGCTCGCCGCCTGCCTGCTCGCGAGCGGCTGCGCGACCGGCCCCAACCGCCACCCCGGCGATCCGCTCGAACCGATGAACCGTGCGGTCTTCAAGTTCAACGACGCGGTCGACCAGACAATCGCCGTGCCGATCGCGAAGGGCTATCAGAAGGTGACGCCGACGCCGCTGCGCACGGCGATCAGCAACTTCTTCTCGAACCTCGGCGATCTCGGCAACATCGCGAACAACCTGCTGCAGCTCCGGATCACCGACGCGACGCAGGACGTGATGCGCGTCGCGATGAACTCGGTGTTCGGCGTCGCCGGGCTGATCGACGTCGCGACGCTCGCCGGGCTGCCGAAGCACCACCAGGATTTCGGGCTTACGCTCGCGCGCTGGGGCGTGCCGGCGGGCCCGTATCTGGTGCTGCCGGTCTTCGGGCCGAGCTCGTTCCGCGACGGCGTCGGCCGCGCAGTCGACGTCCGCTTCAATCTGCTGAACTACATCGAACCCGCCGCACGCAATCCGATGTACATCGCGCAATTCATCAGCGCGCGTTCGGATCTGCTCGGCGCGAGCGACCTGCTGCAGCAGGCCGCGCTCGACAAGTACTCGTTCGTTCGCGACGCGTACGTGCAGCAGCGCCGCTCGCTCACGTATCACGGCAGGAGCGAGGAGGAATCGCTGCCGAACTACAACGAGCCCGACGGCGCGCCGGCGGACGGCAAGGGCGGCAGCGCGCCGGGCGGCTTGCCGCAGTATCAGGATCCGGGCGAGGGCGCGGGCGGCGGCGCTGAAGGCGGCGGGCGCGAGCCGGCCGGGCTGCCGCAGTATCAGGATCCCGGCAATGCCGGCGCGAGCGGCGGCGCAGCGGCGGAGCCGGCTGCAGCGTCCGCGCCGGCGCCCGCATCGGCGTCCGCGCCCGCATCGGCGGCTTCCGCCGCAGCGCCGGCATCCGCGCCGGATGCGAAGGCCCCGTCGACGACGAACTGACGCACACTCCGCTCATCGGCACGGCGGCCGTTTCGAGTCCGAAACTGCCGCCGTTGTCTTGTGCGGACGCGACGAACGCGCGCCGCCCGCCTCATCGTTCCTTCATTTTTCCTCCGGCTATTCGGCGAACGGCAGCGCCGTCTGCCCGTCGGCGCGCATCTCGAACACGTTCAACGTCATCGCGACGAGCGCGTAATAGCCGAGCAGCGCGACGAGACTCACGATCACCTGGCGCCCGAAGCGCGCGACCGACGCGTCGTACGTCGCGTCGGATACGCGCTTCGTCTCGTACAGCTCGGTCGCGAAGCGGAAGATCAGCGCATCGTCGGCGTCGTCGAACGCCGGGGCCGTGCCGGTTCGGATCGCTTCGGCGACCGCGGCGGGCACGCCTGCATCGAGCGCGATCGGATGATGGATGTGCCATTCCGCCTGCGAGCGCCAGCGCGCCGACGTCACGAGGATCGCGAGCTCCGACAGCCGCAATGGCAGCCCGGTGCGATACCGGCAGAACGCGCCGAGCCGCTGCGCGTGCTGCGCGAGCTCGGGACTCGCGATCCAGCCGAGAAACGGCCCGTTCAGATTGCCGCGCGGCCCGCTCAGGATTTCGTCGAGCACCGCCTTCTGCTCGTCGGTCGCGGTCTCGCGCTGGAATTCAGGAAGCCTCTTCTTTGTTTTCGTCATGTCGGTTCACCGGAGCAAAGGGTGCGCATGGGCGGCCGCGCATCAACGCACGGCTGCCGCGCCGATCGATGCGAGCGCCGCCTCGATCGCGCCCGCGAGCCGCTCGACGATCGCGCCGATCTGCTGCGCGGTGCAGATGAACGGCGGCGCGAGCAGGATATGATCGCCCGAATCGCCGTCGGCGGTGCCGCCCATCGGATACACCATCAGCCCGCGCCGCATCGCTTCGCGCTTGACGATCGCGTTGAGCTTCAGTTGCGGCTCGAACGGCGCCTTCGTGTCGCGCTCGCGCACGAGCTCGACGCCGACGAACAGCCCGCGGCCGCGCACGTCGCCGACGTGCGGATGATCGGCATAGCGCTCGCGCAGCAGCGCACGCAGTTGCTCGCCGCGCGCCTTCACGTTGTCGAGCAGCCGATCCTCGGCGATCACGCGCTGCACTTCGAGCGCGGCCGCGCATGCGGTCGCGTGGCCGATATACGTGTGGCCGTGCTGAAAGAAGCCCGAACCGCCGACGATGGTCCGGTAGATCTCGTCGCTGACGAGCGTCGCGCCGATCGGCTGATAGCCGGCACCGAGCCCTTTCGCGATCGCCAGGAGGTCGGGTGCGACGCCGTCCTCTTCGCATGCGAACAGATGGCCGGTGCGCCCCATCCCCGACATGATCTCGTCGAGGATCAACAGGACACCGTACTTGTCGCACACCGCGCGGATCTTGCGGAAATACTCGCGCACGGGCGGCACCGCGCCCGCCGTCGCGCCGACGACCGTCTCCGCGACGAACGCCGCGACCGTATCCGGCCCGAGCGCGAGAATCTTGCTTTCGAGTTCGTCGGCAAGACGTTGCGCGAACGCCGCTTCGCTTTCGTCCGCGCGCTGCTCGCGATATGCGTAGCACGGGCTCACGTGATGGGCTTCGATCAGAAGCGGAAGGAACGGCGCGCGCCGCCACGCGTTGCCGCCGATGGCGAGCGCGCCGAGCGTGTTGCCGTGATAGCTCTGTCGGCGCGCGACGAAATGCCGGCGCGCAGGCTCGCCCTTTTCGACGAAGTACTGACGCGCGAGCTTCAGCGCGGCTTCGATCGCTTCCGATCCGCCCGACACGAAGTACACGTGCTCGAGCCCCGCCGGCGCGGCGGCGGCGAGCCGGTCCGCGAGCGCTTCGGCCGGCTGCGTCGTGAAGAATGAAGTGTGCGCGTACGGCAGTTGCTGCGCCTGCCGCTTGATCGCATCGATCACGCGCTGATTGTTGTGCCCGAGGCACGATACGGCTGCGCCGCCGCACGCGTCGATGTAGCGCTTGCCGGTCGAATCGATGATCTCGATGCCGTCGCCCGCGACCGCGACCGGCAGGTTCGCGCGCGGCGCGCGATGAAATACGGTGGTCATGCGTGTCCTTCTTCGTGTCGAAGCGCCGGCGGACGCTGCGCGTCCACCGGCACGAATTGCTGAAAGCGCACCGAGCCTTGCTCGCGCACCTCGAACGCGACGCCGTCGTCGCCGATCGAGAAGAGCGCGGTCGCAAGCGTGTTCTCGTCGTCGGGATCGTTCGGATCGTCGCGATAGATCGGCAGGCCGTCGCCCGCGCGGTCGGCGAGCACGCGCCACAGCGCGGACGCGTCGACCGTCCCTTCGAGCGGCGGCAGAAGCTGCGCGAGGCGCGCTTGCCGATCGGCGGACGACGCGGTGACGATCTGCGCTTCGGTGTCGCCCCCCGGATGAATCAGATGGTTCGCGTGGCCGGACACGCCGTCGATGTCGAGCACCGACGTGCGCGCGACGCTCGCCTCGACGCTGACGACGCGCCGCTCGCCCGCGCAGCCGAGCGTGTGATGGAAGCCGCTCGCGCGCGGCGTGTCGCACAGCATGCGCAGCGCGTCGCCGAGCGACAGCGCGTCGAGCACCGCGCGCGCGAGGATCATCCGCGGCACACCCGCGGCCGGACGGCGAATGCGGACATTATTGATCGCCTGCACGAGCCCCGCGCGATTCACCGCAAACGTATGGCCCGGCAGCGATCCCGGATAGTAGAAACTGACGAAGCCCGGCTTGCCGTCGGGCCGCACGTCGACGAGCGCGCACTTGCCGCGCAGATGCGGATCGCCATCCTCGTTGTGCGCGATCATCCGATCGCGCGGCGTGCGCAACGCGAGCGTCGTGCAGCCGTCCGGCGCGTTGTGGATCAGCTCGCCGCGGCAGTTCCAGACGAACACGTCTTCCGCATGCCAGCCGAGGCCGGCCGCGAGCCCGTCGAGCTCGGCGACGAGCGCCGGAAACGCCGTCTCGGCCGCGCGACGCAGCTCGGCGACGAACGGATGGCCGCGCCAGCGCGCGACCGCGCGCCACGCGCTGCTCTGCGCGACGTACGCATCCATCACCGGCCGGGCGAGCTCGCCGAGCTGCCGGCCGATGTCATGCGGCGGACCCGCCACGCCGACGGGCTTGAGAAACTTCATCTGTTGTCCTGATCACGAAACGTGTTTGAGAAAATCTTTCAGGCGCGGCGTCGGCGGATGATCGATCAACGATCTCGGATCACCGTCCTCGGCGATGCCGCCCTGGTCCATGAACAAAAGCCGCGTGCCGACCTGCTTCGCAAAGCCGATCTCGTGCGTGACGACGATCATCGTCATCCCTTCGTTCGCGAGATCGCGCATCACCTTCAGCACTTCGTGGCGCAGCTCGGGGTCGAGCGCCGATGTCGGCTCGTCGAACAGCATCAGCTTCGGCTTGATCGCGAGCGCGCGCGCGATCGCGACGCGCTGCTGCTGGCCGCCCGACAGCTCGGACGGATAGTGGTTCGCGCGTGCCTCGAGGCCCACTTTGTCGAGCAGCGCCATCGCCTGATCGCGCGCCTGCGCGCGCGACGCGCCGCGCACCTGGATCGGCCCGAACATCACGTTCTCGAGCGTGGTCATCTGCGGAAACAGATTGAACTGCTGGAACACCATCCCGGCTTCGAGCCGGATGTTGTGGATCACCGCGGCCTTGCCCTTCACGCTCTGCCCGTCGACGAGCAGATCGCCGCCCGTGATCTTCTCGAGCGCGTTGATGCAGCGGAGCATCGTCGACTTGCCCGAGCCCGACGGCCCGACGACGACCACGACCTCGCCCGCGTCGATGCACAGGCTGATGTCCTTCAGCACCGGCACGTGACCGAAGCTCTTCGACACATTACGGAATTCGACCATGCTCATAAGATGCGCATCCTTCTCTCGACGAAGCGAAGCGTGAGCGTCATCACGCCGGTGAGCACGAGATAGATCACGGCGACCGCGGTCCAGATCTCGACCGCCTGGAAATTGCCGGCGATGATCTCCTGCCCCTTGCGCGTCAGCTCGCCGACGCCGATCACGATGAACAGCGACGTGTCCTTCAGGCTGACGATGCACTGGTTGCCGAGCGGCGGAATCAGCCGGCGGAATGCGAGCGGCCCGACGATCTTCACGAGCACGCGCGGCATCGACAGCCCCATCGCAAGCCCTGCTTCCGTCAAACCCTGAGGAATGGAAAGCAACGCGCCGCGCACGACCTCGGCAAGATACGCGCCCGAGTTCAGCGTGATCGCGACGATCGCGGCCGTCAGGCCGTCGATCCGGATATGCGCGAGCAGCGGCAGCGCGAAATAGAGGAACATCACCTGCACGACGATCGGCGTGCCGCGGATCAATTCGATGTAAACCTGCGCGAGCACGTTCAGCAAGGCAGGGCCGTACGCGCGAAACATGCCGGCAACCATGCCGACGAGAAAACCGCCCGCCAGCCCGAAAAATGCGATGAAAACCGTGAGCTTCACGCCGTCCATCAAGTCCGGCAATGCAGCCCATATCGCTGACCAGTCGAATTGCACATCCAACTCCCGATTGAGTTCCGATCGACGCGGCAAAACACGCCGCGCCGGCCTGATTCACCGCTTAGGACTTCGGCGGCTCGGAGCCGAACCACTTCTTGTAGATCTTCGCGTAGCGGCCGTCGGCCTTCATCTTCGCGAGCTCGGCGTTGACCTTCGCGACGAGCGGGCTGCCCTTCGGGAAGCCGATCCCGTACTTGTCGCCGCTCACCGGCGTGCCCGCGACCTTCACGCGGCCCTTGCCCTCGTTGTTCACGAAGAACAGCACGTTCGGCGTGTCGTGCATCGCGGCATCGACGCGGCCGGCTTCGAGCGCGAGATAGGCCTGATCGACGTTCGGGAACTGTCGGATCTCCTTCGGTTTCAGGTGCGCCTTGATCCAGTCGATCGTCGCGGTGCCCGTCTTCGCGGCGATCACCTTGCCGTTCAGGTCGTCGATCGACTTGATCGTCGTATTGTTCGTCTGGACCATCGCGGCGAGGCCGCTGTCGTAGTACGGATCGGAGAAGTCGATCGCCTTCTTGCGCTCCGCCTTGATCGTCATTCCGGACAGCGCGACATCGATGTTCTGCGTCTGCAGCGCCGGAATCAGGCCGGCGAAGTCCATCGGCTGGATCTTGTAGGTCCAGCCCGCGTCTTTCGCGATCTCGGCCCACAGGTCGAGATCGAAGCCGACGTATTTGTCGCCTTGCTTGAACTCGAACGGCATGAACGAGGTGTCGGTGCCGACGACGAGATCCTTCGCCTGTGCGCTGGCGAGGCTCGCGCCGACGAGCGCGACTGCGACGACTGTCTTGATGAACGAACGGCGTCCCATGATGTATCTTCTCCGCAATGAGTGGCGATGCCCCGATCTGGCCGGGGAACAGCGACGAACACCAGCCGCACCGCAACACGCGATGTCATTATTGTAATTAGTGCAACATGTGTTGTCACGAAGGATGCTACGCCGCCAAAAAAGAAAGCAACAGGAATTTGCGTCGCGAAAAACCCTAGGTGGGAGGATCGATCGGGCGATGGGAAGGATGGCGGGCTTGCCCGGTGCGCCGGCTGACGCGAGCGCGGAATGGGGACTTCGGCCGGGGTCGGACCGATTCGAACCGGGGCCTGCGGCAGGCTAACCGCAGAGCATAGGGAGCGGCGCGCACGGCACGAGACAGCGACGGCGGCCCGCGCAAGCGACGATGATGGCCGGAGATCGGGACTGCGAATCGCTGACTTCGGCTTCGGCTTCGGCTTCGGCTTCGGCTTCGGCTTCGGCTTCGGCTTCGGCTTCGGCTTCGGCTTCGGCTTCGGCTTCGGCTTCGGCTTCGGCTTCGGCTTCGGCTTCGGCTTCGGCTTCGGCTTCGGCTTCGGCTTCGGCTTCGGCTTCGGCTTCGGCTTCGGCTTCGGACTGGGAGCGGGGACGAAAAGCAGAAGGCTGGGAGCGGGGAGCGGGGAGCGGGGAGCGGGGAGCGGGGAGCGGGGAGCAACAGCTTACGTCCCACATCGCCGAACCAAGCAAAGACAAGCGGCGCGAAAACGATTCATCGCGATCGCTTCGAACGACGAACCAATTCGCGCCGCGCCGCTGCGCGAAATGCGGTCGCATCGCCGGCCCTGCGACAACGCAACCGAAGCGACAACCCGCAATTCGCGCTCAGCCGATCCGCCACGCTCCCGCGCGTTCGAACGCTTGCCGCGCCTGAACGAGCGTCGAGCGCGCCGCGCGCGCGTCGCCCGCGACCTGCAGCAGCGCGCCGAGCTGCGACGGCTGCTTCGCAAGCTCGCACAAAATCGGCAGGATCGCCGTGCTGCCGTCTTCGCGCAGTCCGGCCGTCGCGGCTTTCGGCAGCGTGCGCCACGCCGGATCGACAATCGCACGGCACACCGTGAACGGCACACCGCGCGCCGCCGCGAACGCACCGGCGATATGCGATTCCATATCGACCGCGAGCGCGCCCTTCGTCCGATGCAGCGATTCCTTCTCGCGCGCGTCGACGACGGGCGCGCCGACCGCCGCAAGCGTGCCGCGCCGCATGCGCGGCGCGATCGGCGTGCCGGCGAGCGCGGCGACGATGCGCGCGCTCCAGGCGGAATCGGTATTGAGTACGCCGAACGGCCCGTCGACCGCATCGGCGACGATCAGCACGCCCGGCACGAGATCGGGCGCGAGACCGCCCGCCGTGCCGAAGCTGACGACGCCGGCGCAGCCGCGCGCATCGGCCGCTTCGGCGAGCGCGCGCTCGAGCCGGTCTGCACGCGCCGCGTAGACCGCTTCGACGCCCTCGCCGCGCGCGATCCGCGCCTCGAACGCCATCCCGGCGACGGCGATCACGGGCGCGGCCGAATGGCCGGAACCAGCCATCGACCGTTACATCCCGACCGTCACGCGCGTCGTGTTCGCGCGCTTCAGGTTGCGATAGCGGGCGAGCGCCCACAGCGGGAAGAACTTGCGGTAGCCGTGATAACGCAGATAGAACACGCGGGGGAAACCCGTCGCGGTGAAGCGCGTCTCGTCCCACAGGCCGTGCTCGCGCTGCGCGCCGAGCAGATAGTCGATCCCGCGCGCGACGGCCGGGTTGTCGACTTCGCCCGCCGCCATCAGGCCGAGCAGCGCCCATGCCGTCTGCGACGACACACTCGGCGCACGCTCGTAGCCGCGGTAGTCGAGCTTGTAGCTTTCGCCGTCCTCGCCCCAGCCGCCGTCCTGATTCTGAATCGACAAAAGCCATTGCGCGGCGCGCTTCACGCGCGGATCGTCGTGGCCGAGGCCGGCCGCGTTCAGTGCGCACAGCGCGGTCCATGTGCCGTAGATGTAGTTCATCCCCCAGCGGCCGTACCAGCTGCCGTCCGGCTCCTGCTCCTTGAGCATGTAGTCGAACGCGCGCCGTGCGGGCTCGCTCGACGCGTTCGTCTCGCCGAGCTGCGCGAGCATCGACAGGCAGCGGCCCGACACGTCGGCCGTCGGCGGATCGAGCAGCGCGCCGTGATCCGAGAACGGGATGTTGTTCAGGTAATACTGCGTGTTTTCCGGCTCGAACGCGCCCCAACCGCCGTCGCTGCTCTGCATGCCGACGACCCACTCTCGCGCGCGCGCGATCTGCTCACGATACGCATCCGACTGATCGAGCTTCGCGACGCGGTCCATCGCCATCACGACGACCGCCGTGTCGTCGACGTCCGGATAGTGCGGGTTCGCGTACTGGAACGCCCAGCCGCCCGGACGCACGTGCGGACGGCGCGAGATCCAGTCGCCGCGCACGTCGAGGATCTGCCGCGGAATCAGCCAGTCGAGGCCGCGCACGGCCGCGCCGCGCGCGCGCTCGTCGCCCGTCTCGAGCAGCGCGTGCGCAGCGAGCGACGTGTCCCAGACAGGCGACAGGCACGGCTGGCAATACGCGTCGTCTTCGCCGACGACGAGCAGCTTCTCGATCGACCGGCGCGCGATCGCGCGGTTCGGATGATCTTCAGGATAGCCAAGCGCCGCGTACATCATCACCGCGTTCGCCATCGCCGGATAGATCGCGCCGAGGCCGTCCTCGCTGTTCAGGCGCTCGTCGACGAACGCGACCGCCTGCCGGATCGCGCGCTCGCGCGTGTAGCGGGGAAACAGGCCGTCGACGAGGCGCAGCACGCCGTCGACCGCGCGGAAGAACGCGAACCAGCCAGTGCTCTGGTGCGGCTGCTTCGGCAGCAAACCCGTGTTGACGGGCGCGCTCTTGAACAGTTCGTCGATGCGCACGCCGCGCGGATTCTTCGCGACCGGACGCTTCGCGTTCAGCACGAGGAGCGGCACGATCACGGTGCGCGCCCAATACGACACCTTCGACAGATGGAACGGGAACCACTGCGGCAGCAGCATCACTTCGACCGGCATCATCGGCACCGCATACCACGGCACGACGCCGTACAGCGCGAGCTGAATCCGCGTGAACACGTTCGAGGTCTCCGCGCCGCCCATCGCATGGATCGCGCGACGCGCGCGCTGCATGTGCTCGGCGTTCTCATCGTCGCCGATCACCTTCAGCGCGAAGTACGCCTTCACGCTCGCGCTGATGTTCGGCGCGCCGTCCGTGAAGAGCGGCCAGCCGCCGTCCGGCTGCTGGATGCGGCGCAGATAGCGCGCGATCTTCTGCTCGAGTTCGACGTTCGGCTCCTCGCCGAGATAGTGGACGAGCAGCACGTATTCGGCCGGGATCGTCGAATCGGCTTCGAGTTCGTACACCCAGTGGCCGTCCGCGTTCTGCGCGGCGAGGAGCGCGTCGGTCGCGCGCGCGACGGCGGCGTCGAGGCCGGCGGTCACGGCAGGCGCGGCGGACGCAGCGGTTGCGTCGAGCGTGTGCATTTCGGTCATGTCGTTCATCGGTCCCTCTCTTATTGCCGGCGCGCGCGTCGGGCGATCTCGCCTGGACGAAGCGCGCGCCCGTTCGTCGCGGGCCGGCCTGCGGCCGTCCAAGCGCCCGCGAGCACCAGGTTCGACACGCGCGTGTGCGTGCCGGGA
Source organism: Burkholderia mayonis (assembly GCF_001523745.2). Lineage (NCBI taxonomy): Bacteria > Pseudomonadati > Pseudomonadota > Betaproteobacteria > Burkholderiales > Burkholderiaceae > Burkholderia > Burkholderia mayonis. The sequence continues at coordinate 2,737,449 of NZ_CP013387.1, forward strand.
CGTTGCATTCGCCGCGCGGGCGCCGCGCGGCGAGCCGTCGGCGCGACGCAGACGCCGGTTCCGATCGCCATGCGTCGCGTGCGACAGGATCGGCGCTGCCCGCACGCGGCGGCGGGTTGCGATGCAGCGCGCCGTGCGCGCCGCCGTTCGAACGTTGCGGTGCGGCCGGACAAGCGCGCGCCGCCCGCGTCGGCGGTCTCCCGCATCGAATCAGAACAGCGCGTAACGCGCCACGAGCAGCAGCATCCGCGCACGCGGCTTGCGCAGCGGCGCGCGCGGCGATGCGAAGCCGCGTGCGACCGCGGCTTCGAGAATCAGGCGATATGCGCCCGACATGATGCGCGGCGCGCGGACCTGCGCGCGCGGCGACGCGTCCATCGTCGCGTCGGCCTGCGCAAAGTGCCGCCGTGCGCGCTCGACGAGCGTCGCGCAGACGCGCGGCAGCTTCGGATCGCGCGCAATCGTCTGCGGATCGGTGATCGCGATCCCTTCGCGCGCGAGCAGCTCGCGCGGCAAATAGCAGCGGTTGATCGCCGCGTCGTCGTCGATGTCGCGCAGGATGTTCGTCAATTGCAGCGCGCGTCCGAGGTGGTGCGACAGCACGCGGCCGGACTCGTCCGGCATCCCGAAAATCCTCACCGATAGCCGGCCTGCGGAGCTCGCGACGCGGTCGCAGTACAGGTCGAGCGTCGCTTCGTCGGGCGCGCAGATGTCCTCGGCGGCGTCCATCGCCATCCCGTCGATCATCGCGTGAAAGTCTTCGCGACGCAGCCCGAACTTCCCGATCTCGCGCGCAAGCGGCACGAGCGACGCGCGCGGCTTGCCCGCGTAGCATTCGTCGATGTCCGCGCGCCAGCGGTCGAGCTGCGCCGCGCGCTCGGCACGCGGGCCGCCTTCGTCGGCGATGTCGTCGACCGCGCGGCAAAACGCGTAGACCTGGAACATCGCGTCGCGCTGCTCGGCGGGCAGGATGCGCATCGCGAGATAGAAAGAGCTGCCCGATGTGACGGCAGCGGCGTCGGTTTCGTTATCGTCCACGACGAGATTGGAAACGGCCAAGACGAGCTCCGCTAAGGCGCCCTCGCGGGGCGATTGAAGAAGCCATGCCCGGCTGGGGGATGGTAAATGCGTGCGAGATGCGCGAACGATGGGCGCAGACAGGCACAAATTACCGGCGGGAAACCGGAATTGGGCGAGAGTATAGCAATCTTTAAGGGTCGCTGCCGCCCGGTTCGGCTGTCGAATACAGGCGGACGGCGTCGTGTGGTGCGTTCTCGTGCGCGGTGCGGGCGAGTGGTTCGGTTTTGCGGGCGGGGCGGGCGTGGGCATCGTGATGAATAGGGGACGGAAGCGCGACGGAGATTGGAGGTCTGCGAGAAATTCTGCTTCGCAAAGTCTCAATTCGTCGGATTGAACGTGGATTGATGATCGATCGAATTCAATCGATGCACTGCCTGATGACTTTGTTCCGCCCTCATCATGGGTTCGCGCGAAATCCGCGCCTGTCGCCTGTCGCCTTCGGGCGGGCACTTGGTGCTCGGTGCTCGGTGCTCGGTGCTCGGTGCTCGACTGTCCATGTTCGGCGTTCGGCGGCCGGCATTCGCCATGAAACCACTCGGCACACGACAAAACACGCTCTTGGGGCGCGATCGACTGCCACGCCACGCCGATTCCTCACTAAGATGGCGCAAGCCTGCAATCGACCGCTCGAACCATCACCGACAGGAGACACACTTGCCGACCGAACCGCGCGACACTATCGCCGACCGCCACGCCCCCGCGGCAGCGTCCCCTCTGCCTTTCGTGCTGGTGCACGGCGCTTGGCACGGCGCGTGGGCCTACGAGCGGGTGATCCCCGCACTCGCCGCGCATGGCCACGCGGCCATCGCGCGCGACCTGCCCGCGCACGGCATCAACGCCCGCTTCCCCGCGTCGTTCTTCAAGCGCCCGCTCGACGCCGCCGCATTCGCGAGCGAGCCGTCACCCGTCGCGGGCACGACGCTCGACGATTACGTCGATCACGTGCTGCACACCATCGACCAGGTTCGCGCGCTCGGTCACGAGCAAGTCGTGCTCGTCAGCCACAGCATGGGCGGCATCGCGATCACGATGGCCGCCGAGCGCGCACCGGAGAAGATCGCGAAGCTCGTCTATCTGGCCGCGTTCATGCCGACCGCCGGCGCGACGGGGCTCGACTACGTGCGCGCGCCGGAGAATCAGGGCGAGATGCTGGCGCCGTTGATGATGGCGAGTCCGAAGGCGACGGGCGCGCTGCGGATGGATCCGCGCAGCGAAGATCCGGCGTACCGCGCAGCCGCGAAGCGCGCGCTCTGCGACGACGCGAACGACGCCGACCACGCGGCGGTCGGCCATCTGCTCAGTTGTGATGTGCCTGCGGCGCCGTTCGCGACGCGCATCGACACGACGGCCGCGCGCTGGGGCGCGATCGAGCGTCATTACATCAAGTGCCTGCGCGATCGTGTGCTGCTGCCTGCGCTGCAGCAGCGTTTCATCGACGAGGCCGACGCGCTCGCCCCCGGCAATCGCACGCACGTGCATACGCTCGACAGCAGCCACTCGCCGTTCATCGCGCAGCCGAGCGCAGTCGCCGACACGCTGGCCGCGATCGCGCGCGGCTGACGCCGTTCGCGCGACGAAGCGACGCGGCGCGCCGGCTGCGTCGCCTCTCGCGCATTGCGCGCGGTTGTCGAAGGGGCACGAGTTGTCCGAGCGAACGGGTGAACGGGTGAACGGGCGATCAAATGATCGAATCCCCAACGATCAAACTCGCCGCCTCACTCAAACGCAACCGAACAATTCCGCCCCTGCCGCTTCGCGCGATAAAGCGCGGCGTCGGCTTCGTTGACGAGCGTCTCGTGCGTGAGCGCGCCGACGTGCGCGGCCGCGCCGCCGACGCTCGCCGTCACCGGCACCAGCGCGCCTTCCGCTTCGATCGGCGTGCTGCCGATCGTCTGCCGGATCTTCTCGGCGACGTGCATCGCCTCGTCGAGCGACGTGCACGGCAGCAGCAGCGCGAATTCCTCGCCGCCGAAGCGGCCGAACGTATCCTGCGATCGCACGACGTCCGCGACGCGGCGCGCCATCACACGCAACACGTTGTCCCCGACGACGTGGCCGAAGCGATCGTTGATCGTCTTGAAGTGGTCGAGATCGAACAGCAGCACCGACAGATTGCCGCCGTAGCGTTGCCAGCGCTCGAATTCGTCGCGCAGCCGCGCCTCGAAGAAGCGCCGGTTCGCGATGCCCGTCAGCCCATCGCGGTTCGCGTATTCCTGCAGCTTCGCGACGGCCTCTTCGCGCTCGCGCTGCATCACGCTCACGTGCGTGACGTCGGAAATCGTCACGCAGACGGCCTCGACTTCGCGTCCGCGCGCGATCGGCACGAACGTGCAGTCTTGCTGCATGAAGTCGACGCCGCCCGTGATCGGCCGGTCGTGATCGAAGCGAAACAGATACGGACGCTGCTCCCACGAGCTGAACGCGAAGCTGCCGAGCTGGAACACGCTCTCGATCTTGCGCGACAGCCACGCGCGCGGCAGCTCCGGAAAGCAGTCGAACAGATTGCGGCCGATCACGTCGGCGGCGGCGACGCCGCTGTGGTCCTGCATGAACCGGTTCCACATGAGTACCTTCATCTCGCGGTCGAGCACGAAAATACCGAAGCTGACCCGTTCGATGACGAGATCGCTCAGCGAAGAAAGAAGGTTCATAAGCTGGACAGCAACGTATCGAGGGCGTCGCTCATGTGGCGAATCGAGTCTTCCGCGAGCAGCATCACGAAATGCGTACGGGCGCCGTCGTCCGCGACGCCGAAGTTCACTTCGAGAAGGAGCGTCTCGCTCCATGCAAGCACGTCGGGCTGAAATGCGTCGTCGAGCGCGATGTCTTCGCCGAGCAGCCCCGGCGGCGAAAACACCGGCGTGCGCCCGAGCTCGTCGAGAATCGACGACACGCACGCGCCCATCAACACGTTGGCCATGTCGAACACGAGCTCGGCCTGCGTGACGGTTCCGAATTCGTCGTCCGCGTAGGCGTCGTCGACGAGCGACACGAGCTGGCCGACGCCCGCGCTGCGGCACAGCATCAGCGCCTCGCCCTTGATGTCGGAGCGAAACCCCTGGCGCACGGCGGTCACGTGGTCGTGAATGCCCGTCATGTCGCGCAGCACGCGGCCGACGTCGGCCGCGCGCACGACGCGCACGCGCGGCACCGACAGCTCGATGAAGGTGCCGAGGAGAAGCGCGAGACGCGCCGCCGCGCGTCCCATCGCGAGGTTGGCGATCTCCTGCAGGGCGTCGCGTTGCTCCGCCGTCAACACCATCTCAGACATACAACCCATACTCCTTGAGAATGGGCAGCAATGCTTCCGAGGTGACGGGCTTGGCGACGAAAGCCGCCGCGCCCAGCTCGCGCACGCGTGCCTGCGCCATCGGTTGGATATCGGCGGACACGACGATCACGAACGTGTTCAGATCCTCGCCGCGCAATGTCTCGAGCACTTCGTAGCCGCTCATGTCCGGCATCGTCAGATCGAGAAACATCACCGATGCCTTGCCGTCGCGATACAGCGTCAGCGCTTCGCGACCGTTCGACGCATAATTCACGTCGACGTCCCAGTCCACCGGCAGCGCCTTCGTCAGCAGCTTGCGAGCAAGCAAGGAATCGTCGGCGATCACAATCGGCAGAGGCATGGCTGTCGTAGCGGTAAACGGAGTCGTGTGTCTCGCGTTAACGACGGTTCGCCGCGCTTCTTTAGGCAAGGTGCAACTGGCGATACGAGGGACGGACCACGCGCGCACCGCTCGGCTCGCAAGAACCGGCTCGGCGCGCCGCACGCGCCCGTTCGCGAATGGACCTCGTCGAGGCTGCGCCCGGACATCGCGGGCATGTTCCGCACAGGAAAGCGATGCGGGATTCTGGGAGTAAACCCGGGGCGTTGCAACTCGCCATTTTTCTCCGTTCGAACAAAATTGATTAGCTCGAATTCGAATCCGGGAACAGCTCGAATTGTTTTTGCGATAAGCACGCAAATTATTCTTTTGCTTACGTTTGCGCTTTTGAATTCGTCGCTGTTTGCGCGAAGCCGCCGGAAACGCCGGAAATCCGGGCTTGCGCAATGCCCGCGCCGCATGCGGGCGCGCATGCACGACTCGTTTAAGATGCCGATCAATCCTCTTGCATTCGTTCGCCAACCATGACGCCCGATCGGCCCGACGCCTCACGCTCGACACCGCCCGACAACGATTGGGAAGACGACGCGTCGTTCGCAGCCGGCGCGCCTGAACACGACTTCGCGGTGCGGCGCGTGACGCTCATCGTGATGCTCGTCGCCGCGATCGTGCTGCCGTGCGTGTACGTCGCGGTGATGGCTTACAACGACATGCGCACGCGCGAAGCCACCGCGCGCGACGTGACGATGCGCACGGTGCGCGTCGCCGAAGAGCACGCGCTGAAGGTGTTCGATTTGTCGGAGACGCTGGATGCCCGGATCGTCGATCTCGTCCAGGATCTCGACGACGCCGCGGTCCGCAACGCCGAAGCCGACATCCACGACGCGCTCAACACGATCGGCGGCGGCTATCCGCAGGTCGCGTCGGTATCGATCTTCGGCGCGAGCGGGATGCTGCTCGCGAACAGCCTCTATTACCCGGCGCCGTATGCGTCGATCGCAAATCGCGACGATTTCGTCGGCATCCGCGACGGCAAGGTGATCGAGCACATCTCGCGCGTGATGCCGGGCCCGCTCAAGGCGGCGAATCCGGGACCCGTGTTCAACACGGGCGTCGCGCGACGCCATAGCGATGGAACGTTTGCGGGGATGGTGTCGATCGCGTTGAAGTCGTCGTATTTCAACGCGTTCTATCGCGACCTGCTCGGCGGCGAAGACACGCCGATGTCGGTGGCGCTCACGCGCAGCGACGGCGCCGTGCTCGCGTCGTATCCGCCCGCGCCGCACGGCGCGTCGGACGACGCCGCCGCGCAAGCCGACAGCGCGACGCCGTTCGGCAGCGCACAGGGCGAGCAGCGCGCGGGCGTCGTGCGCGTGAGGCGCGACGGCGACAGCGAGATCGTCGCGTACCGGCAGGTCGGCAGCTATCCGGTGTTCGTGTCGTGCGCGTACCGCACGTCCGCGATCCGCCGCGCCTGGTACGAGCACCTGAGCGTCCTGTTCATCTCGATGTTCGCGCCGTCCGCCGCGCTGTGGGGCGTGATCTGGCTGTCGCTCAAGCGGCTGCGCGCCGAAGAGGAGGCGTGGGAGCGCTGGCAGGCGGAGGCGTCGATGCGGCGCTCGATCGAATCGGCATACCGGCAGTCGCGCAAGATGGAGGCGCTCGGCAATCTCGTCGGCAGCGTCGCGCACGACTTCAACAACCTGCTGATGATCATCTCGAGCAACGTGCAGATCGCGCGGCGGCGCGGCGTCCAGCATCTCGACACCGAGCTCGCGGCGATCGAGCGCGCGCTGAAGAACGGCCAGTCGCTGACGCGCCAGTTGCTCGGCGTCGCGCGCAAGCAGCCGTTGCGCAGCGAGACGATCGACGTCGCGCAGTGGCTCGCGTCATGCCGAGAATTGCTGAAGACGTCGCTCGGCTCGAAGTCGACGCTCGCCGTCGATACGCAGCTCGACTTGTGGCCCGTGCGCGTCGACGTCGCGGAACTCGAGCTCGCAGTGATCAATCTCGCCGTCAACGCCCGCGACGCAATGCCGCAAGGCGGCCGCTTCAAGATCGGCGCGCACAACATCACGTTCCGCCGCGAGGACGGCTTTCCGCTGACGGGCGACTTCGTGCAGATCTCGGTCGAGGACACGGGCCTGGGCATGCCGCCCGACGTGCTCGCGCGCGCGTTCGAGCCGCTCTTCACGACGAAGGCGAAGGGGATGGGCACTGGGCTCGGGTTGCCGCAGGTGTTCGCGTTCTGCGAGCGCTCGGGCGGCCTCGCGACGATCGACAGCGAAGTCGGCGCCGGCACGTCGGTGCGGCTCTATCTGCCGCGCACGACAGACGTCGCGCCGTCCGTCGTCGCGCCGGACGCGACCGACAGGCCGGCCGCGGCGTCGACGCCCGCAGGACTGCGGATCCTGCTCGTCGAAGACAATAGCGAAGTCGCGGCGGGCACCGAGGCGCTGCTCGAGCTGCTCGGCCACCGGGTCGCATACGCGCCGAACGCGGATGACGCGTTGCGCATGCTGACCGAAGCGGGCGCCGAGCCGGCGGCGCCCGGCGCGTTCGATCTCGTGATCTCGGATATCCACATGCCCGGCACGATGAACGGGATCGACCTCGCGGAAGCGATCGAGCGCGGCGATGCGAAGCTGCCGGTAATTCTCGTCACCGGCTACGCGGAGGAGTTCGACCGGACGCGCCGCGTGCATGCGCGCTTGCTGTCGAAGCCGTTCGACATCGCGCTGCTCGACGATATGCTGCTGAAGATCCAGCACGAGCGCGATGCGCGGCTTGCGGATTGAGTTCGGCGGACTGACTGGTTTGCTTATTCGGTTGTGGGGATGGTGGTTGCTGGCGACGCCATGGCGAACATGTGCAAACGCGTTCGCCATGGCATCCGGATCCCTCCCGGCCGATCGACCGTCAAACCAACTTCGCGTGCCGCCGCACCCAGTCCGCATAGCGATCGACGAAACCCTGCAGGAACTTGCGCGTGTCGTCGTTGACGATGTTGCCCTGCGCGTCGATCTTCGACGCGTCATGCTTGATGAACACTTCGGGCTGGCCGAGTGTCGGGACGTCGAGATACGCAAGCACGTTGCGCAGGTGCTGCTGCGCGAGCGCGGTGCCGGTCGCGCCGGGCGACGTGCCGAGCACGGCGGCCGGCTTGCCCGTCCACGAATTGCCACCCCACGGACGCGAACCCCAGTCGAGCGCGTTCTTCAGCACGCCCGGCATCGAGCGGTTGTACTCGGGTGTGACGAACAGCAGGCCCTGCGCCGCTTCGATCGTCTGTTTGAAACGCTTTGCGACGTCGGGAAAATCGGCGTCGTAGTCCTGACTGTAAAGCGGCAGCGAGCCGATATCGACCGATTCGAACAACAGATCGGCCGGCGCGAGCGAACCCACCGCCGTTGCGAGTGCGCGATTGAACGACTCGCGTCGCAGACTGCCGACAATCACTGCAATACGATAAGCCATCTGATTCCCCTTCCGTTCAGCAGGTAATCGTTCGGATTCGTTCCCGATTGCGCATCAATCGGCCCTTTTATGAGCAAGCCAGCTTGAGTCCCAGTGCATCGGGGCTTTGAACCAGATTTCCACAAAGTTTTCCACAGAATCTGTGGATAACCTGATGAATATGTGTGTCGGTTACATTTGTGTCGTCCGGATGTATTTCACGGCTCCGCCACCGATCGCCGGTGCGGCATACGATGTCAGCATAGCGCGCGGTGCCGCATCGAGAAACGCGGTCGCGCCCGAAGGCGACGCGCGTCGCTTGCAATGCAACTTGCAACGACGCGCACCGCATGGATAATCTTGCGCTGCCGCCCATGCGTGCCGTATGCGCGCGGGCATGAACCGGAAGCCATCTCATGCAGCACGCGCGCACCGCGCACGACGATCCCGTCTACCTCGCACAATTGCGTCACGATTTACTCCGCTTCGCGCGCCTGCAACTGCGCGACGCCGATGCCGCCGAAGACGCGGTCCAGGAAGCGCTCGCGGCCGCGTGGGCGCAGGCGGAGCGCTTCGACGCACAGTCGAGCCACAAGACCTGGGTGTTCGGCATTCTGCGCAACAAACTGATCGACACGATGCGGGCGCGGCGGCGGACCATCAACGCGTCCGCGCTCGATGCCGAACTCGACGGCGAAACGCTTCTCGATCGCGAGCTATTCTCAGACAATGGTCACTGGGCGCCGCAAGCGAAGCCGCGTCCGTGGCCCAAGCCGGAAACGGTCCTGCAGCAGCGGCAGTTCTGGATGCTGTTCGAGATGTGTCTCGACCATCTGCCGGAGCAGATCGGCCGCGTGTTCATGATGCGCGAATTCCTCGACTTCGCAATCGACGACATCTGCATGGAGCTCGAGTTGAAGGCGAATCACTGCAGCGTTCTGCTGTACCGCGCGCGGACCCGGCTGCGCACCTGTCTCACCGAAAAAGGCCTGACGACCGAAGATGCTACTGGGGAAATGTAAGGACATCACGCGGCTGCTGTCGGACGCACTCGATCGCCCGTTGTCGCTCGACGAACGACTCAGGGTACGGGTGCACCTGCCGGCTTGCAGCGGTTGCCGCAATTATCGTATGCAGATTCGCTTGCTGCGGGAGGCGGCGCGCGTCGCGGGCGGGAACGAGGCGGAACGGAGCGAGTGAACGTGCGGTGATGTGTGCGGTGATGTGTGCGGTGATGTGTGCGGTGATGTGTGCGGTGATGTGTGCGGGTTGTGTACGGCTGGGCCGGCGAGGAGTCGCGGGTGATCGTCTTTGTAAGAGCGTTTGTGTTTGTGCGAATCCGACATTCGCATGACGTTGCTCTGAATCTAGATGAGCGGCAGCGCCCCCGGATCTGCGCCCGGCCACACAACTTTTCGCACGACGCGAGCCCGATGGAGCGACTCAGGCCCGGCGCATATTGACGATAGATAAAACCGCCGAACCGTCGCCCCATTAGAATTATTAATTTTCTAATAATTATTCAAACAAAGACATCACTGTCTCTGGCGGGCGGCCGATCGCAGCTTTGTCGCCACGCACGACAATCGGACGCTGAAGCAGGATCGGATGCTCTGCGATCGCGTCATACAACTGCGCATCCGAAACGCCTGCTGGGGGTGACCCGTTTCCGTGGACGGTTAGACAGTTGAATCTTCTCTCGGTTGATGTCCTCCAGGTTGGGCGTTTGCGCGAGTTGTCCACGGTCGGTCGGCGGGTCGCCTATCACGACCGCGATGCCGGCCGGCGGTGGGCAACTCGCCCGCAGCGGGCATTTTTTGTTGATACATCGTTTCGTAGCGGATTGGTGTGTGGTAGCCGATCGCGCTGTGTCGGCGGCCGAGGTTGTACCAGCCCTCAATGAAGGCGAACAACTCACGTCGAGCTTGCTCGTGCGATTGGAAATGCGAGCGGGCCAGCAGTTCGCATTCGAGCGTGGCAAAGAAGCTCTCGCACATGGCGTTGTCGAAGCAATCGCCCACTGTGCCCATCGAGGGGCGTACCCCCGCTTCGCGACAGCGCCGGCCGAAGGCAAGCGACGTGTATTGGCACCCTTGATCCGAGTGATGAATGACGCCCTCGGGGCGACGCTGCACGAGGGCCATGTCGAGCGCACGCAGCATCAGCTCCGTGTACAGATGATTGGACATCGCCCAGCCGACAATGCGGCGACTGAAGACATCGAGCACGACGGCGAGATAGAGGAAGCCTTCGGCTGTCGGCACGTAGGTGGCATCGGCTACCCACAGTCGGTTGGGGGCGTCGGCCACGAAGTGCCGTTGCACGAGATCGGGTGCGGGCCGTGCGCCGGGCTGCCGCCGCGTCGTGTTGATCCAGCGCCGCCGGCTCACGCCGCACAGACCCGCTATACGCATCAGACTGGCAATACGTTTGCGCCCGACATGCATGCCATGCTCGACAAGCTCCGCATGGATGCGAGGCATGCCGTACGTGCCGCGCGAGCTTGCATGAATGGCTCGAATACGCCCGAGCAGATCGGTGTCGCTGCACGCCCGTTTCGATGGGCTGCGCGAGATCCACGCGTAATAGCCGCTGGCCGAAATCTGCAGCAGCCGCGCCATCGTCGCAATAGGCAAGCTGGCCTGGTTCGCTTTCATGAATTCGAACCCTTTTCGGGCACCGTTCCGGTCTCCCGTGCAAACCAGGCCGCGGCTTTTGAGAGGATCTCTCGTTCAAGCCGCAGTTGGCGATTCTCGCGACGAAGTCGCGTAAGCTCTTCGCGCTCCGCTGTCGTCAAGCCATCATGCCGCTTGCCGCTGTCGCGATCGGCTTGCGCGACCCAGTTGTAGATCGTTTGCGCCGTCGGCTCGAACTCACGCGCAAGCTCTTCTGGCGAGCGCCCGGCTTTGACTAACTCGACCATTTGCGCCCGAAATTCCGGCGCGTAGGGGTTGTGGTGCTTTCCCATGGCAGGCACCTCCTGTTCCAAAGGATAGGTGTCCACGGAAACGGGTCAACTCCATGCATCTGCGAGATTGAGGTCCTTATAAGGTGCTTCGTTATCACGAATCATCTCGCGCACCGGGCGCCCAAGTTGCCGATGTAGCACCTTCAATTGCGCGACGGTCGGCGGTTGCTTCAGGTATTCGACGACATTGATTGCCTCTCCGGCGGTCTGATTGAGCGTCTCGAGCAACGCCAGCGTTTCGCGAGATTTGGAGCAGCGGGGGTTGTGATAGATCGTGATCATCGGTCTGCTAGTGAAAGTGGGTCAAAGGCGAGGGTATTGTAGCGGCCGTGCAACGGGGTAGCTCGTTACGCTGGGCAAAATGCGCAATCTGCCGGCCCATGCATGGTTGACTAATCGACGCGCTCCGAATTCCGGCGCTGCAATGGCAATCTAAGACGTCGCGCGCAATGCAGCGTCGAGCGACCGCATCGATCGCTGTATCCCGGTTTATGCGCATAAAGCCGACCGCAACGTTGGCGTTGGCGTTGGCGTTGGCGTTGGCGTTGGCGTTGGCGTTGGCGTTGGCGTTGGCGTTGGCGTTGGCGTTGGCGTTGGCGTTGGCGTTGGCGTTGGCGTTGGCGTTGGCGTTGGCGTTGGCGTTGGCGTTGGCGTTGGCGTTGGCGTTGGCGTTGGCGTTGGCGTTGGCGTTGGCGTTGGCGTTGGCGTTGGCGTTGGCGTTGGCGTTGGCGTTGGCGTTGGCGTTGGCGTTGGCGTTGGCGTTGGCGTTGGCGTTGGCGTCATCAATGATGCATCGCCGTTTCAAGCACATGCCAGCCAGTCTCGACGCACAACAGATCTGTCCATACAAATGGACCAATCGCAGAGTACCGATTCGACTGCCCGCTAGCAGGCTTCCTCCTCATGGCCCCATACAACATACGCACCACCCGCTGGCTTTATGCGCATAAACCATCGGCCAAACGGTCAGTGCGTCGCCAGTTCGCAACAAATTCATTGAAATAAAAAAATCGTCCGGTAAAATCCCCTGATCAAAATAGGAGTGAAAATGGCAGCTGAAATCATTGCAGTCACTCAACAAAAGGGCGGAGTCGGTAAGAGCACCATCGCGATGCATCTCGGCGCCGCGTTCCACGAAAAAGGACAACGCGTCCTGGTGATCGACGCCGACGGCCAAAACACCCTCGTTCATTGGTCCAGCGCCTCCGCTGACAGTGAAACCGGCATCCCGTTTCCCGTCGTCAATCTCGCCGAGGCCGGCAGCCAAATTCATCGCGAGATCAAGAAGTTCATCAGCGACTACGACATCATCATCGTCGACTGCCCACCGTCGATTACCGAGAAGGTGTCTGGCGTCGTGTTGCTCGCCGCGACGATCGCGGTGATCCCGACTTCATCGTCGCCGGCGGACTATTGGTCGAGCGTCGGTCTCGTCAAACTGATTCAGCAGGCGCAGGTGATGAACGAAGATCTCCGCGCCGTGTTCCTATTGAACAAGACCGAGGAGAAGCGGATGCTCACGCGTGAATTGAAGCGCGCGCTTGAAGAACTCGGCTTCCCGCTTCTCAGGACACAAATTCCCACGCGCGAAGCCTATAAGCAAGCCATGGCGCTAGGCCAAACCGTCTTGCAAATGAACGACCGCGGCGCAAAGCTCGCAGCGGCGGAAATCCGTGCATGTGCCGACGAGATCGTCGCAATGCTGCCCTGACTTTATGCGCATAAAGGACCCTGAATGAAACCCTCCCAATTCGCCAAAGGCTTCCAAGCGCGCCCCGACATCACGACCAGCGAAAAACGCACGGCGCTCGATCGACTCAATGCGATCGACGGCCTCGTCAAATCCGACACCGCAACGCCGGCTACTCCTGCCGGCAAATCGCCAAAGAAGAATATCCCTGTCACGATCGTTGAAACGCCGTCGACCACGGACTCGATCGACGAATCGAGCCAGTATCGTGCGTGGCGAATCGAAAATCGCTATCAGCCCGGCCAAGTGATCGAACTGCCACTCAAGACGATCAAGCCGAGCCCCTTCAATCCGCGGCACTTCTATTTGAAGTCGTCGATCGCGGAGTTAGCCGTCAATCTGGCGAAGCAAGGGCAGCAGCAAGCGATTCACGTCATTCCCGACTACGACAATCCCGGCTCCTACTTCGTCAGCGACGGCGGGCGCCGCGTCCGTGCATTGAAGGAAGCGAACAAGGAATTGGTCAGGGCGATCGTCATCGATCTGCCGATCGGCATTCAGAGTTACAAGCTCGGTTACGACCTCAACGTCCAGCGCGACTCGCAAACGGTTTTCGACAATGCGGTCGTCTGGAAGCGCTTCCTCGAGGAGAGTTACTTCCAGAGCCAAAAAGAGCTTGCCGAGCATCTCGGACTCGACGAGTCGACAGTTGCCGTCGCGCTTTCAATCGGCAAGCTGCCGGAAGCCGTGATGCAGGAAATGGTCGCGCGCCCGGATCGCTTCGGTTCGAACATGGCGTATCAGGTCGGCCGCTACCACACAGCGCGCGGCACTGACGCGACACTGCGCCTCATCAACAAGATTCTGTCCGACGATCTCAGCACCCGTCAGGTGGCCGACATCGTGAAGGGAAGGGCGACCGCGCAGGAAAACCCGAAACCCGCGAGCCGGCAGCGATATGCGCAACGGCACGAGATCAAGCTGAACGGCATGTCGGTCGGCGATCTGAAATCGTATGGCGAGGATCGCTTGGAACTGCGGCTGCGCGGCCTGACCCGAGAAAAACGGGACGACATCCTGCAGCAGCTCGAGCGGATGCTGCTGTCGAACTGAACCGAATGGAATCGAGTAGGGGACGGGGTTGCCCCCGTCGCCCTCTCACATACATGGACGGGCGGTTCCGCATACGGCGGTTCACTGAGCACACGGAAGCGCCGCTGGATGTCCAGCCCCGAGAACAACCCTGATGCGTCGAAGTAGCTCTGGGGTATGCCGCACCCATGTGGCTCGCTCCAGCATTCCACCAAGGGCCCCGGCCATTGCTGGCCGACTTCCGGGCCCGCGTCGGATCCAGTCCGTGAGCCTGAAGCTTCCTGTTACGAGTGGCCGGGCACTTCCATTGCCGCCATATCAGGCAGCGCAGTTTGCGTCGTGTCCACCCATCCACGTCCTGCGACACCCCTCGCACTTCCGTCAGCCGGAAGTACGAGGCCCAGCCGCGCAGCACTGGGTTCAACGCGGCAACCACTCAGCGGTGGCCTTCCTTGAGATAGCCTTGGGCTCGTTGCACCGCTTGCCAGGCATTTGCGGCCCGGCCAAACCCATATGGGCACCTCACCCCGCCACGCCGCCTCATATCCGCTTCCTGTTCGTCAAGCCAGCGCTTTGCCTTCGGCTTCCTCCAGATTCGCAGTGACCCTCGACACCCTTGCCGTTCGGCTAACACTTCCCCTTGCCGGGCTGTAGAGGACTTTCACCTCCGAGTAGGTGCGCCCTGCCGGGCGCACCCAAAAGAAACGGGGCCCAGCGGACCCCGTTTTTCGTTACGGAAGAAATCGAATCAGGCGAATCGAGCAATCGC